>NZ_JAQQFL010000041.1:0-85919 GCF_046026025.1 Paraburkholderia fungorum | reverse complement strand
ACGGCGGCAAAGAAAGTAAGTGCCGCCCCGCACAGGGGCAACGCTAATAAACCAATAAAAATTCAAGGAAAGGCCAACGCCATAGAAGCACCGCCAAACCAGACCACTAACAAAGCAAGGAAAGGCCAACACCCTAAGAGCAAATCAAGGCAAACCAAAAGAAGTCAGCCCAAGGAAAACCTAACACGACAAAACCACAAACAACCACCCCGCCAACCAGGCAAAAAACAACCTCACCTCCTACCCCCTGGCTGGAAGCCTCAAATGATTCCACGCCGCCAGCCCGGCAAAACCCACCCCAGCAACACTGACCCCAACCCACCCAAAAGCCGGCCAAACGGCAGCGCCAACCCCAGACCCCACGGCACCGCCAATAAAATAAGCCACCATATAAACAGTATTCACGCGGCTCCGCGCTTCAGGCTTCAACGCATAAATCCGTGATTGATTGGAAATCTGTGCAGCCTGCACACCAATATCGAGGATGATCACGCCAATCACCAACCCGGCAATGCTCTTCGCCGACAAGGCAAAAACAACAAACGATATCGCCACCAGCACAATCGACACCGTGATAATCGCCCGCGGTCCGCGTCGGTCGGAAAACTTGCCGGCAAGCGGCGCGGCCATCGCCCCCGCCGCGCCAACGATCCCGAACAGGCCGGCGGCCTGCGGTCCGAGATGAAACGGCGCGCCCGCCAGTAACAACGCCAGCACAGACCAGAAAATGCTGAACGCCGCGAACATGGCAGCCCCCGTCAGCGAAGCCTCACGCAACGCGCGATGCTCGACCACGAGGTGCCACATCGAAACCAGCAGCTTGCCGTACGGCAACGTCGACGTCGGCTTGCTCTTCGGCAGACGCAGAATGATCACCACGGCCAGCACCAGCAACGCAACGACCGATGCGCCAAACACGGCGCGCCAGCCGAAATACTCGGCGACAATGCCCGCCGCGGTTCGGGCCAGCAGAATCCCCAGCAACAGTCCGCTCATCACCGTGCCAACGGCATGCCCACGCCCGGATGCGGGCGCGAGTTCGGCCGCGAACGGCACGGCCTGTTGCGCGATGGTGGCGAGCACGCCAATCGCAAGGCTCGCGACAATCAACACCGTCAGCGTCGGCGCGGTGGACGCCAGCACCAGTGCAACGCACATGCCGGCGATCTGCAGCAGGATCAGGAGGCGACGATCGAAGCGGTCGCCGAGCGGCGCCAACAGCAGCATCCCGGCGGCGTAGCCGAGCTGCGTCACGGCCGGTACCGCGCCAACCCACGACGCACTGTTCGGAAACGACTGCCGCAAATTGTCGAGCAGCGGCTGGTTGTAATAGATGTTCGCGACCGCGACACCGGCAATCGTCGCGAGCAGAAGCAGCAAGCCGCGCAACGACCGGTCGGCGGAAATGGGAGTAGAGGCTTCGGATGTGGACATGTGAGCAGACCATCGACGGACCGGCCCATGCGCAGTCCTCAAGCGTGCCGATCATACCGGAGCAGGCCGGATCGTGCTGACGGCCTCTCAGGCGCACTACCGTGCCAGGTTGAACGTAAAGGCTACGCTGGCGAGAAACAGGTGCTGTGAAAGGGGAACGGAGGAGCGGGAACGGAGGAATGGGAACGGGAAAATCCGGAAATGCGGAAGCTGCTCTGAATATCGCGCTACAAAAATGAGATGGTCGTTCGCTTTTCGTTCGTAGAATCGGCGCGCGCAATACGCGCAACACGATCCATCAGGTGACCGATTTTATGAACACAAGCTCGAAACCCGAACCCCGACGAATCGGCGGCTGGTTGCTCATCGCCCTGATCTGTCTCGCCGCATGGGCGCTTTCAACCGCGTTCACATTGCGCGATCCGCTCAAGCTCATGCTCGAATGGGAACTGCTGGCCGTATTCGTGCGCCCCGAAACGCACGGCTGGTATCGCACCGTGATTGCGATGGTGGGCTGCGACGTGATCATCGGAGGCTTCATCGTCGCCGGCGCGGGTTGGCTGGCGTTGCTCGTGCGGCGCAAATCAGCGCGTTTTCCCGTCCAGGTGCAGGCGTGGCTGTTGGCCGTCGTCATTATGCGAACCATCGCCTACCTGCTGGGTGATCACATGACCCACGCCATCGGCATCGACATCGCCATCCCGTTCGACGGTTTCGTGCAAGCCGTCGCTGCCGCCGCGCTAGGGATACCGTATTTCAGGTTGTCCCGGCGCGTCCAGCAAACCTTTGTCGCCGCCTGATCCGGCGAGGCGGCGCGGCCGTCAGTCGATCAACGCGCCTTCAGGCTCGTAAAACGGATACGGGCCGTCGGCTTTATCGACATACGCATGATGGGTGACGATGCCCGTCGCCGGATCGTAACGATGCAACGCATAGGCGGGCGGCTCCATCATGAATGCCGAGGGCGCATCCTCGCGCAGGTCGAGCCCGACCTGGTGCGCGGGCGCCGGCACGGCCGATGCGATCGTGCCGCCAAAGCGCACGAACATGGGCCGGTGCACGTGGCCGCAGATCACCCGCTCGACGTTCGGATAACGTGCGATCAACGCGGCGAGCTTGTCGGCGGCGGCGGGATCGAGCCGTAATTCATCCATGTGGCCGATGCCGCAAACGAACGGCGGATGGTGCAACGCGACCACCGTCGGCTTGCCGTGCGCCGCATCGAGTTGCATGGCGAGCCAGGCGAGCCGTGCGTCGCACAGATCGCCGGCGCTTTCGCCAGGCACCATCGAGTCGAGCGCGATCACGCGTAGCGGTCCGATATCGAGCGCGTAGTGCACGAACTCGCCGCCGCTGTGCAATTCGGCGCGATCGGGAAACGCCGCGCGCAGTGCGGCACGTTCGTCGTGGTTGCCCACCAGCAGGAAATAGGGAATCTCGAGCGGCGCGAGCAGCGTCTTGAGGTGCGCGTACTGTTCCGGGTCGCCCTGATCGACGAGGTCGCCGGTCATGATCACCGCGTCGGGACGCGGCTCCAGCGCGTTGAGCGCGGTGACCGTGCGCGCGAAATAGGCGCCGGTGTCGACGCGGCGATAGGCCAGCGCGCCGGGCCGTTTGATATGCAGGTCGCTAATTTGAGCCAGCAGCATGGGGATGTCCTTCTTTATGGCGCACTGGAAACGCAGCGCTGTGTCATTACGATAGCGCAATCAGCGCGTCCTGCGCGATCGAAATCCCGACCGGCGTGCCACGCGCGAGTTCTACGCGGCCGGCGACGTCGATCAGCAAGGCGTCCGGTGCGGCACCCCCGATCGTCAGACGGGTGCGTTCACCGAGAAACGCCGTGCTTTCGATCTTGCCGCGCAGTTGCGCGTCGGCCGGGTCGGCGAGGTACGCGTCTTCGGGTCGGAAGAAAAATTCATGTGCGGCGCTGGCGCGCCCGGAGCCCGAGGGCAGAGGTACGGCGCCGCCCGTGGTCGTGAGCAGGCCATCGCGCCGCTCGCCCGCCAGCCGGTTGATGGTACCGACGAATTGCGCGACCGTGCGATTCGCCGGGCGGTAATAGATGTCGCGCGGTGAGCCGATCTGTTCGATGCGCCCCGCGCTCATCACGACGATGCGGTCGCCGAGTTCCATCGCCTCGGCCTGATCGTGCGTGACGTAGACGGTCGTGATGCCCAACTCGCGCAGCAACGTATTCATCTCGCTGCGCAAGGTGTCGCGCAAACGCGCGTCGAGCGCGGTCAGCGGTTCGTCGAGCAGCAGTACGCGGGGTTGCACGGCGAGCGCACGCGCCAACGCAACGCGCTGACGCTGACCGCCCGAAAGCTGATCGATCGGTTTGTCAGCGTGGGCGGTAAGGCGCATCATCGCGAGCAATTCGTCGACGCGTTGCCGTGCGATTTCGGCCTGCACGCGTTTGATTTTCAATCCGTAGCCGATGTTGCCGCGCACGGTCAGGTTCGGAAACAGCGCGTAGCTCTGAAACACCATGCCGACCTGGCGTTTTTCGATCGGCAGCGCGGTGACGTCTTCGTCGCCGAATGCGATGCTGCCGCCGGCGTCGGGCGTTTCGAGGCCTGCGATCATGCGCAGCGTGGTGGTTTTGCCGCAACCGGACGGGCCGAGCAGGACCAGCGTCTCACCGGCGCCGATCTGCAGATCGAGCGGCTCGAGCACCCGCGTGCCGCGAAACGTTTTCGCGCATTGCGTGAGCGTGATGGGAACGGAGTCGAGTTTCATGGCGTGGACGTCGGTGAAGGCTTCGAACGGGAGGCGGCGCGCTTTTTCCCCGCATTGCGCTGGCCGGTCGCATCGACCCCGAGCCATTGCATTGCGACGAGTAGCGGCATCGTCATGATGAAAAACAGAATCGTGTAGGCGCTGCCGATTTCGATACGCAAGGAGGCGTAGGTGTCGGCGAGACCGACCGGCAGCGTCTTTGTGTCGGGCGTGTGCAGCATCCACGTCAGGTTGAATTCGCCGATCGAAAGCGTCAGCACCGCCAGCGCACCCGCGACGATTCCTGGTCGCGCATTCGGCAGCACGATCGTGACGAAGCGTTGCAAGAAGCTCGCGCCGAGACTCGCCGCGCCTTCTTCGAGCGTGCGCAGATCGCTGCTCGCGCATACGGCGGCAACCGCACGCACCATGAACGGCAGCGTGAACACCACGTGCCCGACGACGATAAACGCGACGCTCATGCGAAACATCGTGAAGCCGCCGTAGACCACCAGCAGCGCAAGCGCGGAAGCAAGACCGGGCAGCGCGATCGGCAGCACCAGAAATTCTTCGATGATGCGCGAGAGCCGCGTCTTGCTGCGCGCCAGCACGTAGCCGGCGGGCACGCCGGTCAGCAGCGTGATCAGCAGGGTCGCCGCGGCCACTTCGAGCGAGAGAAACACCGAGCCGTGATACTGCGTCCACACTTCGCCGAGCCAGCGCAACGTGAGTCCGCTCGATACGCCCTTGAAGTAGTTGACCGTGAGCCCGGCCATGATCGACATCACGACCGGCACGATCAGAAATGCGCACAGCAGCAGCGTAACGAACCACTGGCCGGCTGCCAGCCAGGTGCGCGACGTGGGTAGCCTGAACCGTCGCGCGCGCGGCTTCGCAGCCGGCGCAAGGGGAGTACTGATGGAATTCATCGAAGTCTTGTCGTCGGGTTTGGACGTGCGGCTCATGCGCTTGCGGCGACTGCCGAGCCGCTCACGCTGCGAGCGAACGCCAGCACGGCCCAGGTGACGATGCCGAGCACGATGGACAGGCCCGCCGCCGTCACCATGTTGGCGTTCAGCGTGAACTCGGTGTAGATGGTCATCGGCAACACGTCGATGTCGGTGGCCAGCGTGAAGGCCGTGCCGAAGGCGCCCATCGCGGTCGCGAAACATACCGCGCCCGCCGCGATCAGACCCGGCGACAACGCGGGCAACACGATGTCGCGCGTAATTCGCCACGGCGACGCACCGAGCGAACGCGCGGCCTCTTCGAGCGAGGCATCGAGCTTGGTCGCCGACGCCATCACGGTGACGATCACGCGCGGAATCGAGAAGTACAGGTAGCCGAGAAAGAGGCCGCTCATCGAGTAGGCGAACACCCAGCGGTCGCCGGTGAGTTTCAACGACAACGCGCCGATCAATCCCTGGCGTCCGGCCAGCATGATCACCATGAAGCCGACCACGACGCCTGGGAATGCCAACGGAAACGTCAGCAACGCGAGCAGCGTGCGCTTGAGCGGAAACTCGCGGCGCGCCAGCAGCAAACCGGCGATCACCGAGAGCACCAGGGTTGCCGCCGTGACCGCCGCGGACAACATGACCGTCGCGCCGAGACTCGACATGTAGCGCGGATTTGTCAGCATCGCGCGATAGGTCGCGAACGCGTGGCCGTCGCCGCTGATTTGCGCGAGCGCGCCCATCGGCAGCAGCCAGAACGCGATGAAAACCACCAGCGCCGGCGCGATCAAAGCGATGCGCCAGCGCAGCGGGAACGTGACGTCGTTCAATGCATCACCTGTAGATAACGCTCGCCGAAACTCGCCTGCTTCTCGGCCATTTTGCCGAAGTCGACCGGCTTGGCGCGCGCATAGTCGCTGGCGGGCAGGAATTTGGCCGCGATGTCCGGGGTCATCGCATTCGCGCGCACCGGGCGCAGATAGGCTTCGGCCCACAGTTTCTGGCCTTCGTCCGACAGCACGAAATCGAGCACCTTCTTGCCGTTCGCTTCGTGCGGTGCGCCCTTCACGAGACTCATTACGTACGGTACCGAGATCGTGCCTTCCTTGGGAATCACGAATTCGACGTTGGCGTGATCCTTGTATTTCGCGCGGTAAGCGTCGAAATCGTAGTCGAGCAGGATCGGGATTTCGCCGGACATCACGCGCGCATAGGCGGTCTGCTTCGGGACGATCGGCGCGTTGGCCTTCAGCTTGCGGAACCAGTCGAGGCCCGGCTCGAAGTTATCGAGCGTGCCGCCGAGGGCCTGATTCACCGCGACCGCACCCGCGTAGCCGACAAACGCACTCGACGGATCGAGGTAGCCGATCATGCCTTTGTACTCAGGTTTCAGCAGGTCGGCCCACGAACGCGGGACTGGCTTGCCTTCGAGCGCGTCCTTGTTGACGAAAAAGCCCAGCGTGCCCGAGTGGATCGTGAACCAGTAGCCCTGCGGGTCCTTCATGTTCGCCGGGATATCGTCCCAGTGGGCGGGTTTGTACGGCTGGATGACGCCTTTGTCTTTCGCCTGGAACGCCGACGACACGCCGAGATACACCACGTCCGCGACCGGGCTCTTCTGCTCGGCCATCAGTTGAGCGATCGATTGACCGGAGTTCTTGTTGTCGAACGGCACGCGAATGCCGGTCTTTTGCTGGATCGCCTTGATCTGGCTTGCCCAGTCGGCCCATTCAGGCGGACAGTTGTAGCAGATCGCGGTTTCATCGGCATGCGCTGCTTGCGGCGCGAGGGCGCCGAGCGCGGCGGTAACGATCATGCCGGCCGACAGCGCGCCGGCGGTGGTGCGGGCGAGACGGCGCCAGAGCGGTTTGATCGAACAGGCAAGACGTGTTGAAGAGCGGATCACTGCGGGTCTCCTGAAGAGAAGAGAGCGGGTGGTTTGAGGTTCAACGTAGTAACGGCTTATGCAAACGGTTCTTCGGCCGACGTCGATGCACGCGCCGACGGATTGTCGGCGCGGTTCGAAATCGCCGCGATGGTGGCGCCTTCGCGCAGGCTGTGCGGCAACGTCAGCGTGAGCGACGTTTCGCCGGGCGATTCGTAGGTGCCCGTTACGCGAGCCAGCAACCGACGCCAGGCGGCACAGCCGATCTCGCGATTCGGCGCGCAGACGCTGGCCAGCGGCGGCGACAGCAATTCGCCCATGGCGAGTCCGTCGAAGCCGAGAATCGACATGTCGTGCGGAATCTGCAGACGCGCACGGCGCAGTCCGCGCATCACGACCATGGCGAGCAGGTCGTTACTGCAGAAGAGGGCGGTTGGGCGGTTTGGGCCACTGGTCAGATGCGCGAGCACGGACGGCGACAGTTCGTCGGCGTTGAAATCGACTTCGAGTGCGGGCGACGGGGTGAGACCGGCCTGCTGCATCGCCTGCGCGTAGCCGAGATGCCGTTGGCGGGCGCGGTCCGAGGCGGCGAGCGTGCCGGCGAGCATCAGGATGCGGCGATGGCCGTGCGCGATCAGCATGCGTACGCCGTCGAACGCCGCGAGGCGGTTGTCGACCGAGACCGCCGGACGCCGTACCGTGTCGTTATGCATCAGCACATAGAGCAGGCCGTCGCGGTCGAGCTCGTCGAGTAGCGGATGCGTGTCGGCATCGGCGACGGTCAGGATCAGGCCTTCCACGCGATGCTCGCGCAGCGTTTCGATGGCGTGGCGTTCGCGGTCGGCGTCGTATTGCGTGGTCATCAGCATGAGCCGGTAGCCTTGCGCCGCGGCGAGCTCGTCGATGCCTTGCAGGCACTCGGCGAACACCGGGTTGGCGAGCGTCGGCAGGATCACGCCGATGAGGCGCGTGCGCTCGCCGCGCAACTGCCGGCCTAGCGGGCTGGGGCGAAAGTTGAGGGCGTCGATGGACTGACGCACTTTGTCGAGCGTGACCGGGTTCACGGTGTGCGGCGCGTTGATTGCGCGCGAGACCGTGGCGATGGAGAAGCCCGCGTGGGCGGCGACATCTTTGATCGTTGGGATCATGGTTTCCGCTCGTCATGTAAACGTTTTCGTGAGCGGATTATCAGGAACGTTTATGACCTGCGCATGACTCCGGTTTTTGTTCCTGGCGGGGAGAGGGAGGGGGAGAACCGAGGCCGGATTGCGCCGGTTTGGTGCGCTCGCCGGGCAATGGTAGAATTCGCGTCCACGCGTGGTTTTACCCCTGCCGGGGTGATGAAATTGGTAAACATAGCGGACTTAAAATCCGCCGCTTAACAGCTTGCCGGTTCAAGTCCGGTCCCCGGCACCAGGACGTATTCCACCCGATCCCTGGAAATTCCCTAAACCCTTGATGCAGCAATGCTTCAGGGGTTTTTTGTTTCCAGCGAGTTCAATGGCGTGTGCTGGGTATCAGGGGCATGACGGTTGTGCGGTTGCTAACGGCCGTTCGCGCTCAGATCAGGCGGTCTCGCGTTGGCCGAACTCGGGGGTTCGATGACAGGGCCGAGATCGGCCAGGTTGTGTAAAAACGCGGCACGGGCGCTCTGACGATTTTTCACGCGAGCACATGAAGGCTCATCTCGGTGCTGACATGCTCGCGGGTTTTCATCAGGAAGCGCGCCGCACCCATCCAGAACTTCAGCGTACCGAACGGGGGCTCGACGGTCTGACGGCGTATGCGCATCATGTCCGCCTGAGCGCACGGTTGAACGACCGTTCTGGGCCGAACCTGGAACGATCGTCGATCATCAATCGGCGTACTCCTTAGAATGACCGGAACAAGTCGTCCTTTGAATACGCCACCCGTCACGACATCAATTGAAAACCGGTACGAGATTGCCTTGTTGAACCTGGTACACCGTGACGACTCCGTTGCGGTTATCGCCTTGCGGGTTGAAACGGATCGTGCCAATCACGCCGGTATAGTTGGCGGTTTCCAGCGCATGCAGATAGACATGCGGATCGACTGAATGCGCGCGACGCATCGCGTCGGCGAGCAACATCATCGCGTCGTAACCGTAAGGCGCAAACACGACCACTTTGCCGTAGCGCGGTTCGAATCGCTGCTCGAAGTCCGCATAGCGCGGCATCTTCGAGCTTGGCTCGCCGGCCTGCGTGCAATACTGTCCTTCATTCGATCCCGATGAGAGTTTCGTCCACTCGCCGGTGCATACGCCGTCGCCACCGATGAACACTGCCGGTATTCCCAGCGCCTTCATCTGCTTGACCATTGGACCGGCTTGCGCATCGGCGCCACCATACACGATGACGCCGGCGCGATCGCCTTTTACCTTCGTAAGGATGCCCTGAAAGGCGACGGCAGTGTCAGTCGTGTAATCGCGCGAAACGTGTGTGATTCCTCGTGCGCGCAAGGTTTTCTCGACCTGGTCCATCAAGCCCTGGCCGTACGCGCCACGGTCATCGATCAATACAATATTTCTACCGCCCGCCAGCTTCGCGGCCAGTGTCGCAAGCGAGGCGCCTTGCTGGTCGTCCGTGGCCATCAGCCGGAACGTAGTCTTGAAGCCTTGCGCTGTATAAGCAGGATTGGTCGCGACGGGCGCAATCTGCGGCACGCCTGCCTGCGCGTAGACTTTTGCGGCAACGATAGTCGGGCCGGAATTCAGATGGCCGATCACGCCCGCTACGCCGTCTTCCACAAGACGTTGAGCGACCAGCACCGCCTGGCGCGGATCGCCCTGATCGTCTTCGGCGACCAGCTCGAAACGGATGGACTTGCCGCCGATCGCGACTGGCTTGCTGTTCAGTTCGTCGATCGCGAGTTGCGCACCGGACTCGACGTCCTTCCCCATATGTGCGACGGGTCCTGTCAGGGGCGCGGCGAGTCCGATCTTGACGACGGTTTGTGCGTGCGCGCCGAGCGCGATGACCGCGAGCCATGAAACACACCACTTCCGATATGCCATGCCAGCCTCTCTCTCAGAGTTAACGATCTCTTGCGACGACTTTCTTTACGAACAGGTCTTGATCGAACATTGATTCAGGCCGCTACCGCTTCAGCACGATAACGTTGCCCAGCAGGATGGTGGCGGCGCCGGCGATGATCCAGGCGGTCGGCGTCAGCCCTTCGAACAGCGTGGAGAGGGTCAACGCGATCACGGGCACGAGCGACAGCGAATACGCGGCGCGTCCCGGTCCAAGCCGTTGCACGAGTTCGAAATACAGCATGAACGCGCCGCACGACGCTGCAACCGCGAGATACAGCAGGCTTCCGATATACCGCAATGACAGGTCGAAGGTGAATGCGGAGTGTGTCGCGAGGGCCCATGCGGCACAGAACAGCGCACCGACCAGCGCACCGACCAGCGCACCCCATCCGAGAATTACCGAGGCGGCGATCCCGCGCCGCTGATTGCGCGCGCCGAGCACCGTGCCGGCCGCTGTCGCGATGGCGGCGACCATCGCCCATGCGAGTCCGGATGCATACTGCAGATCGAAGGTGCCATGTGGGCGCCCAGCGTGTCCATCGTAAAGGGCGGTCAGTTGGGGAGCAAAAATTAGCGCGACGCCTACGACACCGATTGCAGCGCCGCCGAGCACGCGTCGCGTGACCGGAATGCCGAGGATAGCCCAGCCGAGGAGTGCCGCGAAGATCGATGAAGTCGACAGTAGCAACGCCGCGAGACCACTCGCGATGCGCTGGGTTGCCTCATAGAACGCGGTGAAAGCGAAGCCGAAAAACAGCACGCCTTGCGCGGCAACCCATAGCGCATCGGTGCGACGCACGTCGAGACGGATGTGGTTGATCCGCGACCACGACAGCAGCAACAGGCCGGCCGCGGCCATCCGGTACGCAACTGATACCGGTGCAGGGACGATGCCGTTCTGGAACGCTGTCATCAGCGCGCCGCAACCCCACAGCAACGCGGTCAACGCGAACATGGCAATCGTCACGCGTCCTCCGGTGAGGTCTGCTCATCTTTTTCGGCGGCGTCGAACAACAGTCGCTGCCAGCCGCTGTTCGCGATCCGCTCGCTTTCGCGCCCGATCGCCAGCAACGCGTCCCGCAATACGGCGCGTTGTGGATCGGTCAAGGTGGCGAGCATGCGTTTCTCGATTTCCAGCCCGACCGTTGCGATTTCGTCGAACGCCACGCGGCCGCGCGGCGTAACCGTGACGCTTGCATAGCGACGGTCGTTTTCGGCGGCGTCACGCTGTGCGAATCCCGTCTCGACGAGCTGAGCAATGCCTCGGCTGACGGACACGGCATCCATACCCAGCACCACGCAGATTTGCCGCGCGTTCGCACCGGGCCGGTCAGCGATCGTGGCAAGAATGCGCCATGCGTTCTGACTGATGCCAAAGCGTGGTCCGTAGAACTCCCCTAGCAGACGGGCGGTGTGTTGAGCCGGCAGGAAGCATTGGTAGGGCAGCCATTCGTCGAGTCGCAGTGAGGGACGTGAAGGTGTCGGGGGCGCTTTGTCAGCCACATCGCGTAAAGCCAATTGCTTGCGAGATATTTTCATTTTGAAATTATTGAGGCTAGAAATGCGGCCAGCCGGCCGTTCTGATTTTCAAAGCAATTACTGAGCCATAAAACGCAACCGCAGTTTCAAGGGTTTGGGAACGGCATGACGCTTCATCCCACATTGGGCGCACTGTTTTGGATCTTTGCAGCACCGATTGAAAGCGCCGGTGAACGGGGAAGGGGCACGGCCGCCTCGGCCCTTCGCAGGATATCTTTGCCGTGCTTCGGATTGACACCTGGCAATGCCATCGGACTAGTTGGCTTCTCCTGTCATGGATGCGGGCGGTGGCTGGCGCTGAGCGGGCGAACTGAGGCGAACAAGGGGCGCAGCGCCCGCCGCCCGTACGCCAGGCACCCTGGCCGCCGCGGTTCGATCAGTCGTCGCCCGAGGCAGAGCGGGCGCGAGCGATCACGCGATCCCAGCGGGGCGCGCCGCCGTCAGCGACCTCCAGATGCCGGCGCAGGAATTCGATGAACAGACGCGCGCGCTGCTCGCCGCGTCCGGGCATGCGCACCGCATGGATCGCAGACGTCGCCACGTTTTCGGCGGGTGTATCGACCGGGAACATCTTCAGCAGACGGCCGGCGGCGATGTCGTCGGCGACGAGCCAGGTCGCGAGGTGCGCGATGCCGCTGCCGGCGAGCGCGGCGTGCAGCAGCACGTCGCTGTCGTCGCTGCGCAGGGTGCCGCGCACGGGCAGCGGCCGTCCGTCGTTAACGCCGTCGAAGCACCACCAGCCGACCCGATGCGGCGTGCTGCGCACCGTCAGGCAGTTGTGCTGCAACAGATCTTCGGGTCGCGCCGGCAGGCCGTGTCTGCTCACATAGTCGGGACTCGCGCAGGCCACGCGATGCTGGGGCGCGAGACGCGCGGCGACTAGATCGCTGTCCGGCAGCACGCCGATGCGAATCGCCACGTCGAAGCGTTCGCTGGCGAAGTCGACGATCGTGTCACTGAGGTGCACGTCCGCTTCGAGCGACGGAAACGCGCGCAGGAACGCCGCGGCGGCGGGCGCGATATGGCGCCGCCCGAACGCGGAAGGCGCGGTGATGCGCACGACACCGCGCGGCTCCGCATGGCTGGAAGAGAGTACTTCCTTCGCTTCGGCCAGTTCGTCCAGGATCACGCGGGCGCGCGGCACGAAGGCCTCGCCGGCGTCCGTCAGCCTGAGCACTCGCGTGCTGCGATTGAAGAGCTGCGCACCGAATTCCGACTCGAGCCAGTCGATCTTGCGGGCGACCGACGAAACCGCGAGGTCCTGCGTTTTCGCGACGCTCGAAAAGCTGCCTTGCGCGACCACGGCGAGAAAGGTGTTGAGTGCGTCGATCATGGGTTAGGCACCGGTGGTTCGCTGGAAGTGAAATCGCAGTCTGGCGAAGCGCGCAAAAGTGCTTCGCGCGCGTGCTGATTGTTCTGCGAGGCGGTGCGGCACAGACTGGCGCCAATCCGCTGTCTTGTGCGCCTCATGTCACCAGGAAGCCTCATCGGGTAAATGACGAAGCCGGCTTCGGGCGCTCGTTACGTGCAGCTCGAAGCCGTGACAGGCGGATGCGCATCTCAACCCCCGTCTCAATCGATAAACCAATAGAGGTAATGCCATGAGCTTGTCCGCAACCATTGTTCTCGTTCACGGCGCGCTGACCGACGCGTCAGTCTGGAACGGCGTGCTCGATTGTCTCGCCGCACTCGGGCAGCCCGCCGTCGCGCCGGCCATGCCGCTGCGCGGTCTGCACACGGATGCCGCCTATCTGTCCTCGTTCCTGAAGACCGTCACCGGACCGACCGTGCTCGTCGGTCACTCGTATGGCGGCACCGTGATTTCGCATCCGCAGCTCGAGCATGGCAATGTTGCCGCGCTCGTCTACGTGGCCGCGTTCGCGCCCGATGCGGGCGAGAGCACCGGCGAGCTGAACGGCCGCTGGCCGGGCAGCCGGCTGGGTGAGGCGACGACGGTGCTGCGTGAGCATCCCGACGGCGTCGATCTTTACCTGAAACCGGAGCATTTCGTCGACGTGTATGGCGGCGATCTCGAACCGGCGATCGCGTACCGGATGGCGGTCGCGCAGCGCCCGCTCGACACCCGCGCGCTCGGCGACACGTTCGACGGCGCGCCGCTGTGGCGCACGATTCCGTCGTGGGCGTTGCTCGCCACGCAGGACAACTCGCTGCCGGTCGCCGCGCAGCGCGCGATGGCTGAGCGTGCCGGCTCGAAAACCGTCGAGATCGCTGCTTCTCACGCGACGCCGGTGGCGAACCCGCAGGCGGTGCTCGAAGTGATTCAGGACGCACTGCGTTCGGCGTAGTCAATGTAGTCCGTTGCCGGCCGCCGATGCCGCCAACGGACGCGCGAATCCCGCCACGCGCCGCATCTTTCCGGACGAGCCAGAACCAGAAAACTGGAGCCACCGCAGCAGCAAACCGCATTCGGCATGTCTGCACCTTACAGACACCCATTGCCACCAAGTTCGGCCGCTCAACACTACCTCAAATCCCCCGGGTATTGTTTGAATCTGAAGGTTCGCTCTTGAAGCAGGTAATCGGCGGTAGTCGACCCGAGGGAGACGTTCGGAGACGAGCGGCCGAACGTCTGCAATTGAAGCGGTTACCGACAGATCAATACCGGTGCCGACTAGTCCTGCCGAAACGAACGGACGTGTATGCGGTCGGTCTCTATGAACGCGTATCCGGGACAGACTCGACGGGGGAAAGCGGCACGCGCCACCCTCAATGTACGGACGCTTTCGTCCAAGTCGAAGTCACTGGCAACGATCGCAGAAATTCGCGTCAAATTCCTCGGCCTGTATCGCCCATAGCGAGGCGCTCAAGACTTTCCTGGCCGCGCCGCTTCTTCTAACAGTTGCTCCACGAACGTAGCAGTCAATGGAGACAGCGTCGCGTTTTGCCTCACCAGGCACGCAATCTCACGCGGCCAGTTTGCACGGGTGGCCGATAGTATCTGAAGCCCCAACTGCTTCGCGATCGGCCAATGCTGTGTACTGCAAATACCTAGCATGTCGGTGTTCGCGATCAGGTAGAACACCCCCATTGGCGAACTGTAGTTGCTTTGGACCTGCACACGTGGGCCGTCGAGGCGGTGTTTCAGGAAGTACGCGTCAATCTGTTGCCGGACCGACACGCTCGGACTCGGCAAAATCCACGGGTAGCGGCCCAGGTCCTGCGGCGTCGTTGCTGTTTTCGATGCACTCAACGGGTGATCTTTCCTGCATACGACCGAAGTGGTTTCATTCAGCAGGCGGACAGCACGCAAATCTTCCGGCATGTCGACAGGCATCGGCGACACCGCCACGTCGATATCGCCCTCCGACAGCGCTCGAATCAGCGTGTCGGACAACTGCACAGTCAGGTCCAGGCGCAGCGCTGGACGCTTCTTCAGTAAGGACAGAAACGCCCGGCCTACCAGCGGCTCAGTTGCCGGGGTTGCGCCGATTCTGATTTTTGCCAGCTCGCCCGAATGGAGCTCCGCGATCTGGCCCAACGTATCTTCGTACGCGGCACGCAGTGTCACGGCGTGTCGCTGAAACTCGATGCCATATCGCGTGAGCTGCATGCCTTTGGGTGAACGCTCGAATAGAGACACGCCGAGCTGCGACTCCAGCCGGCGGACAGCCTTCGTCAGCGCGGGCTGGCTGATGCCCACCAGGGTTGCGGCGCGATGCAGCAGCCCAGTCTCCGCCACGGCCAGAAAGTACGTCAGATCGTCCAGGTTCACGATAACCAATGGTTATTGAATGCGAAGCAAGTATGCTTGCTCTACTAATTTTCGCTGTCAATACTTCTTTCACGCGGCACTCGCAGGCGGAAATGGATATGGACATGACGAACGCAGCAAATCGAGCGGCCATCGCTGCGCCGGACCAACGGCGGCGCCTGCGCCGAGTCGTCGTAGCAGCTACTGTCGGCACCGCGCTCGAGTGGTTCGACCTGGTGGTCTACGGATTTTTTGCGGTCGTTATAGCGAAACTGTTTTTCCCCACTGCGAGCGAACTCACGTCACTGCTTCTGGCGATGAGCACGTTCGGCGGTTCCTACCTGATGCGACCGCTCGGTGCGCTCCTGCTCGGCTCGTACTCGGACCGCGTCGGCCGCAAGAAAGGCCTCACGCTTAGCATCGTGCTGATGGCAATAGGTACGCTGATGATTGCAGCCACGCCGTCATATGCATCCATCGGCCTGGCCGCTCCGGCCATTGTCGTGGCCGGACGACTCATTCAGGGCATTTCCGCCGGTGGCGAGTTCGGCGCGTCGACCAGTTTCCTGGTTGAGCATTCGCCGCGTAGTCAACGAGGGTTTTATGCGAGTTTCCAGATGGCCGCGCAAGGTGGCACTGCCGTCATCGCTTCGCTTTTCGGTACGCTGCTAACTCGCTACCTCACGCCCGAACAACTCCTGAGCTGGGGTTGGCGTATTCCGTTCATTTTCGGACTGTTGATTATTCCGGTCGCCTATTTCATTCGTCGACATGTCGACGAAACACCCGTTTTCATCCAGGACGCCCACGCAGGTAGTCCGATACGCGAAACGTTCAGCGACAACAAGATGCGGCTCGTGCTCGCCATCGCCATCTACGTGCTCGTAACGGCCTCGTCGTACGTGATCATCCTGTACATGCCGACATTCGCGATCAAACAGCTCCAGCTCGATCCGTCGCTGGCGTTCGCGGGGACGCTGCTAATGGGCGGGATCCAGATGATTGCCTGCCCAATTTCCGGCGCGATCGCCGACCGGGGCGGCCGCAAGCGTGTCCTACTGTTTGCGGCGGTTACGCTGGGCCTCGTCGTATTGCCGCTATTCGCCTGGCTGATCGCGAGCCCGTCCCCCGCCGTGTTCATTGTGATCTGCGCGATTCTTGGTCTGATTGTCAGTGCATATCAAGGACCGATGCCCGCCGTTCTCAGCGAACTCTTTCCAAGCCGTGTGCGTACTACCGGTCTCGCCCTCACTCATAACCTCGCGGTCGCGATCTTTGGAGGCTTTGCGCCTCTCGCCCTGACATGGGGTATGAGCGTGACCCAAAGCAAACTCGTGCCGGCGGCATACGTGACGACGGCGGCAGTCATCAGCGTCATCGGTCTGCTGATTTGCATGTGCAAATTTGGCGATGACAAACCCACTGAATAACCTTGATATTCCTCCTGTAGACAGAGTCATGAATACCAAACCTAACATTGTTCTCATCGTTGCAGACAACCTGGGTTGGGGCGAACTGGGTTGCTATGGCGGCGGTAAGCTCATCCGCGGTGCAGCAACGCCACGCATCGACGCGTTGGCGCAAAGCGGTATGCGCCTTCTCAACTACAACGTTGAAAGTGACTGTGTCCCGACGCGCAGCGCGCTGATGACGGGACGGCATCCAATTCGCACAGGCGCCTTTCAATCGGTTCCGCCGGGTCTGCCGCAAGGGCTGAAACGCACCGAGTGGACGCTCGCCGAAATGGCGTCTCAAGCAGGCTACGCCACCGCGCATTTCGGAAAATGGCACCTCGGGGACGTGCACGGCCGCTTCCCTTCCGATCGCGGTTTCGACGAGTGGTACGGCATTCCCAGGACGACGGACGAAACGCACTTCACGACGTCGATCGGATTCGATCCGACCGTCGCCGAGATACCGACCATCATGGCCGGTCGAAAGGGCGAACCGTCGACCAACGTGAAGGTGTACGACCTCGAAACGCGCCGCACGATCGATGAAGAGCTTGTCGAAAAGTCGAAGGACTTCATGCGGAGAAATGCGTGCCGGTCGCAGCCGTTCTTCCTCTACCTGCCGCTCGTCCACCTTCATTTTCCGACGCTGCCGCACAAGGATTTCGACGGTGCGACGGGCATGGGCGAATTTGCCGACTCGCTTGCCGAAATGGATTTCCGTGTTGGGCAGATCGTCGACGAAATCGACTCACTGGGGCTCACCGACGATACGCTTCTGATCTTCTGCAGCGACAACGGCCCCGAGTTCCGAACGCCATACAGGGGGACCGCCGGTCCGTGGACCGGCACGTACCACACAGCGATGGAAGGCAGTCTACGAGTTCCATTCATTGTCCGTTGGCCCGGCAAGATTCCGGTCGATGTGAACAACCAGATCGTACACGTGGTCGACCTGCTGCCGACACTGGCAGAAGTCGTCGGCGGCAAGTTGCGTGACGATCGCCCGATCGACGGTGTCAGCCAACTGGATTTCTTCATGGGGAAAAAGCCCGTATCCAACCGCGAGGGCTTTCTCTTCTACATTAAGGACGAGCTACGAGCGATCAAGTGGCGCGACTGGAAGCTTCACTATATTTGGGAACCCTACGTGAATGCGGGCGCCAAGAAGCTTGAAACGCCGTATCTCTTTCACCTGATTCAGGACCCCAAGGAAGAGACCGACATTCTGGTGCGAAACACCTGGGTGCTCGGGCCGATGCTGAAAATGGTCAAGGCGTTCAAGGACAGCGTGAAGGCATTTCCTAATACGCCGCCTGGCGAACCCGACTGAGTGACGGCACAAGTCCCAATCGACGCACTGAACGGAGAGAATCGTGAAAAATTTGATGACCGCACTGACCATTGCCTGTCTTGCATCTTCTTTCCCGGCTCACGCCAAGGAGTGGACGACCATCCGGTTCGCGACGGATGCGAGCTATCCTCCGTTCGAGTCCAAGGCTCCCAACGGGAGTCTCGTCGGCTTCGATATCGATCTGGGCAATGAAATCTGCGCGCGTATTCACGCCAGATGCGTCTGGATCGAAAACTCATTCGACGGCATGATTCCGGGCCTCAAGGCGCGAAAGTTCGATGCCGTTCTTTCATCGATGACAATGACGCCCAAACGGGAGGAGCAAATTGGGTTTTCCGTTCGCCTGTACAACACCGGAAGCCGCCTGATCGTCGCGAAGGGCTCCAATTTGCAGCCAACTGCCGAGTCCCTCGCCGGCAAATCGGTCGGCGTCGAACAGGGCACGATCCAGGAGATTTACGCGAGAACCTGCTGGGAGCCCAAGGGAACGCGAGTGGTCGCTTATCAGAATCAGGACCAGGTTTATGCGGATCTGATGTCCGGTCGACTCGATGCAGTGCTGCAAAACCAGGTACAGGCCGATCTGGGCTTTCTGAAGACGCCGCGTGGTGCGAATTTCACATTCGCGGGTACAGCGCTGAACGATCCCAAAATCCTGGGCAAAGGCACCGGCATCGGCATGCGTAAGGAAGATACGGATCTGAAGGCCGATATCGACGACGCGATTGCCGGAATGCTCAGGGACGGCACTTACCTGAAGATCGCCAAAAAGTACTTCGATTTCAACATCTACGGCGAATGATTCCGTCCTGGCGTTTGCCGCCAGCGTGTCTGTCTCACCGAGACGGAACGCCCGGCTGGCGCTAAGCGCGGCGGCCCGTCATCTCTGTCGGCGGGCAGCGCCAAAGAGCCGTTCCATGATCGACAAAGGATCCGCGACAATCTCGGCCCGCTGACCCACACGGACTCGCATGCTGCCGTCGATTGCCTCATGGGTGGCCGGGCTTGCTTGTCATGCTGGCCGATACCGATACGGGCAATGTCGCGACGGCCGCACAGAGCGGTATGCAGTGGGGCTATCGGCTGCTGCCGTTGCTGCTGCTTCTGATTGCATTCTTTACACGGTCGGTTCGATGATCGCCGAGTTCACCGACGTGGCCGGCATCAGCGAGATGTATGGTCTGTCACGCAGCCTGACACTGTCGATTGCGTCAGCCAGGCTGCTCGGCGCGACGGCGATGTGAACCTCCGGAAAGCGCCCTGTAGCTGCCTTACCGACGCCGATACCTGAATGTCGGCAAAGGCCGATGAAGGAGCGTTCGTCTACGACAATCGGATGGCCGGTTACGGGACGGAGCCGACGCCTGAAAGTCCGACAGACGACGCATGTGAACGGCGGTTCGTGGCCGAACCCGGCCCGACGCAGACTTCGATCTCTCGCCGAATGCAGCAGATATGAACCGGATGAGCGTCTTCAGGGTTGCGTTTGGCGTTGCTAGCAGTTCGCCGCGCGTGAAGACATCAAAACCAAGGCCACTACGCGCGGCGTCTGAACCATCCAGCGAGCGACATGCGGTCGCGCGTTGCGGGCAATACTTCGTGCAGCATATCGGCGGATAGAAACACCGCGATCCGGCTGCCGACCGGCGAGATGTCCCACATGCCCAAGCCCTCTGGATGCAGTCGCAATTCACCGCCATGCTCAGGCAGCCAGTCTGCATTCAGATAGACGACAACCGACACGGTGCGACTGTCGTCGTGGCGAAACTGATCGCGATGTTGCAGATACGAGTCGCCAGGTGCGTAGAACGCGAAATGGCTTTCGTATTCGTCGAGCCCCAGAAAGAACCTGCGATTCAACGCGATACGCAGCGTTTCGATGATCGCGAGATACCGATCGCAGGCTTCGGATTGCCCCGCCTCCAGCCAGTGAATCTGGTCACCGCGTACATCGGGCCGGAGCGAACGCGCCGCGCCCTGGCTGATCCGCGCCAATGCGAGCGTCCCGGCCATGGCAAGCGCGGCACATTCTCGTGCGAGCTCGAGTGTCAAGTCCGGTGGAAGAAAATTGTCCTGTTCCGACCAGCCATGGTCATGAAGAGCATCCAGGATTCGTCGATGCCCTCCATCTTCGGGCGCATCGGAATGCGCCGACGAGTGTGTGCGGTTCACTGCCTGTTCCTTCGAACGAGGTGCTGGTTGGAAATTCGAACCGTTGTCCGAGGGATATGATCGAGGTGGGCTTTAACCAGTGCTGCACATCCGATTGTGCGGTAAGCATTGCAATGCTCACGGGCGGACTATACGCGCGTTTGCGGATTACGCTGGTATCAGCGTCGCAGTACAGGGTGTTGTCGAGGAAGTCGGAAGACTCGACTCGATAGGAGTCGCGGTACTAAATGAATGGGACTATGGCGATGGGACGATAGCCATATCTATCGCAGATCCGGCCGGAAACGTTTTAGAAATTTGGGGTTGTCCATGAAGACACTACCGGTTGCGGCAGCGAAAAAACCCCTTCCGTGGTCACCGCTAGCCGCGTCGCCCTTCGCTCCAACTCAATGACTGATCATCCACGGCCGTGTGCCGGGAAACGTTCGCGTGCTGCCGGCATTGGCGGCTTTCGCGGACTTCGCCGCACCGCAGCCACAACCCGGCCCATGTCGATGTCCATAATCCTTCGAACTCACCGGGGCATGCGCGCTGCGTTCGTTGGTCGAGTGTGCCGCGCGCTGCGCTTGCGGCATCAGTGCCAGCATTGCGCCGCTCGTGACGACCCGCGTCGTTTGCGTACCGCACTGCGGGCAGAGGTGGGGCAGGTTGCGATCGGCGATACTGCGCATTGCATCGAAGCGGCCGCACGCATCGCATTCGTATTGATAAATCGGCATCGTCATTGTGCTCCATGAGTTTGATGCTGGCGAAGGCCCGAGGCTTCATGCCTTCGCGCAGCATGGATCGATCGAACGCCGCGTCAGTTCCGGTCGAGCGACAAGGGGAGGTCCACGCCGCCCTGGACGTGGCGAATCGGACCGTCGGCGTTGGGGCGAATGTCGAAGTCGAAGATCTGCGTGGGCAGCCACAGGGTCGCGCAGGCATTCGGAATATCGACGACCCCGCTGATATGCCCCTGAACCGGCGCGGTGCCGAGGATCGAATAAGCCTGTGCGCGTGAATAGCCGAACTTGGTCAGATACTCGATGGCGTTGAGACACGCCTGGCGGTATGCGACATGTACGTCGAGGTAGTGCTGCTTGCCCGCTTCGTCGACGGAAATGCCTTCGAAGATCAGGTAGTCGTCGTAACGCGGTGTGATTGGGCTCGGCTTGAAGATCGGGTTCCTGACGCCGTACTTGGCCATGCCGCCCTTGATCAGATTGACCCTCATGTGGACCCATCCCGCCATCTCGATCGCACCGCAGAAGGTGATTTCGCCGTCGCCCTGGCTGAAGTGGAGATCGCCGACAGACAGCCCCGCGCCGTCGACATAAACCGGGAAGTAGACCTTCGAGCCGCGCGAGAGATCCTTGATATCGCAGTTGCCGCCGTGCTCGCGCGGCGGCACGGTGCGTGCGCCTTCGGCGGCGGCCTTCTTGCGTGAATCGCCGGTCAGCTTACCCATGTGAGCGGTGGATGCGAAGGGCGGATTCGCCAGCGGCGGCACGCGATCCGGCTCCGTCTTGATGAAGTCGATCTCACGATCGTTCCATGTTTTGAGCAGCTTCGGATCGGGCAGGCAACCAATCAGACCCGGGTGAATCAGACCGGCGAATTCGACGTTCGGGATGTGGCGAGACTTCGTGAACAGGCCATGAAAATCCCAGATGGACTTTTGCGCGTGCGGAAAGTGCTCGGTCAGGAAGCCGCCGCCATTCTGCTTCGAAAAGAAGCCGTTGAAACCCCACTGGCTCTCCGCCTTCGTGCCGATGTCGAGCAGGTCCACGACCAGCAGGTCGCCTGCCTCGGCGCCATGCACCCCCACGGGGCCCGACAGGAAGTGGACGATGGATAGATCGATGTCCCGTACGTCGTCGGCAGAATCGTTGTTCTTGATGAAGCCGCCGGTCCAGTCATAAGTCTCCAGGATGAAGTCTTCACCCGGTTTGACCCAGCAAGCCATCGGAATGTCCGGGTGCCAGCGATTGTGAACCTGTTCGTTTTCGTACGCCGACTGCTTCAGGTCGACTTTGATGAGCGTCTCAGCCATGGCTAGTGTCTCCTTGCATTGGATCGATCCGGCGTGCGTGCCGCCGTCGAAGAAGGCTTCTTGCGAAGCACGTTGGGGATTCGTCGAGAACGGGTTGGGAGCGGCTATTTGAGCGTGCCGCTCAGCAACAGGTAACCTGGCAGCCAGCCGGTGAGGATCCCCGTAATCACGGTGACCGCGCCGGTCAGTTTCGCGATGGGGCGCTGCATGGCCAGCAAGATGAAGAACAGCAGCCACAGGAAAGCCCAGCCGAACCAGCACAGCGCAAACCAGATGCCCCACATCGAGGAGGCGTGCAGCAGGGCATCGATGGCGACGGGAACGGCGGTGATGGCGACGAACAGACTGAACCAGCCGAGACCTCGGCCGTCGGCGCCGTTATAGCGATTGATGGCCACCCAGAAATAGGTGAACGTGAAGAGCAGCGTGAGCGCCGCGGCCTTGATCGACGCGAGGTCGGCACCGCTGCCGAACGCCAGGTGGAGCGAGACGAGCAACGTGATGCCGCCGGAGAACACGTTGATCACCCAGATCTCGCGATCGCCGATTCGTCCGAGCAGCCACAGGCCGTTCAAAAACAGTACGGCACCGACGTAAAGCAGACTCAGACCCAGCATGGTGACCTCCATGTCTTCCACGCGCCGCCGTGCCGGGCAGCTCAGATGCTGTGCCTGGGGTCACTGCGTGTCCCGGTGACGTGGGGCGTCCGCTGGCAAGTTTCGAAATCGCCAGACGGCGCCGGGACAGAAGCCATCATAGCCAGATGACAACTCGCTCGAATCCCCCGCCGCGATGATTCTCTTGCCCCTTTAAAAGAGCAGGCAGATTCACCCAGTTGGGTGAGGCGGCGCGTCGGCTAGCGTGATAGCGTGGTTGTGCGAGGAGGGCGTGGCGGGGAGCGAAACTCAGATGGCGAGGCAGATTCGCCCGTGCAGGTGCACGAGTTCCATTTGGCCGTGCGTGTCGGTTTTCAGGAAGATTTGCTTGAGATGGCTACGCGCGGTGTTTTCGGATACATGCAATTCGTGCGCCACTCTGGCGATCGAATGCCCCGTAACGATCAGCGCGCTCACGCGGGCTTGCGCCGGGCTCAGGCCGAACTGGCGCGCGAACGAGCAATCGACATGATCGTCCTCCGGACGCGTATTGAGCGCGCTAACAATGGCGAGGCCGCGAACTTCGCCAAGCTCGGCGCAAAATGCCGCGCCGGCCGGACGGATCGAGACGACCATCGGTTGAACGCCGCCCGGCGCGGACAACGACAGCACCTTCGTCGCGCCAGGGTGATCGTCCGCATTGGGATGCGTGGCGCTGACAATGGCTTGCTGGAATATGCGATCGTCGGCAGGGCTCGTGGCGGCAATGCAACCTCCGTCGACGCGCAAGCCCGCACCGCGCTCGCAGATGCGCTGCGCGCCACGATTGCCGAAGACCATTCTTGCCTGCGCGTCGACCAGCATGGCCGCGTGAGCATGGGTATCGACGATGCGCTTGAGCGCGGTGTTCAGGTCGTTGGCTTCCCAGCGCCGCCAGCGATTCTCGACCGCGAGCGCAAGGTGCGAGAGCAGCGAGCCGAAGGCCGTTTTCTCGCGTGGCCCGAAGCGCGGATCATTGGGGCCGCGATGCAGATCGACGTAGTAGACGAGTTCTCCGCGCCGTGCAACAACGCCGCACAGGCGGTGATAGAGGCCATGCGGCAACAGGAGGCCGTGATAGAAATCGGTTTTGACGAGATCCCTGTTGCTCAGCAGTTCCTCGCCCGCCATCACGCGGCCGGGCCGGTAAGCATCGCTCGACAGGAACCACGGATTGCGCGAGGCGTAGTCCGACAAGGCCGCGCACAAGCCAGGATCGCGCGGGGCTGCATACAGCGCGGCGCCTTGCCGGCTGACGAAATCATGTTGGGCGAGGGCCGCCCAGCGAACCTGAAAACGCTCCCGGATCTGCGCGAATACCGCGTGCCAGGCGTCTTCCGAATCACCGGCTGCGTGAACACGGTAGACAAGGTCGTCGCTTGCGAAGGGGGCAAAGGCGCTGGCGGATAGCCGCGTCGTCATGTCTGTCCTGGTACAGGTTGGAGGTCTGACTGGCGCGGTATGGCTGGCAACATGATGTTATACCGGCGCCGAAATACGCTGCCGCCAGTGTTTCGAGTCAACCTCCGGAAGTCAACCCGCAAAAACCCGGCAAGCCGTGATCGGGTTGCGCCGGACATCCTGGCGGCGTGTTGCTGCGGGGCCTGTTTCAGCGAATAATCGGGTCGGTCCGGAGACTTGCCGATGCCCCTTCACCTGCTTTGAGCCGATCTTTTATCGTAGGGCCATGCGAATCAAACGCGACTATCAATCCTGGGTGGCCAACGAAACGCTGGAGGATTACGCGTTGCGCTACGCCGCGCGGTCCTACCGGAGATGGTCGCCATTTGCACTCGCCAACACGGCGCTGGGCGGCATATCGTTCCTCGCGCTCGAAGCGATCGGCGCCAGCATCACACTGAGCTTTGGTTTTCACAATGCGTTTGCCGCCATTCTGCTGGTGTGCGCGCTGATTTTTCTGGTCAGCCTGCCGATTGCGTATTACTCGAGCGAAGCCAATGTCGACATCGACCTGCTGACTCGCGGCGCCGGCTTCGGCTACGTGGGTTCCACCATTACGTCGCTGATTTACGCGTCGTTCACGTTCATTTTCTTTGCGCTGGAATCCGCGATCCTGGCTCAGGCGCTCGAACTGGCCACGGGCCTCAACATCGTGGTCGGCTATTTGCTGTCATCGCTATTGATCATTCCGCTGGTGTTTTTCGGTGTCACGTTGATCAACAAGCTGCAGATGTGGACGCAACCGCTTTGGGTGGTGCTGCTGCTATTGCCGTTTGTCTTCATCCTGTACCGGGAACCCGGCGTGCTTGGCCGCTGGGCTGCGTTTCCGGGGCTCGGCACCGGTGGTGAGCCGGGAGCGGGGCATGGCATCAACCTGCTGCTTTTCGGCACCGCCGCCGGCGTGCTCTTTTCGCTGATGGGGCAGATCGGCGAACAGGTCGATTATCTGCGCTTCCTGCCCGAGCGAACGCCGCACAACCGGTGGGCGTGGTGGAGCGCCATGCTGCTTGCCGGTCCGGGATGGATCGTGGTCGGCGGACTCAAACTGCTGGCCGGCAGCTTGCTTGCGGTACTCGCGTTACAGGACGGCGTTTCGGTCGGCGACGCGGTGGTCCCGGTGCGCATGTACGTGACGGCCTATGAGCATGTTTTCGACAACCACGCGATTGCGCTCGCCGTCGCGACCGTTTTCGTTGTCATATCGCAGGTCAAGATCAACGTCACGAATGCATACGCGGGTTCGCTCGCGTGGTCCAACGTCTTTGCGCGCCTGACGCACTATCACCCGGGACGGGTGGTGTGGCTGGTTTTCAACGTGCTGATTGCCCTGTTGCTCACGCTGCTCGGTATTTTCAAAACGCTCGAGACGGTGCTCGGGGTCTATTCGAATCTCGTCATTGCATGGCTCGGCGCGCTCGTCGCCGACCTCGTGGTGCTGAAGCCGCTGGGTATCAGCCCGCGCAAGATCGAGTTCAAGCGCGCGCATCTGTACCAGATCAACCCGGTCGGCTGTGGCGCGATGCTGATCGCCTCAGTGGTGTCGACCTGTGCGTTCGCGGGTCTGTTCGGTGACTACGCACGCGCGTATGCGGCGTTCATCGCGCTATTGCTGGCGTTTGTCAGCGCGATTGCGATCGCCTATGCCACCGGTGGCCGCTATTACATCGCGCGTGCCGATCTGCGCTACGGCGACGTGCGCCGTGACGAACCGGTCCGTTGCTGTATCTGCGAGCGCGACTACGAAGCGGCGGATATGGCCTATTGCCCTTTCAACCAGGGGCCGATCTGTTCGCTGTGCTGCGGGCTCGACAACCATTGCCGCGATAGCTGCAAACAGCCGGAAGCGGCCAGCGCTACTGTGCCCGGTAACGCGTTGCCGGGGCCCGCGACATTGGCACCGGATTTCGGCCGTCGTATCGGGCGTTTCTTCGGCCTGTTCGTGATTGCCTCGGCGGCGACAGGCGCGGTGTTTCTGCTGTCGTATCGATTGATCGAGATGTCAGACGCCGCGACACGGGCGCAACTCGCCAGCGTGCTTCTGCACACGTACGCCGCGACCTTGCCGCTGCTCGCATTCGGCGTCTGCTGGATCGTGCTGTCGCAGGAAAGCCGTGAACTGGCGCAGGGTGATCTGATCCAGTCTCTGCATAACCTCGAGGAAACCCGCAAGGACCTCGTGGAGTCGGAAAAGATGGCGTCGCTGGGTGGTCTGGTGGCGGGTGTCGCCCACGAAATCAATACGCCGGTCGGGATTGTGGTGAGCGCGGCCTCCTATCTGCGCGATCGCACCGAGGCGACCAGCGGCAAGCTGGCGCGCCAGGAGCTCACCGCCGACGAACTGGATCACTATATGCGTGATGCCGCGCAGTCGGCGCGGCTGCTGCTGTCGAATGCCGATCGCGCGGCCCGGCTGGTGCAGAGCTTCAAGCAGGTGGCGGTCGACCAGACGAGCGAAATACGACGTCAGTTCGATCTGAGCGACTATCTCCGCGAAACTGTGCTCAGTCTCGAACCGAAGCTTAAGGAGGCGCAGGTGTCGCTGCGCGTCGACTGTCCGCCCGGCATCCGCATGGACACGTTTCCAGGACCGCTTGCCCAGGTGCTGACCAACCTCGTGGTCAATTCGCTGGTGCATGCGTTTGCGCCAGGCGCGGCCGGCCAGATCGTCATCTCGGCACGCAAGGCGGGCGACCACGAAGTACTGATCGAACATCGGGACGACGGCTGCGGCATCCCCGACGAATTGCATGAGAAAGTCTTTGAGCCGTTCTTTACCACGCGGCGCGGCTCGGGGGGCAGTGGTCTCGGCTTGCACCTCGCCTATGCGCTCGTTACCCGTACACTGAACGGCAGTTTGTCGGTCCGCAACGGGACGCCGTCGGGTGCGGTGTTCGTCATCTGTCTGCCGCGTGTTGCCGCGACACACAGCGGCACGTCGAACGTGATTCAGATCATGCCGGGGAGAACGCGATGAATACACCCTCGTGGCTGCGCCAGACTGTGACGACGGATGCCGGTCAAGACCGGAGCATGCCGGCCGAACCGGGCTGGACGGTTTTGCTCGTCGACGACGATCCCGAGATTCACGAGGTCACGCGAATGGTGCTGGCCGACGCCACCTTTGCCAACCGGCCCATCGGACTGGCCAGCGCGTTCTCGGCGGCAGAGGCGAAGGCATATCTCGCGACCCATCCGGACACCGCGCTGATTCTGCTCGACGTGGTGATGGAGGCGGATCATGCCGGGCTCGAACTCGTACGCCATACCCGCGAAATCATCCAGAACCGGGATGTACAGATCGTGCTGCGCACAGGCCAGCCGGGCATGGCGCCCGAGCGCGACGTCATCGTGCAGTACGACATCAATGGATACTTCCTGAAGACCGAATTGACGGCGCAGAAGCTGACGTCGATCGTTGTCGCGGGCTTGCGCGCGTATCAGTACATCAAGGCGCTCCAGCCGGGACACGCGTCGCCGGCAACTTCGCCGACGCGCAGTCTGGTGGAACCGAAGGAGCAGGAGCGGCGCGCCCGGATCGTAGCGGATCTCGTTGCCGCAGCCCAGACCGGGTTGGCCGGTGTGCAGGCGTTGCCGCAAGTGGAGCTCGCCTCCAGCGCCGTGGTTGGGGTCGAGATACAGCCGGCATGGACAACGCGTGAAGGCGTGCTGCGGCCGGCGGAAATTGTCGCGCTAACGGACGACGTTGGATTGCATCTGTCGCTCGACACGCTGTTGTTACGTCGCGCGTGCGAGCTCGCGCGAGACTGGCGTGACAGCAAGACACACGCGCCGCGTGTCTCGGTGCCGTTGCTGTCGACGCGCCTTGACGATGTCGAATTGACGACGCTGGTCAAGCGATCTCTTGGCGACGCCGGCCTGAACGCTGCCGCCCTGGATTTGCAGTTGAGCGGTGCGCTCCTGCGCAGGACGCGCGTGGCGGCGCGCGCGTTGCAGGCAGATGGCGTGTCGATTACGCTGGTTGACTTCGGTCCTGAGTTGATCTCGTTGTCGGGCTTGCACGGGCTGCGGCCCGACCGGATCAAGATCCATCCGACTTTCGTGCGCGATGTGACGCACGAGCCTGAGCGGGCCGCGGTCGCGCGCTCGATTGTGGCGCTCGCGCACACGCTCGGGATGAGCGTGATTGCCGACGGCATCGCCAGCGACGACGATCTTCAGTTCTTCCGCTGGGAAGGCTGCGACTTCGGCCAGGGTGACGCACTCGCCGCTGCGTGGCGTCTCTGAACCGATGCGCCTGTCGGGTGAAGAATTTGAAGGCTAATTTCGTTCCGGCCCCCAGAGGGGGAAATGAAGATGCGCGCCGGGCTTTTTTACATTGACTACCTGACCATCGTTAACACTACGTCACCCGCAATCGTCTTATGCTTGACGGATAACGAAGCGGGGATTCCATGACTTACCCATACGACTTGATCTCAGGCGGTTTTTGTCTGGCTTTGGCAGTTGCGTGTCTCGTCGCGCTGCTGATTGCCTGACGCGTTACCCACCACCAGGTAGCAGGGCATTCGCCTCAGCCATGAGCCGATCCCGGCTACCGTCATTCCTCGTCGGCCTTTCGAAACCACCGTTGTTCCCAGACGGAGAGCGCGTCCCTTTTTTGGGTGCCGCCGCGGATCGCCGCACATCCAGCAAAGCAGGGGACGGCGTTCTGTCCGTCGGTGTGCCTGGTCACGTCACGTTGCCCAACAGATTTGCAGCAGCCGTTTCATTAGGTAGGCGGCGCTGAGAATCGGCCACCGGGTCGATGCGTCACCGTGCCCGCCAGAGGGTCTGCAACTCTGCTGCGGTGCGAGAAAGTACGCCGGAAGATTGGTTCGCCACCCCTATTCGGACGCTGCGCTTGATCTGCTGACCGATCGCGCCGATGTCGAGCCGGTGCAACTTCACCTCAAGTCCTCCGTGCGACCGAACTGCGGCCGCCGTCTCCCTCGCAAGTCATGCCACATAGGCCTTCTGGCCCGCTGACGGCCGCCTATCCGTAGAGACCCCTAGCCGGGAAAAGCTTGACACCTAAATTATGTGCAAATAATCTGAATTCAGAATGTTGAATTTAGTTCGAGACCCCGGCTGGTGCCCTCGTGAAGGATCACCCCGTCAAACTGGAAAGGACTATTCGTGCCAGACGCATTGCAGGCTGCGCGCATCGTGAAGCCGACGATCTCAGCGCTTGAGGATTCACCCATCATCGACGTATGGCGGCTCGGGATCGACCGTCCGGACGTGATCGGTCTGTGGGCCGGGGAGAGCGATCTGCCGACCCCGGCGTTCATTTGCGAGGCCGCCAGCGCGGCACTTGCGCAAGGCAAGACGTTCTACTCGCAAAATCGCGGCATCCCGCCGCTGCGCCAGGCCATTCGCGACTATTACGCGAGGCTGTGCGGCGTCGAGATCGACGATGGCCGGATTTCCGCGACATCGTCCGGGATGAACGCGGTGATGCTGGTTGCGCAGGCAATAGTCGGCACGGGCGATAACGTCGTTTGCATCACGCCCTCGTGGCCGAACATCCTGCGCGCGATTTCGATCCTGGGCGGGGAGGTGCGCGAAGTGCCGCTCGGCCACGACGAAAGCGGCTGGTCGCTCGATCTGGAGGCTTTGTTCGCGGCCTGCGACGGCCGTACCCGCGCCATTTACTTTGCTTCACCCGGCAATCCTACCGGCTGGATGATGGAGCGCGCGGAGCAGCAGCGCCTGCTCGACTTTGCGCGTCAGCGCGGCATTGCGCTGATCGCCGACGAGGTCTATCAGCGCATTGTCTATGACCGCGACTACGCGCCTTCGATGGTTGAAATCGCACAACCCGACGACCCCGTCTTTATCGTCAACAGCTTTTCAAAAGCCTGGGCGATGACGGGCTGGCGTATGGGCTGGATGATCTTCCCCGAAAGCATGACGGCGGATTTTGAAAAACTGATCCAGTTCAATACGAGCGGCGGCCAGGTCTTCTCGCAGGAAGCCGCTGCACTCGCGTTGACCGAAGGCGAGCCGTTCGTGAAGTCGTTCGTCGAGCGATGCAGACGCGGACGCCAGATCGTACTCGAGCGTTTCGCCCGGATGCCCGGCGTGCAGGTCGTGCCCAATCTCGCGTCGTTCTATTTGATGTTCGAGATCGAAGGCGTCACGGACACGCTCGAATTCTGCAAGCGTGCGGTGCTCGAGGCCGGCGTCGGTCTCGCACCCGGGATTGCCTTTGGTGCCGAGTCGGCGCACCAGATCCGGCTTTGCTACGCGCGCAGCGACGCCAGCCTGAGCGAAGCCATGGACCGTCTCGAACCGTTTATCGCACGCGTCGCGCAACCCGTGATACAGACCGGCTAGCGGCTCTCGCTGCTGTTCCTTCTGATTCGCATCGATCGCAGGCGCCATGCGTCCGCGAGGGTGCAACACGCATGCAATTCGACCGTATTGAGGATTCCAGATGACAGACGCTGCCAACGCCAGGCCATCGCAAGCAACGCTCGATTGCCTGAGCCAGTTGATCAGTTTCGACACCACGAGCCGCAACTCCAACCTGGCGTTGATCGAGTGGGCGGCCGAGCGCCTCGAGTCAGCCGGTGCGACGCTGCGTTACGACTACAACGCGGAGCGCTCGAAGGCGAATCTGTTCGCCACCTTCGGCAATGGGCCGGGCGGCGTCGTGTTGTCGGGGCATACGGACGTCGTGCCGGTGGATGGCCAGGCGTGGACCAGCGATCCATTCGCGGCGCAGATTCGCGATGGCCGTCTGTATGGCCGCGGCGCGTGCGACATGAAGGCGTTCATCGGTGTCGTGCTGGCGCAGGCGCAACGCTTCGGTGCCGCCAGGCTGCGTGAGCCGCTGCACGTCGCGTTGAGTTATGACGAGGAAGTGGGCTGCCTCGGCGTGCCGGGCCTGATCGCGGCGATGAAAGACGCGGGACTGACGCCGTCGGGCTGCATCGTCGGCGAGCCGACCGACATGCGGGTGATCGCGGCGCACAAGGGCGGACGTATTTACCGGTGTCACGTGCGGGGTTGCGCGGCGCATTCGTCGCTGACGCCGAAGGGCTTGAACGCGATCGAATACGCGTCGCGGATCATCTCGCGCATTCAGGATCTCGCGGAAGAAGAAGAGGCGCATGGCGAGCGTGTCGACGGTTTCGACGTGCCGTTCTCGACCATCTCGACCAACACGATCGAAGGCGGCAACGGCCGCAACATCATCCCGGCCGACTGCGAGTTTTTCTTTGAGTACCGCTTCCTGCCGGGCGTCTCGCCGGAGCGCTTCATCGACGCGCTCAAACACTACGTCGACGGCACCGTGTTGCCAAAAATGCGCGCCCGCAACCGGCTAGCCGACGTCTCGTTCGAATGCGTCGGCAATATCCCCGCGCTCGATGCAAGCGAGGCGGACGAGATTCACCGCCTTGCGATGGCACTGATCGGCGACGTGCATGGCCGTGGCGGCAAGGTGGCCTACGGCACCGAAGCGTCGTTCTTCCAGAACGCCGGGGTACCGGCAATCGTGTGCGGACCGGGTTCGATCGATCAGGCGCACAAAGCCGACGAATACGTGTCGCTCGACCAGCTTTACCAGTGCGAGCGCTTCATCGGCCGTCTGATCGAACGGGTGAGCATGGGCTGAACGTTGTCGCTGCATCCGGGGTTCTGTTTTTACGCCGTCGTTTCCTTCGTCGTTCCATTTCGAGCCGCACGATCAGCACTCATGCCAACCGCCCATTCCTCACTGCCGATGCCTGACGCCATTGAAACCACACGCGACGCCGACCTGTTCCGCAAGGTGACGTGGCGGTTGATGCCGATTCTCTTCATCAGCTACATCGTCGCGTATATCGATCGCGTCAACATTGGTTTCGCCAAATTGCAGATGCTCGACGATTTGCATTTCAGCGCGGCGGTCTACGGTTTCGGATCGGGCGTGTTCTTCGTCGGTTTCCTGCTGTTCGAGGTGCCGAGCAATCTGATCCTGTACCGCGTGGGCGCCCGTACGTGGATTGCGCGAATCATGGTGACATGGGGCGTGATTTCGATGTTGACGCTGTTCGTGAAGACCCCGGCGGCGTTCTACGCGATGCGTTTTCTGCTCGGTGCGGCCGAGGCGGGTTTTCTGCCGGGTGTGGTCTATTACCTGACCCAGTGGTATCCGAAACACCGGCATGGGCGCGTGATCTCGTTGTTGATCACGGCGGCGGCGGCCGGCGGCGTGGTCGTCGGTCCGCTATCGGGCTGGATGATGGATGTGTTCACCGACGTCGGTTCGCTGCGTAACTGGCAATGGTTGTTCCTGCTGCAAGGCATCCCCGCGCTGATCGTCGGAGCGGTGGTATTTATCGGCCTCGCGGATTCGCCGGCCAAGGCGAAATGGCTGAGCGCATCAGAGCGGGAACGCCTGCTCGCGATCGTCGAAGCGGATCGCACCGGCACGCATCAGCGGGCACGCATCCGGGACGCGTTCGGCGAAAGCAAGGTCTGGCTGCTCGGCGCGGTGCTCATCGCGCTGAATCTCGGCATCTATGCGGTGGTGTTCTGGACCCCGACGATCATCAAGGCCGCCGGCTTTGTGCACTACCGGACCATCGGTCTGATCTCCGCGATTCCCTATCTCGCCTCCGGCGTGGCGATGCTCCTGCTTGGACGCAGCTCCGACCGGTTCGGCGAACGGCGCTGGCACATCGCCGGCGCATGTGTCGCCGGCGCGCTGGGGCTCGTTTTCAGTGTGATGTTCACTGGCCGGCCGTTGTTCTCGATCGCGGGCATCGTGCTGGCCACCGCGGCCTTCATTGGCGCGACGCCACTGGTGTGGGCGCTGGCCTCGAACTTCATGAAGGACCGCGCCGCGGCGGCCGGCTTCGCGCTGATGAATGCGCTCGCGGCACTCGGCGGTCTATTCGGCCCCTATCTGATGGGGCTTGCACAGGACCTCACCGGCAACACGGCAGTGTCGATGCTCGGCGTGGCCGCCTGCGCGGTGGCCGGCAGCCTGATCGTGCTGTTCCTGCCCGCGCCGCGGCGCCTCGCGGACCCGCACGCCGCATGCTTTCACCCGGACGCAGGCGGTGCGCCTCAGGTCACGGATCACAGCAGGACGCAGTAAGACGCGCAGTTAGACGTTTCGTTTTGAACAAGCAGCCGGTTCACCCGCCGACGCGCGATGCTGTTGCGCGTCTCCTTCAATTCGCCTGACGCATTCGTCTCACCCTAACCTGATCGCGATCGATGAAACCGACGCCTAGAAAAATTGCCGCCTCCACGCTCCTCGCCGGCTCCTGTGCCGGCATGTCGATGGCCGCACACGCGCAAAGCACAGTCACGCTGTACGGCATCATCGATGCCGGTATTACCTGGGCCAGCAACGAGGGCGGCCACTCCGTGCCGTTTCTCGACACCGGCGTCATGCAGGGCAACCGTCTCGGCTTCAAAGGGGCCGAAGACCTGGGGGGCGGCATGAAGGCGATCTTCGTCCTCGAAAACGGCTACCAGTTGCAGAACGGCAAGCTGGGGCAGGGCGGCGCGCTGTTCGGCCGCCAGGCATGGGTAGGGTTGTCCGGCAACCGCTGGGGCGTGCTGACCGCGGGGCATCAATACGACTTCATGTGCGACACGCTGGAGTCCTACTACACACCGACCTGGTCGGCGGGCGGCTATGCGAACAATCCGCTCGACAACGACCGGATGAGCGGGCAGCGCGTCGATAATTCAGTCAAGTACATGTCGCCCGATCTGGCCGGCTTCAAGCTAGGGGCAATGTACGGTTTCTCCAATCTTGCCGGCGATATCAACGGCAAGGGGCGCACCTACAGCTTCACGGGTGTCTACTCGCGCGGCAACTTCAGCGCGGGCGCGGCCTATACGGAGGTTAGCGGGACCACCCTCGATATTTCGCCGCTGGTGGGGTCGGCTACGCCGGTCAATGTCGGCGGCAGCAAGCTGCGGACGTGGGGAGCGGGCGCCGACTATCAGTTCTCCAAGGTGACGGTATACGGCGTCTATTCGCAGGCGCAGTACGAGTCGGCGAACGGGCTGCCTTCCGCGATGTTCCGCAATTATCAGGGTGGGGTCTCCTACACGAATGTCGCGCAGGTCTATGGCATCGGCTATGGGCTCACGACCCTGGGCGCGAACAGGTACCACCAGCTGAATCTGACCTTCGACTATTTCCTGTCGAAACGGACCGACGTGTACGTGCAGTCGATCATCATGCACGCGACCGGCGACTCCCCGACCGCCGCGATCATCAGCATTCCTGCTTCGTCGAACGGCAATCAGGTGTTGCTGCGGCTCGGCATGCGCCACAAGTTCTGATCGCCTGCACGGTGCCCGGATCCCTAACCCCTGTCGCAATACCTCACACACGTATTCATGCAATCGAACGTAAATTCATCGCCGGGCGCACACGACGGCTGGCTCATGTACCACTCGGTCGGCCTGTTTCCCGATCAGGAAGCGGCGGTGCGCGACGCGCTCGCGCAATTCGCGTCGAGCTGGTGCGCACCCGGTCTCAAGCGCTGGGACGAAGGACTTGCCGCGCGGCAACGCGTGCTTGACGACTGGGCACGCCTGGTCAACGCGGACCCGCGCAACGTGTTCGCCGCCGAGAACGTGACCGAAGCGTTCGGGAAGTTCGTCGCGGCGCTCGGTACGCGGCTCACTGGCCGCAAGGTGCTGATTGCCGCGGATTGTTTTCCGAGCCTGCATTTCCTGCTCTCGGGTCTTGCCGGCACGTTCGGCTTCACGCTCGAAACCGTGCCGCTGGCAGCCGGTGCGGCGTGGGTCACGGACGACGCTTTCATTGATGCATGGCGCGACGACGTCGGGCTCGCGGTCGTCACATGGGTCACGTCGACCGCGTCGAAGCGCGCCGATCTCGATCGGCTCGTTGCGCATGGCCGCAAGCAGGGCAGCCTGATCGCGGTCGACATCACGCAAGGCGCCGGCATTCTCGACTTTGACGTGATGAGGCCGGCCGTCGATTTCGTCGCGACGACCACGCTGAAATGGCTGTGCGGGGCGCCCGGAACCGGCCTTGGTTATGTGTGTCCCGCGTTGCTCGACAGCGGGCTCGCCCCGCAGATGACCGGCTGGTTCAGTCAGCCGGATCCGTTCAATTGGGATATCACGCGTTTTTCGCTGGCGGCGGAAGCGCGCCGGTTCGACACCGGCACGCCGTCGTTCCTGCCGTTCGTGGCGTCGGCGCCGGGTCTCGCGTGGCGGCTGTCCGGCGCCGCCGATGGGCTGCGCGAGCGCAACCTGCGCTTGTGCCGTGCGCTGATCGACGTACTCGACGCCAAGGGTTACGCACTGCATTCGCCGCGTGCCGACACGGCCCGCGGCGGCAGCGTGATGGCGACGCTGCCCGTGCATATCGATCCGAAAACGCTGGAAGCAAGGCTTGCGCAAGCCGGCGTCGTGGTCGATACGCGTGGCCGCGTGGTGCGTTTTTCGCCGGGCGTGCTGACGCACGATTCGATCGCGAGCCGGCTCGCGACGCTTTTGCCTGACTGACCCGCGTTTCTGTCGACGTGGTTTTGCGCCTGTTAAAGGGAGTCTTCAGATGGAAGTCACACCCGCAACAAACCGGGAAGCCGGCCTCGAAAAAGCACTGAGCCAGCGCCAGATCACGATGATCGGCATTGGCGGCGCGATCGGCACCGGGCTTTTCATGGGCAGCGGTATTGCGATCGGCTATGCCGGCCCGGCTGTACTGATCAGTTATGCGATCGCCGCGCTGGTAGCGGTCATCATGGTGTTCAGTCTCGCCGAGATGGCGGTTGCCCATCCGTCGGCGGGATCGTTCGGCACCTATGCCGAGATGTATCTGAGCAAGTGGGCCGGGTTCGTCGTGCGTTACACGTACTGGGTGATCGAAGTCGTCGCGGTGGGCGGCGAGGCGATCGCGGTGGGCATCTACATGGGTTTCTGGTTTCCCGGCATACCGGTGTGGTGGTGGTCGCTCGCCTTCGGCGCGGTATTGGTCTATGTCAATTGCCGTTCCGTGACCAACTTCGGTTCGTTCGAGTACTGGTTCGCGCTGATCAAGGTGGTTGCGATCATCGCGTTCATCGTGTTCGGCCTTGCCGCGATCTTTGGCCTCGGCGGCCTGGGGATATTCGGTGCAAGCGCGCATACGGAACCGGTGGGTATGCATAACCTGACCGGATTACCCGGCGGCTTCATGCCGCACGGCTTCAGCGGCGTGTGGATGGGGGTGCTGATGGCGATCTTCTCGTTCTACGGCGTCGAAGTGGTCGCGGTGACCTCGGGCGAGGCGCGCGATCCGCAGAAAGCGATCCCGCACGCATTGCGCTCGATGGTGCTGCGTCTCACGCTGTTTTATCTCCTCGCGCTCGGCATCATGATTACCTATCTGCCGTGGACGGAAGCCGGTGCGAAGATCGTGCAGCAAAGCCCGTTCGTCAGGCTGTTCGAGCATGCCGGCGTGCGCCATGCCGCCGGGCTGATGAACTTCGTCGTCGTCACTGCGGCGCTCTCCAGCATGAACACGAACCTGTACCTGTCGTCGCGGATGATGTTCTCGCTGGCCCGCGGCGGTTTCGCGCCACGCTGGCTGGGCACGCTGACGGCGCGCGGCACGCCGCTTGCCGCCACGCTGGTGTCCGGGCTCGGCGTGCTGGTGGCCGCGCTCATCTCGTTCCTGAGTCCGCTGGCGTACAACTATCTGTTCGGTATTGCGCTGTTCGGCGGGATCATGGTGTGGATCGCTATTCTCGCGACGCACCTGCAGTTCCGGCGCGCATGGCGTGGCCGCAAGCTGCCCGTGCGCATGCCGTTCTTTCCGTATGCGCAGATTCTCGGGATTGGTTTGCTGGCGGCCATTCTGATCACCATGGGGCTCGATACCGGTTTCTGGAACATTTCGTGGATCGTCGGCGTGCCGTGGCTGCTGCTGGTGTCGCTCGTGTACTTCATGTTCCGTAAGCGGCTCAGCGCACTTGCCGCCGTATCGACCTGAGCCGGATGCCGTCATGCAGATCAGCTATTTCCTGTTGTGGCATGCGAGCGCTGCGCGGCCGCCAGTGCTCGACGTCGAGGCGGTGTATCGATGCCTGCGTGCCTGGTCTCGCGACGTGCCGCATCTGAGCCGTTACGTATTGCATATACCTGGCGCCGGCAGCGATCCCTATGGCGACGATGTCGACGGTCCCACGCTGGTATTGCAATGCTATTTCGACAACCCAGTGGCGCTCGATCTCGCGCTTGCCGGGCACGGCGCATTCGAGCGGTTGCTGCAACACGATGTGTTCCGCGATCTACAGGAAGCATCGGCGTGCGAAGTGTCACAGCAGGCGATGCTTGTGCGCCGCTATACGTCGCCTCCTGACGAAGCGCCGTGCGAGACGCAGCGCTGCACCTATCTGGTCGCATACGAAAGAGGCGAGGCTTCATCCGCCGGGTTCGACGCGTGGCTCGCGGATTACCTGACGCATCATGTGCCACTGCTCCAGGCATTTCCCGGTCTGCTCGAACTGGAGGTGTACACGCCGGTCCACTGGCCGAGCGCATTACCCTTTCCGCGCGCGCAAGCCGCACAGCGTAACAAGGTCGTCTTCGCCGACAGCGCCGCGCTGAATGATGCACTCCATTCGCCGGTACGGCACGCGCTGCGTGAACATTCTCGACGCGCACCGTCGCTGGGCGGCGGGAGTACCCACTATCCGATGACCAGTCGGTCGCTGCAGTTGCGGCCGGTCAACGACAGGGAGACAACGTGAGCCCGACTCCGAATCCAATGCGTGGACCCAACCCCTTCAAGGTGGGTGTTTTTTCGGCCAACGCCGACGGCGGTTTGAGTTTCACCACCGTTCCCGAGCGCTGGCGCGCAGGCTGGGACGACGTGCAGCGCGCGGCGCGGATCGCGGACGAAGGTGGTCTCGACTTCTTTCTGCCGATTGCACGCTGGCGCGGTTTTGGCGGCGCGACCGACGTGCGCCAGTGGTCGTTCGAAACGTTCACGTTTGCCGCCGCGCTCGCCGCGGTAACGCAACGGATCGCGTTGTTCATGACGGTGCACGTCCCGCTCGTGCATCCGCTCTACGCGGCCAAGGCGCTGGCGACCGTCGATCACATCAGCCATGGGCGCGCCGGGTTGAACATCGTCTGCGGCTGGAACCCCGACGAATTCGCGATGTTCGGCATGCAGTTGAATCCGGAGGGCTACGCACAGGCGGCAGAATGGACGGAGATTCTCCAGCGGCTCTACACGTCCGCGGAACCGTTCGATTTCGACGGCCGGTTCTATCAGTTGAAGGAGGCCATTTCGCGGCCGGTGGCGGTGCAGACACCGCGCCCGGTGACGATGAATGCCGCGTTCGGGCCGCCGGGACGCGATTTCGCCGCACGGCATTGCGATTGCCTGTTCACGACGTTCTCCGAACTCGAGGCGGGGCGTCAGCACATCGACGATATTCGTCAGCGCGCGCAGGCGGTGCAACGCGAGGTGCTGGTCTACACGGTAGGGCATGTGGTTTGCCGTGAGACCGAAGCGGAAGCGCGCGCCTACTACGACCACTATTCGCGCGACCATGCGGACGAAGCCGCGCTCGATTACCACATGCGCCAGAAGAAAGGCTTTAGCCAGAGCCACGACGACGCGGCCTACCGTCTCTACTGGCAGCGCTTTGCCGCGGGCACGGGCACCTTCCCGCTGGTCGGCACGCCGCAACAGATTGTCGACACGCTGGTGCAGATGCATCAGGCCGGGTTTGCCGGGGCCGCGCTGTCGTTCGTGAACTATGTCGACGAACTGCCGTTCTTCTGCGAGCGGGTCGTGCCGTTGATGCGCGAGGCCGGCCTGCGAGTCGATTGATGAGGGATACGATGAACCCAACACCCCACACGCTTCCTTCCACGAATCAGCCGCTAGCCGAAGCATTTCGTGCCGGCATGCGCCGTCTCGCTGCCGGCGTATGCGTGGTGGCCGCACGCAATGGAGAGGGCATACCGCTCGGCGTGACGGCGACCGCGCTGTGCTCACTGACGATCGAGCCACCCGCGTTACTGGTGTGCGTGAACCTGAGCTCTCCACTTGCGCAGTGGCTCACAACGGGTGCCGCCTTCTCGGTCAATCTGCTCGGTCATGAGCATGAAAAACTGGCGCGCATATTCGGCGGGATGGCCGGTGTGCCACGCGAAGCGCGCTTTGATCATGGCGAATGGCGTGAAGGTGCGGGCGGCGCGCCCCATCTCGCGGATGCGCTGGCGAATTTCCAGTGCAGCGTTGCAAGAACCACCGATTACGGTACGCATCGCGTGGTGATAGGCGCTGTCGATGCGGTCTCGCTGGGTGAGGCCGCGGCGGCATTGGTCTATCGCGACGGGGCATTTCATCCTCTTCCTGCGATGCAGGTTGAAAAGACTGAAAGTCGCGCATCTACTGCTTGACTAACGCGCCCCTTCACCATAATCTGAATTCAGAATTCGTAAATCAGAAAAGGAACCACTGTGGCCCAGTCCGACGACAAGGTTGTCAAACTTCCGCGGCGAACCGCGCTCAAGCCAACCACGCTTAGCGAGAGCATTTATCAGGAGGTGCGCGGCCGTCTGCAACGTGGCGAGATCGGCACGGAAGAGCGTGTGCTCGACTACGAAATTGCCGCGGAATTCGACTGTACTCGCATGCCGGTTCGCCAGGCGCTGTTGCGGCTCGCGAACGAAGGCTATCTGGTTGGCACCACGCGCGGCTTCGTAGTGCCGACCATTACCGGCGACGACATCCACGAGATTTTCGAAGTACGCCGGTTGCTCGAACCGGCCGCAGCGGCGAGCGCTGCCGCGGTGCTGACAGACAAGCAGGAGAGCGAACTCAAGAAGGCGTATCAGAAGGCGCGCCGTGCGTACGACAAGCAGGATGTCGATCAGATGATTTCGGCCAACGTCGAGTTTCGTGCGACATGGCTCGAGGCGGTCCAGAACGCGCGCCTGCGTTCCACCATCCTGCGCTTCGTGGATCACGCGCAGCAGGTCCGTATCGGCACGCTCAACAACCGCTCGACCCAGAAGATCGTGATCGACGGCATGCGAGCCTTGCTCGAAGCATTTGTCGAACGCGACCCGAAGCTGATCAAGGTGGCCATGCTCGAATTCATGCTGAACGCCGAGCAACAGTATTTCGCGTTGCTTAACGGTGACAAGTCGGACGAGTAACCCCACAGGCAGCGCTACAAAGCCAAGGGCGCTGCAAGCGCCGAATTTCAGAACCAGAGCAGGAGACAGTGTGCACGACACCCCGATTCTTTCGATGCTGCATGACAGACAGGCGATCGACCTCATCTGGCTTGCATTGGGCAGTCCGGCCATCGCGGAGATCGCCGCGCAGGCGCGGCCAGGCGCGATCGTGATCGACATGCAGCACGGCTTGTGGGACCGGGCATCGCTCGAAGCGGCGGTGGGCGTCGTGCGTAACAGCACACGCGTTATCGTGCGCTGCGCCGACGATTCGCCGACTTCGATCGCGCAGGCGCTCGATTCGGGCGCGCATTCGGTTCTGATTCCCTTGATCGAAAGCGGGCGCGCGGCGGCGGATGCCGCATCGGCGAGCCGCTATCCGCCGGAAGGCACCCGCTCGGCGGGCGGCGTGCGGCCTCTGTTGCGCGGCGTCGAGACACTGCTCGAAGCCAATCGCGAAGTAGCGGTCGGCGTGATGATCGAAACCGTGGCAGGGGTCGAACAGGCCCATGCGATCGCGCGGGCAAAGGGCGTCGACTACATCTTCATCGGCACGGGCGATCTCGCCATGTCGCGCGGCGCGAACCCGCCCGCGGACATTGAACGCGATTGTGAACAGGTCCGCAAGGCCGCGCTGGAAGGCGGCCTGCCGTGCGGCATTTTTACGTCCAGCGCCGCCGATGCCGCGATGCGCCTCGAAGCCGGCTACACGCTGGCGGTGGTCGCCAACGATATCGATCTGGTCAGACGCGGCGTGGCCGATGCACGCGCGGCGTTGAAGACACGCACGACATAACAAAACCGGCAGAAGCAGCAGTTTGGCGGCGATGCGTGTTGCACGCGCCGCGGTCTGCGCACGTCCATTCTTTTCGTCAGGAGTCGAGATGACTGCACGAAGCACTGCTCTCGCGTCCACGCCGACGCTCGAGCACGGAGTCGAGCGGGCGCTGTTCACCAGGATCGCATGGCGTCTGATGCCGTTTCTGTTCTGCTGCTATCTGATCGCGCAAATCGACCGGATGAACGTGAGTTTTGCCAAGCTCGACATGCTGCAGGACCTCGGCTTTTCGGAAACGGTGTATGGCCTCGGCGCGGGCATCTTCTTCGCCGGTTATGTGCTGTTCGAGGTGCCGAGCAACATGATGCTCAAGCGTTTCGGCGCGCATCGCTGGATCGGGCGCATCATGATTTCGTGGGGGCTGCTGTCGGCCGCCACACTGTTCGTCACCACGCCCGCCCAGTTCTACTTCATGCGCTTCCTACTCGGCGTGGCGGAAGCGGGATTCTTTCCAGGCATCATCTTCTATCTGACCCAGTGGTTCACCACGCGATATCGCACGCGTATGACCGCGATTTTCATGACGGCGATCGCGGTGGCGGGGTTGCTCGTCGGTCCCGTGTCGGGTCTGATTCTGCGCAGCATGCCGGGATGGCACGGCTTGCACGGCTGGCAGTGGTTGTTTCTGATCGAGGGTGTGCCCGCGGTTGCGCTCGGCCTTGCCTCGCTCATCTATCTCGACGCCACGCCGCAGCACGCGAAATGGCTGAGCGCCGAGGAGAAGCTCGCGCTCAGCGAGGCGCTCGCCGCGGAGCAAACCGGTGCGGCGGATTCGCGGCTTGCCGACGTGTTCCGTTCGCCGCGCGTCTGGCTGCTCAGCGCGATTTATGGCTGCTACGGTATGTCGTTTTTCGGTTTCGTATTCTGGCTGCCGACGATCGTCAAATCGGCCGGCGTCGATAACCCGTTGCATATCGGTCTGTTGACCGCGATACCGTGGGCTGTCGCCGTACTCGCGATGATGCGCGTTGCGGCCTACGTGGATCGCCATCGCAACACGAGATCCGTGCTGATCCTGCTCGCCGTGCTGGCCGCGTTCGCGTGGGCGTTGAGTCCGCTGGTCCTGCACAACGCGGTGCTGTCGATGTCCGTGCTGACGCTGGCGATGTTCGGTTTGATGGCGTCGCTGCCGGTGTTCTGGAATCTGCCGACAACGCTGTTTCGCGGCTCGGCGGCGGCAGCGGCGATCGCGATGATCACTTCGCTCGGCAATCTGCCGGGATTCTTTTCGCCCTATATCGTGGGCTGGATCAAGCAGACCACCGGTTCGATGAACCTCGCGATGGCGCTGTTCGCCGCCGTCACCTTGCTGGGCGCAATTCTGCTCGCCGTGCTGCGCGATGACACGCGTGAGGCGGTCCGCTCACAACCTGCCACCTGATACGCCTCATATCATGACCCAACCACCACATGAAGACGTTGCCTTGCCGGCCGACGCCATCGGCGAATTGATCGCACAGCTTGGCGCCGACGTCGTGACGCTGCCGGACGCATTCGGCAGTCGCAATTTCGCTGACTGGAGCGGCGTGCCGGGTGCGCTGCCCCGCGCGCTGATCCGCCCACGCAATACCGCCGAGGTGGCGCGTGCGCTGGCGATCTGCCAGCGGCACCGGCAGCCTGTCGTGACGCAAGGCGGGTTGACCGGGCTGGCCGGCGGCGCCTGTCTGTGCGGCGGCGAAGTGGCGTTGAGTCTCGAGCGCATGAACGCGATCGAGTCGCTCGATACGGTATCGGGCACGATGACGGTTCAGGCCGGCACGCCGCTGCAAACCGTCCAGGAGGCCGCATTGGCGGCGGGATGGTTCTTCCCGCTGGATCTGGGCGCGCGGGGCAGTTGCACGATCGGCGGCAATCTGGCGACGAACGCGGGCGGCAATCGCGTGATCCGCTACGGGATGATGCGCGATCAGGTGCTCGCCGTCGAAGCGGTCTGCGCCGATGGCGCCGTGATCGGCGAGTTGCAGCCGATGATCAAGAACAACTGCGGCTACGACACGAGGAACCTGCTGATCGGCAGCGAGGGGACCCTTGCCGTGCTGACACGCGCCGTGCTGCGTTTGCGCCCTCGGCCGCGCTCGGTGGCCACGGCGTGGTGCGGGCTCGCCGACTACGCGGCTGTGACGCGGCTGCTGACGGTTGCACAGGCGGAACTGCCGGCCGGCGTATCGGCCTTCGAGGTGATGTGGCCGGGCTACTACGACTTCGTACTCGACCGCTTGCCCGCGTTGCGCGCCCCTCTCGCGCAGCGTCACGCGTTCTACGTGCTGCTCGAAAGCACGGGAGGCGATGCGACGCGCCACGCGGAGGATTTCGAGAACGTGCTTGCGCGTCTACTCGAAGACGGCACGGTGACCGACGCCGCGATCGCGTCGAACGAGCGCGATGCGCTCGCGTTCTGGGCGATCCGCGACGCGCCGGGTGAGTACCCCAAGCTGATTCCCGGCATGGTGGCGTTCGATATCAGCTTCTCCATCGCGCAGATCGGCGAGGTCGCGCAACGCTGCGAGACGGCGCTGAAAACGCGCTGGCCGGACTGTGTCGCGCTGGTCTATGGACATCTCGGCGACGGCAATCTGCATGTCGTCGTGCATCGCCCGGATATCTCGAAGGAAACGGCACGGGACATCGAAACGCTCGTCTACGACCTCACACGCGAATACAACGGCTCGGTATCGGCCGAGCACGGGATCGGGCTGAAGAAGCGCGATGTCCTCGGCCATACGCGTAAGCCCGAGCATGTCAGATCGATGCGTGCCATCAAGGCCGCGCTCGACCCCTGCAACATTCTGAACCCGCACAAACTGTTTGGTACTGACTGAGCCGTACCGGGCGGCGCAGCACAAAAGAGCCGTTGCACGCAGCGGACCTCCTTGCGTGCCGCGCCCGGTACGCTCATCGCACAGGAAAGCATCGACATGGCTGAAAGATCGTTTAAGGCTGAAGTGGAGAAGCTGCGCACGCCGGCAGGCGAAGAGTTTCGCGGCGAAGGTATTCTGGGCGTCACCAAGGCGCTGCTGCAATCGGGCGTATCGTATGTGGCGGGTTATCAGGGGGCGCCGATTTCGCATCTGATGGACGTGCTCGCGGACGCCAATGACATTCTCGAAGAACTCGGCGTGCACTTCGAGAGCAGCGCGAGCGAAGCGACGGCCGCGGCGACGCTCGCAGCCTCCGTCAATTATCCGCTGCGCGGCGCGGTCACGTTCAAGGCGACGGTGGGCACCAATGTCGCTTCGGACGCTCTGGCCAATCTCGCCTCGGGCGGTGTGACGGGCGGCGCATTGATCATTGTCGGCGAGGATTACGGTGAAGGCTCCAGCATCATGCAGGAGCGCTCGCATGCGTTCGCCATGAAGTCGCAGATCTGGTTGCTCGACCCGCGTCCGAACTTGCCTTCGATCGTCCATGCCGTCGAGAAGAGTTTCGAACTGTCCGAGGCGAGCAATACGCCCGTCATGCTGCAGATGCGGATCCGTGCGTGCCATGTGCATGGACGTTTCATCGCCAGCGAGAATATCCGGCCCGCGTTCACGCTCAAGGATGCAATCGAAAATCCGGTGCGCGACGTCAGCCGGATTGTCCTGCCGCCCGCGAGTTTTCTTCACGAAGAGGAAAAGATCCAGCGCCGCTGGCCGGCCGCGATCGAATTCATCAAACGCGAAAAGCTGAACGAGTTCTTCGGCAACGAACAAGGCGATATCGGCATCGTCACGCAAGGCGGCATGTACAACACACTGATGCGTGCGCTTCAATTGCTCGGTCTCGCGGACATTCACGGCAACACCGATGTGCCGCTCTATGTAATGAACGTCGCTTACCCGCCGGTCGACGACGAGGTCCGCGGTTTCTGCGAGAACAAACGTGCGGTGCTGATGATCGAGGAAGGTCAGCCGGAGTTCGTCGAACAGTCCGTCAGCCTGATCCTCAGACAGGCCGACATCGGCGCGCGGCTGCACGGCAAGGATATGCTGCCGCGCGCCGGCGAATACACGCCGGTTGCGGTGATGAAGGGCTTGCTGAAATTCTTCGAACGCTATTGGCCGGACTGGAACGGCCGGGCGGCGCTGTCCGAGGGCGTGCTTGCGGCCATCGCGCCGCAGCGGCCGGTGTCCGTGCCGGTGCGCGTCGCAGCCGCCGGCGGGGAGGCGGACGATGCGGTGGCCGGGCTGGCGGTGGCACGGGTGGCCGAGCCGCCCGTAGCGGCGCCGGCGCCTGAGTTGCACCCAAGGCCACCGTCGTTCTGCACCGGCTGTCCTGAACGGCCGATTTTCACCGCGATGAAACTGGTGGAACGCGAACTCGGCGCACATCATGTCAGTTGCGACATTGGCTGCCATCTGTTTTCGATTCTGCCGCCGTTCAATCTCGGCGCGACGACGATGGGTTACGGACTCGGCTGGGCCGGCTCCGCCGCGTTCAATACCCGCGAAACGCAGCGCCGCACGATCAGCATGATGGGCGACGGTGGCTTCTGGCACAACGGTCTGACGAGCGGCGTCGGCAATGCCGTGTTCAACAGGAACAATAACGTGCTGGTGATCGTCGACAACGGCTACTCTGCCGCAACGGGTGGCCAGGACATCCTGTCGTCGCGCGCGGCCAACGCGATCCGCGCGACCAATAATCCGATTGAAACGGCGGTGCGCGGCGTTGGCGTGAAATGGGTCAAGACGATCACGCATACCTATAACGTCGCGCAGATGCGCGACACCTTGCGTGACGCGCTCACCACGCCCGAGACCGGGCCGAAGGTCATCATCGCGCAATCCGAATGCATGCTGAACCGGCAGCGCCGCGTCAAGCCGCTGGTGAAGAAGCTGGCGAGCGAGGGTAAGCGCGTTGTGCGCGAGCGCTTCGGCGTCGATGCCGATACCTGTACGGGCGATCATTCGTGTATCCGCCTGTCGGGCTGTCCCTCGCTGACGGTGGCGGACAATCCCGATCCGCTGCGGCGCGAACCGGTTGCCGCCGTGCTGAACAGTTGCGTGGGTTGCGGCTTGTGCGGAGAGGTGTCGCACGCGGCGGTGCTGTGCCCATCGTTCTATCGCGCGGAAGTCATTACGAACCCGAGCTGGTGGGACAGATTGTCGGCGCGGTTGACGGGCGCCGTGATCGGCTGGTTGCAAAAGCGCGTGGCCGCGCGGGAGATCCGCTATGTCTGAGCGTCCGATCGGTATTGCAATTCTGGCGATGGGCGGCGAGGGCGGCGGCGTGCTCGCCGACTGGATCGTCGATCTGGCCGAATACGAGGGCTATCCTGCGCAGACCACGTCGGTGCCCGGCGTGGCGCAGCGCACCGGTGCGACGATCTACTACGTCGAGTTTCATCCCCGCGCGCTCGATGCTCACGATCGCGCGCCTGAACCGGTCCTGTCGCTCGTGCCGACGCCGGGCGACGTCGACATTGTGCTGGCATCCGAATTGATGGAGATGGGGCGTGCGATCCAGCGTGGACTCGTCACGCCGGACAGGACCACACTGATCGCCTCCACTCACCGCGTGTATTCGATGACCGAGAAGACGTCGATGAGCGATGGCCGCGTCGATCCCCGTCCATTTGTCGCGCAGGCGCGGAAAGCGGCGAAGCATTTCGTTCACGCCGATTTCGCGCGGATCGCCGAGCACGAGGGGAGCGTGATCAGTGCGGCTTTGTTCGGTGCACTGGCGGGCGCCAATGCGCTGCCTTTTTCGCGCGAGCAATTCGAAGCGGCGATCAAACGGGCGGGCGTCGGCGTGCAAAGCAGTCTCAAGGCCTTTGCTGCGGGATTTGAAACGGCGTTGGGCGCGAACAGCAATGCGGGTCAGGAAAAGGCCCAGCTGTCGGGCGATGCTGCGCCGGCACGGCGGAGTCAGTCATTCGATATCGGTGCGGCGAACCTTCCGGAGATCGCCGCGCTTGATCGACGCATACAAAGCGAATTTCCCGCTGAAGTCGCGGACATTCTGCACCGTGCGGTGCGCCGACTCGCGGACTATCAGGACGCCGGGTACGCGCACGCGTATCTGGAACGCCTCATACCGCTGCGAGCCGCGGACGATGCCGCTACCTATGCCGTACGCGGCGACGAATTGCTGCTCGGCGAAACGGCGCGGCATCTCGCGCTCTGGATGTCGTATGAAGACACCGTGCGAGTCGCCGAACTGAAAATCCGCGCCACCCGGTTCACCCGTGTGCGAGACGAGGTCAAAGCTACGCCCGAACAACTGTTGCACATCAACGAATTTCTCCATCCCCGGATCGAGGAAATTGCCGACACGCTTCCTGCCGCGCTGGGCCGCTGGTTGCTGAAGCCGGGTGCGCTGCGCTCGATGGTCGAGCGGTTGACATCGCGCGGACGCGTTGTTCGGACCACTTCGCTGCGCGGTTTCCTGATGTTGTATGGCGTAGCTTCGCTGCGCGGCGTGCGGCGCCGTTCCCTGCGCTACCAGCGCGAGCACGCGGAAATCGACGCGTGGCTGGCACGCACGCTGCGCTACGCAGCCCACGACTATTCGCTGGCGCTTGAGATTGCGCGCAGTCAGCGTCTCGTGAAGGGCTACGGCGACACGCACGCGCGAGGCATGCGTAATTACAGAAAGATCGAGGCCGTCTTGCCGCTCGTGACCCGAACCGCCGCGCCGGCCGCTCGTCTGAAAGCGCTCTGCGAAGCTGCGCTGGCCGACGAAGAGGGCGAGCGTCTCGACGCGCTTCTCGATGAACTGCGCCGCAACGACCGGCGAACTGGCCAGGACAGCGCGGATGTGGCGTCCGCCACTGTGAGTTCCGCCACGCATTGATAGCTTGCACAACCGGTTGCAGACGCATTCAGCGCGATCCGCAACCGCCCGTATCGAACTGACACTCGACCGTACCAAGGAACCCGTCATGCCGACTCTGCTGAACCAGCTTGCCCAGGCGCTCGAACAGGGCACGATTCAGGTGATCGATCTGAGCCAGAGCCTTCACCACCGCACGCCGATCATCTCGCTGCCGCCGCAGTATGGGCAAAGCGCACCATTTCGCATGGAGGAGATTTCGCGCTACGACGAACGCGGCCCCGGCTGGTACTGGAACAATTTCTCCTGCGGCGAACATACGGGTACGCACTTCGACGCACCGGTTCACTGGGTGACGGGCAAGGACTTTGCCGACAATACGACCGACGCGATTCCGGTCGGCAACTTTATCGCGCCGGCCTGCGTGATCGACGTGTCGGCGCGCGTGAAGGACGATAGCGACTATCTGCTGACCGTTGCTGACGTAGAGGCGTGGGAAGCGGTGCACGGTCGCATTCCCGCGGGCTCATGGGTGTTGATGCGCACGGACTGGTCGCGGCGCACCGATCCCGACGCGTTCCTGAATGCGCGCGAAGACGGCAGCCATACGCCAGGGCCGCACCCCGATCTGCCCGAATTTCTGGCACGGGAGCGCGATGTGCTCGGCTGGGGTGCGGAGGGTGTCGGAACCGACGCGGGTCAGGCTTACGCGTTCTCGAAGCCGTTCCCGTGTCATTCGACGATGCACGGCAACAACAAATTCGGGCTCGCGAGCCTGGTCAACCTGGACCGATTGCCCGCGACCGGCGCGATGCTGATTACGCCGCCACTGAAGATCGTTGGCGGCTCGGGAAGTCCTTGCCGGGTGCTCGCGCTCGTTGAACACGCAATCTGATTCTGACGTGCTGCCGGGCCTGGTTCCAGGGCCCGCACCAGGTTGTATTCCCCTCGATCGCTGGAGAATGCGGCGCGTCACCTGCGCGCCGCATTCTCCAGACACGACACGAACTGCGCAACCGCAGGTGTCGGCAACAAATCACGCCGCGAAACAATGCTGAGATCGTAGCCAGGCATGGTTTCTTCGATGTTCGCGACACGAATCCCGAGCGGCGTCACCATGTTCGCCAGCGCCTTGGTGAAGCAGCCGATCATATCCGTCTGCGAGACGAGCCCGAGCGCCACCGCAAATGACGAAGGCGCATGCAGCAATCGGCCGGGTACAGGCAAGCCATGCGCGGTGAACATGGTAGTCAGCACGCTCTGGGAAAAATGATCGGAGCCGCCCGTGGCAATCCACTCCGCGTCGAGCAACTCCTCCAGCCGCGTTGCGTTTTCGAGCGGATGACCGGCGCGCATCGCAACCACGAATTGCGTTGAATAAAGCGGCGCCTGGACCAGATCGCTCTCGAGTTCCGCGACATGGCGAATCGCCGCGATATCGATCTTGCCGCTGCGCAGTTGCGCCAGTGCGTCGAGCACGGTGACCTCCTGCATATGCAGTTTGACGAGCGGCATGACGCGGCGAAACGCCGTCACCGCCTTCGGCAAGAACGTCAATGCGACAGACGGCATGGTTCCAATGCTGACCTTTCCCGTCAGTTCGCCGCTCACCTGTTTTACCGATTCAATGGTGCGTTGCATGTCGGCCAGCAATTGCTCGGCACGTGGCAACAGCGCGCGGCCGCATTCGGTGAGTTCGATGCCGCGTACTCCGCGCGTTACCAATTCCACTTTCAACGCGCCCTCCAGTTCGCGGATCGTACGCGTTACCGCCGGCTGCGTAAGGTCGAGATCGCGCGCGGCGCCTCGCAGGCTCCCGTGATGTGCGGCGGCGACGAATGCCTGTAGCTGCTGAAGTTTCATAGGGTTAACGCGGGAGATAAGGTCTGGTGATCGGGGTGAATAAAAAAGCATCTTATTTGAAAAAAATGGCGCCGATATATTGAGCGCCACTTAATCGCGTTGACCCGAATTGTGCACGACACACGACAACGTGATGCATCGCATCGACTGAAGCCGAATCCAGGATCCGATCTGTTAATTGAACTGAGCGTCTCAACCACAATGAAGAAAAAAATCATCTTGATCGCCACGTTAGGATTGCCAGCATTCGCCGTCCCCGCTTTCGGACAAAGCAGTCTTTCACTGTCTGGCGTCATGGACGAAGGTCTGGTCGTCACCAACCACGCCAACCCGCATGGCGATGCCGCCTATCAGTTCCAGAGCGGCTACGCGCAAAGTAACATCGTCACGCTCAGCGGCACGGAAGATCTCGGTGGTGGACGAAAGGTCACTTTCGTGCGCAAGACCTCGTTCGATATCAACAGTGGGCTGTCCGCGCCGGCTCGAACGTATATCGGCATGTCGGACGAGAAGCTGGGTACCGTCACGCTTGGCCGTCAGTACGACTCTGTTCTCGATTACCTTGCCCCGGTGACAGCCAACGGCAACTGGGGCGGCGTGCTGCTTTCGCACCCGCTGGATAACGACAATACGGATGGTTCGTTTCTGGTGAACAACGCGATCAAGTACGCGAGCGCGGAGCTTGCCGGCTTCCAGTTCGGCGGCATGGTCGGTTTCAGCAACGACACGAAATTTGCCAATGACCGTCTATACAGCTTTGGCGCGCAGTATGTGCATGGCCCGCTGCAGCTCGCCGCGGCCTACCTGCAGGCCGACAATCCGGGCGCGCAAAACAGTGGCGCGACGCCGCTCGGAGACGTGAACTTCACGGCGGCGCGCTTACGTATCTTCGGCGCCGGCATCAACTATCAGATCGGGTCCGCGACGCTCGGTTTCGTCTATTCCAATACGAATGTCGGGAAACCGGTGAGTTCGAGCTGGTACACGGGTTCGTCGGGCACGACCCAGTTGCCGGGCAGTGGGCCGGATGCGTTCAGCTTATTGAGGTTTCAGAACATGGAGTTCACGGGGACCTATCAGATCACGCCGAGCTTCTTCGTGGGCGCGCAGTACGTCTATACGCTGCTTGACGCCAATACGGCGGTCAGAAACATGAGCCTGCAATTTCATACCGCCGGGTTGATGGCGGATTACGTCCTGTCGAAGCGCACAGATATCTATGTGCAAGGCGCCTATGAAAAGGTCGCGGGCGACAAGACGGGCACCGTACTCGATTACGCCTATATCACCGGGGCCGGTGGAATTTCGTCGACCTCGAGTCAGATCGCGTTGCGCGCCGCGATCCGTCACAGATTCTGAACGGCCCGAAGCCGCTCAACGTCTTTCGCACGTGCTTTCCAATAACTCAAAAATGCCAGAAGGTACTATGAATCGCACAGTTGTCATTTCTCCGCTGCTCATCTCCGTATCGCTCGCGGCCGGATGCGCGCAGGCGCCGAGAGCCGAACCCGTCGCCGCGCAGGCCGCTCAACAGGTCCGTATCGATCGCGATGCCATGGGCGTCCCCCATGTTTTCGGCAACACCTCGGCGGCGGTGATGTTTGGAGCTGGCTACGCCGAAGCGCAGGACCGGCTCGCCGACATGGAGCTCTCGCGGCGCCGGGCATTGGGACGTACGGCCGAGGTGCTGGGGCCGTCCGCGGTCCAGTCGGACATCATCTCGCGCGATCGCAAGCTCGACAGTGCCGAACTGCTCCGTATGTATCACGAGATTCCGCCCGAGCATCAGCGCATGATGCAGGCCTATGTCGACGGCGTGAACCGGGAGATCGCCGAGATCGAGCAGGACCCTGCCCATAAGACGCCTTATGAAATCGCGCACTGGGGTGTGAAGCCGGAGCGTTGGACACTCCTCGATTACCTGTCGATGATTTCCGGCTTTCCGCGTGATCGCGGCGGATTCGAGCTGCAGAATCAGGCCTTTTATAACGCGATGGTGACGCGCCATGGCCAGACGGCCGGGCGGGAGATCTTTGACGATGTCGTGCCGGTGAGCGACCCCGAATCCCCGACGGCGATACCGGCGGGTGAGGATCTCGCACCGGCGCGGCCCGTGCCGAAAGCGACCTATCTGACCCTGGCGCAGACAGAGGAGGGCATGCCGCCCGCAGCGGCCCCGGCCCCGAGCAACAATCATAGCCGCTGCCTTGTCATCGGCCCGCAGCGATCCGCGAGCGGTAAGGTGTTGATGCTGGAGTCGACGGCCGACGGCGCTGAAATCCATCTGCATGGCGGCGGTTTTGACAGTGCCGGCTTTACGTTGCCCTCGTGGGGCATCCCGATCATGGGACGCGGCCCGCATCATGGATGGCTCATCGCCACCGGCCAGGAGGATACGACGGATACCTTCGCCGAACGCCTCAACCCGCAAGATCCTCATCAGTACTGGTACAAGGGCCAGTGGCATCAGATGGACGTCCACAACGAACGAATTCTTGTCAAAGGCGCGGCGCCGGTCGATCACGAAGTGGCGCGCACGATTCACGGGACGGTCGTCAGTTGGGATAAGCCGCATGGCGTGGCCTATACGCAGCGCTTCGCCGAACGTGGCCACGAACTCGACAACTGGGTCGCGGTTGTCGAGATGCAGCGGGCACGTTCGCTCGCCGATTTCGAAACCAAAGGAATCGCGCGGGTTTCAACCGACTTCGGCATCTGCTACGGCGACGAGAGTGGCCAGATCGGTTTCTGGGAGACGGGTCTGCAGCCGGTGCGTGCGCCGGGCGCCGACCCGCGCCTGCCGACACCGGGTACAGGCGACTATGAATGGCAGGGTTTTCTGTCGCTCGCGGAGCGGCCGCACATGCTCAATCCGAAGCAGGGGTATATCCATAGCTGGAACAGCAAGGCCACCACCTGGTCACGCGAGGGGGACGAGGGACGGTTCGGTGCGACCTTTCGCACCTGGCTGGGAAATCGTCTCGGAGCGTCTGCCTCGTCCGTTACCCTGCTCGATATGGAGGACTACAACCAGCAAATCTGGAACGCGATGGGCGCGCGCGACCGGAATCAGACGTCTCCCGACTTCTTCGCTCCTGCTTTGCGCGCGGCGGCGGCTGAAGCGCATGATCCTCAGGTGTCGCAGGCCGTGGATCTGATGCTCTCGTGGAACGGCCTCTATGAAGATCGCGACGGCGACGGCTACTACGATAGCCCTGGCCTCACCCTGTTTCGCACGTGGCTCGAGGTCGCTCCCAAGATGATCTTTAGCCGCACTACGGAGGACTGGTGGAACAAGATCGATGCCGACCGGTATCTCAAGTATCAGACGAGCTTGCTGTATCGCACCCTCCAGGGTTCGAAGGCAGGGCTGCCGGTCAAATTCGACTATTTCAATGGCCGTCCACGCGATGCCGTGGTGGTCGACACGATTCGGCAAACGATCGAGACGGCTCGCAAGAAATTCCCCGGCAAGCCGATGGACGCGTGGCGCATGCCCATTTACTGGAAATACTTTACGGATGAAGCCGACGACCCGGCGCACCTCCCGCTCCCTGACGACGATGAGCGAAGCAGCACGACATGGGCGGAACTGGGTCTCGGGCCGAAGAGGGTGCCGTTGAATGGCGGCGAGCAGTGGGTGGGCCTGATGGAACTGGGGAACGGCCACCCGGTGCTCTATTCCGTGACCGAAGCCGGCGGACAGAACCAGTTCATCGACCCGTCGGGACATGGAACGCCGCATCTCACCGACCAGGTGCAGATGCATGCGCAGAACCATCTCAAGCGTATCGACCTCGATCCAGAGGATGTCCGGCGCAGCCGGAGTTCTTCGGTGACGCTCGAGTACGACGGACCCGTATCGCGGCTTCCGTGACGTTACCGGTCGCGGACCGGTAATTTGACGCGCCGCGCGAGCCGCGGCAGCGTCGCGCTACCGCGCGTGGGTTCACGGGAAGACGTTGTGGAGATCATGCGTCATGCCTCACAGGAAGACCAGCCGCAAGACGGCCCAGGTCAGGATCAGAATATGGCCTGAAGTGTGCGCGCTTTACTTTTGCGAAAGGAGTGGTCTATAAATGAAATTATTTTGATTTAAAGTCAACAATGAAGACCACGCTGGATGAACTGCAAACCTTCGCGACCGTGGTCGACATGGGATCGATCACGGCGGCCGCCCAGCAGCTCGACCTGACGGTCTCGGCCGCGAGCCGGACGCTCGCGAGACTCGAGGAGAAGCTGAAGACGACCTTGCTGCGCCGAACCACGCGCCGGCTGGAGCTAACAGAGGAAGGGCGGGCGTTTCTGCAGAATGCGCGGGCGATTATCGAATCGGTGGAGAGCGCGGAGGAGCAGATGGTGGCGCGGCGCGACAAGCCGTCCGGACGGTTGCGGGTCGACGCCGCTTCACCGTTCATGCTTCACGTGATTGTGCCGCTCGTGCGGGGGTATCGGGAGCGCTATCCGCAAGTGGAGCTGGAACTGAACAGCAACGAGGGGATCATCGATCTGCTGGAACGGCGCACCGACGTCGCGATCCGGATCGGCCGGTTGAAGGATTCGACGCTGCATAGCCGGCTCGTTGGCAACAGCCGGCTTCGTATTCTGGCGAGTCCCGGTTTTCTGGCGGCGCACGGCCAGCCACGCAAGGTCGAAGATCTCGGCAAACATGCGCTGCTGGGATTCAATCAGCCGGATTCGCTGAACGTCTAGCCCGTGCTCGGCCCCGACGGCGAGCCGCATCGCATCGAGCCGACGGTCTGGTCGTCCAGCGGCGAGACGCTCAGACAACTGGCGCTGGATGGCGTTGGCATCGTCTGCCTGTCGGACTTCATGACTGGGCAGGACCGGGAGTCAGGACGCCTCGTGCAGATTCTCGGCCGCCAGACTCAGGACATCCGGCAGCCGATCCACGCCGTCTACTATCGGAACACCGCTATTTCCTCAAGAATTGCTTCGTTTGTCGATTACCTGGTCAAAGCGTTCGAGGTGCGGTGAGGCACGATAGTCGCGGAGCCATTGTTCGCGTTTCGTCGCCGCAGCGATGACATTGCGTTCCTTGACGTGACCAAATCCGCGGATTTCATCGGGCAGATTGGCGAGCTTCATCGCAACCTCGAAGCGCGTGCTGTCGAGCGTTGCGCAGAACTCGTCGATCAGCGTGACGTATTGTTCGATCAATTCACGTTCACCGCGGCGCTCGGAGGTCTTGCCGAACACATCGAGCGTGGTGCCGCGCAGGACTTTGAGTCTGGCGAGGAGGCGGAACAGGCTCAGCGTCCATTGGCCGAAGCGCTGTTTCTTCAGGTGGCCGTGTTCGTCGCGTTTCGCGAGTAGCGGCGGGGCGAGATGGAAAGCGAGCTTGTAATCGCGGCCCGGTTCGCCTTCGAATTGCGCGCGTAGTTTGTCCAGATAAGCGGGGTCCGCGTAGAGACGTGCGACTTCGTACTCGTCCTTATAGGTCATCAGCTTGGCGAGATTGCGCGCGACCACCGGCGTGAGGCGTAGCTTCGCGCCCGCTGCAAGCTTCGTTTCGGCGGCGCGCATACGGGTGACCACCTCCACGTAACGCGCCGCATAGCGCGCGTTCTGATAGAGCCCAAGCCGCTCGACGTTGCGTTCGATGAGACGGTCAAGCGATTCCGGCATCTGCACGACAATCGCCTGCTGCTTGTCCGCACGCGGCGCAAAAGCATCGGCTGCGGTTTCGCCGTGCTGCGCGATATAGCGGCCCCACTCGAACGCGAGTCGATTCTTCTCGACCGCCACGCCGTTAAGCTCGATGGCCCGATCGAGGCTTTCGTAGCCGACCGGCAGCCAGCCGCGTTGCCAGGCAAAACCGAGCAGCAAGGGATTGGCGTAGAGCGTGTCGCCGAGAAGCGCGAGAGCAAGACGATTCGCGTCGATGAAATCGCAGTCGTCGCCGATACTCTTGAGCAGGTCGTGCCGCGTCTCGTCGGCGGGGAAGCTCCACTGCGGGTCGCGAACGAATTGCGCGGTCGGCGTCGCGCTATTGTTGATCGCCGCCCTGGTCACGCCATGTTGCGTGCGGGAAAGCACCTCGGCGGATGCGGAAACGATGGCGTCGCAGCCGATGATCAGACGCGCTTCGCCGGTGGCAATGCGCGTGGCGTGCAATTGATCGGGGGTCGCCGCGATCTGCACGTGGCTGAGCACCGCACCGCCTTTCTGCGCGAGCCCCGCCATATCGAGTACGGTGACGCCTTTGTTTTCGAGGTGAGCGGCCATGCCCAGCAAGCCGCCGATCGTCACGACGCCGGTGCCGCCGACACCGGTTACCAGCACGCCATAAGGCTTCGATAAGGCGGCAATCGCAGGCCGGGGCAGCGCCGCGAAATCGGGCAGTGCGGTGCCTGAACTGGCCTTAGCGGGCTTCTTCACCTGCGCGCCTTCCGCCGTCACGAAGCTCGGGCAAAAGCCGTTCACGCAGGAGAAATCCTTATTGCAGGACGACTGATTGATCTTGCGCTTGGTGCCGAGCGCTGTTTGCAGCGGCTCGACCGAGAGGCAGTTCGATTGCACCGAGCAGTCGCCGCAACCTTCGCACACCGCGTCGTTGATAAACGCGCGTTTGGCGGGATCGGGATAGGTGCCGCGTTTGCGGCGCCGGCGCTTTTCGGTTGCGCAGGTCTGGTCGTAGATCAGAATGGTCGTGCCGGCCACGTCGCGTAACTCGCGCTGTAACCGGTCGAGTTCATCGCGGTGGTAGACCTTCACGTCATCGGGAAGACGCACCTTCGCATCGTATTTCTCCGGCTCGTCAGTGACGATCAGCACCCGCTTCGCGCCTTCGGCCGCCACCTGAAACGCGATCTGCGGAACCGTGAGCACGCCGTCGACCGGCTGGCCGCCCGTCATCGCGACCGCGTCGTTGTAGAGCACCTTGTAGGTGACATTCGCGCCCGCCGCAATCGAGGCGCGAATCGCGAGGAGACCTGAGTGAAAGTAGGTGCCGTCGCCGAGATTGACGAACACGTGCCGCTCATTCGTGAAATGCATCTGCCCGGTCCACGCCACGCCTTCGCCGCCCATCTGGCTGAACGTCTCCGTGTTACGGTCCATCCACATCGACATGTAGTGGCAGCCGATACCGGCCAGCGCGCGTGAGCCTTCCGGCACGCGGGTCGATGTGTTGTGCGGGCAACCGGAGCAGAACCACGGCTGACGTTCGGCGACGGAACGCGGCGTGGCGGCTTCACGTTCCTTGGCCTCGATGATCGCAACGCGCGCTTCGATCCGCGCGCGCACATCGGCAGGCAGATCGGCCTGCGCCAAACGCCGCGCGATTGCCTTCGCGATCAGGGCAGGCGAGAGCTCGTAATGCGCCGGCAGCAGCGTCTGCCCGCGTGGCACGGACCATTCGCCGCCTGCGTTGTCGCGCTGATCGAACTTGCCGAATACCTTGGGACGAACGTCGTCGCGCCAGTTGTACAACTCTTCCTTGAGCGCATATTCGAGGATCTGACGTTTCTCTTCGACCACCAGGATTTCGTCGAGACCGGTGGCGAAGTCCCGCGCGTTCTGCGCGTCGAGCGGCCACACGCAGCCCACTTTCAATACGCGAATGCCGATGCGCGCGCAGGTCTCGTCGTCGAGCGACAGGTCGGCGAGCGCCTGCCGCACGTCGAGATAGGCTTTGCCCGCGGTCATGATGCCCAGGCGCGGCGTGGGGCTGTCGATCACCACGCGGTTCAGTTTGTTGGCGCGGACGTAGGCGAGGGCCGCGTACCACTTGTGATTGAGCAGACGCGCTTCCTGCGCGAGCGGCGGATCGGGCCAGCGGATATTGAGTCCGCCGTCGGGCATGTCGAAGTCGTCCGGCAAGACGATCTGCAAACGGTCCGGATCGATATCGATCGACGCGCTCGATTCGACCACGTCGGTCACGCATTTCATCGCGACCCACAGGCCGGAATAGCGGCTCATTGCCCAGCCGTGAAGCCCATAGTCGAGATACTCCTGCACGCTCGCCGGATAGAGCACCGGAATGCCGCTGGCGACGAACATATGCTCGGACTGGTGCGCGACCGACGACGACTTCGCCGCGTGGTCGTCGCCCGCAAGAACCAGCACGCCGCCGTTTGGATCCGTGCCGGCAGAATTCGCGTGCTTGAAGACATCCCCGGTACGGTCGACGCCCGGCCCTTTGCCGTACCACATGCCGAATACGCCATCGACCTTGGCGCCAGGCCAAAGATTGATCTGTTGCGTACCCCATACCGCGGTGGCCGCAAGATCCTCGTTAACCCCAGGCTGAAACACGACGTCGTGTTCCTTGAGATGCTTCTTCGCCTTCCACAGTCCCTGATCCAGCGCGCCGAGCGGAGAGCCGCGATAGCCGGACACATACCCCGCCGTCCTGAGGCCGGTTCGCTGGTCGCGCGCCTTCTGCAGCATCGGCAGACGGACCAGCGCCTGCGTGCCGCTCATGTAGACGCGGCCTTTTTCGAGCGTGTATTTGTCGTCCAGCGAAACGGTGGCGAGTGCGTCACGTAGCTCGGGCGATAGCGGGGCATTCATGGTCCATGTCTCCGATGGTTCTATTTGAGCCCGAGTATAGGAAGCGGAATTTCCATCGTAAAATCACGAATACCGAATCCTGCTATGCGAAAAACACATGTCAAAAGACATCACCCTGCGGCAGATGCGTTACTTCGTGGCGGCCGCGCAAAGCGGGCAGTTTTCGATGGCGGCGACTGTCGAGCACGTGTCGCAATCCGCGATTACGAACGCCGTGCTCGCATTAGAGGAAACCCTGGGGACACGGCTGTTCGAACGCTTGCCGCAGGGTGTCACGCTGACACCGGACGGGCAGGACTTCCTGAATCACGCGCGGCACATACTGGATTCAGTGCGCGACGCGGTCTACAAGGCCCCGTTTCGCTCGCATGATCTGAAGGGGACGGTGCGCATCGCGGCGTCCTATACGCTGTTGGGCTATTTTCTGCCGGAACTGATGGCACGCTTTCGTGCGACTTACCCCGATGTCGAGATCGATCTGCACGATACGGACCGCGCGTCGATCGAGCAGGCGGTGCTCGACGGCGATGTCGATCTTGGGGTTGCGTTGCTGTCGAATGTGGAGCATATCAGGCGTTTTCAGCACCACACACTGATTCGTTCCCGGCGGCAGTTGTGGACCTCGCCCACGCATCCGCTTGCGCAACTCAATGCGCCGTCGCTCGCGGATGTTGCGAACTATCCGTATATCCTGATCACCGTGGACGAAGGCGAGGAGTCGACGCTGCGCTACTGGAGGCGCAATGAAATCGAGCCGAACATCGCGTTTCGCACCAGTTCGATGGAGGCGTTACGCGGTCTGGTTGCGTATGGCTTCGGGGTGACGATTCTGTCCGACATGGTATTTCGTCCGTGGTCGCTGGAGGGCAAGCGGATTGAAGCGCGGCCTATCCTCAACGCGATTCCGCAGATGGATGCAGGCATGTTGTGGCGCAAGGGCTCGACCCTGGATACGCCGGCGGTTGCGTTTCAACAGTTCCTGATTCATGCCTGCGGAAGTTGAGGGCAGGAGGCGGATTTTCAGGTTGAGTCGCGCCGCAACGGCGCTGTGATGATGTCGGTGTTTTCGGATGTATCTGTTTTTCGCATACCCGAATCGTTATCGAACGCCGCGTAACCTGCCGTCCATCACGGAAGGGCCTTGCGCAGCAAGCGCGGCGCTGTCGATGTCGATGTCGATGTCGGTCAGGCGCTGAGGCGTGGTGTTCGGAGAAACCGCTACATGCTGCCGTTCTCGACGGTGCGTCCTTCAGCGCGCCAGCGGAGCATGCCGCCGGCCAGGTTGGCAACCCGCTCGAATCCGGCCTGCCGCAGAATGATCGTGGCTTGTGCGGAGCGCCCGCCGGCCCGGCAAACCGTCACGATCGGGCGTTCCTTCGTGAGTTCGGCGGCGCGTCCGGCCAGGTCGCCCAAGGGGATGAGCGTGGCGGCCTGGATGCGCCCCAACGGTCCGTCGAACTCGTCGGGCTCTCGCACGTCGACGATCTCGACCGCATGCGGATTTTCCTCGAGCCACTGAGCATTGATTTCCCAGATCCCCGCGAAGCTGCATGTCAGCGGCGCCCAATCGGGCTCCGCCATCTGCGCGGGGTCGCTCGCCGCCAGGCCGCATTTCAGGTTCGCAGGCACGGCTATGTCGATCTGCTTCGGATGCGGCAAGCGCAGGTTCGTCATGTAGCCGGCGAAATCCGCTTCACACAGCTCACCGCCAAGGCGTGGATTGAAGCGCCGTTCCTCGTCCACGCTCGTGACCGTCAAGCCGCGATAGTCGTGGGCGGGGTAAAGCAGGCACGCGGCAGGCAGCGTAAAAATGTGATTGTGGATCGCACGAAACATGGCGTGTGCGTCACCGCGCTGGAAATCCGTGCGGCCTGTGCCCCGGATCAACAGGCAATCGCCCGTCAACGCCATGGTCTCGTTGTCGAGCACGAGTGTGATGCAGCCATCGGTATGACCCGGTGTCGCCCTTACTGTGAGGTACCTCGGGCCGAACTGGACCTTGTCGCCATGGCTCAGATAGCGGTCGGCGCCTTCGGCGCCGCTTGCCGCCGATATCGCAATCTGGCTACCGGTACGACGATTCAGCATCCAGGCGCCGGTCACATGATCGGCGTGGACGTGGGTGTCGATGGTGTAGAGCAGATGCAACCCAAGTTCGTTGATCAAGGCGGTATCCCGGCGCGCCTGTTCAAATACCGGATCGACCAGCACGGCCTCTCGCGTCGTGCTGTCGGCGAGAAGATAGGTATAGGTTGACGACTGCTGGTCGAATAGCTGCCGGAAGATCAACACGGTTTGGCTCCGAGGTTCGCTTTTGCGGGTACTTTACTTGGGTTGCGCAACGTAGCGCAGGTAAGGCTTCACCGTTTTGAAGCCCTGCGGATATTTTTGCATTGCGGCATCGTTTGAAACGGAGGTTGGGATGATCACGTCTTCACCCGGTTTCCAGTTCACCGGCGTTGCCACCGCGTGTTTCGCGTTGAGTTGCAGCGCGTCGAGCAGGCGCAGCACCTCGTCGAAATTGCGGCCTGCGCTCATCGGATAGACGAGCATGGCTTTGACTTTCTTGTCCGGCCCGATGAGAAACACCGAGCGGATGGTGGCATTGTCCACCGCGGTGCGCGGTCCGCCGCCGCTCGCCTCGGGGTGAATCATATCGTAGAGCTTCGCGACCGTCAGGTCCGGGTCGCCGATCATCGGGTAGTTGATCGCGTGGCCTTGCGTCTCGGCGATGTCCTTGACCCACTCGTTGTGGTCACTGACCGGATCGATGCTCAGCCCGATAATTTTCGTGTTGCGCTTATCGAATTCCGGCTTGAGACCTGCCAGGTATCCGAGTTCCGTGGTGCAAACGGGGGTGAAATCCTTGGGATGCGAAAACAGGATCGCCCACTGGTCGCCGATCCACTCATGAAAACGGATCGTTCCTTCCGTGGTTTCGGCAGTGAAATCGGGCGCGTCTTCTCCCAGTCGAATTGACATCATTAGCCTCCATAGGGTGGGTGCATCAGGGTGCCCGTGTCGCGGTGGAGCGGGGTACGCCAGGGCTACCTGGGGTTTGGATTTCAATTGGTTCGACTCGAGATCGCCCTAAGGCCAGTTGCACGGCATCGCCTTGGCGGGCCATCCGCGGGTCGCCTATATAGCGTAGAACAAAAAATGAATTTCGCTATCAGCAGACGTTAGGGTGAATCCGCCGTTATGGCGGCCAGCTTTGCTGGCACGCCGAAGAAACACCCCCGCACCTTGATCCGGTTCGTACCCGGATTCCCGCCGTGCGCGGGTCGATCCGGCTCGCTGCCTGCCCAGTTTATGTTCGTAAGATCCGTGACCCGTCATCGACATGACGCTTTCGCATCATGCGCTCACGTTAGAAGCGGACCTGCAGAACCATCTTCGCGAAGCGCGAGACACCGTTCAAACATCGCGCCTCTGCGGTCCAGACAGATCTACGCATTTTTTCAGTATCCCGCGGCGCGTGCTCGAGGCATGCACCGCGGGCTTGTGTTTGGTCGGTCGACTCCATCAATCAAAACATGCAGAGGGGAAGTATGAGGAAAGCTTCGTTCATGGCGCTGTCGGCGATAACGCTGGCGAGCGCGCTAGTGGCCGCCTGCGGCGGCAGTCTCAACAACGACCCGGCAAGCACCGCCGCGGCGTCGCCGGCCGGGGCGTCGGCACCTGCCGCTGCTTCGACACCGGCGGTTGCGGCAGCAAGCGTCAAGTGGTCGCTGGATAGCGGCGTGCAACCGGCGGCTGCCCAGATCAACGTGGGCACGTCGATCGGCAAGGGCGCCGGCGCGACGCCGTTCACGCTCGACAAGCTGGCGCTCGATCCGAAAAATACGCAGAACACGACCAACCCGTTTCTGACGACGGGCACCGTGCCCGACACGGCCGCCGGTTATTGCGACTACACCGTCACGCCGCCGGTCCGCAAGACCTATGCAACCGGCTCGAAGTTCGTCATGCCGCCGACCGATCCGCTCGTCAACATGGCGCCGTTCTATTTCCCGCTGGTGTACACCAGCAACCTGACAACGACAGGTAACGTGAATGGCACGACCACGCCGATCATCGGCCTGTTCGACTGGCGTCCGAAGGACATCAACGAGTCGGTCGTCGCGGCCGAGTCGGACGACAACGGCAAGACCTGGTACTTCATGCAGAACGTGCTGGAACTCAATCCCGGCGAGTGCCCCGCCACGATCACGAGCACCAATGCAGCGACTACCGCCGACAACGGCTGGGGTCATGCATCGCTGCTGCAACTGCCAGGCACGCAGGCCGCGACCGGCCAGATGCTCTACACGCTGAATCGCGACCCGGCCAAGGTCGACGTGGCGCCGCTGAACGTGATCTCCCTGCCGCTCGCCAGCGCCAAGTTCCCGATCTGGAACACCAACAACACCAACGTGGGCGGTCAGGACATCGCCGCGGTGGCGACGGCGACAACCAACACGGCGGGCGCGGTGAACCCGGTCGTCGTGCAGCAGACCAGCGGTTTGCTGAACCCGGACGGGATCATGGCCGTCGTGCCGAACACCGACCCGACCAAGGCGACCACGGTGCTGTACGTGCAAAAGATCCTGAATGGCGACAACACCGGCAGCACGACGATGCCGGTTGCCAATCAGTGCGCGAAGGCGCCGTTTAGCGGCAAGACCAACCACGATATTTCGAACGTGCGTTTGGCCACAACCAAGGACGGCGTGAACTTCACCGATCTGGGTGTGGTGAGCGGCCTGAACGATCCGACCACGGTGGACTACAACGGCACCCGCTGGATCAGCCCGCGTGGCACGCTGATCGATATCAATGGCGACGGCAGCCGCTGGGGTCTGTACTTCTCGGGCGGCAACTGTCTGGACGGCGATTCGGATGCGTTCCACTACATCGGCTATGCGGAATCGAGCGACCTGAAGACGTGGACGGTCTATAACGACATCAACAGCCCGATCGCGTCGATCAACTCGATCACGACGACCAACCAGGGTGGCGCGAAGACCACGGTGACGATTCCTGCCAAGGCGCCGATCATCCCGACGCAAACCTGGTTCGCTCAACGTCTTTATGCACCGACCGCCATTCAGATCGACGCGACCCACTTGAGCGTGACGTTTGCCGGTTATGGCGTGCAGACACCGAATACCAATCTGCTGAACTACCGTCAGATCGGCAATGTGGTGCTGACAGCCAGCAAGTCGCTGCCGAAAGCACCGAACAATATCAACAACCAGTAACGAACTGGCCCCATTCAGGTGCGGCGCGGCAGCGCCGTGCATGAGTGGATGGCAGAGGAGGCCGCCCCGGTTGGCAAACCGCGGCGGCCTTTCTCCTTTTTCTCGCTTTTGTTGCGCATGCAACCGGATTAGGTTCGTAAGGTATCCATCACGGTCGATTAACGCCCGGTCTTTAGCATGGCCTTATTCGCTGATCACTCGACGGTCATTCAAGACAAGGATGCTGAAACATGCAACGGGTACGTTCAAGGTTCCGCAAGAAACCGCTTACGCAGTTTGTTCTGGCCTCGCTATGCGCAGCCGGCACGCAGCTTTCCTTCGCTCAGACCTCCGGGGATCTCGGCTCGGTGCAAAGCACGGCAACCGGGTCGTCCGCCGGCGCCGCGGCGCCCTCCGGCAACGTGCAATCGGCCCCGGCCCAGGCGCCGTCGCAGGGGGCGTTGAGCGCAAGCGAGCCGAAGTCGATCGTCAGCCGGCACTACATCGAGAACAGCACGGCGCCGAGTGCGAACTATAGCGACATCATTCAGATTTCCCCGAGCGTGTCCAATATCGACCCCAACGGCGCAGGTTTGATGGAGTCGCAGAGCCTGTCGATTCGCGGCTTTCAGGACGGTCAGTACAACGTGACCTTCGACGGTATTCCGTTTGGCGACTCGAACGATTTCACCCATCATTCGACGTCGTTTTTCTCGTCGCGCAATATCGGCTCGATCGCGGTTGATCGCGGTCCAGGCGACGCCTCGCAGATCGGCTTTGCGACCTTCGGCGGCACGATTGCCGTGCAGTCGGTGGAGCCGTCTCTGACGCCGAAGTTCACGGTCTTCGGTTCGTACGGCAGCTTCAATACGTGGACCAGCGGCGCCGAATTCAACACCGGCGATATGCAGCAGTGGGGCGATGCGCGTGCGGTGGTCGGCTACAACCACGTCGGCAGCGACGGATATCTGACCAACGGGGCACAGCGCCGCGACAATTTTTTCTTCAAGCTCGACAAGCCGCTTGGCGACGACACGCTGCTCACCCTGTATGCGGACTACAGCCGCATTCACCAGAATGTGTCGCTCGGCGCGACGGCCGCGCAGATTCGTGAGTTCGGACCCAACTTCGGCCTGAGCGGCGATCCGTCGAGCCAGTCGTACTACGGCTACAACTTCGATCGCATCAGCAAGGACTTCGAATATATCGGCATCAAAACGAAACTCGCGGACTGGAAGATCGAAAACAAGCTGTACACCTACGCGTATTACCACGACGGTTTCAACGGTCTCGACCCGAACGGAGAAACGCCGAACGGCACCACCTTTGGGCCGAACAACGTGCCGGGCCAGCAGATGGCCAACAACTATCGCGCGTTTGGCGACGTGGTGAACGCCGAACGGCAGATTGGCCCGGGCAAGCTGCAGCTTGGCGCATGGCTCACGCATCAATCGAATTTCCGCAACAACATGAACGTGGACGATTCGCTGAATTTCGCGCTCGAGCAGCTGAACTTCACGATGCACGACACGCTCCTCACGTTCGAGCCGTTCATCCAGTACGAGTGGCAATTGCCGCACGGGCTGACCGTGACGCCGGGTGTCAAGTACGTGTCGTTCAATCGCAGTATCGACTCACCGGTCGATCAGGGCTCCGGCGCGGCGGTGGACTTCAGCCATACGTGGACGAAGGTGCTGCCGTCGCTGACCCTGCATGAGCAGATCAACCCGAACTGGAGCGCGTACATCCAGTACGCGCAAGGTTTTCTCGCCCCGAACCTGAATGTGTTCTACGTGCAGAACCCCTCCGTTTCCGGCCAGCCGGACCCGGAGCAGACCGACAACTATCAGATCGGCACCACGTACAAGAGCGAGCGGCTCACCGTGTCGGCCGATCTGTACTACATCAACTTCCGCAACGCGGTGACGAGCCGCGTGGTGGGCGGCAACGCGACCTTCTCGAATGCGGGCGGCGCGGTCTACAAGGGCGTCGAATCGGAAGCGACGTTCTATGCCGGACTCGGTTTCAGCCTGTACGGCAACCTGACTTTCAATTCGGCCAAACAGAAAAGTACCGACACGTGGATGCCGAACGCACCGCAATCCACGGCCGCACTCGGTGTGATCTATGAGCGTGGTCCGCTGTACGGCTCGTTGATCACCAAGTTCGTTGGCCATCAGTTCGGCGACACGGGCGACACGCAGCCCCTCGGCGGATTCGCGGTGACCAACCTGTCTGGCGTGTACACGATCAGGAGCCCGGCCGCCTGGATGCACAACACGCGCATCGGCCTCGAAATCGACAACCTTTTCAACCGCACCAGCATCAACGCGCTGGCCGGCTATACCGCGGCCGACAGCACGCCGTTGTACTGGACGATTCCCGGCCGTGCGTTCGTCGCCACGCTGTCCACCGACTTCTAACTGGAGATTGATTCAATGAATGTCGACACCTTGCTGCATCTCGCGAACGATTCCGGCGGCGTGCTGTATGCCATTGCGGCGATGCTGTTCGTCGCGTTGACGGTGATCGTCGAGCGCTTCTGGTTCCTGCATCGCCTCGCGGCATGCGGTTATGCCGCGCTCGAACAGATCGACCGGCTCGATCATCTCGACGCGGCGACACTCGCTTCGCTCACACGGCAATACCACGATTTGCCGGTCGCACGGCTCTTCGCGACGGCCACGCGGTTGCAGGCCACGCACAACCGCGAGGAACTCGACGCCCGTTTTAACGAGGTCATCATGCGGGAGGCGCCGCGCATAGACCGCTTGCTGTGGGTGCTCGATACGATCGTCACGCTCGCGCCGTTGCTCGGCTTGTTCGGCACGATCATCGGCATGTTCAACGCGTTCCAGGTGCTGTCAAACCCGGGCAATGCGCCGACCCAGGTGACGGGCGGTGTGGCCGAGGCGCTGGTCGCTACCGCGTCGGGTTTGTTCGTCGCGATGCTCGGCCTGGTGTTTTTCAACGGGCTGCATAACCGGGTTCGCTCCGTCGTGCATCAACTGGAAACGTTGAAGGCAGCGCTCGTGAATCGGATGACCGGCATCGCCCATGAGCCGGTGGTGAGAGGCGAGCGCGAAGGGCTGCGCGCCGTGGCGGGAAAGCCCGTATCGCAAGGGGCGTGACGATGAAGTATTTCGAAGCGCGCAAAGCACGCATCGAGATCATCCCGATGATCGACATCATGTTCTTTCTGCTGGTGTTCTTCATCATGATCACGCTGCACATGATTCCGAATGCGGGTCTGAAAACGCAGTTGCCGTCGAGCGCGAGCACTCAGGCGTTGCCGCCGGCGAAGGTGAGCGTCGCGCTGTCCGACACGGGGACGATCTCGGTCGAGGGAAAAACGGTGACGGCCGCCGAGCTCACGGCGATGCTGTCGGCACGGCCCGATGCGGCGCATACGGCGGTGACCATCGCCGGCTCGAAGGTGGCGCAGATCCAGAAACTCGTTGCCGTGATGGACGCGTGCCGCGCGGCGGGCGTGTCGCAGATCGCGCTGGCCGCACAACCCGTGGCGCAGTGAGATGGCGACGATCTCCGCATCTGTCCGCGCACCGGAGCGACGGCGTATCTATCTGGCGGCGGCGCTGGCTTTCGTCGTGGAGGCCGGTGTGCTCGCTGGCGCTTATCTGATGTTGACGCATCGGCACGTGGCGCAAGCCGAGCGGCCGGCGATGGTGTTGACGCTTGCGCCCGCCGCTGCCCCCACGCCGGCGCCCGCAGCGCTGCCACTCGTGCCGCCAGCGGCGCCCCGGCCTCAGCCGCAGCCGCAGCCGCAGCCCGTGCATCGCCTCGAGCGGGTGGTGACACAGCGTCCGGCATTGCCTGCGCCCGCGCCGGCAGCGCCGCCTGAACCGGAGCCCGCACCCACGGTGCAGTCGGCTACACCGACAGAGCCGCCGGCTGTGTCTCATCCGCCACCGCCAGCGCCTGTCACCGCGGCCGCGACTCCCGCCAAACCGGGCGCGAGTTTCGAAGCCGCGTTACGGGCGGCTATCCAGTCCGCGTTGCATTACCCGGAGTCGGCGCGCATGGGTGGTATCGCCGGCCGCACCCGGGTGGCGTTCGATTACCGCGACGGCGCGATTTCCGATGCGCGGGTCGTCGTTTCCAGCGGCGTTGGCCTGCTCGATCGTGCCGCGCTGGCGGCCGTGCGCGACGCGGCGTGTCCGAAGCCGGAGCCGGCCTTTGCAGGAAAAACGCTTTCTGAACAACTGTGGGTCACTTTCAATCTAAACGAAACCGAATGAAACCGATTCTTTCCGCTCTGACAATCGCACTCACATGCACACTTGCACTCGCACTCCCGCTCTCCGTTCTCGCCGTCACAGGCACCGCCCGCGCGGGGGGACTGCCGCCGGGAGCACCGGTGCAACACGTGCTGCTGATCAGCGTCGACGGCCTGCATACCAGCGACCTCGCCAACTTCATTCAGGCGCACCCCGATAGCACGCTCGCGAATCTGTCGAAGCAGGGCGTCGACTACACCAACGCCCATACGGTCGAGCCGGCTGACTCGTTTCCGGGCCTGCTGGCGCTTGTTACCGGCGGCACGCCCGCGGTGACCGGCGTGTATTACGACGACTCGTACGATCGCGAGCTTGCGCCACCCGGCAGCGATTGCAGCCGGACGGGGACGCGGGTGCGCTACGACGAGTCGCTCGACATGACCGGCCCCGACGGGCGCGATGCAATCGATCCGGTCAAACTGCCGCGCGATCCGCAACACGCTTGTGCGCCGGTGTATCCGCACGCGTTCCTGCGCGTCAATACGATCTTCGAGGCCGTGCATGATGCGGGCGGCTATACCGCCTGGACCGACAAGCATCCGACTTACGAACTGGTCGAGGGGCCGTCCGGCCACGGCGTCGACGATCTGTTCCTGCCGGAGATCGGCGCGAACTACGAAGGCCTGAGCAACGTGACGACCCGTGAGATTACCGGTTCGCTCGGCAAGACCGAAGACTACGACGACCTGAAAGCGCGCGCGATCATCAATGAGATCGACGGCTTGAGCCACGACGCCAGCCGGCGCACGGCCGTGCCGAACGTGTTCGGGCTGAACCTGCAGGCGGTGAATGTCGCGCAAAAACTGTATGGCTATCGCGATGCCGAAGGTGGACTGACGCCGGGTGTCGATCGCGCGATCGGCCATGCGGACCGGCTGATCGGCCAGTTCGTCGGCGAACTCGGGAAACAGCATCTGCTCGACGACACGCTGGTGATCGTGACGGCCAAGCACGGCAACGGTCCGATCGACCCGGCGCGTCTGAGCAAGATCGACGAGCGCCGCCTCCAGAAGGTGATCGACGACGCCGCGCCCGGTGCGCTGGCGCAATTGACCACCGATCACGGCGCGTTGATCTGGCTGCACGATGCGTCCGCGACGAAGCGGATCAGCGCCGCGCTACGCCGCCAGGCGAAAGCGCTGGGCATTGCCGACGTGCTGAGCGGTGACCGGCTGGCGCTGCGCTTTCCCACCCCGCTGCAGGACAGCCGCACACCGGACATCGTCGTGGTCTCGCGCGACGGTGTCATATTTACGCCACCGAAAGATGGCAAGCTCGCCGAACACGGCGGTTTTCATAACGACGATACGGCGGTGGCGCTGCTGCTCGCCAGTCCGCGGCTTGCCGATCAGGGGCGCCACGTGACTTACCCGGTCTCGACGACCCAGGTCGCGCCAACCATTCTGGCCGCGCTTGGTGTGCCCCCCACCACGTTACAGGCGGTCGCGCAGGAAGGCACCGCGGTGCTGCCGGCCGCGACTTGGGCGCAGTCGCGGCAACTGGCTCAGGATCTACGAGGAACGCATCCACTTGGCAAGTGACCTGCCGATTTCCCTGCTTTGCGGGAGTACGCCGCGCGTGCTGGTCGTCGAGGACGATCAGCACGTCGCGCTTGAAATTCATGCGGCGCTCGAAGACTACGGCTTCGAAGTCGAATGCGTGCCGACCGGTCATCACGGTTTGCTGCGGGCGCTGAACGGCGACTTCGACGCCGTGGTGCTCGACCGCATGCTGCCGGACATCGACGGCCTGTCGATCCTGTCCACCTTGCGCAACGTCGGCAAGCGCACGCCGGTACTCATCCTCAGTGCGCTGGGCGCCGTTGACGAACGCGTGCGCGGACTGCGGACTGGCGGGGACGACTACGTGACCAAGCCGTTCGACGCGCTCGAACTGACCGCGCGGCTGAACGCATTGCTGCGCCGCCATTCGTCGGTGGGGGAGCCGTCCTTGCTGTGCGTTGGCGATCTGACGTTCGACCCTGCCACGCGCGTCGTTCAGCGTGCCGGACAGACGCTCGAACTGCAACCGCGCGAGCTGGCGCTGCTCGAGTTCCTGATGCGTCACGCGGGCCAGGTCGTCACGCGCGCGATGCTGTTCGAGTCGGTCTGGAATTACCCCTTCAATACGCAGACGAATGTCGTCGATATGCATATTTCCAATTTGCGCCGCAAGGTCAGTTGCAATGGGCGCCTGCCGGCCATGATCGTGACCGTGCGCAATGCCGGCTACATCATCCATGCCGACAGTTAAGCGCCCGGCGCGGGTGAGTGCCGGCCGCGCGGGCAGCGTCGGCTGGCTGGTGATCGTTTTCGTCTGTTCCGCGATCGCGCTGTTCGCGCTGCTGTACTGGCTGACGACCAGCTATCTGCTGCATGAAGTCGACGAGCGTCTGCGTGGCGAGGTGGCCGAATTCCACACGATCGGCCGTGCCGAAGCGATTGCGAGTATCGCCGCATTGAGCCGGCGCGATATCGCCAACAGCCGGCCGTATGGCGTGTTCGATGCAAACGGTGCGTGGCTCGCGGGCAACGTGGCGAGCTTGCCGGCCGAGCCGGAACGGCAACCCTTCAATTACACGCAGACTTTCCTGGACGGTGGTGCGCAGGTCGAAGGCCACTATCGCGGCATCATTGTGCCGACCACCAGCGGGGTGCGGATCGTGGTCGGACATTCGATCGACGAGATCATCGTGTTCGACCGCACCTTGGTGAAGACGCTGTGCGCAGGTCTGGCGCTGACGATTCTGCTGGCGATCGGGTGTGGCGCCGCGCTCAACTGGATGTCGAACCGGCGGATTCGCGCGATTAGCGAGGCCAGCCGTGAAATCATCAAGGGCAAGCTGAACCGCCGTCTGCCGACGCGCGGCACGAACCACGATCTCGACCGGCTGGCGGCGATCGTCAATACGATGCTCGACGAGATCGAGCACCTCGTCGAAGAGGTGCGGGGTGTTTGCGCCGGCATCGCGCACGATCTGCGCACGCCGATGACACACCTGCGCGCGGGGCTTGAACGGGCCGGCCGGCGCGCGCGAACGCCTGAAGACTATGCGAGCGCGATCGATAGCGCGATCGTGCAATCGGACGTGGTGCTCAATCGTTTTACGGCGCTGCTGCGGATCGCGGAAATCGAAGCGGGAGGGCGCCGGGCGAGTTTCGGACCGGTCTCGCTCGACACCGTGTTGCGCGATGTCGTCGAACTCTATGAACCGCTAGCGTATGAGCGGGGATTGACGGTGAGGCTGGAATCGATTGCGCCGGTGGAGGTCATCGGCGATGCCGATCTGCTCTTTGGCGTGGTCGAAAATCTTCTCGACAACGCGTTGAAATTCACGCCGCGAGGCGGCGAGATCACACTCGAAGCGCGCCAGGTCGATGGGCTCGCGATACTGCAGGTGGCGGACACGGGGCCCGGTATCGAACCCGGTGAGCGCGAGGCGGTGTTCCGGCCGTTTTACCGTAGCGGCGGCGCGAAAACGCAGGCAACGGTTGGGCATGGCCTGGGTCTGAGCCTTGTCGCGGCGATTGCGCGGGTACACGGCGCGGATATCTCAATCAGCGACAACCAGCCGGGCTGCAAAATGCTGATGCGATTTGGACAAGACTGAGGCTTGCGCAGCCGTGCCGCCGGTTGTTCGCTGAAAGCGATACCCCAAGCTCACGATTAATGTAAATTGAACGTCCTTGAGCATGCTTTTCAGCGCACAGATCCATGAAAAACGGCAAACCCAAACTGACTCGTCGGGACGCGGACGGTCTTTTCCCCAATTTGCAGCAAAGCGGCTCCCATCTAGCCAGCCGGCCCGACAACCCGTTCGGAGAAGAGGTATCCAGAACCACCGATCGACGTGATCGTGACGAGGCTTCACTCTGGAAAGATAACCTCGTGACCTTGCCAATAGGGATCGAGTTGCCTCCGGGATATACGTCGGTGTCGCAGGTACGCGAGGCGATGGAGAAAGCATGGCGTATGAAATGGGTCAGGGAAAGCGGCAACGAAGTGGTCGCGGAGTTTCCTGAAGGCTGGTCGGCCGTTCGGCCGGCGAGCGGGGCAGTGGAGTTGCGGGACGCAACCGGCGTGGTGCGGGCCGTGTACGGCTGGGCTGGAGATGCGGAACTGAGGCTTCTGCCGCGGTATCGGGTCGAATCGCAGGAGAACAGTTCAAGCGGGCTCGGCAGCCTGGTGGTCCGTGATCGCGAGAACGGGCAGATTCTTGAACGGTCGTCGACCTGGTCTGCTCAGAGCGGAACGAATCACCCTGATTGGACCCGCCTGTCGACCTGGCTCGACAGGCAGTATCCGCTTCACCGCGATCCGCTGCGGCTGTGGGCGGATTGCGAGGACAATCTCGGTTGAGGCCGGCGCATCGAATATCCGCACCGCACAGCCTCCGCCGCGAGGCACGCAACCCGTGCAGCCGCCAATCGCAAAGAACACCGCCATGCAACACCTGAAATACCTGACCGGCTATCCCGCACCTCTGCAAGAGAAGGTGAAAAAGCTGATCGCCGACGACCGGCTCGGCGACTATCTCACCGCGCGGTACCCCGGCGCTCATCAGGTGCAAACAGACCGGGCGCTTTACGAATACTGCGCGGAGCTCAAGCGCGAATACCTTCGCAACGGCGCGCAAATCGACAAAGTCACTTACGACAGCAAGCTCGACGTCGTGCGTCACGCGCTCGGCCTTCACACCAGCATTTCACGCGTGCAAGGCGGCAAACTGAAGGCCAAGAAGGAAATCCGCGTCGCCTCGCTATTCAAGGAGGCCGCGCCGGAATTCCTGAAAATGATCGTCGTGCACGAACTCGCCCATCTGAAAGAAAGCGACCATAACAAGGCGTTCTACCGCCTCTGCGAGTTCATGCAACCGGGCTACCATCAGATCGAATTCGATCTGCGCCTGTATCTCACGTACCGCGATCTGGCAAAAAGCCAGACCTGAGCGTCAAGCTCCAGGTTTGGCGCGTCGGGTGGCGTCTGCCGGCCGCAAGCCGGCATCGCGTCAGGCAGCAACCGCATCGATCACCGCCGACGCCGTCAACAGCACCGGAATCGACTTCGATGTCGGCGTGCCCGCGCCATCGGCGACCGAGGAGAGCGGCACCAGCGGATTCGTCTCCGGATAGTAAGCGCCGAGGCACCCACGCGGAATGTCGTACTCCACCAGCAGGAACCCGGCCACGTGACGCTCGATTCCATCGGCCCACACGCTCGTGATATCCACGCGCTGGCCGGCGACGAAACCCAGCATCGCGAGATCGTCCCTGTTGGCGAACAGCACGCGCCGCTGCCCGTACACGCCGCGATAGCGGTCGTCGAGACCGTAGATCGTGGTGTTGTACTGGTCGTGTGAGCGCGTCGTCATCAAGGTCATCAGACGCTCGCCATGCGCTGCACGCGCCTGGTGAATCGGCGTGTCGACATCGATTGCGTGCACCAGGAATTGCGCCTTGCCGCTCGGTGTTTTCCAGATCCGTTCGCGCGACGCCACGCCCAGGTGAAAACCGCCCGGGTGCTTCAGGCGTTCGTTGTAGTCATGGAAGCCGTCGATGACCTGCGCGATGCCGTCGCGAATCAACGCATAGTCGGCCGCCTGAGCGAGCCAGTCGACTTTGCCGCTGCCGAGCGTGGCGTGCGCCATGCGGGCGACGATGGCAATCTCCGACAACAGATTCTCCGAAGCCGGCTTGTTCATGCCGTACGAGATGTGCACCATGCTCATCGAATCCTCGACGCTCACGCCTTGCGCCACGCCATTCTGCAGATCGATTTCGGTGCGCCCGAGCGTCGGCAGAATCAGCGCGTCGCGTCCGTGTATGAGGTGGCTGCGGTTCAGCTTGGTCGTGATATGCACGGTCAGCTCGCACGAGCGCATGGCTTCCCATGTGCGCGGCGTGTCCGGCGTCGCGATCGAAAAGTTGCCGCCGAGGCCGATGAACACCTTCACCTTGCCGTCGAGCATCGCCTGGATCGTGTTGACGACGTCGAGGCCATGCTCGCGCGGCGGCTCGAAATCGTAGACTTCGCCGAGCCGGTCGAGAAACTCTTGAGTCGGCCTTTCCTCGATGCCGACCGTGCGGTCGCCCTGCACATTCGAGTGTCCGCGCACCGGGCACAGGCCGGCGCCGCGGCGGCCGATATTGCCGCGCATCATCATCAGGTTCGACAGGATCTGCACCGTCGGCACGGAGTTCTTGTGCTGGGTGAGACCCATGCCCCACGTCGAAATGACCGCGCGGCCTTTCACGTAGATATCGGCGAGCTTCAGCACGTCTTCAAACGGCACGCCCGCTTCGGCGACGATGGTGTCCCAGCTTTCGGCACGCAGATCGTCGGCGAATGCATCGAAGCCGACCGTGTGTTCGGCAATGAACGCGACGTCGAGCACACGGTCGAGGCCTGAGGCCAGCGCTTCGTCGTCGAGCTCGATCACGCGTTTCGCGACACCCTTGATCAATGCGAAATCGCCGCCCACCTTTGGCCGGATGAATACGGAGCTGATCTTCGTGCTGCCCATTGTGATCATCTCGACCGGATGTTGCGGGCTGGCGAAGCGCTCGAGTCCACGTTCCTTCAGCGGATTGATCGACACAATGGTCGCGCCGCGCCTGGCGCACTCACGCAACTCGCCAAGCATGCGGGGATGGTTGGTCGCGGGGTTCTGGCCGAAGATCAGCAGCGTATCGGCGTGTTCGAAGTCGTCGAGCGTAACGGTGCCCTTGCCGATGCCGACCGTGTGCGGCAAGCCGCGGCTGGTCGCTTCGTGGCACATGTTCGAGCAATCGGGAAAGTTGTTGGTGCCATACATACGCACGAACAACTGGTACAGGAAGGCGGCTTCGTTGCTGGCACGGCCTGACGTATAGAAGGCAGCGCTGTCGGGATGGTCGAGGCGTTTCAGGTGGTCGGCGATCAGGTCGAACGCCTGGTCCCAGCCGATCGGCACGTAACGGTCGCGCATGGCGTCGTAGACGAGCGGGTCGGTCAGGCGGCCGTGTTGTTCGAGCTCGAAATCCGACTGCGCCATCAGTGCTTCAACCGTGTGTTCTTCGAAGAACGCCGGTGTCACGCGTTTGCTGGTCGCCTCGGCGGCCACGGCCTTGACGCCGTTTTCGCAGAACTCGAAGGTCGACGCGTGCTCGCGATCCGGCCACGCGCAACCGGGGCAGTCGAAGCCGTCCGGCTGGTTCTGCTTGAACAGCATGCGATAGTCGCCGCCCGTCACCTTTTCCTTGAGGAGGTTGAGGGCGACGTATTTGAGCGCGCCCCAGCCAGCGGCGGGGTGCGTGTACGGTTCGATGCGAGCTTCGGGTTTCTTCATGATCTTGCCGCCAGATAGGGCGTGGACGAGGCTTTTATGCCGATGCATGGAAGCCTACTGTGTTCCAAAAGCAGCGCAGCATACAGAAAATCGGAAAGCGGAGAGATACAGTTGCTTGATATTTGTCATAGACTGACGTTCCCACTGACACGTTTGTTTGAGCCAGGTCCTTGAAACTGTACGAAAAACTCGCCGATGAAATGACCGAAGCCGTGCGCCGCGGCGTCTTCGCGGCGGGCGAACGGATCCCGTCGGTGCGGCAGGCGAGCCAGCAGCACGGCGTCAGCATCAAGACCGTATTGCACGCGTACGCGTTGCTGGAAAGCCGGGGGCTTGTCGAGACCCGGCCGCAGTCGGGCTATTTCGTGCGCGACGCGGTGGCGATGGCGGCCGCGCTCGACGAGCCGCGCCTGAGCCGTCCGCCGGCCGTCCATACGCCGCCGGTGGCGGCCGCGCTCGACGAGCCGCGCCTGAGCCGTCCGCCGGCCGTCCATACGCCGCCGGTGGCGGCCGCGGTCGACGTGAGCCGCCTCGTGTTGTCGACCCTGCGCAGCATCCGCGCGCACGACGCCGTGCCGCTCGGCTCGCCGTACCCCGACCCGTCGCTGTTCCCATGGCGGCGCATCAACCAGTACGCGAATGCGATCGCCCGGCGCCAGGCGAGCTGGAATCTGATCGACGATTTGCCGCCCGGCAATCCCCAGCTGATCCGCCAGATCGCGCGCCGCTATGCCGAGAACGGCGTGCCGGTCGATCCGGACGAAATCGTCATCACGCTCGGTGCGACGGAGGCGATCAACCTCAGCTTGCAGGCGGTCGCCAAGCCCGGCGATACGGTCGCCGTCGAGTCGCCGACTTACTACGCGATGCTGCACGCCATCGAGCGTCTGGGCATGCGGGCAATCGAAGTGGCGACGCATCCGGTCCACGGCATCGATATCGAGGCGCTGGCGCAGGTCATCGCGCGGCAGAAGATCGCTGCGTGCATGGTGATGCCGAACTTCCAGAATCCGCTTGGTTTCCAGATGCCGGACGCGCGCAAGCAGCAACTGGTCGAACTGCTCGCCGCGCACGAGATTCCGGCCATCGAGAACGATGTCTATCAGGAGTTGTACTTCGGCGAGGCGCGGCCGTCGCCCTTGAAGAACTTTGATACGAAGGGGCTGGTGCTGCATTGCGCGTCGTTTTCGAAGAGCCTGACGGCGTCGTACCGGATCGGCTGGGCCATGCCGGGGCGCTATCGCGCGCAAGTCGAGAAGCTGAAGTTTCTCAACACGCTGACTACGCCTTCGGTGCCGCAAGTCGCCGTCGCCGATTACCTTCGGCAGGACGGTTACGACCGGCATCTGCGGCAGGTGCGCAAGGCTTACCGGCAGCAGGCGAGCATCATGATGGCGATGGTGCAGCGGTTTTTTCCGGCAGGCACGCGCATGTCGAACCCGCAGGGCGGCTACGTGCTGTGGGTGGAATTGCCCGAACGGGTCGATTCGATGCGGCTCTATCAGGCGGCGCTCGCACGCAGCATCACGATCGGGCCGGGCATGATGTTTTCGATGCGCGACGATTTTCGCCATTTCATCCGGCTCAACTACAGCTATCCGTGGACGGCGCAGACCGAGGCGGCAGTGAAGACGCTGGGTGAACTGGTGGCGCAGATGGCCTGAAAGGGCCACGTAGGGCCGCGTAGAACCTGGCGCGGGTTGACCGTGTTTGAGAAAAACGAGGAGACATTCACGATGGAAGACGACGAACTCGATCCGGTGCTGGTCGCCATCCTGGCGCAGTTGTGGCGCGCGTATCGGGAGACGCCTGGCGGCGCGTGGTCGCTCGCCAAGCTTTCCAAGCAGGCCGACGTGCCGATGAGTGCGTTGCGGCGGCAGTTGACGGCGCTCGTCGACGGCGGTCTCGTGGACACCACCTTCAATGAGGAAGGCACCGGGACGGCGCGCCTGAGCGAGATCGGCCAGGGCTTATGCGCGGACTTGTTCGGTGAGGACGATGCGCCAGACGACGAACCGGCGGACCCGCCGTCACAGGTTCATTGAGTGGCAGCGGAATTCGGCGTGAGGGCGGTGACGGTGCCGTCGGCGTCCGGCCGTTAAGAGCGCTGTGTGCCTGCTTGATAAGGTCATTGCGCTTGCACCGAGCGCTTGCCGTACCACCTGGCCGATGCACTCGTTCGAAGGCTCGAACATGGTTTTTGGCCACCAGAATATGGATTCCGTTATGAGCGGGATAACGAGAAATATTTTTTGCGCTGAAATTGGCCTTCGAATATGGCCCCTTATGCTGAAGCCTTGCGCGGGACACGCCCGCGCGGTGGCAGGCACCTGGAAACCATCTTCGGAGAATTCATGAAAGCAAAGCTGACGCGAGTGCTGCATCACTCATTGCGCATCAAAACCGTCGGGACCGTTCTCGCCGCAGCGCTCGGCGCGTGCCTCGCACTCAGCGCCGGGACAGCGGCTGCCGCGAGCGCACAGCCGCTTGGCATCGCCTTCGTCTACCTCGGCAATCCGGGCGACGCCGGCTGGACCTATGCGCACGAGCAGGGCGTGAAAGAGGTCGAGGCGAAATTCGGCGACAAGATCAAGGTGACGCGGGTCGAGAATGTGCCGGAATCGGCGGATTCCGAGCGTGTGTTTCGCGATCTGGCGTCCAAGGGCAACAAGATCGTGGTCGGCTCGAGCTTCGGCTTTCAGGATTTCGAACTGAAGGTCGCCAAGGACTTCCCGGACGCCGTATTCGAGCATGCGACCGGCTACAAGAAGGCCGCCAACTTCGCCACCTATGACGTGCGGACGTATCAGAGCGCCTACCTGGCCGGGCTGGTCGCCGGTTATACGACGAAGTCCAACACGCTCGGCTTTGTCGGCTCGGTACCGGTGCCGGAAGTGGTGCGCAACATCAACGCTTTTACGATGGGCGCGCGTTCGGTCAACCCGAATGCACGCGTGAAAGTCGTGTGGATCAATAGCTGGTTCGACCCGGGCCGCGAGAAGCAGGCCGCCGAGACGCTGATCGGCCAGGGCGCCGACGTGCTGATCCAGAACACCGATTCGACGGCGACGATGCAGACGGCCGAACAGAAGAAAGTCCATGCATTCGGTTGGGACTCCGATATGAAGAAGTTCGGACCGAATGCCCAGTTGGGCGCATGCGTGAGCAACTGGGGCGTGTATTACACCCATCTCGTGCAGCAGGTGATGGCGGGCACGTGGAACAATTCGCCGGTGTGGTGGGGGCTGAAAGAGAAGGCGATCGATCTGGCCAACATCAACACGGACGCGGTGTCGCCGGCGGCGCAAAAGGCGCTGAGCCAGAAGCGTGACGACATCATCTCGGGCAAGTTCAATCCATTTGCCGGTCCGATCACGGACCAGTCCGGCGCGGTCAAGATCGCCGCGGGCAAGTCGTTGAGCGATGCGGAGCTGCTGCGTTTGAACTGGTTCGTGCAAGGCGTGGACGGTTCGCTGCCGAAGTAAAGAATTGATCTGGTTGACTAACTATTATTAAAGGAGATCGCCCGTGAGTCTTACCGTCCCGACCGATACCGATAGCGGCGCTGCAGACAAGGCGGCGGCCTATCCGCCGCAGGGCCTCACGCCGACTCACGAGCAGATCGTGCGGCATTTGCGGCACTCGAGCCGGGTGGCCGAGCGGGCGACGCTGCTGGGGCACCACCCGTTCGGCGCGGTGCTGATCGGCCCGGATCAGGAGACCGTGCTGATGGAGCAGGGTAATGTCGACACGGTGAATCACGCCGAGTCGGTGCTGGCTCGCGTGGCGGCATTGAACTTCACACCTGAGTACTTGTGGAGTTGCACGTTGTACACATCGGTCGAACCTTGCTGCATGTGTGCCGGCACGATGTATTGGGCCAACATCGGCCGCGTCGTGTTCGGCATGACCGAGAAGCGCTTGCTGGAGGCGACCGGCGATCACGCCGAGAATCCGACCATGAGCGTGGATTGCCGCTATGTGTTCGACCACTGCCAGAAGCCCGTCGAGGTGATTGGCCCGGTGGTAGAAGTGGAGGCGGAGGTGATGGCGGTGCAGCGGAAATTCTGGAGCGGCAGATAGGGCATCATCTCGGCATCGCTGAAGTCTGTTTGCCTGCGGTGGCAAAGAATGAAAAGTAAAGTCCAGCACCACGGGCAAACACAAAAACGCCATTCTCACCGTGCCGAGCCTGCTTCCGCCGGTGCGAGCATGGCGAGGCCACAGAACCAGTCGCCACCGTGCGGCTTATAGTTCCACTGACTGTTGGTCTGCTTGATCACCGTGGAGCACTGGTCGTTCACAACGATCCCCGGGTTGGCGGCGGTGCATTGAAGCATCGCCGTTTCGATTTGTTGTAGCGCGGGCGTTACGGCCTTACGCGGCGTGTTCGGGACGGACGGCCCATCTGGCGTTTCCGTCTGCATGCTTTCGATCAGCCGTTGCAGTTCGTCGATCCGCGTCCTGTACCACGTCCCCAGACATGCCGCGTCGCGGCAATTCGCTTCCCGCCACGCCCATTTACTATCGCTATCGGTAAGAAAGGCCCGACGGTTGATGACTCGCCGCCGCGCGCTCCAGTACAGTTGTCCCAGCGCGTCATCGAGCTTTGAGAGTGCGGGGTCGTTGCAGATCATCCGTTCAGTGAGCGAGCGTCCCCGGTGACAGTCGAAGCTGGTGGCGTGAGCGGGCAGATGCGCGAGCATCAGTGCGGCGACAAGAAGGATGGGGCGGAAAATTTTCATCGTGGTCCCGGCAGTGCATGGGTTTTTCATGCAATGGATGATCGGTCGAGTCGACGGAACGCGGACGCCCGAGAACAGCGTGAGTTCGGGTGGGTGATTACCAAATCTTGCCTGGCGCGAGCGGCCCGGGAGCAGGCCGGTAAGCTGGGCATGCATTGACGAACGCTTTCAGGCATGCAACGTGCGTCCGTTCGTTAGCAGATGGCTTGTGCGCCAACACGGCCGGATGCGGGTGTGGATTTCGGTGCAGGCAAAGATGCAGGCAAGGATTCAGGCTGATACGCGGTCCGCACATAAGTACGCAAACAAGCGCACAAACGCGGGCAGCAAAGGGGAGGGAGAATGAAACGACACGTCGCTCGATGCATTTACGCTGCAGCCGGCTTGCTGGCTGTACCCGCAGTGGCTTCTGCGCAATCGCAGGCTTACACGAACAGCACGGTCAACGTACGTGCCGGACCTGCATCGGATTACCCGGTCGTCACGCAGTTGCCTGGCGGCGTTCCGGTTAGCGTGATGGGTTGCATCAGCAATTACCAATGGTGCGACGTCGCTGCTCCGAATCTGCGCGGTTGGGTCTATGCGGGGCGGCTCAGCTATCCCTATCAGGGCAGCAATGTGCCGGTGATGAGCTACGGCACGGTGATCGGGTTGCCGATCGTGACATTCTCGATCGGCACTTACTGGGGCAATTATTATCGGGGCCGGCCGTGGTACGGCCAGCAATCGCGCTGGGCGCATCATCCGCCCCCGCCGCCGCCGAGACCCGGCGCTGGACGGCCACCGGGAGGGCGTCCGCCGGGGAATGGGGGTGGACGGCCACCAGGCGGTCCGCCGCCGGGTAACGCGGGTGGACGGCCACCGGGAGGTCCGCCGCCGGGTAGCGCGGGTGGGCGACCGCCAGGAGGTCCGCCACCGGGTAATGCGGGTGGACGCCCACCGGGAGGGCAGCCACCGGGTAATGCGGGTGGACGCCCACCAGGAGGTCCGCCACCGGGGAATGGGGGTGGACGACCACCGGGAGGTCAGCAACCGGGCAATGCGGGTGGACGCCCACCGGGAGGTCCGCCGCCGGGCAATGCGGGTGGGCGACCGCCAGGAGGTCCGCTACCGGGCAACACGGGTGGACGACCACCGGGAGGTCAACCAGGGAACGCCGGTGGACGCCCATCGGGAGGTCAGCCACCGGCTGGCAATGGCGGAGGCCGCCCGCAAGGCGGCGGTGACAGGCCCTCGGGAGGCGGAAAAGACGGAGGAGGCGGAGGTAACCGGCAACCGGATCAGCGCGGCTGATCGCGGTAGCGGCACAGGCACCCTGGACTAGACGCCGCGACTCGCGCCTGAGCCTGCTTCGGGTTCCGCAGCGCCGCGAAGCGTGAGGGGGCCCGTCTGACACGCTCGCTGCCGCGTCATCGCCGTTCTCACGCGGGCGATGCGGCGAGCGTCGGTTTTCTTCAGTACGCCGCGCTCAGAAACGCTGAACTGACGGCTCGCAGGGTTTCCTGTGAGCGCGGGTCGCTCAGCCGCGTATGCAGTACCACCTTCGAGGTCGGCAGCAGCGGCAAGCCGAGTTGCTCGCCGACCTCGACCGCGCCTGCCGGCGCCACGCGCTGCGCCAGCGCGGCCACGGCGAGCCCCGCACTGACGGCCGCGCCGACCGCCATCACGCCGCCGCCGACAAACACCTCGGTCCACGCAATCCCGGCCGCATCGAGCGCGTCCGTGGCAATCGCGCGGATCCCGCACGGCGCGGCGAGGGTCGCCAGCCTCAGCGGCTGCCCCTCGCGCTGCTGCCAGCCAGGCGCCGCGAACCAGCCAAGCCGCTCCTCGGCCAGCAGTTGCCCATCGTGGCGGTCGTCCTCGCGACGGCCGATTGCCGCGTCTACTTCACCCCGCTCGAACCAGGCCAGCACGTCGCGTGACGCGGCAATGCGCACCTCGATGACGAGCAACGGATCATAAGTCGCGAGCCGTCCCAGCAAGGCCGGCAGATTGGGCCCTGCCACGTGGTCGCTGATGCCCAGCTTGAGCCGGCGTTCCGGCGTCTCGGCGGCGCTCCCCGCCAGGGCTCGCTCGTGGGCGAGCAGCAAGTTGCGCGCGGCGCCGATGAACACATCGCCGCGCGGCGAGAGCCTCACCACCCGCGGCGTGCGTTCCAGCAAGCGGTAACCCAGACGCTCTTCGAGCCGTTTGAGCTTGAGGCTCATCGCGGCTTGTGAGGTGTCCATGACTTCGGCGGCGCGCGTGAAGCTGCCGAGATCCGCCACCAGCACGAAAGCCTGGATCGCATCCAGATCGAGAGGACGGGAGAGGGTTGGCATATTGAAACTTTATCGCAGATATAAATCACCATATCTTGCTGTAATGATCGTGCGGGCGCAAGCTCACCATCAGTCGAAACCAAGAGGAGTTCGCCATGCTTGCCAAACAGTATTCGCACCGTCTGCCCTCCGCCTATGACATGGGGATCATCCGCGAGCGCGCGACGCGGCGCGGCCCGTTATGGGATGAGACCGAGGGCCTGGGTTTCAAGGCATTCGTCGTCCGTGAAAAGGGCCGCTATGGCGCCACGGCAAACGTGTATTCCGCGGTGTACTTGTGGCTCGATGTCGAGCAAACCGCCGACTTTTTCATGGGGTCGCGCTTTCAGAACGTGATCGACGACTTCGGCCGTCCCGACGTCGAAACCTGGTTACCGCTCGATGCCCGCAAAGGGCCGGCGCAGCGGGCGCTCACCTTGTATCGCGACGAACAGCCGATCGGCGAGCACGACAACCGCGCAGAGTTGCGCGCCGCGTTGACCGAGGAGAATCGTCGCATCGCGGAGCAGGACGATACGGTGGCGGTGGTCGGCGCGCTCGATGTCGCCAACTGGAAGCTGATCCGTCTCACGCTATCGTCGGCGGCGCCCGTCGCTGCCGCGGGCCGCACGGTCTACGAGGTGCTGCATCTCGCGCGGCCCGGCGTGGCGAGTCTGAAGTGAGCGGGTGCAGTGCATCCAGTTGCGGCACGCTCAACTGCGGAACGTCTAACAACAGCACGCCTAACAGCAGGGCCGTTGAAAGCGGTTTGACATCCGCTCCTGCGGCCCGCGCTTCAGCCGTACTACTCGCGCCACCCGCACCGCTCGACGCCCGCATGGCGTTGTCCGCACATCTGGCAGGGCTCGTGCTGACTGCGACCTCGATCGTTGGAGTCACCGTGTTAATGGTGCTGTTGTTTCATTGGCTGACGAGGTAACCGGCCGGGACATGTATTTCGCGCTATGCGTCGCGATTAAAGTGCGCCGGCCTCGCGTAAACCCCGGTGCGCCGCGTACACTAACCTGCCGATGTGGGGTTAGGGGGCGCACAAATGACACGCGAAGCGACATCAGATTACACGATGGGAGCAACGCCTGAGAGCACCCGCTATGGGCCGGATCGGGCCGAGGGGGTGCTGGCTTCGGAGCGTACGGTGTTGCGGCTGATTACCCGCAACACCCCGCTGCCGGAATTGCTCGATGAAGTATGCCGCCGCGCGGAAGCGCTGCTCGGCGAAGGCGCGGCCTGTTCGATCCTGTTACTGGACGCGGACGGCGTACGCGCGCGCGTGGGCGGCGCGCCATCGCTGCCGGCGCATTTCAGTGCCGCGATCGACGGCGTCGCGATCGGCCCAGGGGTCGGGTCGTGCGGCACCGCGATGTTCGAGCGGCGCATGGTGACCGTCGAGAATATCGAAACCGATCCGCTGTGGGCCGACTTCCGGCACCTCGCATTGCCGCTCGGCTTGCGTGCGTGCTGGTCGGTGCCGTTTGAAAACGATTCCGGCACGGTGCTGGGCGCGTTCGCGGTCTATCACCGTACGCCGCGCCGACCGAGCGCCGAAGAGGCGGCGATACTCTATGACATCAGCCACAGCGTCGGTCTTGCCGTGCATCAGGACGCCATCGCGCAACGCCTCGCGCGCAGCGAGGAGCATCACCGGCTGGTGGTGGATCATCTGAACGAGGGCATCATCGTGCAGTCGCGCGACGGCGTGGTGCTGGCCTGCAATCCAAGTGCGCAGCGCATTCTGCGGGCGAGCGCCGAACTGGTCGGCCACGACATTCTGTCGGTGATGGTGCGTGCGTATCACGAGGACGGCTCCCTCGTCACCGAGGCCGATCGCCCGACCACCCGGGTGCTGGCAAACGGCAAACCCCTGCTTGGCGTCACGATCGGCCTGGAACTGATCGACGGCGATGTCGTCTGGATTACTGAGAATGTCGTGCCGATCATCAGACCGGGCGACAGCGAACCCGGTTCGGTGCTGATTTCGTTTACCGACATCGGGCCGGTGCGCGAGGCGCAACGGCAGCTCAAGTTTCTGGCCACCCGCGACCCGCTTACCGGGCTCTACAACCGCGCCTATCTGGCCGAGCGGATGCGCGATCTGTTCGCACCGGCCGGGGTGGCCGGGATGAGCGAGCTGGCGCGGGTGGCGGTGCTGTTCGTCGATCTGGACGGGTTCAAGAAGGTCAACGACACCGCGGGTCACGAGGCTGGAGACGCGCTTCTGTGCAGCGTGGCGGAGCGGCTGTCGACGTGTGTTGCGCTGGGCGACACGCTCGCGCGGGTGGGCGGCGACGAGTTCGTGATCGTGGTCAGCGCATACGAAAACACCGGGCATCTGATCGCGCTCGCCCAGCGCATTCTCGACACGATCGCGGTGCCGTTCGCGGTGGCGGACAACGAGTACTACATGGGCGCGTCGATCGGCATCAGTCTGTTTCCCGAAGACGGCCAGGACGTCCCCACGCTGATGCGCAACGCCGACTCGGCGATGTACCACGCGAAACAATGCGGCCGGAACAATTTCCAGTTCTTCACGGCCGAACTGAATCAGCGTCTGCAACGCCGCTTCATGATCGAGCAGGCATTGCGGCGCGCGCTCGCCACCGACGAACTGAGTCTCGTGTATCAGCCGATCGTCGACAGCCAGTGCGGCCGCACGATCGGCGCCGAAGCGCTGCTGCGCTGGTACAACAGCGATCTGGGAAATGTCTCGCCGGTGGAATTCATTCCCGTGGCCGAAGACGCCGGCCTGATCGTCGAGATCGGCGCCTGGGTGCTGGCGCGCGCCTGCGAGCAGGTCGCGCTCTGGCGGCGCACGCTGGCGCCGGATCTGATCGTCGCGGTGAACCTGTCGCCGCGTCAGTTCAAAGGCGGCCTGGTGGAGCGGATCGAGCGCTGTCTCGAGCAGTCCGGACTCGAGCCGGGCGCGCTGGAACTGGAGATTACCGAGCGGCTGTTGATGAGCGACAGCGACGCCGTCTTGCCGATGCTCACCGCATTGAGCGCGATGGGCGTGCGGATTTCCGTCGACGATTTCGGCACGGGTTATTCATCGCTGTCGTATTTGAAGCGCTTTCCACTGCATAACCTGAAGATCGATCGATCCTTCGTCGCCGGCTTGCCGGATCATCGCGATTCGATCGCGATCACGCAGGCGGTGGTGGCGATGGCCCATTCGCTCGGCATGAATGTCACTGCTGAAGGTGTGGAGACTGCCGAACAGGCGGCGTTTTTGCGCGGGATCGCGTGCGACAAGCAGCAGGGGTATTTTTACAGCCGCCCCGTGGGGGCGAGCGCCTATGCGCGTAGTTTGTGTGACGCGCAGGTGGGGATGGCCGGCGCGTCATGACTGGCGCGGGGGGGGGGGGGGGGGGGGGGGGGGGGGGGGGGGGCCCCCGCCCCCGCCCCCGCCCGCCCCCGCC
>NZ_JAQQFL010000040.1:0-86988 GCF_046026025.1 Paraburkholderia fungorum | reverse complement strand
TTCCAATACGAACCACGAGGAAAACCAGCCCGCGCATTTGACGTTGAAGGACGCGAGCGTCCCGGTCGGCATCAATCTCAAGACGTACGCGGGCCCCGAAGCACGCTTTTGCCCAGCGGGCGTGTACGAATTCGTGAAGGACGAAAAGGACGAGGATCGTCTGCAAATCAATGCGCAGAACTGCGTGCACTGCAAGACTTGCGATATCAAGGACCCGACCCAGAACATCGTGTGGGTGACGCCTGAAGGCGGCGGTGGCCCGAACTATCCGAACATGTAAATGAGCCTTTGATCGTCGGTGTTTTTATCCCTTCGAAAGTCGACCCTGTCCGTACTCCAGTTCACGACAGTTCCGGCTACTTTGTCGTGCTGGTGAGCGCTATCGACAAGATCTCCCACGCATGGCGATCGACAGCGCCGCTTCTTTTGACGCGGCGCTGTCAGGCTCGTGCTCTCAGCTTTGCACCTGGTTGAGGAAGTCCATCGCTTCGCGGTGCGAGCTTTCGGAAGCCGCACAGGTGATCTTGTCGTCGCCGCCGTGCTTCTCGCTGTAGCGCTGAATCGGGCCCACGACATACGCGCTCGGTTGACCGCAGGGACAGGGCTCGTCCCAGTGCACGGTGATTTCGTCGCCGGTGATGAAGCCGCCCCAGCGCGAATCGGCGCCAAGATCGAAGAACGCGGCGCGGCCCGTGACGCGTCCGGTGCGTGGCCGCGGACGGCTCGTTTCCGGATCGAGCACGAACGGAATGGCGGTGGGGCTGAAGTGGTAGTGACCGTGCTCGCAGCGTGTATGGGAGGCGACCACTTCGGACATCGAATAGGTTTCGTTCAGGCGTTTTGCTCCCGTAAAGCGCAGGACATCGTCGCGCCAGCCGTCGGGTTGGACGATCCCCTTGGCGCCGCCGGACGTGCTCAGGAACGAGCCTGCATCGAACACGCCTTCGAGACCCTTCGAGAGGCCGGCCTTCGCCATGTTGTGCAGGAGGTTCCAGGTTGCGGACATGTACACGCGTTTGCCTTTGAGCTCGCTTGCCATGCGCTCGAAAAAAGCGGCCAGATGGCGCGGCATGTCGGCTTGCAACTGGTCAAAAGCATGCTTCCTGGCGAGCATCTCGGGGCGGATTTCGAAGCGGTCCAGCGTGCCTTTGGCATGCGCGACGCGTGCCTTGGCGGCGAGGTGCACCACATCGGAGCTGAGTGTCTCCGGGTAGGCCGCATAAAAATGGTTTTCGTCCGGCAGCAGCGTATTGATGAGGTGGCGGTTGGATCGCAGGTAGCTGTAGAAGCCGGCGCGAAAATACGGGTACACCGCATGCAACTCCGGCTGGGGCGTGTCGGGCCCGTCCATATTCCAGACGGCCATGCGGCGGATTTGCAGCAGCTTCTCCCATTCGCGGGTGCCTTGCGGCAGAAACGAAAATGTGCCGGACGTTCCCGAGGTGTGGCTGATGCAAAGTTGCGGCACGATTTTGTCCATCGTGGCGAACCAGTCGTCGAGGCCCCGGCAATGACTGACGTCGGCGGCGAGAACGGCTTCAGCAATTTCAGGCGTGACGAGCCTGGCGATCCATCGGTTGATCAGCGTGAAATTGCACTTGTCGAGCAGCGAGGGCGGATACGACTTGTAGACCGTGTGTTCGAACAGGAGCGGCACGACGTCGTCCAGTTCGTCGATGTGTTCGATGCCTTCTGCGTCCGCGAGCTTCTTGAGCAAGGGGATGCGATCGCGCAACGCGGCGAAGCGCGCTTTCAGGCCGGCCAGTTGCATCGCCTCGACATCGGTGCGCGGCAAATGTTGCCAGCGGTGCCACGAGTGGTTCGCCAGAGCGGCGGGATCGCCGAGCAGAAGACGGGTCTGTTCGTCAATGGACAGCGGTGTCGTTGACATAAGGTATCCTGAATGAAGGACGATGCGCGGGCAGGTTTCGCCGTTTAGTGAGCGGTTTCCCGTCTGCCGCGAATGCGTTGTTGAAGGAACAATCAGTATAGGAACCGGGCCTGGGCATTGCGCTCCGCGTTTCGTCTTGTCGCATCTGAACGCAACCCGTTGATCGGAAGTGGAAATCCGCCGGTGGGGCAGCGGTGCTACGCGCAGATTCTCCATACCTGCATGCCGGTTGCAGCGGCGCGGCGTGGCAGTCAGGGATAGGGCGCATTGCGACCCGACGTTTGGCAGGAGAGCAACGATATGAGCAAACAGGGCGACGCCGGTGCGGCAGACATGCAGGTGATCCGGCTGGCGATACCTTCGGGACTGCGCAAGCATCCGCGGCAGGCGCGCTCGGTCAAACTGGTGGGAACAGTCAAACGCGCAGCCCGCGAGATACTTGAGCAGGACGGCCGCGCGGCGCTTTCCGTGACCGCGCTCGCGCAACGCGCAGGCATCGCGCCGAGTTCGATCTACAAATACTTCCCGACCATGGACGACCTGATCGCCGCGATTTTCGACGACCATCGCGCGGAGTACCGGCAACGCCTGCTGGACAGCATCGCCGCATTACCGCCTGAAAGCACGCTTCATGACGGGCTCGTGCTCGTGCTGGAAATCGGCATCGAGCTTTTGCGGAAATGGTCGCGCATCGATCCCGCCTTCAATGTGAAGGCCGCGCACTACGACGAACTGGTGCGCCTCAACCTCATCAAGCCCGACGCGTTCTGGACGCTCGAAATTACGCCTGCGCTGCTCGCGCGCTTCGCCCACGAAATTTGCGTGCAGGACCCGAAAAAGGCGCAGTTTCTCGTGTTTCAGACGCTAATGGCCCTGCCGCGGGCGGTGGTGCTCGAACGGCCGGACAGTCTTGCCGATCCGCAGACGCCCCGCAGGGTCGCGCGGATGCTATGCGCGCTCCTGACCGGCCGCGCACAGGATGGCGAGCCGCGTTGAATCAGTCGATCAGCTTCTGGGTGCGCGCCCAGACCATCGCATCGTAGCGTCGCGAAACGCCGAGCTTGGCGAAAATATTGCGCAGGTTCCACTTCACCGTTTCGACAGTGATGCTGAGTGCAAGCGCGATGCGTTTGTTCGACATCGCCTGGGCGACGAGGCTCAGGATTTCGATCTCGCGTTGGGTGAGCGCCGCCGTCTGTCCACTGCGTGCGCCGGCACCCTGGCGTGGGGCCGCCGTGCTTTTTACGGGCGCCACGGGCGGCCAGGTCGAGAGCAGATCCTGGGCGAACGCGAGCGCAGGGCCTTGTAGCGGCTGCGCCTGCACCAGCCGGGCGAGTTCGTCGCGTGCCAGCGTGCCTTCGTCGAGGAATGTCCGCACGAGTCCATAGCGGCACCCGTACTGGACGGCGCGGCTGCGCGATGCCATGGCGTCCTCGGCGCGTCCGAGGCTCGCGAGCGCGCGAGCGGCCAGCAGATCGACGAGCGTCAGCAGCCGGCCACGGCCGATCGCGAGCGCGCGCCGGCGCGCCTCCTCCAGCGCCAGCAGCGCACGGGCCGGATCGTTGCCCAGATCTACGCGGGCGTGGGCAAGCGCAGCGGCAATCGGGATCTCGGCCAGAAATCCGCGGCTGTCGGCGTGAGGTTTCGCCAACGCATCGAGCGATTGCAGCAGCGCCTCGGCCGCCGCGCTATTGCCGTGGCGTACGTGGATGCGCACCTGCTCCGCGAGCATGAGCGCGAGGGGCCGTTCGTAGCCGAGACTGCGAAAGCGCGCCGCCTGCTGGCGCAGGAACGCAAGCGCGGTTTCCGCGCCTTCCTGCAACAGATCGAGCCGAGCGCGGCACAGAGACGCGAGCACGGTGACCTCGACACCCGACGATTCCAGCAGGCCATGACGGTTTGCCAGCGTTTCGCGTGCGTCGTCGATCTGATTCAGTTCGTAGCGCGCGTCCGCGAGAAAGGCCGAGCAGACATTGGCGCACACCGAGCGCTCGCCGAACGTGTGGAGCACGCGAGCGTGCAGGCTCGACGCAAGGGGCGCCGCTTCGCGCGCGTCGCCTTCGAGCAGCAGCGAGAGCGCAAGCGTGCTCTGCGCGACGAGCATCATGTCGTTGTTGCGGTCCGTCTCCGGAATGGGCTCGCTTTCCAGCAGTTTGCGCGCATCGGCATGACGTCCGGCGCCCGCGTACGCCATCGTGAGCGCGGAGAGCCTCAGATAGCGCAGAAACGGGTTGCTGGCGGTGTCCGCATCGTGCGATTCGAGCAGGTCAATCGTCCGCTGGGTATCGTCGCGCTGCAGCGCGATGACGGCGCGAACGAGCGGCAGACTGCGCATGAGCGAGGCGCCGGCCTTTTTCTCATCGACGCCAAGCTGTGCGAGCCGCGCCTCGGCGCGCGCCGGATGCAGCGTGAGGGCGATCGCGAGGCAGGCCAGTTGCGCGAGGCGCGGGTGCTCGAATAGCGTCTCGCGTGGCAGCCGTTCCAGCAGGGTGAGCGCGGGCGCCAGATAAGCGAGTGTCCACGTGGCCGGTGCCGCGCGTTCGATGAATCGGGCCGCCAGTGCTACGTCGCCCGCGAGATTCGCGTGGCGCACGGCCTCGGCCAGCAGATCGTTGTCGGAGAGCCAATGGCTCGCGCGCCGGTGCAGCTCGGCGAGCGCGGCCGCGCCGCGCCGCTCGACCCGCGTGGTCAGGAAGTCCGCAAAGAGGCGATGAAAACGGAACCACGAGACGTGCTCGTTGAGCTCGACGTGCTGAAGCGGGAGATTCTCCTGCTCCATGCGTGCGAGCAGTTCCGCCGCAGCCGGGTTGCCGCTGACGAATGCGGCGAGCGGTGCGTTGAAGCGCCGGAAGATCGATACGGTTTCGGCCAGATCGACGAGATCCGGCGGCAGCGCGGCGATCACTTCCTCGCTCAACCAGGTCTGCAGGTCGTTCGAGCGCCAGACGAGATCGCGCAGACGCGTGCGCGCGCCTGGCCGGTTGCGCAACATGATGGCGATAAGCTGCAGGCAAGACGGCCAGCCGCCGGTCAGTTCGTGGACGAGGCTCGCGTCGTCGGCGCTCGCCTTGCCGGCGCCGAGATTGCCTTCGAGGAAGCCGCGCGTTTCGGCGGAGCTGAATGGCAACCGTGCGCTCTCGACTTCCACGACCTGGTCCATCACACGCAGGCGGCCCAGACTGAGCGGCGGCGCGACGCGTGAGGCGATCAGCAGATGCAGGTTCGAGGGGCAGCGTTCGAGGAGACGCTGAACGAGACGGTGGGCGCCGGGGTCCTCGACATGGTGATAGTCGTCGAGAATCAGATACAGCTCGTCGGTCTGCTGCGCGAGGGCGTCGAGGAGGGCCGAGACCGCTTCGTCGACCGAGGTGGCGCTCGCGCGATCGACCGGGAGATCCAGATCGACAGCAATCCCGAGCTTCTGGAGCGCGGCAAAGAAGACGAGGCAGAAGTCCGCGAAGCCCTTGTCGTCGCTAGTGAGCGAAAGCCACGCCACTTTCGCGTGATCCTGAAGGCAGCGCTGGCGCCACTGGGCGAGCAGGGTCGTCTTGCCGTAGCCGGCGCTTCCGGTGATGAGCGCGAGCGCTCGCTGCTGGATCTGCGCGAGTGCATTGAGCAGTTCAGTGCGTGCGACGTGTTGCGCGCCAATGCGCGGCGGTGCGAACCGGGTCTCGATCAGCAGTCTCGTGAATTGCATCGTTTGCAGCATCGCCCCAAATAGATGGCACCAGGCAAGGGCGTGGATCGGCGCGCGTTGGCACGCGCGTATCCGGCCTGCAGCGACTATAGGGCGAACCGGCTGCGTGAATCTCCCCTCATTTGGAGGGGGATGGGCGGTGCGCCCGCTCCGTCCTACTTCAGCCCACCGCCGGTTTGCGCAGCGTCGCCATGTCGATAACGAAGCGATACTTCACGTCGTTCTTCAGCATCCGGCTGAAGGCCTCGTTGATCTCACCCGCCTCGATCCGCTCGCACTCGGGCAGCACCTGATGTTCCGCGCAGAAGTCGAGCAGTTCCTGGGTGGCGCGAATGCCGCCGATCAGCGAGCCGGCCAGGGTGCGGTTGTTGCGGATCAGGAGACCGCCGTGAACCGGCTCGAGCAGGTCGATCGCGCCGACCACGACGAGCTTGCCGTCGCGCCCGAGCAGCATCAGGTACGGATTCGTGTTGTGACGCTGCGGAATCGTGTCGAGGATGAAGTCGAAGGTGTTGGCGGCGGCCTGCATGGCCTGCGCACCGCTCGACAGCAGCACGCGGTGCGCGCCGAGTTTGAGCGCGTCGTCGACCTTGCCCGGCGAGGTCGTGATGACGGTCACTTCCGCGCCGAGCGCGACACCTAGCTTCACGGCGAGGTGGCCCAGCCCGCCGAGTCCCACCACGGCCATCTTCGTGCCCTCGCCCACGCCGTACTTGCGCAGGGGGCTCCAGACGGTGATCCCCGCGCAGAGCAGCGGGGCGGCGAGCAGGGGATCGAGCGTGTCCGGCACGCGTAGCACGAAGTGTTCGCGCACGACAATGTGATCCGCGTAGCCGCCGAGTGTGAGCTCGCCTGACTGGCGATCGCGGCCGTTGTAGGTCGCCGTCGGTCCTTGTGCGCACAGTTGCTCTGCGCCGTCCGCGCAAGGGCTGCATTGCATGCAACTGTCGACGAGGCAGCCCACCGCCACGCGGTCGCCGACCTTGAAGCGCGTGACCCCCGGGCCGGTCGCCGTCACGTGGCCGACGATTTCGTGGCCGGGGACGCAGGGGTAGACGGTGTTGCCCCAGTCGTTGTTGATCTGGTGGGCGTCCGAGTGGCAGACACCGCAAAAGGCGATGTCGATCGCCACGTCGTCGGCGCGCAGGGCGCGCCGCTCGAAGTGCATGGGGGCCAGCGCGCCGTACGCCTCGCGGGCGCCATAGCCGAAACAGGTTGTCATGTCGTGTTCTCGTGAAAGTGGGGAAAAGAGATCAGGCGATCGGCGGCCGTTGCCACGGCCCCGGTGTGACGTCTGGCGTGTTGATCTGATTGGAGATCCACTTGCCCATGCGGCGCAGCGGCTCGATGGCATCCTGCGGCGCGGCCCATTTCATCGCCACCGCATAGCCGAGCGAGACGATGCGCTGCGCGCCGTGCAGCGGCAGCCGGTTCTTGAGTTCGTCCTTGAGCGCTTCCGGGTAGATGCCGACGGTCTGCGTGTAGGCGTCGACAGCGTCCATCACTTCGTCGAGCGAATCGACCGGGACCAGGCTGACGGTGCGGTCGTCGAGCAGCGTCGAGAAGGGCACCGGCTCGGGGATCTTCGACACGATGACAGCGCCTTCGCCGTCCTTGCCGCCGATCACGTGGTACCACTCGTCGTCAAGGCGCAGCGCGTCAACGTGCGCCTTCAGTCCCGGGTCGTAACGCTTCGCCGGCGTGCTCAGACTGTTGGGGAGGTTTTGCAGCGCCTCGTAGACCGCGTGCCCGAAGCCGTCGAGTTTCTCCAGTCCTTCTGCGTCGGTGCCGCATTGCACGTAGACGACTCGTGCATTCACGCAGCCCTTCTGGTTGAGCGCGCCGATGTCGCTCGCAAGACGCGTGGCGGCCTCGTTCACGCCCGTTTCGCTCGCGAAGGTGTCCGCGCCGATGATGCTCGCGCTGCGCTTGGGATCGAGCGAGATCAGTTCGAGGCCGGGCTGGATATACCGGCTTACGTGCTTCATCGAAGCGAAGCCGCCCCATGCGACGATCTTCTCCAGATTGTGCGGTTGATACAGGCGTTCTTCGAAGGCTTCGTCGCCGCCCTTCCAGTAGGCGACGCTCAGGTGCCGCGTGAGCGGATGGTCCGGCGCCATCTCGACCATCGTGCGGGCGATGGCGAGCGCCGTGAAGGGATCGTTCGACGGCGCCTTGATGATCGCATCGCTGCGCAGCACCATGTTACGCAGGATGGTCAGGAGCGAAACCGCCGGCGAGTTGCCGGCGACGATGTGCAGCGCGCGTGAGCCGAAGCAGCGGATTTCAAGCTCGGTGCCGTCGATCAGGCGCTGCTTGACCCATCCCTCGAGATACTTGATGCCGACCGTGCTGTCGACCGCCTCGACGATGGCCTCGCGCGTGAGCATGGTGCGCAAGCCGAGATAGCTCGACTTGACGAGGCTCGGCGTGGTGGGCGCGGTCAGGTACGAGAGTTCGCAGGCCTGTTGCAAATGCGCGTTCGTCGCCAGATCGAGGCGCGCACCGAGCGCGACGGCGAAGTCGAGGATGTCGTCGAAAGACAGTTCGTAAAGATCGGCCAGTTTCGCCGGATTGCCGAGCGGCAGCACATCGAGATAGCGATGGGCATCGGGCGTGAGAAAGACGAGATCGCCGCCTCGGCCGCCGACTTCGATCAGGTTATCCGTGATGACCTCGCCGCGAATGATCATCGGTGCAATGGGCTTGTTCATGTAGGTGATGTGTCCTGTTAGAGAGCGTGCTGTCGATCGAACGAGGCCAGTATAGGTCTGCCAAACGCGGCGTCCGCTCCGGATTCGTGCTCTCCTTGGGTTGTCGTAACCACATGAAAAAAAACGGAAAATTGTTAGCTTTACGTAGCCGTTGTCCGTGCAGTTTGCGTTTGTTCGGCAACGGCCGCGCAGGCGCGCCGTTCGTGGGTCGCTATTCGGAAGAGGGGGGACGCGCGCGGCAACGGCGGTTAGATTGAACTGGGGTTGGTCGCGCCGACAGCGACGGCCCGACAATCATCGAGCCATATGCCTCCTGAAAGCATGTCCCCATGCGTCGGGGGCGAGGGAGAACGGCTATGGACACACGCAGGTCGCCACCATCGGCGCCCCCCGTGCAAAGGCTGTGGGGCGCGCATGGCGCGTTGGACCAGAACGACCCGAACGACCTCCTCATCGAATTGGAAATACCGTCGGCGCCACGTAAGTCGCCGCGCCAGGCCCGTTCGGTTGCGCTCATCGACGCACTGATGCAGACGGCGCGGCGGATACTCGATGAAGAAGGGCGCGAGGCGCTGACCGTACTGCACCTCGCCGACGTATCGGGCGTGGCGTCCAGTTCGATCTACGAGTACTACCCGACGATGGACGCGCTGGTCGCGGCGATCTTCGACGCGTTTCGCGCCGACGTCTACGCGACGCTGCGCGCGCGGATCGAGGCGTTGCCCGCGCAGGCCACCCTGTTGGACGGCATCCTGCTCATCGTCAGGGCAGGGCTTGGCATCTACGCAGAGCGTATCGAGCTGGACCCCGGTGTCTGCCAGCGCATGACCCGTTATGACGAAATGGTTCGCCTAGACTTCGTGAAGCCCGCGGAAATGGCGCAGGCGAGCATCGTTCCGGTGCTGTTCGCGCGCTTTGCCGATGTGATCAGCGTGGACGACGTCGAGCACGTTCAGTTCCTCGTCGTGCAAACGCTGATCACGCTCGCGCGCGCCATGTTGCTTGTGCGGCCCGCTTATCTCGGCGAACCCGACACTGCCGTCCTGATCGCGAGGATGATTCACGCGCTGCTGGTTCCACAGTAATCCTGAGTGTTGCCGTGGAACCACCGTCGCTCACGTGAGGCGCTCCTTCACATAGCGGCCAGGCGCCGATTCGATGGCGCAACAGGTATCACAGGCGGGTTGGGACGACCTTCACACGGTAGGGCCGGCGCGAAACGGCTGATATGAGGCGTTGCGGGCCGTTCTCTAACCCCCAGAAAAGGAGGGGGCGGGTGGCTGGAGGTGGCCCCTATCATGAAGCGTAATCAGTTCGCCATGACGGCGTAGACAACGGAAAAAGGAGCAAGTATGACGCGCAAAGTAGTAGTGGCCGGCGTGGGCATGGTCCCGTTCACGAAGCCAGGTGCCAGCGAGACCTACGATCTGATGGGCGCGCAAGCGGCGCGTCGCGCGCTCGCGGATGCGGGCGTCGAATACCAGTCGATCCAGCAGGCCTATGCGGGCTTCGTCTATGGCGACTCCACGGCGGGCCAGCGCGCGCTATATCACGTCGGCATGACGGGTCTGCCGATCATCAATGTCAACAACAACTGCTCGACGGGCTCGACCGCTCTTTACCTGGCGCGTCAGGCGATCGAGGCGGGCGCGCTCGACGTCGCGCTGGTAGTCGGCTTCGAGTAGATGAACGCGGGCGCGCTCGGCAGCTACTTCACCGACCGTCCGCTTCCGCTCGATCTGTTCTTCGCGCAATGCGACCGCCTCGGCGTGCCGCCCGAAGTGGCGCCGGCGCTGCGCATCTTCGGCGGCGCGGGCCTCGAGCACATGAAGCGGTTCGGCACGAAGATGGAGTCGTTCGCGAAGGTTCGTGCGAAGGCGAGCCGTCACGCAGCGAACAACCCGCTCGCCGTGTTCCGCCAGATCGTGACCCCTGAGGAAGTGATGGCCGACAAGGTGATGTGGCCTGGCGTGATGACGCGCCTGATGGCCTGCCCGCCCACCTGCGGCGCTGCCGCCGCCGTGCTGTGCAGCGAAGACTACGCGAAGAAGCACGGGCTGGACTCGCGCGTGTGGATCGCCGCCCAGGCGCTGACGACCGACCGCCCGGCCGCTCTCGAAGGCGACGACCTGCGCTACACGGCCGGCTTCGGCCTGGCGCAGGAAGCGGCGAACAAGGTGTACGAGCAGGCGGGCATGGGTGCGGAGGACGTGGACGTGGTCGAGTTGCACGACTGCTTCGCGCACAACGAACTGATCATGTACGAGGCGCTTGGCCTGTGTCCGGAAGGCGAAGCGGCGAAGTTCATTGACAACGGCGACAACACGTACGGCGGCCGCTACGTCGTCAACCCGTCAGGCGGCCTGCTTTCGAAGGGGCATCCGATCGGCGCGACGGGTCTCGCGCAATGTACGGAACTGGTTCAGCAACTGCGTGGCAACGCCGACAAGCGTCAGGTTGAAGGCGCGCGCGTGGCGTTGCAGCACAACGTGGGCCTCGGCGGCGCGTGTGTCGTGACGATGTACCGCATTTGAGGCGGAGGGCAGATGGATTTCCAACCTGATCCGGGGCTGGAGGCATTTCGCGAGGAAGTGCGCGCTTTTTTGCGCGAGTGCTTTCCCGCCGATCTGCCCGGCAATCCCGTGGGCAGCGTGCGCTCGGCGCGCGAGGACCTCGTGCGCTGGCAGCGCATCCTCAACGAGCGGGGCTGGGGTGCGCCGTACTGGGCGAAGGAGCATGGTGGAACCGGCTGGACGGTGCTGCAGCGGCTCGCCTTCGATGAGGAGTGCGTGGCCGCCGGCGCGCCGACGCAGGATTTTCTCGCGCAGAAGCTGCTGGCACCAGTGGTCAATGCATTCGGCACGCCTGAACAAAAGACCGAGCACATCCCGCGCATTCTGAATGGCGAGCGACTGTGGTGCCAGGGTTTCTCGGAGCCCGGCTCCGGTTCCGACCTGGCTTCACTGCGCATGCGCGCCGAGCTGGACGGCGACCACTACGTCGTGAACGGCCAGAAAATCTGGACGAGCTACGCGCACGAAGCCGACTGGATCTTCCTGCTCGTTCGCACGGACACCGAGGTGAAGAAGCAGGCAGGCATCACCTTCCTGCTGGTGGACATGAAGACGCCGGGCATCACGGTGCGGCCGATCCGCAGCATCGACGACTGCCACCACCTGAACGAGACGTTCTTCGACAACGTCCGCGTGCCGGTGAGCAATCGGATCGGCGGCGATGGCGATGGCTGGAAGATCACCAAGTTCCTGCTCAACAACGAGCATGCCGGCGCCGCCGATCTGCCATTCCTGCGCAGGTGCCTGGCGAGACTCAAGCAGATTGCGTTGAGCGAGCAGGTGGACGGCGCGCCGCTCGTCGAGGAGCGCGGCTTCATGCTGAGGCTCGCACGTCTGGAGGCCGAGATCGACGCCATGGCGATGATGGTCAAGCGTGCGGCGGCGTTGGAGCAGGATCACAGCCCCGCCGCGCACGCCATGGGATCGATTCTCAAGGTCCGCGGCACCGAATTGCAGCAGAAGCTCACCGAGTGCATGGTGGAGGCGCTCGGCGACTATGGCGCCGTGGCCTATCCCGAGCCTCACGACCCCACGCGCGAAGGGATCTTGCCTCGCGAGGAAGTGGGACGCGGCGTTGCCACGGAAATGTTCTTCCGTCGTGCCTCGACCATTTATGGTGGCACGAGCGAAGTGCAGCGCGGCATCATCGCGAAGATGCTGTTTCAACTCTGAGTCGCCGATCGATCATGAATTTCAACCTCAACTCAGAGCAGCAGATGCTGCAGGATAGCGTGCGGCGCTTCGTCGAGCGGGACTACGGCTTCGAGGCGCGTCGCGCGTTGCTCGTGTCGGGCTCGACGCGCAACACGGCACGCTGGACTACGTTCGCGGAGAACGGTTGGCTCGCCGCGGCGCTGCCCGAAGCGTATGGCGGCCTCGGCGGCACGGTGATCGACACGGTGCTGATCGCGCAGGCATTCGGGCGCGGTCTCGTCGTCGAGCCGTATGTGGGCTGCGCCGTTCTCGGTGCGCAGACGATCGCGGCAGCGGGCACGCCCGAGCAGTGCGAACGCCTTCTGCCCGCGCTCGCGGATGGCACGCGGCGCATCGCACTGGCCTACGGCGAGGCGCACTCGCGGGGTCTGCCCGAGCGTTCGCAGATGCGCGCGGAACGCGTGGGTGGCAACTACCGGCTCCATGGTCGCAAGACGCTCGTGGCGGGTGGTGCCGATGCCGACGGGTTCGTCGTGTCGGCCGTGACGCAGGATGACGGTGGGCTGACGCTCTTTCTCGTCGACGCCGGCACGCCGGGTCTGACGCGCGCGGCACTGCCGCTGCATGACGGTAGCTGGGCTGCCGAACTGACGCTGGAAGGCGTGCTGCTGCCCGCGCAAGCGGTGCTCGGCGAGCCGGGACAAGGACTGCCCGCGTTGCAGCAGGCGCTTGGGCACGGCACGGCCACGCTGTGCGCGGAACTGGTCGGCGGCATGGAGCGCGCCATCGAGATCACGGCGGACTACCTGAAGGTGCGCAAGCAATTCGGCGTGCCGATCGGCAGCTTCCAGGCGTTGCAGCACCGTCTCGCCGACATGGCGGCGGAACTGGAAATCGCGCGTTCGATGCTGTATGCGCTGCTCGCGTCGATCATGAACGACGAAGCCGGACGGCGCGACTATGTCGTCTCGCAGGCCAAGTCACTAATCGGTCGTGCGGCGAAGTTCGTCTGCGGGCAGGCGATCCAGTTGCATGGCGGCATCGGCGTGACCGAGGAATATCAGATTGGCCACTACTTCAAACGTGCGATTGTCGCGGACGCCTTGCTCGGCGGCAGCGACCGTCACGACGCCCGCTGCGCGGACTATTTGCGGCGGACACTGAATCAGGGAGACACACCGCAATGAGAGAATTCGACAAGATCGCCGATCTCGAGCCGCTGGCCGGCGAGCAGATCGGCACGAGCGACTGGCTGCTGATCGACCAGGCCCGCGTCAACCAGTTCGCGGATGCCACCGGGGATCATCAGTGGATTCACGTCGATGTGGAGCGCGCGAAGGAAGGTCCGTTCGGCGGCACGATCGCGCATGGTTTTCTGACGCTCAGCCTGCTGCCTGCGTTCTTCGCCACGGCGTTCCAGATCAACGACGTGCGCAGCGGCCTGAACTACGGCCTCGACAAGGTGCGCTTCATTGCCCCTGTCCCGGTGGGCCGCCGCGTTCGCGCACACTTCCGGCTCGCCGGCTTCGACGCGCTCGACAACGGCGGCGCTCAGGTCAAGTTCGAGATGACGGTCGAGTGCGAAGGCGCGGGCAAGCCGGCCTGTATCGCTGAATCGATCATGCGTCTCTTTCCTTGACGTCGTTTCTGTCCGTACATTGAAGCGCCCGTGGTGGACGGCTGTGGCGCGATGCTCGCGTTCGTTCGCCTCGTTGCACAGCCGCGCCCGCGGTCGTCTAGTCGATCAGCCCGTTCTTGCGGGCCCATAGCATGGCGTCGTAGCGGCTCGATACGCCGAGCTTCGAGAAGACGTTGCGCAGGTTCCACTTCACTGTTTCGAGCGTGATGTTCAGCGCGAGCGCGATACGCTTGTTCGACATGGCCTCAGCGACCAGCGTGAGAATTTCCAGTTCGCGCGGGGTCAGCGCCGAGTCCGCCTTGCGGCCGTTTGCGGGCTGCGAGACACCGGCACGCCCGAGCGCGTTCAACGCGCCGGGAAATCGCTCCAGCAGGCCGATGGCATAGTCCCTGGCGGGCCCATCGATCCACGCTTGCTGTACCGCCCGATTGAGCAGCGTCGCGGCAACTTCACCTTCGTCGATGAAGGTGCGCACGAGACCGAACCGCGCGCCCGCTTCGATGGCGTACGTGAAAGAAACCCGCGCGTCGTCAACGCGGTCGAGATCCATGAGCGTCGCCGCGAGCAGAAAATCCACCAGCGCGGCCATCCGGCCCCGCCCCAATGCCTTGGCACGCGCGTGCGCATCGCGCAGCGATGCCAGTGCGGCCTCCGGCTGCTCCGCGCGCAGCACGCGCGCATGCGCCAATGCCGCGATGGCCGCGATTTCGCCGCGAATACCGAGGTCTTCCCGATGGGCTTGCGCCAGCTCGTCGAGAAGGATGTCGAGTTGGGCGGCGCGCGCGTGGCGGACTTTCTGCAGGAGGAGCCTGATCTGCTCGGCCAGCATGTGCGCGACGGCACGCGGGTGCTGTTGATTGCGCAGATGCGCCGTCTGCTGTTCGAGGAAGGCGAGCGCGACATCGGCACTCACCTGGAGGCAGTCGAGCCGCGCGCGGCACAGCGATGCGCGAATGGTCAGGTCCGGCCCCGACGATTGCAGCAGGCCTCGGCGGTTCGCGATGGTTTCGCGGGCGTCGTCGATGTGATCGAGTTCGTAGCAGGCGTCGGCCAGCACGCTCGCGCAGATGTTCGCACTGATCGAGTGACGGCCCACAGCCTTGACCGACCGCGCGAGCAACGGCGTGCCGAGGCGCTCGGCTTCGCGCACGTCGCCCTCATGCAGGATGGCGGCGACGCGAGCCGCTTCGGCCACGAGCGCCATCTCGTTGTCGCGGTCGGCGGGTGGGATCGGGCGCCGCTCGAGCTGGTGCGTTGCCTCCGCGTAGCGCCCGGCGCCCGTATAAGCGACGCACAGTTCGGCGACGAGGAAATAGCGCAGGAAGCGGTTTTCGATAACGGCGTCGCGCAACGGCTCCAGCAGTTCGATCATGCGCTGCGTATCGTCGTGCTGGAATGCGATGGCTGCGTGGATCATCGGCGCGCAGCCCGCCAGTTCCGGGTCGTCGGAGAGCGCGCCGGACTGCAGATGCGGCAGCCACGCGCTCGCCTTGTCGGGCTGCGTGGTTAGCGCAATCGTGAGGCAGGCAATGAAGAGCAGACGCTGATGCCGGAATAGCGTCGCCTCGGGCAGCTGTTCGAGCAGATGCAGCATCGGGCTCAGATACTCGAGGGTCCACGTTGCCGGCTCGGCGCGTTCGATGATCGTCGCCGCGAATTCCACGTCGCCGCCGGCGCTCGCGTGCCGGACCGCTTCGGCGAGGTAGCCGCGATCAGCGAACCAGCGGCTGGCGCGCAGATGCAGCGCCTTGACGACCGCGTCGTCCCTTGTCGCGAGCCGCGTGGCGAGATAGTCGCCGAACAGAGGATGAAAGCGATACCACGCGAGGCGGTCGTCCGAATCGACGCGGATCACCAGCAGGTTCTCGTCCTCCATCCGCTTGAGAAGGGCGGCCGCCTGCGCGTCGCCAGTGACGGCGCGCGCGAGCGGAGCGTTGAAGCGGCGGAAGATCGACAGCACCTCGGCGAAGGAAGCCAGGTGCGCGGGCAGATCGGCCATGACCTCTTCGCTGAGCCAGGTTTGCAGGTCGCTCGAACGCCACACGAGATCTCTCAGCGTCGCGAGCGTGTCCGGCCGGTTTTTCAGCATGATGACAATGAGCTGGATGCACGAAGGCCAGCCGCTAGTCAGCTCGTGGATAAGGCCTGGCGCATCGGCGTCGAGCTTGCCGGTGCCGAGATTTTCGTCGATGAACGCGCGCGTTTCGGCCAGGTTGAACGGCAGTCCCGCGCTGTCGAGCTCGACGATCTGGTTCATCATGCGCAGCCGGCTCAGGCTCAATGGTGGGGTGACGCGCGAGGCGATCACGAAATGCAGATTGCCCGGTGCATGTTCGAGAAGCTTCTGCATGAGGCGCTGCGCGAGCGGCGTTTCCACGTAATGGTAATCGTCGACGAAGACGTACAGCTCTTTCGGCCAGTCGAGCGCACTTTCGACGATCGCGGCAATGGCCGCATCCATCGCAGCAGGACTCGCATCGTCGGCGCGGAAGTCGGCTGCCGTGCACAGACCGATGCGCTGCAGCGCGGCGACCAGGGTGGAGCAGAAGTCGGCATAACCCTTCTCGTCGGCGGTGAGCGTGAGCCATGCGACATCCGCGCCATCCTTGACGCACGCCTGGCGCCACTGGGCGAGCAGGGTGGTCTTGCCGTAGCCGGCGCTGCCCGTGACGAGGGCGAGCGTGGCGTGCCGCATCTGGTGCAACTGCGCGAGCAGATCGCTGCGAGGTACATGCCTGGCGCCGATGCGTGGCGGCGCGAAACGCGTCGCAGCCACGTGTTTGATGAAAGGCGTTGTCAAGTTCTCACCTAATCGAATCCATGCCTCTCGGGCCTTCGCTGCCCCCTCCGAACGAGGGGTGATAAAAGCGTTCGCGGAAACTAACTTAACACAAGTGCAGCGTCAAGGAAGCGCGCGAGCTATGCGGAGCAGTCCGCTTGCTGGCGGCGGCCGATGGCGTCCTCGTGGAGCAGGGGAAGTTCGGGGTATTCCCAGAGTACGGCTCTGGGGGCACGCGGAAATGCAACCGGTGTTAAACGCCTTATCGAGCCGCGGCGACGCGCAAGTGCGACCCATGACCTATCGAGTTCCCACGGAAGAGCAAACGCTGGCCGTCGCGAGTTTCCGCAAGTTCCTGATGGCGGAGGTCGGGCCGGTTGTCCACATGTATCGTGACCGCTTCATCCCAAAGGCGACGATGCGCGAGCTGACCCAGCGCATCGCCGAATTCGGTCTGCCTGGCTGCACGGTGCCAGTTGAGTACGGCGGCATGGGCTGGTCGTACACAACTCAGGGCATGCTGTTCGAGGAGCTGGCTGCATGTTCGTGCGATGTAGCGCTGTGCGTGATGCTGAACATGGGGCTCGCAGCGACGCTGCTCGACGCGCCCCCCGGACTGCGCGAGCGGTATTTGCCTGAGACGCTGGCGGGCCGGCTCTTCGGCGCAATCGGCAGCGGCGAACGGGAAACCGGCTCGAACGTCGCGGAGATCCATACGCGTGCAGTGCGCGACGGCGATCACTTCATAGTGAACGGGATGAAGAGCTGCATCACCAATGGCGTTTACTCAGACGTATTCGTCTGTGCCGTGCATTCCGAAAAGGGTCTCTCGCATCTGTTGATCGACCGCGAGGCACACGGCTACGAGACACGCAACTTCGACAAGATTGCGCTCAATGCGCAATCGACCGCGCAGATTTTCATCGCCGATGCCCGCGTTCCGGCGACGCATCTCATCGGCGAAGAGGGCGATGGTCTGAACACTATGGCGAAACTCGGCGCGCAGGCGCATATCCATGTCGGCGTGCTGTCGGTCGGCCTCATGCGCGCCGCGCTCGACGAATCGATTGCCTTTGCAACAAGGCACACCCAGTTCGGCAAGGTCATCGCGGCGCGCCCGTTGATTGCGGCGAAGATCGCGGACATGGCGATCAGGACGGACGCGGGCCGGCTGCTGTTTCAGCGCGTGTTCGGCTTGATGGACGCGGGCTTGCGCTGCAACGTGCAGGCGTCGATCGCCATGGTGTTCGCTGCCGAAGCCACGTTGCAGGTATGCCGTGACGCCGTGCAGTTACACGGCGCGAGCGGCATGACGCGCGAATTCGATGTCGAACGGTTGTTGCGCGAAGCCATGGCTATGCCGATTCCGGGCGGTACCACAGAGATCCAGCAACTCGGTATCGCGCGCGCATTGACAGGCGTGGCCGCATTCGATTGATGCAAGCGCCCGCGGTGATTGGCGCGAGCATATCCGGTTCCTCGCGCTGCGCTGCGGAGACCGCTTTTTTGTGTGAGGCCGTGGCGCATGGCGATGACGAGGTGCAAAGAAGCGCATTGAAAGCGAGCAGGCCCGTTATTGAAAGAGCGATAAAACACGAGACGTATCTGAGGAGTTCGCATGTGTATCATCAAGCAGGGTATTGGCGGCGCAGCGTTGCTGTTGGCCGCGCAGGGCGCGTGGGCACAGTCGACGCTGACGTTATACGGTGTCGTCGACAGCTTCGTGCAATACCTTGGAAATGGTTCGACGCACTCGTTCTCAGAGCGCAGCGGCGGCAATTCCGGGTCGAGTCTGGGCATAAAAGGCGATGAAGATCTGGGAGACGGTTTCAAGGCCAGATTCGTGCTCGAAAGCGGCTACACCGTCAACAACGGTGCGTTGTTCGTCGACAGTTCGACGCTGTTCTATCGTCAGGCCTGGGTTGGGCTGACGCACATCGACTATGGTTCGCTGACGTTCGGCCGCCAGTATCAGCCGACTTTCTGGGCCATCTATTACACCGACCCGTTCCGCGGCGACGAAGTGCTGTCGCCGGTGGCGGCCGCGGCGGTCGCGGTCGACCGCCACACCCTCGCCACGCAGGCTGCATCCGGCCGAACCAGCAATTCGATCGAGTATCAGTCGCCGGTTGTCGGTGGGCTGAAGCTTTACACGATGTATGCGTTCAGTTCGACGACGACGCTGCCTGTGGTGGAGGCCGTCGGCAATCTATTCGATATTTCGTTGACGTACAGCGGATATGGGCTGTTCGCCGGACTCGCGTATCAGAACCAGCACGCGGGATCGGAGAACGTGCCCGGGCTGCCTGCCGCGTTGAACCTGCTTGGGACCGAGCGCTTTACCGGCTCCCTTGCTTACCGGATCGGCATCGTGAACCTGCAGGCGAACTACACGTATAACCGCTCAAACGACGCGCCCTCCGGATCGCTGGCCGCTCGCCTGGGCGCTGCGCACTCGTACAGCTTCGCAGAGATCGGTGCGACGATCCAGGCGACGACGGCTGACACGGTCGAAATCGCCGGCATCGAGCGCAGGGCGCGCGGTGTGGACGATAGCGCGGAGGGTATCGAGATCGGCATCGATCACAGTATCTCGAAGCGCACGCAGATTTATGCTCGCGCCGGATATATCAGGAACCATGGCACGTCGACGATGAGCTGGCCTGCGGTCTCAGTGACGGAACTCGGATCATCGCAAAGCATGGGGGCACTGGGGATCACGCACCGCTTCTGATGCGTTTCGAAGAAGTTTGCGAAGTTGCCCGGGCGAATCTGAGCGGGACTGTTCTGCTGGCGGCACCGGCGTACAGCCTCAGTCTGACGGGCTCACGCCCTATGTCGGCTCGCCCAGATTCACCAGCTTGCGATGTACGCGTACGGAATCCGCAGAGCTATCCGATCAAGTCTCCCGGGTTGGTCGATTGAGCTTTGCAGACGCTCCTTCGGGATTGCCAACTATCCGATGCAGGGTGTTGGGTGCAGCGCGCGGGAGTGAGGTATTCGCGAACGACAAACTCCGTCTTGCGGTAGGTTTCGTCGACCCACTCCTTGCGTTTGAAGTCGAGCCAGCTTTGAACAAGAGATGGAAGGCGCATTCGGCCGCACGTGTGAGTTTTGCTCCCGTCGCGAAAAAATCGTCGACGTCAGTGGGACGCAAGAGATCTGCAGACAACAAAAAACCCCGTAAGACATGAATCTTACGGGGTGTAGGTCGTCTCACTGCCAGCCTGAGGCTTCACATCTGCGGATCGTTAACGGGGAAGGTGGGGCGTCCGTCCTTCGCGGGCAGCCCCCACTTCTGCATCACACTTTGATAAAACCCTTGCTTCTGCAACTTGATCAGGGCTTGCTGGAACGCATGAGCGAGCCGCTTGCCGTTGTCGTCGACGCCAAAGCCCGCCGCCGAAAGCCATCAGGTGCCGACCTGTAATGTTGGTATCGATGACGGTAAATGATCTCGTTTTCGGCATGCCAGCGAGGCGCTGAACCTGCCGATCGACAACTCTCTCTGGATCGTGTCGGCCATCATGTACAAGCAATGCGCGAAGGTCGATTACTATTGCAAGACCGTACTCAAGCTACGGGAATGGTGGTGATGGGTTGACCACCTGAAGAGTGGGGCGGTTCACCCCGTTTCATCATTCACCGTAACGGCCTCGCCGCCAGTCAGCCGCCACAAAAGCCAGAATGCAACCCTCCGGCTGTTGCATTTTGGAACGGGTTGCCGTGCCGGATCGGACCGACTGCAGAGGGATTCACTGGCCCGGTGCGCGGATCCGAAGGCCGTTTCGTACCTCGCGAACGCCGCTAACACCTTGTGCGGTGGTTACGGCGAGTTGGATCTGGTCGCCCGCGGGCACCGTGCCGCCCAGCAGAATCAAGCCGTTTTTCGCTGAGACGACGATATTGGTCGAATCCAGGTCTTTGACCTTGACGAGCGCACGACGAACGTCTTTGGCGAGCAACCGATTGGCCGTGCGCATTGCCTTTGGACTCAATGGCGCGCTTGCCGTGACGGGCGCGCTCGCTGTGGCGTCACTGGCCTGGTTTTGCGCCCAGGCGCTTGCCGTGCCGAGGGCGAGCAGTGAGCAAATCGCAGTCATGATGAGGTTAGCCTTTTTCATATTTTCTCTTCCTTTCCTGAGGTTGATGACTCGCTGTGCGGCGGGGTTGTTGATTAGAAAGCGTGGTAGATATTCCACAGAACTCGGAGGCGTGGCGCGTGCTTCATCAATTCAGGCTGCCCGACGTCTCGGCGCGGCTCGATCGAGGCGGTTGACCTATCGCTGCGGAATGATTGGCACCAGCAGATACGAAGACATGCTTCTACCCGCATGCAGCGTGGTTCGTCCCGCAAAGACCGACGGCGGCCGATCCTCCGGATCGTCGTGCAGAAATGGTCCGCAACCCTTCATCGGGAACTTCAGGTTCGACAGGTGTGTAGCAGCCCCTTCGTACTCGTAGTCCTTGCCCCGCACCGTCAGGCCGATTCGCCAGCCAACAGGGACGACGATAGAGGTGGGCCAGATCTCGATGTCCAGTTCAACAGGGTTGCCCGGCTCGAGCGGTTGTCTCGATCGGTGGGTATGGAGCGGGCGCCAGGCAAGCGTGCGCTCCGGATCCAGTTCACGGCGGGATGCACGCAGCCAGCCTTGAGCTACTGGCGTATGCGGGTCGAGCGCACCCTGGAATACGACCTCATTTCCTTCGGGGCTGTAGAGACCGACAACGAGGAAGAGGTCGGCGTCGGGCGTGGTCGAGGAGACGAACAGCTTGCAGGCCAAGGGCCCCGTAATCTCCGTCTCTTGTTCGAACGTGGCAGTCGATGTTCCGTCAGCCGCATCGGGCGACAACTTCTGGCCATCGAGGTCCAGATACAGTTTGGTCCACTGGGTACCCGCAAGCGGCCACTCGTGCTCGGCGCGCTCGACGAACTTGTCGACATGCCGGACATGGAGCAGCACTGGTGGCCGTTCTTCCCAGCCTGTCTCTTTGCCTTTCAGATACTGTTCGAAGAACTGTTTCTGCAGGCCGATGCCGTAGCGGGTATAGAAGGAAGTCCAATGTTCGCCGCCGTGAATCTCGAGCCATTTCTTGGACGAACCGGCTTGCAGGAAACCTTCGATGTTGCCACGCAAGTGCAGCCCCTGGCCTCCCCAATTCGCTGCGGACAGGACAGGGACCTGCAGTTGTGACAGCTTGGCCCGGCGTTCTTCGAAGAATTCGTCATCGAAACGATGATTTGCCGCACGCCGGGACATGTCGCCTCGGTTGGCCTCGAGTTCTTCTTCGGTCAGGTTCACATCGCCGCAGACGAGTTCGCCGGTTACGCTGCTGCGTGGGCCCCGATCCCCTCGGCCATGCTGGACGGTCTTGACCTGGATTTCCTGCCAGTTCTTTCCGAAGGAACACAGGATGCCACCGTGGAAAGTCGATTCCCGATACGCATCGCTATAGCCTTCCCACGGACAGATGGCCGCCAGATGAGGCGGGCGCATGGATGCTACGAGCCACTGGTTGGCGCCGTAATAGGAGATGCCATTCAGGCCGACCTTTCCGTTCGACCAGGGCTGCACGCCTGCCCATTCGATGCACTGGTAGTAATCGAGGGTTTCCCGCGGCGAGAAGTGGTCGATTTTGCCCGGCGAGCGACCCGCGCCGCGTGAATCCACGCGGATGCAGACGTAACCGTCCGGAACCCATTTTTCGGGATCGGGAACTTCCCAAGCCTGATATTTGTTTGATGAACCTTCCAGCGCGTCGGGATAGCGCGCAGCCATCAGGTCCCAGGCTGTCTTGTATCCCTGCTGGAATGACAGGCCTTTTCCATATGGGCCATATGTCATGATGACCGGATACTTGCCTGGCGCCACAGGTTTGTAGACGTCGGCGCGCAATACGACTCCATCATCCATCGCAATGGGCACGTCCCATTCGATGCTCATGTTGTCGCGGACTTCCGTGGTGTGTGTCATGTCGTGGAGCATCCTGGGCGTGGATATTGGTAATGTCATTCCTGACAGATACCTCGCGCATTTGCATTGCGGCTCAGATACGTTGTGCAACTGGGGCTGCGGCGGCCTTCGGTCCTCGGGCGGCGAAGAACATGACGACGGCAGAGGCAACATAGAGTGCGACGATGAAATACAGGCTGGCCGAATTGCTCCCTGTCGAAGTACGCAGCCAGGTGCCGATGGAGGGCGTCACAATCGGGGCGATATCAGCGAGCGAGGGAATCACCGCGAGACCGACTGCTGCTTGTTCTTTCGGCAGGTAGTCGCTGACGAAGGCATAGAACAGAGGCGTCATCGAAGCCGTGCCAATGGTCGCAATCGAGAGCAGGACGATCGACGAGGCCACGCTGCCGTTCAGGAAGGCTATGCCGAGCAGGCCGACCGCGATCAACGCCACGCCACCCACGAAGTGCCACCGCCGCTCGTTACGGCGGTCGGAGCTGCGGCTCATGAGCATCATGCCGATGGCGCCCACGATGTTCGGGATTGCCGCGAGTAGTCCGATGTGGAACACGTCTTTGACGCCCCAGCTATGAATCAGCGTCGGCGTCCAGAACACCAGCACGTAGACAGCACCGAGAAACAGAAAGTTGATGAGAGAGAAGACGTAGAGCTTGGGGTCGCGTAGCAGCGCCCGCAGAGCGGCGCGCTTATGGACTCCGTTTCCGAGCGACACGCCGTCCCGGGCGAGACGGTCGGCGAGCAGCTTCTTCTCGGCAGGACTAAGCCATGCGGCTTCGGCAGGACTGTTGCTCAGACAGGCATAGCAGAGGAGGCCGACTAGCAGGCAGGGAGCGCCATTGATCATGAACATCCACTGCCAGCCGTGGAAGTCGAGAACGCCCTGGCCGAACTTCATTAGCGCGCCATTGAGCGGCCCGACGAGAATGCCGGAGATGACCGTTGAGCTCATGAACACAGCAATAGCCTGACTGCGTCGAGCGGGGGGGTACCAAAAGGTGAAATAGAGCACGACGGCGGGGAAGCAGCCTGCCTCAAAGGCGCCGAGCAGGAAGCGAAGCGTGTAGAACTGCCACGGCGCCGTGACCCAGGCCATGCTCATGGCGCAAAGTCCCCAAAGTACCATGATGCGCATAAGCGTCTTGCGCGTTCCAATCTTCTCCAGAAGTAGATTGCTTGGCACTTCGAATAGAATGTAGCCGACAAAGAACATGCCTGCGCCGAGCGCGAAGACCTGATCGCTGAAACCCAGTTCCCCTTTCATCTGAAGCTGGGCGAAACCGATGTTCACCCGGTCAATGAAGGCGAGACAGTAGACAGTCACCAGCAGGGGAAGGATGCGCCAGTTGATCCTCGCGAAGAGCGCCTTTTCCTCTGCGCTCTCAACCAGAACACCGGTTTGTGAAACAGATATCGCTGTCATAGAATTCTTCCATTAAATCGTTCTTTGCGAGCTGAAGCCGGCGCGTGTCACTTCTGGCAGGCAGCTTACGGAGTCTGTCGAACTCCGGAAACTGGTCCACTTCCGTGGAATCTGGTGACGCACGCCTGTCCACAGGCACATCGAGCACGAAGTCTCGACCAGTCAGAACGTATGTCGAATGCCGACGCTGGTTGCGTATGTGTTGCCGGCCTTGTTGGAGTAGTTATTGATGACCGACAATCCGCCGTCTTCTGTGCCGTGATTGTTGATGAAGCCAAATTGCGCGTAGAGGGTCGTGCGGTGCGACAGGAAATAGCTCGCACCCAGCGCGGCGGTGATCGAATGATTGTTAGAGTCGTTTTTGTCTCTGGTGTAGTACACGCCGGTACTGAGGTCGAGTTGCGTAAGTGCCTGATAATCGAGTCCAGCCGCATAGACGTAGTTGTTGTGCGGGTCAAGACCGAGCGCAAGGTTCCCGGCCGACGCGGCCACCTTGTAGTTCGTTGCGGACGCCTTCACAGTGACCGGGCCAATCTTGTAGGACGCACCGATCATTCGGCCGAGGAATTCAACCGTCGTCGGTAGCGACGTCTCGACATTTCCGCCGTTATTGCCGTCGTAATAGGCGGCCATGAGCATCAGGGTCCCGTTGTCATACTTCAGGCTCGCAGAATATTGACGTCCGGCCTGGAAGTCCCCGGCAGTGCCGCCGAGCGCGACCATGACGCTACCTTGCAGACCCCAGAGCTTCGGGGTCGTGTACGACAAGGCGTTTGAATTGGCGAAACCTGTGCCATAGACGTTGTCGATGTAGGGCATGACGGCGCTGCCGAACTGAACGGCACCGCGGGGGTCGGTCTCGTACATCGTGAGGAAGAACGGTGAATACTGCAGACCGACCAGGGCGGTACCGAAATTGCCTTCAAGTCCCACGTAGGCATTACGGCCAAAGAAGTTTCCGTTCGAATCGGCGAAGCCGCCATTGGTCGCGCTGAAGCCGCCTTCAAGCCTGAATACAGTCTTGAGACCACCACCCAGGTTCTCTTTACCCGTCAGGCCGAATAGCGACGGCGACAGACCGCTGTCGTTTGCTTGAATCGCCCCCTTCTCGCCCGGCGATTTGATGTATATCAGGCCAGAGTCCACTACGCCGTAAAGCGTTACGTTGCTTTGTGCGTGAGCGATGCCTCCGGTGAGCAGAACACCCGTAGCGATAGCAATCAGTTTCGGAATTAAAGTTCCATTTTTGTACATCAAACTGTCTCCTTTTTGGGTGGCCGTATAGGCTCGTTAAAGTTTTTTAGTTATGCGAATTATTTAGTAAATACAGATGCTGAGGAGGCGACGCTATCTACAAGAATCTTTTCAAGGTTCCGACTGGAGATGACGCTGCGAATCGATACGTTGTTCCCTGCTGCTGTCAGGAGGCGTATCAGCGCAGCCCCCACCGGCCCGACTCTTTGATGACTTGTTCGCGATTACCGCACTGCTTTCTTTTGTCCGGCGTAGATTAGCCGCTGTAGCACGCGGTACCAATGGCCCAAACATCCAGAATGGACATTTGAGGGTGCTCACTGCCGCGATTTGTGCAAAAGCGACAGATAGCTAGGGAAAGCACCGAGGGGTTCAGATGCACGGACAGAGGGAGGCGTTGATTATTGCCACTCTGACGGCCATGAGGAGGTGCGACGTGAGCGCTACATCGCACCGTAGACCGATCTAATGGTGTGGTACAGAGTCCAGAAGATCCTGAGCTTTGACTTGGGCCGTGCGTAATGCCTGATCATGCGAGATTCGTCCGCAAAAGGCGTCATGAATCTCCCCGCCCAGAACGTCTTCAATACGGCTATACACAGGTGTAAGCGGGCGCATCGTGTTGCAGATCAGTTCGCTGCGCGCCAGTTCGTCGACGAAGCTGACGATGGGAGAAATAATTGCCAGTTCCGGATCGGAGCTGACGCTAAAGCGCGGCGCGATGGGCAACTTATTGAGTGCATTGGATTTCATCGCCTCCGATGATGTCATCCACTGAATGGCCTGACGGGCCAGTTCGGCGCGCTCGGGTGGCAAGTTGCTGGGGATCGCCAGAAAAAATCCTCCCAGCGGCACACATCGCCGCACACCGTGAACGTTGGGGTGGGGCAGCAACGCGATCTTTCCCTTCACCTTGGAGCGAAGATCCAGTTCGAGACGTGCTGCGCGCATCGTCCATGCATAGCAAAGTGCCGCATGTCCGGCCATGAATTCGTCGAGACTATCTTCCCAGTCGAAAGCAAGCGTGTCAGGTGGGGAGACCGATAGGAGCTGTCCCATGAAGGCTAGCGTTGCGCGCGCCTCCTTGCCGTCGAGGCCGGCGTAGATGCCTTGTCTGCGCGTTGAAGTCGAACGCGCCCTCGCAGTCGGCTTCTCCTTGACGATGACGGCTCCGCCGTGCGCATTCAGGAAAAACATGAAGGCGCTCGCTATTGGCATACCTCGTGCAGCATTCCACACGAGACCGTATTGCCCGCGCCTGGGTTTGTGCAATCGACGTGCGACGGCGAGCAGGTCCTTGGGGGTCGCGGGATAGCGCAGTGCGTTGGCCTCGAACATATCCTGGCGGGCAAGCAAGGCTTCGACCGTTATGTACATAGGCAGCCCATAGAGATGGTCGTTGTAAGTGACACACTCCAGTGTTGCCGGATGAAAGTCGCGCAGATTCGTGGATGCTCCATGGTCGTCCAGGTTTAGAGGACGAATGAGTCCCTTCTGGACGAACTCTGCCAGCCATGGATAGTTCAGCGCGATGATGTCGAATTCGGATTCGCTCCGTGTCCCGTTCGCGAGTGCTTTCTCGTACAGTTCCTGCAAATGCGCGAGCTGGAAGTCCTCGCGGCGCCCTGCATTAGCTCTGAAGTCGATCCAGAGATTTCGCAGTGCCGCAAAATAGTTGTCGTCATGAAACAGGAATCGAAGTCGCTTGCCCGGGCTACCTCGAAACGCGAGAAGCTCTGTTGGGGGAAGCAGCTGTTCAAAGGATCGCCGCGGTTCACCGAAGTAATACTGCTCTGAGCTTTGGCTGTCTTCCCGATGGCCCACCAGGGTTGCGAACAGCGACTTGACGTGTAGCGCCAGTGCTTCAAATCCTTGCATGAGCTGGTCGGCAGGCAACAGTACCTGTGCCTTGCTACCAGGCGACGCAGGAGCGACATCAATCAAACCTTGTTCAATCAAGGCGTTGATACGCCGATGAGCCGTTCCGTAAGTTAGTCCAGAGGCCTGGATGAGTTGTGAAATTGGCACGCCCTGTTGCCGCAGTTTCGCCCGAACCAGGTAGCTGGTCAGCGCCCAGTCGGAGTCCGGCGACATACCGGCGATCCGTTCGGTGAACGGTGCCCTTGTGCTGTCGATGAACTCAACAATCCTCAGAAGCTCTTGCTCGTTCATCATTTGGAGGTCAGTGTTTTCCCTGATTTTGGGCGGTTTCTCATCTGAATTGTGCATTAAGCGTCGTGGATGTCCATTTTGGATGGCTGGGCGATTGGTGTCCAGATCGATACCGTTTAGTCTTCTCGCAACCGTAGCGCGCCCCGTGACCCGTCTGGGCGCCGGCAATCTAACTGAGGAGAGAAGAGTGCATTTCATCGTCCATTGTCTTGACCATGAGGGCGCGCTGGAGCGCCGGCTCGCCAACTATGAGGCACATAAGGCATACCTTGCCAGTGCAAAAGTGCAATCGGTCATCTCAGGACCGCTGGTGTCCGACGACGGTGAGACGATGATCGGCAGCTTTTTTCTGGTTGAAGCAGGAAGCAAGGAGGACGTGATCGAATTCAACCGGAATGATCCGTTCAATGCGGCTCAAGTCTGGCAACAGGTCAGCATCCACGCTTTTCTGAAGCGGGTAGACAACCGGAAGTAGTGCGCCCGCCGAGTGGTGCGGCCTGGTCGCACCGAACGCTGTGTGCAAGACACGAATTTGAGGACCGTCGCGATATCGCGATTGACAGGGTATGCTCTGGCGGCTGTGTTCACGGTTGCACTGGCCATTACCAGACGCCGCGCTTCACTGCATGTCGAACTAGCTGTTTGATCCATGCTTCTAAAAAACAATGGCATTGGTGATCACCATGCCACCAGGCTCGCGTTGAATGAGGAAGGGATGGAATTCGATTTTATGATTATCGGCGGCGGCACCGCCGGTACAGTCATGGCATCGCGTCTTTCAGAAAATCCTGGATGTCGTGTCCTGCTCGTTGAGGCGGGGGATGATATTTCACCAGGGGCCGTGCCGGCTGATATTCAGGATGCTTTTCCTGCCTCATCGCTTAACCCGAACTATTTCTGGAAGGATCTGGTCGCGGCGGCCACAGACGGCGGTCTACCCGCACCTTATCCGCAGGCGCGTGTGATGGGGGGCGGTTCGAGTATCAATGGCATGTTCGCGCTCCGCGGTGTGCCATCCGACTACACCAGGTGGGCCGACGCCGGGGCCGGGAATTTCTCGTGGGACACGGTGTTACCGTACTTTCGGAAGGTCGAGAAAGATCGTGATCGGCCGGGCATGTCGGATGGCCCGCATGTTATTTCCAGAACACCGAAAGAGCAATGGCCGGCATTTGTCCGTGCGATGGAGCAGGCGGCGCAACGCGCCGGATTGCCGTTCGTCAACGATATCAATGAGCAGCCCGGTGACGGTTTTTTTTCAATGCCGCTTGCACTCGACGCGGATACCCGTGTGACGAGCACGGGCAGCTACCTCTCGGCTGAAGTCAGGGCGCGACAGAATCTCGAGATCCTGTCGAACACTCAGGTCACGAGGTTACGCATGAATGGCAATGTCGTATCGGGTGCAGACGCGCTACGGGACGACGGCACGACGGTTCACCTGAGCGCGCGTAATGTCATCGTTTCCGCCGGCGGCATATATTCGCCGACTATTTTATTGCGCTCCGGTATCGGTCCGGCAGCCGAGTTGGCTTCGCTGGGGATTGAGATGATCGTCGACCGACCAGGTGTTGGCCGGAATCTGCAGAATCATCCCTATCTGTTCTTCGCGCTTACGCTGCCCCGCGGGAAGCGGATCGCGGCCGATCTAAGACGTTTTGCCGTAGCGGGACTGCGGGCTTCGTCCCGAGCGCCGGGTTGCCCGGAAGGTGATCTGTTTGCGTTCGCAATTGGTCGGGTAAGCGGAGAATCGTTCGGACCGGATTTCGCACTGGTCGGTACGGCGCTATACGCGCCCAGGTCGCGCGGCTTTGTCAAACTAAAAAGTGCAGATCCACTTGTCAATCCGGACATCAATTTCCGGTTCCTGTCGGACCCTGCGGATCCTGAACGCATGATCAAGGCGGCACGACTGACCGAGCGTCTGTTGCGCGAACCGGGCGTCGCCGCTCAATATCATGAAGCCTTTCTGTTGCCGGGTGCGCTTTCCATGAAGCAGTTCAACCGCCCCGGGCTCGCCGGAAAAGTGCTGGCGATGGCAGCGGAAATGGCCGCCAATTCACCCGGCCCCGTCCGACGAGCGATATTTGGTCGCGCGTTCAACAGCGGGAAGCCCGCTATGTATGCCGGTGGTGGGCGGCAGATCTCAGATGACGAGCTTCTGTCGTCGATCTGCCCGATGGGCCACCCGGTCGGCACGTGTTCGATGGGCAAGGCGGATGATCCCATGGCGGTGGTCGATGACGAGTTTCGCGTGCACGGGATTCGAAACCTCTTTGTGATCGATGCATCCGTGATGCCTACCATTACGAGCGCGAATACCAATCTCCCCACGTTGATGCTCGCCGAACTGGCGGCGGATCGCATCCGGGCTCGGGGCTCCGCAATTGAAGGTCTGGCTGCATGATATCGAAGGCGCATCGCTCACGACCCGTGTTTACCTGATTCAGGAGTGCATTGATGGCAACAAATTTTAGCTACGACATCAACCCTGGCCGAATATTGTTCGGGGCCGGCAAATTGAATGTTGTCGCCGATGAGGTCCGGCGGCTGGGTAGGGCGCGGGCGCTGATTTTGTCCACGCCGTTTCAACGTGCCGATGCACAGAAGCTCGCGGAGCAACTTGGGCCGCTCGCGGCAGGGGTGTTCAGCGAAGCCACGATGCACACGCCAGTGGCCGTGACGATGAAGGCGATGGGAGTTTACGACACTTTGGGTGCCGATTGCGTGGTGGCATATGGCGGCGGTTCGACGATCGGTCTTGGCAAGGCGATCGCCTACCGTAATGATGCACCGCAGATCGTCGTTGCGACGACGTACGCCGGTTCGGAGGTGACGCCGATCCTCGGACAGACCGAGAATGGCATCAAGACCACGATCCGGGATTCGAAGATCCTGCCGGAGGTCGTCATCTACGATCCTGAATTGACTGTCCGGTTGCCAGTGGCGATGAGCGTAACGAGCGGCCTGAACGCGATGGCGCATGCGGTCGAGGGCGTTTACGCGCGGGACCGGAATCCCGTGTCGTCGCTAATGGCCGTTGAAGGCGTGCGTGCCTTACGCGACGCGCTGCGCATCATCGTCGGTCAGCCGGCCAATCTGGCAGCAAGGAGCGAGGCGCTGTATGGCTCGTGGCTCTGCGGCTCGGTGTTGGGCACGGTCGGCATGTCGCTGCACCATAAGCTTTGTCACACGCTTGGCGGCCGATTCGACCTGCCCCATGCCGAAACACATGCGATCGTCCTGCCTCATTCGGCCGGATACAACGCGCAGGCCGCGGCGGAAGAGCTTGAACCCCTGGCGAAGCTGTTCGACGGCTCGATTGGCGGAGGACTTCACGACTTCGCGCGTTCTCTCGGCGCGCCGCTCGCGCTGAAAGACCTTGGTCTCGAAGAAGCGCAGCTCGACGAGGCAGCGGATCTGGCAGTGAAGAGCCCTTACTGGAATCCGCGCCCGATCGAGCGGGAGGAGGTCCGATCCCTGCTGCAGCGGGCCTGGGAAGGATCGCGACCGTACTGATAGGTGCGGATGCGGCTAATTGTTTTTCAAGGAATATCGACCATGTCAAAATTTTTTTCGGAAGCGGCCTCCGTCGAAGCGGTTAATGTCCGCATGGGAGAAAGCGCGGATCCCCGCCTGAAGCAAGTGATGTCCTCGCTGGTCAAGCATCTGCATGCGTTCATCAAGGACGTTCATCTCACCCAGAACGAGTGGGAATTGGCGATCGATTTTCTGACGCGGACCGGGCAGATTTGCAGCGAAGAGCGGCAGGAATTTATCCTGTTGAGCGATACGCTGGGCGCGTCGATGCTGGTCGATGCGATCAATAATCGACGCCCGCAAACGGCTACTGAAAATACGGTACTTGGTCCGTTTCACGTCAAAGGCGCGCCCGAACGCGAGATGGGCACACAGATCTCATTCGACGGAAAGGGCGAAAGCTGTCTGTTCGAAGGGCGTGTTATGGACCTGGACGGTAACGCCATTGCGGGCGCGCGTATCGACGTATGGTCCGACAATGCCGAAGGGTTCTACGATGTTCAGCAGCCGGATATTCAGCCCAAGTGGAACAACCGGGGCGTATTTACGACAGGTGCCGACGGTCGATACAGCTTTATCGGCATCAAACCAGTGTCGTACCCGATTCCGCATGATGGACCGGTCGGCAAGATGCTTGAGGCACTGGAAAGGCATCCCTATCGGCCCGCTCACATGCATTTCATCGTGACCGCGCCGGATTTCCAGAAACTGGTGACCCATACGTTCGTTGGCGACGACGCTTACATGACGTCCGATGCGGTATTTGGGGTGAAGGAGACGCTGGTGGCGCCATATATGCGTTTGCAGAACGCCGCGACGACCTGGCATTCGACGTTCGATTTCGTCCTCACGCCTTCGAGCTAGGGTCGCGCGTCGGAAATTTGTCGAGCAATTCCTTTCCTGTAGTTTCGTTTGGCGTACGCCATATGCCTCAAATCTGCGGAAATGAACGTAACGCTAACAGTTCGCGAAACTGACAATGCGGAGTATCGAGCAGGGTGAGTTTTGCAGTAGCTTGGCTGCAGAAATGGCCATCGACACTTTCTATGGCCCATTCTGCGATCGGCCGTTGATGGGTATGCCGTTCGATGAAGAATCATTTCGTTCGAAGATCGAAATGTCTGTGTTCGCTTAACTTGTTTAAAAGGATTCAACGCGAGCAACATTCGTCGCAGGCGAGAGGTTCATTCCATTGTTGTTGGTGGTCAAAGGTCGCAGGCCATCACTTACGAGGTGCCTATCATCGATGTAGGACCCTATTTGGGTGGTGTTCCTGGCGCCCTTGACGAGGTCGCTCAGCAAATTCGCAAGGCGTGCACCGAAATCGGCTTTTTCTACATCGTGACCCACGGGGTTTCGCAGCCGGTGGTGAGCCGTCGATTCGCCATGTAGAGGACATTGCATGCCCGCGATGGATATCATCCGGGCATATTTTTTGGAAGGCCGGAACATTCCAATGAAGGGTAGCCCTCTCAGAAGAAGCTGGTATCGTCGTAGCTCAAGTTAGAACGACCGCTCTCTGGAAGGATGCAAAGATGGATGACTCTTCAAATGAAATCGACATTGTCAAGCTATTTTACGACGGCTTGTGGGGAGCGGGGCATCAGCGGCGGTTGAGCGAAATCGGTGACGAGTTGAATAAGGTCAGAAGGTACGCGAACGAACTGATTGTCGATGATCTGTTTTCGCAAACAGTTGTCTTTCTGACGCTTAGTTCGTATTTTGCTGGTGTGGTGCCGATCATCCGCGTCGAGAGTGCACTCTTTGTTGAAAAGGAATTTCGCAATGAGTATTCCTATGCGCTCGTTGTTAGGGCGTACATCGAAGTCGTTGGTCGACTGCACAAGGGTATGCGTCTATGGCGACAATATAAGTCGAAGACGAAGACCCTCGAAGAACTCAACGCCAGCGTGAACAGATTGATGGCAAAGTACCGACCCGACAAGGCTATTCCGTCCGGAATTTTTAAGGGAGACGGTTTTTAACGTCATGACCCTTGTCCAGTCCCTTGATGACCGTATCCCGGAGATCGCGGCAATCTACGGGAACCTTTCTGGCTACGTCCATGGGGGTTTCGAAGAGCAGTTGCTCGTTCGAAAACTATCGTGGCTCTCTGAACTCCAGGAAGAAACGAATCCGACGATTGCCTCGTCGGAGGCTGTGGCAATACAGCTTCGGTCCGTCGTCTTTGAGGACCTCGACGAGCTCTTGCATATAACAAAGCCGTTGCGCGAAAGATATGACGCTCGACAGGAAAGTGATGGTTGACTAGGCACAGCTCGATTCGAGGGGTGTCAGAGTTTGGCGTGATGCGGCACGCGATCGATCGGGGCGTATGCCGCTCAGATCCGCTTGCTTGATCCGGCTTCTGTCGTCGGCATGCTTAGCCGATCAATATAGTCGGCCCACTCCTGCATGACCCTGCGACGATCGTCGTCAAACGTTGTTCTGTCGTAGGCCTTTTGCACATCGCCACGCTTGGCGTGTGCCAGTTGTGCTTCCAGAACATCGATATCCATACCGAGTCGTTCTCGTCCGACCGTACGAAGCATGCCCCTGAAACCGTGCGTCGCGTGCTTTCCTTGAAAGCCCATCTCTCGCAGTGCTTTGCTCAATGCATCTCGATGTAAATGAGGGGTCTTCTGCCGGGCAGGTGACGGAAAGACGTAGTGCCCCTTGCCGGTAAGTGACTGCAACTCATTCAGGACGGCGATCGCCTGCTTTGGCAATGGCACGATGTGATCGTGCCGCATTTTCATGCGCTCGGCTGCAACGTGCCATTCAGCTGTCTCGAGGTTCACCTCAGTCCACGGCACCGCTGCAACCATGCCGGGGCGAAGGCCGGTCAGCATGGTGAGCTTGAGGGCGGCGCGGGTAATGGGCGACTTGTAGGCATCGATAGCAAGAACGAGCGGAGCGATGTCTGCAGGCCTGGTGATCGCTGGTATGTGACCTTTCCTGTGGCGAGGCACTACGCCGCGGAGTGTCAAGGCGGCGCCATCTTCTCGCAGTCCGTTCTGAACGGCGTACGTCACGATGCCACCGACATACTGCCGTGCCTTGGTCGCGAGGTTAGGCGCATGAGAGGCAATCGCTTCCAGTACGGGCTTGACCTCTGGCGTGGCCAGCGTCGAAATGGGCTTGTTGCGGAGTGCGGGAGTCAGGTATTCGCGCACGACAAACTCGGCTTTCCGGTAGGTTTCGTCCGCCCATTCCTTGCGTTTGAAGTCGAGCCAACGCTGGGCCACGAGATGGAACGCGCCTTCGGCTACGCGTTTGCGTGCGGTGGACTCGGCCCGGCGATGCTCGACCGGATCGGTGCCTTCGCGTACAAGATTGCGCGCGGTAGTGGCTGACCGTCGTGCATCAACGAGCGTGATATCGGGGTAGGGGCCGAGGCTGAGGAAGTTCTCCTTGCCCGTGCTCGGTCGTCGGTAGCGGAACAGCCACGTCTTGGTGCCGTTTGGCTGGACCCTCAAGGCGAGCCCGTTTCCATCCGCGAGAAGGTAGGAACGGGCGCGCGCTTTGGCGGCTCGGAAAACCAACTCTGACTTCGGTTCGACGCGTCTGGGCATGGGTTTGCCCCCCGAATCTGGTATACGCAACAGTATACGCAAAAATCGTCGATGTCAGTGGAGCGCAAGGGATCTGTAGAGAACAAAAAACCCCGTAAGACTTTAATCTTACGGGGTTTCTCGAACTACTTCGGCTTGAGTTGAAACTAAGCCGGAACAACTAATGGTGCCCAGGAGAGGACTCGAACCTCCACGGTGTTGCCACCGCTAGGACCTGAACCTAGTGCGTCTACCAATTCCGCCACCTGGGCACGTCTTCAAGCTAGACCGCTATTTTAGCGCGCTGATGCAGTGTGTCAATCCCCACCTGCAAACTAACCACTGCTCAAGCATTCGCCCGGTTGTGCTGTGCAGCGAAGCAAAACTTCACTACTCGAGCGTTGCCAACACGTGCTGATGCAAGTTGACGCAACCGTCCTGCTCACTCCGTATTCCGTTCGAAAAACCTGAAACGGATCACGTAGCCTCACACAATAAGAAAAGCCGCCTATGTGAAACATAAGGCGGCTTTTCTTTTGAATCTGGTGCCCAAGAGAGGACTCGAACCTCCACAGTGTTGCCACCGCTAGGACCTGAACCTAGTGCGTCTACCAATTTCGCCACCTGGGCAGGTGATGAACAGCAAAGAACGCCATTATAGCGACAGATTCAGGGCTGTCAAGCCTTTCTCAAAAGTCGCTTAAACATCGCTGCAGCGAGTCTGCAAGCGGCTCGCAGCGATTACTGACGGGCCGCGTGGCGCGCGAGACGGGTGTTAGAATGCCTCGCAGTAGTTCGTTGGCACGGTGCACACGCCCGTCGGACTCAGATTTGAACGAGCCGGACCCGAGCAGCCATTTCAGTGCAATCGCAAGTGCAACTTAAGCGCAACCCAAACGCTTCTTAAGCCGAGCCACATCGCCGACCGACGTCCATGCAACGAGAAAAAATCATCGATAAGCCCTTGAGCAAATTCCCGTATCCGATCCCGAGCCGCGAAGAAATCCTGGGCGTCCTGCGCACGAGTGAAGCGCCGCTCGCCGCGAACGACATCGCCGAAGCCCTGTCGATCAAGCGCCAGGAGCGCGAAGGATTTTTCAAGCGGCTGGGCGCCATGGAGCGCGACGGCCAGATCCGGCTCGATCAGCGCAATCTCTATCAGCTGACCCATCCGTCGAATTTTGTCGCGGGCCGCGTGCAGGGCCATCGCGACGGCTACGGCTTTCTCATTCGCGACGACGGCCAGGACGATCTGTTCCTGCCCACCGGCGAGATGCAGAAGGTCATGCATAACGACCGGGTGCTGGCGCGCATCGTCGGCTACGACCGGCGCGGCAGGCCGGAAGGGCATATCGTCGAAGTGACGGATCGCGCCAACAAGCGGGTAATCGGCCGGCTGCTCAACGAGAACGGCGCGCTGATCGTCGCGCCTGAAGACAAGCGCATCGGCCATGACATCCTGATCGCGCAGAACACCAAGAAGGCCAAGGTCGGCCAGGTGGTGGTGGTCGAACTGACCGATTTCCCGAGCCGTCATTCGCAGCCGCTTGGCCGCGTGGTGGAAGTGCTCGGCGATATCGACGACCCCGGCATGGAAATCGAAATCGCGGTGCGCAAGTACGGCGTGCCGCACGAATTCGGCCAGGCCGCGCTCGACGAAGCCGCCAAACTGCCTGACGAAGTACGCCCGGCCGACGCGCGGCATCGCATCGATCTGCGCGACGTACCGCTCGTCACGATCGACGGCGAAGATGCCCGCGACTTCGACGACGCGGTCTATTGCGAACCAGTTCAGGTCGGCCGAGGCGAAGGCTTCCGCCTGATCGTCGCGATCGCGGACGTCTCGCACTATGTGCATCCGAAGAGCGGGCTCGACGCCGACGCGCTCGAGCGCAGCACCTCGGTGTACTTCCCGCGCCGCGTGATTCCCATGCTGCCGGAAAAACTGTCGAACGGGTTGTGCTCGCTGAATCCGCACGTCGACCGTTGCGTGCTGGTGTGCGACATGATCGTCACCACGCGTGGTGAAGTGAAGGCGTACCAGTTCTATCCGGGCGTGATCAATTCGGCCGCGCGCCTCACCTACACGGAAGTGGCCGCGGTACTCAAGAACACCAAGGGTCCGGAGGCCACACGTCGCGCCGCGTTGCTGCCGCAACTGCAGAATCTGTATGGGGTCTACAAGTCGCTGTTCGCCGCGCGCCAGAAGCGCGGCGCGATCGACTTCGATACGACCGAGACGTACATCGTCTGCAATGCGCAGGGCAAGATCGAGCAGATCATTCCGCGCACCCGCAACGACGCCCACAAGCTGATCGAGGAATGCATGCTGGCCGCGAACGTCTGCGCGGCCGACTTCCTCAAGCGCAACAAGCACCCGGGCCTGTTCCGCGTGCATGCCGGGCCGACCGCCGAGAAGCTCGAAAATCTGCGCACCTTCCTGCGCGGCATGGGCCTCACGCTCGCCGGCGGCGACAAGCCGCACGCCAGTGATTACGCCGCGCTGATGGCGCAGATTCGCGAGCGTCCCGACGCGCAGATGTTGCAGACCATGCTGCTGCGTTCGATGCAACAGGCGGTCTACAGTCCGGACAACATCGGCCACTTCGGTCTCGCGTACGAGGCGTATGCGCACTTCACGAGCCCGATTCGCCGCTATCCCGACCTGCTCACACACCGTGCGATCTACGCGATTTTGCAGGGCCGCAAGTATCAGCCGGAGCCGCCGCAGGGCGTCGAGTTGAATACGGCGCTGTCGCCGCGCGCCCGCGCGATGCAACAGGCCGACGACGAAAAGCGCGGCCGCCAGCGTGCCAACAACGTGGCGATCTGGGAAGAACTCGGTCTGCATTGCTCGGCCAACGAACGTCGCGCGGATGAAGCATCGCGTGACGTCGAAGCCTGGCTCAAGTGCTACTTCATGCGCGACAAGCTCGGTGAAGAGTACGGCGGCATGGTCAACGGCGTGACGTCGTTCGGCATTTTCGTGCAGCTCGACTCGCTCTTTATCGAAGGCCTCGTGCACGTGACGGAACTGGGCTCGGACTACTTCCAGTACGACGAGATCAAGAACGAGTTGCGCGGCGAGCGCACCGGCATTCGCTATCGCCTGTCAGATCGCGTGCGGGTGCAGGTGAGCCGCGTCGATCTCGATGCGCGCAAGATCGACTTCCGCCTTGTGCGCGATACGCCGATCAAGCCGCCAACGGGCCGTCCGGCGCTTGCCGACAAGGCTTCCGGCGAAAGCGGTGGTGCCCGTGTGCGTTCGTTGCCGCCGGTGGACGGCGGGGTAGGCGGCGGAGCGGCGGGCGCGGGTGGACGGCGCAAGAAAGCCGCGCCGGCGCAAACCGCGGCCGTCAAGGAAGCGCGAGCGGCACGCGGCGCGGCGAAGAAGCACGGTGGCGCCACGGCCAAGCCGGCATCGAAACCGCAGGCCCGCAAGAAGCGCTGAAGTCGCATGACGGCTTGAACCGCGCGCATTGGGTACGTTCAGACGTACCGGGTGCGCGCGGTCTTCGTTTCAACGCAATCAAGTCAGGTATCGAAGCAGATACGCCTGCAACACAGTAAGCAGGCTCGTATTCATCACAGCAGCGCGCGTTTCAAGGTGCGCTCAATCAAAGGTTTGTCAGTCATGTCACGTCTCAAGGTTCTATACGGTTTCCATGCAGTGACCGCACGCATGCGGCACGACGCGTCGACGGTCGAAGAGGTTTATTACGACGCGACGCGCAAAGACCGTCGCATGACCGAATTCCTGCACGCAGCGAAGGAAGCCGGCGTGCGCCTGATCGCCGCCGACGAAACGCGTCTGTGGGGTCTCGCGCATACCGAGCGTCACCAGGGCGTGGTCGCGCGTGCGACCGACATGCCGCTCGCGCAGAATCTGGCCGAACTGCTCGACGGCATCAACGGTTCGCCGTTGATTCTGGTGCTGGACGGCGTGACCGATCCGCACAATCTCGGCGCCTGTCTGCGCGTGGCGGATGCGGCCGGCGCGCACGCGGTGATCGTGCCGCGTGACCGCGCAGTGGGGTTGAACGCGACGGCCGCGAAGGTGGCGAGCGGCGCCGCCGACACCGTGCCGTACATTACCGTCACGAATCTGGCGCGTGCGCTGCGTGAGTTGAAGGACGCGGGCGTGTGGGTGATCGGCACCGCCGAAGAGGCCACCAAGAGCCTCTACGAGACCGAACTCGATGGTCCGGTCGCACTGGTGATGGGCGCCGAAGGCGAGGGCATGCGGCGCCTCACCCGCGAAACTTGCGACGTGGTCATGCAGATTCCGATGGCGGGCACGGTCGAAAGCCTGAACGTCTCCGTGGCGAGCGGTGTGTGCCTGTTCGAAGCCGTGCGTCAGCGCTCGGTGAAGAAGAAGTAAATCCTCTGATCATTCAACGCCGGTCCGTTCGCCGAGCTATCCATGCTCATGGCAGGGCCGGCTCTCATGTCGCCGGTAGAAACAGCGTTCGGGCGCGCCCGGCGGGCACATTTGCCGGCCGCCGTGTCGGGTAAATCCGGCGCTGGCTCGTCACTCCGGTAAACTCATCGTTTTTACTGCTCGCCAGCATCTCCCATGACTCAAGACGAACTCAAACAACTGGTCGGCCAGGCCGCCGCAGATTACGTGAACGCCAACGTGCCCGAGGGCGCCGTGATCGGCGTCGGCACCGGCTCCACCGCGAACTGCTTCATCGACGCGCTGGCGGCCAGCAAGACCCGCTATCGCGGCGCGGTGTCGAGCTCGCTCGCCACCACCGCGCGTCTGCAATCGCACGGTTTCAAGGTGTTCGACCTCAACGAAATCGATTCGCTGCCGGTGTATGTGGACGGCGCCGATGAGATCGACCACAGCGGCGCGATGATCAAGGGCGGCGGCGGCGCGCTGACGCGCGAGAAGATCGTCGCGTCGGTGTCGGACGTGTTCGTTTGCATCGCCGACGCGAGCAAGCTGGTCGACACGCTCGGCAACTTCCCGCTGCCGATCGAAGTCGTGCCGATGGCGCGTACCGCGATCGGCCGCCGCGTGACGGCACTCGGCGGCGTGCCGGTGGTGCGCGTCACCAAGGAAGGTGTGCCGTTCATTACCGACAATGGCAACGAGATCATCGACGTCAAGGGTCTGCGCATCAGCGACCCGCGCACGCTGGAAATGCACATCAACGCATGGCCGGGCGTGGTGACGGTGGGCCTGTTCGCGGGCCGCGGCGCGAATCTGTGCATGCTCGGCACGGATACGGGCGTCGAGACGATCGACTACAACAAGAGCTGATCACGGCGCTTCTGTAGCCCGTTTTCAGCACGGTTGTAGCGCGTTTGTAGCCCGTTTTGTACCTTATGCGAGCCTGCAGCAGCGGGCTCGCCCTTCCTCCCTCCCTCCCGCATCGCCCCCCACCCCCTCCAATTCGCAAGAGGCGAATAGCGAGCCTTCGGTCTTCGTCGACTGTCGCGCGTCGAATGTGGGCATACGCACGCACAGTCGGTGATGTGGCACATACACTCGTCGGTATGGCCGTGGGGCGTTTATCTACAGGTGGGGAGATCATGAGAGTGGCGATCGTGCACGACTGGTTAGTCGCGCCCGGCGGTGCCGGGAGCGTGCTCGAACAGATCATCGCGTGTTTTCCCGATGCCGATCTCTTCAGTCTCGTCGATTTTCTCGAAGACCGCCGGTTTCTGAACGGCAAACCCGTCACGACGTCGTTCATCCAGAACCTGCCGTTTGCGCGGCGCCGCTATCGCGCGTATTCGCCGTTGCTTGCGCGGGTCGTCGGGAAGTTCGATCTTTCAGGTTACGACCTCATCATCACGACTTCCAGCGTAGCGGCCAGCAGCGTGATAGCTGGCCCCGCGCAGATACACGTGAGCTACGTGCATTCGCCGATGCGCCACGTTTGGGATCTGCAACATCAGTACCTGCGCGAAGCAAATCTGACGCATGGGCCGAAGTCATGGATCGTGCGTGCATGGCTTCATTATCTGCGCAGCCGGGATTCGCATTCGGCGAACAGCGTCGATCGTTTGATCGCAAGTTCGGGATTGGTCGCGCGGCACGTGATGAAAGCTCACCGGCGCGATGCGGCGGTGATTCCGCCTCCCGTCGACGTGCACAAGTTCGAGCCGTGCCTGCAAAAGGCAGATTTCTACCTGACCGCCTCGCGGATGATGTCCGACAAGCGCATTGATCTGATCGTTGAAACCTTCACCGCAACGCCGCACCGCAAGCTGATCGTGATCGGCGACGGGCCGGAGATGGCGGCGATTCGCGCGAAGGCCGGTCCGAACGTGACGATCCTTGGCGATCAGCCGTTCAAGGTTCTCAAGGATCATCTGCAACGCGCACGCGCCTTCATACTCGCCGCCGGGGAAGATGCCGGCACCGCCGCGCTCGATGCGCAGGCGTGCGGCACGCCGGTGATTGCATTCGGCAAAGGCGAGGCGCCTGAAACGGTGGTGCCGCTTGGCGACATGCGTCCTACCGGCGTGTATTTCGCATGCCAAACGGTCGTGTCGATGCTCGGCGCGATCAACCGCTTCGAGCGGCACAGTGAGCGGATTACGCCGGCGGCATGCCGTGCGAACGCCGAACGGTTTTCCGCTGCGGTTTTCCGGCGTGCCTTCATGGCTGAAGTGACGCGCACGATCGTGGCGTCGGGCGGGCGGCCGCGGGTGCCTGGGGAGCGGATCGAGCACGATCTGGCAACCGGAGATATCGCGTGACCTGGCTAACGCTTGTCAGGATGCAGTTGAGGATGCCGGCAGAAGCGACTCGAGCGCAGCCGAGACACAGGGCGGCGTGAGTTCGGGGAAAGGCCATGAGTCGCGGGCCTATGAAGCGGACTAAGAAGAGCGCAATGAAGTGGGGCAAATTGTCTGTTTATTCGCATATTGCGAACGTCGCAATATGCGAATAAAATGCCCTTGTCGTGTCGCAGTAAACCGTATCCGGCTGTTCGGCCTATGCCGTCCGGCCGACTATCGGTGCCGATCCCGTCCCATTAGCCTCGCAGGTAGAGCGTGCATGTTCGGTGCGCGAAACCATACGAGGACATTCGATGCGGGTCATTTCAAAGAAGACGTTGCTGGACTTTATAAAGAGACATCCGGAGGCGCGCAGTGCGCTGTTGACGTGGTATGCACTTGCGCAGGCATGTCTCGCGTATGGCTATAACGACCTGAAGCAGACGTTCGCGGGTGTGGACTACGTGCCGCCGCAGTGCACCGTTTTCAAGGTGGGCGGCAACCGGTTTCGGATCATCGCGGCGATTCACTACAACAGGCAGTCGTTGTTCGTTCGTCACGCACTGACGCACGCGCAATACGACCTTTGGACGAGGAAGAATTTAAACTCATGAATGCCGATCGCTTTCCGGGAGCCTTTCCCGACATCGCTCAAACCTGGGCTGCATTGCAAACCCAGTTGCCGATCACACCCATTCGAAACGAGCAGGATTACCAGAAGATGGTGCGGCTCGCCAACGCGCTCTCCGATCACCTGAACGGTAACGCGGAGGATCCGCTGGCTGATCTGTTTGCGATCGTCGGCGACCTGATCGAAAGCTGGGAAGTGAGCAACGTGACGATCCCGAAAGCAGAACCGCGCGAGGTGCTGCGGCATCTGCTGGAGACGCACGGGCTCAAGCAAAAGGATCTGATCGGTATCGCGTCGCCTACCGTGGTGAGCGATATTCTCGCAGGCCGGCGCGCCATCAGCAAAAAGGTGGCGAAAGCGCTGGCGCTGCGTTTTCATACCGACGTCAGCGCGTTTCTATAAGCGCGGCGCCTGCCCGGTGCCGCGCGGGGTGAGCGCGCCTGGCGCGCTATCGTACTTACCGCGCGGCTTCCCGCCAGGCCCCGCGCATCGCGCGCAAACCAACTCGCCATTTGCGAAGCGCGAGCGCCATGCCGCCGCGCTCGAATGCCAGCGACAAGGCGCGCAGGAACCCCGGGTCCGTGCGATCGCCGATTAGCGTCGCGTACACGACGAATGCCCAACGGCCGGGCGGCGTCAGGTATTCGCACATGATGAGCCGCAGATTGAATGACGCGTTATAGAAAGCGGCGTCGTTAAATGTGAAGCGGGCGTCTTCGTTGCCGCGCCGGGCCGGGAAGTGTTCCACCAGCAGCGCCGGGTCGTATATCAGGGTCCAGCCGCGCCGTTCTATCTCCAGACTGAAGGCCATCTCGCAGTGAACCTGCGCGCCGGTGCCGCGCAAGCGCGTGTCAAAGCGCAGCGTACCGATTGCGTCACGGCGAAACGCCATGTTGACGCCCTTGAGCACCTGGACTTTGCGTGCCGCGCCGTAGCCGATATGGTGATTGCCGATGGCCCGGCCATACCAGCGCACGAGGCCCACTGGCATTTTCCGCCCCGGCGCAATGGCATTGTGATCATGCGCGATATCGCGTCCGCCCAGGCCGCCGAGTGCCGGATTGTTTCCGAACGCGCGGGCGATCCGCGCAACCCAGTCGGGATGGGGCGCGGCATCGTCGCCGGTGAAGCAGAGCACATCGCCGCCGGCGCTGTCGATGCCGAGGTTGCAGGCCGCGACCACGCCCGGTTTGTGCACCAGCATGATCCAGCGGCGTGGGTCGGGCCGGTTCGCTTCGCAGGTGCGCAGCCAGTCGAGCGTTGCGTAGTCGTCATGGCGCGCGATCACGATCACTTCGTCGGCGTGGCGCTCCTGTGCGTCAAGTGCCGCGAGGCAGCGTGCGAGATCGGCGGTGCGCCGGTACGTCGGCACGATCACGGAGACTTTCACGCGCGGCTCCCGCAGCGGCATGCTCAGAAGGCATTGCGTCCGACAAAGCCCTTAAAGATGGTGATGAACACGATCTTCATGTCGAACCAGAACGACCAGTTATGGATGTAGAAAAGGTCGAACTTGACGCGCGCCTCCATCTTTTCGACCTTGGTGGTGGCGCCGCGATAACCGTTCACCTGAGCCCAGCCGGTAATGCCCGGCTTGATCCGGTAGCGGTGCATATAGCCGTACACCTGATCCTTGTAGAGGTCGTCGTGTTCGACCGCATGGGGGCGCGGACCGACTACCGACATCTGGCCGAGCAGCACGTTCAGGAATTGCGGCAGTTCGTCGAGACTGGTGCGGCGCATGAAGCCGCCGAGCTTCGTGACGCGGGTGTCGTTGCGCGCGGCCTGCGTGAGCTGGCCGTGGGCTTCGTGGTGCACCGTCATCGAGCGGAACTTGTAGATCGCAAACGGCTCGCCGTCCACGCCCTTGCGAATCTGCCGGAAGAACACCGGCCCCGGCGAGCTCAGCTTGATACCGATCGCGAGCACGATGAACACCGGTGCGAGCGCCAGCAGCGCGGCCGTCGCGAACAGGCGGTCGAAGATCAGCTTGGGCCACATCTGCGGCGACGGGACGGGCGTCGTACTCAGATTGAGCGTCGGCAAGCCGACCACATCGACCAGCGCGTGATTGAAAAGCGAGAGGCTGCGTACATCGGGAATGAAGCGCAGATTCACAAAGTCATGCCTGAAAATGCGCGTGAAACGATAGATCGTATGTTCTTCTGAAAGCGGTAAAGCGAGCCACACTTCGTTCACGCGTTCTTCGCGCACCTTGGCGGCGAACGTGTTCAGATCGGTCAGCACCGGCAGGCGATTCAGACGCGCGCCCGGCGTGCCGGCCGCCTGAACGCTGGTGTTGCCGGCGTCGCTGGTGTCGAAGATGCAGACGGGCTTGAAGCCGGCTTGCGGCGCATGGTCGAGATGCGCCAGCAAGGTACGCGAGAAACCGGGCGCACCGACGATCGCGACCGTGCGGAAATTCATGCCGCGCCGCCGCACGCTGCGCAACAACCCATGCGCGAGGCACTTGGTGACGATGATCAGCGCGCCCGAGATCAGCGTCGAATACCCGAACCACAGCCGCGAAACCGCATCCATGCGGTGCAAGGTGAACGCCAGCACGAGCGCGGTGGCGACCACCACCAGCCACGCGGCGGCGACTCTTAGCAGCATGGCAGGCAGCACCTTGCCGCGCCACGGTTCGTAGACGCCGAAGCCGGGGAACATCAGCAGCACGAGCACACAGTTAAAGGCGATCAGGAGACGCTCGGTGTCCGACAATGCAATCGGCGTCGAAAAACGCATCCAATGAGCGATCAATCCGCCCGCAATCACGAAGAGTGCGTCGAGACATCGCGCAGTATTCCTGAACATAGTGATCTATCCTGTGTGCGAACGATGCAGCCGTGGTGGACTGCTTACTCGACGGTTTCGGCCTGGCGCAGGCGTGGCAGAAGGCGGTCGAATTCGCGTTTGACGAGGCCGTAGCACTCGCAGGCGCGCGCTTCGAGACCTTTGCGGTCGAGTACCTTGATGTGACCGCGGCTGTGATGAATCAGGCCTTCGTCGTGCAACTTGCCGGCCGCTTCGGTGATGCCTTCGCGGCGCACGCCGAGCATGTCGGCGATCAGTTGCTGGGTGACCGTCAGGTCGTTCGACGCCACGCGATCCACTTCGATCAGCAACCAGCGGCACAGTTGCTTGTTCAACGCGTGGTGGCGATTGCAGGCAGCGGTTTGCGCGACTTGCGTGAGCAGGGCGTGCATGTACAGCAGCATCAGACGGCGCAGGAAATCGGAGCGTGCGAATTGCTGCTTGAGCGCCTGTGCGCTCATCCGGTAAGCGAAGCCGGCGCATTGCACCTGCACGCGGTTCGGCATGGTTTCGCCGCCCGTGAGCACCGGCACGCCAGTCATGCCTTCGCGGCCGACGGCGGCGATTTCGACCGAGCTGCCGTCTTCCATCGTCGAGAGCATCGAGATGATCGCCGTGGTCGGGAAATAGACGTGATGGATGCGTTGACCTGAATCGCACAGCAGTTGTTCGGTACGCAGATGAACCAGTTCGAGATGAGGGGCAAGCGCTTGCCATTCGTGGGACGGCAACGCGCCGAGCAAATGGTTGCCGTGCAGATCTGATTGAAGTGTCAACATGATCGGTCCTCGCTGAAGCCACGCGTTGCGTGGTTTCGTGTCTTTGATCCGATGCCTGCATCCCTGAATTGACTGCGTGCTGCCTGGCGAGCAGCGAAAGGATGAACAGGAACGGCCCCGTATTGGCCTGATGCGTCGCCGCCATTCTTGTGTCTCGTTGCGGTGACGCGGTGTTGCGCATCTCCTTTAGCGAGGAGCGTGCCAACCGTAGGGAAAACCAGTGCTGGTGCGGCGCAGCGAACATAGCCTTAGCGGTGCGCGAAGCCAAACGCGGGTTTTTGTTTCAATTCTGCACAACGCCCGTTTAACGCGCGGCCGCGTCGAAGCGTATTTTTATTCGAGCCAAGTCATTGATCGGATTGAGTTAGCGGTTGATACACCGTGCTTTGCCACAGGTATCCCCGAGACGAAGCAGCCATGATGGGCGCGTTGTCGAGGGCCGTCCGGGGTGTGCCGGAATTGATTCAGATGTGTTTCATACGCTGCGTGCGGAGTAGTACGAAGTGTCTTTCGGGAGACCGGAAAGTCGTAGATAAACCCGTGGTGATTCCGCCGGCCGGACAGATAAGTTCGCGCAGCGCGAGCTTTTACCAGCTTCGCGAGGCAATAGTTAGTGCGGGGACGACATTCAACCGTAGAACGTGGCGGATATCGCATTGATCGCGCGGACTTCGCCGGCAGGTGCCTCGCATGTTGCGTCTGCGTTAAACGTCGCGTTAGATGCGCATGCAACGAATCTTTCTACGGGCAGGAGCGGCACGATGCGCGGCCGGTTCGGCGGCAGATGAAACCAGTCGTGCGCTGCGCGATAACGTGCGTCAATGATATGAACGAAGCGCGCAAAGCGCTGCGCTTCAATGACCAGTTGCCAGCCGTCGGCGGCGCGTTCGGGGCGCACTGTCAGGCCGAGATCGTGACGAACGTCGGCGCGCCGTTCCGGCAGATGAATCGCTTCTGAAACGATCCGGCCGCTCGCGGGGTCGCGTAGCGTCGCAATCGTTACGTCGTGGGAGCGCGGGCCGAAGCGGTAGGCGTGCGTGAAATCGAAGAACTGGCCAAGGCATTCCCCCGCGCCGATCCGCTGCGCGCTGTGCGGCGCCAGTTCGACAACACGGCTGGCCGATACCACCTTGACGCTGCCGTCGCGCAGGCAAACCAGATCCAGTTGCGCGTGCAACGGTTCAGCACGCTCGTTCAGCAGATGAATATCGAGGCCGTTGAGGCCTTCGTCGGTCACGACCAGCTGAATGGGCTGCAGCGTCTGCGCCAGCCCGTGCAGGGCGCTTTTGGGCCGTCCTGTGGCGTCGATCAAGCCCCAGCCTGCGCCGGGACGCAGATCCTGAAGCTGCCAGACCAGCGCGCCGCCGCATGTGGAGCCGGCGCGCCGCCATTCGGCGAACACATCGCTCATCAGGTCGGCGACCACGGCACGCGATAGCGCCAGATAGCGCTCGGGGTCTTCGTAACGCAAGCGCGCCGGCTCGACGCCATAAAGCGTCTGAAGATAGTGGTCGCGCACGTCGTCGAAATCCCAGCCGGCGCCGGGGTCGCGTGGTACGCCGGCTTTCCAGCGTGGATCGTGCGGATGGATCGTGCCCAGCGCGTCGTGCAACGTGGCGTCGTCCGGCACGTTGGCGAAAGCAAGGCATTCGGCTGCGAAACGGACCTGCGAGCGGCGCGCGTCGTCGAGCGGGCGTTGATAGGCGCCTACACCGTAGTAATGCGTGATGCCCTCATTAGTCGAAAACGGCCACGCGCCGCCCGAGGGCGAGTTGCTCACATACGGTACATCCGGGCGCTCGCGCGCCGTGACGGCGGGGAGCAGTTCGGTAAAAAGTGGTTGCGCGCGCATCGAATCGGGCAGGCCGAACATGGCCGCCTGCTGGTCGACTTCGCTGCCCCCGCACAGCACCGCGAGCGACGCGAAGCGCCGCGTGCGGGTCAGGAATTGTGTCGCTTCGCGTTCGACGGAAGCGCTGAAGCCAGCATCGCCCGGGTAGTCAAAATTCGCCAGCGCGAAGTCTTGCCAGATCAGCAGGCCGTACTCGTCGGCCAGCGCGTAGAAGCGGTCGGACTCGTACACCATCGTGCCGCCGACCCGCAGCATGTTCATCCCGGCATCGCGCGCGAGCGCGAAGGTATGGCGCAGTTGCGCTTCGGTGCCGGTCAGCGTGACGAGGTCCGCGTTGGTCCAGCAGGCGCCGCGGCAGAACACCGGCGTGCCATTGACGCGCAGGGTGAAACCGATACCGTCGGCGCCGCGATCGACTTCGATGCTGCGAAAGCCGATCGCTCCCAATGAGTGGGATATCGAGTGAGATAGCGCGTGCCCGTCATCAAGCTGCAACGTCAGAGGATATACAGTGGGCTCGCCATGCGTGTGGGGCCACCAGCGTTCGGCACGCGTGACGCGCACGCTGCCGGTCAGTGTATAGGCATCGCTCCATTGCAAAGACGAAACAGCGTCGCCGCAATTCAACGAGGCCGCGCAAGCGTCGACGTCATGCGGATGCACGAAACGTAACGTGAGCGAAACAACGCCATCGTCGCCGTCGATGCGGCTGCTCAGATCGAGCGTGTCGAAAGCGTGCGGCACGTCGCTCAGTATTTCAATCGGCCGCCACGGCCCGACTGCCTGCACCGATGGACACCATCCGGGCATATGGCCGAGCAGGGTGGTGCGCACGTTGCGCAAGGTGGGGGGCGTGACGAGTCTCGGCCGCCAGCGGGCGCGGGAGCGTTTGGCCGCCAGCACCGGCGTCAGCGAGCGGAAGCACAGTGCGAGCGTCGCGCTGCCGTGCAGTTCGATGTCGAGATCATGCGCGACGAACATCGAATCGGAATCGAGACGTTTGATGCCGTCGAGCCAGATTTCGGCAAGCGTGGCGAGACCGAGAAAACGCAAGCGGCGTTGGCCCGTGCCGGTCAGCGTGAGCCGGTACCAGTGATCGTCAAAGGCGAGCGGTGGCGGATTCGCGGCGTCCAGCAGGCCCGCGGCGCGCCGCGCGCCCGCGACCGTGCCGGGTACTGGTGCGGCGAGCCAGCCGTGCGTGGGTAAATCCGCGGGGGAAGCGCATGCACCGGCCGGCGTGCTGACACATTGCCAGCCTGTGTCGAGTGGTTGCGGCCAGAGGTCCGGACTCGTCACAGCACGAGAGCGGCAAGCGGGGGCAGCGTCTTTTCGTAGGCGCTTTCAAGCACATCGAAGCAGTCTTCACACGAATCGCGACGCCCACGCGTGATGGCCCGCACGAGCCTGAATTGCATCACCATCGACTCCGACGCGATACGCTGCGCCGCCGCCGGGATCGATGCCGGCATGTCGAAGCCTTGCGCGGAAAGCCACGTCAAATACTTCGAGAGAAATTCGAAGTTCGCGCCGAGCTGTCGCATCAGATTGAACGAGTACGGATGGAAGAACGCTTCGCCGCGTTCCAGCAGCATGTCGAGATGGGCGGGAAACGCCTCGCGCCACTGCGAGATCGGATTGGTCAGCGGCCGCCGTGCCAGATGCGCGCACAGCAATTCCGCCGATGCTTCGACGAGCGCGGTGCCTTCCAGCGCGGGCCGAACCTGCTTGGCGAATTCAACATACGGAAACAGCAGATCGGGCTGCTGCGCGAATTGCGGCAGCTTGCGAAACACGCCGTCGTAATCTTCGCTGTCAAGCAGGTGATAGCCGGTGTTGTGGAAATAGCCGAGGCGCCGCGCCGTGGGATCGATGAAGTCGATACCGATCGTGGTTTTCGGATGCTCGCGCCGATATGACGTAGCCCGTGTATTCGGCAGGTAATAGCCGTCCACTTCGACCAGCACGGTATGACCGCGCAACGTCTGCGCGAGCACGCGGGCTTCGAGCGAGTCGTAGATCGCCAGTTCCTGCACCTGGGTGCCGTATAGCCGCTCAATGTCTTCGAGCGGGAACTTGAAGAACGTGAACTGATCACCTTCGAAGTCCTGCGTGACGGTAAAGCCGAACGCCGCGCGCGGATCGAGCCCGAAGCCGTGCAGCAATTCGATCCACAGGTCGACGTAACAGTTGGTCTCCTGCCACACCCGCTCGCCCTGATGCAGCGCGTGCGGGGCGTGCTGGCGCAGCGTTGTGGCGGACGCGGCCGTGCCGCCCTGAGCCGGCAGATCGAGGCGGCGGGACAACGGGAAGGGCGCTTGCCCGTCCTTGGGCGTTGGGTTCGGGGATGGATTCATACGCGATCTCCGGCGCTTTGCGTCGCCGCCATGGAAACCGGCCGCGAGGCCTGCATCCCTTGCGCAATATGCGTCCCGGTGTCCCCCCACAGCAGTGCGCGCACGTCGTCCGGCCACGCATTGACGTCGAGACCGTGGTGACGGAACAGCGCCAGCGTGATGCGCTCCATGCCGAAGCCGACGCAACCCGTATGCGCCACCGCGCCGTCTTCGCACGCGATCTTCCAGATCGCGCCGAAGTGGTCCATGTGATAGTTGAACGAGAGGCACGCGGTCTTGCTGTCGGCGTTCGCCACCGGAATCAGCAGTTCGAATTTGAGCGCCTGGGCGCGCTGGCTATCGGCGACGATCTTGCCGCCGCGGCCGAAGAACGGGTCGTTGGCGAGATCCACGTCCACCGGCAGTTGCAAGAGCGTAATCAGCAGCGAGCCGCGTTCGATCCACATCTGCCGGAATGCCATCACCTGTTCGGCGTTGCCGAGGCGCACGTATTCGCGCTGCCGGAACATCTGCATACGGCCGGGATCGAGCGACGGTTCGTGGCGGAAGCAATACGACAGCACGTCGATGGTGCGGCCGTCGGCGGGCAACGGACCGCGCCGCGCCATCACCGGATAGATCGGATAGCAGGCGGCCGGTGTGAGCACCACACGGGTTGGTCGCTGCTGTTCCAGCCATTCTTCGCTGCGCTCGTCGTCGCGCTCGCTCATGGCCTGGTCGAGCGCGCGCAACAGGCGCTGGTGGCCCATGTCGTTGCCGCAGAACGAATGGATCGTGCCCGCGAGATTCGGGAAGCTCTTCAGATACTCACTGTCTTCGAAATCGGTGCGGCGCATGGCGGGAGGAAAACGCAGCACCTCCGGTTGCTGATCCGCACCGAGGTGGGTGATCGCCACGTTCAGACGCTCCACCACGTCTTCGAAAATCTGGCTGCGGCCATACAGGCCGTTTTCGCCGGTATCGATCAGGAGGCCGGCAGCGAGCAGTTCGTCACGGAAAGTCGGCGCCGCGGATTGCTGGGCGGTGGCGGACGTCTCGAGCGCCAGCGCGGCGGTGTCGGTCATGGTGTTCATGTCAGGCTCTCCCCGGCGCGGCAGGACGCTGCGCGAGCAACAGGCTCGCCGTGTTCTGCGCGATACGGTCGTTGTTGATCATTAGCGGTGCGGAGTAGAGGTCGCGTAAATGGCGTCCCACGCTGTATTCCGTGCCGTTCTTGTAGCCTGCCATGCCGCAGATCATCAGCACTTCCTGCACCACCTGCAGTGCGGTGGTCGAGATGCTGGTTTTCAGCGTATTCATGTCGGAGGCGAAGCCGAGCATCGCCGAGAGCGGCGCGTCGGCCTGGCAGCCGCCTTGCCGCGCCTGGTGGGCGGCGCGCGCCGCATCGAACGCGACCGACAGACGTGCCTGCATCATCTGCAGCAAGCCGACCGCCTCGGCGAGACGCAGGCCGGCCGGCGGAATCGCGCCGGGTTTCGAGCGGGCCTGCGCGCGGAAGAAGGCTTTCGCGCGATTCACCGCGTCGCTGGCCACACCGGTCCATACGGAGGCCCACAGCGTGTGCGAGACCGGCAGCATGGTCTGGTCGGCGATATCGGCGAAGGGGGTAGGCAGGATCTGCTCGGCGAGACCGGTGGCGACGAGCCGGAAGCCCTCGCTGCACGTGCCGCGCATGCCCATCGAATCCCAGCCGCCGCGCTTTTCCAACTGCGTTTCTTCGCGTAACGCGACGATCAGCACCTGGTCGGCCGCAGCCGATTCGGCGGTGCGCCGCGCGGTGACCAGAATACCGTCGGCGTGGGCGCCGTACGAAATCGTCGGCGCGAGCTTTTCGATGCGAAAGCGCGGGTGCATGGGTTCGCCCTCGATCTCGACCGAGCAGGCGCTGGTGCGCATGTTGCCGCCAATGGTTTCTTCAGACGTCGCCGAAGCCAGCAGCCATTGATGTTCGACCAGTTGCGCGAGCAGTTGCCGCTGCCATGCCGATTCGCTGCCGTGCGCCTCGATACAGGCCACCTGGATCTGGTGCATCGCGTACACCATCGCGGTGGAGGCGCAACCCTGCGCGAGCGTTTCGCAGATCGCGCCGACCTCCGCGAGCGAGAGCCCCGCGCCGCCGAACGTGGCGGGCACCATGGCCGACAACAAACATTCGCGCTTGAGCGCGTCGAAAGCTTCGTGGGGAAAGCGCGCGTCGCGGTCCACCGAATCGGCGAACTGCGCGGCCACGGCGGCGCAGCGCTGCGCCGCGGCGCGCCAGCCGGGTTCGGTTTCGACCGCGCTCAGCACGACGCCCGCGCCGGCGGGTTGCACCGCATCGGAACCGGCGAGTGGCGCCGTCACCGTGGGCGTGTCCGGCAGCGGGGCATTCATGCCGCCGCCTTAGCCTGTTGCAGCTCGGTGATCGCGGCAGCCATCGAATCGATGCTTGAGAACAATCGGCGCGTCAGCATGCGGTCCGGAATTTCAATGCCGAATTCATCTTCGATAGCCAGCATCAGATGCACGGTCGCGAGCGATGAAAGGCCCGCTGCATAGAGATCGGCGTCGTCGGCCAGGGTGTCCGGCGCGACGTCGAGGCGGGCTGATTCGGAAAGGATGCGGCGGAGTGCTGTTTTCATATTGGGGTGTCCCCTTGTTGGTGAGCAGTCTTTCGAATGTTGCCGACGTGGAATGAACGGATGTCGTCGTTTTGAGCGTTTATCGCAGCGCGTGGCGTCATTGCGCCGTGTCGGGTGACGGATCGGGTGCATCTTTGCCGAGCTTCTACGATGCGCTGAAGCGGTTTTGGCGGCTTCTTGCTACACCTTGTCCCGATGCTTCGTATTTAAGGATCGGCAAAGCCCAGCGTCAGTGCGATGCCGCACGGAAACACATGTTTCGCGGACGTACCGTGTAGCCATGACAACAGGCCGGCGTGTCGAGTCAGGCCGTCGAGGCCGGCGTGCCACGCCGTCCTCGCTGAACGTATTTACCGCTGGGGAATGTGATGAATTGGAAAACGCTGGATTTCGAACAGCTATCGGCACGCGAGTTGTATCTGATCTTGCGGGCGCGCAGCGCGGTCTTCGTGGTCGAGCAATCGCATGTCTGTCTTGACGCCGATGGCCGTGACGAGAACGCGCTGCATGTCTTCGCGGTCGAGGATATGGCGCGGCCCATGCCGATCCTGGCGTATGCACGCCTGCAACCCGGCGACGCCGAAGATCCGGAAATCACCATCGACAAGGTGCTGACAAGCCCGCTGCGGCGCGGCGACGGCACCGCCGAGCTGTTGCTCGAACGGGTGCTGCAGGCGATCGCCGAGCGTTGGCCGGGACACGCCGCGCGCGTGAGCGCGCCAGTCGGGCTGCGCGGCTTCTACGAGCAATTCGGCTTTCGCAAGACTGAAGGGCCGTACCTCGAGCACGGCGTGCCGTTCATCGGGTTGACGCGCCAACTGCGCGGCAACCAGCCGTTCTTTGGAACGCGGCGCCGCGAACGCGACGGCGCCGCGTTCGTCAACACGTTCGAGCTCCTGTAATGGCGAGAATGCTGAGCGAGTCTTCCGCGCACGTTGGCTGCGGGGCGCCACGATCCGGACGATCGCCGGGTTCTGCCGAGGACCTCGATTTATGCCGGATTCCTGATGAATATGCACGGCCGTGCCAGGACACAGCCTACGCGAGCGCGAGCAGTTCAAACCCGGCGGAGCCGAACGTATCGAGCTTCGACGAGCGCCGTTTCCGTCATGCGCTGGGGCGTTTTGCCACCGGCGTCGTGGTGATTTCGACCGGCAGTGGCGACGGCATGCACGCCATGACCGCGAATGCCTTCATGTCCGGTTCGCTCAGGCCGCCGCTGATCGTGGTATCGGTGGGGCACGGCGCGCGCATGCACGAGCGTCTGATGACGAGCGCCCTGTTCGGCGTGAGCGTGTTGTCCGACGCGCAGGAGCGCCATAGCCGGCACTTCTCCGGCGAGCCGCAGAGCCGGTTCGCGCCGCGCTTTGCACCGGTGGACGGTTTGCCCGACGTGGTGCTTCTCGAACATGCCGCAGCCCGTTTCGCGGCACGCGTGGTGGACCGGCATCCGTGCGGCGATCACACGCTCTTTGTTGGCGAAGTCCAGGTGTTTTCGCTCGACGAACACGCGCCGCTAATCTTTTTCGGCGGGCGCTATGCATCGATGGCGACGTCGCTTTGAGACCCCGCCCACCCTGCCTATATCGCCGTTCGCGGCACGGGCCACGACATCGCTCACGGCGCGTGCGTGCCGGAGCCGCGCGTGCGGCGGGTTTCCTTTCAATTCGCTCTCGGCTTTTTCATTCAATGCTTAACGATGTTCGACCTCTGGCGTATCCGATCGCCGGGCCAGATTTCCGCGTCCGTGTGGAATCGCTCCGGCGATGAGGATCAGACAATTCGATCCGCTACGTGCGTCTTCGCACTATGCAAATTTTGCGACGCAGGCACGCTTGAGACGCAAGCTTATGGCCCGTCAAGATATGCGGCGTTACATAGAAGAAACAATTCTTCAGAGGGATAACCCTCTCAGGACGTTTCCCAACTGGCGCAACCGTTTTGATGCTAGCAACGTATCGTAAAAGAGCAACTACCCACCGATAAAACGACACACCAGGGCCGGTTGATCAACAGGCTACGCGGGGGCAAACACCGCTTCGGGGAGAGAGGGTCATGGAACAGGCAAACAAGGATCGATCGCTGGTCAGCAAAGTCATGGACGGGCTCGTGACCGGCATTGTCGAAGAAAAGTACGGCGCCATCCTGCCACCGCAGGATGTGCTGTCCAAGGAGTTCGACGTCAGCCGCACCGTCATGCGCGAGGCGCTGTCGATGCTGCTCGCGCGCGACATGCTGGACGTGCGGCCCAAGATCGGCACGCGCATCCGGCCGATGAGCGATTGGCGCATGATCGACGAGGACGTCGTGAACTGGCGTTTTCGCGCGAAGCCCGATCCGCTGTTTCTGCGCGACGTGATCGAGTTTCGTCTCCTGATCGAACCGCGCGCCTCGGCGCAGGCAGCCGCGCGCGGCAGTGCCGCCGACATCGCGGCGATTCGCGAGGCGTTCGAAGCGTTCCGCGTGATCCAGCCGGGCGAGTCCAGCTACCATGCCGCCGATGAACTCTTCCACGCGCGCATCATGGCGGCGAGCGGCAATCAGTTCTTCAAACAGATGGCCGCGATCATTCGCGGCGCGCTCTCGACCGTCAACCCGATCGTCAATCAAAAGGACGCGTTGTGGGAGAAGGCCGTGAGCACCCATCAACGCGTGCTCGAAGCGATCGAACGGCACGATCCCAAGGAAGCGGAAAGCGCCTCGCTCGCGATGATCGACTACGCCACGGAAGAACTCGGCAGCAAGGTCGCGTCGGAACCACCGGAGCGCGGCTGAGCGCGGCCGCGTATGGCCGAACCATGGCCGAACCATGGCCGCTACCGCAGCGGCACAGATCGTCTTTCTGCAGAGACCTGGCTTCATGAACAGTGCGGCCGCATCCCCGCGCATGCATGCGCGGCTTGCGTCACAATAGCGCCTGCTCTGAACCGCACGGACTCCAAGGAACGATGACAATCGCACTGCAAGAAGCCTCCTCGGGCGGCATGATTCGCTGGGGGATCGTTGGGACGGGCCGCATTGCCCGTCGCTTTGCTCAAGGACTGACTCACGTGCCGCATGCGCCGCTGACCGCGCTGTGGTCGCGTCGCGTGGAACCCGCGCGAGCCTTCGCCGAAGAGTTCGGCGGCGAAGTGTGCGCGAGTTTCGACGCACTGCTCGCGAGCGGTATCGACGCGCTTTATATCGCCACCGTGCAGGACAGTCACGCCGACTATGCAATCGCCGCGCTGCAAGCCGGTCTGCACGTGCTATGCGAAAAACCCGCCACCATCAACAAACCGCAACTCGAGCGCGTACTCGCTGTCGCTCGCGCCGAACAGCGGCTTTTCATGGAAGCCATGAAGCCGCCTTTCTATCCGCTCTACAGAACGTTGCGCGCGCATCTGGAGGCCGATCCGATCGGCGAGGTGGGTCTCGTGCGCGCCGGCTGTTCGGTGCCGGGCGTCCCGGACGATCACCCGTCGATGTCGTTCGAGCATGCGGGCGGCGCGCTGCTCGACATCGGCGTCTACGAGATGTTTCTCGCGGTCGACTGGCTCGGTGCGCCGCTTGAGGTGCAGACCCTCGGGCGGCTCGGCTCGACCGGCGTCGATACGTTCGCGAGCCTGAACAGCCAGCATGAACGCGGTATCGCCCAGCTATTTTGCGGACTCGACCTGCACGGCAAGGGCGACGCGCTGCTGATGGCCAAAGGCGGCCATGTCACGATTCATGAGCCCTGGTGGAATCCGGCGCGCGCGACGATCCGCTACGCCGACGCTCGCGTGGTCGAACTCGACGAACCGTTCGAGGGTGGCGGTCTGAACTACGAGACCGCGCATTTTTGCGAGCTGATTCGCGCGGGTCAACTGGAGAGCCCGTTGATGCCGCACAGTAAGTCGCTGCAGATGATCGACATGGCCGATGCCGCACGCGCCGCCCTGGGACTTAAGTTCGCGGGGGATTGAAAGCCTGTTGCCGCGCTGCTTTCAGCGGCGGTGGTACGATTTGCCCGGGCGCGCGGACTCGAATAAAAAAGGGTCCGCGTGCCTACCGCTTTCGATCACCTTGCACTGGAGCCGCCTGCGATGCGCATGCTTGGAAAACTGTGGCGCGACAACAAGAGTCTTGTCGCCTTTCTGTTCCTGATGGTGCTGTTCCGCAGCGCCGTAGCCGACTGGAACGTCGTGCCGAGTGGTTCGATGCTGCCGACAATCCGCGAAGGCGACCGGATTTTCGTCGACAAGATGGCCTACGATCTGCGCGTGCCGCTCACGCATATCACGATCGCGCGTCTGCACGATCCGCAGCGCGGCGATATCGTCACGATCGATTCGTCGGCCGCGCATGAGTTGATCGTCAAGCGGCTGATCGGCTTGCCTGGCGACAGCATCGCCATGCGCGACAACGTGCTGTACGTCAATGGCGTGCGCGCGGCGTATCAGCCGCTAAAACTGAAACCGCTGCCGGGCGATGCGGCTTCCCCGGGCGACTATCTGACCGAGCGCTTCGACGGCGTTGTGCATACGGTGCGGCTTGCGCCTGAGGCGCCGAGCCCGCGTAGCTCGTTCGGGCCGGTGATCGTGCCGCCAGGCGAGTATCTGATGCTCGGCGACAATCGCGACAACAGTGCCGACTCGCGTTACTTCGGCTTCTTTCCGCGCAAGGAATTGATGGGCAGAACGCGTCACGTCGCGTTTTCGCTCGACCCGGATCACTACTACAAACCGCGCTTCGAGCGTTTCGGCGCGCCGCTGGATGCGGCGTCGCTCACCGCCAGCCGCTAGTTGCCAGCCGATTAGCTGACGGCGAGGTGTGGGTGGCGCTCAGTGGCGCGAAGGCAGCGCGAGGCGCCGCTCATACCAGTGCTGCACCCATTCGAGCACCTGGCACAGCACCCAGTAGACCGCGGCTGCCGCGAGGTACAGCGGCAGCGGCTGATAGGTCGACGCAATGATCTCCTGCGCGCTGCGCAGCAATTCGGTCACGGTAATTACCGACACCAGCGACGTATCCTTGATCAGGCTGATCAAGCTGTTCGACAGACTCGGCACGGCGATGCGCAAGGCCTGCGGTGCGATCACGTAACGCAGCGTCTGCCGTCGCGAGAGTCCCAGACTATAGGCGGCCAGCCACTGACCGCTGGGAATGCCGAGAATCGCGCCGCGCATACTTTCCGACAGATAAGCCGCCACGTTCGCCGACAACGCGATCACGCCCGCCGGCGTAGGGTCGAGCGAAATGCCGAGACTCGGCAAGCCGTAATAGATCACGAAGATCTGCACCAGCAGCGGTGTGCCGCGGAACAGGCTGACGTACACGCGCGCGATCCAGTTCAGCACGCGGTTGTGGCTGATGCCCATCACCGCGAGCACGGCGCCGGCAAAGAGGCCGAAGATCATCGACAGAACCGCGAACTTGACCGTCAGGATAGCGCCCTGTGCCAGCACAGGAAGCGATTGGACGAGCAGGGAAGTGGTGGACATGAGCGGTTGCCTGGGTTGGCGCGCAAACAAATGAAGGGCGGCATCGTCGACGATGCCGCCCTTCGCTTTATCAGGCGTGTATTACTTGATCGGCTTGCTGACGTCGATGCCGAACCATTTGTCCGAGATCTTCGAGAACGTGCCGTCCGCTTCGAGCTGGGTCATCGCGTCGTCGATCGCCTTGGCGAACTTCGGATTACCCTTTTTGAACGGAATGCCCGACGGGTTGCCCGCGCCGACCGTTGCGCCCGTGCGCAGCGGCAGTTGCGAGTTCTTCATCAGATACGCGAGCATCAGACGATCGTTCAGCGCCGCGTCCAGACGGCCGGCGGCCAGATCGCGCAGGTATTCAGGCGCGCCCGGATACGTCTTCACGTCGATGCCGGGCACCGACTTCGCCATGTCCATGTAGTTCGTGCCCAGACCGACGCCGAGTTTCTTGCCCTTCAGATCGTCGAGCGATTTGAACTGGCGCGTGTCGTCTTTACGCTGGATCAACTGCGCGGCCGAGTACGTGTAAGCCGGCGAGAAGTCGAGCACCTGCTTGCGTGCGTCCGTGATGCCGACCTGGTTGACGATCACGTCGAACTTGCTAGCTTGCAGACCGGCGATGATGCCGCTCCATTCGGTCGTGACGAATTCCGGCTTCACGCCGAGTTTGGCGGCGACGGCCTTTGCGATGTCGACGTCATAGCCGACCAGTTCGCCCGACGGCGCTTTCGAATTGAACGGCGGGAAGGTGCCTTCCAGACCGATGCGCAGCGTGCCGCGTTGCTTGACCTGGTCGAGCAGGTCGTCAGCGTGGGCGCTGACCGCGGTGAACGACGCGCCGATCAGGCCGGCGACGAGGATCTTTTTCAGCAAGCCAAATTTCATCGTGTTCCTTTTTGTGCGTCTGACGTTTTAACAGACAAAAGCATAACAAAACAGACTATCGAAATTTAAATACCGTTTGTTTATGTCTATATGCTTTTAACGCAGCGCCTGCGCGCATTCGGCCACCAGCGCCGGGCCGCGGTAGATGAAACCGGTGTAGAGCTGCACCAGCGAAGCACCTGCCGCCAGCTTTGCGCGCGCATCCTCGCCCGAGAAAATTCCGCCCACGCCGATGATCGGCACTGTCTCGCCGACTTCGGCGCGCAGCTTGCGAATCACTTCGTTGGACGCGTCGAACACCGGTTTGCCGGACAGGCCGCCGGCTTCGTCGCCGTATTGCATGCCGGTCACGGCAGTGCGCGACAGTGTGGTGTTGGTGGCGATCACGCCTTCGAATTTGTGGCGCAAGAGCGTATCGGCGATGGATTTGATCTGTTCGTCGTCGAGGTCCGGGGCGATCTTCAAGGCGAGCGGCACCAGCTTGCCGTGCAGGTCGGCCAGCCGCTGCTGCTTGTCCTTCAAGGCGGCGAGCAGCGCGTCGAGTTCGCCGGCGCCTTGCAACTGGCGCAGATTCTTCGTATTCGGCGACGAGATGTTGACCGTCACGTAGCTCGCGAACGGATACACGCGTTCGAGGCAGTACAGATAGTCTTCAGCGGCGCGCTCGATCGGCGTGTCGGCGTTCTTGCCGATGTTCAGACCGAGGGTGCCGCGGTAGCGCGCGGCCTGCACGTTCTTGACGAACTGGTCGACGCCCGCGTTGTTGAAGCCCATCCGGTTGATGACCGCATTCGCTTGCGGCAGGCGGAACATGCGCGGGCGCGGATTGCCCGGCTGCGCGCGCGGCGTGACCGTGCCCACTTCAATGAAGCCGAAGCCGAGCGCCGCCAGACCGTCGATGCACGCGCCGTCCTTGTCGAGTCCCGCGGCGAGCCCGACCGGGTTCCTGAACGTCAGCCCCATCACGGTGCGCGGCGCATCCGGCACGTGTGGGGCGAGCACGCCGGCAAGGCCGGTGCGGCCGGCGGCGCCAAGCATGCGCAAGGTCAGGTGGTGAGCGTCTTCCGCGTCCATGCGAAAGAGTTGGGCGCGTACGAGCGGGTAGAGGGAACTGAACACGGGACGGAGCCGGGTGGCCGGAAAATGGGAACCCGCCATTTTACCGGCTTTAAGGCATTAATGAGACCAATGGGGCAGGGAGCGACAGTGCGGACGCCTGGCCGCCCATGAGACCAACGGGCCAGGGCGCGATGGTGTGGGCGTCTGGCCGCCCATCATGGCTACGGCCGTAGCGGCCCGCGCCTGCCCTGAATCGCCAGATCGACCGGCGGCAGATCCATGCTGGCCGGGTCAAGCACTCTCCACGCACCGTCGATCAAGCCTTCTAGCGGCCGGAAATTCGCCTTGTACGCCATTTTCTGACTCTCGCGAATCCAGTAGCCCAGGTACACGTAGGGCAGCTTGAGGCTCTTCGCCTGCTCGATCTGCCAGTAGATGTTGTAGGTGCCGAAGCTGGTGTGCGGCAGACCCGGTTCGAAAAACGTATAGACCGACGAGAGCCCGTCACCGAGGATGTCGATCATGCTGATCATACGCAGGATGCCCGGCGCTTCCGGGCGGTCCGGCAGCGGCTCGCGAAACTCGACCAGCCGCGAGTTGATCCGGCTCTGCAGCAGGAATTGTTCGTATTGGTCGCGACTGTCGCGGTCCATGCCGCCGCCGGCATGCCGGGCCGACTGATAGCGCATGTAGAGCGCGTAGTGTTCTTCGTCGTAATGCAGCGGCGCCACCGTCGCGACCAGTTCGCCGTGCTTCTTCCAGATCCGGCGCTGGGTGCGGTTCGCCACGAAACGATCGACCGGCACGCGCACCGGCACGCAGGCGCGGCAGCCATCGCAGTACGGGCGGTAGGTGAAGACACCGGAGCGGCGAAAGCCCGCTTTGACGAGGTCGGTATAGACGTCGGAGTTGATCAGGTGGCTGGGGGTGGCGACTTGCGAGCGCGCGATGCGCCCATCCAGATAACTGCAGGGATAGGGCGCCGTTGCATAAAATTGCAGCGCGGAAAGCGGCGAAAGAGGCAGCTCGTTGGGATGAGTCACGTTGGCAGCTCTCGAAGCGTCTCTGGTATTGCAAACCCGGCGCCTTGCGGATTTCAACCCGCGGCTCGTGACCCGCGGCTCGGTAGGCGACGGATCCGGATTCGGCCTGATTCTTCCTACGCCGCCGGCGCGACGACATCGCGCAAGACGGTCTTGTCGAAGCGCCAGGGAATCGGCGGGGCATCGACAGACGCGCGAACATGCGCAATGAACGCTTTGCGCGCTATCTCGCGGCCGCCAAGCGACGCCAGATGCGACGTGTTCTGCTGGCAGTCTATCATTTCTATTTCGTGACGGCGCAAGTGTCCGACGAGCGCGGCGAGTGCCATTTTCGACGCGTCGGTGACCTCCGCGAACATCGATTCGCCGAAGAACATCCGGCCGAAAGACACCCCATACAAACCGCCTACGCGACTGCCCTCGAACCAGGTTTCGATGCTGTGCGCATCGCCCACCCGGTGTAGCGACGAATAGGCCTCGACCACGTCGGCGGTAATCCACGTGCCACGCTGGCCACGCCGCGGCGCCTGCGCGCAGGCACGCATCACGGCGGCGAAATCATGATCGACGCGGATTTCCCATGCGTCCTCGCGCAGCACGCGTTTGAGCGTCTTGCGCAGCGACGGCGACACTTTGAATTCGGCGGGGCGCAGGATCATGCGCGGATCGGGGCTCCACCACAAGACCGGCTGGCCGTCCGAGTACCAGGGGAAGATGCCGCGCCGATAGGCGTCGATCAGCCGCGACGGCAGCAGGTCGCCGCTGGCGGCGAGCAGGCCGGGTGCGCCGCTTGCCGCGCCGAGCGCGCGCTCGACGGACGGGAACGGATCGTCAGGTCCGAGCCAGGGAACCATGCGTGCCGCTCAGCCTTCGCGCAGCGAGCGGAAGATATCGCCCGTATGCAGGCCGAAGCTGCCGGCGGCACGGTCGGCGAAAAAGAAGCGCAAGGTCTGGCCGACGGTCGGAAAGGCGATCTCGTCCCACGGAATCTCGTGTTCCTCGAAGAGTTGCACTTCGAGGCTTTCCTCGCCGGCTTCGATATCGAGGTCGAGCAGGCGCGCCATATAGAACAGATGCACCTGGTGCACGTGCGGCACGTTCAGGAGCGAGAACAGGTTCTGCACCTCGACGCGCGCGCCGGCTTCCTCCAGCGTTTCGCGCGAAGCCGCCTCGGCGGTGGTTTCACCCATTTCCATGAAGCCTGCCGGCAGCGTCCAGTAGCCGTAGCGCGGTTCGATCGCGCGACGGCACAGCAGCACTTTGTCGTCCCAGACCGGAACGGTGCCGACCACGTTGCGCGGATTCTGATAATGCACCGTGCCGCAACTGCCGCATACGAAGCGCTCGCGGTTGTCACCCGGCGGAATGCTCAGGCTGACGCCGTGGCCGCAGACAGAACAGAATTTCATAGGAAGGGGACGAGAAAGAGTGATGGGAGTTTATCACCGGGGCGCGCTTTGCCGGGAGCGGGGCATGGCGGAGTGCGCGGATGGGTTCGGGGTGGGGATATTCCGCTGCTCGGACGCCCGTCGATGCGGGTGCCGGTTGCTGCCGTCGAGGAAGCATGCGGATCTGTTTGGAGTCCGGATCAATGGGAGCCGGCAGGGATGACGAGGTGCGCGCGTAGAGGCTATGGCGTCGAGCGTGGCCCGCTCGGCAGCGTCTGGGGTGCGTTTGGTTTGGGGTGCGCTTGCGCGGCGGCGAAAAGGAGCACGGGAAGAATGCGTGCGAATGCGTACGATTCGGCGTACAGAACGAGCACAGCTCGCGCGGCGCGGAGAACGAGAATAAGTAAGCAGCAGAGGCAGAAAACAAAAAAGGCCTGCCGGTTGGGCAAGCCTTTGATGTTGTTTCGACGTTTCGAACCGTGCTAAACGCTGCTTGGTTGCGGGGGTAGGATTTGAACCTACGACCTTCGGGTTATGAGCCCGACGAGCTGCCAGACTGCTCCACCCCGCGTCCGTCGAAGAAAAGATTATAGAACAAAGCAGCAGCCCACGCAATAGCTATTTAAGAACCGGCTTCAATACGCGCCACGCCACGCTTCACGCCAATCCGGCGCAGCCTCCCAGGCGCGATACGCTCCGACGTCGCGGCGCGCATTGCGGGTGTCGCATACCAGAAGGCTCCCGTAAGGCGCTGCGCTAGAATCCAGGTTCTCCGCGCGGCGCCCGGATGCAGGATGCGGATGCAACGGCCTGCGTTTCACTTCTCACCTTGCTCTGAACTCCATGGATATCGCTCACGATCTACAGTTGATTGCCGCTCAGGAACACACACTGGTGTTCCCGCAATTCGATGCCGACCGCGCATGGCAGATCGGCGCGTTTCTGCACGAACTGGCCAAGGCGCGCGGCATCGCAGCCGCCATCGACGTACGCACGTTCGGTCAGCCGCTGTTCTTCAGCTTGCTCGACGGCGCGACGCCGGACAATGTCGACTGGGCGCGTCGCAAGGGCAACACCGTCGCGCATTTTCGGCGCAGTTCGTACGCGATTGGTTTGAAGATGCAGCAGGCCGGCAGCACGCTCGCCGACAAGCACGCGTTGCCGGCTACGGAGTATGCGTCTCACGGCGGCGCGTTTCCATTGACGGTAGCGGGCGCCGGCGTGATCGGCTCGATCACGGTATCCGGCTTGCCGCAGCGCGCGGATCACGAACTGGTGGTGGAAGCGCTGTGTGCCCACCTCGGCCATGACTACAGCAAGCTCGCGCTTGCAAAGGCCTGACGCGATGCGGATGCCTCCTTATGCACTGCTCGCCATTGCGATCGTTGCCGAAGTCATCGCGACCTCCGCCATGCGGGCCTCGGAAGGTTTCTCGCGGCTGTTGCCCGCAACGGTCGTGGTGATCGGTTACGGCATCGCCTTCTATTGCCTGTCGCTCACGCTCAAGAGTATTCCGGTGGGCATCGTCTACGCGGTGTGGTCCGGCGCCGGCATTGTGCTGATTACGCTGGTCGCGGTCGTGTTGTACCGGCAAGTGCCCGACGTGCCGGCCATCATCGGGCTCGGGCTGATCATTGCCGGGGTCGCCGTGCTGAACATGTTTTCGAAGATGCAGGCGCATTGATCACGCGCCCAGGGTATTCGCACTGAGCATTCGCCCTGAGTATTTGCACTGAGCGTTACTTGCAGCGCACGATCATCGAGCGGTTTTTCACGTTGGCCGAGACGACGTTCGTGATGCTGCCGCCTGCCGCGCCGCCTTCGTCGTTGTCTTTCGACACGATGTCGTAGCCGGTCGCGCCACATGCCTTGCCGGCCTGCACGTAGCAGGAGGCCCAACTGGAAGCGGCGTCGGCGCCGCTGCAGTTCACCGCAAAGCCGGTCTGGCCGTTAGGCAGATTGATCAGCGAGGTGGTATTCGACGATGCGCAGCCGCTCAGACCCGCGCCGAACAGTACAGCCGCGGGCAGGGCGGCGAACAGCGACGCCTTGCGGACCAGAACAAACGCGGCGCTGCCCGCTCGGAAGCGGACGGAGCGACGCAGTTGCGTCATGAAATGCATCGTGATGTTTCCTTTCAAATGGGGTTCGAGACTCGCCAGCCACACGCGAGGTGTGCCCTTGAGCGAGGCTAAGGCATTTCGATCGTGATGCCCGCCGCGCCAACCCGTTGACGACTTTTCGTGCCATTTTCGGTCGCCGCGTCTTCCCAGATGCTAATGGCGTCCGGAATGTCGATACCGTGGCTTTCGGCGTAAGCAAACCATCTGGTTGCCGCATCAGGCTCGGGCAGTTCGTGGTTCTGCAGAAAATATTTTCCCATATTGCGCTCGTTGAACTCGAAATAGTGCCGCTGCGTCGGCATGGAGCACGCCTGTGAACCGGTTCGACAGAGGCAGGCGGCACAAGTGCAATCCGCGTGTCGATTCGCATGCGGAGTTGACTGTTCGACGTGCGTGACATCGGATGAAAGGGCTAAGGGCTAAGGGCGAAGGGCGAAGGGCGAAGGGCGAAGGGCGAAGGGCGAAGGGCGAAGGGTGCGGGGCGACGGGCGCTGGACCGCGATCTAGCCGCGCGAGTACAGGCGCGAGTACCATAGCGGGCAGGTTCGGGCGACGGTTTTCCCGGTCCTCCCTTTTGTGCCGGATACTTCTGATGAGGCGACCATGGAAATTCGGTTTCCCGCGGATGCGCCTGCTTACCGCGACTCCAATCTGACGGTTGTGTTTCCTGCGCTCGTGGACGGCGAATCTGTGCCGTGCGCGATCTCGGTCGAGGCGCTCGAGGATCACTTCGGTGCCTATTCAGAGGATCTCGAAGGCTGGATGCGCGCGTTCGATGCCGGGCGTCCGCGTATCGAGGCGGTTGCACGCGAACATTTGCAGCTCAGCAATGGCACGCCCGTGCTGCTCAAGAGCGGCCATTTCCCGCCAGGCAATGTGGCGGCTTGATCCGGCTGGTCCGGATGATTCGCTGCTGCATGGCGCTGCTGCATAGATAACGGGCTTCAATTCCTCTCGTTTGTGAAACCCGGATTGCGGAACGCGCCATCCCACAGTCAGGCTGTTTTCGCGCGGTCCCGGTGCGTGTCCGCGCTTGCCGACGCCGCCTCGCGCGCGGCGTCGAACGAGCGGCGAATCCCTTCCTCGTAGGACGTCTTTGCGATCGGGCCGATCAGCTTCGTCAATGCGGCATCGTCCAGCACAACCGGCTCGGTCATCAGGTAATTCATCTCCACCAGCTCGCGCATCAGCGGATTGAAAAGACCGAGCATGCGCAGCGTCGTCTTGCCGGCGACCATCAGCTTCGGCTCGCGGCCCGCCAGTGCATACGCCTGTCTCGCCACTTCACGCTGCGTGATCGTGCCCGTGCCGGCCAGGTGCCACCAGCGGCCGTATGCGTCGGGTGTGCGCGTGAGTTTCTCCACCACGGGGCCGATATCCGGCAGGTAGATGAATTCGTGCGGCACATCCACCGGCCCGATCATCTGCGCGCGCTTGCCGTGCGCGGCCGCCTCGAATACGCCATTGATCAGACTGCGTTCGATGCCGGGGCCGTAGAAATCCGGCAGGCGCAGCACCAGCGTCGACAGGCGGCTCGACCCGCTGGCGCGCCCGTGTGCCGCCAGCACCAGTTTTTCCTGCTCGAGCCGCATCTTGCCTTTGAACGTATGGGGTTCACGCGGATGATCTTCGCGGATCGGATTGCTGCGCGCCCGGCCATACGGATACACGGTCCCGATCAGGATGAAGCGCTCGACACCCGCCGCCGTCACGCCGGCGAGCGTTTTTTCCATGAGCGGCGGATGGGCGGCGAACTGATCGTAGGGCACGCCCACCAGATAGATCACGGTCTGCAAACCGGCTGCCGCCGCGCTGATCGAAGCCGGGTCGTCCGGATTCCACGTGACGATTTCCGCATGCGGGTCGTGGCCGAAAGCCGCTTCGAGCGGCGCGCGCGAGCGGCCAATCACCCGGTAGTCACGGCCCGCGGCGCTCAACGCGGCCGCGATAATTTGACCTGCCGCACCCGCGGCGCCGAATAAACCCACTTTTCCCAAAGCTTGCATGACGACTCCTGATGGTGGCGCCATATCGCGCCCGGATATTGCTGACTGATTGACGAGAATTTAATGAACGGTGTTCAGTAAACAGTGTTCAGTTTAATTTGACTTTTCAGTTTGTCAACCGGAAAATGTTTGTCATGGGAATCGTCGAACGAAAAAACCGTCAGAAGCAGGCGCTACGCGAGCGCATCCTCGATGCAGCGCGGCGCATTGTGATGCGCGAAGGCTTTGCCGCGCTGTCAATGCGCAAGATTGCGGACGCCATCGAGTATTCGCCCGCCACGCTGTACCTTCACTTCGCAAGCCGCGATGAGATCGCCCGCGCGTTGTGTGCGGAGGGCTATGCGCAATTGCTGGAGACGTTCGTGCCGCTTGCGCAGATTGCCGATCCGACCGCCCGGTTGAAGGCGGTCGGGCGCGCTTATGTGGCATTCGGTGTCGCGCATCCGGAAACCTACCGTCTGATCTTCATGGAAGACCCGAGCTACACGGGCGCGGCGCTGAGCGGCGCGGCCGCTGTACTGGCGGGTGCTCCGGTGGATGCGCAGGTGCAGGCTGGGGCGGCGGACGAAACCGTGGAGATCGCCGCGGCAGGAACGCCAGTCGTGGCTTCTGCTGCGCCCGGCAACGTGGCTGTCGCGGGTGTCGCGGGCGTTGAACCGGCAAAACCAGCCGATCCGGACGCTGCCGCCTTGTACGTCATGATCTCCGCGATCGAAGAGTTGAAAGGGTTGGGGCGCTTGCCGGCATCGATGGAAGTCGGCGTGTGGGCGGAAGCTTTCTGGGCGACCCTGCACGGCATCGTCGCGCTCAACCTCACATGTCCGGTGTTCCCGACCGCGCCGCTGGACACCGTGGTGGGTATCGCGCTCGATGCCTGGCTGGGGGCGCAAGAGGCTGGGCAACCGCAAGGCGCTACGAGCGCATCCCGGCCGCGGAAGAAGAAGTCTGCTGAAGCGCCGCGTGAATCGTCCGCCGGGGCGGCAGTCAACGCGGCCGGCAATGTTGGCGGCAACGCGGGCAACAATGCGACCGGCAACGTGGACGGCAGCACGGGCGACAAACCGGCCAGCAACGCGGAGACCCAACCCGCCACCAGGCGCAAAGCGCCGAGCGCGTGATAACGTTCAGTTCCGATTCATTTTGCGCCATCGCGCCTGGCTCTCCATGTCCATTTCCGCCTCACCCGCTGTCAGCGACGAAGTCGCGACCTACGTAGCCAACCGCATCGGTTTCATCGAACTGGAAAGGCCGAAGGCGCTCAACGCGCTGTCCACCGGCATGATTCGCGCGATGCACGCGGCGCTCGATCAGTGGCGCGAAAATCCCGACGTGCTGGCCGTGGTGGTGCGCAGCGGGCATCCGCGCGCGTTTTGCGCGGGCGGCGATATCCGCTTTCTATACGAGTCGGCGCAGCGTGGCGGGCAGGACGCGCGTGATGCGTTTTTCACCGAGGAATACCGGCTCAATCACGCGATCTTCACCTACCCGAAGCCGTACATCGCGTTGATGAACGGCGTCGTGATGGGCGGCGGCATGGGGATTTCACAGGGCGCGCATCGTACCGGCGGCCTGCGGGTGGTGACGAATTCGACGAAGATGGCGATGCCCGAGACCCGCATCGGCCTCTTTCCCGATGTCGGCGCAAGCTGGTTTCTGGCGCGCACGCCGGGCGCGCTCGGCCGTTATCTGGCGGTCACCGGCGAGACGATCGGCGCCGCCGACGCGCTCTACGCAGGTCTCGCCGACGCCTACATCGACGACACGGCCTTGCCGGCGCTGGTCGACACGCTGCGCACCGAACTGTTCGAACGTGGCGCGGACGTGGTGGCGTGTATCGAGCGCGAGACCGCTGCGCATCAGGTCGCGCCGCAGCCCGATGCCGCGCCGCTCGCGAGCATACGTGCGTTGATCGACCGGCATTTCGCCTTGCCCGAGGTGGCGCGAATTCTCGCTTCGCTGGAGCAGGAACGCGAGCAGGGTGGCGACGCCGCCGAGTGGGCCGAGCAGACGATAGGTGTGTTGCGCGAACGTTCGCCGCTGTCGATGGCTGTATCGCTGGAAGTGGTGACGCGTGCCGAGGGTTCGATGGCGGACGTGTTGCGCGGCGATCTCGATCTGACGCGCACGAGCTTTGAGCAGGGCGACACGATCGAAGGGATTCGCGCGCGCATCATCGACAAGGACAACGCGCCGCGCTGGCGTTTTGCGCGCATTGAAGACGTGGGCGCCGCCGATGTGGCGAAGATGTTCCAAAGCCCGTGGCCGGCAAACGAACACCCGTTACGCGATTTGCGGTCTTGAGCGAGACGGGGCAGCAGCGATAACGCCCCAGCAGGACCCATGCCGGTCGCCAGACCGGCATAAGCTCGCGAGCAGGACGCAAGGCGCTCAGTCTTCGTCTTCGCTCGCCATGAACGCGCGCATGAACACCAGCGCGCCCCAGCCCCACATCGCGTTCGCCGCGAAACCCACCGCGAGACGCGGCAGCATGTTGCCGCTCGGCCAGATGCCGCGCAGCGGATCGACCACGAACACGCTCGCCGCCGTCAAGGCAATGCCGCCGAATACGAAGGCGGGCACCCATGGCGCGCGCCGCTCGGGCGCCACGCGCAACAGCCATGCCATCAGCACCGCCCAGAACGCGCTCCAGATTGCGTTGGCGATGAACTCGGGCAGCCCGAGCGGTAAAAACGGCGCGGTCGAAAAACCGGTTGGGTCGATCAGCCCGGCCGCGTGCAGCAGCGCCAGGGTCGATTCATGAAAGAACAGGGAAGCCAGGAAGCCGGAGACGAACGGCAGGATGAGTTTTTGCATGCATTGCACCGCGAGAGCTCAGGCGGCGTGGTTTGCGCGGCCTGCATCGGATTATTGGAAACGTGGCGCCATTATATAGAGGGGCAACCCGCTTCCAGCGTGGGTAAGCTGCAACATCCGTATGCTTTAGCGTCGGGCTAATCACGAAAGTGGAAAACCTAAGCTAAAAAAAATCGTTCAAAAGCCGGGCCCCGATCCATAGACTGTTTCTCCATACAGACGGCGTTTGCCGCCGTCGCCTGCTTAAACCTGTTTCAGTCTGTTTTTCAGCCTGTTTAATCGAGCGCATCACGCGCACGTTTGGTCGAGGGAAGCCGTCGCGATGTCCTGCCTGATGCCGATCTTCAATTACCCCATGACGCACGCGCGCTCGTGGCTGTGCTGTCGGAACTAATCCGCGCCTCACTGCCGTATTTCAGTCCTTTCTTGCGTTTGCATCCCCGGCTCTCGTGCCGGATGGCTGCGCGCGGCTAGTGGCGCACGGCTAGTGGCGCACGGCTGGTGGCGCGCGACCAGCGACGCGCGCGCTTTCGCCCGACGCAGCGTCCCTCGTCGTGACACACGTCTCCATTTAATCCAGTTTCGAACAAGCAGGAGCAGCAAATGAATGTGTTCTGGTTCATTCCGACTCACGGCGACAGCCGCTATCTCGGTACGTCCCAAGGCGCACGCGCAGCCGATTACGACTACTTCCAGCAGATCGCCGTCGCCGCCGATACGCTCGGCTACGAGGGCGTGCTGCTGCCGACCGGCCGCTCGTGCGAAGACGCATGGGTGGTCGCGTCGAGCCTGATTGCCGCGACCAAACGTCTGAAGTTTCTGGTGGCGATCCGTCCGGGGATTTCGTCGCCGGGTCTGGCGGCGCGCATGGCGGCGACCTTCGACCGGCTGTCGAATGGACGTCTCTTGATCAATGTCGTGACCGGCGGCGATTCGGCCGAACTGGAAGGCGACGGCGTATTCGTCGATCACGACACGCGCTATGAAATCACCGACGAGTTCCTGCATATCTGGCGCAAGCTGCTCACCGCCGCGCATACCAACGATGCGATCGATTTCGAGGGCAAGCATCTGACCTCGAAAGGCGGCAAGGCGCTGTACCCGCCGGTGCAGAACCCGCATCCGCCGCTGTGGTTCGGCGGCTCGTCGGCGGCTGCGCACGACATCGCGGGCGATCACATCGACACGTATCTGACGTGGGGCGAGCCGCCCGCGGCCGTCGCGAAGAAGATCGCCGACATTCGCGCCCGTGCCGAAGCGCGGGGCCGCACGATCAAGTTCGGCATTCGCCTGCACGTCATCGTGCGCGAGACCGAGGAAGAGGCATGGGCCGCCGCGGACAAGCTGATCAGCAAGCTCGACGACGAAACCATTTCGCGTGCACAGGCTTCGTTCTCGAAGATGGATTCCGAAGGACAGCGCCGCATGGCCGCATTGCACGGCGGCAAGCGCGGCGGGCGCGCCGAACTCGAGGTTTATCCGAACCTGTGGGCGGGCGTGGGGCTGGTGCGCGGCGGCGCGGGGACGGCGCTGGTCGGCAATCCCGAACAGGTGGCGGCGCTGATGAACGAATACGCGGCGCTCGGCATCGACACGTTCATCCTGTCCGGCTATCCGCATCTCGAAGAGTCGTACCGCTTCGCCGAACTGGTGTTCCCGTTGCTGCCGGGCCGTCAGATCAAGACCGCGGGCGGTCCGCTGTCGGGTCCGTTCGGCGAGATCGTCGGCAACAATTATCTGCCGAAAGCGGCGAGTTCGAGCTGAGCGCATCGCTCGGTTCGGCAAGAACGCTTAACGGTTAAGCAATGAGGACATCATCATGGCTCAATCCACTGTGAGCGCGGAACAGGGCTCGCACACCGGTGTGCGCGTCGAGGTCGATGCGCACGCGAACGCGAGTGCAGGCGCCAATGCGGACGTGAAAACACGTGCGCGTTCAAGCGCGAGTCTCGCGGTCTTGCGTCGCATCGGTGCGCATCTTGCGCCGTGGCTCGCGCCGCTGGCGATTCTGCTGGCATGGGAATTCGCGGCGCGCAGCGGCATTCTCTCGACACGCGTGCTACCCGAACCGCTCGCGGTCGTGAAGGCCGCATGGTCGCTGATCCAGTCCGGCGAAATGTGGGCCGACGTGAAGGTCAGCACATGGCGAGCGGTGTCGGGGTTTGCGATCGGCGGCGGCATCGGACTCGTGCTCGGCCTCGCAACGGGGCTGTTCAAACCCGTCGAAGTCGCGCTCGATTCGACCGTACAGATGGTCCGCAACATTCCCGCGCTGGCGATGATCCCGCTCGTGATCCTGTGGTTCGGTATCGAGGAAGAGGCAAAGGTATTTCTCGTCGCGTTGGGTGTGTTTTTCCCGATCTACGTGAACACGTTCCACGGCATCCGCTCGGTCGATGCCAATCTGATCGAAATGGCGCGCAGTTACGGCGTGAAGGGTTTTTCGCTCTACCGGCACGTGGTCCTACCCGGCGCGTTGCCGTCGATTCTGGTCGGCGTGCGTTTCGCCTTCGGGCTGATGTGGGTGACCTTGATCGTTGCCGAAACCATTTCCGCGCAGTCCGGCATCGGCTACATGACGATGAACGCACGCGAATTCCTGCAAACCGATGTGGTGGTGGTCGGCATCCTGCTGTACGCGGGGCTCGGCAAACTCGCCGACGTGCTGGCCAAGAGTCTCGAGCGCGTGTCGCTGCGTTGGCATCCGGCCTATCAACGAGGAGCGAAAGTATGAGCGCAACCACCTTGGCGGCGTCGTTCGGCGGCATCGCGGGCAGCGATCTCGAGGCCGAACTGGCGCAACCGCGCACCATCGATCACGACACGGATGAGGCCGCCGGCTTCGATCGGGCCGATCCCTCGCATGATCGCCAACGCGATCAGCGCGTGGGCATCGTACCCTCGGCGACGGGCGCATCCGCTCGCAACGACGCGCGCCGCTCCGCCGATTATTCAGTCGAGTTGCGCGGCGTCGGCAAGCAGTACGGCGAGCGCAAGGTGTTGTCCGATTTTGATCTGTCGATCGAGCGCGGCAGCTTTGTCGCCATCGTCGGGCGCAGCGGCTGCGGGAAATCGACCTTGCTGCGCCTCGTCGCGGGTCTGGAAAAGGCCACCTCGGGCGTGCTCGAAAAGCGTACCGAAGACGGCCGGCCGCTGGACACTCGCATCATGTTCCAGGACGCGCGGCTCTTGCCCTGGAAGAGCGTGCTGCAAAACGTCATGCTCGGCCTCGGCCGCAGTGCGCGTGAGGATGCGCGCGCCGTGCTCGCCGAAGTCGGTTTGCTGGAGCGCGCCAACGACTGGCCCGCGCAGCTTTCCGGCGGTCAGCGTCAGCGGGTGGCGCTGGCGCGTGCGCTGGTGCATCGGCCGCAATTGCTGCTGTTGGACGAACCGCTCGGCGCGCTCGACGCGCTGACGCGCATCGAAATGCACGCGCTGATCGAACGGCTGTGGCGCGAACATCAATTTACCGCGCTGCTGGTGACGCACGACGTGCATGAAGCCGTCGCGCTGGGCGACCGGATTCTGCTGATCGAAGACGGGCGCATCGCGCTCGATCAGCCGGTGCCGCTGACGCGTCCGCGGGCGCGTGCATCGGCCGGTTTCGCCGCGCTGGAAGAACATGTGTTGCAACGCGTACTGAAGACGGCGCCGAATGACGACGCGCTGTCCCATCGCGCTTACGACACACGTGACGAGGGCCGCCTCACGCGGCCGACAGACGTCCGCTGGGCCGTCTGACATCCCTTGACTGACCGTTTTCAATCGCTTTTCTGGAGTCACCCGATATGACCATTTCCGCAATCAACGTACGCAATCAGTTCAAAGGCAAGGTCAAGGAAATCATCCGCGGACCGGTAGTGTCCGAGGTCGATGTGGACACGCCCTTCGGCATCGTCACCTCGGTGATTACCACGCGTTCGGTCGACGAACTGGACCTGAAGGTCGGCTCGGAGGTGGTCGCGCTCGTGAAGTCGACCGAGGTGTCGATCGCGCGTCTGTAAGTCCTGCTGCACCGTTCACGCCTTTCCCCACCGCTTGCACCTATGCACCGTCGTGCGCGCCAACGCTATTTCGCGTTGGCCGCACGGGTGACCTTCCCCGGGGCACGTAACGCCCCTATCTCGACACGCCCCTGCGTTCGGCCGCGAAACTTGCTACGATAAATTCAGCATCACGACGGAGACGGCCATGTCGAAGTCATTAAGCCCTGAAGCGGTTGAAGCTTTGCGGCGCCTGAACGATGTCGGCGTTGGACAGCCCGTGCCAAAGTTTGCGCAGTCCGTCGCGGCGGAACTGCTGGCGAACGGGCTTGCCGCCGAAGTGGGCAGCGGCGAAGTCGAGATTACCGTTAGCGGCCGGCAGTACCTTTCTGGCGATTGCGACTAGTCGTCGGATGCAGGCTTGCCAGTCAATACTTCGTGCCGTAACGACGGCCCGGCGGACGGGTGTGGCCGCGCGGAATTTCACCCTGGGCACGGAACCCCGCAAGGAGGCGATCATGGAGCCGAAGGGCCTCGACATGGGCGACTATCAGGAGCGCTATCAGGACTACGACATCGAAGTCGCGGTCGAACAGGTGCTGAGCGGCGTGAAGGCGCATTTTCGGGTGTTGCGCGATGACGCGGTGTTGGTCGACTGGCGGCTCGTCCACATCGACACCTTATGGTCCACCGAGCGTGCCGCGGCGCAGGCGGGCTTCAAGGCGGCGCGCGAAACGATCGATGCCGGTCTCACCGGATAACCGTAGACGCCGGAACCCGCAAGTTCATTCGATTAAGCTGACGGTTTCACATCGACTTGTTGGGGACCGCAATGCACCTGGCGCGCGCTATTCCAATCATCCGTATTTTTTCTGAAGAGAAGGCCAGAGAGTTTTACGTGGACTTTCTCGGCTTCACCGTCGACTGGGAACACCGCTTCGAGGCCAATTTCCCGCTCTACGCGCAGGTGCGCCGTTCCGACCTGATTTTGCACTTGAGCGAGCATCATGGCGACGCGACGCCGGGCTCGACGATTTTCGTGCCGATGCAGGGCATCGACGCGTTGCATGCCGAACTGCAGCGCAAAGACTACAAGTACGGCAAACCGGGCGTTGAAGAGGTGCCGTGGGGGAAAGTGCTGGAGACGGTCGATCCGTTCGGTAACCGAATCCGGTTCTGCGAATCGCCGGAAGGGGAGCAGGGACAGGCGTGACGAAGCAAGGGTCGGGGCTCGATGTCGCGGGCGCGGCGGCTGCTGCCGTCGCACGGTAAACGGAACTGGGCGCCGGCATGCATTGCTGCATGCGCGGCGCCCAGTTCGGCTGCCGTCTTGTGAACGGCAGCCTTCAACAGCGACAGATTAGTGGCCGAAGAAAACCGATTGCGGACCCGACGAAGCCGGTGCACGCGTACCCGATTGCGACGACACGGTGTTCACGCCACCGTATGCATTCGATTCGGCGTTAGCACGTTCAGCTGCGACGGTTTGCGCGCTTTGACCTTGTTGCGAAGCCGGCGCGCCAACTGCCGGACGATAGAACGGTGCCGGGCCGTAGCCGCTAGCGAATGCGGGAGCAGCGATCGAGGCAGAAACAGCAACCAGCAGGGCGGCGATGAGCTTGGTCTTCATGGTGTGACTCCGATAAGTTTCGATTTCATTTCAGGAAGGCGTCGCAGGAGCCGGTAGGGGTGTGTCTGCAACGTCGATGGAAGGCAGTGTATACCCCTACTATTGAAAATTTGTACCGATAATCTGAAATTACTATTCTCGCCACTGAAATAATCCGCCAAACGTATATACGGCGGGCGTCAGCGATGGTCTGACCCCGCCGGCCAAGCGGTTTTTGCGGCTGAAAACCGGGTTGGCGGGGCGGTTATGGTGGTTTCTGATGTCGCCCTAGCCCGGTTCGACGCTACGGGTGTCGGCAGTCAGCATTGCACTTGCACTGACTTGCACCGCAGTGCCGCCTCATGGGCGCAGCGCCTGCTGGTGCGTCTTGCGCCTATTGCCTCGCGGCAATTTCCGTTTACGCCTTTTTACATCTCGTTTAATACAACTTAAGTGTTGTGTTTTTGGTTTTTTGGGTACAACATTTGTGTTGTAATTTCCCTCGTCTTGCTCAAACAAGAGGAGGAACATGAAGTACAGCGAGTTTAGGAAGTGGCTGAGGAAGCAAGGTGCGACATTCGAAAAGCACAGGAGCGGTTCAAGTCACTACCGGGTTACGCTCAACGGCAAGACAACTATCTTTCCGGATCACGGCGCCAGAGAAATGGGTACCCATCTCGTCGCGGCGATCAAGAGGCAGCTTGGTATCAATTGAATGAGCAGGAGAGGCCGAGAGGGCCTCTTCCGATACTCGCGAGCTTTGTGTTTTGCCTGAGGCAGTCCCACTGGAGAATCGTAATGTTGTCGTACCCCATCGAGCTGACGCCGGATTCCAATGGCACGCTCCTCGTCACGTTTCCGGACGTGCCTGAAGCGATCACCGTTGGAGAGAACGAAGATGATGCATCCGTGCAAGCCCTTGACGCATTGGAGGCTGCGCTTGAGATCTACTTTTCGGAGAAGCGGTCCATCCCATTGCCGTCCAGGGCAAAGCGCGGCCAGCGCGTCATAACGCTTCCTGCGCTCGTAACTTCGAAGGTTTTGCTTGCAAACGAGATGCTGCTGCAGAACGTACGTAAGGCGGAGTTGGCGCGCCGATTGAAGGTCAATCAGGTGCAGGTCGATCGTCTTTTGAATTTCCGTCATTCATCGAAGATCGAGATGGTCGAGTCCGCGTTTGCTGTTCTTGGCAGACGCCTTGAAGTGAGGCTGGCTTGATCGACTGACTCTTTCCCAATTGAAAACCCCGCTTCGGCGGGGTTTTGTTTTGAGGCGTTGGCGTGACGACGTGTTTCCCGATGAGTCGCAATGCAAAAACAAAAACGGCGTTGTGATTTCTCACAACGCCGTTTGATCAAACTTTTACTGCTTGAATTCTTGGGGTGGCTGATGGGGCTCGAACCCACGACAACAGGAATCACAATCCTGGACTCTACCAACTGAGCTACAGCCACCACTGACATCTGCTTGACTTGCTAAGCGACTCATTGCTGAGAAACTTGGCTCGCCGATGAAGAAACGAGATTATACGAACAAGAATCCCGTTTGCCTAGTCCTTTATTCAAAAATTCCGACGGGCTCACGCAGATGCTGTCTTGCTTCGTCGAAGATGCCCAGATCGCGTGCCGCCAGACGTTTGCTATCTGACAACACACGACGCCATCCACGTGCGCCGGCTTCCCCGCGATAGAGGCCAAGCGCATGGCGCGTGATCGCACCAAGGTACGTGCCGCGCGCCATTTCAGCCGCGCAGTATTCGATCAGCTTCGCCTCGACCTGTTCGCGCGTGAGTGGTGCATCCGTCGCGCCATAGAAGCGTGCATCGACATCGGCCAGCACATAAGGGTTGTGATAAGCCTCGCGCCCGAGCATCACACCGTCGACGTGCTGGAGATGCGTCTCCACTTCATCGAGCGTCTTGATGCCGCCATTGATGATGATCTCCAGATGCGGGAAGTCGCGCTTCAACTGATACGCGTAGTCGTATTTGAGCGGCGGAATCTCGCGGTTTTCTTTCGGACTCAAGCCCTTGAGAATCGCATTGCGCGCATGCACGACGAACACGTTGCAACCGGCGTCCGCGATCGTGCCGACGAAGTCGCGCACGAAACCATATTCCTCGACCGCATCGACGCCGATCCGGTGCTTGACCGTCACCGGTATTGAAACGGCATCGCGCATTGCCTTCACGCAATCGGCGACGAGTTGCGGCTCGTTCATCAGACAAGCGCCGAACGCACCGCGCTGCACGCGCTCGGACGGGCAGCCGCAGTTCAGATTGATCTCGTCATAGCCCCATTGCTCGCCCAACCGGGCTGACCGCGCGAGGTCTGCAGGCTCGCTGCCGCCGAGTTGCAAGGCAACCGGCGCTTCGTGGGGCGTGAACGCCAGATGGCGCGGCACATCGCCGTGCAGCAACGCGCCGGTCGTGACCATTTCGGTGTAGAGCCACGTATGGCGCGATATCACGCGATGCAGCGAGCGGCAGTGACGATCGGTCCAGTCCATCATCGGCGCGACGGATACGCGGCGCGGACTGGGAGTTTGAGCTGAAGACATGGGGCGGCCAGACGGCTTGAATCAAAACCCGATTTTACCGCAAGGCGTAAAACTTCTCGTTCGCGCAGAAGGCCCATCACCCGCCATCACCCACCATCACCCGCTACGATCGCTTCCGGCTTGCGCCCCGTCTTCGCGCCAGCCACCACCCAACGCCCGGAACAGCGCCACCGCGCCCTGCAAACGCGCCAGCCGCAACTGAACGTTCTCATCCTCGGCGCGGTATCGCGTCTGCTGCGCGGCGAGTACGACGAGCAAGGTTTCCGCGCCAGCCCGATACCGGCTCTGCGCCAGTTCAAGGGCGCGTCGCGCCTCCTTAAGTTCTTCGTCCTGCGCCGTGCGTTGCGCATCGACCCCCTGGACCGCATTGAGAGCGCGCTCGACGTCGCCGAACGCGGCGATGATCGCCTGCCGGTAATTGGCGAGCAGTTCTTCTTTCTGCGAGACGGCGAGATCGCGGCCCGCCGCGAGTGATCCGCCACTGAAGATCGGTGCGGTCAATCCCGCGGCGATGCTGTATAGGGAGTTGTCGAACAGCGTACGAATACGGTCGTTACCGAACCCGACTGAACCTGTCAAGGTGACGCCCGGCAGCATCGCGGCACGCGCGGCCGTGATATTCGCACTGGCTGCCTGAAGCTGTGCTTCGGCACGCGCGAGGTCGGGACGCTGAACCAGCAGCGCTGAAGGTACCCCGGCATCCGTGCCCGGGATACGCAGTTCGTCCAGTGCCGTTGTCGAAAGCTGCAGGCGTGAAACCGGAATGCCGAGCAGCACGGCAAGCGTCGCCTGGCTGTCGTTTGCCTGCTGGCCGAGCAGGGTGGCGCTACGGCGCTGCGCGGCGACAACGGCACGCTGCTGGGCAAGATCGATTGGCGTTGCCGCCCCCGCCCTGAACTGCGATTCGACGGTGGCGAGAATCTGCTTTGCAATCCTCAGGTTTTCCTGGGCGATGCCGAATCGTTCGCGCAATGCTACGGTCTGCAACCAGGTGTTGGTGACGTCAGCGTTCACGGTGAGCGCTACGGTGTCACGGTCGAACGTGGAGGCGCGAAGTTTGGCGAGCGCCGCATCGCGAAGCGCACGGTTGCGTCCCCAGAAGTCGAGTTCGTAGCTGGCGGCGAGACCGAGGTCGAAGGCCGTTCCGGCCAACTCGGTGTCGCTGACAAGCAGGCCGCCTTGCTTGCTGCCATCGGCAAAACCCGACACGGTAGGCAGCAGTGCGGCACCCGCGATCCGCGCACTGGCTTGGGCCTGCTCGACGCGCGCAATCGATGCCGCAAGGTCGAAGCTGTTCGTGTCCGCCTGCCTGACAAGGCTGTTCAGTTCGCTATTGCCGAACTCCGTCCACCAGTCTGTCCGGGCCGGGGTGGTGTGCGCAGCGGCGGCCGGTGAATACTGCCATGTCGCGGGCGGGGTGATGCCGCTGTCGACGGGAGCGGGAGTCCCGCATCCGTACAATCCGAGAATGATGAAGCCGGGTATCCAGTGTTTCATCGCTTCACTCGCTTGCCAGTGCGATCACAGGATCGAGGCTTGCGGCCTTGCGGGCCGGCATGAAGCCGAATACCAGTCCGGTCAGTAGCGCGCAGGTGAAGGCGCCGAGAATGGCGCGCACCGAGAAAATGGCGGGAACACTCCAGGCCATCAAGGCTGCGCCGACCATCAGGCCGAAGACAACGCCAAGAACGCCGCCGATGCCGGAAACCAGCGTTGCTTCGGTCAGGAACTGCCGCAGAATGTCGCGCTGGCGTGCGCCGGTTGCAATCCGGATACCGATCTCGCGGGTGCGCTCCCTGACCGTCATGAGCATGATGTTCATCACGCCGATGCCGCCCACGAGCAATGAAATGGCGGCGATCATGCCGAGCATCAGGGTCAGCGTGTTTTGCGTTTCGGTCTGCGCTTTCACCGAGGCTGCACGATTGAATACCTGAAAATCGCGGATATGGTGACTGCCTTCGAGCGTATCGGTGATTTGCTGTGCGGTCTGATCCGCAAGATCGAGTCTGTCGACCAGGACCGAAATCCACGAGAGGTTCGTAGTGCCGAGTATCCGCCGGCCGCCGGTCGAAAACGGCATCAGGACCACGTTGTCGTCGTCGGAATCCCCGGAGGTCGCGCCTTTTTCTTCGAGCTCGCCGATGACCTGAAAGGGGACGTTATTGACGAGTACATAGTGGCTGACGGAATCCGTGTTGCCAAAGAGCTTTTCGCGTACGCGCTTGCCAAGGAGAATCACGGTGGCGAGCTCCTGTTCATCCGTGCCGGTGAAGAAGATGCCGCGGCTGGTCTTCCAGTTCAGCACGCGCGAGGCGTCCTCCGTCACCGCCCACACCGGCACCTGCACGTCGATGTTGCTGTAGCGGACGGTGACGTTGCCCTGGAGAAAGGGCATCGAGGCGGTGACGTTGGGCATCTGCCGAACGAGATCGGCGTCGGCTTCGGAGAGGGTGCCGCCCGGTCCGCGAGGATTGTCGCCGCCCGGTATCACGTACATCCGGTTGGTTCCGAAGCTGGCCATTTTCTCGATCACCTGGTGCTCAGTGCCGGCGCCGATGGCCAGCATGACGATCACCGACGCCACGCCGATGATGATGCCGAGCAGGGTCAACAGGGTGCGGAAGCGGTTGATCCACAGAACCCGCCATGCCGCGCGCAGCGCTTCATGCGTGTCGGCCATGAATGACGCCGTGTGCGCGGCTCCGTCGGCCATCGAGGCGAGAAACGTGCTGGCATCCAGCGAAGCCCGCCCGCTCGATACCGGGCCGCCGGTGGAGTCGGCGATGATCTGGCCGTCGCGGATCTCGATGGTGCGATGCGCGCGCGCGGCGACCTCGCGGTCGTGCGTGATCAGGATGACGGTATGTCCGGCTTCGGCGAGTTCTTCCAGCAGAAGCATGACCTCGGCGCCGCTGCGGGAATCCAGTGCGCCCGTCGGCTCGTCGGCCAGCAGGATGTGGCCGCCGTTCATCAGCGCGCGGCTGATCGAAACGCGCTGCTGCTGTCCGCCGGAAAGCTGACTGGGGCGATGGCCGAGCCGGTCTCCGAGACCCAGGCGTGTGAGCAGCGCTGCCGCGCGCTTTTCGCGCTCGGCGACCGGCACGCCGGAATAGATCGCGGGCACCTCGACATTTTCCCGTGCCGATTCCGTGGCGATCAGGTGATAGCCCTGAAAGACGAATCCGAACGCCTCGCGACGCAGCCAGGCCAGTTCGTCGGCGTTGAAATCCGCGATGTCCTGCCCGGCGAACAGATACCGCCCGGCGCTCGGGCGGTCGAGGCATCCGAGAATGTGCATCAGCGTCGACTTGCCCGAACCCGATGCGCCGACGATCGCGACAAACTCCCCCGCTGCGATGGACAGACTGACGCCGCGCAGCACATCGACCGCCGGCAATGGCTTGCCGTCAGGGCCCTCGGTTTTGCCGCCGTATGACTTGCGGATATCCCGTAGCTCGATCAGTGGGGATGGGCCCGAGCCTGCGGCTGTCGTGCCGTCAACCGCTACCACTGAAATCTCCCGTCGATGGCCCGCGTTCGGCGCACACCGGTGACCAACCGGTCGCCGGCCTTCAGTCCTGCCAGGACCTCGCCGCTGAGGCGGTCATGCACGCCGATCCGCACCTCGCGGGTCACAATGCGCCCATCCAGTGCTACCCGCGCCGTGTAAGCGCCTGGTTGTCCAGCCGTCGACGCCATCGCGGCAAGTGGCGCGACGATCACGTTCCGCGCTTTCGCCGCGACGAAGAAGACCTGAGCGCTCATCTGCGGCATGAGTTGCGCGTCGCCGTTGGCAACGTCGAAAAGCACCGTGTACAGCACCACCTTGCCTGCGGGCTGGGCCGTCGACTGATTGCCTTGCTGGTTGCTATTGGACGAACTGGCCTGGTTCGGCGGCGCGGGCAGGATCTGCCGGACCGTGCCGGTCCAACGGCGCTCGCTCGAACCCAGCGTCGTGAAATAGACCGGCATGCCGGGCTTGACCCGCAAGATGTCGGCTTCGGAAACCTGGGTCCACACCGTCATGGTGGACAGGTCGGCGATCCGCAGTATCGTCGGTGTCTGATAGGTGGCGTTGAGAGTCTGTCCCTCGCGCGCATCGAGCGTGACGACGGTGCCGCTCATCGGCGCATAGATACGCGTATAGCCGAGCTGCGCTTCATCGCCTTTGAGGTTGGACTGCGCGCCATCGATCTGGGCCCGCACGTTGTCGATCGTGGCGCGCGCCGACATCAGCGTGGCGTACGCGGTCTGCAAGTCTTCGTCGCGTGTCGAACCCTCGGATGCCATGCGCCGCTGCCGGTCATACTGCTGTTGCGCGAGTTCGCGCTGGGCCTGGGCGCTGACCAGTTGCGCGCGCAGGCTGGCGAGCGCGGACTGATCGACGTCGACCTTGGCCTGCTGAATGCTGGGATCGACCTCGACCAGCAACTGTCCTTTGCGAACCATGTCGCCAGGCTGGACGTGGATGCGGCGGATTTCCCCCGACGCCTGCGCGCCTATGTCGACATAGCTATGCGGCTGCAGCGTCCCCAGGGCTGTGACACTGGACTCGATATCGCCCCGGCCAATGCTGACTGTATCGACGTGTTCGACGGCCCGAAGGAAAAATGTCCAGACGCCCAGTGCGATCAGCAAGATGAGAATCACAACAATGCCGGTACGTGTATGTCGTCTGGATATTCGTCTCATTGAACGGTTCGGCAGGAGAAGACAACAGTCCGCGCATGACCGCGGACCGTTGACGTGACGCTCGGTTTTCGATGAAAACCCGGTAACGCATTCGTCACGCAGGCTTTCTACTATGCATCCACAGGGTTACCGCGAAGGACCTCGAACACGCAGTGGCCCTAAGTGGGTAAATATCGCCGCGAAGTATAAACGATTCTCATTACGCGACAAGTTACTTGGCATATAGCGATGAAAAAGGGGGAGGGACGCGGTCATGGCGCTTCTTCAGCGTTGTCGGGTCGAGGTCGAAGCGGCGGATCGATTGATACGAAAGTTCGTCAAAAATCTTGACAAGAGGGCTCGCACAGCCTAACTTTCACGGGCGTTTGCGAATGGTTCTCATTTAGAAAATGAAATGAGTTTTGTTGCGTAATGCATAGGACGCTGTCGATTAGTGGAAGGACAGTGTGTGACATGCCGGAAATGACAGGGGGCCGCGATGAGTTGGGATGATGAGAATGCTGAATTCGAGGTAGTGATCAACGCAGAGGAACAGTATTCGATCTGGCCGGGCTACAAGCAGATACCAGGCGGCTGGCGGGCGGTGGGTAAGCAGGGGAAGAAGGCTGAGTGCCTCGCTTACATCGAGGAGCACTGGACCGACATGCGGCCGGCCAGCTTGCGCCGGGCAATGGATGGCAGTGGCGCGGCGCCGGAAGCTGCGCAGCCGCAAGCGCATTAAGGATCGTCGGTATGACCCGGCCCGTTGGTTCCAGCCGCACCGTAACGTTGTTCTGTCTGCCTTATGCAGGCGGCAACGCTACGATTTACCGTGAGTGGCCCTCACGTCTGCCGGCCTGGATCAGGCTGGCGCCGCTGCATATACCGGGCCGTGGCGTACGTCGCAATATGCAGCCGATACACCGGTGGCCTGAACTGCTGGCGTTGCTTGTCGAGGACATGCGGCCTCATCTGAACGAGCCGTTTGCAATCTTTGGCCATAGCATGGGCGCGCTCATCGGAATCGAACTCGCCCATGCGGTCAGGGCCGGCTATGGCGTTTCGCCAGTGTGGTTTGGCGCGTCGGCCTGCACGGCCCCATCGCGGCGGGAACGGGAGCTACATTGGTTGAGTTGTCCTGACGAAACGTTCATCGACGAAGTGCGCTCGCTCAACGGCATGCCTGACGAACTGCTCGAAAACCGCGAGTTCATGGAGCTTGTGCTGCCGTTTCTGCGGGCCGATTTTCATCTGTGCGGGTCATACGAATACCGCTCGCGCGTGCCGCTTCACTGCCCCGTGCATGCTTTCACGGGCGCCGTCGATCCGATTCTCGACGACGACCCGCAGAGCGTGTCCGCGTGGTCGCGGGAAACGACTGGCGAGTTTCAGTTGACGTCGCTCGACGCGGATCACTTTTTTATCAACACGCACCGCGATGCGGTGATCGAGCTCGTGAGCGACAGCCTGTGTCGCGCGACCGGAGCACACGTGCAGCGCGGCACGCCGGAACGGCGCGTCGCGGCCGCCTGACGAAGCCACGTCATCGACACACAATCAATGTGCGTTTCATGGAGATTCTGCGTGGACAAGCAAACTCTGCTTTTTGATTTTTCGCCGTACCTTGATCAGCGAGACGAGATACTTCCGTTGATCAAGGAATTTGCCGCGCACGATGGTTTTCGCAGCGCGGCGGTCGAGGAGCTCGAACTGGACGACGATTTTTATCGCCGTCCGTTGCGCCCGGAAGACCTCGATTTCCTGCTGTTCAAGAAGCCGATCCGGGCCGAAACGGTGAGCCGTCTGCCGTCGCTCGCATCGCAACGATTGCTGCTGACGCTCAACGAAGCCGGTATCGCACGCCTGCCGCGCAGCGTCGACGCCGACGAATTCGCGCGCTTCGACGGCTATTACAGCGAGCGCAATCAGGTGCTCGGCGCCCGCATCCGGCCGTTTCTCGAGAACTACGCGTTCACGTTTGTCGGCGATGAAGCGTCGTCCCAGCACGACGCGCACGCATACCGGGCAAGTCTCCACGAACTGATCGACGCGGAAAGCGCGTTCTGGCGCGATGCTTTTGGCACGCTGATGCGCAACGACTATCTGCCCGAGGGCCTGCGCTTCGTGATGATCCAGCGCTGGAGCCTCGCGCCGTCTCGCCATGTCGCGGTTGGGCGCGCGGTGGCGTCGGGCTATTTCGATGCGATCGGTAGTGCGAACTGTCCCATCCTCGATGACGCCGCCAATGATGCGTCGCTTGCGCGCGTCGCTGGATTTACCGGCCTCACGCGCCGGGAACATTCGTACTGGCAGTTCTACCTGCCGACCAGCCTCGCGAAAGTGAACCTGCTGTATGCCCTCGGCTCGCGGCCCGACCGTGCGTTCGCGCTGCTGGGCGCAGCGTTCGCCGCCGAAGCCGAAGCGCTGGCGTTTTCGATGGCGCTGGCCGAAGCCTGTCCCCATCTGGTCGCGCCGTCGCCGCGCGGCGCGGCGCATGCGAGTGGGGACCGGGATGCAAACCGGGATGCAAGCGCCAACGTCGGCGCCGATCCGCTTGCATCGCTCGTTGCCCGTTTCGACGCCGCGCTCGCTCAGCTCGAAGCGCGTTACGGCGCGCAAGGGCGGTATCGCTTTGGCCAGGGCTGGGGCGCTGCCGTCAAGCTCGCAAGTCGCGCGCGTTGGGACCTCGGCGAACAACTGCGCTGGCTGTCGTCGATCGACCAGTACGTGCGCTTTGCCAAAGGCATCGATCAGCGTATCAACGCCGAACGGCCCGATATCGATCGCGAAACCTTCGTCGAGCCGCGCGAAATGTGTTCGACGACGCATGTGCATAACGATCACCGGTTGGTCGTCATCGAAAGCGGCGACATGATTTTCTGGGGCAACGTCGGCATGCAGTTGCAAATGACGCGCGGCGACATGGTGCTGATTCCCGATGGCCGTCTGCACGGTTCGACCGTGACGTCCGCCGAGTGCACCTATCACCAGCCGATCATCCCCGACGAATGGATCGCCGAATTGCCGCCCGATACGCGGCCGGTGCCGGCCAACGCCGGCACGGCACCCGTCGCTAGAACCCCCACGGAGACGGCCGCTGCAATCGCCGTGACGTCATGAGCTGAGCTTATGACCTGATGCGATAGCGTGCCGCGCGGATGGGCAAGCCGGCACGGCAAGACTCGCATTTTTCGTTTTACCCGACACCCTCGACGGATGCGTTCGCGCACGCCGGAGGGCCTCTGTTTGCGTGCGATTTCTGCACGCAGGCGCGTCGACCGGCTCAGTGGACCGGGCGGAGATGCGCGGAGCCTGATGCACAACGGCAGCACAACGGCATAACGCCATATGCAAAACACCATGTCTGAGTCTTCATTGGAGAGGGCCATGCCCGCTGAGATCGATGACCAACAGCAGGACCCGGCAGCACGCGGCGTGAGCGACTGGCGCTCACGCACGATTCTCGGCGCGCAGCTCGGGCTCACCGATGTGCCCGCGTGGTTGCCGGAGTCGTATGCGACCTTGCGCGACCAGGTGATGCACCCGGAGTATCCGTGTTTCTTCGGCACGATTGCCGAGCGGCGCGGCGAGATGTTCTATGCGTTCGTCAACGAGAAGGACACCAGCACGCTGCCCGCGACGATGGCGACCTTCGCGGCGCTCGCGTCGCGTGCCGAGTACCGGCGCAACAACATCGCGATTTTCTTCGAGCCGGATGCCGAGCCTTTGTCGCACGACGAGTATCACGATCTGTTCTGGGACACCCTGCAATTTCTGCATGATCAGGACCCCGATCCGGAAGCGGACCACCAGCCCGATCCGTCGCACGAGGAGTGGGAGTTTTCGTTCGGCGGCATCCAGATGTTCGTGGTGTGCGCGTGTCCGTCGTTTGCTCAGCGCCATAGCCGCAATCTCGGTCCCGGCATGGTGCTGCTGTTCCAGCCTCGCGCGGTGTTCGTCGACACCATCACGAACAAGGTGATCGGGCGTCAGGCGCGCAATCAGGTGCGCGAACGTCTGCGTCGTTGGGACGACGTTCCGCCACATCCGGATCTCGGCTTCTACGGCGACGCGGGCAATCTCGAATGGAAGCAGTACTTCCTCGACGATCTCGATGTTGCAGCGGTGGACGCCTGTCCGTTCCTGAGCCGGCGCGCGCGCAATGCGGCGCAGGCGAAGGCGGAAGTCAAGGTGGATGCGAAGACCGACATGCCGCCTGTTGCGGCGAGTCATGCGACAGCGCAAACGCATCCTGGTCAGGCAGCGACCCAGCACAGCAGCGCGACTGCATCGCGCACGCTCCAGCGGCCCTCCGCGGAAGTAACGGACGTAGCGGACGTGGCGGACATGACGGACGTAGCGGACATGACGGACGTAGCGGACGCGGACGATGCAACTGATGAAGTACAGCGCCGGCAGCCGGTCGAACCGACGCGCTGAGCGCGCGGCACCTGAAGAGCGGCTGCAAAAAACACACTGCCGACCCGCTTCGATAGCGGTTCGGCACGGATATCAGATCGGCTTGTGAAGCCGGTCCACGAGGGCAAAGATGAGCGAGACGATGAACGGAATGGCCGACGAAATGCTGGCGATATCGAAGGCTTATGCCGGATTGCCGGCGCCGAAGCGCGAGGTATTTCGCGCGCGTCTCGCTGAACGGGGCATCCCCGCCGGCCGTCTGCCGATCGTGCCGCTTACGCCGCGCGGCGAGCGTTTTCCGCTGTCGTACGCGCAGGAGCGGTTGTGGTTCCTGTGGCGACTGGAGCCGGATAGTGCGAGCTACAACATGGTATCGGCGGTCCGTTTCGACGGGCGACTCGATATCGAGTCCGCGCAGAGGGCCCTGGGTCATCTCGCGGCGCGTCACGAGTCGCTGCGATGCCACTTCGAGGACGTTGACGGTACGCCATGGCAGGTGATCGACGACACGCCGTATGAGTGGGCGGAATACGATCTGGCATCGACATCGACATCGACATCGACATCGACATCGACATCGACATCGACATCGACATCGACATCGGACACGGACACCCGCCTGAAGTCGTTGCTGTCGGACCTGTCGCGCCGGCCATTCGATCTGGAGCATGGCGCGCTGCTGCGGGTGTCGCTGGTGCGCGTCGCACCAGACGAGCACGTGCTGCACTTCGCGATGCATCACATCGTCTCGGACGCGTGGTCGATCGGGGTGCTGACGCGTGAATTCGCCACGCTGTACCAGGCGCTCG
>NZ_JAQQFL010000039.1:0-87182 GCF_046026025.1 Paraburkholderia fungorum | reverse complement strand
ACAAAAGCCCGCCCCCCCCTACGAGGTCACCCGGCCCCGGGGCCCCCCCACTCGCGGGGCCACGGCTTACCTGGAGATGGTCTTGAGATGGCTCTTCATTCGGGGGTGTCATGAAAACGATCAGCAAGCCGGCCGCATTGCGGCTGGATCACCACAGCACGGCGCAAGGCGCCGGTTTCTCCTACCAGCGGCTCTTTGCGCGGCAGCGGCCATTATTCGCCGCGCCGTCGGCCGATCTGCTCACGCTGGTGATCGCCGAGGCGATCAAACGTAAGGCGCAGGCCGAGATTCAGCGCGACGTATTGCGCGAGGCTCTCTATGAGATTCCGGTTGCGCCCGAACGGGACCGCGAATGGGGCGCGGACATCTATCCGTCCGAACCCGACGACCAGGCCTGAACGCCGACTGTGATTGACGTGGCCTTACCCACCGGAAGGCTTCAGTTCGGTGGAGCCCGACATGATCGACATTTTCCTGATTTCGTCCAGCGCGGAGCGCGCGCCGCATATCGTCGCGCGCCTCGAAGAAAGCGGCGTGGAATTTCGTTTGCGCACCGCTTACGGCACGGCGCGGCAACTGCGCGTACATGCCCGCGCGATCAGGAGCGCCGATCTGCTGATTGTCGACGACGTCGATCTGAGCGCGCGCGAACTGCATGGCGTCGAAGAGGCGCTGGCCTGCTCGCCCGCGCTGTATTGCATGCTGGTGACACCGGCGCCGTCCGCGGCCTTGCTCACCGCGGCAATGCGTGTGGGCGTGAGACAGGTACTGTCGTGGCCGCTGGACGCCTATGAGATTGCCGCGGCACTCACGCAGATTGCCGCGAAAAAAAGTGCGGGTGTGCGCCGTGCCGGACGGATCGTGTCGCTGGCATCGTGCAAGGGCGGCAGCGGCACCACGCTGATCGCCGTGAATCTCGCCTGGTCGCTCGCCGCGCTGCGTAACAGGCGCGTGCTGCTGATCGATCTCTGTCAGCAATTCGCCGACGCAAGCCTGCTCATGGCCGACAAGCCGCCGGCCGTGACGCTCCCTGATCTGTGCTCGCAGATTGACGGTCTCGACGCCGCCTTGCTGGACGCCTGCGTGATGCACGTACACGCGAACCTCGATGTGCTGGCGGGAGCCGGCGACCCGCTCAAGGCGGCCGGGGTGCTGCCCGGACAACTGGAGCAAATTCTCGCGCTAGTGCGCGAGCAGTACGACGCGGTGCTGATCGACATCGGCCAAAGTCTCACCCCGCTGACAATCCATGCGCTCGATCACAGCGACGCGATCTGCATGGTAGTGCGGCAACATCCGCTTTACCTGCACGGCGGCCGCCGGATGCTCGATATTTTCAAGGAACTGGGCTATCCGCCCAGCAAGGTGCGGGTCGTGGTGAATCAATACGACAAGAACGCGCGCATCAACCTGCCGACACTCGAACAGGCCCTAGGCGCGAAGGTCGCTCACCAGCTTGCGCGTGACGACAGGCAGGTCAACGAAGCGCTCAACCGTGGCGTACCGCTCGTCAACGCTGCCCACGACAGCGCGCTGGCGCGAGGTATCTGCCTGCTCGCCGATATGCTATGGCCCGCTATTGCCGAGCCCCGCAAAGGCATGTTCGGCCGCCTGTTCACGCCGCGGCCGAACGTACCGCCGCAACTGAAGCCCGGCCGCTGAGCCAGACCGATCGCCGCTGATTGGCGCGATTGGCGCGCCTGGCTTCAATCCGGGCGCGTGTGGCATAACGCGTGGCATCATATGGACATCCGGCCGCTGTGACTGTTACGCTGCGGCACGGGCGGACCAGAAACCACTCATGCAGTGGGCTTGAAAAATAATTCGCATATCGAAACGAGTAAGGCATGACTGAAACCACACGCTCGCGGGAAATCGATAGCGACGGCCGTCTCGAGAATGCCGCGCATGGCGACCCGGCAAGCGCGGCACCTCGCATCGACGGTGAAGAAGATGGCGTGGCGCCGGCTGGCGGCTGGCGCGAGGCGGCGGTCGAGATCTCCGCACGCGTCGCCGCGGCGCTCATGTTGAGCATTTTTACCTACGCGGCCGTCAAGCAATGGCTCGCCGCGCCCACACGTGTCACCTTGTTGCTGCTCGTGGTGAGCGCGTTCATGACTTTGGGGTTGTCGCTCTTTGCGCGGGTGCCCATCAAACGTGACTGGACACCGTTTGCCTTCATCTGCTCGGTAGGCGGAACGTTCTATTTTCTGGCCGTGCGGCTTTCACCGGGGACTCAGCTCATTCCGGAGCTGGCCGGTGCGTCGTTGCAGTTGCTGGGGATTTTCTGGCAGATGTTCGCGAAGGTGTCGCTGCGCAGGTCTTTCGGTATCTTGCCCGCCAATCGCGGGGTGGTGTCGCACGGCGCTTACCGGTTCATACGCCACCCCATGTACCTCGGGTACTTCATTACGGATATGGGTTTTTTGCTGGCGAACTTCGGGATTCAGAACGTGATTGTCTACGGGTGCCAGTACGCGTTGCAGGTTGGGCGCATTGTGCGGGAGGAGCGGCTCCTGTCCGAAGACGAGCGGTATCGGGCGTATCGGGGTAAGGTGCGGTTCCGGGTGATTCCGGGCGTGTTTTGACGATGTATGGTGTAGTTTCGGCTACGGCCTGAGCGGCAAGACCCCCAGCCGGCCCGATTACCCTTGAGAGAGCCGTCGAGCGCTACGTTACCCATGCAAAGCGATATCAATCCGTTCAACGACATGGCGTCGATCCTGTCCAATCCGATCCTCAACACGGATTCGTACAAGGCGTCGCACTATCTGCAATATCCGCCCGAAGCGTCGGCGATGTTTTCATACATCGAGTCACGCGGCGGGCGCTATGACCGCACGCTGTTCTTCGGTCTTCAGATGCTGATCAAGACGTATCTGTGCCGCCCCATTACACCAGCAATGATCGAGCAGGCGAAGGCGTTTTTCACGGCGCACGGCGAGCCGTTCAACGAAGCCGGCTGGCGTTACATCGTCGAGCACTGCGGCGGCTATCTGCCTGTGCGGATTCGCGCGGTGCCGGAAGGCTCGGTCGTGCCCACGCACAACGTTCTGATGACAGTCGAGTGCGACGATCCGCAGGTGTTCTGGCTGGCCTCGTATCTGGAAACCATGCTGCTACGCGTGTGGTATCCGATTACGGTCGCGACGCAAAGCTGGCATCTGCGCAAAACGATCCGCGCCTATCTGGAGAAAAGTAGCGACGACCTCACGCAATTGCCGTTCAAGCTACACGATTTCGGGGCGCGCGGCGTGTCGAGTGCGGAGTCGGCGGCGATCGGCGGTTCGGCCCATCTCGTCAGTTTCATGGGTTCGGATACGGTGCTCGGCGTGCTTGCCGCGAACCACTACTACAACGAACCGATGGCGGCGTTTTCGGTGCCGGCCGCCGAGCACAGCACGATCACGTCATGGGGGCGCGAGCGTGAAACCGACGCATTCCGCAACATGATCGCGAAGTTCGGCAAACCGGGGGCAATCGTTTCGGTGGTGTCCGATTCCTACGACCTGTTTTCCGCGCTGGAGGTATGGGGCACGGAACTGAAGCAGGCGGTGCTCGACTCTGGCGGCACCCTGGTCATCCGGCCGGATTCCGGCGATCCGCTGACGATCGTCCTGCAGACCATGCGGGCGCTCGAGGCGTCGTTCGGGTCGGCGGTGAACGGCAAGGGGCGGCGCGTGCTCAATCACGTGCGCGTGATTCAGGGCGACGGCGTGAATCCTGATTCGATCGAGGCGATCCTTGCCGGCATGGATGAGGCCGGCTTTGCGGCGGACAACATCGTGTTCGGCATGGGCGGTGCGTTGTTGCAGCAGATCAACCGCGACACGCAGCGCTTCGCCATGAAGTGTTCGGCCATCCGGCTCGGCGACGAATGGCACGACGTACACAAGGACCCGATCACGGACGCGGGCAAGCGCTCGATGAAAGGGCGGCTTACGTTGCTCGTGAACCGTCACACCGGCGAGTATCGAACGGCGACGCTGCCGCTCGTGTGGGATGACCGTACCGCTGAAGCGGATTGGGACGATGCGCTCGTCACCGTGTTCGATTCGGGAAAATTGCTCGTGGACGTGGCGTTGTCCGACGTCAGGGAACGGGCTCACGCGGGGGAGCGTTAGCCGCGGGTCAAGCGAGCTTCCAGACCGACACGCCGGCACCGTCAACATCGATCCGGCAAGGGCTTCCTTCCTGCAACCGGGTATCTTCGTTCGCGATGTCGAACCGGACGCCCGCGATATTCAGGCGGACATACCGCTCACCGCGCCGTAATTCGACGGCATCCACCACACCGGCATACGCGCCATCGGGCGAAATGAGCACGGCGTGGGACGAGATGCGCCACATCACACGTTGCCCGGCTGGCATGGCCATGCCGCTATCACCCGTTGCGATCGCCACACCATTGCCAATCGCGACTTGACCCGGCGCGGCCATCAAACCCTCGCCGACATTGTGCAAGCCGAGCAGTTCGGCAACCCGCATCGAAGCCGGCCGCTCGAACACCGCGCGGATGGAACCCGCCTGCAGCACGCGGCCCTGTTCGACCACCAGCACCTCGTCGGCCAGCAGCGCCGCTTCGTCGGGATCGTGCGTGACGATGATCGTCACCGCGGCAATCTCGCGCTGCAACGCCCGTAGCGATTGCTGCAAGCGTCGCCGCCGTGGCGTATCGAGCGCCGCGAACGGTTCATCGAACAGGAGCAATTCGCTATGCCGCGTGAGCGCCCGCGCCAGCGCCACGCGTTGCCGCTGACCGAACGACAACTGATGCGGCAGGCGCGCGACAAGTTGCGCGAGGCCAAGATGATCGAGCCAGTAACGCGCGCTGGCTGCGTCGGCGTCGACGGGAAACGCGAGTTGCTGCGCGACCGTCATATGCGGAAACAAACCATAGTCTTGCGGCATATAGCCGATCTGGCGGCGCTCGGGCGACAGAGAGCTCAACTCGGTTGCGCCGAGCCGAACGGAACAGGCTGCATTGGATTCGAGCCCTGCAATCAGACGCAACGCGAGAGATTTGCCGGAGCCCGACGGGCCGATGACCGCCAGCCGCCGTGTCGCGGGCATCCACGCAATGTCGAGTTCGAAAGCGCCCAGGCGGCGCTGCAAATGAAAGGCGAGACGCAGGTTGGCGGTTTCGCCTCGGCTGGCGGTGAGATCCGCGCCGGGCTCCGGCGCGTCGTCGCCATTTTCGGTTTGTTCGAGCGCGGTTTTCTGCCGAAGGCTATAGATCGACAGCGCCGCGCAAACAATCGCGATTGCGAGCGTCGGCAGCAGCAGGGGCATCATCGCCGGCAGGCCCTGGCCACCGAATACGACGTACGTGTAGACCGGCAGCGAGTACGGGTGATAAGCCACCATCACCGTCGCGCCGAATTCGCCGAATGCACGTAACCACGCGAGCGCGAGCCCCGCGCGAATCGCCGGCCACGCGACCGGCAACATCACACGGAAAAAACGGCTGCCCGCATGGTGACCGAGCGTTGCGGCCACGTCGTCGAGCACCGGGTCCACCGCGGCAAACGCCGATTTCGCGGCGATGATCAGGAAGGGCGCGGCCACGAAGACTTCCGCGAGCACGATGCCGGCAAATGAATCCGTCAGCGCCCCATTCGTGAAACGGCCAACCCAGCTATACGGCCCGAGCAGAAACAGCAGCAGCACGCCGCTCGTGAGCGGCGGCAAGGCGAGCGGCAACTGCACGACGAAGCCGAGCAGCGCCATCTTGCGTGAGCTGGAACGCGCCAGCAGATAGCCGAGCGGCACCCCGCCGAGCAGAATCACGAACGAGGCCACGCTGGCGCTCGCCGCCGAGATGCCGACCGCCGACCACACCGCGCGCCAGTCGACATTGGGCCAGTCGGCCGTGCCGAGTTGCGGCACGCTCGCGATAAACGGCGCGCACAGATAGACGGCGAGCAGCGCCGCCAGCCACACGAGTGGCCGCGCGGCGGACCGGTTCACGGCCGGTTTTGCCACATTACTTGTCACCTTACTTGCCACATTACTGCGCTGCGTCGATCACGGCCTGGACCGAAGGCGGCATTGCCTGCACGTTGCCGGTGACGGCCGGTTTGATCACGTCGACGCCGTGTTGCTTGAGCAGCGCGCGACCTTGCGCGCTCAGCAGGAAGTCGACGAAGCTGCTCGCGCCCTCATGGTTCGGGGCGTCGCTGAGAATCGTCAGCGTGTAGCTTGCTTTGGCCTGTAATTCGGGCGCCGGACGAATCGCCGGAATTTTCAGGTCGGAGGTTTCGGTCGAGTAGAAGAAGCCCGCATCGAGCTGGCCGGATTGCAGGCGGCCCACCAGCGTTTCTTCAGGCAAAACCTGAGCGGGATTCTCCGCGTCGCCCAGCGTCTTTTCGACGAGGTCCGGCTGATGGTAGAGCGCGGCGGCCTTCGTCACCATCTCGACAGTAAAGGCGCCTTTCGGATCGAGCTTCGGATCGGTACGGCCGATGCGGATGCCCGGTTCCTGCAACACCTGGTCCCAACGCTTGTTCCTGAAGTCCGCGGCGAACCTGCTTTGCGGGTTGTAGCCGATCATCAAGGGCGATTCGGCGAAGCTCACATACCACGTGACATGGTTGCCGTTGGTCTCGCCCATCAGGCCCGCGTTCACCTTCGGGCTGGCGCTAATGAATACGTCGCCGCGGCGCAGCTTGCCCTTGATTTCGTTAGCGATCTTGTTCGAGCCCGCTGCGTAGCCGCGGAAGTGCTGGCCGGTAGCCTTTTCAAAGGCGGGTCCGACGCTGCGCTCCATCAGATTGACGAGCGAGCCGGCATACAGCACGTTGACCGTGTCGTCCTGCGCGAAGGCGGGTGCGGCCGTCACCACGCCGGCCACGACCACGAAAGATGCAAGCAGCTTGCGAATCATGCGATTAACCCCGATGCGTTATTAAGAGCGCTATATTACGACGGCATCGCATGGCGTTGTGCGTCGCGGCGCGCTCCGTGTGGTCAATTAATTGAGCGGGAAAATCCGCACGTAGCTGGTGCCGCCCGTGCTGCCGGCGCGGTCGATGGCGTACAGCAGATGCCGGGGTGCGTCGATGGCGACACCGCGAGCGTCCTGAAAGTCGTTTGCAAGCAGGCTGATGGTGCCATCCGGCGCGATCCGGCAGAGGCCGCTGGTGTTGCATTTGGTATAGAGCGTGCCGCTCGCGTCGACGGCCATCAGGTCGGGGCTGTTGATTTGCGCGAGCGTCGCGCCTGGCGCCACCGCCTGCGATCCGCCGAGCAGCGCGCTCAAACTCGATTTGACGATGTTGTTGTTCGCCTGATCGGAGACGTACACGGTGTCTCCCGACACGGCCACGCCGACCGGCTTGCCGAGGCCCGTCAGCAGATCGCTCTCGAGCGCGGTATGGGCGTTCGGGTCGTAAGTGATCAGGCTCAGGCCGCCTTGTGGAGGCGCGCTGCCGTTTTTGATGAACCACGTGGACAGCAGGCGATTCGAGCCGATCGAGATGAGCCCGAGGCGGCGCCGCGCCGGATTGGGGCCGCTTAGCGGCGCGATCGTGTCCGCCCCCGTGATGCTGAACACCGCGCTCGCGGTGCCGAAGCCGAAGCGTTCGATCATCAGTGTGCCGGCATCGGCAAAGCTCAACTGGCTCAGGCTGTTCGCCTGGCCGGCCACGACCGGCACGCCGGCGTAGTGCGAGAAGGTGTGGCCGTCGGGTGAGGAGAGCACGCCGTTGGTTTGGTCGTCGGTGATAAAGACAGCGCCGTCCGCCGCGCGTACCGCGATGCCGTTCGGTGAGGCGCTGACGGCGATACGTTGCGGAACCGCCGCGACGTTATCGCCGCCGCAACCGGCCAGCAGCGCGATCAAGCCACAACTGACGAGGGCGAGGCGGGTGGTGCCTGATAGGGCGGACGAGAAACCAGATGAAAAGCGGGACAAGACGCGGGACGAAAAGCGCATGTAATCTCCTGAGCGGCCGGATTGGAGACCGGCGGCGAAGCCGCTTGGTCCACGCGAGCCGCAAATTGTTATGGATGCGGATGAGGTCGGCGGAGTGGCCGATATGTCTGGCGATATAGCGGGTATCGACGCATTTCCGCGCCGTGGCCGTCATCGCAGCGTAATATACACACGGACATAACGAGTGAACAAGCCGTTCAGGCAACAATGCTGGAGATAACCGCGTATGGATAGTGTGAATGTGATTGCCGCGCCAGCCGTCGAAAGCGCACTTGTCCTGAGCGGACGATTCCAGCGGCCGTTGTCTTTCGACCTCGAACGGCTCAAGTCGTACGAAAGCGTGCAGTCGACGCCGTTCGATCTGCGCTGCTACACGACCAACCGCTTCATCCGCAGCGTCGAGCCGTACCGCGGCGTGCGTTTGACGACCTTGCTCTCGGAGGCGGGTCTGCCGAACGAGGTGCCGGGCGAGTTCAAGCGCACGGTATTCGTGGCGGTCGGGCACGATGGCTACGTCGTGACGTTTTCATGGCATGAGTTGTTCAACACGCCGATCGGCGAGAACGTGCTGGTCGCATACGAATGCGGTGGCCGTAAGCTCGATGCCGAAGACGGCGCGCCGATTCTGTTTTCCGGGTCGGATATTCTGCCCGCGCCACGCCATGTGAAACGTCTCGCGCGCATCGAGGCGCATGTTTTGAGGCCGCTGGTGTAGCTGATTCGGACGACGGGCGTAACATGGTCGCCTGTTTACCACCGTGTCGCCCACATGCCTGACGAACCGCTTTCGCCTGGTGCCGGAGATGCCGCACCGCTGCGTGCGCCACTCGATGCGCAAGTCGCTGAACGTACGGCAAGGTGGCTGGCCGGGGCCACAGACCCCGTGTCGCCCGACACGCAACTGTTCGCCAGGCTGATTGCCGCGCGCGACGTGCGTGACGAACTTGCGCTGCTGGGCTTGCCGCAACCGGCATGGCGCGCACTACGGGAGCGGCACTTCGTGCATGCGCCCGCGCATGTGCCTTTATCCGCGTTGCCCCTTGTCGACACCGGCGAACGCGCGGCATTCGTCGACACGCTGCGCGCGTTCCTGCTCACGTATTCCAGCGTCACCGTCGACGCAAGCGACGCCCACTGTCTTGCCTCGATCATTGCGCACGCGTGCCTGCGACCCGATCACCTCTGGCGCGACCTCGGCCTTGCGGGCCGCGAAGAGGTCACCTGGATGCTGACGCGTTTTTTCCCGCGGCTCGTCGAACTGAACGTCGACAATCTGCGCTGGAAGAAATTCCTTGCACGGCAGCGTGCGCTTTCGTTAGGGCTCGAGCCTGGCCCCGCTCCCGGTTGTCCGGGCTGCGAAGACTATGGGTATTGCTTCCCCGGCGGGCATTGAGGGCCATTTAGCCAGGGTGGCAGAGTGAGGCGGTTCGTGTATCCTTTCGCGCATGGCTGATACCGCGAAAACTAAACCAAGACCCGAGACGAAATCCGCGAAACCGCGCCCCGAGGTGCGCTTCAGAATGCGCATTCTGAGCGGTGACGCCGTTGCGCTCGGACCGGGCAAAGTCGAACTGCTCGAAGCCGTGCGCGAATACGGCTCGATCTCGGCAGCGGCGCGCAGTCTCGGCATGTCGTACCGGCGTGCCTGGCTGCTGATCGACGAGCTGAACCGCTCGCTCAAGGAACCCGCCACCCATTCGGAGCAGGGCGGTCAAAGCGGCGGTGGCTGCACGCTGACACCGGTGGGTGAAAACATCATTCGTCTGTACCGCGACGTGGAAGTCGAGGCGCAACGAGGCTGCGCGAAACAGATCGCCGAGTTGACCAGGCTGATTCGCTCCTGAGCGGCGGGCGCTGAGCGTTTGGCGATTCGGCGCCCGGGTCTGACGGCTTACCGCTTACCGCTTACCGCTTACCGCTTACCGCTTACCGCTTACCGCTTACCGCTTACCGCTTACCGCTTACCGCTCGCCGTCAACGGCTCAACTGTGGCGCAGGCAGAATGCCGAGGGCGGTGGCTTGCCCAACTGGGCAAGATGCTCGGGACGCAGACGGTCCACCAATTCGACGAAGCTCGCCACGCTCGCGGTGCGCAACGGGTAGTAGTCGATCTGATGGCGCTCACACACCCGCTTGAGCGTATTCATCGAATCATGATCGACACAGTCGACCGGAAACACGACGATATCCGCGCCCGGCAACGCAGCGGCAAGCAGACCCTTGCGATCTTCCACGCCGCCGTCATGCACCACGAAATCACCGCCGGCGGCTTCCACCAGCCGCTTGAGCGCCGCGTTCGAGCCGGGGCGGCCACCCACATACACGATCCGTTTGCCGCGCATACTGTCGAGGCTCGCTTGCCGCGTCCCGGCGCCAACGCCGTGGGCCGCATCCACCGTTGCACGCTCCAGCGCATCGCATTCGCCTTGCACCAGTTTGAGAAGCGCCAGCGCCTGATCGTGGCTCTTGCGTAACGCGAGCGCCGCGCCTTGTTCCTGCAGCACCCGTTGTTCCGCGGCCTCACGGCGGCTGGTGTGCAGCGCTACCCGCTGGTCGGTGTCGGCCAGCTTGTCGCGCAGCCTGGACACTTCGGCTTCGAGACCGGTTGGGTTCGTTGGTGTCTGGCGCGTGGCCAGGGCGGCGAGCTGCGCGATCTGTTCATTGAGCGCGGCGATCGACGCGTCGCGCTGCATGCCGATTTCCTGCAGGCGGGCTTGCTGCCGCTCGACTTTTTCTTTCAACCCGGCGTTTTCCGCTTCGAGCGCAACCAGCCTGCGGATGTCCGCGCGATTCGCCGCGCCGACCAGATGCGACAACATGTGCAATTCGCCGAACGCTTTCTGGCGCACGTGCAGGGTCGCGTACGGATGCGTCATCAACGCCCAGTAAGCGGGCGGGATGTCACCACTTTTCAGTGCTTCTTCCCAGAGCTTCAGCAGCGCGACTTCGTCGGCGGCTTTGTCGAAGCGGCGGATCGCCACCGCATAGTGCTCATCGAGCAACTTGTGCAGGGCTTTGGCGCCCGCACCGCCATCGATCGCGAGTTCGACTGCCGAGTGGTGAATCTCCAGATCGCTCGCGTCGCGGCTATCGCGGCCGGTGAGTTTAGGCACCAGCTTGCGCAGTTCGTGGGTGCTGAGACAGGTGCCGATGATCGAACAATGCAGTTGGCCGTCGAGTTCGGCAAGGCGCGCGCGCCGTTTGGCGTTCGCGAGCACCGCCTTGGCCGGCGTGCAGCACGGATCGGCCGCGCGCAAACCGGTCCCGGCCAGCTCGTCGCCGGACAGTTTGAGACGCGAGGGCTGGGCAAGACGAAACGGGGGCGTGTGCATGAAGACCTCGAATCCGGTTCTGGCGTCAGGCTGACTGAACGTGAGTGCTCGACAGGCGCGCCACGCAAGCGTTGCTGACGATATATTTCACGGGATATAGCGATGGCCAAATAAAAACGTTCATAAGTGGCTATGACGATCAAGCACATGCCCGACGCACAGGCCGATAAATGCCGCGTCGAGCCGTTCGAGTTCCGCCACCACCTTGCGCAATGCGGCCAGATCGGTGCTGTACGCGTCCGAGAATATCGCGTCGCGAAGCTGCTCGGCAGAGCGCGCCTCTTCGATCGAAGCTTTCAATTCGCGCAGACGGACGAACGCCGTGGCGCTGGCTTCTTCGGCGAGAATCGAGAGCAACTGGTTCAGTGAATGTGAACCCGAGGTACCGACCGATGCGAAGTTCAAGCGATCGTCCGTCAGCATCATCACGAAGCGCTGCACGCTGCCGTAAAAGCGCCGGTAAGCATCCACGACATCGCGGATCAGCTCGGCACGGCCACGCTCGGAGGCCGATCTGACCGCGACAATGGTCGACGAAAGCCCCTTCGCGAGGCGTCCCGCCGGGATGGGCAAGGTGGATCGCAATAGGGGAAGCGATGTCGATTGCGCTGTGGGTCGCACTGTCAGTTGCGCTACAGGTTGCGCTACAGGTTGCGCTGTAAGTTGGGCTGTCACTCGCGCTGTCATTCGATTACGCACCGCTGCTGGCTCCTGCTGGCTTGTTTCGCTTCATTGTGCGCGGGCGACGGGCGAGCCGCCGCGTTTCACGAAGCATACCGTGATATTCGATAGGATATAACGAAAGGCGATACGAGTGTTGCAGAGGCGGCTTTAGCCGTTTCGCGCGAACTCGAGAAACGCCCGCACGGCCGGCGCCCGTTCGAACTTTCGAAAGGCAAGCGCAATTTCCGAAGCGATGGGCCTGCCGGCGATGTTTCGGTAGACAACGCCGGGCAAGGTGATGCAATCGGCCAGCGTGTGCGGCACGACCGCGACATTGCCGCCAAGCGATACGCATGCCAGCACTGCCGCGAGGGTGCCGGGGCGCGAGCCGAGTTGCGGCGAAAAACGCCCGCGCCGCGCGACTTCGAAGGTGCCGGCTTCCTGTTCCGGCAGCACGAAACACTGGTCGCGAAGATGGGCCGGTTTGATCTCCGGCAAGCCGGCCAGCGCGGAATTTTCCGGCAGCGCGAGGACGAATGTATCGCGGTGCACGGTGCTTGCCTGAATGCCGTCGACGAGCGGCATCGGCGGGCGCACGTAGGCCGCGTCGAGCAGGCCGTCGCGCAGCATCTCGGCCGCGCCGTCCATTGGCACCTCGCGAATCGAAACATCGACGCCCGGATAGCTGGCGCGAAAGCCACCCACCGCCCGTTGCAATACGCCTGCGTACGCGGCGGAGGCAACATAGCCGACTTCGATCCTGCCCAACTCGCCGCGCTCGGCGAGAATCGCGCGCTCCTCGCCGCGTGCGAGGTGGTCGAGCGCGCTGAGCGCTTCGACGAGGTAGGCGTTGCCCGCCGCGCTCAATGCCACCGACCGCTTGGTGCGATGAAAAAGCCGCGCGCCGAGCAGCCGTTCGGCTTCCTGGATCAGCTTGGTCAGCGAAGGGGCCGCGATATCCAGTTCATCCGCGGCACGGGAGAAGTGCAGATGTCTCGCAACGCAGACGAATGAGTGAATATGGCGGAGTTCGAGTTTTCGCATGACTTTCAGTATTTCCGCCTGAGCTAATTATTCTGTGATTCTATGCTAATGACAGGCAATAGACGCCATGGCTACCATGGCATCACTTCTATTCCACTCCGCCTGTCTGTATGCCATCCATGTCTCCCCGTCCCACTGTGACCGCGCAGCCGCCGGACGCCAGAAGCGCGCAACCCGTCAACCCCGCGTTCGTGCTGGCCACCGCATCGGCGACCTGCGCGCTGATCGTTCTCGATACCAACGTCGTGGCCGTCTCCTTACCGTCGATCGCACGCTCGTTCCATGCGAGTTTCGCCGATGTCGAATGGGTGGTCAGCGCCTATATGGTCGCTTTCGCGTCATGTCTGCTGCCCGCCGGCGGTCTTGCCGATCGGGTCGGCCGCAAGCGGATGCTGCTGCTCGGGCTCGCGGTGTTCTTTCTGGCCTCGCTGGGGTGTGGCGCGGCGTCATCGGCTGTCATGCTGAACGTGGCGCGCGCGATCAAGGGCGTCGGCGCCGCGATGCTGCTTACCGCGGCGCTCGCCGTGATCGCCAACACCTTCCACGAAGGTCCCGCACGCGTGCGGGCATGGGCCGTGTGGGGCACCTGCATGGGTCTCGCGACAACGGTCGCGCCGCTCGTCGGCGGTGTGATTACTCAATGGCTCGGCTGGCGCTGGATCTTTCTGCTCAATCTGCCGGTGTGCGCCGTGCTCGCGTGGTGCGCGTCACGCGCGATTCGCGAATCGCGCAATCCTGCACCGGGTCCGCTCGATGCCGCCGGCGGTATCCTGTTCGGCCTTGCGCTCGCGCTCGGCATTTGGGCGCTAATCGAGGTCCCAGCCGACGGACTCGCGAGCTGGGCAACCGGCGCGAGACTCGCGGCATGCGTGCTGCTGTTTGGCGCCTTCATCCAGGTGCAACGCTCGCGGGCGCATGCGATGGTCGACCTGAGCCTGTTCCGTCAGCGGCGCTTCGTTGCCGCCGTTCTCGCGATGTTCGGCTACGCCGCCTGCGCGCAGGTGATGATGACGTTTTTGCCGCTCTATCTGCAGAACGCGTTCGGTCTATCGGCGGTCATGGCGGGCGTCGGCATGCTGCCGTTCGCGCTGGCGATGGTGCTCGGGCCGTATATCGGCGCAGTGCTCGCGAGACGCTTGACGGGCATGGCATTGCTGTCGGCCGGGCTCGTGCTGATCGCAGGCGGCAATCTGCTGACGGCGTGGGTAGCCGGCGACTCGAGCTATGTGCTGGTGGCGCTCGGCATGGTCGTGACGGGACTCGGCGCGGGGATCATGAATGGCGACACGCAGAAAGCCATCATGGCCTGCGTGCCGCCGGATCGAACCGGTATGGCGTCCGGTATCAGCACGACGACACGGTTCACGGCGATCGTCACGTCGGTGGGTGTGCTGGGCGCGGTGCTCGCGGCCCGTACTCACGCGGCGTTCGTGGCGGGCACCCCAATGACATCTGAGGTCAGAACCGTACTCGACTCGGGTTTCATGTCGCGCGTGCTGGCGGGCGACACGGGCCAGGCCACCGCGCATCTGCCGCCTGCGCTGCGGGTCGCGTTGGTGTCGGCCGCGCACGCGAGCTTTGCCAGCGGCTTTGCCGCGGCGCTTGCCGTGGCCGGTGCGATTGCGGTGGCGATTGCAGTGGGAATCGGTTTGCTGGGTCGCGAGAGCGATGCCGTGCGGGTGGGCGAGGCCGCCTCGAACGGGTGAGTGGCGGCGGATAACCGGCGACACCCCCGGCCGCCTCGTTTTCCGATATCGTGTGCTGCTTGCGCGCGCTCAAACCTTGGGGCGCGCTTTTTCCCGGGTCGCCTCCACGACCGGCAACGTATAAGCACAAAAAAATGAGCCATCCCAATACCGAACTGATCGAGCGTTTCTACACCGCGTTCCAGCAGCGTGACGCCGAAACCATGGCCGCCTGCTATGCCGACGACGTGGTCTTCAGCGATCCGGCCTTTGGCGAGTTGCGCGGCGATGAGGCGCGCGACATGTGGCGCATGCTGGTGGCGCGGGCGCAGGACTTCTCGCTGACATTCGACGGCGTTCAGGCCGATGAGAGCAGCGGACGCGCCCACTGGGTGGCCCGTTACACCTTCAGTCAGACCGGCCGCACGGTGGTCAACCGTATCGACGCGCGCTTTACGTTCCGGGAGGGCCGCGTCGTCGAACATCGCGATACGTTCGACCTTTGGCGTTGGACCCGTCAAGCGTTAGGCGTCAAGGGCGTGCTGCTCGGATGGACTCCTTTCGTGCAGCGCACAATCAGGGCGCAGGCAAGAAAAGGCCTCGATCTTTATCGCCGCCGGCAGCGCAGCGCGTAGACAGGTCGACGCGAGGCCAACCCGTTATCAACCCGGCCCATTCCACCCAGTCTTGCTATGACCCGGCCAGTTGATGCAGTATTTCGTGACAGAGACAAGCGGGGAGTGCTATGCCGGTAGTGGATGCGTCGTGGGAAGCGTGGCTGAGCAGCAATGTAGCGCGCGGTTGCAGCATCGACTCGATGATCGATGCGATGGTGCAAGCCGGTTTCGCCACGGAAGCCGCGCGGGCACAAGTACACAGGGCGTTCGGCAAGGACCCGGCGGAAGCGGGCGACTCGCCGCTGGCCGCCACCGAGGCCGCGCTGGCAAAAGCCGCGCCGCAAACCTACCAGTACGATGCGTCGCCGGTTGCGAGCGGCAATCTGATCCGCGCCCACGATCGCGACGTCCGCGTGCTGATGCGCTGCGAGCGGCCGCAAGTGATCGTGTTCGCGGATGTGCTCTCGCCTGACGAGTGCAACGAGATGATCGAACGCTCGCGGCATCGGTTGAAACGATCCACCACGGTCAATCCCGCCACCGGCAAGGAAGACGTCATCCGCAACCGCACCAGCGAAGGCATCTGGTACCAGCGCGGGGAAGACGCGTTCATCGAACGGCTGGATCAACGCATAGCGAGTCTGATGAACTGGCCGGTTGAAAACGGCGAAGGGCTGCAGATTCTGCATTACGGCACGACCGGCGAATATCGCCCGCACTTCGATTATTTCCCACCGGATCAGGCCGGCAGCGCGGTGCATACCGCCCAGGGCGGCCAGCGCGTCGCGACCCTCGTGATCTATCTGAACGACGTGCCGGACGGCGGTGAAACGATTTTCCCGGAAGCGGGGATGTCGGTCGCGGCGCGACAGGGTGGCGCGGTGTATTTCCGCTATATGAACGGCCAGCGCCAACTCGATCCACTGACCTTGCACGGCGGCGCGCCGGTGCTCGGCGGCGACAAATGGATCATGACCAAGTGGATGCGCGAGCGGGCCTACGGCTGAGGCGCGCCGGGTGCTCTAACCCGGCGCGTTATTCGGCCGCGTGACGTGCGGCCGCTCGTCCCGCCGCGCCGGCTGACAGTTGCGTCAATGCGCTGCGTGCGCTGACGCAGCCCATGCGCATGATCATCAGCCCGATCGCCGCGCCGGCCACGTGGTCGAGCATCGGCATGCCCGCCATGCTGCCGGCCACACCGAGGGTCGCGACCAGCGCCGATACCGCGTCCATGCGCGCATGCCATGCACTCGCCAGCAGAATCGCCGAGCCGGTGCGCCGGCTTTCGGCGCGCAGGTAGCGGAACAGCCCTTCCTTGGCGATCGTGACGAATCCGCTGATAGCGAGCGCGCAGGCTTGCATCGCCGTGCTGGGGCTCAAGGTGGCGGTTTGTCCGATGCTATGCCAGAGCATTTCGGCTGCGGTGACGATCAGCAGGGCGGCGATGAAGAGCGACGCCACGGCTTGCGAGGTGTTGCCGTCTCCCTCACGTTGCGTTGCGTTCAGGTTTTTCGTGCTGAGGACCAACACCATGAGCACGACACCGTCGGCGACCAGGTCGCTCAAGGTGTGGATGCCGTCGGCGAACAGGCCGTCCGAATGCGCGGTTAAGCCGATGGCGATCTGCATCGCCATGAGAAAGGCGTTGAGCAGCGCGCTGACGGAGGCGGCTTTAAGCAAGGCGGCCGCCTTTTATGGCACGGCTGTGGCAGTCGCTGTCTCGCATGGCGGAAGACGGTGGCATTGGGTCGGGACGCTTTATGTTGTCGCAGGAAATTACCTGTCGAACGTGGCGTTCAGATGACAGTGCCGCAAGCGCTATAGGCGACCGGATGCTTCTCGTTTGCAGACGTGCGCGAGTGGGGCGCCCCGCCTGAGTGTGCCGGGCGAAGCGCGAACGGCCCAGCGACCAGCCACCCGCGTTTTGTTCAAGCCGTCTTGTAGATATCCGGGTTGTGCAATTCCATATAGCGCTCCGGCGTTGTCAATTCCCTGAAGCCGTGCGGTTTGTAGACGTGGTGAGCGTCTGTCGTGACCAGCACGATTCGGCGCAAACCGGTCAGTGACGGGCTGGCGAATATGTGCTTCATCAATGCCGACGCATATCCTTTGCCGCGGTGCGCCGGCAGCACGAAAACATCGCACAGGTAGGCGAAGGTCGCCTGGTCCGTGATCAGGCGGGCAAACGCGATCTGTCTGCCTTCGAGATACGCGCCGAAACATAGCGACCCCGTGATCGCCCGGTCGAACGTCTCGCGTGGCATACCCTTCGCCCATGCGGTCTGCTGGGAAAGAAACGCGTAGATCATCTCGATGTCGAGATCGGCCTTGTTGCTCGAAATGGTCAGCTCGTTGGCTTGCACTGCGTCTCTCCGCCTGTTCTGGTTAAGCAATCAAAGGATGCGGCGCCGGCTGGGCCGCGCTGCTTCGACTCATACTTCAAACCCCGCCATCCCGCGCCAACGTACGACCTGTAAGGCGGCACGCAGACTGCACTTGCCGCTGGACCCCGGCGTGAACAACGGCGTCGCATACCGCGTTGCGCTCAGCTTTTTGCCGGGTCTTCGACGCCGCGCGAACCGCCGCCGATACTCTGACCCGCGTCGCGTGCAAGACCCAGGTAGCCGGCCACGGACACCAGCGTCAGCACGCCGGCAAACAGAAACGCCAGGCGGAAATCGTCCAGGCTGAATGCACGGCCGGCCGTCTCGCCGTTAAAGACCGCTGCCGCGCGCAGCGAGACAGCGCCGAAGGCAATCCCCAGACCGATCGTCATCTGGGCGGCGGCGCTCCATAGCGTGCTGGCCGCGCTCATCTGCGGTTGCGAGACGTCGGCGTAGGCGAGGGTGGCAAGCGTCGAGAATTGCATCGAGCGCGCCACGCCGTAAATGAACACGACGAACAACACCAGCACGAGCGGCACGTTCGGTGTCAACAGTCCGCAGGCAATGATGAAAATACCGGCCAGTGTCACGTCGATAATCGACACCATCCGGAAACCATAGCGTTGCAGGATGCGTGTGGTCAGCGCCTTCATGCCGAGGTTGCCGAGCGCGCTCGCGAGCAACAACAGGCCCGACTTGAACGCCGACAACCCGAACCCGACCTGGAACAGCAGCGGCATCAGGTACGGCACCGCGCCAATGCCAATGCGGGTGAACGAGCCGGTCACCACCGTCACGGAAAAAGTCGGGATTTTCAGCGTGGAGACGTCGATCAGCGGATGCGGATGGCGTTTTGCATGCCGGAACGCCACCACGCCCATCAGCAAGCCGCCGAGGATGACCGCGCCGGCCGTCCAGGGATTCTCGCCAGGTTGGCTCGCCAGTTCAGCGCCGTACAGAATCGCCGTCAGCGTCGTGGCGCTCAGCAGGAGGCCGACGACGTCGAGCGGTTTGCGTTCGGTGCCGCGCAGGTTCGGCACCAGCGCGAGTGCAACGGCCATCGCCGCCAGACCGAAGGGCACGTTCAGGAGAAAGATCCAGCGCCACGACGCGTACGTGGTGATGAAGCCACCCACCGGCGGCCCGATCACCGGCGCGGCAATCGCCGGCCATGTGATGGTGGAGATCGCCTGCATCATGCGGCTCTTCTCCGTACTGCGGACCACGATCAAACGGCCGACCGGCACCATCATCGCGCCACCCATGCCTTGCAGCAGCCGCGCGGCCGTAAATTCGGCCACGTTCTGCGACAAGCCGCACAACACCGAAGCCACCGTGAACACGCCGATCGCGCTGAAGAACACCGTGCGCGAACCGCAGCGGTCGGCGACCCAGCCGCTCACCGGGATGAAAATCGCCAGCGCCAGCATATAGGCCGTCATCCCCAGGCTCAGGCTGTTCGGTCCGACGCCGAACGAGTGCGCCATCTGCGGCAGCGCGGTCGCGATCACCGTGGTGTCGAGATATTCCATGAAGAAGGTGCCGGCCACGATATACGGCAGCCAGCCGATGTGCGAATTGCGTGTGCCGCCGCCGGTCATGGGCCCTTCCTCATCGCACTGCGCGCGGATTCACTGACGCCGCCACCGTGCCGGTGCGTACGCCGAGAGAGTTTCGACTTCATGTTTTGGCGACTACCTTTCGAAAACGTGTTTCCGGCATCCGTATAGAGACCAGCAATGAGATCGCAGCCCATCCGGTGACGTACCAGTAAAGATAGGGTTCATGCCCGCTAGCCTTGAATCGTAACGCAACAAACCCGGTCGTACCGCCGAGGATTGCAGTGGTCAGTGCATAAGGCAAGCCGACGGCGAGCGCGCGGATGCGCGCCGGAAACAGTCCGCGAGAAAGTCGTGCCACTCGATCAGATTGCCGGCCAGGCCGCCGGCAATCGAGCGAATCCGCAGCGGCGCAGCGCTATGGATGGTAGCGACGTCATACTCGCGGCTCGTCTACGGGGCGAGGGACGTCGGGTCTCCCGGTTACCGGGGCCTGGTGGTAATGAGCCTGCGCGCTGTCTATGCAGCTCAATCCTTCGCCGCGTACTCCCGGTCGAGCCTGTCGTACAGCGGCTTGTTCACCAGACGCTGGCGTTCGCTGAACGGCGCAACGAGCGTGGCGTCTTCATCGAGGCGGCCGTTGCTCTTCAACGTGCCGAGCGCGCGCTGCATGCCGAGCACCGCGCCGTGCAGCGCCGCGTTCGCGTACAGCACGATGCCGTAGCCGAGTGTGGCGAGCGCCTCACGCGATTGCACCGGCGTCTTGCCGCCGATCACGATGTTGATCAGTTGCGGCTTGTCGAACAGGCCCGGCAGACGTTCGATGTCGGCCAGCGATTCGGTCGCTTCGATAAACAGAATGTCCGCGCCGGCTTCGATGAAGCGATGGCCGCGCTCGATCGCGTCTTCAATGCCGTGGACCGCGGCCGCATCGGTGCGCGCCATGATCTGCAGGTTGCCGTCTTCGCGGGCGTCGACGGCCGCGCGGATCTTGCCGACCATCTCACTCGTGCTGACGACTTCCTTGCCGGCGAAGTGGCCGCATTTCTTCGGCATGATCTGGTCTTCGAACTGGATCACGTCGGCACCGCTGCGCTCGAGCACGCGCACGGTCTGGCGCACGTTCAGCGCGTTGCCGAAGCCGGTGTCGGCGTCGACGATCAGCGGCAGCGCAACGGCGTCGCGAATCCGCGCGCAATGCTCGGCGACTTCGGCCAAGCCGATGAAGCCGAGGTCGGGCAGGCCGAGCGACATGTTGGTGACGCCCGCGCCCGTGATGTAGATCGCTTCGAAGCCGGCGTCCTCGATCACGCGCGCGCTCATTGCGTTAAAGGCGCCCGGCACGAGCATGCCCTGGCGTTGGTCGACTTTGGCGCGGAAGGCGGCGCGGCGGGTGGCGGAAGTGCTCATGGCGGTGTGTCTCCTGATGGGGAAGGAAGTGATAGAACGTCGGGCCTAATTTGCAGGAACCATGCCATTGGCCAGTTTGAAAATTTATCCCGGGCAATCAGTAGCTTAGGCGGAACGGCGGTGCCGCCATGGTTCATGGCAGAATGCGAGTGTGTTCCATGAAACGTTTCATGGAACGTTTCAGCTACGAGCGGAGCGTCGCAGTGTCCACTTTCACGTCGTCCTTTGCCAGTCCCCATTCTGGCCTGCCGGGCGTTGCTCTGGTCAGCATCAGCCGCTTGCAATCGGTTTGCGAGACGGTCGCGCCGCGTTATGCCGATCGCGCCAGGTTCTTTTCGGTCCGCGAAGGTTACGGCGCTGCTGTCACGGCCCTGCAGGCCTATGTTGACGCGGGCTCGGTCGACGTCGTGCTGGCCGCCGGATCGAATGGCGCCTACCTGCGCGATAACCTGAGCGTCCCGGTGGTGATGGTCAAGGTGAACGGCTTCGACGTGCTGAGCGCGATCACCCGCGCCACGACGAGCTGGCCCGGCGCACAGATTGGTCTCGTCCTGCACGAAACCATCTCGCACGAACTCGCGGACCTGCGCGCGTGGCTGAACATCGGCCTGAAGCAGCGCGCCTATCGCTCGATCGACGAAGTGCGGCTTGCGGTCGCCAATCTCGCGGCCGAAGGCTGCAGCGTGATCATTGGCCCCGGCATGGCCTGCGATTTCGCGCAGCAGGCCGGCCTGGAGAGCGTTTTTCTGTACTCGCTCGGCGCGGTCGAAGAGGCGTTCGAGCGCTCGGTCGAACTGGCGCGCGTGAGCCGCCAGAAGGAATCGAAGCGGGTGCGCCTGAACACGATCGTGGCCCATCTGCGCGACGGGGTGGCCGCCTTCGACGACGCCGGTCAGCTAGAAGCGGTCAATCCGGCGATGCTCGATTTGCTCGGCCTCGATCGCGAACAGGACATTCCGGCGCAATTGACGCGGGCCGTCGGCCCGTTGCTGCGCGAAACGCTCGAGCATGACACGCCGGTCGAGGAGCGTATCGAGCAGATCGGCGGCCGCGCGCTGATCGTCAACTGTGTGCCGATCGTCGAGCAGGGCTTGCGTTCGGGCTCGGTGATCACGGTGCAGGACGCACTGGTCGCGCAGCGGATCGACCGCTCGCTGCGCACCAGTCAGCGGCCCAGGCATCTGGTTGCGCGACACCATCTGGACGATCTGATCGGCGGTTCGGCGGCGCTCGAGCGGGTGCGGCGGCTCGCGCGTGCGGGCGCGGCTCACGACGCCACCGTGCTGCTGAGCGGCGAAAGCGGCACCGGCAAGGAATTGGTCGCGCAGGGCATCCACAACGCCAGCCGGCGGCGCGGCAATCCCTTCGTCGCCTTCAACTGCGCGGCGCTGCCCGAAGGGTTGATCGAAAGCGAGTTGTTCGGTCATGAGGAGGGCGCGTTCACCGGCGCGCGGCGTGGCGGCAAGCCGGGCCTGTTTGAAATCGCCCATACCGGCACGATTTTTCTCGACGAGATCGGTGAGATGCCGGCGGCGCTGCAAAGCCGGCTGCTGCGCGTGTTGCAGGAACGTGAAGTCATGAAGCTCGGCGCCGGGCGCGCGACCCCCGTCGACGTGCGGGTGATTGCCGCCACGCATCGCGACCTGCACGCGCTGGTCGAGCAGGGCGCGTTTCGCGCGGATCTGTATTTCCGGTTGAATCTGCTCCAGATCGCATTGCCGCCGCTGCGCGAACGACGCGGCGACGTCGCGCCACTGGCGCTGCACGTGTTGAAGCGCAGCGCGCGCCAATACGGGCTGTCGGATGCCGGGCTCGAGCGGGTGCTGACGTTCCTCACGCCTTTGTTCGAGCACTATGCGTGGCCTGGCAATGTGCGGGAACTGGAAAATCTGCTGGTGCGCGCCGCGATTTACCTGAGCGATTCGGCCGGCGAGGGCCGGCAGGACTTGCAGGCGGTATTTCCGGAGTTCGGACGGACGCGTCAGACTGTCGCGGGTGTGCGCGCCGCCATTCCTTATGACCACGTTACCGGTGAGGCCGCAGTCCGTCGCGCCCCCACCCGCGAAGACGTCATACGCGCGCTCGAACAGGCCGGTGGCAATCGTGCCGCGGCCAGCCGGGCGTTGGGAATCGGCCGCACGACTCTTTGGCGGCTCATGCGGGACTGAGCGTGGATTGGTGCGGCGCAATAGCCGCCGCCAGACATTCAAATAGCAATAAACTATCGAAATAATTGAAACATACCACTTTACCTATTAAGCGGTGTCTGACATACTGACTCCACTTTCCAACCACCCTGAAAGAGGACTCAGTAAATGCCGATCATCAACAGTCAAGTCAAACCGTTTAAGGCACAGGCTTTTCACAACGGCGATTTCCAGACCGTCACTGAAGAAAGCCTGAAGGGCAAGTGGTCGGTTTTCGTTTTCTACCCGGCTGACTTCACCTTCGTGTGCCCGACCGAACTGGGCGACCTGGCCGATCGTTACGCCGAATTCAAGAAGCTCGGCGTCGAAATCTACAGCGTGTCGACCGATACGCACTTCACGCACAAGGCATGGCACGACACGTCGGACACGATCCAGAAGATCAAGTACCCGATGCTGGCTGACCCGACGCTCGCCATCTCGCGCAACTTCGACGTGCTGATCGAAGAAGAAGGTCTGGCACTGCGCGGCACGTTCGTGATCAACCCGGAAGGCGAGATCAAGCTGGCCGAAATTCACGACAACGGTATTGGCCGTGACGCTGGCGAACTGCTGCGCAAGGTGCAAGCTGCTCAGTACGTCGCAGCTCACCCGGGTGAAGTTTGCCCCGCCAAGTGGACGCCGGGCGCAGAAACGCTGACCCCGTCGCTCGACCTGATCGGCAAGATCTAAGGTCTAAAAACCTCACGCAGTAAGCGCCTCACGGCGCATCGCCGTGCCGACCGCGTTTTACCGCGGTTCGCACGCCCCCGGGCTGCGCGCCTCCTATCCGGATGCGTGCGGCGCCCGGGACCCAACACCCCTCGTCACGGAATCGAAAGCCATGCTGGACGCCAATCTCAAGACTCAGTTGAAATCCTACCTCGAAAAGGTTAGCAGGCCTATCGAGATCGTCGCCTCGCTCGACGACAGTGCGAAATCGCAAGAGCTGCTGGCATTGCTGAACGATATCGCGACGTTGTCGGAACGCGTCACCGTGATCGAACGTCGCGGCGACGATGAGCGCAAGCCGTCGTTTTCGATCGGCGAGCCGGGCAAGGAAACGGGCATCCGTTTCGCCGGCATTCCGATGGGGCATGAATTCACGTCGCTCGTCCTCGCGCTTTTGCAGGTCGGCGGCCATCCCGTCAAACTCGACGACGCGGTGATCGAACAGATCCGCAATCTCGACGGCGACTATCAATTCGAAACGTATTTTTCGCTGTCATGCCAGAACTGCCCGGAAGTTGTCCAGGCACTGAACGTGATGGCGCTGCTCAACCCGCGCATCCGCCACGTGGCGATCGACGGCGCGCTGTTCCAGAACGAAGTCGAAGCGCGCCAGATCATGGCGGTACCGACCATGTTCATGAACGGTGAAGTGTTCGGCCAGGGCCGCAGCGGCGTGAAGGAAATCCTCGCCAAGCTCGACACCAACGCCGGTGCGCGTGCGGCGAAGGAACTGGAAAAGAAGCCGGTGTTCGATACGCTGATCGTCGGCGGCGGTCCCGCGGGCGCGGCAGCGGCGATTTACTCGGCGCGTAAAGGCATTGCCACGGGTGTCGTGGCGGAACGTTTCGGCGGCCAGGTGCTCGATACGCTGGCGATCGAGAACTTCGTTTCCGTGACGCATACCGAGGGACCTCAGTTCGCCACGGCGCTCGAACAGCACGTGAAGAGCTACGAAGTCGACATCATGGACGTGCAGCGTGCTGAAGCGCTGATACCGGGGCGCATCAACGAGGTGCGTCTGGCGAACGGCGCGGTGCTGAAGGCGAAGACGATCATTCTGGCAACCGGTGCCCGCTGGCGCGAAATCAACGTGCCGGGTGAGCGCGAGTACCGCAACCACGGCGTGGCGTACTGCCCGCACTGCGACGGTCCGCTGTTCAAGGGCAAACGCGTCGCGGTGATCGGCGGCGGCAACTCGGGCGTCGAAGCGGCAATCGATCTCGCCGGTATTGTGCGTGAAGTGACGCTGTTCGAATTCGGCGCACAACTGCGCGCCGATGAAGTGCTGCAACGCAAGTTGCGCAGCCTTGCCAACGTGACGATCGTGACCCAGGCACAGACCACGGAAATCACCGGCGACGGCAAGAAGGTCAATGGTCTGGTTTACAAGGACCTGCGCTCCGGCGAAACGAAGAATATCGAACTCGAAGGCGTGTTCGTGCAGATCGGTCTCGTGCCGAACACCGAATGGCTGAAGGGCACGGTCGAATTGTCGAAGCACGGCGAGATCGTTGTGGACGCACGCGGCGCAACATCAGTGCCGGGCGTGTTCGCTGCCGGCGACGTGACCACGGTCCCGTTCAAGCAGATCGTGATTGCGGTGGGCGAGGGCGCGAAGGCATCGCTCTCCGCCTTCGATCACCTGATCCGCAGCAGCGACGTAGACGAAGTGGTGAGCGAAGCGGAAGTCGAAGCAGCAGTTTGATGTGCTTGTGTGAGTCATGGACGGCGGCCTTGGGGCCGCCGTTTTTGTTGGTGGCGAGACCCGACTCGCGTCAAGGCGGGCTGGCCGTCGGGAATTCAGGCTGATCGTGGCGCCGGCGCGCCGAAGTGCGCCGCAGCAAATCGGCAAACACCCGTTTCATTCACCCGCTCGACGCCCGCCCCCCATACCGCGCCAATGGCTCTTTTGTTTGGAGCCCCCCACCTGGGCCAATTTCCTGGCTTTCCCACCCGTCAGGCCATATAAATCTGGGAGTCGGCCACGGTCCTGGCGGCATGCGTACTGGCTGGCAAGCGCACAGCTTGCCGATACCAAGCGACATAAAACAAGGAGGGAGACAATGGCAACATCGCAAGCGGCCCCCGCCCGGTGGGTCGACGGCAAGCGCTATTTGTGGCTGCTCGGCGCACTCACCATCACCTTGCCGCTGCACGCCGCCAATCTGGCGTTGCAGACCGGCTGGCATATCTTCTGGTGGTTCGGGCCGATTTTCGTGTTCGGCATTATTCCGGTGCTCGATTATCTGATCGGTGACGATCCGAGCAATCCGCCGGAAGAGGTCGTTCCCAGGCTCGAGCGGGAGCGTTATTACCGCCGTGTGGTCTATCTGGCCACCTTCATCGAGTACATTTCGTTCTTCGGCTCACTGTGGATCGTCGGCACGCACCCTCTGGCGTGGTACGACTATCTCGGCTTTGCGCTTTCGCTGGGCGCGGCAACGGGCGTGTCGATCAATACCGCGCACGAGCTCGGTCACAAGACCGACGGTTTCGAACGATGGCTCGCCAAGATCACGCTGGCGCCAGTCGCCTACGGGCATTTCTTCGTCGAACACAATCGTGGGCACCATGTGCGCGTGGCTACGCCGCCCGACCCGGCGAGCGCGCGCTACGGCGAATCGTTCTGGCGTTTTCTGCCGCGCACGGTATTCGGCAGCATCGCGTCGGCGTGGCGCCTCGAGAAGCATCGGCTCGAACGTCTTGGCAAATCACCCTGGACATGGCGCAATGAAGTCCTGCATTCGTGGGCCATGACGGCTGTGTTGTGGGGCGCGATGATCGCGCTGTTCGGCAAAACGGTGATTCCGTTTCTGCTGATTCAGGCGGTGTACGGCGCCTCGTTGCTCGAAGTGGTGAATTATCTGGAGCACTACGGGCTCGGCCGCAAACAGCTCGCGAGCGGCCGTTATGAGCGTTGCCAGGCGCAGCACTCATGGAACAGCAATCGTATCGTGACGAATCTGTTTCTGTACCAGTTGCAGCGTCACGCCGATCATCATGCCAATCCGACGCGCTCTTATCAGGCACTGCGTCATTTCGACGGCGCACCGCAATTGCCCTCCGGTTACGCAACGATGATCATGCTCGCGTATGTGCCGCCGCTATGGTTTCGCGTGATGAACCCACGCGTGGTCGCGCATTATCAAGGCAACATGGCGCAGTCGAATATCCGGCCGGCCATTCGCGAGCGCGTGTTGGCGCAGTTTGCCGGCTAGCTTGACTGCCCCGATACAAAGAGAAAGCCGCCCGGCTGGGCGGCTTTTTATTGGGCTTGCCGGACACCGGCCGCCTGGTTTCGCGTCGTCTTAACGCCGGTCGAGCGAATACTTGCCGGCGCCCGTCACGCACAACAGCAACAAGCCACCCATGATGCTGATGTTCTTGTAGAAGTTGATCATGTTTTCGTACTGCGCGGCGCCCGTCATGTTCCAGTAGTGGTGGCCGATGATCGCCGTGCCCAGCGTATAGATCGCCAGCAGCAGAGCGAGCGGGCGCGTGTAGAAGCCCACCACGAGCGCAATGCCCACCACGAACTCCATCACCACGGCGATGACCGCCGACAATTCCGGAATCGGCGCGCCGCTCGACGTCATATAAGCGACGGTGCCGGAAAAGCCCGTCAGCTTCGACCAGCCGAACATGACGAACAGCACCATCAACAGGATGCGGGCGACGAGAATGACTGCGTCTTTCTGATTTTCAAATAGCGTATAGCGCATGATTTTTCTCACGAGATAAGGAAGGGTGCGGCTCGCCGCAAACTTCGCGGCGAGCCACGCTGAAGCCGGCCAGATCTATCGGCAGTCAAGCCGCTCGATCGAGTCGCTTAAGCCCACAACTCCGACACTTCAATATTACGCAGATCGAACACCAACACCTCCGCGTCGTGACCTTGCGTGAAGGTCAGGGCTTCTTCGTCGCGGACCCGAGCGCCGTCGCCTTCGCCAAGCTCGACGCCGTTCACTGTGACGCTGCCGCGCGCCACCTGGATATAAGCATACCGATTACTGGCCAACTCGAGGCGCGCAGTTTCGTCACCGTTGAAAAGACCGGCATAGACACGCGCGTCCTGTTGCAGCACGAGCGAGCCGTCCGCGCCGTCCGGCGACAGCACGAGGCGCAACACGCCGCGCTTCTGGTCCGCGCCAAAGTGACGTTGCTGATAGCGCGGCGTGGTGCCTGTCTGCGCCGGCGCAATCCAGATTTGCATGAAGTGCACGGGCTCGCTCTTCGACTGGTTGTATTCGCTATGCGCGACGCCGGTTCCCGCGCTCATCAACTGGATGTCGCCAGGCACGATCACCGAGCCGGTGCCCATCGTGTCCTTATGTTCCAACGCGCCGTCCAGCACGTACGAAAAGATCTCCATGTCGCGGTGCGGGTGCTTGCCGAAACCTTGGGCCGGTGCGACACGGTCGTCGTTGATCACGAGCAGGTCGGAAAAGCCGTTCTGCTTCGGATCGTGATAGTTCGCGAAGGAAAACGTATGACGCGAGCTGAGCCAGCCGTGCTCCGCGCGGCCGCGTTGATTGGCGTGTCTGATATCGAGCATCGTATTTCTCCTTGGTTCTGTTGTGCGATCCGGGCCAGATGGTTGGCTGCGATCCATGAATGACAGTTTAGGTCAATCAGGATGGCTATAATCGGGTTGAAATAGGAAACACTGTCTCCTCAAGGTGGACAATACGATGCAACTCGATGACATGCGGATCTTCGTCGCCACGGTCGACGCCCATAACTTCACCGCGGCGGCGAAACGGCTGGCGCTGTCGAAGCAGTTCGTCAGCCGGCGCGTGATGGCGCTGGAGGAGGCGCTCGGCGTGCAGTTGCTGATCCGCAATACGCGCAAGCTGGCCGTGACCGAACTTGGGCAGGAATTCTATGAGCGCGCGCGGCGCATTCTCGGCGAGGTGGAAGACGCCGAGCAGGCCATGTCGCTGCGCCGCGCCGGGCCGCGTGGGCTGCTGCGGATCAGCGCGCCGATGTCGTTCGGCATGACGCATCTGTCGCCGTTGGTGGCCAGCTTTCTGCGCGAGCATGATGAGGTGCGCTTCGATATGGAGTTGAGCGATCGCACCGTCGACGTGGTGGGTGAGGGGTTCGATATGGCGATCCGGATCGGGACGTTGCCGGATTCCACGCTGATCGCGCAGAAGCTTGTCGATGTCAGGATGGTGGTGTGTTGTAGTCCGGGGTATGTGCGGCGGCGTGGGGCGCCGGTTCGTCCTGGTGATCTGGCGCGGCATTCGTGTCTGCTATACGGGCATGGTGGGGCTGTGAGTTGGGATTTTGTGGTCGATGGGGTGGTGAAGGGGGTTGAGGTGCGGGGGCCGCTGCGGGCTAATAATGGAGAGTTGGTTCGCGATGCTGCCATCGCCGGGCTTGGGATTGTTCGGCTTCCTGATTTTATTGTTTCTCGTGCGCTTGGTAGTGGGCAGTTGGTGACGGTGCTGGATGAGTTTTTGCCTTCGGCGAGTACCGTTTATGCTGTTTATCCGCAGCATCGGCAGAGTTCGGTCAGTATTCGGGCTTTTGTTGGGGTTTTGAGGGAGGGGTTGGGAGGGTGATTTTTTTTTGTTGCCTGCGCGGCGCTTGGGGTTGTGTGTTTGAGGTGTTGGACTTTTCTTGTTCTGGTTTTTTTGGCCTTTCCTTGCTTTGTTAGTGGTGTATTAGTGTTGCCCCTGTGCGGGGCGGCACTTACTTCTCTTTGCCGGCCGCAAAGAGAAGTAAGCAAGAGAAAGCGGCTCAAACCGCTAATTCTTAAGCGGGTCCCCCGCACAGCCACGGTAGTGGTGCATCTGGAATCCGTGTTCTCGCACATTTCGCCCCGGTGACACAGCCGTCATTCTTCCGGCGGCGCTGCGCGCGCCGATGCCCTTTTCAAAAAATGCTCGCTGTGGTTGCGGATTCGGTTGCGGTAGGTCGACGCTATTTGCCTTGCGTTGCGCACTACGTATCTTGCATCCGCCGCTATTTATCCGCTGTCGCTTGTTTTCTCGTCATCCCGTCGGTGGCTAACCGTTGCGGAAAATGAAGCTGTAGCCGTTCAGCGCGGGGACGCCGCCCAGGTGCGCGTACAACACGCGGGAACCCTCAGGGAATTCGCCGTTTCGTACCATGTCCAGCATGCCGTGCATCGATTTTCCTTCGTATACCGGGTCGGTCAGTACGCCCTCAAGTCGCGCGCACAGGCGAATCGCCTCCAATGTGCCTTCGTTCGGTAAGCCATATTCGGGGCCGCCGTAACGCTCGTCCAACACCACGTCCTTGCTCGTGATGTCGCGGCCAAGTTCGATTTTTTCCGCGGTTTGCTTCGCGATTCGGAAGATCTGCTCGCGTGTCTGTGCAGGCTTCGCGGAGGCATCGATCCCAATCACGCGCTCCGCGCGGCCGTCGGCGGCGAAGCCCGCGATCATGCCCGCCTGGGTGCTGCCAGTCACGGAACACACCACGATATAGTCGAACCTGAAACCAAGTTCGGCTTCCTGCTGACGCACCTCCTCAGCAAAACCAACGAAACCAAGGCCGCCCAGCGGATGGTCCGAGCAGCCCGCCGGGATCGCGTAGGGCTTGCCGCCCGCAGCGCGCACACTCTCCAAGGCATCTTCCCAACTCTTGCGGAAACCAATGTCGAAGCCGTCAGCAACCAGCCGGACGTCAGCCCCCAGAATGCGCGACATCTGGATGTTGCCCACCCGGTCATAAACGGCGTCCGAATAGTTGACCCAGTTCTCCTGGACCAGCACGCACTTCATCCCCAAATGCGCAGCAACCGCCGCAACCTGACGGGTCTGATTCGACTGGATTCCGCCAATCGATACCAGCGTGTCACATCCCTGTGCCAACGCCTCAGGAATCAGATACTCCAGCTTGCGCGTCTTGTTGCCGCCAAACGCAAAGCCGCTGTTGCAGTCCTCACGCTTCGCATACAAATGCACCCTGCCGCCCAGGTGGTCGCTCAAACGCTTCAACGGCTGGATCGGTGTGGGCCCAAAAGTCAGCGGGTAGCGAGCGAATCGTTGCAGGTTCATGGCAGCTCCAGAGAGGTAGGTTCGACGCGTGCAGCATGCCGCCGCGCTAAACAAATGGTAGGGAATCGCGCGAGAAATGAGCTTGCAAAGAAATTCTGTCCGGCATACTTTTGATAACATTCAATGGAAAATGACTTAAAAAAATTCCGGACCAAAACCAATGAACGCAATAAAAGTTCGTGGTACGCGGAGCAGGGCTGGTGCAGCGGCTGAGGTAACCCCAGCCGCGCAAGCCGACTCGCTTCACGCGCTCGATCGCATCGACCGGGCGATCCTGCGTCAACTGCAAACCGACGCGTCGATCTCGAACGTCGCGCTGGCGGCCAAAGTCAAATTGAGCGCGCCGGCCTGTCTGCGGCGCGTGGAGCGGCTGAAGGAATCCGGGCTGATTCGCGGCGTGGTTGCGTTGATCGACCCGAAAGCGGCCGGGGCGGGCATGCTGGTGATCATCGGCGTGGTGCTCGATCGATCCACGCCGGAGTCGTTTGCCGAGTTCGAAAAAGCGGCGCAGAAGGTGGCGGGGTGCATGGAATGTCACGTCGTCACCGGCGAGTTCGACTATTTCATGACCATCCGCACCCGCGACAGCGAAAGCTTCAATCGTCTGCATGCGGAACAGTTGCTCTATCTGCCGGGCGTCCGGCAAATCCGCTCCTTTATGGTGCTCAAGGAAATCCTGTCGACCACGAAATTTCCGCTGTAACCGCCGCCACGCAAAAAGACGCGCATGCTGTCATAAATCTCTCTCTGGGCCGACTAAATGTCAGGACCACTCGCGGGCGGCGCAATCAGCGCCCGAACGGGTGAACGGTGCGGACTTTCCGGGACGATCATCATGGCTTGCAGCAGACGGAGTTTCTTCAGGTTAATCGGTGCGGCGTCGCTCGCAGGCGGCACCGCGGCATGGCGCACGGCCGGTGCGGCGGAGTTGGGCGCGGCGGCGGCCTACGAGGTCGCGCATAGCGACGCGGAATGGCACAAACTGCTGACCGACGCGCAGTACCGCGTGCTGCGCGAAGCGGGCACCGAGCGGCCATTCAGCAGCCCGCTAAACGACGAGCACCGCGTCGGCACCTTTGCGTGCGCCGGTTGCGCACTGCCGCTGTTCTCGTCGAAGACGAAATTCGATAGCGGCACCGGTTGGCCGAGTTTCTGGCAACCGCTGGATCATGCTGTCGTCACGCACACCGACAAGTCGTTCGGCATGACGCGCGACGAAGTCGTGTGCCGGCGCTGCGGCGGCCATCTGGGTCACGTCTTCGACGATGGTCCCAAACCGACCGGTCTGCGCTATTGCATGAACGGCCTCGCTTTAACTTTCACGCCCGCCGCGCGCGGCACAAGCTGATCGAATCAGGACCAACATCATGAACATCGAGAAACGCATCATCGGCAAACCGGTCCGCTCGCGCAGAGCGGCCGTGGCGCTTTCGGTCGGGCTCGGCGCGCTGGCGCTGCTGCTGGCGCAGCGCGTGGCTTTCTCGTCGGAAGCGGGGGTTGTCATTGCGCCACCCGCGCTCGACGAACCGGTTTCCGCCACGAGCGCGCACGAAGAAACCGCCGTGTTCGCGGGCGGCTGCTTCTGGGGCGTCCAGGGCGTGTTCCAGCACGTGCGGGGCGTCACCAGGGCGCTCGCGGGTTATTCGGGCGGTCAGCGCGACACGGCGCAATACGAAACCGTCAGCGGTGGCGACACCGGTCATGCGGAATCCGTGCAGGTTACGTTCGACCCCACCAAGGTCACCTACGGGCAGTTGCTGCAGGTCTATTTCTCGGTGATTCAGGATCCGACCGAGTTGAACCGCCAGGGGCCGGACAGCGGCACGCAATACCGTTCGGCGGTGTTCCCGTTGAACGATATGCAGCGCCATGTCGCGCAAAGTTACATTGCCCAACTCGACAAGGCACACGCTTTCCCGGCCGCGATCGTGACGAAGACGGAGCCGTTCAAGGGCTTCTATCCGGCCGAGTCGTACCATCAGAACTACCTGACCTTGCATCCGAACTCGGCGTATATCGCCATCAACGACATGCCGAAGGTCGCCAACCTGAAGCGTCTGTTCCCGAATCTCTATCGCGACAAACCCGTGCTGGTCGAAGCGGCGCAATAGAGCCACACATGCCGTACTAGCGGGAATCTTCCCTTCCCGGCGCCGCATCGCGCGGCGCCGGGCGTTTTTTTGCGGCTGTATTCTGCCTGTCACTATCGCCACGGCATGCTTGTCAGCATCCGTCGGTCTGTCCTTACTTGTTCCGATCCGAGCCGGCTTTCCAGCGACCAGGCCCGCATTTTGCACAGGAGCGTGCGTCGGCAAACCTTTCGCACGGTTTTGTTCGTCCGGGTGCCCAGTTGATGGGGCAGCATCAGATTCGAACCATGCGTCTTGCCGGGCAATGCGTGTCGTTTGCTGAAAGAATTACATGCCGCGCGTAGCAACGCGGCGGTCGCACGGATGTTCTCCATTCTTTGTAGACTTCGGGCGAGAACCTAAACCCCTTCGCGATACGCGAGAACGGAGGCTTCTGGTGTTGATCAGCCATAGAAAGCGGACCGGCAGGATTCGCAATAAACAAACAAGCATCGTGGCAGCATCTCTGGTCGCCGTGACCCTTTGTGGCGTCGGCTTTTTGCCGGGCTCGGCTTTGGCACAAACCCCTTCGCCGCTAGGCGAATGGCAATATTCCGTGGGCATTCCGCTGCAGAAGATGTGGCAGCCGAATATTCCCGACTGGCAGGTGCGCGTCGGCGCAGCGACGTCGTTCCAGCCGCGTTACGAGGGCTCCGACCGGTATCACCTGATGGCGGGGCCGAGCGTCGACGTGCGCTACAAAGACCTGTTCTTCTTTTCGAGCGGCGAAGGCCTCGGGGTCAACTTTGCGCAAGGGCAGAACTGGCGCGCGAGTCTCGCCGCCGTCTACGATCTCGGGCGTCGCGCTCATGACGATCCGCAGGAGTTGAACGGGCTAGGCAACATCAATCCGGCACCGGGGCTCAAACTGTCCGGGGAATATGTCGTGTCGAAGGATTTCCCGCTCGTGCTGCGTGCCGACGTCCGGCGCTATTTCGGCGGCTCGAACGGCTGGATCGGCGATCTCGGCGCCTATATGCCGATGCCGGGCAGCACCAAGAAATTCTTCTGGTTCGCCGGGCCGAACGTGACCCTCGCGGACTCCAATTACATGAACGCCTGGTATGGGGTGAATCAGAACCAGGCGGCGCACTCGCAATACTCGGAGTATCACGCGAGTGCGGGTTTCAAGTCGGTGGGTTTCGGCATTAGCATGGTGTGGCTGTTCGACAAGCACTGGTTTGCCACTGCCGACGGCGCGTTCGAACAACTGGTCGGCAGTGCGGGCAATAGTCCGATCACGCATAGCAGGGCCACCGGGGTGGCCGATATCTCCATCAACTATCGCTTCTGATGCACGTGCGGGTCCGTGGGTTCTTTATCCGCGGGTAGCCGGTGTTTTTCGAGGCAGTCTGGTTACGGCGCGTTGCGCACTTAACCAGACCGCCGCCCACCAAAACGTGCGTTATCGTTTCGCCCGTCGCGCGTCCAGAAACTGATTCATCAGCGCCGCAACCTGATCGACGGCTTCATCCAGTACAAAGTGGCCGCCCTCGAGCATATGGACTTCGGCGCCAGGCACATTGGCACGATACGCGTGAGCGCCTTCCACTTCGAATGAGGGATCGTACTTCCCCCATATCACGAGCATGGGCGGCTGACGTTCGTCCAGATATCGCTGCCACAGCGGATACCGTTCGACGTTGGTTCGATAGTCGTAGAAGAGCTCAGTCTGAATATCGATTTGCCCGGGTCGCGATAGAAATGCAAACTCGTCCGTCCAGGTATCCGGGTCGTAACAATCGGGATTCGGGCTGCGTCCAACATGCCGCAAGCGGGTCGCCTCGAATGAAAGCAGATTGGCCCGCAGCGCCGCCTCATGCGTTGCGCGATCTTTCCAGAAGGCCTTGCGCGTTTGCCACAGCGGACCGAGGCCTGCCTCGTGCGCCACCGCGTTTTGCACCACCAGGGCTTCAATCCGCTCAGGGTTCGAAAGCGCGAGACGAAACCCTACCGGACCGCCATAGTCCTGCATGACCAGGGTATAGCGCTTCAGTCCCAATGCATCGGTGAAATGCAGCATCACGTCGGCAAGGTGATCGAACGTGTACGCGAAGGTGCCGGGCGAGGGCGCGCTGCTGTGGCCGAAACCCGGGTAGTCCGGTGCGATCAGCCGGTAGTTCTGCGCGAGCAGCGGCATCAGCGTCTCGTACATTCGCGACGACGACGGGAAGCCGTGCAGCAGCAGAATCACCGGTGCATCGCGTGGCCCTGCCTCGCGATAGAAAATGTCGAGACCGTCGATTTCGATGCTGCGATAGCGCATTGCGCTGCGAGTGGATGTCATGAACAGGCTCCTTCAGTGATTCGTAAGATCGATCATGCGCGATGTCCGCACGAACTGTCGCGCAGATGCAGCGCTGCTGCCGCAGCGAAAAAGCCCACCATGGCGATGCCCACACCCGGCCAGCCCCAATGTGCGAGCGCAGGGCCGGCAATGGTGGCGCCTGCCGCGCTGCCCACAAAAAAGAGCCCCGTATAGAGCCCGTTCACGCGGCCGCGCGATTCGGGCGCGAGCAGATTGATCGCGCGCCGGCCCAATGCCTGGTCGGCAATCACGCCACCGTCAATAAAGAACGCAGCCACGGCCAGCATGGCGATCGATATGGCGCGCGACACGCCCGAACTCAACGCCAGGATCGCCACCAGGGCGGCCGCGATGGCAACCGCGTGAGCGAGCATGGTGGCGGGTTTCGACCAGCCCCTGTCGCCGGCGCGGCCCGCCAGCGGCGCAATGAACACGCTGCCGCCGCCGGCCAGCGCGAACAGCGCGACCGAGGTGCTGTTCAGATCGAGCGGCGCGCGCGTCAGGACAATCGCAACACTGCTCCAGAACGCGTTGAAACCGGCCATGAGCAGGCCCTGATACAAAGCCCGGCGGCGCAGTACGGGTTCATGCGCGAGCAAACGCGCCATCGACGTCAATAACGCGGCATAGGGCGGGGCGTGGAGCGGGCGCACATCCGGCAAACGCGGCACCACGGCGAGCGTGACAGCCGCGAGCAGCAGGGCATCGGCTGCATAGAATGCGCGCCAGCCAAAGGCGCCGCCGATCACGCTGGCCAGCGGCCTCGACAGGAGGATGCCGAGCATCAAGCCGCTCATGACGTTGCCGACCACTTTGCCGCGTGACGCCGGCGGCGCAAGCGATGCCGCCGCGGGCACCAGCATCTGCACGACGCTCGATGTCACGCCGACGGCGAACGATGCAGCCAGGAACACCGGCGCCAGCGGCGCGACGGCGGCCAGTACGAGACAGGCAATCTGCGCGAATAACGTGGCGGCAATCAAGGGCCGATTGGGCAGGCGGTCGATCAGCGGCACGAGTCCGACCAGGCCGACCGCATAGCCGAGCAACGTCAACGCGGTGACGAGCGTGGTCCATGCGCCGAGATGCAGCGAGGCGTTGAGCGGGCCGATCAGGGTTTGCGATGCATAGAGAGGCAGCACGGCGACCGCGACCATCGCGGCGAAGCGCACGGTCGGAATGCTGTGTGCTGGCGCCAAAGTGGCTCGGGCTGCGGTCTGGCACTGCATTGTGGGAGAGTCCATGGTCGGGCGAACCGTTAAGTGAAGACGAATCGATGCTACTCTCACGTTGAACAAATACAATTCGCACTGAATTTGATACATCCTCACGAAAAACGGGAGAATCGGCGATGGATGCCTTGCGTGATCTGGAAGCCCTCGTGGCGATTGTCGAGGAGGGCAGCCTGACGAGCGCCGCGCGGCGGCTTGGCCGCTCGTTGCAAGCCGTCAGCCGGTCGCTGCAAGTGCTGGAGCGGGCCCACGGAACGACGCTGATCGTGCGCACCACGCGTACTTCGCAACCGAGCGCCGCCGGCATGCGCTTTTACGAGCGGGTCAAAGGCGCGCTGACCGAACTCGAACTGGCGCGCACCGAACTTGCCGAGGAAGCGCACCGGCTCACGGGCCGATTGCTGATCAATGCGCCGTCGCTGTTCGGGCCGCAGTTCATCGCACCGCTCGCCGCGGAGTTTTTGCAGCGTCATCCGCAACTGGAGTTGTCGCTCGATCTGAACGACGCGTATCGCGACCCGACGGAAACCGGCGCGGATGTGACGATCCGCATTGGCGAAACACCTGATTCAAGGCTGGTGGCGCGGCGCATCGGCACGCTTCGGCGGGTGGTGTTCGCAGCGCCTGGCTATCTTGCCGAACACGGCAGGCCGTCGCATCCGCGGGATCTGACGCGACACGATTGCGTGGTTCGAACCGGTGTGCCGTATCCTGGGCGGTGGGTGTTTGCATCGCCCGAGGGCAACGAAATTGCGGTGAACGTGGCCGGTCGCTTTGACAGCAATCAGGTGGCCGCGGTGAACGCGGGTGTGCTGGGCGGCATGGGGATTGGGATCGCCGCCTTCTGGCAGATTCAGGAATGGGTCGAGGCAGGACGGGTCGAGGTTTTGCTGCCGGATTTTCAGCTCACGCCTTTGCCGCTGCATGCGATGTGGGCAAAAATGCGGCGCTTGCCGCAGAGAACGCGGCTGTTGGTCGATTTTCTGGCGGTTAAATTGGGGACGCTGTAGTTTCTTTGGTCTGCAGTCGGGTTTGTGTTTGGTTTGTGGTGCGTTTGCTGACTCTGGCGGCACCAGCGGACTCCGCCATCAGAGCCGTCTCGCGTGAGGCACGATGCACCGTTGTGCTACGCTTGCCGGACTGAAACCCAAGCTTGGCGAGTTCGCCTTTATCATGCGTTCCTGGCGCGTTTCCACACCGCCCCGCAGCGGGCACATCAACACGTCGCGTGTGACCGACCTCGTTATGTCGATTTCGCATGCCGACCCGGACGCGCTCGCTGCAAGCATTCTGAAAACTGTTGGCGACGCGCTGCCCGTTTCGCAGTGCACGGTTTTCGCCTATGAATTCGACGCCAGGCCGCGCACCGTTTCCGCCGCCGACCACCGCGGCGGCCGCTTTCTGCGCAATGTCGCCGACCACTACGCGACGCACTTCTATGCCCTCGACGGCAACCGCGCCATCATCGGCCGCCCGCAAGCGAAACAGTCGCATGAGGCATTAGTGCTGCACCAGCAGCAAAGCGAAGAAATCGAGAACGAAGCTTACCGCGCCGCCTGCTACGCGCAGCCCAATGTGTCCGACCGCTTATCGTTGCTCCTGCAACCAATGGAAAGCGTCTGGCTGTCGATCAATCTGTATCGTGACCGCGCCTACGGCATGTTTGAACCGGGTGAACTGGAGCATGTGGAAAGCGTGGCGCATCTGTTCGCGCATGCTGCGAAAAGCCATTACGCGCTCAATGGACAGCATCAGCAAGGTACGGCAGCCACGATGCTGGCACGCGTGAGACGGGCCTGCCCGGCCCTGACGCCGCGCGAGATCGATGTGCTGCGCGGCACGCTCGAAGGTGCAAATGCCGCCGAGATCGCCGAGCAAATGGGCATCAAGGCCACGAGCGTGATTACGTATCAGAAGCGCGCTTATGCCCGGCTGGGTATTTCCGGCCAGCGCCAGTTGTTCGCGCTTTGTCTGCTGCCTGAACGGAACTGAGCGGTCCTGAGCGATCCAGGCCGGTTCCGGCCCGGCGCGCCGAGGTTGTGAGCACAACCCGGTTGCGCCGTCGTTGATTGACCGCCGCAGAACTGGTGAAACGCAATCGCACCCGCGCCAACAACGTTATGCGCGCTTCGCCCGCGCCTCGGCTTGCGTCTCACGATCCCAGCGTTTCAGCCACGGCACGATGAATTCCGCGAAACCGTCCGCCGACGGTGACAGCGCACGTTCGGTCGAGCGATACACGCATACCTCGCGGATGGTTTCCGGATCGACGATGCGTTTCATCACCAGCCCGAAAGTTCGCGCGAGCGGCGCGACATAAGCGGGGGCGAGCGTGACGGCGAGCCCCTGTGAGGCCAGGCCGAACGCGGTGGTGACATTGTCCACCACGTCCACGGGAATGATGCGCGCCTCCACCGGCAGATTGGCCAGCATCTGTTCGACCGCGCGCTCGTGATCGCGGCCGGTGGCGACAATCGGCACGTCGCGCAAATGCTGCCATTGCACCCGGCGCCGCGCATTCAACGGATGCGTTGGCGCGCACCACATGACCCATGGGCTCGCGAAGGCCGGATCGCAACGCACCCGCGTGCCGCTCTGGCGGTCCGGGCCGATCGCGAGGTCAACGTCGCCGCTTTCCACGCGCTCCACCAGTTGTTCGACCACGGTATCGCAAATGCGCACGACCACTTTCGGTTTGTCGCGCCCATACTCGGCGATGGCCACGGGCAGCGCGGTCGCCGCGAGCACGAGCGGTGCGCCGACTCGCACGATGCCGGCCGCGCGATTGCGGATGTCGTCGGCGGACTGGGCGGCGGCGCGCACATGGCGTAACACGGATTCGGCCGACGACAGAAAATCCTGCCCTGCGCTCGACAGATTGACGCGCCGCGTCGTACGGTCGAACAGACGAAAGCCCAGTTCCGTTTCCAGTTCGGCCAGCAACTGGCTGACCGCCGACGAGGTCAAGCCGAGCCGTTCCGCCGCCGCGCCGATGCTGTGCAAATCGACGATGGCGAGAAACGCTTCGAACTGACGGATGGTGACGCGTGTGAGTGGCATCAGGCGATTCTAAAGAAAAACTTACTAATCGTGAAAAATCGATTGATTGTCGGTGGCGAGTCCTTGGCCGACACTTGCCCTGGTCGACGCGAGGGGGGAAACCCGCTTAGACTTTCGTCTTGCCCACGCGATTGAGGCCAGGCGCCAGGCTGCAACAGCCCACATCCAGGGCGCATCCAGGATATACGCAGGCCGCAAATCAGCCACACGCGGGGCTCCACTCAAGGAATTGCCATGTTCGACCACATTCCCGCCTATCCCGGCGACCCGATTCTGAGCCTGAACGAGGATTTTCAACTCGATCCGCGGCCCAACAAGGTCAACCTGAGCATCGGCATCTATTTCGACGACGCCGGCAAGCTGCCGGTGATGGACGCTGTACGGCGCGCCGAAACCGCGTTGCTCGGCGCGATCGGCCCGCGCTCCTATCTGCCGATGGCCGGTCTGCCGCAATACCGCGACGCAGCACAGGCGCTGGTGTTCGGCGCGAATCACGAGGCGCGTGCGGCGGGCCGCATCGCGACCTTGCAGACCCTCGGCGGATCAGGCGCGCTGAAGGTCGGCGCGGATTTTCTGAAGCGCTATTTCCCGGCCTCGCAAATATGGATCAGCGACCCGAGCTGGGAAAATCATCGCGTGGTGTTCGAAAGCGCGGGCCTCACGGTCAACGCCTATCCGTATTACGACGAACATACCGGTGGCCTGCGTTTTGCCGACATGATCGACACGATTGGCCGCTTGCCGGAGCAGAGCATCGTGCTGCTGCACGCGTGCTGCCATAACCCGACCGGTGTCGACCTGAGCCCGGCGCAATGGGCGGAACTGGTGCCCGTATTGCAGCGCCGCAAGCTGATTGCGTTTGTCGACATGGCGTATCAAGGTTTCGGCTCGAGCCTCGAAGAGGACGCCGCCTGCGTGCGTCTGCTCGCCGATGCGGGCGTGCCGCTGATCGCCGCCAATTCGTTCTCGAAGAATTTCTCGCTGTACGGCGAGCGCTGCGGTGCATTGAGCGTGGTATGCAAGAGCAAGGATGAGGCGGCTCGCGTACTCGGTCAATTGATGTCCGCGGTGCGCGCCAATTACAGCAATCCGCCGACGCATGGCGCACGCCTCGTCGCCAATGTCTTGTCGGATGCAACTTTGCGTGCTTCGTGGGAAGCGGAACTCGCCACCATGCGCGAACGGATTCTCGCCATGCGCGGCACGATTCACGACGGCCTCGCCGGCCGCGTCGATGAAGTCATGCGCGCGCGTTATGTCGCGCAGCGCGGCATGTTCACCTACACGGGCCTGAGCGAAGCCCAGGTCGAGCGTTTGCGCAACGAATACGCCGTGTATGTGCTGCGCTCGGGGCGCATGTGCGTCGCCGGATTGAATGCGCGCAACGCCGGCTATGTGGCGTCGTCGATCGCGGCGGTGGTGGCGGGCGCATAACGGCTGCTACTTGCGACGAACGAGCGTTCGAACCGATCAACGATAAAACGGAGACCCTGATGTCGACTCTTGAAGTACAACCGGCGAGCCCATCGAAGTCCGGCACGATGCATCCCGACGAATGGCAGGCGCGCGTGCAACTGGCGGCGTGCTATCGCATCTTCGATATGCTCGGCTGGACCGAGATGATCTACAACCACATCACGTTGCGTGTGCCGCCGAGCGTCAGCGGCGGCGAGCGCCAGTTCCTGATCAATCCGTTCGGTCTGCACTATAGCGAAGTGACGGCGAGCAACCTCGTGAAGATCGACGCGCAAGGACGCGTGCTCGACAACTCGCCGTATCCGGTGAATCCCGCGGGTTTTGTCGTGCACGCGGCGATTCACGAAGGCCTGGCCGATGCGCACTGCGTGATGCACACGCACACTACGGCTGGCGTCGCGGTGGCCTGCCTTGAAAACGGTCTGGAGCAAACCAACTTCTATAGCGCACAGTTGCACGACCGTATCGCGTATCACGACTTCGAAGGCATTACGGTGCATGCGGAAGAAGGGCCGCGTCTGCTCGCGCATATCGGTAACAAACAGGCGGTGATCCTGCGCAATCATGGCCTGCTTGCATGGGGTAACACGTTGCCGCAGACTTTCGCTATTCTGTGGACGCTCAACCGCGCATGCGAAATCCAGATGGCGACGTTCTCGATGGGCCGCGCGCGGCCGGTACCGGAAGAGGTGGCGATCCGCTGCTCGCGCGATTCGCTGCAGTTCGATCCGCGTCACGGTGCGGGACAAGATGTGTTCGACGCGCTGGTGCGGCGCGTGGATCGCATCGACGCGAGCTATAAGGAATAACGCCAAGATCAACGCGACGATTGGCGCGAAGATTGAAGCGAAGCTTGACCCTGGGATTAAAGCAAGGATTGAAGCAATGAAAGTAGGAATCTACGGTGCAGGCGCGATCGGCGGCTGGATAGGCGTGAAACTCGCGCAGGCCGGCCACGACGTGAGCGTGGTGGCGCGCGGTGCGACGCTCGGCGCGTTGCAGCAACACGGCTTGCGTCTGATCGAAGGCGGCGTGACGCACACGGTGCGGGTGACGGCGAGCGAACAGCCGGCCGATCTCGGTGCGCAGGATCTCGTCGTGGTGGCGGTTAAAGGTCCGGCGATGGCGTCGGTGGCCGCGCATATCGCGCCGCTGATGAACGCGCAGACGACCGTGCTGACCGCGATGAACGGCGTGCCCTGGTGGTTCTGCGGCGGACTTGGCCGCGATTTCGCCGGCAAGCGCTTGCAGTCGATCGATCCTGACGGCGCGATCGCCGCCGCGATTCCGACCGCGCAAACGGTGGGCTGCGTGGTGCATGCCAGTTGTCTGATCGATTCGCCGGGCGTCATCAGGCATCATCAGGGCAATGGGCTGATTATCGGCGAGGCGTCGGGGCAACCGAGCGAACGCGTCAAAGCGCTCACTGCCACGCTCAGCGCAGCAGGCTTCAATGCGTCGATGTCGGAGCAGATTCAGCGCGACGTCTGGTACAAGCTGTGGGGCAATATGACGATGAATCCGATCAGCGCCTTCACCGGCGCGACCACCGACCGGATTCTCAGCGACGAACTGGTGCGCAACTTCGTCACCAGCATCATGCTGGAGGCGAAAGCGATCGGCGCACGCTTCGGCATTCCAATTGAGCAGGCGCCGGCGGATCGCCACGAGGTCACGCTCAAACTCGGCGCGATGAAAACCTCGATGCTGCAGGACGTACAGGCGGGCAAAGCGGTTGAACTGGATGCGCTGGTAGCCGCGGTGCGTGAACTGGGGCAACTGACCGATGTGCCGACGCCGTACACGGACGCGCTGCTCGGACTCGCGCGCCTGCATGCGAGCACGTTGGGGTTGTATCCGCGTCAGTGAATGTGGCAAGGCAAAAACCGCCCTCTGTTGTCAACGGGGCGGTTTTTTTCGTCTGATGGTTTGTGTTGGGCGGCGTTCCAGCCGCTGTATTCCAGCCGGGTTACGCGGTCACCGCCGAAACCGGCGGCAGTTTCGCCGCCTCGATCAACGACAAGGCCCGCTGCATGTCGCCGATCTCCGTCATGGATAGCAGCGCAAGGCGCGCCAGATACAAGGCGGCTTGCGTTTCGCCTTCAGCGGTAAGTGTCGTGCAGAGCGTGGTGTAGACGAGGTCGAGTTCGCTATCGGTCATGCTGGGGATTCCTCTTGAGTCATTTCGTCAGACTGGCCGTCACGGCGCTTTGCACGTTCGCCGCACTCCCGTTGCGCCAGCGGGCGAGTACATGACCGTCCGGCCTGATCAGATAAACGGTGCCCGGCGTCGCGTCGAGCATCTCGTGCAAGCGTCCCGCCGGATCGGCCACGTGCGGGCTGGCGGCGCGCGGCGCGTCGTCCATGACCAGCGTGACCGCTTTGAATGGAATGCCGTGTGCGCCGAGCGCGTGGTGCAATTGCTGCCACGCTTCGTCTTGCGCCGCCTCCACGCCGAAGCGAAGTGCGGTGAAGCACGGCCCAAGCAGATCGGTAAGATGGATATCGACCGCGGCGCCGTCACATAGCCGTTGCAGTCTGCACTCCGGCAACACGGTGCCTGGCGCCGGCCCCTTGCTGAACGCGCCCGACGCAGCGGCCGCGACCTGATTGAGCGGGGACTGGGTGTAGGCAATGGCATGCGTCTGCCGCGGATTGATCAACGGCCGCACAGCCGGATGACGCCCGGCAAGTCCCAGTACGGCCTTGCGCATCAGGTCGAACGCGAACGAGGGCGGCGCCATGAATTCCGTGCTTTTCATCCCATAGCTCAGGTTTTCCCGTGCCGCGAAAACGCGCTCGTCGCTATAGCTGTCGAGCAGACGCGCCGACGCGATGCCATTGACCACGCAAGCGAGTTTCCAGCCGAGATTGTCCGCGTCGTCGATACCGGAGTTCGCGCCGCGCACGCCGAAAATCGGCACGAGATGCGCGGCGTCGCCCGCGAACAGTACCGAGCCGTGGCGATAGCGTTCGAGCGTCAAGGCGTTGGCCTTGTAGACCGTAATCCAGATCGGCGACCATTCGCCGGTTTCGCCCATCGAGTCGAGCACGCTCTGCACGCGTGGCATCACGTTTTCAGGCTTGACGGCGGCCTCGGGGTCTTCGTCGTCGCGAAGCTGGTAGTCGATACGCCAGACGTTGTCGGGCTGCTTGTGCACCAGCACCGTCGAGCCAGGATTGGAGGGCGGATCGAAATAGGCGAGCCGTTCGGTGGCGCGCGTGCTCTTCAGTTCGATATCGACGATCACGTACCGACCTTCGTAGGTCGTTCCCGTGAGCTTGAGGCCGAGCGCCTCGCGAATCGTGCTGCGGCCGCCGTCGCATGCGACGACCCAATCCGCGCGCATTTTCCATGCGGTGTCGCCGGTGCTCAGGTCTAGCGTTGCACCCGTAGCGCCGTTGCCGGTGTGGTGGTCGAGGCCGGTCACGCGCGTTTGCCAGCGGATGTCGATCAGATCGGCGTGCTGTTCCACCTCGTCGAGCAGCAATTGCTCGATCTGATATTGCGCGATGTTGATCATCGGCGGGAGCGATTGCTCGTCGTCCTGATGCATGGTGAAGCGGAACACTTCGGTATCGCGGTAGAAGCTGCGGCCGCCTGTCCATGGCAGGCCTTTTTGCAGGAAACCGTGCACGGCGCCGAGGCGTTTGAAAATCTCCAGGCTGCGCCGTGAAATGCAGATCGCGCGGCTGCCGGTGCACACGCCGTCGTCGGCTTCGATCAGCACGGAGCGCACGCCCTGCCGCGCCAACGCAAGCGCCAGCGTCATGCCGACGGGCCCGCCTCCCACGATCGCCACCGCGCGCCGCACGGCGTCGCATCCGTCAACCAGCGGCGGCACCCCACCCGCATAGTGACGAGGCGTGAAGGGATAGGGTTTGAAGCTGTGGCTCATGCATGTCTCCTCTGGATCTTCGATGCCAATGGATTGCCCGCCACGGCGCTGAATGCGCTCTAAAGGCGGTGCGAATCGATTGGTGAAGTATGGAGGAGGGGTGGCGCGCGGCTGTCCTCATTTTGGGTACATGGCGCAGGCGTAGCGACTGCGCGGACTACTTCAATCCGCGCCAGCCGCATGCGAAGGCTGGCGCGAGTACAGCACGCTCGCCGCCACCTGACATTCCTCGATCATCGCGCGGAACGTCGGCGCCGCATGCGAAGCGCCGGTCGCGCCCATCTCAGGGCCGCCTTCGGGCGCGCCGCCGACACCGACCACCAGGGTTGCCCGCGGCCGCCATTCCCGCGTACGCCGCAGCATATTGCGCAGATACGGCGGCGACTCCGGCGCGTCGAGCGAGATGATGCAGATGATCGGCGCGTCCTTGAAGCTCGGTTCGTTGGCATGCGCGCTGCGATAACCCGAGTGCGTGGCCATCATCGGCGTGAGTCCCTGGCGCCCGAGCAACTGCACGGCGATGGCGGCGGTGACCTCGTCGAATGCACCGCGTCCAGGCACGCACAACACCGACGTCTTCTCGCTTTCAGGGCGCAACGCCGGGCGGCCTGGATGGTGGCTGTCGTGCCGGTCCGAAAGATCCGCCGACGCCGAGGCCAGTATCGCTCCGGCCGAGTCGGGCAGTTCCGGGCGCAACAGGCGATCCGGCAGGCCGTCGGCGATTTCCAGGTTTTCGACGATGTCGACCAGCGCGTCGTTGATCCGCGCCAGTTGCTCAGGCATCAACACGCCGCGCATTGCATCGTTGCGCGCGAGTTTGAGGCCTTCCAGCGCGACGTTGTCGTAGTAATCGATCAGCGACATCTCGCGCAGCAGGCGCTCCGCTTGCACGATGGCTTCATGCGGATCGTCCGCCAGAAGCCGCTGATAGAAGTTCTGCGCGGGCGTCAGTGCGGGCTGGTCGCCGAGCAGCACCGTGAGGAAGTTCAGACGGTCAGCGTAGCGCCCGAGCGTGACGACGCATAGCGTGAGCGGCGTGGACAGCACGAGGCCAATCGGCCCCCACAGCCAGCTCCAGAAAATCGCCGCCACCACCACCGCCAGCGGCGACAGGCCCGAGCGATGGCCGTACAGCAGCGGCTCGGCGATCTGCCCGGCCACCACATCGACGACGATGAAAAGGATCAACGTGTAGACCGCCATGGTCCATTGAGGCTGGATGGCGGCGGCGAGAAACACCGCAAGAATCGCGGCGATCCAGATGCCGATGTAGGGCACGAAGCGCAGCAAGGCGGCAATCACGCCGAACAGCAGCGCACCCGGCACGCCGATAATCGCCAGGCCGATCGCGATGATCCCGCCCGCGCTGAGGTTCACGCCCAGTTGCGCGACGAAATAGCGGCTCAGCCGTCCGGCGGCGTCGTTGATCGCGGTGGTCGTGCGGTGCAGATCGCGCGAACCGAACAGGCTGATCAAACGGTCACGCAGATCTTCGCGTTGCAACAGGATGAAGATCGTTACCACCAGCACGATGAAGGTCGTTTCGATCGGTGCGATTGCCGGTGACAGTGCGCGTTGCGCGAGTTGCATCGGCGTGGGGGATGGCTCGTGCACTTCGACGGGCGTCGGCACAGGCGGCGCGTTGCGCGCCGCGCGTCCAGTCAGGCGCGGCGGGCTCGGCTTGGATGGCGCGACGCGTTGCAGCGTGGCGGCGGCGCGGCTCATCAGCGAATCGGCCCGGCCGACGGTTTTCTCCTGCACCGTCTCGATCTTTTGCTCGATCGCCGCCTGATACTGCGGCAGATCGCCCGCCAGTTGCACCAGTTGCGCACCGATCAGGCCACCCACGGCCAGCAAGGTGGCGAGGGCGAACAGCACGGCGATAAAGATCGACGGCAACTGGCCCATGTGAAAACGCCGCAACGCCTGCACCAGCGGGGCGAGCAGAAAGCTGAGCAGCACCGAGAGCGTGATCGGGATCAGCACCGCGCGGCCGAAGTACAACGCGCACACCACAACTACGCCGGTGATCACCGATGCCAGGCCATGCAGACTGGGTGTGCCCGGCGGGTATACGCGGTTTGGCCGCCCAGGCGGCGGTAACGATATTTTCATGAACACACTTCTCGATGTGGTGGCGCTGTCGCTTTGATCAGAGGCATGCGCGCAAGGGAATGGCGCCCGCCAGGTAAAGCGCCTGAGCAATTCATATGCCCGGATTGTAGGCGCTTTGGCGTGCGGCGGTCGTATCCCTCAGCCCATGTGCAAACGCAGCAGCTCGAATAATCGCGAACTCGCGTAGAGCAGCAAGCCGATAAAACCGCCCACGATCGTTCCGTTGATGCGGATGTACTGCAAATCCTTGCCGATGTTCAACTCGACTTGCCGTGACATTTCGCGCGAATCCCAGTTCTTCACTGTATCGCTGATGTGGCGCGTGAGGAACTGGGCGAAATCCGGCGCCATGCCGCGCGCTGCTTCTTCCATGTGGTCGTTGAGCGACTGGCGCAGCGCCGGGTCATGCGCCAGTTCGTGGCCCACCCATTGGCCCATCGCCATCACCCGCGAGTGCAGGGCTGAATCGCTGCTTTGCAGATCGCGCTTGAGCCAGGCGCGCAATTCGCCCCACATATCTTTCACATAGGTGCTCAGCGCTTCGCCTTCCACCAGATAGCGCTTCAGGTCTTCGCCTTTTTGCAGGAACGCCGGATCGCTCTTGAGTTTGACGATCAGCTTTTGCGCGGCCTCGTCGAATTTCTGGCGCAACTGGTGCGTGGGGTTCTCGCTGATCTGCTCGAGCATCCGGTTCACCACATTGGCGATCGTTTCGGCGCCTTTCTCGCCGAGCCACGCCGAGGGCAGGATCATCTCCATCTTCGGATACTCGTTCTTCACCCACTCGACGATGCGCTCCGCGATAAACTCGCGCGCCTGCGGTTCGCTCAGCAGCGCCACGACCTGTTCGATGCCGGCGTCGAGCAGTTCCTGATGACGGCCGTCCTTGGTGAGCGTGTCGAGAATCGAGCCCATGGATTGCGACAGGTCGATTTTGGCCAGCACATCGCGCAATGCGTCCTTGATGAAGACCTGGATGCGAACGTCGTCGGTCAGTTCGAGAATGCCGGCCGTCAGCTTGACCACATAGTCGCCCAGACGCGCGCTGTTGGCCGGCTTCGTCAGCCAGCCGGTGATGCTTTGCGCCGGGTCGTGTTTCTGGATCAGCCCGACTAGCGACGGCACGTCGAGAAACTTGTCCTGCACGAACACCGCGAGGTTGTCGGCGATCTTGTGCTTGTTCCTCGGAATGATCGCCGTATGCGCGGAGACGATCGGGATCGGCACGCGGCGAAACAGCGCGACCACCGCGAACCAGTCGGCGAGCGCGCCAACCATGGCGGCTTCGGCCACCGCCTTGATGCCGTCCACCCAGACGCCGCGCGGCATGAAAGCGGTCACGACGAAAACGCAGGCGGCCGCCAGCAGCAATAGCAGCGGGGTGCGCTTCGCCTTCTTGAGTTCGGTCTCTTTGTTCATCGGCGGCGGGGCAGGGGTTCGATTCGATTGGAATGTCGCGGTGCGATTGACGCGATCGTCCGGAACCGCGAGTGTAGCGCCGCTGTTCCCGCTGCGTGGCAACGGCTTGGGACTTTCTTTGACTCGCCGGCGCGGTAACATGAGCGCCGAACGACGATTGAGCGACGATGCAATTGAACAGAATGGAGGCACAGTGATCAGGTTTCTGCACACCGCGGACTGGCAGATAGGCACGCAGTTCGGCCAATTCGAGCCGGACGAAGCCGTACACCTCGCGCAGGCGCGCTTCGAAACCGTGCACCGGATCGCCGAGGAAGCCACGGCGCGCAAGGTCGACGCCGTGCTGGTCGCGGGTGACGTATTCGATCTGCAAACCGTCTCGGACACGGTGATCCGCCGTCTGTTCGGTGCGCTGCAAGCGTTTTCCGGGCCGTGGATCATGCTGCCCGGCAATCACGACGCCGCGCTGGTCGAGAGCGTGTGGACCCGTGCGCGGCGCCTGAACTGCATTGCACCGAACGTGCGGGTGGTGCTCGAAGCCGGCGTGGTGACGCTCGACGCCTGCCAATGCGCATTGCTTTGCGCGCCGCTCACGCAGCGCATCACCTACGACGACACCACGGGCTTCTTCGACACAACTGAGACACCCGCAGGCTATCACCGCATCGGACTCGCGCACGGCAGCGTGAGCGGGATCTTGCAGGAGGGCATCGATTCGTCGAATCCGATTGCAGCGACACGTGCCGCGAGTGCGCGTCTGGACTATCTTGCGCTTGGCGACTGGCATGGTCATTTGCGCGTCGACGAGCGCACCTGGTATGCCGGCACGCACGAGCAGGACCGGTTCCGCGCCAACGATCCGGGCTTCATGCTCGACGTCACGCTAACCGGGCCGGGCGCCGTGCCGCAAGTCGAAGCGGTGCGGGTGGGCAAATATCAGTGGCATCGCTGGGACGAGACGATCTCGGTGCCGACCGACGTGGATTCGCTCAAAACACGCCTTGGCGCGTTAGGCAGTCACGACGTGCTGCGAGTCACCGTAAGCGGCACGGCCGCCTTGGCCGAGGCCGAAGCGCTTCACGTCGCGGTGGAGGAGACGCGTGCGCGGGTGCGTGCACTCCGCGTCGATCTGAGTGGTCTGCAGGTGCTGCCCACAGCGGACGATCTCGCCGAACTCGGCGCGCAGAGCGGTTACCTCGCGAAGGTGGTGGCGCGTTTGCGCAGCTTGCAGGAAGACCCGCAGTCCGACCCGCAACAGATCAAGCGAGCGGCGGAGGCGTTATTGCTGCTCGCGCGTTTTCAACGTGAACTGCCGCGCGAAGCGAGGTCCGCATGAAGCTGGAAAGTATTGCGATTCAGGAATTCAAGCAGTTCGCCGGCCGGCTCGTGATCGACGATCTGCAGCCCGGGCTCAATCTATTCACCGGTCCGAACGAGGCGGGCAAGAGCACGATTGCCGAAGCCGTGCGAGCGGTGTTCCTCGAACGCTATAAGGCTTCGCATCTGAAAGACCTGCTGCCGTGGGGTAAGGCGAGCGGGCAGCCGTCGGTTGAAGTGACGTTCGAGATGGACGGCACGGCGTGCCGGCTTTCAAAGCAGTTCGTCACACGCCAGCGCTGTGAGCTGAAGATCGGCCAGGCGGTGTTCGGTGAAGACGAAGCCGAGGACAAGCTCGCCGCGTTGCTCGGTTTTTCCCGTGCCGCGCGCGGGCCACTCAAGGCGGAAAACGCCGGCGTGCCTGGGTTGTTATGGGTGCAGCAAGGCGGCACGCAGGAGGTGCGCGATTCCACCGGGCACGCGGCACAGTATCTGCGCGACGCACTTTCGCAACTCTCGGGCAGCAGCGAATCCGCCGGCGAAGATGCGCTGATCGCGGCTGTGCAGCGCGAGCTTCGGCAACTGCTTACGGCGCGTACGCAGAAGTCCACCGGGCCGTTGGCCGAGGCTGAACAGGCGTTGGCGGCGCTGATTGGCGAACGGGACGAACTGGAGCAGCAGCGCCAACAGTTCGACGAGAACATCGGGCGGCTTGCCACGCAGCAGGAAGCCTTTGAGGACGCGCAACGCAAGCGCCCTTGGGAGCTTCACGAGCAGAAAGCCGTGCAGGCGCAACAGCGTGCCGATGCCGCGTCGGAACTCGAGCGCAGTCTTCAGGGGCTGGTGCAGTCACTGAAATTGAGCGATGCGGAACTGGCGCTGTCGGTCCAGCAGGAACAGGCCGCAACAGAACTGGAGGCGGCCGTGGCACGCGAGCGGCAGCAACTCGACGCCGCGCGAGCCAACGTGTCGACGGTACAGAACGAGCATGCGCAGGCTCAGGCGAGCGTCGCGCAATTCGAACAGGCGTATGCCGACGCCAGCCGCGCGCACGAACTGGCAAGCGCCGCGGTGACCGCGGGCGATTTGCGCAGTCAGATCGCTCTGCATCGCACCGAGAGTGAGCGGCTTGAAGCGGCTATTGCAGCCGCGAGCAAGGCAAACGAGGCGGTGTTGGAGGCGACGCGCGCAGCAGCGGCGGTCGAAATCGACGCGGCGCAATTGACGCGGCTCCAATCGCTCGATGCGGAATTGATTGTGCTGCGCGCGCGTACTGAAGCGGCGATGACGCGGATCGAATACCGGTTGAATGGCGCGATTACCGTCGGCGACGCGAAAGTGAGCGGCGAGGGTGTGCTGCGGCTCGACGAGGAGATGCTGATCGGTCTGGGTGAACTCGGCGAACTGCGCGTGATCCCGGGCATGTCCGATCTGCCGGCGCAGTTGTCTGAGTTGGCGTCGCTGGAGGCCCGGCATACACAATTGTTGCAGGCGCTGAGCGTGGCATCGCTGGGCGAAGCCGAGGCCAGGCACGAGCAGTGGAAGACGCTGGTCGCGCAGCAGAAAAGCCAGGCGAAGATTCTCGAGGTGCATGCGCCGCAGGGTATCGACGCGCTGCGGGCTGCGTTGGCTTCGGCCGCTGCACGGCTGCAGACCTCGAATGAGCGGCTGGCGGTCTTGCCGGATGTGTCGGCGGCGCCCCCGCTCGACGAGGCTCGCCGCGATGCCGGCAGCGCGCGTGATGCGCTGGAAGCCGCGAGAAAAGTGCTGACGCAGGCGGCGGAAAGCAGGTCCACTGCTACGGCGACAACCGAGTCGCTCGCGGCTCAGTTGCAGCGAAAGGAAGCCCAACTGGGCGACGAAGCGTTTTGCCGCAGCCGTGCGCAGTGGCAGACGAAAATCGTCGAGCAGCGTGTGCAGGTCGAGGCGCTGAAGAAACAGCTCGAAGGACGTGAACGTGAACTGGAGGCGGCCCGTCTCGACGATCCGGCCGCTGAAGCGAAACGCTATCGGGCGTCGGCGGAGCTTGCGCGCAACGAGCAGCACGAACGGCAACTGCGGATCACGCAATTGCGCAGTCAGTTGGAAACGGTGGGCGCGTCCGGGCTTGGAGAGCGTCTCGCTACCGTGAAGGCGTCAGTCGAGCAGGCCACGCGCCGCAAGGACGAATTGAGCTTGAGGGCAAGTGCGTTGAGTCTGCTCGACGAGGTGCTGGTCGACGAACGCGACGCGGCGGTGGCACAACTGCGCGCGCCGTTGACCGAACGGCTTGGGCACTACCTGAAGCGGATTTTCCCGCAGTCGACGGTTGCACTCGGCGACGATCTGAGTCCCGCGACGCTGGATCGTTATGGCCGGGCCGATACGCTCGATGCGCTGAGCTTCGGCACGCGCGAGCAGCTTGGAATCCTGACGCGGCTCGCGTATGCGGATCTGTTGAAGGCGTCGGGCCGCCCGACCTTGCTGATGCTCGACGATGCGGCCGTGCATACCGATGCCACGCGACGGGATGCGATCAAGCGCGCGCTGATCGACGCGGCTACGCGGCACCAGATTCTGGTGTTCACGTGTCACCCGGAGCTTTGGGACGATCTCGGGGTGAGGCAACGGGCGATTGATGATTTGAGAGTGGCGGCTTAGGGCGCTTAGGGCGCTAAACGCAGCGCGTGTTGCGGAACCCGGCCGCGGCATCGAAGACGGTATGAGCGAGCAAACTGCTCACTCATACCATCGCGGCGTATAAACCCACTCGCCACCCTTGCTACCGTTAGCAAACCCCCGCGTTGTCGACGACCCGACAATGACCATCGTGCGCATATCCACGTCCGACGAGCGCAGCTCGCCGAGTGTGATCGTGCGCAGCGTGCCGCCCAGCCGGCCGATGTCGCGACCGAGCACCACCTTCGTCGCCGCCGTGCGATATTCGCGCAGGATATCCAGCGCCTTGTCTAACTGCCATGGCCGGGCGCGCGAGATCGGGTTGTAGAAAGCCATCACCAGATCTGCTTCGGCCGCATGCCGAAGGCGTTTTTCGATGATGGTCCACGGTTTCAGATTGTCGGATAGCGACAGCATGCAGAAGTCGTGGCCCAACGGCGCGCCGGCTTGCGCCGCGGTCGCCATGGCCGCCGACACGCCCGGCACGATCGCGAGTTCGACCGCGCGCCAGTCAGCGTGCGTCGAGCCGCCTTCTTCGAGCGCCTCGAGCACGGCAGCCGCCATCGCAAACACGCCAGGATCGCCCGACGACACCATCACCACCGACCGTCCTGTGGCAGCGAGTTCGAACGCATGGCGCGCCCGTTGCATTTCCTCGCGATTGTCGGTGCCATGGACGCGCTGATCGGCGCGCAACGGGCCGGCCATCTTCACGTAGGTTTCGTAGCCGAGAATATCGGTGGCTTCGTTCAGCGCTGTGCGGGCGGCGGGGACCATCAGGTCAGCCGTGCCTGGGCCCAGGCCGATTACCGTCAGGCGGCCGCGCGCGCGGCCAATCGTCTCCGGGTCGATTGCCAGCGCCGACAAGGCGAGCGCAACTCCTGCGTCCGCGTCGTCATGCAGCGTTTGATAAGGGACGCGCAGCGCGGCATGCAGCAAATTGCTCGGCGGCTCGCCGTCCTCCGGGCGCGGCTGGGCAAAACGCAGCGGCACGTTCAGGTTCGCCGCGGCATCGGCGAACGCCGGGTCCGCCATGTGTTCGGAAGGAGCCAGCAAGGCCGCGAGTGAAAGCGACGCAAGACCATGCGCGTCCAATGCCTCGCGCACCACCGCAGCGATTCGCGCGCCGGAATCCGTCTGCGCATCTGAACGGGAATTTGTGGCAAGGTTCGCGTTCGTAGCAGAGGGCGAGCCAGCACCAGCACCAGCACCAGCACTGGCATTGGCACCAGCACCCTTGCCCAGCACAGTGACCGCCGCCACCACGCTTCGCGGATGAATCACCAACTCGTCATCCCGTCCGTCCCACGCACGCGGTGTCACGCGAATCGCCAGACGTGCCGATTCGGCGCGCGGCAGTTGCGCATCGTCGAGCCACGGTGCTTCACCTTCGATGCGAGTGCTTTCTCCGGCCAGCAGATCCGACACGAAGCGCTTGCCCTGCGCGATATCCGCGAGCGCATAGCCTTCGGGGGGATTGAGCACACAGGTTCCGAAGCGCAGTTCGCCGCTGGTCGTAATCGCAGGCGGCACAGCCAGCGCGGCCGCAATCTCGCGCGCCATGACATTGACGCCTGCGAGACCGCCCAGCAAGGGCACGACTGCACTGCCATCTTCCGCCACGGCTAGCACGGGTGGTTCCGCGCCCTTGTTCGACAGCAACGGCGCCACGCAGCGAATCACGATGCCGGCGGCGCACAGCGCAATGACCGGCGTGCCGCGTGCGTACAGATCGCACAGATGCGCGCGGAGTTCCGCATACGAGACGTCAGCCTCGACGCGTCCTTGCAGGGCATGCACCTGGGAACCGGTATATAGCGTCTGGATACGCCGCGCCGTTGCCAATGCGCCCGCGCCCAGAATCACAATCGCCGGCGGCGTCATCCTTGCCATTTTTCCCCCGGCACCACGAGCAGCGAAAAATACGGCGAGGCCATCGGATCGACTTCATCGAGCGGCACAATGCGCTGGTTGCCCATGGTCGCGCGTTCGACGTAGAGCGCCCGATGCGCGAGCCCCAGTTCGCCGAGCACGCGCCGTACCTTGTCGAAATTGCGGCCGAGTTTCATGATGACCGCGGCATCCGCATCGGTGAGACGCCGGCGTAACTCGTCTTCCGGCAAGACGCCAGAGAGCACCGACAAACTCTGATTGCGATACACCAGCGGCGCACCGAGCACGGCCGCACCGCCGAGCATCGAGCACACACCGGGCACGACTTCAGCCTCGAAGCGCGCCGCGAGGCGGTCGTGCAAATACATATACGAGCCGTAGAAAAACGGGTCGCCTTCGCAAATCACCGCGACGTCACGGCCCGCGTCGAGATGGCCGGCGACCACTTGCGCTGCGGTGTCGTAGAAGTCGGCGATGATCGCTTCATACGAAAGCGGCGGCTCGAGCGCTTCGGTCGTGACGGGATAGACGAGCGGCAGATGCTGTTGCGCGTCATGCAGATGCGCCTCGATGATGCTGAAGGCGTTGCCCTTTTTGCCCTTCGCGACGAAATACGCGACCACGGGTGCGGCTTTCAGCAAGCGCAGCGCTTTGAGCGTGATGAGTTCGGGGTCGCCGGGGCCGACGCCCAGGCCGAATAAACGTCCTTGCACGGTCATTTACTCGACCTCCGTCGCCAGCGCGTTCACAGCGGCGGCGGCCATCGCGCTGCCGCCGCGTCGGCCTTGAATCACGACGTACGGTACGCCGCGACTATCTTCGGCCAGCATCGCTTTCGATTCGGCCGCACCGACGAAGCCGACCGGAAATCCCAGGATCAACGCGGGCCTGGGCGCACCGTCATCGAGCATGTCGAGCAGATGAAAGAGGGCGGTCGGCGCGTTGCCGATCACCACGACGCTGCCGGCCAGATATGGACGCCACAATTCGAGCGCGGCGGCCGAGCGTGTATTGCCGAGTTCGCGCGCGAGGGCGGGCACGTCCTGATGCGTGAGCGTGCAGATCACTTCATTGTTCGCGGGCAGTCGCGCACGGGTGATGCCTTGCGCCACCATGCCGGCGTCGCACAGAATCGGCGCGCCTTGTGCCAGCGCCGTGCGCCCGGCGGCGCCCGCGCCGTCGGAAAACTGCAGCGCGTCAATGACGTCGATCATGCCGCAGGCGTGAATCACGCGCACCGCGAGTTTCTCCAGGTCGACGGGGATGCGCGAAAGATCGGCCTCGGCGCGTATCGTCGCGAAGGATTGGCGATAGATCTCCTGACCGTCGCGAATGTAATCAAGCATCTAAAGGGCTCCGGGCCGGGTGTGCCAAGGCGTCGAGCAGGTCGGCGGTCTGCTCGATCGTGAGTTGGCGCGCGACGCATGAGCCGAAACCTGGCGTGCTGTCGCGTTGAAAAAGGTCGTAGAGGCCGGGCGCGGTGGCCAGCAGCGTGTAGGGCGCGCAATGTGCAGCGGCGCATGAGCGCGGACAGCCGCTCAGGTGGACGTCGACGTCATCGGGCAAGCGCTCTGCCAGAAGCAGTGCATCGGCTTTGGTATCAGCGAGGCCCTTTGCGCAGCCCGTGGAACCGGCGCACGCGATCAAGCGTGTAATAGGTTGCGCGGGATCGCAGGCGAGGCCTAGTACGCTCATTTCAGCGACTACGGCGGGCGCGTCATTCGTTGAGATATCGGGCAACAACACGCTTTGCCACGGCGTGATGCGCAACGTGCCGTTGCCGCGCTGTTGCGAGAGCGCGGCGAGGCCACGCAAGGTGACGGCGTCGAGGCGTCCGAGCGGCGGTTGGCCGCCTGCGTACTGCAGGCTCACGCCGCGCTGGGCGTGCGCGCCGAGTCGCAGCGTGGCATCGGCAGGCGTGCCGCGTTGCCAGTGTGCGAGCGACGTGTCGCGTACCAATGGAAAATCGACATACGTTTGAGCGTGCTGCAATAGCGTGTCGACGCAATGAGTGGCAAGCAGATGACGCATGCGCGTGGCATCGGCGGCGGCCAGATCGAGGAACGTATGCAGGATCGCGCGGACAAGACCTGTGGCCTGTGCAGGCAGCACGGCTGCGAGGGCGCCTCCGCTATCCGTGCGGAGACACTCCGTAGGGCCACGCGCGTCGGCGTCAACTTCAACATCGGCGTTCGCGTTCGCCACCACAGGCGGACAACCCGCCAAACCAAACACAAATCGCACACCGTCTTCAGCTTGCGTCGCCGCCAGCCAGACATCATGCGGATGATCGAGCCTCGCAAGGCGTTCACCACCGTCGAGCAGTAGCGCGAATTTGGGCGACAGCGCCGCGAAACGCGCTTCGGTTTGCAGCAAGGTGAGCAGTTCGGCGCAAAGCGGGCGCGTGTCGAACAGCGCAAATGGATCGCGCCCGGCAGTTGGGCTCACCATCACGTTGCGCACATCGTCCGCGGCGGATGTCGATATTGAGTCTGGAAATTGCGGTGCCGTCGTCGATCGCGTATTCGAAGCATCCGCTGCGCCGAATCGAGATGCGTCTGAAGCGTCCGCCGAAGTCGCGAGCAGCAAGCTGGAAGCATCCACCGCGCTGGTCGCCCGAATCGGCCCCAGACCCGCGTCGACCAGCGCCGCGATCAACGCCGCTTCATGCCCGCTCCGCACACCACGTACCTGCAGATTCGCGCGATTGGTCAATTCGACTACGCCGGCTGCATGCCGCGTGCTCGCGTCGGCAATTGCGATGGCCTGTGCCGCGCTCAGTTCGCCACCGGGCAATTTGATCCGGCAGATCCCGCCGTCGCGCGCGGCGACGATGCGCAGCAGCCCCGGACACGCCGAGGGCCGCAGCACGAGGGCCGCGTTGGGCACAGCAGTGAAGGACGAAGCTTGGTTCAAGACGGACACCGGGTTTAACGTCGCGCGAGGACCTGAGCGCCGCCCGGGCGGGCGTTGCTGCGGCATCGGTACACCCCGCCCGATGGTGGCTGGCACGAACAGTCTGGCCGGCAGGTTTCCTGGCTGGCAGGTCATGGTCCGCCGCTGCCTTCCCGGTCTAACCAGTGGCGCGTAGCGCAGGCGGACTCGCTGCATACAGTTGCGGGGGCAGCCACAGTGGCACTGTGTTCCCTCTTCGGCCCCGAAGGGCACCGGCGGCTGTATTATGCCTTTTTTCGAATAGCTCAACGAGGCTGGACGCTTTGATCGGCGTGGCACAGCGCAATATTTGACGATACAGAATGAGGATGGATGCATGTCGGCGTGGCTGACCGTGGTGGGCATAGGCGATGACGGCTTCGCCGGTTTGGGGAGGCCCGCGCGGCGTGCTTTACTGGAAGCGTCGGTGGTTTATGGCGGCGAACGTCATCTGGCGATGTTGCCGCGACGCCTGGCCGCGCGCCGGGCGGCATGGCCGAAGCCGTTCGATCTCGCGCCCTTGCTGGCGGAGCGTGGCGCGCCCGTGTGCGTGCTGGCGAGCGGCGACCCGATGCTGTTCGGCGTCGGCGCGACACTGGCGCGGCAGTTGCCGGCAGGCGAGTTGCGGGTGTTGCCCGCGCCGTCGTCGTTGTCGCTGGCGGCTGCACGGCTGGGCTGGCCGTTGCAGGACGTCGCTACGGTGTCGCTGGTGGGACGGCCGTTATCGACGCTCAATGTTCACCTGCACGATGGCGCGCGCGTCTTCGTGCTGAGCGCCGACGGACGTACGCCCGCAGCGCTTGCCGAGTTGCTGAATGCGCGCGGTTTCGGTGCGACCCGGATGACCGTGCTGGAACATCTGGGCGGCGAGCAGGAGCGGCGCATAGCGGGCCGCGCGGATGGGTGGCCCGCGGGCGAAGTGGCGGCGTTGAACCTGATCGCGCTCGAATGCCGTGCCACGGAGGGCGCTCCGCGCTTGCCGCTAACGGTCGGTTTGCCCGACGACGCCTTTCGCCACGACGGTCAGTTGACCAAACGTGACGTCCGCGCGATCACGCTGGCGCGCCTCGCACCGACGCCTGGCGAATTGCTATGGGATGTGGGCGCGGGCAGTGGTTCGATCGGCATCGAATGGATGCGCGCGCACCCGACTTGCCGCGCGATCGCGATCGAAGGGCACACGGAGCGTCAGCGGTTCATCGAACACAATCGCGATGCGTTGGGCGTGCCGGGTTTGCAACTCGTGGCTGGCCGCGCGCCCGAGGCGCTGGCTGGACTGGCGGTGCCGGATGCCGTCTTTATCGGCGGTGGCGTGACGGCGCCGGGCGTGCTCGATGCCTGCTGGGCGCGTCTGCGTGAAGGCGGGAGGCTGGTGGCCAACGCGGTCACGTTGCAAGGCGAGGCGGTGCTCGCCGCGTGGCGGGAGCAGCATGGCGGCACGCTGACCCGTATCGCGCTGGCCGAGGCGCAGCCGCTCGGCGGCTTCGATACGTGGCGCCAGGCGCTGCCGATCACGCTGCTGGAACTCACGAAGCCGGTCAATGACACGCGCGGCGCGTTCGACCATTCATCCCAACCGTGACCGGAGCGGCGCAATGATGCGGATCCTGCTGCTCGGCGGCACCGGCGACGCTTTGCGGATTGCCAGACAACTCGGCCCTGAGCACGTGTACAGTCTCGCGGGCCTCGGCAAGGTGCCGGATGATCTGTCATGCGCGGTGCGCGTGGGGGGCTTCGGCGGCAGCGAAGGGATGGCGCGTTACATTGCGGACGAACGTATCGGTCTCGTGATCGATGCGACCCATCCGTACGCCGCGCAGATCAGCGCCAATGCCGCCAATGCCACGAACGCGAGCGGCGCGACGCGCGTACCGTGCTGGGCGCTGCGTCGCGAAGGCTGGCAGCCGCAAGCCGGCGACGACTGGCGCATGGTCGGCGATTGGGCCGAACTCACGGCCGCGCTCGCGCCGTTCAGGCGGCCGCTCTTCACGCTCGGCCGCGAACCGCTCGCGCATCTCGACGAAATCCCGCCGCAGCAGTTCTGGACGATACGCTGCCTCGACGCACACGAAGCGCATCCACGCGCGCGGATTCTGGCGACACGCGGCCCGTTTACCCTCGAAGGCGAGCGGGCGCTGTTCGGCGCGGAAACCTTCGATGTCGTCGTCAGCAAAAACAGCGGCGGCAGCGCCACCGAAGCGAAACTCGAAGTCGCGCGCGAACGGGGTTTACCGGTCGTCATGCTGCGGCGTCCCGAACTGCCCACCGTCGATCGCGAGTTTGTTAGCGTGGCCGACTTGCTGGAAGCATTGCGGGTTTCAGGTCAAGTTGCAGGCCAGGTCTCAGGTTAACTGGCGCATGGACGACATGCCAGCCGAACGAATCATGGAGTACTGAATGACGGTGTTTTTTATCGGCGCGGGTCCAGGCGACCCGGAACTGATCACAGTGAAAGGGCAACGCATCGTGCGCGGCTGCCCGGTGATCCTGTACGCCGGCTCGCTCGTGCCGCCCGCCGTATTGGAGGGGCATCGCGCGGAGCTGGTCGTGAATACCGCCGAGCTCGACCTCGATCAGATCGTCGCCTTGCTCAAGGCCGCTCATGACAAAGGCCAGGACGTGGCGCGCGTGCATTCCGGCGACCCCTCGCTGTATGGCGCAATCGGCGAGCAGATTCGCAGGCTGCGCGAACTCGATATTCCCTACGAAATCGTGCCCGGCGTGACGGCGACTGCCGCATGCGCGGCGACGCTCGGCTGCGAACTGACGCTGCCCGATGTTTCCCAAACGCTGATCCTCACGCGCTTTGCAAGCAAGACCACGATGCCGGAAGGCGAGCAGCTCGCCGACCTGGCCAGACACCGCGCGACGATGGCGATTCACCTCGGTGTGCGTCATCTCGCGCGCATCGTGGAGGAATTGCGGCCGCATTACGGCGGGGCCTGTCCGGTCGCGGTGATCTATCGCGCCAGCTGGCCGGATGAAGAAAAGCTCACCGGTACGCTCGACGATATTGTCGCCAAGGTGCAGGGCACCAACATCGAGCGGACGGCGCTGATTCTGGTGGGCCAGGTGCTCGCCGCCGACGGATTCGCCGAGTCCACGTTGTACGCGAAAGGCGGCTGATCCGCACGGCGCCGGCCCACTATGCCCACTATCCCCCCGTCTTCAACTGCGCCCACAACCTGCCTTCCAGACGTTTGATCTGGGCCGGCAGGGGCTTGAGCAGGAACAGCGTTTTCAGCACGGACTCGGGTGGGTACACGGTCGGATCGTTGAGAATCTCCGGTCGCACGAATTTGCGCGCGGCGGCGTCCGCATTCGGATAGAACACCTCATTGGTGATGCCGGCGTGAACCTCGGGCCGCTCGATGTAGTTGATCCAGTCGAGCGCGGCTTGCGGATGCGGCGCATCTTTGGGGATCGCCATCATGTCGAACCAGACCGGTGCACCGCCTTGCGGAATGAAGTATTTCACCTCGTAGCTCTTGTTGGCCTCACGCGCGCGATGGCTCGCCATCGACACGTCGCCGGACCAGCTCAGCGCGAAACAGATGTCGTCGCCCGCGAGATCGTTGATATAACTTGTCGCGTTGAACTGCGTGATGTACGGGCGAATTTTCTTTAGCGCTTCATAGGCGGCCTGGTAGTCGGCGGGATTCGCGCTGTTTGGATCGCGGCCGAGATAATGCAGCGTGACCGCGAAGACATCGGTGGGCGCATCGAGCACCGACACCCCGCAACTCTTCAGCTTGCTCAGATACTCGGGCTTGAAGAGGATGTCCCAGTTATCGAGCGGCGCGTCGTTGCCGAGAATCTTTTTGACCCGCGTCACGTTGTAGCCGAGGCCGGTGGTGCCCCATGCCCACGGCACTGCGTACTGATTGCCGGGGTCCGCGTCGGCGACCAGTTTGAGCAAACTGGGGTCGAGGTTCGCGAGGTTCGGCAGCTTCGACTTGTCGAGCTTCTGGTAGATGCCGGCTTCGATCTGTTTGGCGAGAAAGTTCGAGGTGGGCACCACCACGTCATAGCCGGTCGAACCGGTCAGCAGTTTCGCCTGCAAGGTTTCGTCGCCGTCGTAGACGTCGTACTGCACGTGAATGCCGGACTCTTTTTCGAAGTTCGGCACGGTGTCCTTCGCAATGTAGTCGGCCCAGTTATACAGATTGAGCTGCTTCTCATCGGCATGCGCGTTCGCGCCGAACGTGCACAACAGTAACGCTGCGAGCATCGGCGCGCCGGGCATCCGGGCGCCGGGCGTGCGCTTCATGACGGTATGGGGCATGGTGGTCATCCAGAGAGGTTTCAACAGAGGGGTGATGGCCTTACATGCGCTGATGACGTTGCAGTTTCTGATTGCGCATCAGGCACAGCACGTCGGCGGCGAGGTGCGCCGCGGCGAGCGCGGTGACGTCGCTGTGGTCGTAGGGCGGCGACACTTCCACCACGTCCGCGCCCACCAGATTCACGGCGCCCAGCGCACGCACGATTTCCAGCGCCTGTGCCGAACTCAGGCCGCCCGCGACCGGCGTGCCCGTGCCGGGTGCGAACGCCGGATCGAGGCAGTCGATGTCGAAGGTGAGGTAGGTGGGCGCATCGCCGACGATCGACAGCACTTCGTCGATGGTCGCCTGGGTGCCGTTGCGATGGACCCACGGCGCGTCGAGAATGCGCACGCCCATGAAGTCGTCGTTCCAGGTGCGAATGCCGACTTGCACCGAGCGGGCAGGATCGATTAATCCTTCGCGGATCGCCTTGTAGAACATCGTGCCGTGATTCAGCGAATCGGGGTTGTCGTCCGGCCACGTGTCGCAATGCGCGTCGAAATGAATCAGGCTGAGCGGCTTGCCGTATTTTTCTGCGTGCGCGATCAGCAGCGGGTAGGTGATGTAGTGATCGCCGCCGAACGTCAGCATGCGGGTGCCGGTCGCGAGAATCTCGCGGGCGTGGGCGACAATCGCGTCGCGAATGCCTGGCGGGTTATGGGCGTCGAACCAGCAGTCGCCGTAGTCGACCACGTTGAGATGATCGAATGGATCGAAGCCCCACGGAAACGCGCCCAGGTCGGCCAGTTGTACCGAGGCCGCGCGCATGCCCGCCGGGCCGAAACGTGTGCCTGGGCGGAAGGTGGTTGCGAGGTCGAGCGGAATGCCCGATACGGCGACGTCCACGCCGGTGAGGTCGCGTGTGTAGGGCCGGCGCATGAACGACAGCACGCCGGCGTAGGTGGGCCCGGCAGGGTGCCCGGCGGTCGCAGTGTCAGTGCGCGCCTGAGGCGGGGCGGCGGCGAGTTGCAAAGCGTTCAGGTTGTGGGGCAGGTTCATACAGATCGATCCGGTCAGTTTCAATGAGCACCGTCACACAAATATTTCTCATGTCTGATGAAATGGCTAACTTCGTGTGAAGGGCAACTGACGCTATGATTGCGGGGCAATATTCCGGCGAAAAGCGAAGAATCTTGCTGGAAGTATCGATATTTTTAATAGCTTGCCGTGACCCGGGTGACCCGATGCGTAGACTTCCCCCTCTGCAGGCTTTGCTCGCGTTCGACGCCGCCGCGCGCCTCGGCAGCTTCACGCGCGCCGCGCAGGAACTGGCGCTGACCCAATCGGCGATCAGCCATCAGATCCTGCAGCTTGAGGAGTGGACCGGCCAGCCGCTCTTCCGGCGCATCGGACGCGGCGTCGCGTTGACGGCCGCCGGCGCGCTGTACGCGCAAACCGTCACGAATGCGCTCTCTACGCTTGCCGACGGGCGCGACCGGATCGAGCCGTATGGCAATCCTGATTCGGTGATCCTGGTGTGCGCGCCGCAGTTCGCCTCCGGCTGGCTGATGCCGCGCATGCGGGCGTTTTCCGAGGCGTTGCCGAACCTCGAGATCTGGCTCGTGACCGGTGAAGAGGTCAATGAGATCGATCGTGTCGATGTCGATCTGGTGGTGTCAGAGAAAGAGATTCGTACGCCGGAAGTGGTGTGCGAATTGCTGCTTGAAGAAGAGGCCGTTGCGATCTGTGGGCCCATGACTGCGCGGCGTTTGCGCTCGGCGCCGTTTCCCGAGGTGCTGACGCAGGCCCCCTTGCTGGTTCACGAGGGGCGCGCGGACTGGGCGCCATGGTTGCCTGAGTTAAGGCGGGGCGGTTTGCGCACGCGGCGGTCGCTGACGGTCAGCGATCCGCGCTTTCTCGTGGCGGCCGCCGAGCAGGAGGCCGGCATCGCGATGGTGTCCCGGCTGACCGCCGGCGATGCCTTGACGAGCGGGCGCGTCGAGGTCCTGCCGCAGGTGCCGGGGTTCGCACTCGCGCCGCTCTGGCTGATGCGCTCGGCCCAACCGGCGCGCTCCGCCGCGGTGGACGCGGTTTATGCGTGGATGATGAAACTATGCCGGGACGGAGCTTGAGGATCGACGCGCAGCAGGGGTTCGCGCGCGTCCGCGCCGGCGCGTATTACGTAGCGGCGTTCAGTCCTCGAGCGGCGAAAACGCTTCAAGCGGGACCTGCTTCGCCGGTCCGATAGTGATCGGCGGCACGAAACCCAGCAGCACGACCACAAAAATCGCAATCGCGAAGATCGAGATGAAGGTCAGGTGCAGTGACTGATGCAGCACCAGGCGGATCATGTCGCTGTCGGCGAGACTCGCCACCTGATTCTGCAACAGCGCTTTCAACTGATCAGAGGTGACCACGGCGACGTCCTTCGAGTGACTGAGCCCGAAATTGAGCACCGCGCCGAACAATGTCGCGCCCAGGGTGCTGCCGAGATTGCGCGAGAAAAGATTCGATGCGGTGGCGCTGCCGCGTTCGTCCATCTTGACGATCTCCTGGATCAGCACGAGCGAGCTGACGCTCGACGTGCCCATGCCGAAGCCCATGATGAGCGAGCCGAATGCCGCGATGAGCGGTGAGCCGCCAGGCTGCAGGAACAGCAGCAGCACCGCGCCGAGCGGCACGAACGCGCTGCCGCCGATCAGAATGCGCCGCAAGCCGATGCGGTGAAACGATTTTGCCGCGAGCGTCGCGCCCGCCGGCCAGCCCACCATCATCATGGTGAGCGCAAGACCGGCGACCACGGGCGAACGGTGCAGCACGCCCTGGACGTACATCGGCAGGAAGGTGGTCGCGCCCATCAGGATCATGCCGGACAGCACGGTTGCGGCATTGCACGCGGCAATCGGGCGGCGGCTCCAGAGCGCGAACGAGATCATCGGCTCAGCCGCACGGCGCTCCTGGAAGACGAACGACAGCAGGCACACCATGAACGCGCCACCGGCGAGCGCCGCCTTCGCGATCTCGTCGTCGCCGGCGTAGGTCAGCGCCATCATCAATGCCGCGATCGCCGCCATGAAGAGCGCCGCGCCCGCGAAGTCGATCGACGGCCGCGCATGCCGCTCCGATTCGCGCAGGAACGCAATGAAGCCGGCTGCCGAGGCAAGCCCGATCGGCACGTTCATCCAGAAGATCCACGCCCACGACAGATTGTGAATGATGAAGCCGCCCACCATTGGCCCGACCACCGCTGAAATGGCCCACACGCTGGCGAGATAGCCTTGCACCTTGCCGCGTTCGCGCGCCGGATAGAGATCGGCGACGATGGTCAAGGTGACCGGCTGGATCGCGCCCGCGCCGACGCCCTGAATCAGGCGGAACACGATCATCGCGGGCATCGACCAGGCGAAGCCGGCCAGCACCGAGCCGAGCAGAAAGATTGCGATGCCGGCGAGCATGACCGGCTTGCGTCCATACAGGTCGGCAAGCTTGCCGAACACCACGGTCATCGCCGTTTGGGTTAGCAGGAAGGACGAGAAAACCCAGCTATACAGATGCAGATCGCCGAGTTGCGCGACGATCTGCGGCATGGCGGTGGAAACGATGGTGGCTTCGATGGCGACCATCGCCATTGATGCCATAACGGCGGCAATGACTAAAGGACGCGACGATTGCGGGCTGCGGGACATGGGGCGGGTAGTATTAGGATGTTGGAAGCGTCTGACGGCGTAACAGGCGACATGCACGCCGCGACGCATAAGCGCGGCCGCCCGAAGGCGGCCGATCTCGAGTATGCACCTTGCGGAGAATGTGTGCTGAGCGCAGGTAGCGGTGGCGAGGCCGGGTCGTCTTGATGTGGCACTAAACGTGGCACCCAGGCGGCATGGCATGGCCTTTGCGGATTCAGCATCACTTTCGCCAAATGGAGGGTCATTATGAGGATCGAATTCACCGGACGCCGTGAAGTGGTGGCAGCGGCGCGCGTCGCCTTCGAAGCCAATGTCGATGGAGCCGACGTCTGGTGCAGCGTGTCGCTGGACGCGTTAAACAACCATTTCGGCAATGGGGGCCCATCGGCCCACGATCTGGTCGGGACCTTCGAGGCCAATCGCGCGCGGATTGAAAATGCTACGCGGCGCGTCCTCGAAAAAAACGGGGGACGGTCCGTGGAACTCGAAACCGGGGATTTCAACTGAGGCCCGAGCGGCTCGAATCCTGACACTGGAGGGTGGTCCGGCATCTGCACGCCGGGCCTGCTCCGATCGCCTTTCGTCTTTCGCCGGCACACCGCCTGGTTTCACGACACCCGCACACCTTCGTGCGCCTGGCCGCCCGCTGCGGGATGAGGCGGCGAGTCGGCTGCGGTATAGTCTCGCACCAAACGATCGCAGATACGCCCCGGACCTTTGCCGCAGGCTCGGCAGGCCGAGGCTCTGATTATCCGGAGAACGTCGTGCAGAAAATCATCGAAGGACTTGCCCGCTTTCAACGCGAAGTCTTCCCGCAGCAGAGCGCCTTGTTCAAACGTTTGTCGATTGCGCAGAGTCCGAGCACGTTGTTCGTGACCTGCTCGGACAGCCGTGTCGTTCCCGAATTGCTGACCCAGGTGGAGCCCGGTGCGTTGTTCGTCATCCGCAACGCGGGCAACATCGTGCCGTCGTACGGTCCTGAGCCGGGCGGCGTATCGGCCACTGTCGAATACGCGGTGGCGGTACTCGGCGTGCAGGATATCGTGATTTGCGGCCACTCCAATTGCGGCGCGATGACGGCGATCTGCACGTGCAAGAACCTCGATCATCTGCCGGCGGTGGCGGGGTGGCTCCGTCATGCCGACGCGGCGAAAGCCATCAACGCGTCACGAACCTACGCATCGGACGCCGAACGTCTCGACGCGCTGGTCAAAGATAACGTGATGGCTCAACTCGCGAACATTCGCACGCATCCGTCGGTGGCCGTGGGTCTGGCGAACAAAACGCTGCGGCTGCACGGCTGGATTTTCAATATCGAAAGCGGCACGATGCTCGCACTCGATGGGCGCACCGGGCAGTTTTTGCCATTGGTGGACAACCCGGAAATTTATGTCGTCTAGCGTGAGCGGGATGCTTCTGCGCGCCGGATAGCCGCCTATACTGCCAGAACGCGCGAAGCTGGCGACTCGGCTCCACGGTTCGGCTCCACGCGAAGTGAACTGACTCGCGAGGTTTCCATGAAAGTCCTGGTGGTGCTGACGTCCCATGACCAACTCGGCAATACAGGCCGGAAGACCGGTTTCTGGCTCGAAGAGTTCGCCGCGCCGTATTACGTGTTCAAGGATGCCGGCGTCGAGATGACGCTTGCGTCGCCCAAAGGCGGCCAGCCGCCGCTCGACCCGAAGAGCGACGATCCCGACGCGCAGACCGACGCGACCCGCCGATTCAGCAAGGATACGGACGCGCAAGCCGCGCTGGCGAACACCGTGAAGCTTGCCACCGTATCGGCCGCGGACTATGACGCGGTGTTTTATCCCGGCGGTCACGGGCCGCTATGGGACCTTGCCGAAGACCCGCATTCGATTGCCCTGGTCGAAGCGATGTATGCCGCCGGAAAGCCGGTTGGCGCGGTATGCCATGCGCCTGCTGTGCTGAGGCATACGAAGTCGGCGGACCAGGCGCCGCTCGTGCGTGAAAAACCGGTGACCGGTTTTTCCAATTCCGAGGAAGCGGCGGTCGGTCTTACCGATGTCGTACCTTTCCTCGTCGAAGACATGTTGAAGAAGAACGGCGCCCGGTATTCGAAGGGGCCGGACTGGCAATCGCATGTCGTGATCGCGGGCAATCTGATTACGGGGCAGAATCCTGCGTCGTCTGAAGCAGCGGCCGAAGCGCTGCTCGCGAAGCTCGGTTAGAAAGGGCCTCAAGCCACGCGAGCCGCTGCAACGCGCTTCAATCAGCTTTAACCCGCTTCAAGCCGCTTCACACGGCATAACAGCGAAACGCGAGGCTGATACGTGGCCCGGTTACACCGGCCAGCTTGGGAATGCCGTGTTCGTGCGTGAATTGCGAGGCGTAGCTCATGACGATGCAACTGCCTGGCGCCAGTTCCACATGCACGATCCGGCCCGCACCCGCCTTTGGCCGGATCGACATGCGGCGGCTCGCGCCGAGCGAGACGATGGCAATGGGCTGGCCCGGCACCAGCTTTTCTGTCTTGTCGCCGTGGAGCGCGACGCTGTCGTTGCCGTCGCGGTAGAGATTGAGGCCGACGCGATTGAACGGCGCACCGAGCAGCGCACGGACGGCCTCAAATGCTTCGCCGAGCGGCGCCGGCAGATCTTCAGCTTCGCGGGCGAAGGTGGCGAGCAGACGTGGCACCGCTACTTCCCGGTCGTACATCATGCGTTGCTGGCTCATCCAGCCGATATTCTCAAATGACCGCTCGAACCATTCCTGCGCGGCAATTGCCGGGATCGAATCAGGTAAATATCGAATCCCGCCTTCCTCGTCATGGACGAGGGACACGGGCTCGGGGGCAAACAGGCCTTGCTGGAACGCCATGATTCAAACCTTGGGGAACCATAGCCCAGTGACCAAACAAAGGGCTATCCGTAGCAATCATTATACTGTGTTTTTATACAGTATTCCGGGTTGTGCCTCGAATTCCCACCGGACAAAAACATGAACCGCAAACGAGACCATGGTCTGTTGGCAGCCGTGTGCATGACGACGGCGTTTTCGGCTTGTGTGCAAACAGGCGGTGGGACCTTGAACGCCGACGCGTCGCTAGCAACGGCAAGCCGCAGGGCCGCGCCGCAGTCTGACAGCAGTCTGTCGACGGCAGTCCGGCAAGCGCTCGATAAGGCTCCAGGTTTTAATGTATCGGGCGTGTTCGTGCGCGCACGCGACGGCGCGGTGATCCTGAGCGGTACGGTGCACAGCGCCGATCAGATCCGGCAAGCGGAGCAAATCGCCCGAACCGTGCCCGGTGTGCTGGTCGTTGTGAACAAACTCACGCTGTGGCACGGCGGTAACGGCTGAACCGGCTGAACCGGCGCTTTGCAACGGATTAGCGCTGGCGCTCTTGCGCGCAACGCTCTGCGCCGCTTATTCGATTTATGCACCGGTTGCCCGCGCTGATCCAGATCGACGAAGCCGCCAGTCGGCAACGACTGCCATGCTGCGGACCGGCGCCACGATCGTTCCGTTAGTTCGACGTCACGAGCGAATCCGACGGCACGATTCTCAGTGCCCCCGGGTTCTGCGCAACCGGACTCGACCACGACAGGTGCATGCTCGCCGGGCCCGTGCCGTGCACATACTCGACCTTGATCGAGGCACGCTGCTTCGCGCTGAGCCAGGTCGTGCCGCTTACGGTGGCCAGGCTCGAGGTCTTCTTGTTGATGATCCGCACCCCGTTGATCCACAGGCGCGCAACGTTGTCGCTATTGATCGAGAACGTATAGAGCCCGGTTCTTGCAGCCTCGATCGCGCCGGCCCACCGCACGCCATAACCGGTCGCGTTGATGCCCGCGGAGGCGTCAGGCGAATCGGTGCCGCGCTCGGTGTTCAGGTCGAAGTCGATCAACGGCGTGACCGACGTCTTGACCGGCGCGCTGCTGAAAGTCGGATCGTTGTAGTAGCCGACCTGCAGCACCGGCAGCTTCACATCGAAGCCGCCCGTCAACGCCTGGACCTCCGACGTCTGCCACGGGTGACCATCCGGATAGATCGTCCCCTGGAAGGGCGTTGCCGGTTCGACCGTGGCGGGCGCGCCCGGCACCTGACCCCAGTGGAAGCGCGTATTGGTGCGGCCGATCATCAGTTCCCACACGACGAAGCCCGTCGTGCCGCCGTAGTTCGACACAATACCCGGCATCGTCTGTCCCGTCGTGCCGGGGAAGCCGCGCTGCAGCGTTTCGGAATTCAACGCGTTGACATTGCTGCCGTTCACCGGACCCGTGTACGGGTTGTTGTACGGATGGAACGCATAAAAGTCCGAGAAATACGTACCTTCGTCCTCCTGCACTTGCGGCGAATTGATCGGCTGCGTCGCACCCGCATTGAGAATCGCGATGCGCGCATCGTTCATCATCACGGCGCGCGTTTGCTGCAACGAGCCATTGCCGCTGCAACCCGGTTCGTTCATGGGCTCCCAGAAGATGATGCGCGGGTCGTTGCGGTGCGGCGCGACGAAGTCGGTGATGTAGCTCGCGAGACTCTGCTTGTACGTGATGCCGGCATTGGCCGTTGTGGGCTGGAAATACGCCTGCTCGACCGGCGTGCCTGGCGATTGCACCCATTGACTGTTATGCACGCCCCAGACCGGCGCGGGTTGCGGGCCATACGCGGGCGTCGGGTTCCAGCAATCGTCGTAGAAGATCGGCGAGACCTTGATGCCGTGCCGCGCGGCGATCTTCAGCAGGTTCTCGAATTTGCTCAGGAATGCGACACGATCGTTCGCCCACACGAGGTAGTGCAAATACACGGCAATCGTGTTCATGCCGTACGTTTGCGCGTAGGTCAGCTCACGATTGACGATCTCGGGGTCGTAGTTCTCCCAGAAGTCGATCGCGTTCACCGCGTTGGACGGCGTATAGACCGCACCGACAACTTTGGAAAAATCGAAGCTGGGTGACGTCACGCCCGGATACGTATGGATCGTGATATTGCTGAAGGTCGCGCCGACGCCGAATCGCCGCAGTCCGAAGCTGCCCGACTGGAAAGCCGTGGGGAGCGCGTTGGTGGCGTCGTTGACGCTGATTACGCGCTGCTGGTCGAGATCGACGGTGATGGCCGTGCCGCTCGTCGTGACTTTCAGGTGGTGCGTGCTGCCGCCCACGATCGTGCTCATCGGGTAGGCGATGAAGCTCGTCCAGTTGTTGTTTTCACGGCCGACCTGCAGCACGTGCGAACCCGTATCGAGGCCGATGTAATAGCCCGTCAGGCTATCGGGGCCGCCTGCTGTGGGGTTCGTCGTGCGCACGATAAAGCCGGCATTCGCGGCGCCGCTGCCCACCGGCGCGCTGACCGTCACATCCGCTTCGTAAGACGCCGTGGCATAGGTGCTTGCGAGCGCAACGGTTTTGTCGCCCGCGCCCGTGCCGTTGGTGGCCGGTGGGGGAATCGTGATGGTCGAACTGCTCGTGCCGGGTTGCCAGCCTTGTGTCGATCCAGGTGCGAGGTAGCTCGTGAAGTCGCCGAAGTTGAGGCTCGTGGTGGAAACCGGAGTGGGTGGGGGCGGTGGCGTGTACGGCGCAAGGTTGAGGGTAGGGTCCGCGATCACGAGTGGCGGCGTTGTCGTCTTCATCCCCAGGGGGATGGTCTTCGCCGCTCTGAACTCGGCTTCCACGCTGGCCGTATCCGCCAGGGCCGCTGCCGAGGCCGCAAGGGCCGCCGACGCAGCCGAGGAATCGACTGCCGCGATCTGCTTGTTCGCTGACGCAGCCACGTCCGGCGAACCGTCATTGCCGCCGCAAGCGCCCAGCATGGCGAGCGTTGCTAGCACAAAGTAATTGCGCACCTGTATCTCCTGATGTCCCCGCTTAATAGATGGTCATAATTATTATTAAATCTGCATAGGGTCAAAGACGCTGTGTCAACGCCCCATGGATGCGGAAATCGATATTAATAATATTATTAGTTGCGAAGACCTGTATCGGTACTTACCCGGAATGGTGCAAACAAGGGGGAGGGTGTCAGTCCAGAGCGCAGGCACGCGCTGACGGCGCCATGCGCAATAGGTGGGTGCGGTTTTTCGCAGTCGATGACCCGAGGCACTGCAGGCATAATCCGTTTGCCGATTACGCCTCGCTTTCACCGGGGCGAAACCCAAGCGACGCGCTGCTTCGCGCGCTGTCAGGAAAATTCATGCCGCCCATCACTGCCGTCCGCAATTCAGCCGTGCCGCTACGCAGCATTGCGCTGATTCTCGTGTCGATGTTCTGCTTCGCGCTCGTCGACGCGCTGGCGAAGTCGGTGGCGCTCGCTTATCCGGCCAATGAGGTGACCTTCTTCCGGATGCTGTTCGGCTTGTTGCCTGCCATCGCGGTTTGCCTGCGCGGCAAGCCGCTCATCGAGCGTTTCAGGCACATGGATGTGCGCGGACAGACCCTGCGCGCGCTGACCTTGCTCGGCGCCTCGGGACTGTTCTTTGCAGGGCTGCCCTATGTCCCGCTCAGCGAAGCGGTGGCGATCGTCTACTCGGAGACCTTGCTGGTCATCGTTCTTGCACCGTTCATCCTGAAGGAAACACTCAAGCCACGCGATGCGCTGGCCGCCGCGGTCGGTTTTGTCGGCGTGCTCTTCGTCGTGCGGCCGGACGGTTCGCATTCGAGTTGGCTCGGGCCGGTCCTGCTGATTGCGAGCGCGTTTTTTGGCGCGTTATCGATCATTCAGATCAAGCGGATTCGCGCCACCGACGATTCGGGCACCACGGTGCTGTATTTCACGATGATCGGCACGATCGTCACCGGGGCATCGCTGTTTTTTGCGTGGCGCACGCCGTCGCTCCAGGCACTCGCGGTGATGGCCTTGCTCGGCGGATTTGCCACGGCAGGGCAGTTGCTGATGACGATGGCATTTCGACAGGCCGACGCCGGTGCGCTCGCGCCGTATAACTACACCAGCATCGTGTGGGCTGCGTTATTCGGCTATGTCGCGTGGGGCGAGACGATCGGCAACATGTCGCTGTTCGGCATTGCGTTGATTGTCGGCAGTTCGATTGCGGTGGCCGTGCGTGGCAAGCAGACGGAAGGGCCGCTCGTGTAGGCATGCATCGTATGCATCGCATTCGCCGGATTCAAACGCTGAATTCAAATTCGCTTTTGATTGCTTCGCAGTTCAAACAATCGTCCTAGAAATGGCTGGCCAGCAAGCTGGCTTTTTCGGACAACGCGCCAGGCAGATGCGGACAAATCGACGTTTGGCGACTATAAATAGAACATAGTACGCATCCAGCTTGCACTCTCATTCGTACGTGACTGCACCGGCCCGAACTCGCGGTCGTTGCGGCGGCATCGATTAATTCGCTACGAACCCTCTGATGAATTCGGGCACGTTTGCGATACCGCGAACGCGCACGTCCACGATTCGAGAGGGAGGCGTCATGATTAACGAGTCCAGGAAGATCGTTCTCACGAGCGTTGTTGTCGGCGTGGTTGGGATCGCGGCTTATATTTCGCAGTCGGACAAAAACTGGCTGTCGCCGGACGAAGCAGGCCTCGAGCGTGGCAATGCGTGGGCTCATGACACACGCGGCGACACGATCACCGGCTCGGTGAGTGCTGGACCGGTCGTGGCACCTGCCGACTCAGCAGCGGCCATCGCAGGGAATCTCGAAGCGGCGCGCCGCAGTCTGCAGCGCAACGATCTGGTTGCCGCTCAAGCGCAATTGGACGCGGTACGCTCAGCACACCGTGGCGACGATCGGGTTCTCGCGCTACAAAAAGAAGTCGCGGCGCGCGTGGAACAGGCGCCGCACGCGCAGGCCGCTGCGCAGGTGGAGAAGTCGACACGGCAAGGGGGAAAACCAGCTCGCTCTTCGTCGCTGTTTTACGGGCACACGGTCCGTCCTCATGAAAACCACTTCGCGACGCGTGAACACGCGAACCGTGCGCCCTCCAGCTATGCGAAGACCCGATGGGGTCCTGAAACCACGGTAACTACGGTTGGCGCGGGTAGCGTCTCGAGTGGCACCGCGAATGGCGCTGGTGTACCCGCAGTTGGGCGTGCGTCATCCTCGGTGGCGGCTGAGGCCACGGCTGCGGTGGTCTCTACCGCGACCGGCTCGCCTGCTGATTTGAAGCCGACACAGGCGGTATCAGCAACGCAGCCAGTACCTCAAGCCGAGCTAACCGCACCGGCGCAATCGACACCGTGGGGCCCTCAGCTTGCGCCCGCCGCCGGCACGCCGACGAATTCAGAGAGCGGGGCGAAAACACGCGCACAAGTGCGCGCGGAAATTGCCCGTGCCCGTGCCGACGGTGGTCTTCCCGCGTTCGGCAATCCAGACCCGGCTGGACCGGGTGGCGCACCGAGCCTGACCATCGCGCCGCGCCCCTGAGATTTTAAAATTAGCAATGATTATTTTCGATTGCCGCAATAATTGGCTGAATTTGTTTATTTATCTTAATAGATATTCCATGTAATTACGGTTGAAATTAATCGGAATAATAAATCGACCTGTGCGAATGGCTGGAGGGCGTTTCATGTAGGCCGGCGCAGGCCTGATTCTCTGGAAAATGCGCAAAATCAGGCCCTTGAAGCGCGCTCGCGAGAGGCGTACAGCCCATTTCACTCTTTACGCAAGACGGCCCGTTCCGGTGAAATGATCGGCAATCTTTAAAATCAACGACGTCGCATAAGCGCAACGCCGTAATTAACTGAAAAACAGTATTTCGACCATTGGGATATTCTCCGCCACTCAATAGCATCCGCTGTTGAATTCCGGAGAGAAATCAATGAATAAGTTCGTATTGTCGGGCCTCTCGCTTGCACTCGTCGGCGCTGCGGGTGCCGCCCACGCACAAAGCTCGGTCACGTTGTACGGCCTGATCGACACGGGGCTGACCTACACCAGCAACTCAGGCGGTAACAGCAACTATCAGCAAGCCAGCGGCATGCTGAACGGCGACCGTTGGGGCCTGCGTGGTTCGGAAGATCTGGGCAACGGCTTGAAAGCAGTCTTCGTGCTGGAAGACGGCTTCAATCTGTCGACCGGCAAGCTGGGGCAGAACGGCCGTGAGTTCGGCCGCCAGGCCTTCGTGGGCCTGTCGAGCGACCAGTTCGGCTCGGTTACGCTGGGGCGCCAGTACGACAGCGTAGTCGACTACCTTGCTCCGCTCGCGCTGAACGGCACGCAATACGGCGGCACGCTCGCCTCGCACCCGTACGACAACGACAACCTGAACAACTCGATGCGGATCAACAATGCCGTCAAGTTCCAGAGCGTCGACTACGGCGGCTTCAAGTTCGGCGCCCTGTACGGCTTCTCGGATGCGGCGGGCGGCTTCGCTGATAGCCGCGCCTACAGCGTCGGCGCGTCGTACGCATTCGGCGGCCTGAAGGTTGCTGCGGGCTACCTGCAACTGAACGGCGGCGGCTCGACGACCAATTCGAACGGCGCCGTGGCGAACGGCGACGCCACGTTTAACGCCAGCCGTCAGCGCACCTATGGCGCAGGCGTAAATTATGCATTCGGTGCGGCCAACGTCGGTCTGGTGTTCACGCAGACGCAACTGAACAACCCCACGTTGATTGGATCGTCCGCATCGGGCACGAGCAGCGGATTCGCGCTGACCGCCGGCAGCGCGCGCTTCACGAACTATGAAGTGAACGCGCGTTACGCATTCACGCCGGCATGGACGGTGTCGGGCGCGTACACGTTCACCGATGCGAGTCTGAACGGTGCAAGCCCGAAGTACCAGCAGATCACGCTGCAGACGGACTATGCCTTGTCCAAGCGTACTGACGTGTATGTTGAAGCGGCGTACCAGCACGTCGGCAGTGTGGGCGACTCGGGCATTACCGCCGACATTGTCGGCGTGAGCGCCTCGTCGACCAGCTCGCAGGTGGTCGGCACAATAGGTATCCGGCACCGCTTCTAAGCGGTCCGCGCAGGAAGCAAGCTGAGAAGCCCGCATTTTGCGGGCTTTTTTTGTTCGTGCCGCCGAAGCTATCCAGTCCTCAAGCTCGCAAGCTCTGAGGCCGCTCATTGTGTACCATGCGGATTGCTGTGCCCGCTTTGCACCTTCGCTGCAACTGAATAGCACGGTCGAACGCAAAGCGCCTGTTATGCCCACACCCTGTGCCGGATGAACTGACATGCAGATAGAGCCGTTTCAGATTGCCGTACCGGACGCAGACATAGACGATCTTCGCAGGCGCATTAGCGCGACACGCTGGGCTCCGGCGACGCCGTCGCCCGCGTGGCTGCAAGGCGCCGATTCGGCGTGGCTGCGCGAGTTGGCGCAGTACTGGGCCGGGCGTTTCGATTGGCGTGAAGCGGAGCGCCGCTTGAATCTGCAGCCGCAATTTCTCGCCCAGGTCGAAGGACAGCGCGTGCACTTCGTGCATCGGCGCGGCGTTGGCCCGGCGTGCTATCCGCTTGTCATCACGCACGGCTGGCCGGGATCGTTTTTCGAGTTTCACGCGCTGATCGACCGCTTATGCGACCCGGCCGCCTTCGGCTGCGATCCCGCCGATGCGTTCGACGTCGTCGTTCCGTCGCTGCCCGGCTTCGCTTTCTCGCAAGCTCCCGCAGAGGCCGGCACGGCCGCGTTTCAGGTGGCGGATCTGTGGGCTTCGCTGATGCGTGGCCTCGGTTATGAACGCTTTGGCGCTCAGGGCGGCGACCTGGGCGCGGGCGTCTCGATCGCGCTCGCGGCCCGGCATCCTGAGCGTGTCGACGGCATTCATCTCAACTTCTTGCCGAGCTCCTACGAACCCGCAAGCGGTGCAGCGCAGACACCGCTCACGCCCGCCGAGGAGGCCTATCTGCAAGAGAAGAACGAGTGGGCCGCGCTCGAAGGCGGCTATGCCCATCTGCACGGCACGAAACCGCAGACCGTGGCGGCGTCGCTGAACGACTCGCCGGTGGGGCTCGCGGCGTGGATCGGCGAGAAGTTTCGCGCATGGAGCGATTGCGACGGCGACGTCGAGCGGGTGTTTTCGAAAGACGATCTGCTCACGAATATTTCGCTTTACTGGTTCACGCAGAGTATCGGCTCAGCGATGCAGATGTACTGGGAAAACCGGCTGCAGCCGATGCGTTTCAGCGAAGGGCAGCGCGTCGCGCCGCCGGTGGGATTCGCGCGTTTTCCAAAGGAAATCAATCACCCGCCGCGCACATGGCTCGAACGGACCTTCAACGTCGTGCAATGGAGCGACATGCCGGGCGGCGGCCATTTCGCCGCGATGGAAAAACCGGATCTGCTCGCAGCCGAGATTCGCAAGTTTTTCAGGAAGTTGAGGCGCTAGGCGTCGATTCAATGGCATGATCGGCTCGACGATGATTTGTCCATGCCACCTGGTCAGCGTGTGTTCCGAACTGAATCTTCAAATATCGTCAGGGCGCATTGTTGCGCCCCAGCAGCCGCGTATGATCGGCAGGGCCACAAGAACAACGCAGTGACGAAGCGCTGAACGCAACGCGTCTCAGAGCTTCGTCACTGCGGGAAAACAAAAAACAATGCACACAATGAAGGCCATTACGCGGCGAGTCATCTACTTCACGCGTGACGCTTCGCCGGATCTATTGGCGAGTTTCGAGGAGCGCGATTGGGAGGTCGAAGTGATCGGCTCGGTTCGAGACGTACGGCGAGCCGTGAACGACGGCTCGCTGGCGGGCGGGCTGGTCGATCTGTCGAGCGTGTTCGACGTTCATGACATTGCCGCGCTGGAAGGTTGCCTCGCGATGCCGAACGTCGGCTGGGTGGCAATGACCGCCACCCCGGAACTCGACGAGACCACCGTACGCCGGCTGGTGCGCGACTACTGCTTCGACTATGTGACGCTCCCTGCTGCGAACGCCAGGATTGTCGATACAGTAGGCCATGCCTGCGGCATGATCTCGCTCGGCGCGCCCCTCTTTGTCGATACGTCGATAGCGGAAGGCGAGATGATCGGCAACTGCGATGCCATGCTCGCGCTATTCCGCTCGATCCGCAAAGTCGCGACAACCGACGCGCCTGTCTTCGTTTATGGCGAATCCGGCACGGGCAAGGAGCTGACCGCTGCGGCGATTCACGCTCGCTCACCGCGCCATGACGCACCGTTCGTCGCTATCAACTGTGGTGCAATTCCGCCGCACCTGTTGCAGTCCGAATTGTTCGGCTACGAGCGCGGCGCGTTCACGGGCGCGAATCAACGCAAAATAGGGCGCGTCGAAGCCGCTCACGGCGGCACACTGTTTCTCGACGAAATCGGCGATCTGCCGCTCGAGAGTCAGGCAAGCCTGCTGCGTTTCCTGCAGGAAAGCACGATCGATCGCCTGGGCGGCAACGATTCGATCAAGGTCGACGTGCGCATCATTTCCGCTACCCATGTCGATATGGAGGCCGCGACCGACGACGGACGTTTCCGCCCGGATCTGTATCACCGCTTGTGCGTGCTGAGAATCGACGAACCACCGCTGCGCGCGCGCGGCAAGGACATCGAACTGCTCGCGCTGAACACGCTGGATCGCTACAGGAAGGATGCGAGCCGGCGGCTGTATGGTTTTTCTCCGGACGCGATCGAAGCGATGCATCAATACGACTGGCCCGGCAACGTGCGGGAACTGATCAACCGGGTTCGTCGTGCGATTGTGATGTCGGAAGGGCGAACCATCGGCGCGGCCGACCTCGAACTCTCCAACTACGTGGAGGTTGTGCCCGTGACGCTCGCCCAAGCGCGCGAAACAGCGGAACGGCAGGCCATCGAACTCGCGCTGCTGCGCCATCGCGGGCGGCTTGGCGACGCCGCGCGCGAACTCGGCATCTCACGCACGACGCTATACCGCTTGCTCATCTCTCACGGCATGCGTGAGGGGGAAGACAGCAGCGTGGCTGAACACTGACGCGAAGATCGTGATCAGATCGTGCGCGCGCTTTCGCATTCGCCGCAAAGTCGTCGGCACGCCATGGCGGCGGCAGCTTGAGCCACACGAACATGCAGGCCGGATCGGCGTGCAGCAACGCCGGCGGTTTTGCATCTATGAAGGCGGGAAGAAACCGTGATACCGGGAATTGCCGGCAGCGGTGGTTTCAGCGAGGTGACCGGACGCGCCTATCGACAGAAGCGTTTCAACTGTCGCGGCGCGATTCGAAACGAAGGTCCACTGCGCGCCGGCTTCCTGCGTTTGGGCGCTCGCGTGAATCTTGCGCAGGGCGCTCAACAGCGCATCGCTATCCGGCGACACCATCACAAAGCCCTCGTTCGCGAGCGCGGCCTGATTCAGTCCCAGATCGAGGCATACCTGCATGCGCAGCGGCGCCTCGAGTTGATTCGCGCGGCGCGACTGCGCGATCTGTTCGACGGTCGCCGCATCGACAAGGATGCCCTGCCGTTGCAGCGGTTTGTTCTGCCACGCCTCGGGTGGGCACCCCTTGTTTTCCGGCGCCAGTTCGACGAACGGATTGATTTCCGCGGGATAGATCCGGCAGACCAGCGGCCGTTGCTCATAGATATTGCAGCGCATGTCGGCGAGCAGATTGGGGCATGCGCCTTCGAATGCCGCGGCGAGAACGATCGAAATCCGCACCGGCAGACTTCCGCTCATGGCCGGCGAAGAACGCACCCGTTTGTATTCAGCCTGTGCATTGCCGGGCTCGGGCTCGACGGGCCACGGGATGGCCTCGCAGATGAGTTCCATTCGCCCGCCGCGTTCCAGCCAGGCAATCGCCTCGGTAATCGTCAGCGCCAGGCGCAAGTCGTGGCAGCATTTGCCACATGCAGTACATTCGAAATTGATGTCATTCACCATAAATCCCTCGCCGCGGAAGTCTACGCTGGCTTTAGTCGGGGCAGATGAAAAAATCTGACACCAAAGCCGACAATTTTTTGCGGCGCTCTGGCGAGGCTGCCGGAATCTGCGCGCGGCGGCCCTGCACAATCCCTAGCCGTTGAGGTCGGGATTCTTTTGTACGAGCTCGTGAACCCACTCGCTAAATACCCGCACGCACATGCTCAACCGGCGGTGCGGATACAGCAGGGAAAGCGGCACAGGCGGACAGGGGTAGCCGCGGAGGATTTCGCGCAACGTGCCGGCCTCGATCGCCTTGGCGACCATGAAGCGCGGGACCTGAACCATCCCCAGTCCTTCGGTTACGGATTTCACGAACACCAGTCCTTCGTTGACCGCGAGTGTCCCGTCCAGCGATTTTCTGATCAGCTCGCCGTCCACTTCAAACTCGAACGGATAGACACGCCCCGTGCGAGCCGAAAAATAGTTGACCGCCCGATGATGTTCGAGATCGTCGGGCGTGGCGGGCTCGCCCATCTCCTCGAGATACGCCGGCGCGGCGCAGGTGGTCAAACGGACACTGCCGATCGGTCGCACGATGAGGTTCGAGTCGTCGAGATTGCCGATCCGGATCACGCAATCAACGCCTTCCTGCATGAGATCGACATTGCGGTCGGCCAGTCCCAGTTTCACGGTGATGTCGGGGAAGCGCGCATGGAAATCGCGGATGGCGGGCAGCAGGACGTTGGCGGCAAAGGTGGAAGACGTGTCCACGCGAATCGTGCCACGCGGGTTTTGCAGCTTGTTCGACAACGCGGACTCGGCGTCGGAGACCTCGGCCAGAATGCGCGTGCAGTATTCGTAGTAGAGCGCGCCGTCGTCGGTAACCTGCACGCTGCGCGTGGTGCGATTCAGCAGCCGTACCCCCAGATGGCTCTCCAGATTCTGCACGAGCGTCGACACGGACGCGCGCGGCATCTCCAGCGAATCGGCCGCCCTGGAGAAGCTCGACGCATCGACCACACGCTTGAATACCGCCATCCCTTGAAGAATGTCCATACCGGGTTGTTCCCTCGAGTGTGACCGATCCGCAGTCTAGAACGGACTGGCGACGGGTCGCAAACGGAAGTCCACCCGATGCGGGCACCCTACGAAAAATCTTGACACCGTTGACGCGCCCTCTATAGTTCACCATATGGCAAAGTCTCCAGTCAGTCAGCTCGATCGCACGTTTTCCGCCCTTGTGGACCCGACACGCCGGGCCATCCTCGCTCGCCTCGAGCGGGAGCCCGGGCTGTCGGTCACGGAAATCGCGCGGCCGCTGCCGCTCAAGCTCCCCGCGGTCATGAAGCACCTCGATGTGCTGAGCGACGCGGGTCTGGTGGCGCGCACGAAGAACGGGCGGACGGTGTCGGTCGATCTGGTTGCGGGACCGATGGAAGAGGCGATGGCATGGTTGACGCGCTATGAGCGCTTCTGGTCCGCGAGCCTCGACCGGCTTGCCGATTTTGTGGAGGGAAACGAGGAATGACCCAGGAAAAGCCGAGCCTGACTATCGTGCGGCGCATCAAGGCGCCGCCAGCCCGCGTTTATGCAGCGTGGACGAAGCCCGAACTGATGGTGCGCTGGTGGGGGCCCGACGCCGGCCCGGTGCTGAGCGCCGAAGCCGATCCGCGCGTGGGCGGGCGGTTTCGCGTGGTGTTCCAGACGCTCGACGGCGAAACGCACGACTGCCGTGGCGAATACCTGGAAGTCGAAGCAGACCGCAAACTCGCTTTCACATGGGAGTGGGTGACGCTGCCCGAGCGCCGCTCGCGGGTCACGCTCAGGCTGCGCCCGATCGAAGACGGAACCGAACTTATGCTCACCCATGCACAGTTCTTTGACGAGGCCGCGCGGGATGCTCATCAGGCCGGCTGGAGCACGGCATTGGACAAGCTCGACGCATTCATGGCTCATTGGGAAAACGAAGGCGACTGACACGCATCGGAATCGAATTCAACTCACACCGAGGTCGAATATGAAGCTCTATTACGCTGAAACGCTGGCCCCACGCAAAACCTGCGCGGTAGCAAAGTATTTAGGCTTACCGATTGAATATGCCTTTGTCGATTTGAAAAAGGGCGAGCAGAGCGCACCGGGCTATCTGGCGATCAATCCGAATGGCAAGGTGCCGTGTCTTGTCGACGGCGAAAGAAGCCTCTGGGAGGCCGACGCCATCATCAGCCATCTCGCGCGGCGCGCGGAGTCCGATCTCTGGCCGACAGACGACCGGCAGATCGATCTCCTGCGCTGGTTCAGTTGGAACAGCCACCATTTTTACCCCCATGGCGGCGCGCTTTACTTCGAGTCGATCATCAAGCCGGTGTTTGGACTCGGCGGACCCGACCCGGCGATCGTGGCTGAAGAGCAGAGCCTGTTTCGCAAGTCTGCCCGTGTGCTCGACCAGCAACTCAAGGGTCGCAAATGGCTGCTAGGCGACCGCCTGAGCGTCGCGGACTTTTCCGTTGCCATCACGCTGCCCTATGCAAAAAACGCAGCCATACCGCTCGACGAGTTTCCGGAAATGCAGCGCTGGCACGATCAGTTGAACGAGCTCGACGCATGGCGCAATCCGTTTCCGGTGCGTGCGGCCACCGCAGTCGCGAACGCCGCGCTCAACGCCTGAAAACACCGCCATGTGCTGCGCGATCGTTGCACTCGCCATGACCTTGCTCGCCAGTTGGCGCAGCGTGTCAGGCACGCTGACCGGCCGGGCCGGGCGGCTACGCCGGATCGCGTTCGTGTTGATCGCGATCGGCGCCGCTGCGGGCTCTGCGTTGGCGGCCGATCAATTCGTCGATGCCCGCGGCGGCCAGTCGTCGCTCTATGCGCGGCTAAGCGCAATGCCGATTTGTGGTCACTTCATCCACTAGCGGCGTATTTTCTTTCGTGAACTCAACAATGGGTTCATTTTAGAAGCGCATTGACTGACGCCTCACCTCCTATCACACTCCGCACCGCAATAAAATAAAGTTTTCCGTAGAAACCGGTGCTTATCCGGGCGGTTAGAGCATTAACTCCGTTTATTACTCAATCCATTCTGTTTGCATACACAATGCACCAGTTAAGGAAAGATTGTGAAAGGAAGTTGACACAGGAACGTTTGCCAAACTAGGCTACGCACTATCGCCAAAAACTGATCCTGTTCCCACCCACCTGCCCGGAGACGCAGGTATGCCGTTGCTTTGCCCATCAGTGATGGTGATCGCGTCAAAACGGAAGAAAGCGGTTCACGCCATCTTTTCGAAAGAATTGTAATGATTGAATAGCGCAATTCAAAAATCAGCCACAAGTGCTGAGGCAGTAACACGTCCATATATTCTCGCTAGCAATCCACGGCTAGTGCGGGAGACCTTTTTCGCTGAAAAACAGAGAAACACAGCTTAAGCACTCAACGCACTTTCTTTATGCCGATTTCGTCAGTCGAGGATTAATAATGCGTATAAATTTCCGATTGCAGATACAGTGCCTGGCGTTAGCCGGAATAATGGTTCTGGCGGGCTGCGGCGGTTCAGACGGCTCGCCAACGCCCTCGAGCAAGTCCGCCCAGACGCCCGTGGCCGCCTCCGACGCGGCGCTTGCGCCGCCTGCCGCGCCGATCGTTGCGGACGCATCGATCAACAAGAGCGTGCCGCCGGTCGAATTACCCGACACGGTCACCCCGATCAACTACAAGCTGTGGTTCCGGCCGAACCCGGCGCTGTCTTCATTCGACGGCCGGGCGGACGTGCAGATCAAGGTGCTGAAGGCCGTCAACGCGATCACGATCGCCGGGCACCGCATCAAGTTCACGAACGGAACGATCACACTTCAGCCGGGCAACATCCCGTTGATCGCGACGCCGCAAGACGACGGCGATTTCTATCAGCTTCGGCCCGTGAGCGGGCAGATCGCCGCCGGCAACTACTCGCTGCACATGGAGTGGAGCGGCATCATCAACTTCAAGACCTATGACGATCCGGTCGCCAAAACCGGCGGCAGTTGCGGCAACGATCCCTATCCGGGTTGCTCCGCGGCGGAGGGCGTGTTCCGCGTCGACCTGAAGTCGACCGACGGCACCACGAGCGGCGCGATTCTCACGCAAGGCGAATCGAACCTCGCGCGCCAATGGTTCCCGGGCTGGGACGAGCCGGCTTTCCGGCCCACCTACGAGGTCAGCGCGGAAGTCCCGCAGAACTGGAACGTCGTGTCGAACGCGGCGGAGAAGCCGGCGGTGAATGTGGATAGCGGCTACAAGCTGGTGTCGTTCGAAAAGACGCCGCCGATGCCTTCGTATCTGCTCTTCTTTGGCGGCGGCCAGTTCGACATTCTCGACGACGACTTCGCGAGCCCGCTGCCTGACCACAAGGGTCTGCATCTGCGTATCTTCACGCCGCCCGGCATGCGTGACTGGGCGAAACCGGCTATGCAGCAGACCAAGCAGGCGCTCGATTACTACTATCGGTACACCGGCATTCCCTTGCCGCTCACGAAATTCGACACGATCGCCGCGAACGACGCCTTCAAGGAGCAAAAGGATCTGAACTTCGGCGGGATGGAGAACTGGGGGGCGATTCTCGAATTTGCCGACGATATTCTGCCGCCGCCCGGCACCCCCATGTCCGACTATGGCGTGACGGTTTTGACGCATGAAGCCGCGCACCAATGGTTCGGCGATCTGGTCACGCTCGACTGGTGGGACGATGTGTGGCTGAACGAATCGTTCGCGACGTTCTTTGAAAACAAGACCAAGGTGCGCTTCTTTCCGGACCGCTTCAGTTGGGTCGACGACGTGAAGAACAAGTACGCGGTGATCAACGCCGATCTGAAATCCACCGCGTTCCCGGTGCAGCCGAACTTTAACGGCTGGGCCTCGAACGACTTCGTGCTGAGCGCCAGCGCCTTTACGTACGACAAGGGCGGCCATGTGCTGAAGATGCTGGAAAACTATCTTGGTGAAGAGGTGTTGCGAAAAGGACTGCAGTCGTATCTGGCCGACTATGCGCTCGGCAACGGCACGCCGAAGCGCTTGTGGGACGAACTGGCGAAGGCCAGCGGCGAGCCGATGGTTGCGATTGGCGACAGTTTCGTGCGGCAAACCGGTGTGCCTTTGCTGTCGCTCGACACCCAGTGCGATCTGACGACCAATCAGACCGTGGTCACGTTGAAGCAGTCGCCGTTCCCCAACCAGAACCGGTATCCCGGCACGCAATGGACTATTCCGTTGACACTCGCGTACGGCGACGGACTGACCTCGCGCAAGACGATTGCGATGAAGGACGCGCAAACGCAGGTCCGTCTGAACGGTTGTTCCGCCGTGCTGGCGGATCCGAGCGGTCTTGACTACTACGTGACGAACTACAGCAACAACGCGTGGAGTCAGTTGCTGGCGCAGGGCAACGCGCTAAAAGACCCGGTTTTGCTGACCAGTCTGCAACTCGAGGCCAAACTGCTGGTGAAGAACGGTCTGGCGGACCCGTCACGTGAGAGCAGCATCGGTTCGCTGGGCTCGACGGCCGCGCCGCTCGCACGTCAGATGTTGATGACTGCGCCGACCACGCAATCGCTGCGTCCGACGATCCGCTATCAAGGCAAGTTCAAACTGAAGCCGCAGGCGCAGCAAGCGCAATAAACCAGGCGGGCGGGATAGACGGCATCGAGCCGTCGTTCCTGGCCGTTGCACAAAGGCAATTCCGTGGCCCGCGTTCTCCGCGATGCGGGCCACGGCACGTCTCGATGCATCGGTGGCACACGCTGCAACCGTTGAGCATCGAGCAAAGCACTAACTGGAGCGATCAGATCCGCGCCACCGTCGGGTCATGCCGAACTTGGCCGGCTCTCCAGCCAATTGCGCAACAGGCCCGCCAGAAGCGCGCTAACCAGCACGACTAGATAAAGCGTAAGGAGATTGTGACGCCACGTGTCGAGCGTGAGCTGATGCGCCAGCAGTTTCGAGTCAGGCGCGGGCAGCACTGCATGCATTGCGACGACCGCTTGCTTCATCCGCAGAAAACCCACAGCGGATAGCAGTGGCAAAAGAACGAGCAGGGCAAGGAGTACGGGTTTCGCGCGTTGCGCCGCCGCATGGTGACGCAATCGGAACCACACACCAAGGCAACCGTGGATCCAGCCCGGTGCAAGCAGCGCAAGCTGCAAACCTTGCGTGCCGCTCGTGATCAGCGATATCACGATCCGTTCGTAGTTCGGCTCGAAACCATACAGCGATGTCGCGAGGCGCGTTGAAACCGCATGCCGGATAAGCAGCAGCGGCAGGCTGAGTCCGGCCCATAGGCGGATCCATTCAGGGAGCGGGAGCGTCCAGTGACGCCGCCCGTAAATCGTGCGCACCGCCAGCGCGAAATGGAGCAGGGCCGATCCGTACAGCAGGATCGTGCCGGGCACGCTATGCCAGATAATCAGAGCCAACGTGAGTCCGCGTCCGGCCAGATCGAGCGACCAGATTCCGAGCGCATGGTTGACCAGATGTAAAAACAGATAAATGAGTAGCACCACGCCCGACCCGAGTTGCAGGCGGTGCAGAACAGGCCGCATTTCCGCTCGCACGTTACCCTCCCTTCAGTTCGTAAGCTGCGGAAAACGCCTTGAGCGCGCGCGGCCGAACCGTGTCGAACACGCCATCGCGCCTGCCTGGCCTCACGTTTCTCATGCTCCTCATGCTTTGCGAGCGGGCTTGAGGGTACGCCTTTGAGGCCGGCTCTGTTGCACCGTACCCTGGCGCACTGCTTCGGCGAATCGCTGTAATGCGGATAAGGAGCCACACACGCTCTGGTATTCCTCCCGGCCAATCCTGCCGTCGACGATGACCGCCATGCCCGAGGCACGGGCCATGTCGATGATGTCCATTTTGACGCCTCCTTTCAGATTCTCTCATCTGCAAGACTGCCGGCGCGGCTCGGCTATTCCCGCCTTGACCGGGTTGCGCGACAGATAAGCGTAGATGAGCGTGCGCGGCTGATTCGCTGACCGTCACAAAATTCGTTTTTGCTGGAATAAAACCGGCGGTGCGGCAGTCTTGCAGGTGAACCGAGTCGTGTGGCCCGCCGGATGATCCCGCGGTTTGCCTGCGAATCCCTATCGTGAGAGTCAACATGTCGTCACATCAATCATTCAATCCATCCCGCCGCGGCGCGCTGAAATGTCTCGCTTTCGGCGGCGTCGGCACAGTGTTCGTTCTTGCTGGCGGCATTCTCACCCCCGTGGAACTGGCGCTTGCGGCTGACGCGAAATCATCCGCGACGTCGATGGGTGTGCCGCTTTTCCTGCAGATCAGCGATTCGCATATCGGTTTCAATAAAGAAGCCAACCCGGACGTCGCGGGCACGCTCAAGCAAACGATCGACTACGTCAACGCCATGCCGGTCAAGCCTGCGCTGACCATCCACACGGGCGACATCACGCATCTTTCGAAACCGGCGGAATTCGATCTTGCCGCGCAGTTGATGTCGGGACTGAATATCACGGAGCTCCACACCGTGCCGGGCGAACACGACGTGACGGACGGGCCCGGCACCGAATACTTCAGCCGCTTCGGCAAAGCTTCGGACAATAAAGGCTATTACAGCTTCGACCACAACGGCGTGCACTTCGTCGCGCTCGTGAACGTGATGCATTTCAAGCCTAACGGCTTGGGCGGTCTCGGCGACGATCAACTCGCCTGGCTCGAAAATGACCTGAAAGGCCGCTCGTCCAGCACGCCGATCGTCGTTTTTGCCCACATGCCGATGTGGACGATCTACGAACCGTGGGGGTGGGGCACGGGCGACGCCGGTCAGGCCATGAGTTATCTGAAGCGTTTTGGTTCGGTGACCGTGCTGAACGGTCATATTCATCAGATCGTGACGAAGGTCGAAGGCAATATCACGTTCCATACCGCTCGCTCCACCGCCTATCCGCAGCCAACCGCCGGCAACGGCCCCGGCCCCGGACCGCTCACGGTAGCGAGCGATCAACTCCCAAAGATGCTCGGCGTAACCAGCATCAAGATCGAACGTCATCCGCTCAAAGCGACGCTCGACGATACAACACTCGTTTGATTGCAGGATTTCATTTCTATCTGGAGATCAGTTATGCGAAATAATTTTATTGGACGGGCGCTCTTTGTGATGCTCGGTAGTTCGATGCTTATCGCCGCATCGGCCGGGCTTTCCGTTGCACAAGCGCAAACGGCTGGCACGGTGGTCATCAAGAACTTCATGTTTTCGCCGATGGAGCTTACCGTCAAGGCCGGCTCGACGGTGACGTGGAAAAATCTCGACGGCGAACCGCACACCGTCGTGAACGACGCAGGCATGTTTCGCTCCGCCGCGCTCGATCAGAACGATACGTACCAGTTCAAGTTCGACAAACCGGGGGTGTACAAGGTGTTTTGCGGCATCCATCCGAATATGAAAGAAACGATCACCGTGCAATAGGTGCCGGAACCGGGGGGGGGGGGGGTGGGC
>NZ_JAQQFL010000038.1:0-94703 GCF_046026025.1 Paraburkholderia fungorum | reverse complement strand
AGTCATCGTGCGATCGTACGAGACTCTCAACTCCTGTTTCCAACCACGCGTAACGAAGCGCCTCAATCCAGAGACGCGAGTCACGAAAACACTGCCGTAATCTGACCGGCCATGGGTACCATCACCAATGGCCCGCCATTTCGTTGTCCGCGTTATTGCCTTGCGCAGGTGCGCGGTCTGCTCTTTTGGCTAAAAATTCCGTTAGTGCGCAGGGACGTCTCCATCCCCAATACTGGCTGCTCCTACAGGCGCCACGCTATCAGTCGCATACATCTGACCGACTTCCGCAAGTAATGCCTCGTCTCGTGCAATCACCTTCGGCAGATGCGTGCGTAAGAATTCAACCCACGTACGCGTCTTCGCATCGATGAACTTGCGCGACGGATACAGCGCATAAACATTCATTTTCTGCAACGTATAGTCAGGTAACACGCGGACCAACGTCCCGTCACGCAAACCGGCAATCGCCGCGTAAAGCGGCACCATACCAATGCCCATTCCTTCGTGAATCGCGACGATTAGCGATTCCGCGATATTCACCTGCACAGGACCGTTTACTTCCATCATCTCGCTGCCGTTGGGGCCGTCGAGCACCCATTCGTGGGGCGGAAATGCTGGTGTGTGCAAGATCAGACACTCGTGATGCGCCAGGTCGCCCGGATGTTGCGGCGCGCCATGAGCGCGCACGTAGGCCGGCGATGCACACAGGATGCTGAAAGTTGTACCCAACGGGAGTGACACGAGATCGGAATTCGGCAGAGTCGATGCGCCGACCACAGCGACGTCGGCGCGGCCTTCGAACAGGTCGGGCATGCGTTGCGACAACGTCAGCTCGACGGTCACTTCGGGATAGAGCGCGCGATAGCGCGAGATGGCCGGCAGTACGTAATGCTGGCCGATGCTGGCGAAGCTGTGCATGCGCAACGCGCCACTCGGGCGTTCGTGCGCGCAACTTGCTTCTTCTTCCGCCGTATCGACATCGGCAAGGATCTGTTGGGATCGCTGCAGGTAACGCTCGCCCGCCGTGGTGAGCGCGAGTCTCCGCGTCGACCGGTTCAGCAAGCGCGTGCGCAGATGGGCTTCGAGTTCCGAGACGGCGCGGGACATTGCGCCGGTCGTCGAATTGAGTGACTGCGCGGCGGCGGTAAAACTGCCGGCTTCGACCACGCGCACGAACACTCGCATATTTTGTAACGTATCCATCAGTCCTTCTATTTCACGGCAGAAGCCGTATTGTCCGCCTGTCCCACGAGCCTATTGTTGTTCGTTCTGGAAGAGACGTTCCGCGCCCGTCCTATTAATGCGTGCAGCGCATGCTCCTACAATCGGCACCTTGCCTGCCGGTGTGTGCAGCGTTCACCGGTGCCTCTTTCAGCAACAAACCGGGACCCGGTGCTTTCTGATGAAACGCCAACATGCGATCAAACCGACGGCGGCTTCCCGTTGGCCGTGGAGCGCCATGTTGCCGACCCTCGGCCCAGCCATTCGCGACTGGGCGAATAGCGACGGCCTGATCTGGCTGCATCTGCTGAAAACGGTCACCGCGGGTCTGCTGGCGCTCGGCATTGCCATGCTGCTGGATCTCCAGCAGCCGCGAATCGCGATGACCACGGTGTTCGTGCTGATGCAGCCGTTTAGCGGCATGGTGCTCGCCAAGAGTTTCTATCGGATTCTCGGCACCGCGGTGGGTACGATTGCCGCGCTGGTGCTCGGTGCGCTGTTCGTCCAGCAGCCTGAGCTGTACATGTTCGGCATGATCGTCTGGGTGAGCGCCTGCATCGCGGCGGCGGTCCGGTATCGGCATTTCAGATGGTACGGTTTTGTGCTGGCAGGTTATACCGCCGCTCTGATCGGCATTCCGAATGTCACCGCGCCTCACGCCCTCTTTCTGGCGGCGCTTACGCGCGCGGCCGAGGTGGCGGTCGGCATCGTGTGCTCGAGCGCGGTGAGCGCACTAATCGTGCCGCAGCGCTCCAGTCTGGCATTGCGGCGCGCACTATACGTTCGATACACAAATTTTACTTCGTTCGCTGCCGACGTGCTGGGTCGCGGAATCGAGCGTGGCCAGTTTGAACGGCGATTTGCAGACCTCGTGGACGAGATCGTCGGCTTTGAAGCGACGCGAACTTTTGCCGCCTTCGAAGATCCGGCCATGCGATCACGTCATCAGCATCTCGGCCGTCTGAATGGTGAGTTCATGGACGCATGCGCGCGCTTACATGCGCTGCACCAGTTGCTCAAACGTCTGCGCGTTGGCGGCCCGAGCCGGATAGTCGCGGCCGTCACGCCATACTTCCACGAACTGTCGGCACTGCTGGCGTCCACCCTGGACGCGGACGTCGATGCATCACGCATCGCAGCCCAGATGAGGCTCTTTCAGGCGAGCTTGCCAAGGCGCGTACGCGAAACCAGACGGCCGCTGGAAGCAACCCCCGCTGAATCGCTGGCGGACTTCGATACGGCCGCGGAATTGCTGTATCGGTTCGTCGACGAGTGGATCCGCTACTCCGAGACTTACGCGTCTTTGGCGATGCGCAAGCCGGGAGCGGGGCAGCCTACCGCGGGCCGCTACGTGAGCAAGACAAACGGCTTCGTGGTTGCGTTTACGTTTGCCAGGTCGGCAGCGGTCATGGCGATCGCCGGCTGGTTCTGGATCGCTACCGGCTGGCCGAGCGGCGGTCTTGCCGTAATTGGCGCGGCGCTGGTTTGCGCGTTGACGTCGACTTCGCCGAACGCATCGAAAATGGCCGTGCAGATGGCCGCCGGCGCCGTGCTGGCAACCATGACAGGCTACCTTTTCACATGCTACGTGTATCCCAACATCGACGGTTTTCCGTTGCTTTGTGCGACGCTCGCACCGGTGCTCGCACTCGGTGCCTTCGTCGCGTCGCGTAAGCTCACGGCAGGGTACGGCATCGGTTTTTCCGTGTTCTTCTGCCTGCTCGCCGGGCCGGACAACGTCGTCACGTATGCCCCCGATCTGCTGATCAACAACGGTATAGCGATCACGGCGTCGCTACTACTTGCAGCGATCGTTTTCACGGTGGCGTTTCCAGCGGATATGCCGTGGCTCACCGCCAGAATCAAAGCAGACCTACGCGCGCAGGTGGTGTCTGCGTGCAAGGACGACCTGAGTGGACTCAATCAGCGCTTTCAGTCGAGCACACACGATCTGACCTCGCAGTTACGCATGCTGCTGACACGCCGCTCCCGCCGCCGCCGTGATGCCTTGCGCTGGATGCTCGTTACGCTCGAAGTGGGGCACGCCGTGATCGATCTGCGCAATGAGGTGACGCGTACCGGCTACGTGCAAGGACTTCATCCACGCTGGAACGGCAGCCTCGAGCGAATTTGCGATGATCTTGCGCGGCTTTTTTCGCGGCCTGAAGCGCGTGCTCTTGCGCAATCGCTCGCGTCCGTGCGCTCGGCCACGTGGATTGCGCAGGACGTACTGGAAACCGTTCATGCCAAGCGCGACAAGCGGCATGACCTGCAGCGCATCCTGAGTTGCCTGCATTTCATCCGCACGGCGTTGCTCGACAAAGACGCGCCTTTCCACACGCGTTGACCTCTGTACGTTGGGTCGGGCGCGCACGGCGATCCTTCTGCCAGATGGAAAGATCACTTCCGCCCAGCCCCGTTTATCCGCGTAGGTGGCAGTCATATAGTTTCACCACTGCCACGCAGTCCCCAAAAGGGAGTTCCTACTGGCGGTAACCGTAAGTACTGGAGAACGAAATGAATGTGTTGAAGATTGCCCTGATTGCCTGTTCTTTGTCCGCTGTCGTCGCTCATGCGCAAACGGTGCCGGCTGCCCCGGAACAACAGGTCGCGCAAGCGAATGCGCCGCGCGCCAATAGCGTCGCGACGCAAGGCCGTGTCGTTGCACCGACGGCCAAAAAGGAAGAGTGCGTCGGGCCTGTGAGCTTCTGCAATATCTACTTCGGCAGCTAAGCAGCGCCACGAGCAGCACTCGCAATACCTGTTGTACCTGTCGCGGAAGTTCTGCATGCGACGAAACGCCTGGTCGCGACGCCGTCCCATTAAGACGCCGCGGCCGGTGCGACAATCGGACTACTGAGCGAAGCACACCACAGACGTGCGCACCGGTAGACTGGACGGTTGATTATGGAGAGACCCAGATTCATGTATCAAGACCGGATCCGTTGCTCCGCACTGCGCGGAAAAATTACTTCAGCCGCCGAGGCGGCGCTTCTGATTCAGGATGGCATGCGTGTCGGCGCCAGCGGTTTTACGCGCGCGGGCGACGCCAAAGCGGTCCCTGTCGCGCTCGCTGAGCGGGTCCGCCAGGAAGGCAAGCCGTTGCAAATTACGTTGATGACCGGCGCATCGCTCGGTCATGACGTGGATCGCATGCTCACCGAGGCGCATGTGTTGGCGCGCCGCTTGCCGTTTCAGGTCGACAAAACGTTGCGCGACGCGATCAATCGCGGCGAAGTGATGTTCGTCGATCAGCACCTGTCCGAAACTGTCGAGATGCTGCGCGCGAATCAGCTCGGCAAACTTGACGTCGCCATTATCGAAGCCGCTGCAATTACCGAAACCGGCGCTATTGTGCCGACCACTTCAGTCGGCAACTCGGCCAGTTTCGCGATCCTCGCCGACAAGGTCATCGTCGAAATCAATCTTGCTCAGCCGCTTGCGCTCGAGGGGCTGCACGACATCTGGATTCCGGGCCGCAGGCCGAATCGCGAACCACTGCCGATCGTGCATCCGCAAGATCGTGTCGGCACGCAGGCTATCGAGATCCCGCTAGACAAAATCGCGGCGATCGTGATCACCGAGAAGGCGGACAGCCCGTCCACGGTGTTGCCCGCCGATGTGGAAACCGAGTTGATCGCCGCGCATCTGATTGAGTTCTTCCAGCACGAGGTGTCGCGCGGGCGCATGCCCCGGCAGTTGCCGCCTTTGCAGGCAGGTATCGGCACGATTGCCAACGCGGTGCTGGCCGGCTTTGTGGATTCACCCTTCGACGCCTTCGAAATTTACTCGGAAGTCCTGCAGGATTCGACCTTCGACCTGATGGATGCCGGCAAGGTGACGTTCGCATCGGGTGCGTCGATCACGCTGTCGGCTGCGCGTCAGGCACAAGTGTTCGGTGAACTCGAGCGCTATCGCGATCGCCTGGTGCTGCGTCCGCAAGAGGTCAGCAACCATCCTGAAGTGATTCGCCGGCTCGGTCTGATTGCGTTGAATACCGCATTGGAGTTCGACATATACGGCAATGTGAATTCCACGCACGTCGGCGGCACGCACATGATGAACGGCATTGGCGGCTCGGGTGATTTTGCGCGCAATGCGTCGTGCGCGATCTTTGCGACGAAGTCGATGGCAAAGGACGGGCGTATCTCAAGTGTCGTGCCAATGGTGCCGCACTGCGATCACAACGAACACGATGTGGACGTGGTCGTAACGGAGCAGGGTTTGGCCGATCTACGCGGACTGGCGCCGCGGGAACGCGCTACGCTGATCATTGAGAATTGCGCGCATCCGCTCTATCGCGATCTGCTTCGCGACTACTATCGGGACGCCTTGCAATGGGGTGGGCAAACACCGCATCGATTGGATCAGGCTTTCGCCTGGCATACGCGGCTGCGTGACACCGGCTCGATGTTGCCGGCAGTGGAGGCACTTCTCTAATTTCCAGGCAAAGCCGGCGTCAGGTGGCATTCGCCCCTGACGCCGTAAGACATCAGGTGCTACGCTCAGGTGCCGCGCCGGACAAGCCGGATAAGAAACAGCAGAATGACCGCGCCGATCACAGCGGTAATGATCGAACCGATCCAGCCGCCGCCCAGCGAGATGTGCAGCACACCGGCAAGCCAGCCGCCGATGAATGCGCCGACAATCCCGACGATGATGTCGACGATCAGGCCGAAGCCGCCGCCCTTGACGAGCACGCCAGCCAGCCAGCCGGCGATTGCGCCGATGATGAGCCATGCAATGATGCCGTGTTCCATAATCGAGACTCCATAGTTGAGTGTGAAGAATTCACGGTGACAGAGCTTAGTCGAACGTTATGGGACAGTCCATATTCAGGACGCGGAATTAACATTGTCTAAATCTATTGCAAACTAAGTGTAGACGATGCGCGCAAATATGGGGAGCTTACGCGTGGTGACTCACTCCGGCGTTGGTTCCGCTTCTTTGGCGGTCCAGCTGACGCTCGATACGCTCTTTTCCATGCTGACGCGGCTTGCCATCTGTTCGAGCTTCGGCTGATCTTTCGGATGCAGCTTCAATGTTGCGGTAACGCGAATGCGTCCCGTGCCGTCTTCAACGTCTTCGCTTGTCAGGCTCTGGAACGACAGCGGTGTCGAATACATCGAGTTGGACACCGCGGTACGAATGTGAATCTCATCGGCCTCCTGGCAAACGATTGTCAGCACATACTCGCGTACGAGGTCGGCGTCCGAAACGGGCGCCGCGTTGATGGCACGGCTCACTTCACGCAGCACCGTATTGGTCAGCAGCACGACTGCCGTGCCGGCGAGCGCCGGGCCGTAATGCCCCGCACCGCACAATACGCCGACCGCCGCCGAGCACCATAAGGTCGCGGCAGTGTTGATCCCCTGAATGGAACCCTTGTCGCGCATGATCACACCACCGCCGAGAAAGCCGACGCCCGATACGACATAAGCGGCAATCTGCGTGATGCCGGCGGTGCCGTTGCCGGTCAGCACGCCGAGCGTGACGAAGAGGCATGCGCCGCTGGCAACCAGCGTGATGGTGCGCAGGCCGGCATTGCGCTGGCGCATCTGCCGCTCGAGGCCGATGGCAACACCGCAGCTGAAGGCGGCAAGGAGCCGCAAGACGAATTCAATTGTCATCGATAAGAAAGGTTGAGGTGCGTTGGTCGCACAGTGTGAATCTTACGCGTGACAACCGCACGTGAATAAGCGGCCACGGTCAGGCGTGACGAGGCCAGCGAGCCCATGCTGGCGCGCTGGAAAAGTCATGGAGCGTCAGCCGGGCATTGAGCCATGCGGCGCTTCACTGGCAGTGCGAGGGTATAGACGACGTGCACCGTCGGGCCCGAAGGCAAGACGGCGACAGACAAAGGCTGACGCGGAAATCTTGCCGATCAGGCGATCGGGCGAATCGAAGCTCGACTGGTACTACTGCTACTGTCCAAGATCGTGATTCCGGTTAAATGAACTGGGCGAATTTTAGGCAGTTCCGCAAACTTAAGTCAAGCCGGGATGACGCGGCGCGGCGAGAGAAGTCGCCGGATGTGGGCGGAATCTTCCACGGTAAGCTCAGAATTTTCCTTGCATAAATACGGACTCCGAATATTGACGGCGTCCATCCCGGAAAACACACTGTTCGCACACTTCGAAGCATGTCGTGCGGTTCTGGTGCTCAATCCGCGTTTCGCTTTCTCTCGCTTTCTTTCGGTCTCGCCCAGAAATTTTTCGGTTTTCCCTGTGCCATGCCAGGCGCATCCGATTCGCACAACATCGTCTCTTGTCCGCTGTTCACCCTATTGAGGAATGTATGAAAGATAAAGCTCTTGGCATCATTGCCGGTGCATTGATTGCTGCTGCTCCGCTCGTGTCGTTTGCCGCCGGTCTTCCCGCGCCGTTTGAAGGCAGCAGCACGCTGCAGGCAGATGGTGTCGTGAAGTCGGTCGACCAGGCTAGACACTCGGTGACCGTGCTCGACACACAAGGCGGCGAAGCGTCGTTCACCGTCACTGACACGAGCAACCTGGCGCAGATCAAGCAGGGCGGCAAGGTCCATATCCGCATGATGCGCAACGCCATGGTCAGCATTACGCGCGATGCCGACGGTCACGGTACGGCCGGTCAACCGGTTCAGCAGAACACTGCCCAGAACGTGAATGCCGAAGTCCAGGCCATCGACCACGCCTCCGGCATCATGGCGCTGAAGGGCCCGAATGGCGCGGTGTTTCATATCCAGGGGCGCGAGCCGGCAAAGCTCGCTGGCGTGAGGCCGGGCATGCAAGTATTGGTGGCGTACGCGCCGCAGGTTAGCGTGGCTGTGGCGCCCGCGCAGTAACTCAAACTAGCTGAAGCGGCGCACTAGCGCCAGCGCGCGGATGTCTTTTTGTAGATGTCCGCGTTTTTTTGCCGGGAAATCCAGCGTGAGGTCCGTGCGGCGATATTTGACGCATGGCTCGATACGTTAGTCCGGCTCGCCGGGTACGAGACGCAATCGCGTGATCTCCGAGGGCGCTCCCAGGCGCTTCGGCGGCCCCCAATAGCCGGTGCCGCGACTCGTGTAGACCCACAGGCCATTCAGCCGTGCGAGACCGGCCGTGAACGGCTGCTGAAAACGCACGAAGAAATTCCACGGGAAGAACTGGCCGCCGTGCGTGTGGCCGGACAACTGCAGCGTGAAACCTGCTGCTGCGGCTGCTTCGGCGGAGCGCGGCTGGTGCGCGAGCAGTACTTTTATTAGCACGTCACCAGGCGCGCCGGCGAGGGCCGCAACCGGGTCGCTGCGATGCAACGGGTCATGATGGCCCGCTGAGTAATCCGTCACCCCGGCAATCACGGCGCGCGCGCCGTCGTGTTCCACGATCACATGCTCGTTAAGCAGGACGTTGAGCCCCAGGCGCCGGAATTCGTCGATCCAGGCGTTTGCGCCTGCGTAATACTCGTGGTTGCCGGTCACGAGAAACGTGCCGTGGCGCGCACTGAGCCGCGATAGCGGCTGCGTGTGCTTCGTCAACTGCGACACGCTGCCGTCTACCACGTCGCCCGTGACGGCGATCAGATCCGGCTTCAGGCGATTCACCGCGTCGACGATCGCATCCACATAGCGGCCTTTGATGGTCGGTCCAACGTGGATATCGCTGATCTGCACGATCGTGAAACCTTCGAGTGCGGCCGGCAAATCGTCGATCGGCACCTCGATCGTTACTACGCTGGCGCGGCGCCGTGCGTTGAACAAGCCGACGAGCGTTGAAAGCAGCGCAAGCACCGGCACCGCTGCCGCCGAACCGATGCGCCAGTGCGCGATTGCAATCGTGCTCGGCCAGATTGCATCGACGGTGAGCAGCGAGGCGAGCGCCAGGTCACGCACGAACGTCAGCACCAGCAGCGACGAGAAGAAGCCCATCGCCAGCAGGCCGACCCACGCGAGGCGGTCGCTGAGTGGCTGTTGTTTGATGGTGCGCGCCAGCATGCCGAGCGGGATCAGAAAGATCGACAGCACCAGCCACAGCGCGCACAGCCATCGGCCGACAGCACTCACCGGCATGTCGGGAATCAGACGAAAGCCGACGTAGATATGCAGCAGAATGCCAATCAGGATGATGCGGACAAGAAACGATGAGCGGCGCATAGAGAGGATAGAGGCGGGAAGGGGCCGACAGGCGCGGAGCAACGGCGGCGGCTCGCCAGGTGCAATCATGAAATAGCGGACGAGCCTGATCATTCTACCGAGATGTGCATCCCCTTGCCGACGGCGCGCGATTTGCTTCCAGGAGCAGCCGAACATGTCCGTGTTTGATGCAGCAGGCGGGTATCGCATTGCAGCAATTTCCGTTGCCGCATGCTGGCCGCCTGAACCACTGCAGCACTCTAATTAAATGGGCTTTGAATTGCGTGCCGGGTGGACTATTCTCAAATGGAAGCGGCTTGCTTCAGGGCCATCGCGGCCACGGGGCGGTTCGTCTGGTTGTCGGTTGAGGGCGAGGCAGGAGGCGCATCATGAAACTGCTTGGATCCGGTAGTCACGTACGCCACGTACTTCATGGGCATCACGTTGGACGAGAGGGCAGCCACGTCATGCTGCCGTTGGTGGGCATATCCTTGATGGCGCTCGCATTGTACTTCGGCGTGCGCGGCATCGACTTCTCCGAGTTGGGCAAAAACGCATTATTCGACGTGGTGATGGTGTGCGTTGCCCTTGGCATCGCGGGCCTGTTCGGCGCCGTCGGCGCATGGTTGCGCTCCAGTAGCGACGACGCCGGTGAAGGCTTCTGCTTTATCGGCGCGGTGATCGGCGCGGTAGTGTTCTACGTGGCGCTGTTCGGCTAAGCGCACCGCCGATGCATCGGCGGGCAGAGGTCCGTCAGGCGATCCGGGCGGCTTCGTCGAAGGAGAAGCGCGGGCTGCGCGGGAACAGCTTCGAGGGATCGCCGTAACCCAGATTGATCAGGAAGTTCGACTTCACGGTCGTGCCGGCGAAGAAGGCCTCGTCAAGCTTGGCGGCGTCGAATCCCGACATCGGACCCGTGTCCAGACCGAGCGCGCGGGCTGCGAGAATCAGATAGCCGCCTTGCAGCGTCGAATTGCGAAACGCCGTATCCGCGATCGCCTTATCGTTGCCCGCGAACCAGCTGCGAGCGTCGGCATGCGGAAACAGTTTCGGCAGATGCTCGTAAAACGCCATGTCCATCCCGACGATCACCGTGACCGGCGCCGCCATCGTCTTCTCAAGATTGGCCGGCGACAAGGCCGGACGCAGCTTCTCCTTGCCTTCGGGCGTTTTCACGTAGACAAAGCGGCCGGGACTTGAATTGGCCGAGGTCGGCCCGAGCAAGGTGAGTTCGGTGAGCTGTTTGAGCACAGCGTCGTCGATCGGCTTGGCCTGCCAGCCGTTATGCGTGCGCGCTTCACGAAAGAGCTGATCGAGTGCCTGATCGGAAAGAGTCATGGTGGGGATCCTTTGAAGTAGCAGAGTGAGGAAAGTGGCTAACTGTGGTGGATGGCTGGAGCGAATGACAGCGCAAGCCGCAGGCGTGAGTGTCGTCGCCGTCCCCGCCATAATAGCCAGGGTTCTGACTCGCGCACGAACTGCGCGCAATGGCATTCAGGCAATCTTATGGCGGATCTTTTCGATGACCTTCCGGTGCCCGAGGTGGACTGGTTTCCCGAGTGGCTCACGCCCGAGGCCGCGGCGCGCGCTTTAACCGAGCTCATCGGCGAAGTGGCGTGGCGCCAGGACATGATGGGCACACCTGGCGGCCGTGTGCCGTTGCCGCGGCTGACAGCCTGGCAGGGCGAGCCGGATGCGGTCTACGTCTATTCCGGCATTCGCAACGTACCGCAACCGTGGACCCCGGCCGTCGCCGAACTGCGGACCGCTGTGGAGGCAATCTGCCAGACGCGTTTTAACAGTGTGCTGATCAACCGTTATCGAAGTGGCGCCGACAGTATGGGTTGGCACGCGGACCGCGAGCCGGAGCTCGGCGTGCGGCCCGTGATTGCGTCGATCAGCCTGGGCGTTGCGCGCACGTTCGACTTGCGGCACAACAGGACCGGCGTCGTGCAGTCGTTTTCGCTGAAGGGCGGCAGCTTGCTGGTGATGAAAGGCAACACGCAGGCCGACTGGCGGCATCGTGTGCCGAAGGAGCCGCGCGTGGCCGGCGAGCGAATCAATCTGACGTTTCGCTGGGTGACGCCGCGCGGGGCAACACGCTAGCCCGGCAGGCTGGCTGTCGGATCGGTTAGTCCCGGTCAATACCGTCCGCGATACCGAAATTGGTATCGCCGATGCGAATCATGTGATTGGACGGTTAACGCCCCAGACACTACGCTACAACACGATCCATCCACCCTGAGGGCCGCAAGCGCTGGGCGGGTTCGGTGGATCGCCTACACAACAACGATCAGGAGACGGTCATGGCGAATACACGACGCGCCGCATGTCGTGCGTTGGGCGCGCTCGCGCTTTGCTCGAGCATCGGTGCGCTGGCGCTGACAACGCCGGGCGCATACGCGCAGGACAAACAGATTACGCTCGGTTTCGCGCAGGTGGGCGCCGAAAGCGCATGGCGAACCGCCAACACCGAGTCTGTCAAGTCCGCAGCGGCGGACGCGAAGATCAAGCTCAAATTCTCCGACGCCCAGCAAAAGCAGGAAAACCAGATCAAGGCGATCCGCTCCTACATTGCGCAGAAAGTCGACGTGATCGCGTTTTCGCCCGTCGTCGAATCGGGCTGGGAGCCGGTGCTGCGCGAAGCTAAAGCGGCAAACATTCCGGTGATCCTGACTGACCGCAACATCGACGTGAAAGACACATCGCTGTACGTGACGATGATCGGCTCGGATTTCCTGGAAGAGGGGCGCCGTGGCGGTCATTGGCTCGCAGATCACTTTAAAAGTGATCCCGGTCCCATCAACATCGCCGAGTTGCAGGGAACGGTTGGCTCAGCGCCTGCCAACGACCGGCATGCCGGCTTGATCGAAGTGATCAAGAGCGATCCCAAATTCAAGATCATCGCCTCGCAAAGCGGCGACTTCACGCTTGCTGGCGGCAAGCAGGTGATGGAAGCATTTATAAAAACTTATGGGAATAAAATAAATGTAGTTTATGCGCATAACGACGATATGGCGCTCGGTGCCATCCAGGCGATGGAAGAGGCCGGCATGCATCCGGGCAAGGACATCACCGTCGTCTCGTTCGACGCGACCAAGGGCGGCTTCCAGGCGATGGCCGCGGGCAAGATGAACGTCGACGTGGAGTGCAGCCCGTTGCTGGGACCGCAACTGATGTCGGCAGTGAAGGACGTGGTGGCCGGCAAGCCGCTGCCCAAGCGCATCCTGACGCAGGAGACGGTCTTCCCGATGAGCGTCGCGACAGAGACTTTGCCGACGCGCAAGTACTGAGGCGAACGGTATAGGGCAGAGTAGGGTGGCTAACTGGTTAGCTATCCATATGATCTGAAAAGAACACGAGCGAAGCGCGAACAGATTGTAACGGTTTCTCCAGCGGTGCCTGACCGTCCGGCTGCTTCGGCAACGGACGGTCTCTTTTCCGCTGGATCAGGCTGCGCGCGAGTTGGCCTGCCTGAGTCCGCCTGACCAACGCAACGTCCATCGAGCGAGGTCTATGACGCATCCCGCATCGAAACCCAATCCTCCGGCCGCGAAGATCGTCACAGGCGACGCTCCTGCAGGCATCACCTCGCATGCACTCGAGCCCATTTTGGCCACTGCCGGTGTCAGCAAGACGTTCCCTGGCGTGAAAGCGCTGCAGGGAGTCGATTTTCGGCTGTTTCCCGGTGAGATCCACACGTTGATGGGGCAGAACGGTGCAGGTAAATCCACCCTGATCAACGTGTTGACCGGCGTGGTCGCGCCGGACGGCGGCACGATCCGCCTGGGCGGCGAGATCGTGGCGTTTGCTTCACCGCAGGAGGCCGAGGCGGCCGGCGTGCGCACGCTGTATCAGGAAGTGAACCTGTGCCCGAACCTCTCGGTGGCGGAGAACATTTTTGCGGGCCGGCAGCCGAAGCGGTTCGGCGCGATCGATTGGCCCGACATCAAACGCCGCGCGCAGGCCGCGCTGCTGCGTCTGGACGTGACGCTCGACGTCACCCGGTCGCTCGACGCCTATCCGATCGCCGTGCAGCAGATGGTGGCGATCGCCAGAGCGCTATCCGTCGACGCACGCGTGCTGATTCTCGACGAACCGACCTCCAGCCTCGACGACGGCGAAGTCACGCAGCTCTTCAAAATACTTCGACATCTTAAGCAATCGGGAATCGCCATTCTGTTCGTCACGCATTTTATCGAACAGACCTATGCCATCTCCGATCGCATCACGGTGATGCGCAATGGCGAGCGTGAAGGCGAATACCTTGCACGCGATCTGCCGGCCGATCAACTGGTCGCGAAGATGGTCGGTCACGAGCGTATGAGCGCGCGCCTGCGCGAAGCGGCGCAGGTTGGGCACGCTGGCCATGAAGGGCCTCAGAGCAAGGCCGCGGTTCAGCCGTTCGTCGAACTGCGCGGCGTCGGACGGCGCGGCACGCTGCAGCCACTCGACCTGGACGTGCAGCCTGGCCAGATCCTGGGGCTTGCCGGCCTACTCGGATCGGGCCGCACGGAGACCGCGCGACTATTGTTCGGGGCTGACCGCGCCGATAGCGGCACGATCCTGATCGAAGGCCGACCCGTGCGCTTGCGTTCGCCACACGACGCCGTGCGTCACGGCATCGGCTACTGCGCGGAGGATCGCAAGAAAGAGGGCATCGTCGCCGAACTGTCGATTCGCGAGAACATTCTGCTCGCGTTGCAAGCGCGCCGCGGCTGGTGGCGCAAGATCAAGCGGCAGCGTGCCCATGAAATCGCGGACATGTGGATCGAGCGACTCGGCATCAAGGCGACGGACGCCGAGCAGCCGATCGGGCTGCTCTCCGGCGGCAACCAGCAGAAAGCGCTGCTCGCACGCTGGCTGGCCACCGACCCCAAGCTGCTGATCCTCGACGAGCCCACCCGCGGGATCGACGTCGCCGCGAAATTCGACATCATGGACCGCCTGCTGGCGCTGTGCGCGAATGGTCTGAGCATCCTGTTCATTTCATCGGAAATCGGCGAGGTGCTGCGCGTGAGCCATCGCGTGGCGGTCCTGCGCGACCGTCGCAAGATCGCTGAAGTGGCCGGCAAGGCGTCGAACGAAGACAACATCTATCGACTCATCGCGGGGAGCGGCGAATGAAGCTATCGAACTGGTTCGCGCGCGATGGCGCGGAACGTCCGTTGATCTGGCCTTGCGTCACGCTGGTGCTGTTATGCGTCCTGAACCTGTGGGTGAATCCGCATTTTCTGTCGCTACGGATACTCGACGGCCACCTGTTCGGCGCACCGATCGACGTCCTGAATCGCGCTGCGCCGCTGGCGTTGGTCGCTACCGGCATGACGCTCGTGATCGCCACACGTGGCATCGATATTTCGGTTGGCGCGGTCGTGGCGATTGCCGGTGCCGCTGCCGCCACGATACTCGCGACACAACCCGTGCCGAGCGCCGGATTGATCTCGCAGGCGCTGGTTGCGGCGCTGATCGTCGGCGTGTTGAGCGGCATGTGGAACGGGTTGCTGGTGTCGTTCGTCGGCATGCAGCCGATCATCGCAACGCTGATCCTGATGGTCGCGGGCCGCGGCATCGCGCAATTGCTGACGGCCGGGCAGATCATACCGATCGGCGCACCTGGCTATCTGTTCGTCGGCGGCGGGTATTGGCTTGGCGTACCGTGCTCGGTGTGGATCGCGAGCGTGGCTGTGCTGGCTACCGCGTTGCTCGTTGAGGGCACGGCGCTCGGCCTCTTCATTCGTGCGATCGGCGTCAATCCGGTCGCAACGCGCCTCGTCGGGCTGCGCTCGAAAGCGCTGGTATTCGCGGTGTATGGCTTCTCGGGATTGACCGCCGCGATGGCGGGCATCCTCATCAGCTCGAACGTGCGCAGCGCCGATGGCAATAACGCGGGCCTGCTGCTGGAACTCGACGCGATTCTGGCGGTGACGCTCGGCGGCACCTCGCTGCTTGGCGGCCGCTTCAGTCTGACGGGCACCGTGCTGGGCGCGCTGATCATCCAGACGCTCACCTATACGACCTATTCGATCGGCGTGCCACCGGAAGCGACGCTGGTCGTCAAGGCGGCCGTGGTGCTCGCGGTGAGTGTGATCCAGTCCCCCTCGGCGCGCGCGCTCGCCATGTCGTTCTTCACGCAGCGCGGGGTGGCGCGATGAGACGACTCGGCGAAATCTGGGCCCATATCGTCGATCCGCGCACGCTGCCGATCGCCGTCACCATCCTGTTGTTCTGCGCGCTGTTCGGTTTCGGCTCGGTGATGTACACCGGCTTTTTCTCGTGGCAAGTGCTGCTCGACCTGCTGGTCGATAATGCTTTCCTGTTGATCGTCGCCATCGGGATGACGTTTGTGATCGTGTCCGGCGGAATCGATCTGTCGGTGGGCTCGGTCGTGGCCCTGACCACCATTGTCGAAGCGGTGCTGTCCGAGCATATGCATTTGCCGGTCTGGCTGATCGTGCCGATCGTGCTGCTGATGGGCACGGTGTTCGGCGCGGTGCAGGGCGCACTGATTCACTTCTTCCGCTTGCAGGCGTTCATCGTCACGCTGGCCGGCATGTTCTTCGCGCGTGGCCTGTGCTTCCTGATCACGACGCAGTCGATCACCATTAACGATCCGACCTTCCAGAAGATTTCCGCGTTTCGCCTCAACCTCGGCGTCGGTTCGGTTTCAGCCAATGTGTTGATCGCCCTCGTTACGCTGGTCGCGGCGATCTACGTCGCGCATTTCACGCGGTTTGGCCGCAACGTGTACGCGGTTGGCGGCAATCCGCGCTCGGCGCTGCTAATGGGCTTGCCGATTGCGCGGACACGGATCGGCGTGTATGCGCTGAGCGGGTTCTGCTCGGCGCTCGGCGGCGCGGTGTTCACGTTCTATGTGCTGTCGGGCTATGGGTTGCAAGGCCAGGGCATGGAACTCGATGCGATCGCGGCGACGGTGATCGGCGGCACCTTGTTGACGGGCGGGGTCGGCTATGTGATCGGCTCGTTGTTCGGCGTCGGGATTCTGGGCACGATCCAGACACTGATTACCTTCGACGGCACGCTCAGTTCGTGGTGGACCCGCATTGTGATCGGCGCGTTGCTGTGCGCGTTCTGTCTGCTGCAACGGCTGATCGAGCGGCACGCAAAGTCGACGCGACGTCCCGGCGGCACGGGGGCGGTCGTAACGCCAGGCCGCGAGCGTGGGCGAGGGCAGGGTGGCGCAGCGGCGGCGTCCGACTCGCATGTGATCGGACGCGCGCCGGAGCAGGCGCTATAGCAGGAATGCGCAGTGGCGCGGATCAGGCGTTGAGTCTTAGGCGTTGAGCTCGCGCCCCTTGGTCTCCGGCAACGTCAGCGCGGCGAGAATCACAATACCGTATGCTGCGGCGGCGAATACCCCGATCGCGTGGCCAAGCGGCATGCTCTGCGAGACGTAGCCGATCAGGAAGGGAAACGTCGCGCCGATCGCTCGCCCGAAGTTGTAGCAGAACCCCTGACCGGAACCGCGAATGCGCGTCGGAAACAGTTCGGTGAGGAACGCGCCCATCCCCGAGAAAATACCGGACGCGCAGAAGCCGAGCGGGAAGCCGAGCACGAGCATGGTGAGGTTATCGAGCGGCAGTTGCGTATAGATCAGCGCGATCGCGCACGAGGCCAGCGCGAACGCGATGAACGCACGCTTGCGGCCGATTTTGTCGCTGACGTAAGCGCCCGTCAGATAGCCGCAATATGAACCGACAATGACCACGCACAGATAGCTGCCGGTGCCGATTACGCTCAGATGCCGCTCGGTTTTCAAATACGTCGGCAACCACGTGGTCACCGCGTAGTAGCCGCCTTGCACGCCGGTTGCCAGCACGGATGCGCGCAGCGTCGTCCAGACGATATCGGCGCGGAAGATGTCGATCAGCGAAGGGCGCGTTTGTGCCGCGGCTTGCGCTTCTTTCTGTTGCCGATGTACCTCCGGCTCGTCGACCAGGCGGCGGATCCAGATCACGAATGGCGCCGGTGCAATACCGATCGCGAACAGCACGCGCCACGCATACTCGGCCGGCACCCATGAAAACACGGCCATGAACAGCAGCGTCGACAGGCCCCACCCGATCGCCCAGCCGGCCTGCACCAGACCGACCGCCTTGCCGCGGTCACGCGCACGGATTACTTCGCCGATCAGCACCGCGCCTGCCGTCCATTCGCCGCCGAAGCCGAGCCCCATCAGGCCGCGCGCCCACAGCAACTGCGAGAAGTTCTGCGCCAGTGCGCAAGCCAGCGTGAACACCGCGAACCAGAGAATCGTGATCTGCAAGGTTTTCACCCGGCCGATGCGATCGGACAGCACACCGGCGGCCCAACCACCGACTGCCGAACTCAGCAGCGTGACTGTTCCGATGAGACCGGCGTCGCCGCGCGTGATGCCCCAAGTCGCAATCAGCGTCGGAATCACGAAGCTCAGGAATTGCGTGTCCATGGCGTCGAGCACGTAGCCGACCTTGCAGCTCCAGAACGCGCGCTTTTCGCTGCTGGAAATCTGCCGGTACCACGCGAACGGTCCTTTCCCTGTGCCGGGCGCGTCATAGCATTCGGCGTTTGAGGTCAATTGCACTTCGGTTTTCATGCAAGGGCTCCGGTCGTGGTCAATGGCCGCGTCTTGCCGCGCGGCTCGTGGTTGGGACAAATAAGGCCGCGGCTAAAGGACCGCCAGCGTGGTGTTGGGAATGTCGGTGACGAGCATGTGTCCCGGTTTGTGTGCGATCGCAAACGGCAGGCGCGCGCTTTCTATGGCGGCTTGCGGGGTGACGCCACAGGCCCAGAACACGGGTAATTCGTCGCTGCGTACTTCGACTGCATCGCCGAAATCGGGTCGCGCGATGTCGCGAATGCCGATCAGCGACGGGTCGCCGATATGGACCGGCGCGCCATGTACTGCGGGAAAACGGCTGGTGATCTGAATCGCGCGGATCGCGTCGGCGGCTTTCATCGGCCGCATCGAGACCACGCGGTTGCCGCCGAATACGCCTGCCGCCACATTGCGCTCGCGCGTTCGATACATCGGCACATTGACCTGCTGTTCGATATGGCGCAACGGAATGCCTTCGCGCCGCAACATTTCCTCGAACGAAAACGAGCAGCCGATCGCGAACACCACCAGGTCGTCGCGCCATAGCGCGTCGAGGCTATGCACTTCCTCGGTACGCTCGCCGTGGCGGTACACGTAAAACGCGGGGACGTCATTGCGGATGTCGAGATCGGCGCCAAGCGACGGTACGCGCCATTCGCCCGGTTCGCCGATGCCGAGCAACGGGCAAGCCTTCGGATTGAGCGTGCAGAAGCGCAGGAAATCGTCGGCGTATTGGCTGGGCAAGATGGCGAGATTGGCTTGCGCATAGTCGCCACAGTAGCCCGCAGTCGGCCCGGACAGGCGGCGATTGCGAATCTGTTGACGAAACTCGGAAGGCGTATAGGGCATGGACGGCTTGACTCCAGCTAGATCCGGGTGATTCATGACACCCAGATTAGTAACGCCAAAAATATCCATCCAGCGAGTTATTCTTGCTTTTTGTTAAATTAAACTTAACAGCGCAGACGAGGTTCTGCGGCGATGATCGTGTGCATCTGATTGCCGTTCGGGAGCTAATGCAATGAATACGCGCTTTGTCGAAACGTTTTTGACGCTCGCTCGCCTGGGCAGTTTTCGCGCGACCGCCGCTGCGATGCATGCGACGCCCGCCGCGATTTCGCTGCGGATCAAGACGCTTGAGGCCGAGTTGGGCGTCGAACTGATCGAACGCGACGCCGCGGAGTTTCAGCTCACGGCGCATGGCGAACGGTTGCTTGCGCATGCGCGCTCGGTGGTGCAGGCCACGCGCTCGCTGCAACTGGCCGCGCAGGACGAAACCCAGGTGACCAAGCGGTTGCGGCTCGGCGTAGTCGAAACAGTGGTGCATAGCTGGCTGCCGGACTACATCCGGATGCTGAACGTCGAGTACAACCGCATCGTCGTCGACCTGACCGTCGACACTAGCGCGGTGCTTGGGCCCCGGTTGCGCGCAGGTGACCTGGATCTCGTCATTCAGGTGGAGGAAACCGGCGAACAGGAAGCGTCGATTGTGTCGACTTTGCTGGCCAGTTATCCCGTGCGCTGGATCGCACGCAGCGATCTGATTCCGGCGAACCGCGCGAAGCACATGCAGACGCTATTGCAGAAACCCGTACTGACGTTTGGCCGTGGCACGGCGCCGCAAATCGCCGTGGAGGCGATTGTCGAGATGCTCGCGAAGCGCGCCGGTGTGCCGTTTGCGGATACGCAGGTGACCTGCATGCCGTCGGTGGCGGTGATCGTGAAGTTGTTGCGCGATGGCTATGGAATTGCCGCCGTGCCGGCCTTGTTCGTCGAGCCGTTCCTTAGTAGCGGCGAACTGGGGCAATTGCAGGTGCGACCGCTGCCGCCGCCGATCGATGTTGCCATGTACTGCCGTGACGCGGCCGACGTCGGCGTGCTGGCGGCGTCACGTGTCGCGCGTAGTGCGTGTGATCAGTACGCGAAGGCGATGGGGCGGCAGTTGATCGAGAGGCGGTGATGTGCCGTGACGCAGGGGCTTGTTCTGTCTTCGCGGAAGGAATTCAATGACACTGCGTGGCCGTATTCCGAAGCCCGTTATAGCGCGAGGCGCCGGCGCGCAGTCGCGACCAGCTTGTCGAACGAAAAACTACTCGCGGCAAGCGCGGTGGTGTCGGGAAAATTTTCGCGTGTGATGTCCGTCAATACCTGGCCCGGCGGCGCTTCGATCAGCACACGGGCACCCATTTCCTGCATGACGGTGAGCGCATCGAACCAGCGTACGGTGTGGCGCATATTGGTCGCGAGATCGTCGCGAATGGCCTCCGCCGTGTACAGCGGGCGGCCGCCACGATTGCCGATGTAGGTGCTGTGCGGCGTGTGAAACGGGACATGCTGTGCGTATGCGACCAACTCTTCCGTGGCATGCGCGAGCAGTTCGCAATGTGACGGCACGCTTACCGCAAGACGGACGGCTTTGCGAGCGCCAGCGGCGACGGCGCGTTCGATGAACGCGTCCAGCGCACCGTTCGCCCCGGCCATGACGATCTGACGCGGCGCATTCACATTGCCGACATAGACCCGTTGATGGCCCGCGTTCGCGTGCTGTGCGGCGAGCGTTTCCAGTTGGTGTTCCGTCAAACCCGATACGGCTGCGAGACCGTAACCCGACGGATACGCCGTCTCCATCAATTCGGCGCGCTTTCGCACCATCTGTAACGCGTCGTCAAAGCGAATCGCGCCGCAACTGATCGCCGCCGCATAGGCACCCACTGACAAACCCGCGCTGATCTCCGGCGTGAGTTGTTCATCGGCCAGCGCGCGCGTGATCGCCACGCCCGCGACGGTCAAGCCGATCTGAACGGCCACGGTCGAGCGCAGCGCGTCTGGCGTATCGAGTGTGAGTACGTTGCCGCCGAGCACCTGGGACGCTTCTTCGAGCGTGTCGGCGACTGCGGGATGCTGCGGCAAACGATGCAGGAATCCGTCCGATTGCGCACCCTGGCCGGGAAACAGAAGGGCGAGCATCAGGTATCGGCGTGAGCGGGCGCCCACGGATCGGTAACGAGTTGCGGGCCGCGAGCATGGCGTGTCATCACGCGTGCTTTGTCCGCAGCCCATTCGGCGAGCGCAACGCCGCCCGCAGGTGTTTCCAGTTGCGCGTCCACGCGAATGCCGACGCGTTGTGCGATGGTTTGCAAATGGTTCAGCAACTGAATGGCCGTGTCCCGCGAGAGTTTTTCCGGCGCGCGGATCAGCAGATCGAGATCGCTCGAGAGCGTGACGGTGGGCGCCTGAGTGGCCAGTTCGAAGCCTGTGCTGCCTGTCGGTCCCCAGACGAATTCAGTCAATGCGCTAACCGTGTCGCGTTGTAACGCGGCAAGGGCCACGAACGCAGGCAGCGCATTGCGCCCCGCAAGAGGGCTGCGCCGCGCTAGCGCTTCTGGCGGCACAGCAGTGCCAAGATCGTCCAGATGCGCCCACGTGCCGTAACGCTGCGACCGCTCCACGCCGCGCAAGCCGATCGCCACGAAGCCGTCGGCGGCCAGCGCGCGTCTCACGACCCCATACGGCGCGCGCTCGAACGATCCGCGAACCCAGGCCGGCTCGCCGTCAAACTGCCGCAAACAGTTCAGGCGCAGCAGATCGTGCGGCCGCCAACGCGCGTCGCACGACCGCGCGTGAGTGGCGGCGAAAGGCGGCGTTGCGCAGACCTGCATTACACGGCGTCCCATTGTTCGGCGAGACGCCGCCGCACTTCGATCGAAGCCGCGCGATTCTTTTGGGCCGCGGCCGATTCGAGACGGTGCGATAGATCGCGGCGGCCAGCGCGCGCGCTGCGAACCTGTTCGATCAGCACCTGACGCACGCGCTCGATTTGCGCGGCATCCGGTGCATCGGCGTCGACGTCGCTGATCAACTGATCGAGCAGGCCGAGTTTGGCAAACGACGTCATCGAGTACGACATCGGCACAATGGTTTCGCCGAGCGCGTCGAGTGCTTCCACGGTGCGCCGTGTGACCCGGGCGGCGGCTTCCTTGCCCATGGCGTGAACCATCGTGCCGGGCGCGTCGAGTGCGACGATCCGGTTGGCCTGATAGCCGTGCGCGAGGAATGCGCCCGACATGGCAGGCCCGACGATCAGCGCGATCACCGGATGCCCGGCGTCGCGCGCCGATGCATAGGCATCGACGGCGGCGGCGCAGGCGAGGTGAATGCCGAGCATTTCTTCGCGATAACCATACGCCTGACTTTTCACATCGACGATCGCGACGATCGGGCGGCGCGTGGCGCTCACCTTGTCCTGCGCAACGGCCTCGCGTACCGCGCGCGCGAGCTGCCAGCCTTGCTCAAGACCGACGACGTTGTCGGTCGCGCGGGGAAAGCGGTTGTCGGGATCGGGAACGACCGCAATGAAGCGCGCGGTCTCGCCGCCGAGCGACGCATCGCCGCTCCATACGGGCGCGTGGCAGGACAGTTCGCCGGCTAGCGCATGGAACCAGCGCGCGCCGCGGCTGAGAGTGGCATCGCTCATGCGTGCTCCTTGCGTGCGTTGTTTTGCGCAGGTGGGTTATACACGTCACGCATCGTTTCCGGTGTCACGCTGGCCGGGTCGATCTGCGCGAGGCGCTTGAGGAACGTGTCGACCTGTTCGCTGCGATGGGCAGTTGGCAGTCCGTGAATGAATGCTGAATGCACGGCGGCGCGCACTTCATCCGCATCGTCGTCGACCAGTTGATCGGCGAGGGCGCTCGCAGCCCGTTGTTCGCCGCCGATCAGTTGCCACACGCGGCGCCGGTCGCTCGAGTCGAGTTCTTCGATACCGGCTTCCTGTTCGATCACTTCGGGGCCGTTCATGCCGAGCCGCCCCTGCTTCGTCACGATCAGGTAAGAGCACAAGGCCGCGGCCAGCGACATGCCGCCAAAGCAGCCGACCATGCCCGCGATCACGCCGACTACCGGCACATGCCGGCGCAACGCGACGATCGCGGCCTGAATCTCGGCGATCACCGCGAGGCCGAGGTTGGCTTCCTGGAGCCGCACGCCACCGGTTTCGAACAGCACGACCGGGCGCACGAGCTTGCCGCGTTCGCAGTCCCGCAAGGCCATGTCGAGCGCGGCGGCGATCTTGCTGCCCGAGACTTCGCCGATGCTGCCGCCCTGGAACGCGGACTCGATCGCGGCGACCACGGCCGGTTCGCCGTCGATGGTGCCACGCGCGATCACGCAGCCGTCATCCGCCTGGCAGACGACACCTTGCAGCGGCAGCCACGGCGATTCGATCTTGTCGAACGGTCCGAGCAGTTCGCGGAACGTGCCCGCGTCGAGCAGCGCGCGGGCGCGTTCGCGCGCGGGCAATTCAATGAAACTGTCGCGCAGCATGGGCGCGCGACGGGGGGAGGCGAGCATGTTCATGCGTCGTCTCCCTGTTCCGCTGCTTCGATGGCTTCCGCGAGCCTCAACGCCACGACGCCGGGAGTTGCGCCGAAGTCGTTGATTTCGATCTGCGCGGCGCCGTCGTAACGGCTGAAAAAGCGGTCGAGCACGCTCTTCCAGATGTGGCTGTAACCGTCGACGCTGGTCCGCACGACCACGTGCGCGCTCAGGGCCGCGCTGGTTTCAGCAGGCGAAAGCAGTACTTCCAGATCGCCCGAACCGACTACGCCGACATGCGCGCGGGTGGTGACGGCGCGTTGCGCCGGATAGTCGAAGCTTAGATGTTCCATGAGGCTGTACTCCCATCGGCGTCGTGATGCGCCAGCATGTCGAGAAAGAGGGTGGCGGCGAGCAGATCCGCTGCGCCGCCAGGGGATGCGTTGAGCGACAGCAGTGTGTGTTCGAGTACGACGAGGGCGCTTTGACCGCCCGGCGTTGAACTCCCGCCCGCCTTTAGCACACGGCGTGCGCCGTGTTGTGCAGCGTGCAAACCAGGCAAACCCGCGCGATGCAGCAGACAGGTGTCGTCGAGTGAAGCCATGATCGAGAGCAGGGCGTCGATGCGCGCGGCGTTTTCGTCGACGCCATTGGCTCGCGCCGCGCGCAGCGCGGGCAAACCGATATCGATGACGTGCGGGAAGCCGTCTTGTGCCTCACGGCGTGCGCCGCCCACCTGATAGCGTTGCCGCGCGCGTTCGCCGTGACTATCGGAAGGCGCGGCGAAGCGGTCCGGGAAGCACGCAATCTGCGCGGCGAGCGTGCAGACGTGCGCCGCGTTCAAACGCGTGGCGTTGCCCGGCATCGACGCGCCCGCCACCAGCAGGCCGACGATCCAGATCGCGCCGCGATGCGCGTTGCTGCCGCCGGTGGCATGCAGCATGTCCTGCTCGCCGGCGCGGCCGATCTGCGCGAGTTCGGCGCGCAAGAGCGCGGAGGGTTCACTCCGGTGGCGTGCCGCGCGTGCCAGGGCCGCGAAGGTCGGTTCGAGCGTGCGTGCCGAGCGCAGCATGGTGGCGAGATCGAGGTCGCGATGCGCGCCGCTGCCGCGCCGGTCGACTAGCGCGGGTTTCGGCGTGAGTTGCGCTTCTTCGATCAGCGCGGTGACGGCATGGTGTGCAAGTTGAGCGTCGGACAGCGCCGTCCATCCCCTGACCGTGCCCGTCTCGCGGGCAGCCAGAGCGGCAGTGCGGCGCATGCGTTCAGCCTTCACCTTCGGCAGGGCGTCAGCCTCGCGTTCGAGCAAAGCAGCGGGCGCCATTTTTACCAGCTCCTGAAGCGGGCCGGCGGCGCGTACAGGCCGCCCGACCACGTCACCAGATCGTCGATGCTGCGTGCCGCCAGCAGCGAGCGCTTTGCTTCGCCGCGACGAATGCCGAGGTCCTCCGGATACGCGACGATGCCGCGGCGGCGCAACTCGGCGGTTTTCTCCGGCCTGGCGCGCAGTCCGATCGGCGTCACGCCGGCTACCGCTGCCAATGCCGCACGCCGCTCGTCGATCCCTTCGGCCTTGTGCAGATGCGCGATGCCTTCCTCGGTGACGACATGGCTCACGTCGTCGCCGTAGATCATGACCGGCGCAATCGGCATGCCGTTTTTCGCACCGACGGCGACCGCGTCGAGTTCATCGACGAAGGTCGGCTCGCCCCCTTTCTTGTACGTCTCGGCCATTTGCACGACCAGCTTCTGCCCACGCGAGACCGGCCCCTGATTCTTCAACAGCTTGAGCCATGCTTCGCTCGAATGACGCCGGCCGCGCGGATCGTGGCCCATGTTCGGCGCGCCACCGAAACCGGCAAGACGCCCGCGCGTGACTGTCGACGAATTCGCATCCGCGTCGATCTGCAAGGTCGAGCCGATGAACAGATCGACGCCGTATTGACCGGCCAGTTGGCACAGCACACGGTTCGAGCGCAGGCTGCCGTCGTTGCCCGTGAAAAATACATCGGGCCGAGCCTCGATATAGGCCTCCATGCCAACTTCACTGCCGAAGCAATGGATGCTGTCGACCCAGCCCGATTCGATTGCGGGGATCATGGTGGGGTGCGGATTGAGCGTCCAGTTGCGGCAGATTTTGCCTTTCAGGCCGAGCGATTCGCCGTAGGTGGGCAGCAGCAATTCGATCGCCGCGGTATCGAAGCCGATGCCGTGATTCAGTGAACTCACGCCGTACGGCTCGTAGATGCCGCGAATCACCATCATCGCGGTGAGCACCTGCAGGTCGCCGATATGACGTGGGTCGCGCGTGAACAGCGGTTCGACGGCGAAGGGCCTGTCGGCTTGCACGACCACGTCGACCCAGGAACCCGGAATGTCGACGCGCGGCAGTTCATCGACGATCTCATTGACCTGCACGATCACGATGCCGTGCCGGAACGCGGCGGCTTCGGCGATGGTCGGCGTGTCTTCGGTATTCGGGCCGGTGTACAGATTGCCGTGACGGTCCGCCTTGTCCGCGCACAGCAAGGCGACGTGCGGCGTGAGATCGACGAACATCCGTGCGTACAACTCGACGTACGTGTAGATCGCGCCGATTTCCAGTTGACCGTCTTCGAGCAACTGCGCGACGCGCAAACTCTGCGGTCCGGCAAACGAGAAGTCGACCTTGTGCGCGATGCCGCGCTCGAACAGCGTCAGATGTTCAGGACGGCTGATGCTCGAAATCAGCAGATGCACGTCGTGGATCTTTTGCGGATCGACCTTGGCCAGCGAACGGGACAGGAAGTCGGCCTGTTTCTGGTTGTCGCCTTCGAGTGCGACGCGGTCGCCCGGTTGAATCAGTGTTTCGAGTGCATCGACGATGCGGTTGGTCGGCAGGATGCCGTCTTTCAGCCACGGTGCAACGGACGCGAGGCGACGGTTCTTTTCGTCGCGGCGGGTAGTCCAGGAATGCACGGTGGCGGACGCTTCAGCGGCTTCGGCGGGGCGGTTCATCGGCGGATTCAACTCCCGGTGGTGGTGCGCGTGCGTCTGGCGCGCGGCTTGGGTTGGTTCGCAAGCGCGGCTTCCGCCTGCGCGCGTTCGGTCAGGAAACGATGGAGCAGGTCGCCAGTGCCGAGCAGATGCGCGACAACCAGGGACTGTGCGGCAGGAATATCACGGCGTTGCACCGCGTCGAGCAAGGCGGCGTGTTCATTGTCCGATTCGCCCTTGTACGACGGCAAGCCGAACTTCAGGCGCAAATACCGTTCGCCGCGCCGATGCAGCGCGCCGATCATGTCGTCGAGTTGGGGACGGACGGCGGGCGCATACAGGCTCATATGAAAGGCCACATTGCGCGCGACGTACAACGACGGGTCCGGCTCGCGCTCGGCGGCGCGGCACAGACTGGCGGATTCGCGCAGGGTGGCGGCGGTGTGATTCGGAATCGCGAGGCCGATGGCGAGGCTCTCCAGCGCGGAGCGGATCTCGTAGATTTCACGCGCTTCATCCGCCGACAAGGGGGCCACGGTCGCGCCTTTGTGCACGGCGGTTCTTGCCCAGCCTTCGGTTTCGAGCTGGCGCAAGGCCTCGCGCACGGGAATTGCGCTGACCGAGAAATGCCGGGCGATCGCGTCTTGCCGCAGCGGCGCGCCAGGCGCCAGGGTGCCGTCGACAATCGCCGCGCGCAGCGCCTCCGCGATCACGTGGGACATGCTCTCACGCGGCGCCGCCGCGGGTAGAAGCGGGCTGCGCGCCGGGGCGTCCAGGGGAAAACCATCTATTGCGTCGTTCATGATATCAAATATTATATATGAAAATGAGCGCGTTACAGACGGGCAAACCCGAAAAGCTTCTCACCATCGGCGGCTCGCGGTGCCCTCCCAACGGTGACTCGCCCGGCGTTGCACGAGGCGCATCGCGTCACCAACGGATTCACTAACAGGCGCGCCATCCCGTCGTTCCCTTTATGTCAGAAACGTACTCCATGTACGCCAACCGCAGGGCCGGAGGAGCAAGATGAGTTCACCAACCGACCGTACGTCGGTCGCGCGGCGCCGCACGCCGCTCAATCGTTCGCAGATCGCAGGGTTTTGGGGTGCGTGGGCCGGCTGGACGCTCGACGGGATGGACTCGTTCATCTACGCGCTCGTGTTGACGCCGGCATTGACGGAACTGTTGCCGCGCTCGGGGTACGCCGCGACGCCCGCCAATGTCGGCCTCGCCGGTTCGATTCTGTTCGCGCTGTTTCTGGTCGGCTGGGGGCTGTCGTTTATCTGGGGGCCACTGGCGGACCGCTTTGGCCGTACCAAAGTGCTGGCGGGCACCATTTTCACGTTCGCCATTTTCACGGGACTGGCCGCGACTTCGCACAACGTCTGGGAACTCGCCATCTATCGTTTCATTGCCGGCGTGGGCATTGGCGGCGAGTGGGCGTTGGCCGGGACGTATGTCGCTGAATCATGGCCGGAAGATCGCCGCAAGATGGGCGCCGGGTATCTGCAAACGGGCTACTACGCCGGATTCTTTCTGGCGGCCGCGCTCAACTACACGATCGGCGTGCATTTCGGCTGGCGCGCGATGTTCCTGACCGGCGCGGTACCGGTCGTGGTCGCGATTCTGGTGCTGCTGCGCGTGAAGGAATCGGAGAAATGGCAAAAGGCGGAGGAGGGCACCGTGCGTGCCAAACCGCTGCGCGAAATTCTCGGGCCGACGTATCGGCGCCGCACATGGGTCGCATGCATTCTGCTGACTATTGCAATCGTCGGTTTGTGGGCGGGCGCGGTGTATGAGCCATCGGCTGTGATTCAACTGGCGACGAAAGCCGGCATGACGAAGAACGATGCGATCCGGACGGCGTCGCTGGCCACCGGTTTGCTGTCGATCGCGACGATTCTCGGCTGTCTTGCGTTGCCGCCGCTGGCCGAGCGGATCGGTCGCAAAAAGACTCTCGCGGTTTACTTCATCGGTATGGCAGTGGCGATTGCCGGCAGCTTCGGCTGGGCGTTCTACCTGCCGAATGGGCTGGCGCCGTTTATCGCCTGGCTCTTCGTGCTGGGTTTCTTCGGCGGCAATTTTGCGCTGTTCAGCTTGTGGCTGCCGGAACAGTTCGAGACCCGTGTACGGGCCACCGCGTTCGCGTTCTGCACCTCGTTCGGACGGTTTGTCGGGGCTGGTGTCAACTTTCTGCTCGGCGCGGCCGTCCTGCATATGCATACACTCGGCGTGCCGGTGGCGCTCACGGCGCTGGCGTTTATTGTCGGCTTATTTGTGATTCCGTTTGCGCCGGAGACTAAAGGCGAGGTGTTGCCGCAGTGAGATTGGCCGATTGGCTGAGTGGCGGGCGTGGGTGGCACAGTGCATGATGTGTGTCGGTCGGCGCTCTAAAGTTGGTTCTCTGTCCAGTTGTCGAAAAAAACCGGGCACGCTGCCCGGTTTTTTATTTAGCGCATCAACGTACGCAACGCACGTCACGCTCTACATCAATCACATATGCCATCTTGCCGACACGGTCAGCGTGCGCGGCGCGCCCGGCATGTTGTACATATCCGCGTTACCGTGCGCCGCGATGAAGTACTTGCGGTCGAACAGATTGTCCAGCGTCAACGCCACGTCCACGTTCTTGCCGTGATACCCCGCGCCGAGATCGAACGTGACGAAAGAAGGCAAGGTCACCGCATCGCTCGCCGACGTATAGCGCGCCGACTGGAACTGCGCGCCACCGGCCGCGTAGAAACCGTATTTCAGGTCGCGCTTGATCCACACGCTCGCGCTATGTCGCGGCATCAGGCCCGGCGTATTGTTGTGCAGCACCAGCCCGGCTGAACTCGCTTGCGGCGAGCCGTCGACGTTGCCGTTCAGATACGCATAGCCCGCATACACGGACCACTTTGGCGCGATCTCACCCGTCGTGGACAGTTCCAGTCCGCGTACGTGCTGCGTGCCGATCGGCAGCGCATAAGTCGGGTTGGACGGATCGGCGATCTGCTGGTTGGTCTGCTTCATGTCGAACAGCGCGATGCTCGCGCTCGCGCGGCCCAGGTCGAACTTCGAGCCGACTTCGAAGCTCGTGGTCTTTTGCGGCGCCAGCGCGGAGCCGTTCGCAAACGCGCCGCTGCTGATCAGCGTATCGGCCAGCGGCGAGAACGACTGGCTATATGAGGCGTACAGCGACACCCAGTCGAGCGGTTCGTAAATCAGACCGACACGCGGACTCCACGCGCGATCCGTACGATCCAGATTCACGTGCGCCGAGGTGTAGTCGTTGCGGGTTTGCGTCAGATAGTCGAAGCGCAGGCCGGCCAGGATCTTCCAGTGCTCGGTGAGCGAGATCAGGTCCTGCGTGTAGACGCCGGCGAGTCCCAGCACGGTCGCCGCATTCGTTTTGGCCGCCGTGCCTGGCTTCACACCCGGCAAATTGATGAGTTGCGGATCGTACAGGTTGTACGTCGCGACTTTATTGGTCGAGTAGATGGTGTCGAATTTCTGCTGTTGCGACAGTTCGACGCCGTACAGCAGTTCGTGCTTCATACCGAACAGCGTGGTTTTCTGCGTCAACTCGAAGAGACCGTCCACGCCATGGTCCTGGCGAAAGCGGGTGCTTTGATCGAGTGTGACGACCGGGTTCAGCGCCGTCCTGATCGGCTCATACGTGACGTAGTTTTTGCGTTCGAGCGAGAAGTCGTACGCGCGTACGGCCGTGTGCAACGACAGCGAATCGTTGAAACGGTGATCGAGCGACACGGTCGCGCTCTTCGCCTCCACGTCGTTATAGGAGGTGCTCGCGGCATCCGCCGAACCGTAATACGTGTTGATCGGCACGTTGACCGGGCGGCCGAGATAGGCGGGCAGGCCCTGATCCGAGGTGCGGCGGTCGTGCAGATAATCGGCTTCGATATTGAGGATGGTGTCGCGATCGATGCGGAATTGCGCGGATGGCGCCACGGCCTGGCGATTCAGCTGGAACTGGTCGCGAAAGCTGTTCGAATTCTCGGCGGCGCCCGTGATGCGAAAACGCGCGGCGTCGTTCGCATTCCAGCCGAGATCGAATTCGCCGCGCCGTTCGCCTTCGGTGCCGAGCGTCACGCCCACGGCTTGCTGTGGATTCGCCGTCGGCTTCTTCAGGACGCGGTTGATCAGGCCACCGGCCGAGCCACGTCCATAGAGCACGGCCGCTGGCCCCTTCAGGACATCGACCCGTTCGACGTTCGACAGATCGCGATAGTAGAGCGCGTCGTCGCGAATGCCGTCGACGTACTGATCGGTGATGTTGTTGAAGCCGCGCAGGGTGATCTGGTCGCGCTGACCGTCGCCGACCGAAAAGCCGATGCCCGGCACATTGCGCAATGCGTCCTGCAGCGAGCTTGCGTTCTGTTCATCGAGCAGCGCGCGTGGCACGACGTTGACCGTTTGCGGCACGTCCATCAGCGACATGTTCATCTTCGTCGCGGTGTTCGAGGTGCTCGAGTCGTAAGAGCGGTCGGCCGCGGCCTGGACCGCGATCGCGGGCAGCGTGTTGTCGGCCGCGCCGGCGGTGGGCGTAACCTGCTGCGCCAGCAAAGGTTTGGCGCTAGCGAGAGAAGTGGCGAGCAGCAATGCGCGGTAAGTATTCTTTTTGACGTTCATGGCAACGTTCTTTGAGTATGGATCGATGGGTGTTATTGGTTTTGGGGTGCGGCAAAAGCGGTCATGCAAAAGCGCCAGGCGGGCGCAAAGAAGGCGCAAGCTGGCGCGCACGACTGGATAGAAGTCGTGTGGTCGGTCAGGCGAGACGAAGTGGCGAATTCCCTGTTGCTGTCGAATGAGTCTGGAAATTGAAACGGCCGGGGCGCCGTGCGTCAGTGCGCAGAATGCGCGGACGTGACATCGGCTGCCTCGGAACGGCATGTCGATGTGGGAACGGGGGGTGCAGCAGAAGCCGGATCAATGCCCGGCTTGTAATATTCGGAAATTATAAACGAGAACTATTCTCGATTGTGCGAAATGAATGGAAAATGCGGGGTTTTTGCAGGGTTTTTTTTCGACGAAATGAAAACTCGCGACTGCTCAATCGTCAGTCAGCGTGATGCCGCGCGCGTCCGCCGGGACGCAACATCGACAGTAGCGGCCAGCCGAGATTCACACCGAGGCTGGCGATCACGATCAAGGCCATGCCCGCGAGTTGCGGCAGCGAGAGCGCCCGCCCATACACAACGGCGTCGACCACGATCGCCGTGAGCGGATAGACGAACAGCAGCACAGCGATGACCGGCGTGGTCAGTTTCGGTAGTGCGCCGTAGATCAGCACGTACGAGAGCCCCGTATGCAGCACGCCCATGCCGACCAGCCAGAACCACTGCATCGGTCCGATATGCACGGCGGTAAGCGGCGCGATGAACGGCAGGCACACCACGCCGACCGCGCACTGCGCGAGCGTCAGCAGATGCGGCCGCAAATTGCCGAGTCCCTTGGCGATCAGCGTGACGCTCGCATACAGCACCGAGCCCGCCAATGCCTCGCCGATGCCGATCAGATAGCTCGTGTGCCCCTGCAGATTCTCGGTAGCGGCTACGCCCGAGGCCAGAACAAGCCCGACGAAGGCGGTCGCGATCCAGCCGAGCCGGTCGGCGCCGAGGCGTTCGTTGAAAAGCGCCGCGCCCATCAGCACGACCCAGAACGGCTGCACGTGAAACACCACGGTCGCCACCGCAATGCTGGTGCGGTGAATCGCGTCGAAGAAACCGACCCATTGCGTGACCATCAGAACGCCGGAGATCAGCGCGAGCGCGACGGTGCGCCGCGTGAAATGCGCGCGTGTGAAGAAGCCTTTCCACGCGCAATACGCGGCGAGCGAGAGGAAACCGAACAGGCAGCGAAAGAACACCAGCGTCAGCGCGCCGAGCCGCGCTTCTTCGACGAAGATGCCGAGCGTGCCCATCAGAAGCCCGCCGCTGGCCAGCGTAATGGCGCCGTGTTGACGTTGGGTGAGGGACATGCGAAGCCGCTCCGGAAATAGGTCACTAAGGTGGAGACACCAGTATTGCGTGGCTTGCCTCACGTCGACAAACGAATTAAATTGAGAAATTCCATAAGCTGGATTGATAAATCATGCACCCCGAATTCGACGTCGATTTACTGCGGACCTTCGTCGCGGTGGTGGAAACGGGCAGTTTCACGAAGGCTTCGACCACCGTGCACCGCTCGCAGGCGGCGGTCAGCATGCAGATCAAGCGGCTCGAAACCATGCTCGGCACCACGCTGTTCGCCCGCACCACGCGCAATCTCTCGCTCACGCGGCCCGGCAATACGCTGCTCGAGTACGCGCGGCGTGTGCTGGCGTTGCATGAGGAGGCGTGGTCGGCGATCGTGCGGCCCGAGGTGACCGGGCGCGTGGTGCTGGGCGCGCCGGACGATTACGTGTCGTCGCTGCTCTCGCCGGTGCTGCGGCGCTTCTCGAACCTGTATCCACACGTGGAGATCGAGATCGTCTGCGCGCAAAGCACCTCGCTCGCGCCGATGCTGGCCGATAACAAGATCGATCTCGCCTTCGTCACGCGCGACCGCAAACTGCGCGGCGAATTCGTGCGCAGCGAGCCGATGGTATGGGTGGGGGCGTCGGCGGATACGCCGGTGCTGGCGGCGTCGCCGCTGCCGGTCGGGCTGTATGAGCCGGGTTGTGTTGCGCGCCAGCATACGCTGGCGGCGCTGGATGGCGCGCGGATCCGCTATCGGGCGGCGTTTAGCAGCGCAAGTCTGATGGGCCTGGTGGCGACCGTGGATGCGGGGCTTTCGGTGATCGCGCTGACGCGTTGCAGCGTGCCGTCGCGGCTGACGATACTCGGCGAAGCGCAAGGCTTGCCAAAGATCGCGCCGCTGGAAATCGTGGTGGCGCGCAGCGCGAAATCGGACCGGCCGACCTGCGATTATCTGGCCGCGCAGATGGTGCAGGATTTGTCGCTGCGCCCGCAAGCGCGCGGAGCGGCGAATGCGTGAGGGTGCTGCGCGCGCCGCTCAAACCCGCGGATAAGCCGTCACTTCGCCATCCACGGCAAGCCGCACGTGTTCGCCCGGCTGCGGCGACAGATAGCCCGGCACGCGCGCGCGCACCACCGTGTGCGCGCCAGACTGCAATTGCAGCGCGACGCCCGCGTCCTGTCCCTGAAAGATCACTTCCCGCACCACGGCGTCAAAAGACGCTGCGCCATTCGGCATGGTTTCTTCCGCACGCAACAGACGGATCTGTTCGGGCCGCACCATGACGTCGACCGCACCGTTACCCATCGGCTCGCACAGCGGCAAATCGCCGAGCTCGCAGTTGACGCGATCCTGCTTGACCATGCCCGGCAACAACACCGCTTCGCCGACGAACGACGCAAGCTCACGCGTCACCGGCCTGCGGTACAGCGTCTCCGGTGTCGCGGTCTGGATCAGCCGGCCGTTCCACAGCACCGCCACCTCATGGCCGAGCGACAACGCTTCCGATTGATCGTGCGTGACGAGCACCGCAGTCGCGCCAGCCGCGGCGAGAGCACTGGCTACCGCCTGGCGCGTTTCGAGCCGCAAAGCCGCGTCGAGCGATGAGAAGGGTTCATCGAGCATCACCAGGGTCGGCGACGGCGCGAGCGCGCGAGCGAGAGCAACACGCTGCTGCTGGCCGCCCGACAACTGCTGCGGCGCGCGCCCGGCGAAGTTGGCCGGCAAGCCGACCAGTTCCAGCAATTCAGCCACGCGATGACGCGCGCGGCGCTGCGTGCGCGGCAAGCCGAACACGATGTTGTCCGCCACCGAAAGATGCGGAAACAGCGCGCCTTCCTGCGGCACATAGCCGATGCGGCGCTGCTCGGACGGCACGTGCAGGTTGTCGCCGGCCACGCGGCGGCCGTCGATTTCGACGCTGCCGCCGTCCGCGCGTTCGAAGCCGCACAAGAGGCGCAGCAAGGTGGTCTTGCCGCTGCCGGACGGTCCGAGCAGCGCGAGCAGCGTGCCGCGCTCGACGGAGAGATCGATGCCGTGCAACACCGGATGGCCGTCGAACGATTTTTGCAGTCCGCGGATACGAAGTTCGCTCATGAAAATCCGATGGAAAAAGCGGGCGAGAATGCGCGACGTTCAGCTGCGCTCGCCGAGCAACGCTGATTTGCCGAGCAACGCGAACAGGAGACCGGAGGCGAACAGCGAAATACCGGTCAGCAGTGCTGCATAGGGCGCTGCGGCGGCAAACGCCATCGTCGAGGTGTCGGCCCAGACCTGGGTCGCGAGTGTTTGCGTGTCGAGCGGGGAGAGCAGCAGGGTAGCGTTCAATTCGGTGACGACCGAGATGAACACCATCGCCGCGGCCGCGCCGAGCCCTGGACCCGCCAGCGGCAACACGACCCGGAACAGGGTCTGCGACCAGCTCAGGCCGAGCGCGCGAGCCGTCTCTTCAAGGCGCGGCTGTGCCTGCATGAAGGCGGCGCGCACACTCACCAGCGCCACCGGCATGAACAGCATCGCGTAGGCGATCACCAGCAGCGTCGCGCTTTGATAAAGCCATTGCAGCGCATGCACTGAGAGCGACACGATTGCCAGCGCGATCACCAGCCCGGGTATGCCTTGCGCCAGAAACACGGTGCGTTCGAACAGGGTTGCGAAACGGGTCGGGTAGCGCACCAGCAGGAACGCGAGCGGCACGACCAGCAGCGTGGTCAGCAGCGCGGCGGCAAGCCCGAACCCGAGCGACGAAATCGTCGCATTGAACAGCAGTTCGGGCGACACGTCGGCGGGTGTGACGGCAGCCGCGCCAGGTTGCGTGAGCCAGTAGCCGATCATGCCGAGCGGCACGCCGAGCGTGACGATCGCCAGCGCGGCGAAGCCGGCGACGACGATCCAGCGCCATGCGCCGAGGTCATAGCGCAACACGGCGCGACGGGTGCCGCGATCGACGCGTTCATAACGCGCCGCGCCGCGTACCCGAAACTCGAACGCCAGCACGATCAGGCAGATCACGATTAGCAGGCACGCGAGCAGCGAGGCACCGCCGCCGTCGAAACTGGTGCGGAATTCCGCGTAAATTTGCGTGGTAAACGTATGAAAGCGCAGCAGCGTAAACGCACCGAATTCAGAGAGCACGCCAAGCGCGACCAGCAGCATGCCGCCGAGCAGCGCCGGACGCAGTTGCGGCAGCACGACGCGGATGAACGTGGTCCAGCGGTTGCAGCCGAGCGCGCGCGCACTTTCTTCCAGCGCCGGGTCCATGCTGCGCAACGCGGCGGCCACGGGCAGATAAACGAGCGGGAAATACGCGGAGCTCAGCACCAGCAGCGCGCCGTTGAAGTCCTGCAAATCCTGACTCAGCGACACCCAGGCATAGCTCGAGATAAAAGCCGGCATCGCGAGCGGCGCGGCGGCGAGCACAGCCCAGACGCGACGCCCCGGCAAATGCGTACGCTCGACAAACCACGCGGCCGCCGTGCCGACGACAGCGCAGACGAGCGTGGCCGATACGGTAATTAGCAGCGTGTTGATCAGCAGTTCGCCGACGAGCGGCCGGAAGATCAGATCGACTGCCTCATCGAGTCCGAAGCTCGCGGCACGCCAGAAGGTAAACGCAATCGGCAGCAACACCAGCAAAGCGCTGAGTGCTGCTGCCGCGAACAGACCACGCGGCGCGCGCAAACGGGCGCGCGCCGGGGTATGGGTTACAGCCGGAGGTCCGGCTGACACAGCATCGCTCATTTACAGCAAACCTGCCTGACGCAGCAGCTTGCCGGCCTGGCTGTCGTCGCCGAGTTGCTGGATGGTCAGCGCCGGCGGATTCAGTTCAGTGAAGGGCTTGAGGATCGGGTCCGATGCCACGCCCGCGCGCAGCGGATATTCGAACATGACGTGACTGTTCGCCATCAACTGTTGCGCGCGGTCGCTAACCAGGTAGGCAAGAAACTTCTGCGCGCCGTCCGCATTGTGGCCCGACTTCAACACCGCTGCGCCCGACACGTTCACCGTCGCGCCGGCATCGCCGTTGCCGAAGTGATAGATCGCGCTGCGGGTTTTTGCGTCGCCGAGTTCAGCGTGCAGACGCGCCCAGTAGTAGTTGTTGATCAGACCGGTTGCAACGCCACCGCGATTGACGGCGGCCACCACGCCTTCGTCGTCGTCGAAAATCTGCGCGTTGGCTTTCAGGCCCTTCAGCCATTGCACGGTTTGCGCTTCACCCTTCAGCGCGAGCACGGCGCTCACCAGCGGCAGAAAATCGCCGTCGCTCGGTGCAATGCCGACCTTGCCTTTCCATTCCGGCTTGGCCAGATCGAACAGCGACTGCGGCAGTTGCGACGGTTGCAGCTTGGCCGTGTTGTAGGCCAGCACGTTTTCGCGCGCGGTCACGCCCACCCATGCACCGGTCGGCGAACTGAAGCGGGCCGGCACGGTGGCGAGCGTCGAGCTATCCACCTTGTTCAGCAGGCCTTTCTCTTCGAGCAGCATCAGCTCAGGCGAGTTTTCCGTGAAATACACGTCGGCGGGCGTCGCTGCGCCTTCCGCGACGATTTGCGCCGCCATCGCCGGGCCTTCGCCGTTGCGGATCTTCACCGAAATACCGGACTGCTTTTCGAAGTCTTTGGCGAGCAGATTGACGACCTGTTCGTGCTGCGCGTTGTACAGCGTGATCGACGCAGCATGGGCCGTCGACGGCACGGTGACGAACGCAGCCAGCGTGAGCGCGGCTGCGCTGCTGACGAGGCGCAGGCGGGTGCCAAACCAGGAATGAGCCATGATCCTAAAATCCGTTAGTGATGTTGTTGTCGGTCTTCGAAGCACCGCCGGCCTCGCGGCCGACGGCTTACTGCGACTTGCATTACGTCTCGAACAGCCCCGCGCCGATATACGAACCCGGCTTCGCGCCCGGCGGCACCGCGAACACCGCGCTGCCTACGTGCGTGGTGAACTGGTTCATCATGTCGAACTTCGCGAGCTTGTCGTTGATCGGAATGAAGCCGGTACGCGGGTCGCTCTGGTGAGCCACGAAAATCAGCCCCGCGTCGTATTCGGTTTCCTGACGCCATGGCGGCCAGCGCTCGATGTAGAAGTTCGTGCTGTCGTTGTACGAATAGGAGCGGCGCAGAATCTGCGCACCGTTGTTACTGGCCTGATTCGAGAGACGCACATGCGAGTTCTCCGGGATCACCGGATTGCCGTCCTTGTCTTCTTCCTTCAGGTTCACCGGATCGAACTCGTTCTTCTTGCCGATCGGCGCGCCGCTGTATTTGTGACGGCCGAACACCTGCTCCTGGAAGTCGACTTCGGTGTTGTCCCAGTGTTCGAGCGTGATGCGGATGCGCCGCACGACGGTGTAGGTGCCGCCTTCCATCCACGGTGCGTCGGCGGTGGCGCCGGCCCAGACGAATTCGTTCATCAACTGCGGCTTCGCGGTCGACGGATTGTTGGTGCCGTCCTTGAAGCCCATCAGATTGCGCGGTGTTTGACCGCGCGGACCGGACAGGAAACCGGACTGGCCCCAGCGCATCACAGCGACGCCATTCGCGAGGCGCGCCAATTGACGGGCCGCGTGAAACGCGACCTGCTGATCGTTCGCGCAGGCCTGAATGAACAGGTCGCCGCCGGTCTTCTGCTCGATCAACTGATCGCCGTTGAAACGAGGCAGATCGACGAGCGCGGCGGGGCGGCGCGCGGCGAGGCCGTAGCGATCCTTGCCGTCCTTGGTGAACAGACCCGGGCCGAAACCGAACGTGATCGTCAGGCCGCACGGGCCGAGGCCGAGCACGTCGCCGGAATCGGGTGCGGCTTTGGCGTTGGTCGGGCTGTAGGCCGCGTTGTTGGCCCCGGCATCGGCCTTCGTATCAGCCTTCGTGCTCGTCGGCTCCGCGTTGGCCGCGGCGCCGGTCGGCAGCGGCGCGGCCGTGTTGCCTTGCGTCATCCGCGCGGCGGCGTCGGTCCATGCGCGCAGCAGCGCGATCACGTCGTCGCGTTTGTCGGTCGTCAGATCGAGCGCCGCGACGTACGTGTGGCTTTGCTGCTGCGTGACGATGCCGCCTTGATGCAAGCCGTAGAACGGCTCGACCGCCTGAGTCGGATCGGCGGCGTGTGCCGGCGTCTTGCCCAGCGCGGCCTGGGCGACGCCGGTCGCACCGAGGCTCGCGCCCGCTGCGACCGCGGCACTGCCGGCCTTCAGAAAACCGCGCCGTGAGGGCCGCGGGGGTTGATCGTTTGCCATGGTTACTTCGCCTTCAGTTGGCCGTGGGGGCTGCCGGAAACGCTTCCGGCTCGACGGCCGGATTTGCGTCCTTAATTTGCCAGCTGGCTTACTTCGCCAGGACCAGCGTGTTTACGTCGTCCTGCACGTAATAGAAACCATCGCCTTCGGGCGTCAGCGCCAGACCGAACAGGTCGCCGTTGCCCGGGGGCGATTGCGCCTTGTCGGTGTCGATCCAGCGCGCGTAGATCTGTTTGCCGCTGGCAGGGTCGATTTCGACGATCTGGCCGTTCAGCGCGTTAGTGACGAGCAGGTGGCCGTTCGGCGCGGTGACCATGGCGAGCGGGCGGTGCAGCAGACCGTCGGCGGTCAGTTGACGGCCCACACCGGCGCTGGTGTCGCGCGTCATCGGTTCGTCGATTTCGGTGATGCGGTTGCCGATCGCGTCGGACACATAGAGCAGTTTCTGATCGCCCGACAGCGCGAGGCCGGTCGGACCGACGAGGAACACGCCCTTGTCCGCCTGTGCGCCGAAGCCGCTGCCGATCACGGTTTCCTTCTTCACGACCGGCGGCTTACCGGCCGGCACGTCGAGGTCCAGACGCAGCACGGTGGCCTGCTTGAACACCGGCGGATTGCCGTCCGCGCCACCCACGCCGAAGCCGGCGTTGCTGACGAACAGCGTCGCGCTAGTGCCGTTGTCGACGACCGCCATGTTGCCCCACGGATCGTTGATGTTCGGGCTGTTGATGGTCGACGCGATCTTGCCGTTCGGGTCGATCACGATCAGGCAACCTGCGCCCTTGGTGCCGGTGGTGCCGTCATTGCTCGGCGTGCTGCCGACGATCACGTAGCCCGACTTGAGCATCGTCATCGCGGTCGACAAACCGATGCCGCCCGGACATTCCTTCAGATCGCGCGGCACCGTCGCGAACACCGTCATCTGTTTGGTATCCGGATGATAGTTGACGATCGTGCTGCCGGTGCCTTGCAGATTGGTCGAGTTATTGAAGTTGCCGACCAGCACGTCGCCTTGCTTGACGGTGCCTGCCGTCACCGGCGCGACGACCACCGCATACGGATTCTGGTCGCCGTTGTCCGGCACGGTGTTGATCAGCGTCGTGTGATGCTTGATGGTTTCGAGGAAACCTTGTGGCTCGGCGTGCGCCACGCCGGCCGTCGCGAATGCGGCGGCGCTGACGGTTGCGGCAATCAGGGCCCGCGCGGCGCGGGGCGAATGTTTGCGCGTGGGATGGTTCATGAGTGTGCCTCCGTGCCGGAGCACAAAGCGGTAGTTGCGATCATGATCGAAAGCATGGGATTCGATTTGGCCTGGGTGTGCGAATGTGCGTAGGTAGTCATGGCGAACGGCATCAGAACGTGATGTTGGTTCGCAGGCCGATCACAAACGTGTTGCGCAGCGGCTGAGCCGGGTTGCCCGGATTCTGGCCGGCGCCGGCGTTGAACGTGTACTGCGCATCGGCTTGCAATTGCCACCACGGGTTGACCTGATACTGGTAGGTCGCTTCGAGCGTGGTTTCACTGGTGCGCACGCCATAGGGACCGCCGCTAAATGCCTGGTTATCCTGATCGAGGCCATTCGCGTGGTTGCCGATCTTGATGTAGGTGAGCGCGATGCCGGCGCTGTCGTTGTCGCGGCCGGCAAACGGCGCTTTCAACACGATGCCGAGGTTCGCCGAGAGGCTGACCAGGTTGCGGTCACCCGGTGCCCCCATCACGCGCCCGAACACGCTGAGGCTGCGCGGCTCGTCCGGATCCGGACGCCAGATCATCTGGTCGGCTACGGCGTAGAAGCTGTAGTCGCCGTGATGGTTCTGCGCGACGCCGGTGCTCGCCGGGTTCGCAAGCGAAACGCCGGTGTTGTCGAAGCGCTGATCAGCGAAGCTGCCGTTGTTGTACCAGACGCCGACTTTGTAGGTGCCCGGCAAACCGCCGCCACCCGCACCGACCATTTCACCGTCGGCCGGCTGGTTGATCGCGTACTGCAACTCGCCGATGTACAGCGCGCCGTTATGCAGGTTGAAGTTGGTGCCGCTCTTGTTGTTCGGATTGTTGCCGAGCGGATCGCCGTCGAAGACGCCGACGAGGGCCGTCAACGAAGGCGTGATCTGTCCGCGCACCCGCACGCCCAGGTCGGACAGCGGATAGGCGGGACCGCCGGACGGCATGTCGTAGGACGGCAGGGCAGGCCAGCCGAACATCGTGTTGACGAAGAGGGCCGCGTTCGAACTGGTGATGAATTCCTGATCGATACTTTGCTGACCGATCTTGACGTCGACGCGCTTGTTCAGGAACGACTGCTGATACCACAATTCCCACAGACGGGTAGCGTCATCGGCTTCAATACCGCTCGCCGTATTCAGCGTGCCCAGCTTGTTGGCGCTGAGATTGGCGCCGTGGATCTGCAACGCGCTGACGTTGAACAGGCCGCCCGGCAAACCGAACGCCTTTTGCGTATCCATCTGCAAGGTCGCGGTCGTGAGACCGTCGTAATCCGCGCCGCGCGCGAGGCCGCCACGCAGATTGTCGAGAACCTCACTGGTTTCGGTGAGCGCGAATGTCACGCCGTATTTGCCGAGCCACGGGCGCAGGCCGCCGATGTCGCCGAGCAACGTCGCGCGATTCCAGACACCGGTCCACTGATTCGTTTGAGTCGCCTTGATATTCAGGTCGGCTTCCGGCGCTTCGGGCGCGGCATCGGGATTGGCGTCGGCCATGGCAACGCCGGCGGTCAACGAAGCCCAGGCGAAAGCCGTGCAGAGCGCCACGCGCCGCATCGAAGGCAAACGCGAACGGCGCACGGCGCCGGCGTCGCGAAGCGAACGCGCCCGGTCGGCGGGTTCAGTTGATTGGGCGAACTTCATCGAAATCCTTATTTGTGTTGTATCGACTGATCTAACCATCGCGGCGTGACGTCACCGTGTGCCTGCGAGTTGCCACATCGGTTCGCGACGCCGGATGCAGCAGATGGCGAGATCGTACGCATGCGGAATAGGTGCGTCAACACAAATGAGAACGATTCGCATCAATATTACTAGGGTGTAATTCCGAACTTTACGGACTGCTACTAAAGGCTATTTATATGTAAATAAAATGGAATGAATATGTAATGTTTTAGTATGAATAGGGTGTGCCGAGCCGGTGCCGGGGTGGCCGGTATCCGGGCTTGCGATCGGGAGCGGGCGGGCGGAACGGGTCCACTACGGAAACATGGAAGGCCAGTGTGCCGGGCAGACAACAAAAGACGCTATGATCTTCTTCCGATGCCGCGCCGAGGCGCCATGCCTTGAAGTGCCCAGTCTCCAAACCATCTCGGGACGACACCGATGTCACACACCGTGAATCTGGACAATTACTTCACCCGCATAGGCTACCAGGGGCCTCGTGCGGCGACGCTGGAAGTGCTCCAGGAACTCCACAAGCTGCACCCCAGATCGATCCCCTTCGAGAACCTGAACCCGCTTACGCACCGCGCGGTAAAACTGGATCTCGAATCAGTCGAGCACAAGCTGATTACGCAAAAGCGCGGCGGCTACTGCTTCGAACAGAATGCGCTGTTCGCGAATGTCCTGATGCAGTTGGGCTTCAACGTCACGCCTCTGCTCGGCCGGGTCCTTTGGGGGCGGGAATCCGCCGCGATTCCCCCGCGCACGCACATGGTCCTGCGTGTCGACATCAGGAACGAAGCATGGATCGCCGACGTCGGCTTCGGCAGCGTGACGCTCACCGCGCCGCTGCGCCTGATCGCCGGCAGCGCGCAGCCCACGCAGCTAGGCACGTTTCGTCTGGCCGATGCATCGCACGGTGCGCTCTATCTCGAGGTGCAGTCCCGCGACGAATCCTGGGCGCGCGTCTACCGTTTCGACCTGCAGCCGGTCGAATGGATCGACTACGAGACCTCGAACTGGTACACCTCGACCGCGCCGGAGTCGGTGTTCCTGAACAACCTGATCGTTTGCCGGGTCCTGCCGGAATCGCGCCTGACCTTGCTCAACGACCAACTGAATGAACGCGCGGCGGACGGCCAGGTCATCGGCGAGCGGCAACTGAAGAGTGCGGACGAACTCGCGGCCTGCCTGCGCGGTCAATTCGGCCTGAATACGGGCGACATCGACATTGCAGAGGTATTCGGGCGCGTGAGTTCAGCTTCCGCCTGAGGCAAGAACGTAGCGGGCACCCAGGCGCGCGCATCCGCAATTACCAGCAACCCCTCACGAGCACCACAACCCAGCCATGATCACGCGCCTTATCCTGCAAACGGTGGTCTGGCTCGCATGCATGGGCGCGCTGCTGTTCGGCTCGGCAGGCACACTCGCGTGGCCCGCCGGATGGTGGTATCTGATCGAGACGGGCGGCCTGAGTGTATGGATCGGTTTGTGGCTGGCACGCCATGACCCCGCTCTGCTTGCCGAGCGTCTCGCACCGATCGTTCAGGCGCAACAAAGTCGCTGGGACCGGATCTTCATGGTGGCCGTGACGGTGGCGTGGTGCGCGTGGCTCGTCCTGATGGGACTCGACGCAATGCGTTATCGCTGGTCCGCGCCGTTTCCGGTTTGGCTGGTGAGCCTCGGCTCGCTGTGCATTTTCGTTTGCCTCCTCCTGTGCCTGATCGTCTTCCGGGCCAATAGCTACGCCGCGCCGGTCGTGAAGATCCAGACTGGCCGCGGTCATAAAGTCATCGACACCGGCCCGTATGCGCACGTCCGTCATCCCATGTACGCGGCCGCGCTGCTGTTGTTCATCGGCACGCCGTTACTGCTCGGCTCGTGGTGGGGCGTTGCCTGCGTGCCGGTGCTGGTGATCGGCCTCGGCTGGCGCACGGTACGCGAGGAACGCGTGCTGGCAGAGCAACTCGACGGCTATACCGACTACGTCTCACGCGTGCGTTACCGCTTCGTGCCGTTCATCTGGTAGGGCGCGCAATGCGCCGACCTGGAGTGCGCCAGCGCTTCCATTGCTAACTTCGCTAACCTGGCGCGTCAGCGCTTTCGTTGCCAACCTGTCTAGACAAAATAAAGCTGACTGACGCACCCGTTTATGACTGGTGCGTCACCGTCACGCCTTGAGAATATTCATGAAAGCCTTGTCGTACGGCATCGAATAGGGGCTTACCCGATGATCCATGCGATTTCGAATAAATCCGCTTGCGATCGCTTTTTGACTCATGCAGACTTGTCTATACAAATTAAGCAACAGTTAAAACATCCAGCTCGACGGTTTTCCCAATCCAAGGAGTTTCGACGTGAAAGTGAAGCGCACGACGTTAGCAAAAGCATTGATGGGTGCCGTTCTCGGCGCCGCGACGATTTTCGCGGCACCGGTGCAGGCCAAAGACTGGAAGACGGTGACGATCGCGCTGGAAGGCGGCTACGCACCGTGGAATCTGACTCTGCCGGGCGGCAAGCTGGGCGGCTTCGAACCCGAACTGGTCGCCAATCTGTGCGAGCGCATCAAACTGCAGTGCAACCTCGTGGCGCAAGACTGGGACGGCATGATCCCGGGTCTGCAAGCCGGTAAGTTCGACGTACTGATGGACGCGATCTCGATCACGCCGGAACGCGAAAAGATCATTGCGTTCTCGCGGCCGTACGCCGCCACGCCGGCCACGTTTGCCGTGACCGACGCGAAAGTGTTGCCCAAGGCTGCGCCCACCGCGGCCGTCGTCAAGTTGTCGGGCGACCCGAAAACCGACCAGCCCACCGTCGACGCGTTGCGCAAGCAGCTTAAGGGCAAGACCATCGGCATCCAGTCGGGCACGGTCTACACCAAGTTCATCAACGACGGTTTCAAGGACGTCGCCACGATCCGCGTCTACAAAACCTCGCCTGAGCGCGATCTCGATCTGGCCAATGGCCGTATCGACGCCTCGTTCGACGACGTGACGTACTACGCCGCCAACATCGACAAGAAAGACACCGCGTCGATCATCATGGCCGGCCCGAAGATCGGCGGCCCGATCTGGGGTCCGGGTGAAGGCCTCGCGTTTCGCAAGCAGGACGCCGACCTGAAAGCGAAGTTCGATACCGCGATCAGCGCCGCGCTTGCCGACGGCACCGTCAAGAAGCTCTCTGCCAAGTGGTTCAAGACCGACGTCACGCCTTGATTCGTTTTTCTTTGACTGGCCTGGGCGTTCAGAGGTAACCGCCTGCGCGGTGTAAAGAATCGCGCAGGCCGGCTGGTTCGATCCGCCGTAATGGATGAGGGAGTGGCAATGGCTCTGATAGAGATGCTCGGCTTCGGGCCGCAGGGTTGGGGCGGCGTGGTGCTGCTCGCGGCATTGATGACGGTCGCGCTCACGCTGGCGGCGCTCGCGGTTGGCGCCGTGTTCGGCGCACTGGTCGCGGCGGCCAAGCTGTCGCGGTTTCGCACGCTGCGCGTGATCGGCGATACGTACACCACGGTGTTTCGCGGCGTGCCTGAACTGCTCGTCATCTATCTGTTCTATTTTGGCGGCTCGACGCTCGTGACCACGGTGGGTCAATGGTTCGGCGCGGAGGGTTTTGTCGGCGTACCGCCGTTCGTGGTCGGCGCGCTCGCGGTCGGCATGATTTCCGGCGCGTATCAGGCCGAGGTGTACCGCTCGGCGGTGCTCGCGGTATCGCGCGGCGAACTTGAAGCGGCGCGCTCGATCGGCATGCCCACCCTGACCATGGCGCGCCGCATTCTGATTCCGCAAGTGTTGCGCTTTGCTTTACCGGGCATCGGCAATGTCTGGCAATTGAGCCTGAAAGACTCGGCGCTGATTTCCGTCACGGGGCTGGCCGAACTGCTGCGCGTGAGCCAGGTGGCGGCGGGTTCGACGCACCAGTACTTCACGTTCTTCGTGGTGGGCGGCGCGCTGTACCTGCTGATGACCGGCATCTCGAACCGGATCTTCAACCGCGCCGAAGCGCGCGTGGGCCGATCCTTCAAACGCAATTTCGCGCGCAACTGACAGGGACCGGACATCATGCATTTCGACTTCGATTTCCTGCTCGACACGCTGCGGCAACTGATCGCGGCCGTGCCAACCACGCTCGGACTGTTCTTCTGCTCGCTGATTCTGGGCGGCGCGCTTTCGCTCGTGATCGTCACGATGCGCGTGTCGCCGCACTGGCTGCCGAACCGCTTCGCGCGTGCCTATATCCTCGTGTTCCGCGGCTCGCCGCTGTTGATCCAGATGTTTCTCGTCTACTACGGCATGGGCCAGTTCGGCGTGATTCGCGAGAGCTTCCTGTGGCCCGTGTTGCGCGAGCCGTACATGTGCGCGGTGTTGTCCCTGGCGCTGTGCACCGCCGGATATACCGCTGAGATTATCCGCGGCGGTTTGATGGCCGTGCCGGTCGGTCAGATCGAAGCGGGCTATTCGATCGGCTTGTCGGGGTTCGCGCTGCTGCGCCGCGTGATCGGTCCGATTGCATTGCGTCAGTGTTTGCCCGCGTACTCGACCGAGGCCGTGCTGCTCGTCAAATCCACCGCGCTCGCGAGCCTCGTCACCGTGTGGGAAGTGACCGGTGTCGCGCAGCAGATCATTCAGCAAACGTATCGCACCACTGAAGTATTCATCTGCGCCGCGTTGATTTATCTGTTCCTGAATTTCGTCATCGTGCGTTTGCTCGGTTTCCTCGAGACGCGCCTGTCGCGCCATCTGCGTGCGGCGCCCACGCAAAGCGCGCAGAACCGGCCGGTGTCGACCACGACCGAAGCGCGCCGCGCTACGCCCTGAACGATTGCACTTCTTGCAGAATCTGGAGAATCCCATGAACGCTACCGCACCTGTTGCATTGTCGGTCAAGAACATCCATAAGTCGTTCGGCGACCACCACGTGCTCAAAGGCATTTCGCTCGACGCCCATCAAGGCGACGTGATTTCGATTCTCGGCGCCAGCGGCTCAGGCAAGAGCACCTTCCTGCGCTGCCTGAATCTGCTCGAAACGCCGGATGACGGCTCGGTGGCGCTCGGCGGCGAAGAGTTGAAGATGAAGCGGCGCGGCGACGGCAAGCTGCAACCGAGCGACCGCCGCCAGGTGGATCGGGTGCGCTCGCAACTCGGCATGGTGTTTCAGAACTTCAACCTGTGGTCGCATATGACCGTGCTGGAGAATCTGATCGAAGGGCCGATGCGCGTGCAAAAACGCAGCCGCGCCGAATCGGTTGAAGAAGCGGAAGCGCTGCTCGCGAAAGTCGGTCTCGCGGAAAAACGCGGCCACTATCCGGCACACCTGTCCGGCGGCCAGCAGCAGCGCGTGGCGATCGCGCGTGCGTTGGCGATGCATCCGAAGGTGATGCTGTTCGACGAACCGACCTCGGCGCTCGACCCCGAGCTGGTCGGCGAAGTGCTGCGCGTGATGCGCTCGCTCGCCGAAGAGGGCCGCACGATGCTTGTCGTCACGCACGAGATGGGGTTCGCCCGGCATGTGTCGAATCGCGTGATGTTCCTGCATCAAGGCCAGGTCGAAGCCGACGGTACGCCCGACGAAGTGTTCGTCGAATGCAAATCGGACCGTTTCCGCCAGTTCGTGTCGAGCCACCAGGATCGCACGACGCACTAATTCATCGGCATTCGCTGCTTACTCCCATCGTCACTTCACCGCGCAGAGCACTACCATGGCCGTGATCCGTTCCGATCGTCCTCTCGACTGGGTTCAGGTAGCGGCCATCGCCGCCGGCGAACCGCTCGAGCTTTCCACCGATGCCCGCTCGCATATCGCGGCGGCGCGCGTGCTTGTTGAACAGATCGTCGAGCGCGGGATTCGCGCGTATGGCGTGAATACCGGCGTCGGCGCGTTATGCGATGTGATCGTGTCGCCGTCCGAACAGCGCACGCTGTCGCGCAACATCCTGATGAGCCATGCGGTAGGCGTGGGCGCACCGCTCGGTGTCGCCGAAACGCGCGCGATCATGGCGGCAGCCGTCAACAATTTTGCGCACGGGCATTCGGGGATCCGTCTCGAAGTCGCGGATCAACTGGTCGCATTGCTCAATGCCGATTGCCTGCCGGAAGTGCCGGCGTTCGGCTCGGTCGGTTATCTGAGCCATATGGCGCATATCGCGCTGGTCTGTATCGGCGAGGGGCATGTGCGCTATCGCGGCGAACGCCTCAAAGGGCGTGACGCGTTGCAACTGCTGGGCCTCGAACCGCTGGTGCTCGATGCGAAAGAGGGCTTGTGCCTCGTCAACGGCACGCCGTGCGTGACCGGTCTCGCCGCCTTGGCGCTGGCGCGCGCCGCACGTCTGCTCGACTGGACCGACGTGGTTGCCGCGATGAGCTTCGAGAATCTGCGTGGCCAGATCGCGGCTTTCGATGAAGACGCGCTGGCGTTGCGTATTTCGCCGGGCCTGAATCTGGTCGGCGAACGGATGCGTGCGGCGCTCGCCGATAGCGGCATTCTCGCCGCGGTGGTCGGCCAGCGCACGCAAGACCCATTGAGCATGCGGACCATTCCGCACGTGCACGGTGCCGCGCGCGACGTGCTTGCCGGGACCGCCGACGTGGTCAATCGCGAGCTCGCATCGATTACCGACAACCCGATCGTCGCCGGTACGCCGGAACAACCGCGCGTTTATTCGCAGGCGCATGCGGTGGGGGCGTCGATCGCACTGGCGATGGACAGCCTCGCCACCGCGATCGCGCAAGTCGCGGCGATGGCCGAGCGGCGCCTCGATCGCCTCGTCAATCCGCTCGTGAGCGGCTTGCCGGCGTTTCTTGCGGAGCCGGGCGGCACCTGTTCCGGTTTCATGATTGCGCAGTACACGGCGGCCTCGCTGGTGGCGCAGAACCGGCGCCTTGCGATGCCCGCGAGTCTCGATGGCGGCATCACCTCCGGCCTGCAGGAAGACCACCTCTGCCACGCCACGCCCGCTGCGCTGAAAGCGCTGGAGATCGTCGACAACGCCGGGCGCATTGTCGCGATCGAATTGCTGGCGGCGGCGCAAGCTTACGATCTGCAAAGCATCGATGCACCGCGCGCGCCCCACACCGACGCACTCTGGCAACGCGTGCGCCGCGTCGTGCCGATCTACCGCGACGACCGGCCGCTCGCGGACGACATGTCGGTCGCGTTTCGCCTGATCGCCGACGGAATGCCGCCACCGCTGCCAAACCCGGGTAAGATTCGGCCCGGGCCGGAAGCTTCAGTCAGCGGCGCGAGTCCTGCCATCCGGGCGAGCGTGACGAGTATTGCCACCGCTGGCAAGCCTGGCGCCGATCCGGCGGCCAACGATGGCCGGGCGGCGGCCCATGCAGGTTGAAGGGCCCGGTTGCCCGGGCTTGAGTTGATTGGCTCGAATTCACGGATCGGACTGACGGTTCCGAATCGACGGATTGATTTTGACGAATTGCATTTACGGATTGCAATAACAGATTGCAATAACGGAGACAGCGCCGGTGAGCGGGCTTACCCGCCGGTGAACCGGCCAGAATGTGTACCACCCGCGTACCACCCACGAGGTCGACGTGAACACTATTACAAACACAAACGCGCAAATCGAAGAGACGCAGACCCTCCCTGGCCGCACCCAGGAGGCACCCGCCAAGGCGATGCCCGCCTATGAGCAGATCAAGCGCTACGTGCTCAGGCGTATCAATGAAGGGGACTGGAAGCCCGGTGGCTTGATCCCGTCCGAAACGGAACTGGTCAAGGAATTCGGCGTCGCGCGCATGACGGTATCGCGCGCACTGCGTGAGCTCACCACCGAACGCGTGCTGACGCGCGTGCAAGGTTCCGGCACGTTCGTCGCGCCGCAGGGCTACGAATCGACGGTATTGGAAATCCGCAATATTGCCGACGAAATTGCCGCACGCGGTCACCGTCATTCAGCGCGCGTATTGATGCTCGAACCCAGCGACGATCCCCACGCGCTCGAAGCGCTCGGCCTCACCGATGGCCCCGTGTTTCACTCGTGCATCGTGCATAGCGAAGAGGGCGAGCCGATTCAGTACGAAGATCGCTACGTCAATCCAAAGGTGTTTCCCGACTACCTGCAGCAGGACTTCACCGTGGAGACGCCGAATCACTACATGGTGCGGCTCGCGCCGATCCAGCGCGCGGAGTTTCGCATCTATGCACAGAAGCCCGACGCGTATGTGCGGCGGCATCTGATGATGGATATCGGCGAGCCCTGTCTGCAGCTATGGCGCCGCACGTGGGTCGGCGATGATGTGGCGACCTCGGTGCAGTTGTGGCATCCGGCATCGCGTTTTCATCTGGCGGGCAACGTCTAAGCGGCACGACGCGGGCGAGGGCCCGGCGTGCGCGCTGTTAGCCTTGGCCCTCTAGCCCTCTAGCCCTCTAGCCCTCTAGCCCTCTAGCCCTCTAGCCCTCTAGCCCGCTGGCCCTAGCCCTGTCGCTGCGACAGGTCCGGCGTGAACCGGCAGCCCAGCCGGTACCGCGAGCCCGGATGCACGAAACGTGCGAACGTGACCGCAACGCCACTCGTCCATGTGCGGCGCATCAGCGTCAGGCACGGCTCGTCGGCGCGAATCTCCAGCAATTCGGCTTCGGCCCGGGTCGGCAGACCCGCGTCCACGACATGCTCGACGTCGTGCGCCGGCACGGTCACGAACAGATACTCGGACGGCCTCGTCGTGGCGAAGTCCTGCTTCAGGAAGTCAGGCGCGGTTACCGGATTGACATAGCGGTCTTCGAGCTGCACCGGCAAGCCGTTCTCGCGATGCACGCAAATCACATGAAACACGGAAGTGCCGGGCGCAAGCCCTAGCGCGTTCGACACCGTCACCGGCGCGGTTTCGCGTTGCGCGAGAACCGTGTCGTAGCTGTATTCGTGCCCCCGCGAGCGGATTTCATCGCCGATATGGGCGATCATCAGCAGGGTGGATTGCGGCTTGGTTTGCGCAACGAAGGTGCCGACGCCCGACACGCGGGTGACGAGGCCTTCATCGGCGAGTTCGCGCAGCGCGCGGTTCGCGGTCATGCGCGACACGCCGAGTGTCGTGACCAGCTCCTGCTCGGAGGGCAGGCGCTCGCCCGCTTGCCGTCCGCCCGATTCGATGATCTGGCGAATATGGGTCTTGACCTGTTCGTAGCGGGCGGCCGGCGCGTCGCTCGCCGCTTGCGTGGTTTTCATTGCGGCTCTACGTCGTCGGGACCGCGCGCCCAGAACGCGTTGCGGTCGAAATAATTTTGCAGGAACTGCCGCAAACGCGGTTGCCCCGCATCGTGAAAGACTTCGCGCGGCTTGCCTTCTACGGCGATGCGCCCCTGGTCGATGAACATGACCTTGTCGGCGACCTGCGCGGCAAACCCCATTTCGTGCGTGACCACGGCCATCGTCATGCCGTCGCGCGCAAGCTGCTTCATCACGTGCAACACTTCGCCCACCAGTTCGGGATCGAGCGCCGAGGTCGGTTCGTCGAACAGCATGATGTGTGGCTCCATCGCCAGCGCGCGTGCAATCGCAACGCGCTGCTGCTGACCGCCCGAGAGTTTCGACGGGTAGGCATCGCCCTTATGGGCGAGGCCGACTGTTTCCAGCATCGCATTGGCGCGGCGGCGCGCTTCGTCATGCGAAAGATGGCGCACGCGCAGCAAGGCCTCCATCACGTTGCCCAGCGCCGTCATGTGCGGCCACAGATTGAATTGCTGAAACACCATGCCGACGTTGCGCCGCACGCGATTGATCTCGCTTTGCGACGCCCGCACGCGTTTTCCGTTGCGCTCGCTATAGCCGAGCAGTGCGCCTTCGATACGCACGTCGCCCTGATCGTAGGTCTCGAGCGCGGCGAGGCAGCGCAGCAGCGTGCTCTTGCCCGAGCCCGACGGCCCGATGATGCAGACGACTTCAGAGCGGGCGATCTCAAGATCGACGCCGCGCAGCACTTCGACTTCGCCGAAGCGTTTTTTCAGGTCGCGTACCTCGATCAGCGGCGTGCCGGGAGGCGTATCGAAGGCAGCGGTGGACGCGGAGGAGGGCATGTCGGCGATAGCGTTCATAGGGTGGTCCGGACTCCGTTCATGCCATGAAGCGCGCGATGCGGGTTTCGGCCCACATGCCAACGCGCGAGGTCAGTTCAACCAGCGCGAGATAGCACACACACAGCATCAGCAGCGTTTCGACGAAAGCGAAGGTGGCCGAGCCGATGCCGGTCAGCACGAACGTGAGTTCGGGGACGGTGACGATCGAGAGCACGGCGGTTTCTTTGCTCAGCACAATAATCAGGTTGGTGAGCGCGGGCACGATCAGCACCAGCATTTGCGGTACCTGAATGCGCAGGATGGCTTGCCAGCGGGTGAGTCCGAGGCAGGATGCCGCTTCGAGATGGCCTGGCGGCACCGATTGAAAGCCGGAGCGAAACGCTTCGGCGAAATACGCGCTGCCGTAGAGGCCCAGGCCGAGTACGCCGGCCGTCATCGGTTCGAGCGTGAGGCCGAAGGAAGGGCCGCCGTAGTAAAGCAAAAACAGTTGCACCAGGAATGGCGTGCCGCGAAACAGTTCGATATAGAAGCGCAATGCGCCGCGCACCCAGCGTCCGCAAAAGAGTTGCAGCACCGCGATCAGAAAGCCGATCAGGATGCCGATTGTCACGCCCGCGGCCCAGGTGCCGAGCGTGGTCGCGAGACCGGCGGCAATCGGCTGCAGATTGTGCGTGATGACGGTGGGGTCGAGCGTTTGCATGACTTATCCGATCTCGGGCTCAGAGGTGCTCAGGCGTGCTGCAAACGGTACTCGGCGGCGTGCGCAACGAGCGCCAGGCTTCCGCAGATCACGAAGTAAATCAGCCCGGCGGCGACATAGGCCTCGAGCGGCCGATAGGTGCTGGCCGCAATGTTCTGCGCGGTGCGTGTCAGTTCGGCCACGCCCACCACCGAGATCAGCGACGAAGCCTTGATCAGCAGCACCATTTCATTCACGAGCGAGGGCAGCGTCAAGCGAAACGCCTGCGGCACCAGAATGCGCCGCAGCATATCGAATGGCGAAAGCCCGAGCATGCGCGCGGCTTCGAGATGGCCCGGCGCAATGCTGAGGAAGCCGCCGCGCAGAATCTCGGCGATATAGGAAGCGGAACACAGCGACACGGCGCTGATTGCCGCGACGATGGGCGAGACATTGATCCCGGCGAACGGCAGCAGGTAGTACACCAGCAGCAGTTGCACGAGCATCGGCACGCCGCGAAAGAAGAATACATAGGCGCCGCCGAACATGCGCGCGGCGCGCTTCGGCGAAAGACGCGCGGCACATACGCCGATCGCGACAAAGAAACCGATCAGGAGACCGGTCAGCGAAATGCCGATCGTGGCGAGCGCGGCATGCAGCAGCAGCGGCAAACCCTGGAGGAACACGGTTGTGCTGAACATACGCGTCGCGCTCGCTCAATGCATCAGTAGTTCGGCGTGGGCATCGTGGTCGGCGCATCCATCGCGACACCGAACCACTTTTTCTGCAAGGTCGCGAGGCGCCCGTCGTTGTGCATTTTCACGAGCGCGGCGTTGAAGGCGTCGGCAAGCGGCTTGCTATCCGCGTCTTTACGCAGGCAGTAAGCGAAGTACACTTTCGCGCCGAACGGCGGCTGCACCACGGCGAAGGCCTCGGGCCGCTGCTTGGCGACATACGCGATGTTGGTCATCGAGTTCGCGACCGCCGCGATGCGGCCGGCGGCGAGGTCGGCGTAGGCCTGATTGTTGTCGACGTATTCGCGGATTTCAGGCGGCTTCGGCAAGGTGGCGACGTACGCCTTCAACTGGTCGAGTTGGGCCGAGCCTTTACCCGCGCCGACCGTCTTGCCGGCAATATCCGACGATTGCTTGACGGAGGCGTCGTTGGCGCGCTTGAGCAGCGCGTCGGTCGCGTCCGCGACCGGCAGGGTGTACGTGTAGCGCTCCATGCGCGCCTTGGTGACCGTCAGCGGGCCGCCCACCATATCGAACTTGCCGGCTTCGAGACCCGGCAGCACGCTCGGCCATGGCAGGTCGATGAAGCGTACCTTCACGCCCAATTCCTTGCCGACCTCGGCGAACAGATCCTTGTTGAAGCCCGCTTGCTGGCCGTTTTCAAGGAAGTCGAAAGGCGCGAACTGCATCTCGGTGCCGACCACCAGTTCGCCTGCTTTCTTTACTTTGGCGAGCTGGTCTTCCGCGTGGGCGCTGACGCTTGCCGCGCACAACGCCAGCATGACCAAACGACACTTCCAGCCTGCAAGGATGCTCATGGGATTCTCCGGTTGGCAAAGCGGTGTCGCGCGAAAGCGGTTCGTCAGCCGACCCTGCGCGAGTCATTCGAGGCAGTATATACCGCACTTTTCGCGCGAAATAAATAAACGCGCGAGTAGAGAAAAGCCCTTATGCGAGGCCCCGCGAAGCAACTTGCGGGTGCGCTTTTGGCGGTATATACAACGAAGATGCACGAGGGCGCACAAGGAAGCACGAGGGAGCACGAAGTGCTCGAATGCTTCGCAAGCCGATCCGCCAGTCTCTTTCATCAGTTGAATTGAATTGTTTCCTGGGAGCAGCGAAATGCCCGTGACCCGCATTCCGATCATCGATCTTGCCGGCGTTCGCGCGGGCGACCCGCAGGCTTTGACACGCGTGGCGCATGAAATCCGCGAAGCATGCACCACGATCGGCTTCTTCTACATCGTCAATCACGGTGTGCCGCAAGCGGCAATCGATCTAGCCGCACAGGCGGCGCGCACGTTCTTTGCGTTTCCTGTCGAGACCAAGCGGCGCGCGGCGGTCAATCAACGGCATCGCGGTTTCAACGCGCTCGGCGACGCCACCATGTATCAGGCGAAGCGCCCCGACTACAAGGAGTTCTTCAGCATCGGCCTCGAATTGCCGGAAGACGATCCCGATGTGCGCGCGGGGCAGGCGCTGCGCGGGCCGAACAACTGGCCGGATTTCATGCCTGAGTTGCAGCCCGCGCTTTACGGTTATTACGAAGCGGTGGCCGCATGCGGCGCCGATCTGCTGCGGGCGGTCGCGATGAGTCTCGGCGTCGACGAGCATTTCTTCGCACCGCGCTATACGAAGCGGATGCAGCGCACGCAGATGGTCTACTATCCGCCGCAGCCGCCTCAATCGGACGCGGATCAGTTCGGCGTCGCGCCGCATACGGATTACGGCTGCATTACCCTGCTGTGGCAGGATCAGGTGGGTGGCTTGCAGGTGCGCGAGATCGCCAACGATACGTGGGTCGATGCGCCGCCGATCGAGGGTAGCTTTGTGGTGAACGTCGGCGATCTGCTGGCCCGCTGGACCAATGACCGCTTTCGCTCCACCTTGCATCGCGTGGTCAATGCGTCGGGGCGCGAACGCTATTCGATCGCGACGTTTTATGATCCCACTTACGGAGCGATGGTCGATCCGCGTGAGCTCGGTACGAGCGACGCCGATCTCAAGTACCAACCGGTTGCCGCGGGCGACTACATTCTTGGACGGATCAACGATTCGATGGGCTATCGGAAGAAAGCCGCCGTGGCAGGGACGCAAGGAACCACTGCATGACAGATAACAGTTTGGCAAACGGCGCAGCGAGCAACCCAGGCGGCAACGCAATCCACCACGCCGCGCCGCTGTCCGCCACGCTCGATGCGCTTCGCGCCGTGCTCGGTGCCGACGCGGTGCGCGTTGGCGAGCAGATCGGCGCACACGCGATGACCGACTGGACACGTCACGATCCGACACGTCCGGCTGCGCTGCTCCTGCCGCGCAGCACGGAAGAAGTCTCGCGCGCGCTGGCGATTTGCCACGCGGCACATCAACCCGTGGTGCCGCAGGGCGGCATGACCGGCCTCGCCGGCGGTGCAATTGCGCGGGCCACCGATATCGCGCTGTCGCTCGAACGGCTCACCGGCGTCGAAGAGATCGATACCGCCTCGGCCACGCTCACCGTGCGCGCCGGCACCACGTTGCAAACCGCACAGGAAGCCGCCGCCGAAGCCGGCTTCGAACTCGCGCTCGATCTCGGCGCACGCGGCTCGTGCCAGATTGGCGGCAATCTGGCGACCAACGCGGGCGGCAATCGCGTGATCCAGTCGGGCACCGCGCGCGACCAGGTGCTCGGCCTCGAAGTCGTGCTCGCCAACGGCGACGTGTTGACCTCGCTCGGCAAGATGGTCAAGAACAATACCGGCTACGACCTGAAACACTGGTTCATCGGTTCGGAAGGCACGCTCGGCGTGATCACGCACGCGGTGCTGCGGCTCCATCCACCGCGTGTGGCACGCCACACCGCGCTCGTCGCACTCGACGATTACGATGCCGCCGTGCACCTGCTGCGCCGCCTGTCGACGCGCTTTGGCAACGACATCGGCGCGTTCGAGATCATGTGGCCGGATTTCTATGATTTCGGCGTGAAGCTGACGGGCACGCGTTCACCGTTCGCCGATTCGCACCCGCTGTATGCCCTGATCGAACACGCGAGTTTCGACGCAAGCGACGACGGTGAACGCTTCTCCGCCGCGCTGACCGAAGCGCTCGAAGCAGAAGCGATCCGTGACGCGGTGATCGCGCAATCGGTGGCCGACGTGCGCGCGTTATGGGCGATTCGCGAATGCACCGCCGAGTTTCCGGTGCGGCTCGATGCAATCAACTTCGACGTGAGCTTGCCGATCGGCGAGATCGGCGCTTTCGTCGACCGTTGCCGCGCTGCGCTCGACCAGCGCTGGCCGGGCAACGCGTCGTATTTCTTTGGGCATATCGGCGACTCGAATCTGCATGTCACCGTCGACGGCCATTCGATCCCAGGCGTCGATCATCGTGCGGTGTATGGGTTCGTCTACGAGATGCTGGGGCCGTTGCGCGGCTCGGTGTCGGCGGAACACGGGATAGGCTTGCTCAAGCGCGAGTACTTGCCGATCTCGCGCTCACCGGCTGAATTGGCCGCCATGGCCGCGATCAAACACGCTTTGGATCCGCACGGCATTCTGAATCCAGGCAAGCTGTTCTAAGCGAGGGCGCGCCGCGCGATTTAACGCGGCGCGTCTTCGGCGTGCGTCAGCAGTTCGTTGGCATAGCGCCGGTATAGCCATGACAGCGAGGCCGCTGCGAACACGACGAACACGGCATTGAGCAGCGCCTGAAAGATCGCGAGGACGGCTACGCCCTGGGTCTGATGCGTGGCCAGCATCTTCGGGCCAACGACCACGAAAAAAAGAGCGGTGACGATAAAGAGCGGCACATAGGTCACGAAACCCACGCCGATGATGCTCCACACGTGCCCACGGCTGTCCCGCCACGCCGCGCGCAGGGCAACCCGGCTGCCGAGTGCGATGGACGGATAAAGCAGGCTCAGGCGGATAAGCACGAATAGATAAATGAGCAGCAGCGGCACATAAACCAGGAATCCCATCTTCAACGCCCGCATGGCGAAAAATGTGAACCCTATGATCGCCAGCACGACCAGCATGATGGCGAGCCACACCAGCGCATAGCGGGCGAGCGGTTTGCCGTTGAGCGGCACGAGCGGATGCGCGCCTTCGCCTAGCAGCACGAAACGATGGACCTTGATGGTCAGCGTGCCGGATACCGCCAGTTGTAGAACGAACCAGACCAGTGACAGCAGGCCGTGGCCGACACGCGTCATCGCATCCATATTGTCAGTGGCGGCGGGACGTTGTCCTATCAGCAGCGAGGTGCAGGCCAACACGGCGCAAACACCCAGAAACAACCAGGGCATCTGCGTGACGGCTTGCCACGAACTGATCCACCCTTTTTTGACGCAGGCCCCGAAGGTCAACTGTTCCATAGTTTTATGAAGAATTTTTAGTGAAGCCGCCCTGACGTGCGTGGCCCCTCAACCTGGCGGATATCGAAGGAGGGTCCGATTCTAACTTGCAAGCCAAGGCGGATGGAATGACAGGCGTTTGCCGGAACTGCGCCAACCGCTTCGTCAACGTGTTGCGACAGGGTCCAACCCGGTCGAGGTGACCACGGGCTGTGCGGCGGGCGAGGCGAGGTAGTCGAGCAGTGCCTTTGCTTCTTGCGGATGCTCGGCGCCCCCTTATGCATACCATACCTGAACGGCGGCCCGAACAGGGCGCGGAGTGCAACCCCGTGCACGCAGCCGCCAGATTCTCCGATCCTTTGGCGACTGGGCGCTCGCCCCTCGTCAATGCGCGTTCAGATACCGCGCAATCACCGGATAGACATCCACCGCCGCGTTCTTGCCGAAGATACAGTCGACATGCCCGTAGCCGGGAATCAGATGCCGTTCATACGGCTGCTCGGGAAAGTGCCTGACCAGCATGTCGTAGGTGAGCTCGGTACTCACCGGCAGATAGGTTTCGTTTTTTTCGCCGTGGATGAAGCCGATCGGCAATCGCATGCCTTGCAGACCTCGCATGCCGTCCGTCCCTGTCAGGTACACGTCTTTGCCGCCCGCATCGACAACCTTGCCCGCTCGCACCATCGCGGCCAGATGCCTGAACACTTCGATATCATGCACGCCGAACAATTCCTGAAGGTTCGCGTGAAGCGTCTCGTTCAATTGCTGATGTTCGTAGAGCAGGCCGTAGAGGAAGGTCGCCCGGTGACAGATCGGGCTGCCGCAGCCCTGTTGGTGGTTGAGCGGGTAGAGCCGCAACGCTTCGTCGAGCAGATTCTGAGGCCACGACCGGTGTTCCGTAAAGGCGGTCAGGTCGAGCACGCCGAGATGCCCCATGATGTCGGGGATATGCAGGCCGCACTTGATCTTTTCCAGCGTGCCTGGCACCGGATGCGCCGAGACCTGCGAGATGACCGCCGAGCGCACGCCCTCGAGGCCGGCCAGCAGCGACATCGTCAATGCCATGCCGCCCATGCAGTGGCCGAGCACCTGAATGTCCGGCAGGCCGGTCAAGGCCCGCACTTTGGAGACCGCCGCCGGGATGTCCTCGCGAGCGACCTTGTCGACGTTGGTCGGCACCAGCACGCTCGGCATTTCGATGCTGACGCGCAGGTCGACGAGCCACACGTCGTAGCCGGCCGCACAGAGATATTCCACCAGATTGGTCCCGGTCAGATCGGTGGAAAAGATCCGGCTCGACACGCCCGAGCCGTGAATCAGCAGCACGGGGCGCAGGGGTGCGTTGGGCGGCCCGGCGTAGCGCGTGAGTCGCAGGGTAGTCCCGTCGGGCGTGTCGAAGAAGACCATTTGCGGCACGGGTGCGCGCAGCGCGCGCTTCTGGCGCGGCGGCGCTTTTGGATCATAAAACTGCAAAGGCGCGGCCACGCCGCCGTATTCGGTGAACAGCACGCCCGCAAAAAACTTGCCGAACTTCAGGGTCCATTCAAGGCGCGTTTCCAGATCGGGTGCGTTGGTGACTTCAAGCGTGCGCTGCTGCTTGAGGAAATTCTCGGGCGTGATGATCAGCGTCGCTTTGCCGATGACCGGCGCGTCTGCTTGCGCCGGGTCGCGAATTTCGGCGTAGAGCGTGTTGGTCTGTTCCCATAGATTGATTGGCGACGTTCGCGTGATGATCTTCTGTCCGCTCAGGGTGTACGTCTTGCCTTCAGTGGAATTGAGCGTCATGCGGTAATTCATGTTGCGCTCGTCCACATCCGATTCATTGACCACGAACAGGTTGAAGGTGCCGTCGGTGATCGTCATGGGTTGCGCACTGAGCGCGGGACAAGTCAGCGTGCCGGTGGTGTGGGCCAGATGCTGTGGATTGCTCAGCATATCGGCCAGATTGTCCGATTCGACTGTTAACGTGAATTCAATCGGACTGGTGGCGGCTTCGCCCACCCCGGCCGGCGTATAGGTGCCGACCATCGTTTCGGTGAAGTGCAGGCCGATCTGTTGAGGCGCTGGTGCAGTGGCCGTGCCCACGGCCTGGTAGTCGATGTTCCAGCCTCGCGCGGTGGCGAGCAGCGCGCAATTGCGTTCTGCCAGCGCGGAAATCGTCAGCAACGGATTGACGCCGAGCGACATCGGCATGACCGCGCCATCCATCACGTACAGGCCGTCGTGCACCGTATGTCCGGCCGTGCTGCTGAAAACCCGGCCCTGATGGTCGACCACGCCGCGCTCGGCGTCCTCACCCATGCCGCAGCCGCCGAGCGGATGCACGGTGACGGTGCGGTTATCGAGCAGGTCGGTCGAGATCGGGTTGCGCACGTATTTGCCGCCGAGCGGCGTCTGCGCTTTCTTGAGCGTTGCTTCGACGGTCTGGAAGATCGGCTGCTTGCCGGCGTTCGGCCAGTCGATGCGCGGCCTGCCCCTGTCGTCCACGCGGATCTGGCCGCTTTCGTCGTCATGCGCCATCACCAGGTAGGTTTGCGTGTGGTTGAGGGCGCCGTGGTAGGGGCCGCGCAGGAAGCTCTCGATCACGCGCGCGTCGTAGCCGAGCGGTTCCCCGGCGGCGCGCGGCGCAGGAATGTCGACGCCTTCGAGCGGCGCGGCGCCGCCGAGCAGGGCGGTCATCGCGGCGCCGACCGCACCGGCGAGCGAGCCCTCTTCGATCACGAAGCCGTCTTTCACGTCGGGGGTATCGCGGTGGTCGATGATGCCGGTAATGGTCGGGCCGACCGCCGGGATCTCGCCTGGCTTGTGCGCCCCCCAGCCGATGCCGTTGATGACCTTATCGGTGTTGTAGGCGAAGGCGAGGACGTCGCCGTTACCGGTTAAGTGTTGGCCGAGCATGTCCGAAACGGTAAGCCCCGCCTCGCGCGAGCGCAGCAGCAGGGCAGTCGAGCCGATCGTACCGGCCGACACGATGACGATATCGGCGCTGACGAACAGATCGGGCGCGTCATAACTCTCGCGGCCCAGCTTGACCTCCTGAAACCGCACGAGCCACTTTTGCGTGGCTGCGTCGCGACCCACCGAATGCACTGCCGCGCCCGTGAAAATATGGGCGCCGTGCGCGACGGCATCAGGCAGATAGTTCATGTGCGTGGAATTCTTCGCGTCGTAATTGCAGCCTGAGTTGCAATCGCCGCAACCGACGCAGGCCTTCTGCTCTACACCCGCCGCGTTCACCCGGTCCTCGAAGGTCACCGTGACCTCGGGTGGGTAAAAGCGATCTGCCATGCCGAGCGCCTGCGCGGATTGTTTGAGCGCCAGCAGTTTCGGCAACTGCAAAAAATCGCCGGACACCGCCGACGGCTGGAGCATGGCGTGGGCGAGTTCGTAGCCTCTGTCGCGTCCTGCCGCATCGGCGCGCAGCGCCTCGGGCCAGCGTTCGTCGTCCCATAGACGCGGGTCGGCTTTGAGCGCGACGTTCGCGTTGATCAGCGACGTGCCGCCCAGTCCGCAGCCCACCACCGCATTCACTTCTTGATTCACATGGACTTCGAGCAGCGCGAGCGGCGAGCCGATTTGCGCGAGGGCGGTGTTGTACTGAATCTGCGCGGCGCCTTCGATCGGCGTGCGGGGGTAGTCGCCGGCCATGAATTCGCGACCGCGTTCCAGCACGCACACGCTGCGACCGGCGCGCGCCATACGGCTTGCGGCGATCGCACCGCCATACCCCGAACCCACCACCACAACATCGTAATGCGACTGCATTGCTGTCAGGGCGCTCGATAAGCGGTTCATCAGGACCACCTCGTCAGGAAGGGGATGCCGGGTAGGGAACCCGGACTTCGGAAGGAAGACGGTGTGCGGCTGCCGCTTTTTTATCCCAGGCGATGCGCGATGTCAAAAAAAGGCGCATCGTACGGGGCGCGTGCATGGAGCCAGTCCGATTTCTGCAAGGAAGAAGAAAGCCGCCGTCGCCCCACGTCGGCCTGTGAAGGCGCTCTGTGAAGTCGCTATTAGGCGGCTACTTCATTCATTTCGCTGTCGCTCGATTCGGCGGCGAGCAGGTTCAACGCGAGCAGAATCACCGCGCGATTGTCGATGTCGATCTCGATGCCGAGTTCGTCGGTCAGCCAGCGGCCGATCTTGGTATTGGAAAATTCGGCGGCGCCGGCCGTCTTTTTCATGGTGACGCCAAGTTTGACGGCGCGATAGTGATAGGAGGGCACCCGATGCTGAGCCGCGACTGCCGACAGACCGCCTTTGCCTTCCGAGCACCAGCCGAGGCTGCCGGCCAGTACGATGCGCTCCGGTTCGTCGAGGCTGTCGATAAACGCGCGCGCGGCAAGCCGCACGCCTTGTTCATTAAGACCGTATTGCAGCAATACGCTTTCGACCGGGTCTTCCAGCGCCTGCGCGTGCAGATCGATTTCCTGCGCCATGCCTTCGTTTTCCATCGACACATTGCGTTGATGGCCGGCGCTGCGCAGGCAGTCGATCAGGTACCGGCGAAAATACGCGCACAGTGCGTAGCCGTTGGACGGCGCGCTGTCGGCGCAGGCATTGGTGTCCGTATGGCCGGGTGCGAGGCGCAGCACTTTCGCGTAGATGAACTGCGCGACCAGTTCTTCCTTGTCCTCACCGAGCGCCTGCAATTCAAGCGGGTGATAAGTGCGCAGCGCCCGCTTGACCAGATCGACCATCGACACCATTTCGTCGCCGGACAACTGGGTACGCCGGCGCCACAAGTCGGGCAGGATCGCATCGTCGAGATTGCGGACGAACGCGTGGCTCGGAACTGCGCCCATGAAAACCTCCATAAGGGGAAAGACCAGGAGCGCGGGAGCCTTGACTACAGGCGGGGAAGGGGGCTGAAACTGTTAAACCGCGCTTGAAAGTGACGTCAGTATGGTTTCCGGCGCGGGCTTCGCCTATATGGATTAAGTGTTAGCTGATGGGTAAACTATCGGGTAAACCATCCGTATTTCCGCCTGTCCTTGCCCGTTTATCGGGTTGTCTGTTTGCCTTCTGAAAGCCGTGGGTTGCACCGGATCACCGTAGCGGCGCGCTCGAGTACCGCAATACCTGACAGGAGACCGCATGATGCGGGCCGCACCCATCCAGCGTGCAATCGACGAAGACCTGGTGCGCGTGCTATACGCGCAAGATCCCATCGCCTTCTTTTCGCACTGGTTCTCGATCGCGGTGCTGGTGGCGATCTACTGGCCGAATATTCCGTCGCCGCGGCTGTTCATCGCGTGCTTCGGGTTCTACGCGCTGGCCAATTGCGCAGGCCTCGCGTTGTGGATCTGCAATCGTCGCTACCCGCAACTGGTCACGCCGCGCGGCTGGATCAACCTGCATGCGGTGCGCGGCGTGCTGCTGTATAGCGGGCCGGGGCTGGCGGTGTGGTTCGCGTTCCAGAGCCCGCAAACCGACCTGCCGCTGCTGCACACGGTGATGCTCGTCACGCTGGCCGCCGGCGTGTTCATGTCGAACGGCTTCGACCTGCTCAACTTTTCGACCTCGATTCCGTTTCTGCTGCTGCCGTCGATCGTGCTGCATTTCGGCACGCATACGTTCGACCGCACGATTCTCGCGATCGTCCTCGCGTTCTTCTTCTGCGCGATCAACGTCTATGCGCTGAGCTATCGCAAGCTGTTCCACCAGGTCGTGCAGGCGCGCGTCGATCAGCAATACCTGGCCGAGTCGCTGGCGGCGCAAAAGCGTGTCGCCGAAGAGGCGAGTCTTGCCAAAACGCGTTTTTTTGCCGCCGCGAGCCACGATTTGCGCCAGCCGCTGCATGCGATCGGACTGCTGGCGGCTTCGCTCAACGACGCGGCGGCGACGCCCGTGCAGCACGCGAAGACGGCCCAGCACATTGTTCATAACGTCGAAGCGTTGAACCAGTTGTTCAACCAGGTGCTCGATCTCGCCAGGCTCGAAAGCGGTGTGACCCAGGTGATCCGCTTGCATTTCCGGTTGTCGGAATTGTTCGAGCGTGTCGGCAGCCAGTACCGCCCGCAAGCGGCGGCCAAGGGCCTCGCGTTGCGGATCGCGCCGGCCTCGGCGGTCGTGCATGACGATCCGGTGCTGGTCGAGCGTGTGCTGAGCAATCTGCTCTCGAACGCGGTGCGCTATACCGAGGAGGGCGCGATCTGGGTCGGCTACCGCCGCGCCGGGCGAGCTTCGGGCGGCTATATCGAGGTGCGCGATTCCGGCATCGGCATTCCGGCCGCGGAGCATGAGCGAATTTTCGAAGAGTTCTATCAGGTCGCCAACCCCCAGCGCGACGCGCGCCAGGGCCACGGTTTAGGCTTGCCGACGGTGAAGCGTCTGGTCGAGATGCTGGGCGGCGAGTTGCAATTCCGCTCGGCGCCGGGCCGCGGGTCGACGTTCCGCTTTCCCGTGCGGCCGGGCGACGCCAGTGGGATTGTCGCGAGCCTGAACGAGACGGTGGCGGGCGGCCTGTCGGCCCAGGGGCGGCGCGTACTCTGCATCGACGACGAACCGTCGATTCTCGAGGGACTCGCCAGTCTGCTGGGACGCTGGGGCTGCATCGTGCGTGGCGCGCACGACGAGGTCGACGCGCTCGTCGCGCTGGAAGACGGCTTCGTGCCGGATGCCGTGTTATGCGACTACCAGTTGGCCAATCACCGGACCGGCGCGCAAGCGTTGTCGGCCGTGCGCAATGTGCTCGCGCGGGCCGGACACGAAGGCGTGGTGACCTTGCTGATCACGGGCGATATGGCGTCGGCGGAACTGGCGGCGCTGGCCTTGCAGGGAATTCCGGTGCTGCACAAACCGGTCACGCCGGCCCGCTTGCGGCGCACCCTCGAGATGTTGTGGCAACAGGCCGAACTGGATAAAGGACGGGCGGCTTAAAGGGCGCTACAGAGGGCGCTGCAACGGGCGCAACAACCGGCGGCATGAGCGCCGCCCGCGGATCCGTCGTTACAGGGTTTTCCCGGCTTCGAGCCAGCCGTTGATCACGGCGATCGCCGTGGAGCGGTTGTGCACGCCGAGCGCCCGGAAGATCACCGAAAGATGAACCTTGACGGTGCCTTCCGCGACACCCAGCTCGCGCGCGATCATCTTGTTGGTCCAGCCGCGATGCACGAGCCGCATGATGTCTTGCTGTCTGGGCGACAGGTTTTCCAGCAAATGTTGCTGGTGCGGCTGCAGCGCCGGGATCTGGACGATCGGTTCAGTGAGCGCGGCGCCGCCTTGAGACGAGGCATGAGCGGCCAGTTCGGCCGCCGCCTCAGCATGTGCGGGCGCGGCTTGCGTCTCGCGCGAGCCCAGCAGGCTGAGCGCTTCCATCGGCACATAGGCGCCGCCTGACAGAACCAGTTCGATCGCCTTGAGCATGACGCTGGCAGGTTGCCGCTTGGGTACGAAACCCAGCGCGCCGGCGGCCAGCACCGCGCGCATTTCGTCGGGCGATTCTTCAGCGGAGAGCACGACGACCGGCAACGCGGGGTTCGCCTTCAACAGCACTTCGAGCGACGAAGCGCCGCTCATGCCCGGCATATGCAGATCGACAATGGCGAGGTCGTGGTCGGCGTCGGGCCGCGCGGCGGCCGCGAGTGTTTCCCAGCTATCGGCCTCGTCGAATTGCGCGTCGGGGTCGAGGCCGCGCAACAGACCTTTGACGCCTTGCCGGATCAGTTCATGGTCGTCGGCCACAAGAAACTTCATAATGTCTCCGCAAGTCGGACCTGCGCGTTGTGGACTACCACCGCCGTGCTTCTGGCTTCGCTTCCCGTTTTACTTCTATTTTCGTATGGCGTCATGGCCGGCTACCCCGCGATCATATGCCGATCGATGGCGCGGCGAGCTTCGCGGCCCGCCGCATAATTTGACAGTCTAGTTATATGCTCGCCGGCTGGTTCGATGCACCAGCATATTGTGTAAGGCAGGTCTCCCGCGCATAGGTTCCGGCTTGGTAGGAAGACGAGCCGCATGACACAATTTTGAAGCAGTCTACGCAGGAATCCGCAGGTTATGCGCACCAGATGAAATCACACGAATGCGGGATTCGAATACATGAGTCATTTCACGGCGAATAACGTGGCATTCATCAGAAGCTTGAATGCGAAACCGAGCGACATGGCCGAGCCCACGCCGAAACACCACAGCGCGACGAACCACAGCCAGCCCGGCAGCCGGCGCGTGGGCAGGCGAGACCCGTTGCGGGCGGCGTTGACGCCCGCGTCCTTAGTGATAGTGATGTTGGTCGCCATGACGCACCTTGCCTCGAAATACCCAATATCCCATCGTCGTATAAGCGATGATGACCGGCAGAATCACCGCTGCGCCAACTAGCGTGAACATCTGGCTCGAGCGCGGCGCGGCGGCCTCCCAGAGGGTCATGCTCGAAGGAATCGCATACGGCCACAAGCTCACCAGCAGCCCGGCATAACCGAGCAGCACCAGCAGAAGCGCCAGCACGAACGGCGTGTTGTGATGCCGCGCGCGTACCGCGCGACGCATGAAGAACGCGCAGACCGCGACAAGGAACGGCACCGGCAGCAGACGGTAGAACAGGTTGTCGTGGAACCAGCGTTGCGCGATATTCGGATCTTGCAGCGGTGTCCACAGACTGACCATTGCGATGAACCCGAGCAGCACGAGCGTCAGCGGCCATACCACGCGATGCAGGCGGCGTTGCAGATCACCTTCGGTTTTCGCAACCAGCCAGCAGCAGCCGAGCAGCGCGTAGGTGATCACCAGACCGAGTCCGGTCAACAGACTGAACGGCGTGAGCCAGCCGAAGGCGTCGCCCGCATAGCCGCCGTCGATCACCGGGATGCCTTGCAGGAACGCGCCCAGTACGATGCCCTGAAAGAACGTGGCGCCCGCCGATCCGCCGATGAACGCCAGGTCCCACAAATGTTTCGTGCGTTTGGCCTTGGCGCGAATCTCGAACGACACGCCGCGGAAAATCAGGCACACGAGCATGAAAATCAGCGGCAGATACAGCGCGGACAGCACGGTCGAATAGACCACCGGAAACACCGCGAACAACGCGGCGCCACCCAGCACCAGCCAGGTTTCGTTGCCGTCCCACACGGGCGCAACGGTATTCATCATCAGGTCGCGTTCTTTCTCATCGGGAAAGAACGGGAAGACGATGCCGATACCCAGATCGAAGCCGTCGAGCACCACATACATGAAAAGGCCCAGTGCGATGATCGCGGCCCACGCTACGGTTACGTCCATTTTCTTTCTCTTTCTTTGGCGGATCAGGTCAGGCGGCGTCGATCATCTGATCGGCGGCGGACAGCGGGCGGCGCGCGGTCTGATTCGGCGTGGGTTCCGGCACGCCGTGCGGGGTGTGTCCCGGCAGCGCGGGACCCGCGCGCATCAGCTTGAGCATGTAGTAGATGCCGGTGCCGAACACAAGGAAGTAGACGACCACGAACGCCATCAGCGAGATGCCGACCTGCTGCGTGGTGAGCGGCGACACCGCTTGCGAGGTGCGCATCACGCCGTACACCACCCACGGCTGACGGCCCGCTTCCGTGGTGACCCAACCCGCCAGCAAGGTGATGAAGCCGGTCGGACCCATTGCTACCGCGACGCGCTGAAACCACTTCGCTTCGAACAGCCGGTCGCGGCGGCGCAGCGCCCAGGCGGCGAGGGACATCAGGATCATCAGCACGCCGAGCCCGGCCATGATGCGAAAGCTCCAGAACACCACCGTCGAGTTCGGCCGGTCTTCCGGTGGGAATTCCTTCAGGCCGCGAATCTCGCCGTCCCAGCTATGCGTGAGGATCAGGCTGCCGAGGTGCGGAATCGACACGGCATAACGCGTGGTCTCCGCTTTCATATCGGGAATGCCGAACAGATTCAGCGGCGTGCCGCCTTTCTCGGTTTCCCACAGACCCTCGATCGCGGCGATTTTGGCGGGCTGATATTTGCGCGTGTTCAGACCATGCTGATCGCCGACGACTGCCTGGATCGGCGTGAGGATCAGGAGCAGCCAGAGCGCCATCGAGAACATCTTCTTGACCGCCGGATCACGCCGGCCACGCAGCAGATGCCATGCGCCCACCGCCGCCACCACCAGCCCCGCGACGATGAATGCCGCCAGCGCCATATGCGCGAGCCGGTACGGGAACGACGGATTGAAAATGATCTTGAACCAGTCGAGCGGCACGACGTGGCCGTTCACCACTTCAAAGCCTTGCGGCGTTTGCATCCAGCTATTGGACGCGAGAATCCAGAAGGTCGAGATCAACGTGCCGATCGCTACCATCAACGTGGCGCCGAAGTGGGCGCGCGGACTCACACGCTGCCAGCCGAACAGCATGATGCCGAGGAAGCCCGCTTCGAGGAAGAACGCGGTCATTACCTCGTACATCAGCAGCGGCCCGGTGATGGGCCCGGCGAAACTGGAGAAGCCTGACCAGTTGGTGCCGAACTGATAGCTCATCACGACGCCGGACACAACACCCATACCGAAGGCGACTGCGAAGATCTTCGACCAGAACAGGCAAAGATCTTTGTAGTACGCCTTACCGGTTTTCAGCCAGCGCCATTCGAGCACGGCGATGAAGCTGGCGAGGCCGATGCTGAGCGCCGGAAAAACAATGTGAAACGAAACGGTGAACGCAAATTGAATGCGGGCGAGATCGAATGCCGAAATTGCGGAGTTCATGAGCGTGAAATGGCTTAGGTGCGTCGTGCCCGGAGGCGGACTACGCGCGTCGACCGTTGTCGGTGCGCACTGCGCTGGGCAGATGGCGCAAGAGTAGGGGAACGCGTTGTTTTTTGCTGCGACGCGACGTGCGTCAAAAAACCACCTTGTTTCGCGCGAATTTTCGATTTTGAGACGGCAAATCGTTGATAGGTATCAAGTTTTCCCAATCGCGCACTTGCCTGCATTGCGCGTAGTGGACGCGAAACTGCGGCAATAGACCGCGCTGCAACAATGGGCCCTGGCCCTTTTGCCGCCGATTGCACGAACCTGGTGTTTCCCCGTAACCCGCTTGACTTCAATATTTCCTGAGCGTAAAGTTTTATTCATGTGCAGGAATTAACGGTCGCGGTGTGCCCTCGACCAATCAGGGAGACAGGCCTTGCTCAATCTCACGCCCGGTTCGCTCGCGGGACTCCGCATCATCGATTTGTCACGCGTGCTGGGTGGTCCCTACTGCACGCAAATCCTCGCTGACCACGGTGCCGAGGTCGTCAAGGTCGAGCCGCCTGACGGCGACGAAACCCGCACCTGGGGGCCGCCGTTCGACGGCGACACGGCCTCGTATTTCGTCGGCGTGAATCGCAACAAGCTCGGCGTCGCGCTCGATCTGAGGCAGGAGTCCGAGCGTCAGAAACTGCTGGCACTGCTCGAGACGGCCGACGTGCTCGTCGAAAACTTCAAGATCGGCACGCTGGAACGCTGGGGCCTCGGCTATGACACGTTGCAGGCGCGCTTTCCGCGGCTCGTGCATTGCCGTGTTTCCGGTTTCGGCGCGGATGGCCCGCTCGGCGCGTTGCCCGGTTACGACGCGGCGGTCCAGGCGCTCACCGGTTTGATGAGCGTGAACGGGGAGGCGGGCGGTGCGCCGTTGCGCATCGGCGTGCCGATCGTCGATCTGGTCACCGGGCTGAACGCCGCGCTCGGCATCCTGATGGCGCTGCGCGAACGCGACACGAGCGGGCGTGGTCAGTTCGTCGAATCGACGTTGTTCGACAGCGCGCTGTCGATCTTGCATCCGCATACGCCGAACTGGTTTTACTCGGGCAAAGAGCCGCAACGCAGCGGCAACGCGCATCCCAACATCACGCCGTACGACATGTTCCATACGGGCAGCGTCGATATTTTTCTGGCAGTGGGCAATAACTCGCAATTCGCGGGACTGTGCGCCGTGATCGATGCGCAGGTGCTCGTCGAGGATCCGCGTTTTGCCAGCAACAAGGAGCGCAGCGCGCATCGCCGCGAGTTGCGCGCCGAACTCGAGAAACGCTTTGCGTCATGGGAAGGCGAGTTGCTCGCCGACACGTTGATCCGGCGTGGCGTGCCGTGTGCGCCGGTGCTTGGGCTCGGTGCGGCGCTGGAGCATCCGCATACGGCGCATCGCGGCATGCGGGTGGAAATGGGCACCTACAGGGGCATTGCGTCGCCGATCAAGCTGAGCCGCACGCCGGCCAGTTACCGTAGCACGCCTCCGGCGCTCAATGAGCACGCCGAGCAGGTCTTTGGCAAGCCGCCCGCGGACGGCTGATGTTTTCGCGTCGCCGCGCTCAGTCTTGATCAGTCCGCTTGATCAGCCCGCTCGACCAACCCCCTGGATACGACAAAAAGCGGCCGCGTGCCGCCATGGAGACAACATGTGCTTTGATTGCGCAGGACGACGCTCGCCGTCGGGTTTTAGGTCCGGTTTCGTCGGGCCCGTTGAGTGGGCGTACGGCGTGCGAGGGGCCGCACCATGCTCGCGCTGATCGGCACGGTCGCCATTGTCGCGCTATTCGGGCTGATCATCACGAAGCGCCTCTCACCGCTGGTCGCGCTGATCGTCGTGCCGATCGGCGCGGCACTCGTCGCCGGTTTTGGGCTTTCGACGGGCAAGTACATCGTGCACGGTGTGCAGAACATCGGGCCCGTAGCCGGCATGTTCGTGTTCGCCATTCTGTTCTTCGGCATCCTGACGGATGCGGGCATGCTCGATCCGATCATCAACGGCGTATTGCGCGTGGTCGGCTGCCATCCGACGCGCATTGTGATGGGCTCGGCACTGCTCGCCTTGCTGATTCACCTCGACGGTTCCGGCGCGGTGACGTTCCTGGTCACCTTACCGGCGATGCTGCCGCTGTACACGCGCCTCGGCATCGACAAGCGGATTCTCGCGTGCGTGGCGTCGATGGCGGCCGGTGTCAATTTTCTGCCATGGGTCGGGCCGATGCTGCGCGCCTCGGCCGCCTTGCATATTCCCGGTACGGCGATTTTCTATCCGATGATTCCGATGCAGATCGTGGGTCTGATTTTCGTTTTCGGCACTGCGTATGTGCTCGGCAAACGCGAAGAAAAGCGCCTCGGTCTCGATCGCGCGAATGCGGCGACGGTCGCGGTGACGCCTCGCGAGCTCACGCCGGAGGAGCTGGCGTTGCGCCGCCCAGGCCGCTTCTGGGTCAACCTTGCGTTGACGCTGATAGTGCTGGTCACGCTGGTATCGGGCATTGTCGATCCGATGGTGATGTTCATGCTCGGCACGGTTGCCGCGTTGATCATCAATTATCCGGACGTCGCGCAGCAGCGCGAGCGGATCGACGCGCATGCCAAAGCCGCGCTGATGATGGCGAGCGTCCTGCTCGCGGCGGGCGCGTTCACCGGCATCATGTCGGGCACCGGCATGCTGGCGGCGATGGCGCAGGTCGTGGTGCAGCACGTGCCGGTCGACCATGCGCGCCATATGCCGTTCGTGCTCGGGCTCGTCTCGATGCCTTTGAGCCTGCTGTTCGATCCCGATTCGTTTTACTTCGGCATTTTGCCGGTGCTGGCCGAGAGCGGGAAGATACTCGGCGTGCCGCCGGTGCAGATGGCGCAGGCCGCCTTGCTTGGTCAGATGACGACCGGTTTTCCGGTTAGCCCGCTGACGCCCGCGACATTTCTGATCGTCGGCCTGACGGGTGTCGAACTGGCCGAGCACCAGAAATTCACGATTCCCTTTCTGTTCGCCGCCACGATCCTCATGGTGTTCACCGCGGTGTTGATCGGCGTGTTTCCGCTTTAAATCCGTATTTGAATGCGCTTCGCGTGGGGGTGGAGAGACGCAGGTAATGAACAGCAATGACCCGGCAGCAATGACCCAGCATTAACGCCCCAGCATTAAAGACCCAGCATTAAAGACCCAGCAGCAACGACTCAGGACGTAGACATGAATTTCGATCTTACCGAAGACCAGCAATCGATCCAGGCCGCGATCGAAAAGATCTGCGAAAAATACGACGACGAGTACTGGCTCGCCCGCGATCGCGATGGTGGTTTTCCGCATGACTTTCATCGCACGTTGGCCGATGCGGGCTGGCTCGGCATTGCGATGTCGCCGGAATTTGGCGGCTCGGGTCTCGGCATGACCGAAGCCGCGCTGATGATGCGCACGATCAGCGGCACTGGCGCGGGCTTGTCGGGCGCCTCGGCGGTACATATGAACATCTTCGGGCTCAACCCGGTGCAGGTGTTCGGCAGCGACGAACAGAAGCAGCGTTTTTTGCCGCCGCTGATCGAGGGCCGCGACAAGGCCTGCTTCGCGGTAACCGAACCGGACGCCGGCCTCGATACCACGCACCTGAAAACCCAGGCCGTGCGCGAAGGCGACCACTACGTGCTGACTGGCCGCAAGATCTGGATCTCGACGGCTCAGGTCGCGAACAAGATGCTGATCATCGCGCGGACCACGCCGCTCGACCAGGCCGCCAAACCGACCGACGGTCTCACGCTGTTCTATACCGACCTCGACCGCGAGCGCGTGGAAGTGCGGGAAATCGAAAAGATGGGCCGCAAGGCGGTTGATTCGAACATGCTGTTCATCGACAACCTGCGCGTGCCGGTCGAGGACCGCATCGGCGACGAGGGCGCGGGTTTTCGCTATCTGCTGCATGGCTTGAACCCCGAGCGCATCCTGATTGCCGCCGAAGCCATCGGTCTCGGTCAGGCGGCGTTGAGGCGAGCGACGCAGTACGCGAAGGAGCGTGTGGTATTTGGCCGGCCGATTGGCCAGAACCAGGCCATTCAGCATCCGCTCGCCCAAGCCTGGATGCAGCTCGAGGCGGCCAATCTGATGGTGTTCAAAGCCGCCTCGCTCTACGACGCCGGTCAGCCCTGCGGTGCCGAAGCCAACGCGGCCAAGTACCTCGCCGCGGAAGCCGCATTCCAGTCATGCCAGACGGCGATCGCCACCCTCGGCGGGATGGGCTACGCCAAGGAATATCATGTCGAACGCTATCTGCGGGAGTGTATGATTCCGAGGCTCGCGCCCGTGAGCCCGCAGATGATCATGTGTTTCATCGCGGAGAAAGTACTGGGCCTGCCGAAGTCGTACTGAGCGTTTCACCTCGCCGCCATGGATGTCAAACTCGTAGCCCGCACGTTAGACCTGTTCGAATTGTTCGCCGCCGAACAACGGCCGCTGCCGCTCACCGAACTCGCGCGTTTGCTGAACGTGCCGGTGTCGAGCTGTCTCGCGCTCGCCCGCACGCTGGTGAGCCGCGGCTACCTGGTCGAGGTTAGAAAACGCGGCGGCTACTATCCGACGCGTCGCTTGCAACTGCTCGCAAACGCGATCAATGCGGTCGACCCGATCGTCGAGATGATCCATCCGCGCCTCGTCGAATTGCGCGACGCGAGTGGCGAGACGGCGGTGCTCGGCAAGATTCACGGCACCGCTGTGGTGTATCTCGATGTGGTCGAGTCGACCAAGGCGATTCGTTACACGCGTGCGCCCGGTGAGTTGCGGCCGTTGCACGCGAACTCGATCGGCAAGGCGATTTTCGGTGAACTCGATACCACCGCACAGCAATCACTCGGCGCGCAACTGTCGTTCGAACGCTTCACTGCTGCGACTGTTGCCGATCTGCCCGCGCTCGTCGCGCAAGCGGCGTCTGCAAAGGTTCAGGGCTGGTGCGCCAATCTCGGCGAGAGCGCGCCGGAGCTGTCGGCGATCGCGGTGGCCGTGACGATTGGCGGGGACCTGTATGGTCTTTCCGTAGTGGGGCCGACCGAGCGCATACAGAAAGATCAGAAGGCGCATGCGCTTGACTTGATGCGCGTGAAGCAGGCGATCGAGGCGCAGGAGCAGCAGGAACCGCCGGAATAAAGGCGCAGGCTAGGCGATCGAAATGAACAATTGCTTGCCGCACGCGGCCGCGTAGCGGCGCAACGTGTCGACAGAAGGCGAGTGCTGCCCTGAAGCAAGCGCCCGTTCCAGCCGGGTGATGGCCGGCGCTTTCGTGCCCATGCGCTCGGCGACTTGCGCTTGTGTCAAGCCGGCTTCACGCCGCGCGGCGAGCATCTGATCGAGCAGGGCGAATTCTTCACGGTTCAGCCGTTCGTATTCGGCGCGTACTTCGGGATCGGCGAGCGCCCGCTCGCGCATTGCCTTATAAGTTGCCATTTCTGATCTCCAGCAGTCTTTTGCGCGCCACGTCCAGTTCGTTACGTGGCGTTTGTTGTGACTTCTTCACGAAGCTGTGAAGCATGACGATTTGCCGTTCCACGATCGAGCAGTAGAACACTCTGGCGATGCCCTCCGCGTCTTTCAGGCGCATCTCGAACAAGCCGCCACCCATGGATGCGGTGTGTGGCTCGCCGAGATTCGGGCCGTATTCCTCCATGCGATCGGCCAGCGCGATAAAGCGCGCGAGCAGCGTTTTCGGTAGGGAGGCAACGTTCACTTTGACCTTTTCGTTGTAGAAGCCGATCGTAAATGCCATTGGAATCGATGATAACAAATATGTTATTAACGCACAAGCATGCGACGTTGCCGATTGTTGGTGTCATGCGGCAAAAGGCTGAGGCATTGCCCGGCAGAGGATCGAACGGCGGAAAGAAGGCGGAAGCAGGACCGCGATGAGCGGTTACGACGGCGTTGGCGCAACTAGCGGTTCGGCTGGTTCGAGTCGTGCTGGGCGCGATGGCGGGCGCGGCACGGTGGATGTCTCCTTTGACATGGGTTGCCTGAATGGGGGTAACGGATCAAGGTTCGGGACCAAGGTCCATTCGTCATCAACCGACAATACCTCCGTTCGCGCCGACTTTCTATTAGCCTGTTAGCTAGCCATCAGGCTAGTTTGTTTCTACCATGCAAGTTGCTAGCGGGCGGTTCATCAGTGCCGCCGCGTGCTTGAAATGGATGAGCGCCGCGTCGCGATTTGCTGCGGTATTCCTGCCCGTCGTTTCGAATACCACACGTGAACCGGTCGCGTTCTTCGTGAGTCCGTCATCAAGGTGTGTTGCAGGCCATGTCATGCTTGAGTAAGCATCCCGCCACGTATTGACGGTCGTTTTTCTTCCACGCTCCACCCGGTCACCCCACACGCTTCGAGTTTGTCCTGCGTTCGCGGTTAGCACGGCTAGCGGGGCTAGCGGTTTCGTCGGGCGGCACGGCCCGTGCTCCGCGAATGATCTGAGAGGCACGCTTCATCCACCTGCCGGAGACGGCAGACTTCATCCCCGAAGGAGTCAGCAGATGAGCACGATCACCACGAAAGACGGTACGGAAATTTTCTATAAGGACTGGGGCAAAGGCCGCCCGGTTGTCTTTTCGCATGGCTGGCCGTTGTCCGCGGACGCCTGGGACGCGCAGATGCTGTTCCTCGGCAGCAAAGGCTTTCGCGTGATTGCACACGACCGGCGCGGTCATGGCCGCTCTGCGCAAACGTGGGACGGCAACGACATGGATACCTACGCCGACGATCTCGCGGCGCTGATCGAGCATCTCGACCTGCAGGACGCCACGATGGTCGGGCATTCGACCGGTGGTGGCGAGGTCGCGCACTACATCGGCCGGCACGGCACGAAACGCGTGGCGAAGGCCGTGCTGATCGGCGCTGTGCCGCCGCTGATGCTCAAGACGGAAGGCAATCCCGAAGGCACGCCGATCGACGTGTTCGACGGCATCCGCAAGGGTGTGGTCGACGATCGTTCGCAGTTTTTCAAGGATCTGGCGCTGCCGTTTTATGGCTATAACCGTCCGAACGCGAAGGTGTCGCAGGGCGTGATCGATTCGTTCTGGGCGCAAGGCATGGTCGGTTCGATCAAGGGGCTGTACGACTGCATCAAGCAGTTCTCCGAAGTCGACTACACGGAAGATCTGAAAAAGATCGATGTGCCGACTCTGGTGCTGCATGGGGACGACGACCAGATCGTGCCGATCGACGCGGCAGGCCGCAAGACCGCGAAGATCGTCAGGAACGCTACGCTCAAGGTCTACCCGGGTGGGCAGCACGGCATGTGCACGGTGGAGGCCGACAAGGTGAATGCCGATCTGCTGGAATTTATCGGCTCCTGACGCGCTGACGTAGCGGGTGCGGCTGGCGTGAGGCGATTTGCCTGCGTTGGCCGCTTCCGGATCTGGCCCCGTTCTACGCGCGGGGCAGTGAGGTACCCATCTGCGCATTAGGCATTCGAAGCGGGTAGCTGGATAGCGCATCGCCGACGTCTGATTCAGGTGTTTTGTTATACGACGTCACATAAATAAAATTGTCGAACAGGACTGTTTATAAAGGAGAATTTGACTGACAACCAGCCGGAGTACGGGTAAATGCCTGGTTGAAATCTGCCTTCTCATCGCTGATAGTACGTTATCGTACAACTAAGGGCCGCTTCTCGGTCCTTGCCGCCTCGGCTTCACGGCTTGCCGTCCTCCGGCTCAATCGCGCGCAGCGCTGTAAAGGAACCCTATGAAGAAAATTGCCCTGAGTGGGGCTGGCGGCCAGCTCGGCTCCGTAGTCCGCGCGGCGTTGATCGCACGTGGCGTCGCCTTGCGTTCGGCGGCGGGCTCCAAGGCTCTGGTTCCTCTGGTGGACGGCGAGGACGTGATGCACGGCGACCTGCGCGACCCCGCCGTCGTCGATCGGTTGCTGGCCGGCGTCGACGTGCTGATTCACTTCGCCGGCACGAGCGTGGAGCGTCCGCTGCCGGAAATCATCGACAACAACCTGCGCGCGCTGGTCGAAGTGTACGAAGGCGCGCGCCGGCAAGGCGTTCGGCGCGTGGTGTTTGCCAGTTCGAACCACGCGATCGGCATGTATCCGGTCACCGAACATCTCGGTCTCGACTGCGAGCTGCGCCCGGACGGTTTCTATGGTCTGAGCAAGGTGTGGGGCGAAGCACTCGCGCGGATGTATTGGGACAAGCACGGTATCGAGAGCATTTGCGTGCGCATCGGCAGTTGCCTTGAGCGGCCGACCGAGCGGCGGCACCTGAGCACCTGGTTCGGTCATCGCGACCTGCTGCATTTCCTCGACCGCTGTGTCGAGGCAGACGACGTCGGATTCATCACCGTGTGGGGTGTGTCGGCCAACAAGCGTAGCTGGTGGGACAACAGCGGCGCGAGGCGTTTGGGTTATCGGCCGACGCAGGACGCCGAGGTCTACGCCGAGGAAATCCTGGCGCAGCCGAACCCGCTCGATGCGTTGGGTCAGCGTTACCAGGGCGGCAGCTTCGTCGGCATCGATTACTCGCGCGATGCCGACGCGGACCTGTCGTCCTGACAGGTTAAGGAATACGAGGAGACGCAGTCATGAAAATCAAGGGCATCCGCTGGTGGATGGTCAGCCTGGTCGCGGCCGGCCTCATCATCAACTACCTTGCGCGCAATACCTTGTCGGTCGCGGCGCCGACGCTGATGAAGGACCTCAATATCACCACCGCGCAGTATTCGCACGTGGTGGTGGCGTGGCAACTTTGCTATGCGTTCATGCAGCCGGTCGCGGGCTATGTGCTCGACACGGTGGGCACCAAGCTCGGCTTTGCGGCGTTCGCGCTCGCCTGGTCGCTGGCGTGTGCCGCCGCGGCATGGTCGACGGGCTGGCGCAGCCTGGCGTTCTTCCGCGGTGTGCTCGGTATCGCTGAAGCGGCGGGCATCCCGGCCGGCGTCAAGGCGACGAGCGAGTGGTTTCCGGCCAAGGAGCGTTCCGTCGCGATCGGCTGGTTCAATATCGGCTCGTCCGTGGGCGCGCTGCTGGCGCCGCCGCTGGTCGTCTGGGCGTTGTTGCACGGTCAGTGGCAATGGGCGTTTCTGATCGTCGGCGTGGCGGGGATTGTCTGGAGCGTGCTGTGGATGCTGCTGTACAAGCACCCGCAGAAGCAGAAGCTGCTGGGCGACGCCGAGCGCGAATACATTCTCAGCGGACAGGAGGCAAAGCACAGCGAATTCGGTGCGGTTAAACGCAGTTGGGTTGCCATGCTGCGCAGCCGTGACTTCTGGGCGATCGGTATTCCCCGGATTCTTTCCGAGCCGGCCTGGCAGACCTTCAATGCGTGGATTCCGCTCTACATGATGACCGAGCGGCACATGAACCTGAAGGAGGTCGCGCTGTACGCGTGGATGCCTTTCCTCGCGGCCGATATCGGTTGCGTGCTCGGCGGCTACCTCAGCCCGCTGTTTCATCGATACGCGAAGGTCTCGCTGTTCACGTCGCGCAAGCTGGTTTTCGTGGTGGGCGCGCTCTGCATGATCGGACCGGCCTGCGTCGGGCTGGTGGCGAGTCCTTATGCGGCCGTCGCGCTGCTGTGTGTGGGCGGCTTTGCCCACCAGACGCTGTCTGGAGCGCTGTACGCGATCACCTCCGACATGTTCGGCAAGAACGAAGTCGCCACTGCCACCGGGATGGGTGGCATGGCAGGCTACCTGGGCGCGGCTGCGTTCACGGCGCTGTTCGGCGTGCTGGTCACGCAGATCGGCTACAGCCCGTTGTTTGTGGTGCTGGCCGTGTTCGACATCATCGCGGCTGCCGTGGTGTGTCTGCTGGCCCGAAGTGGCGACAAGACCCCCGAGCCGCGCTGGGTGGCGGCGAATGTGGCAGGTAAGTGAGCAATGGTGTGAATGGCGGTTAGGGCCGGCTCGCGAAGCGCGCGGCGGACCAATGAAAAATGGCGGCGCCCCAGGGCGTCGCCATTTGTTTTGAGACTCTCGCCTGTTCGTCAGCCAACCAGCGAGCTGTTATACGTGATCCCACCGATCACCACGTTGCTGAGCGTGATGGCTTTCACATTGTTCACGAACACCGGCCCCGGCGTGGTGGTGGTTGCCGGGCCCGTGCAAATCGGCGTCCCCAGATTGCAGTTCGAGATCGTCACACCCGTAATCGGTTGCACCGTCGGTACCGGCAGTGGGCCGTTGTAGTCCGCGGCCACCGGGCCCTGTGCGACGATTGCCTGGAAGCATGAAGCCGACGTTGCGGAGAAACCCGCAGGCATCGCGTAGCTCACCGTACCCGACGTGTTGGTCGCGTTCACGTTCGTGATGTTGACGTTGTTGATCGTCGCCGGGTTCCAGCGCACCGCATCGCCCGAGGGGCTGTAGTCGCAATCAAACGTGATCAACCCGCCCTGGCCCGTGGACGGATTGGCCATGAGACCGACCGTGCCCGTGCCGGGGACCGAACCCGGAACGCTCGAACCCAGCGCGCCGCCGCCGTATTTACCCGCCAGGTTCACACCGTTGGGCAGCGTCACGCCGTTGATCCACACGTTATTGATGAACCCGCCGCGGTTCATGTTGGTCTTGAAGCGCAACGCGATGTTCAGCGGGTTGGTCGCCCAATTCTCGTTCTGCATCGTCAGATTGCGCGCGTAGACGTTTTGCACGCCCGCGCTCATTTCGCTGCCGATCGTGAGCCCGCCGTGGCCGCTTTGCATCGTGCAGTTCTGAACCACGATGTTCTGCATGGGGCCGTATTCCGTGTCGAGGCACTTGCCGGACTTGATCGCGATGCAATCGTCGCCGGTATTGAACTGAACGTTCTGGACCAGCACGTAATTGCACGCATCCGGATCGAAGCCGTCGTTGTTCGGGCCGATGCTGTCCGCGAACACGCCGTCGATCACCACGTTCGTGCAATCGGTCGGGTGATGCTGCCAGAACGGCGTGTTCTGCGTGTGGTAATTCTGCAGCAGCACGTTGGTGCAGCCGATGAACTCGACCATGCACGGACGCAGAAAGTGACCGAGACCGAAAGTGCGATCCACGACCGGCACGCCGAGCTCCGACAGCGCGGGCAGATAGTTCTGGTCCTGATTCCAGCCCGAAACCGTAAGCAGGTTCATCAGCGTCGTGGTCGTGCCATCCTGATTCGTGAACGACACGTTGGCCTGCGGATTGGTGACCTGGGCTGCTGGCAGACTCGTCAAGGCGACGCTGGCCGGGTAGGTGGCGGCGTTGGCCGGGTAGGCGGTGGTGCCCGCATTCGCGTCGGCTTGCGAAACCGGCGCACCGCCCGAAGCCGGTTTCACGTAGCCGTACTCGTTACTCGACCCCTTCCATGTCCACCAGCACGAGGTCGGCGGCTTCGTGCTCAACTGCATCGGCGTCATCGCCTGGCCGTTCAACACGCAGGTGTTGTCGTCGGCGGTCAGCGCGATGTTGGTCTGCTGGTACGCATAGATCGGCGAGCCGAAGTTCAGGCAGTCGTTCGCTTGCCAGCGCGTCCAGTACAGATTGCCGTTCGCCGTCGCGTATGAGCCGTTCTTCGCGTAGTCGACCGGGTTGGGACTGAAATAGATCGTGCAGCCGGAGCTCAAATGAAAATTCACGTTGCTCAGGAGTACGATCGGGCCGCCGCAATACCAGTTGCCGCCCGGCACCACCACGCGGCCGCCGCCCGCCGCGTGCGCGGCCTGAATCGCAGCATTGAACGCGGAGCACGAATCATAAGTCGTGTCCGTCATATCCCACGGCACCATCACGTTGGAGCCGGGGCTTTGCGGCGAAGTCGCGGCCTGCGATCCCGTGACCCATGAAATCGTGCCACCCGGCCACGCGCTCGCCTGAATCAAGGCGGATGCCGGCAATGTCCGCGCGCCGTAGCCCGTCACCTGAAAATCAACAGATGGGAAAGTCGACGTGGTGATGCTGGCAAGCTTGTTGATGATCGCCGTTGCCTGGCCGGTGGGCCCCCAGATCGGGTCCGCGGCGGCGGTGGGCGTCGGTGTAGTCGATCCCGCTGTCGTGGAGCCTAACGAGCCGCTGCTACCGCCGCATCCGGGCAAAGTCCCTAACAGGGTGGCCCCGGCGGAGGTTCCTGCGAGCAGCATGAACGCTCTGCGTTTAGGTGAATTGGGTTCGTTTCGATCGGGCGCTCTCGATGCTGCCTGCTTGCCGTTGTTTTTGTCGTGGGTTGCCACGGATGTCTCCTTTACCTTTGTGGGCGTTGTGAATGATCGTCAGAATTTTCCGGTGCTCGGTGGGATGCGTTTCTTCAACCCGCCGCCTGAATAAGCGATGGATTGAAACGCAGTCTCTCTATCTGTAAGTCATCCTTAATATTTGTAATAAAACTGGACGATCAGGTGAAACCGTTGCTGGTGAGACTCGCTTGCCAGGCTGTGAATAAGAGGAAGCGCCGCTCCCACTTTTCTATTTACATAGAGAGCGGGGCGGCGCGAGAGACCGGCTCTGCGCGCTTAAGCGGTTTGCTGGCCGATTTCGTGATTGGCGAGTACTTCGAGTGCGCGCACCATGGCCGAGTGATCCCATGCCTTGCCGCCATGCGCCACGCAGGCGTTGAAAAGCGCCTGGCAGGTGGCCGTATTCGGCAAGGAGACGCCGAGCGCCTGAGCGGTCGAAAGCGCGAGATTCAGATCCTTCTGGTGCAGCTCGATGCGGAAGCCCGGGTCGAAAGTGCGCTTTGTCATCCGTTCACCGTGCACTTCGAGAATGCGCGAGGATGCAAAGCCGCCCATCAACGCTTCGCGCACGCGCGCCGGATCGACGCCCGCTTTGGAGGCGAGCAGCAGCGCCTCGCCGACGGCCTCGATCGTCGCGGCAACGATCACCTGATTGGCCACCTTGCACACCTGGCCCGCGCCGACGCCGCCGATCAGCGTGACATTCTTGCCCATCATGTCGAAGAGCGGCTTGACGCGCTCGAAGGTCGCTGTTTCGCCGCCGACCATGATGGTGAGCGAGCCGGCCTTGGCGCCGACCTCGCCACCGGAAACCGGCGCATCGAGATAGTCCGCGCCGCGCTCGCGCACGCGGGCCGCGAAGTCGCGCGTGGCCATCGGCGAAATCGAGCTCATGTCGACCACGATTTGTCCGGGGCGCAAGGCGTCCGCGAGTCCCTGTTCGCCAAACAGCACGCGTTCGACGTCCGGCGTGTCCGGCACCATGACAAAAATCACGTCGGCATGCGCGGCCACGGCGGCCGGGCTGTCACAGGCGACCGCGCCGGCCTGGGTGAGTTCTCCAGGCACGCCGCTGCGCGTGAATGCCGCGAGAGCGACGCCGTTCTTGAGAAGGTTGGCAGCCATGGGCTTACCCATGATGCCGAGTCCGATAAAGCCTGCTTTTTGCATGGAATGCTCCGTGGATGTCATCGCGGCCGTGGCTACTTCCGGTCCGCCTGTTTCTGCATGAAGTGGTGTTGAACCGTCTGTGCGGCGGTTTTTAGCAAGCCCATATCCGCGCAGACCGCGACGACGCGGCAGCCCATCGAGAGATAGCGCTCCGCGTCGGCCTGCACGGGGGCGAGAATGCCGCTCGGCTTGCCGGCAGCCTCTGCGCGTTCGAAGACGCGCGCGATCGCCTGTTGCACGTCGGGATGGCCCGGATTGCCGATGTGGCCGTAGGCGACCGCGAGATCGGACGGTCCGACGAAAACCGCATCGACACCTTCCACGGCGAGAATCTCGTCGATATTTTCAATGGCCTTGCGGCTCTCGATCTGCACGATCACGCAGACGTTGTCGTTGGCGATGTCGAAGTAGTTGGCGACCGTTCCGTAGCGATTGCCCCGGTGACTCACCGAGACGCCGCGGATGCCTTGCGGCGGGTAGCGGGTCGCGGCGACGGCGCGTGCGGCATCTTCGGCGCTATCGACGAACGGCACCAGGAAATTGGAGAAGCCGCTATCCAGCAGCCGCTTGATGAACACGCTGTCGTTAGCGGGTGGCCGCACCACTGGCGCGCTCGGGCTGTCTTTGAGCGCCATCAACTGCGGGATAAGCGTCAGAACGTCGTTCGGCGCGTGTTCCGCATCGAGCAGCATCCAGTCGAAGCCGACGACGCCAAGCAATTCCGTCACAATCGGGCTGGCGAGGGAGGCCCAGCAGCCGATCAGGGTGTCGCCGCCGCGGACTGCGCGGCGAAAGCTATTGGGTAAGGGCTGATAAGGCGTGGCGGCTGTCATGGGCATGTCTCCTTGAACTGCAGTTAAGCGGGCAAGTTAAGCGGGCAAGCTCCGACTGTTGTTGAACTGAGTGTTATAAGTTGTCGTACGTCTTGATGAAGATTAGCACCGGGTCGTCTGCTTGTAACTGCCACGTAAACCCGAATTCTTCGTCCGACAAGGGTTTCGGGTTGCGCGTAGGCGACTCTATGTTATAGGATGACATATATCTAGAGCGTTCATCCAAGGAAAGCGAAATGTCTATTACCGGCGAAATGCTGATTGGTCGCAAAACCGTGCGCGGCGAGGAAAAACCCTTGCGCGCGTTCAATCCGGCCCTGGGGGCCGAGATCGCCGAGCCCGTGTTCGGTAGCGGCTCGGTCGCGAATGTCGAGCTCGCGTGCGAACTCGCGCAGCAGGCGTTCGACCCGTACCGGCATCTGCCGCTCACAGTGCGCGCCGAGTTTCTCGAGCGTATCGCGGACGGCATTACGGCGCTCGGCGACGTGCTGATCCAGCGCGCGCACGAAGAGTCGGGTTTGCCGAAAGCGCGTCTCGAAGGCGAGCGTGGCCGCACGACGGGCCAGCTCAAGCTGTTCGCGCAAGTCGTGCGCGCCGGCCAATGGCTGGCCGCCACGCTCGATTCGCCGTTGCCCGAACGCAAGCCTTTGCCGCGCTCCGATTTGCGGATGCAAAAGATTCCGCTGGGCCCGGTCGCGGTGTTCGGCGCCAGCAACTTCCCGCTCGCGTTTTCGGTGGCGGGCGGCGATACCGCTGCGGCGCTCGCGGCGGGCTGCCCGGTGGTGGTGAAGGCGCATCGCGCTCATCTGGGCACCTCGGAGATGGTCGGTCGCGTCATTCAGCAGGTCGCGCGGGACATGGACTTGCCTGAGGGCGTGTTCTCGATGATCGTCGGCGCCGGCAATTCCGTCGGTGAAGCCCTGGTCGCGCATCCGGCGATCAAGGCGGTGGGCTTTACCGGTTCGCGCGCGGGCGGCACCTCGCTGATGCGTGTCGCGGCCGCCCGGGCCGAGCCGATTCCGGTCTACGCGGAAATGAGCAGCATCAACCCGGTGTTCCTCCTGTCGAATGCGCTGGCGCAACGCGGCGAGACCATCGCGCGCGGCTTTGTCGATTCGCTGGTGCTCGGCGCGGGGCAGTTCTGTACCAACCCGGGACTCGCGATCGCCGTCGACAGCGATGCGCTCAAGGGCTTCATTGCGACGGCGACCGAGGCGTTGAGCGGCAAGCCGGCGCAGACCATGCTCACGGCCGGCATTCACACGGCCTATGAAGAAGGCGAGAGCAAACTGGCGGCAACTCGTGGTGTCGAAACGGTTGCGCAAGGCGTCGACGCGACGGGTCCCACGCAAGCGCGCGCGGCGTTGTTCGTGACCGATGCGCTGACGTTCCTGTCCACGCCGGCGCTGGAGGACGAAGTTTTCGGACCGGCGTCGACTATCGTGCGCTGCAAGGACGAGCAGGAACTGCTCGCGGTGGCCGAGCACTTTGCCGGTCAGTTGACCGCCACAGTGCAAATGGATGGCGCCGATCTGACTGCGGCGAAGAAGCTGGCGCCGATTCTCGAGCGCAAGGCCGGACGGATCCTGGTCAATGGTTTCCCGACCGGCGTCGAAGTCTCGCACGCGATGGTGCACGGTGGGCCGTTCCCAGCCACTTCCGATAGCCGGGCGACGTCAGTGGGGACGACTTCGATCGAGCGCTTCCTGCGCCCGGTGTGCTATCAGGATTTCCCGGCCGATCTGCTGCCGGCGTCGCTGGCTGACGGTAATCCGCTGGATTTGTGGCGCCGTCGCGATGGCGAGATCACGCGCAGCTAAGTGGAGTATGAGCGGCGCCTGATCGGGGCGCCGCCGCGCAAGATAAAAAATGGCCGGGGGCATTGAATTGCCCCCGGCCATTTTCTTGCGTTCAGCGTAACGAATCAGCGCTTACCCAGCGCAAAGTCTCAGCTATTCGCTTCCGCGCTTTCGTTGGCGCGCCGCAGCCGCTCGCGGCTATTGGACAAATGCATCCGCATTGCCGCACGCGCGCCTTCGGCGTCGTGGCGCGTTATCGCCTCAAGAATGCTTTCGTGTTCCAGATTGACGAGCGACAGATACGCGTCGGGCTCGGCCCGCGCAATCCCCGCCGAATCGAGCCGGTTGCGCGGGATCAGCGCGCTGCCCATTTGCGTGAGGATGTCGACGAAATACCGGTTGCCCGTGGCGCGTGCCACGGAGATGTGGAACTGCAGGTCGGCATCGACGCTATCCAGCCCGTTGTGGCGGGTGGCCTCGATCGCGTCGAGCGCGGCGCGCATGCGCGCGAGGTCGTCCGGCTTGGCCCGCTGGGCGGCGAGACCGGCGCATTCCGTTTCGAGGCTGATGCGCAGTTCCAGGATCGACAGCACGTCGCGCAAGGTAGTGGCGGGCACCATGTCGATGCCCAGCTTTTCGCGCTGCGGCTCCAGCACGAAGCTGCCGATGCCGTGACGCGTCTCAATGACCTTGCCCGCCTGCAAGCGTGAAATCGCTTCGCGGATCACGGTGCGGCTCACGCTCAGCGTGACCATCAGTTGCGACTCGGTCGGCAGCTTGTCGCCGGGCTTCAAGGCGTTAGACGCGATTTGCTCAGTGACGTAGCTGACGACAAACTCGGCAAGATTGCGCGCGCGTCGTGGCGGTGCCGCGGATGCCAGTGGTGTAGCCATCGAAAACGCCCCTCGAATCAGATAGTTGCAGGTACTTCCTGCGATTCATTATACCGTCGTCTGACGACTGATTATATAAACGCCGGATCATTTTCGGCATCGACGCCAGACTCGGCGTCGATGCCCGGGTTCAGGCGTCGCGCGACCGGGCCGCACTATTCTGCCAGCGCCGTCGGAAGTACGATAACGGCCCGGCGCTTAGCCGTGACGCAGTTCGACCCGTTTGATGTCCTTGACGATCACAAGGTAACTGAACACCGTCAGCAAGGCATTCAGGCCGACGAAAACCAGCGCGCCGTTGAACGACCCGGTCTTCGCGACGAGGTAGCCGATCACGATGGGCGTCACGATGCCGGCAACGTTGCCGAACATATTGAAGATGGCGCCTGACAGACCGAGCGCTTCCTTCGGCGACGTATCCGCCACGACGGCCCAGCCGAGCGCTCCGATGCCCTTGCCGAAAAACGCGAGCGACATGAGCGCGACGACGATCCAGTCGGTCGACACGTAGTTGCAGCCGATGATGCACACCGACAGCAGCATGCCGCCGACAATCGGCACCTTGCGCGCGATGGTGAGCGAATGCCCGCGCCGGATCAGCCCGTCGGACAGGATGCCGCCGAGCACGCCGCCGGAGAATCCGCAGATCGCGGGCAGCGACGCCACCAGACCCGCCTGCAGAATCGTCATGCCGCGCGCCTGCACGAGGTAGATCGGAAACCACGTCAGGAAGAAGTAGGTCAGCACGTTGATGCAGTACTGCGCGAGATAGACGCCGAGCAGCATGCGGTTGCTCAGCAGTTGACGCACCAGCGACCAGCCGCCGGCGCCGGCAATGTCCTCAGCCCGGGCTGCTTTCGTGTGCCCGTTCACTACGCCGCCGCCCTGTTCGATGTAGTCGAGCTCCGCGCGCGAGACGCGTGGGTGGTCGGCGGGGTTCTTCATCACCTTCAGCCACGTGAGGGCAAGCAGCAGGCCGGCCACGCCCATCACGAGGTAGACCGCGTGCCAGCCGAACGCATGGGTCAGCCATGCCATCAGCGGCGTGAAAATGACCGCTGCGAAGTATTGCGCTGAATTGAAAATGGCGGAGGCGGTACCGCGTTCGTTGGTAGGAAACCAGCTCGCCACGACCTTGGCATTGGCCGGAAACGCCGGCGATTCGGCTGCGCCCATCGCGAAGCGCAGCACGAACAGCGCGGTGACGGCGGCTGCCGCGCTGCCCAGCAAACCGATCGAGCTTTGCAGTAGCGTAAACAGCGACCACAGGAAAATGCTCGCCGCGTAGACGCGCCGCGCGCCGAAACGGTCGAGCAGCCAGCCCGCCGGCAATTGCGACAGCACATAGGCCCAGCTGAACGCGGAGAAGATGTAGCCCATCTTGATCGCATCGAGGCCGAAGTCGGCGCGCATCGCGGATCCGGTGACCGAGAGCGTGGCGCGATCCGCGTAATTGAATGTCGTGATCAGAAAGATCAGCAACAGAATCGCGTAGCGGACTTTGGTGCGCTTTGCGACGTGGGCGGGGCTCGCGGTGCGGCTCATTTCCATCGTCATCTCCTGAATTCTTTTCAGTGAAAAAGCGCCCGGCGACGTTGCCGTCCCGGGCGCTCTTCGCGGTGCCGTGCGCGCGCCCCGGGCTCGCACGGCTGGGCGCCTTACTGCGCTACCGCGTGCATTGCCGCGTGCGCGACTTCATGCGCGACTTCATGCGCGATTTCGTGCGCAATTTCGTGATTTACTGCGCGCCGAGCTTCTTGATCAGGACGTCGAGTTGCGCCATTTCTTCTTCGGTCAGATCGGTCAGCGGTGCGCGTACCGGACCCGCGCTGTGGCCAACCAGCTTCGCGCCGGCCTTCACGATACTGACCGCATAGCCCTGGCGGCGGTTACGGATCGCCAGATACGGCAGGAAGAATTCGTCGATCAGCTTGCCGACGGTTGCGTGGTCGTCCGCCGCAATCGCGCGGTAGAAATCCATCGCGGTCTTCGGGATGAAGTTGAAGACGGCCGACGAGTACACCGGCACGCCCAGCGCCTTGTAAGCCGCCGCATAGACTTCGGCGGTCGGCAGGCCGCCGAGGTACGAGAAGCGCTCTCCGAGGCGGCGGCGGATCGACACCATGTTCTCGATCTCGCCCACGCCGTCCTTGAAGCCGATCAGGTTGGGGCAGCGCTCGGCCAGCCCTTCGAGCATGTCGGCGTTAAGCTTGGAGTTCGCGCGGTTGTAGATGATCACGCCCATGTTCGGCACCGACTTGCAGACTTCTTCCGCGTGCGCCGCAATGCCTTCCTGGCAGGCTTCGGTCAGGTAGTGCGGCATCAGCAGAATGCCGTTTGCGCCGTGGCGTTCGGCTTCCTGGGCGTACGCGATCGCAACACGGGTCGGGCCGCCCGCGCCGGCGAGAATCGGCACCTTGCCTTTGCAGACCTCGGTTGCCGTGCGCACGACGTTCGAGTAGTCGTTATGCGTGAGCGAGAAGAATTCGCCCGTGCCGCCGGCGACGAACAGCGCCGAAGCGCCGTACGGCGCGAGCCATTCGAGGCGCTCGGCATAGGTATCGGCGCGGAAATCGCCTTGTTCGTCGAAGTCGGTAACGGGGAAGGACAGAAGGCCTTCGGAAACGATCTGCTTCAGTTCTTGCGGTGTCGTCATGATGAGTATCCAGGGCGTGTCAAATAGGGGCCGTAAGGGGCTGTACTTGGAAATGGAGATTTCTTATACGTCATCGTACAACAACGAATCGACTAACTCAACGGGGTTTTCACGGCATAATGCGCGGCATAGGGTAAATACGGAACGTCCGGACAATCTCCCATGTTGTAGGATGACGTATGAATTGTGGGTGCCCCAACTGGCGCCCCAATCGGCGCCGCAGTCAATGCCACAATGGGCGCTGCAGGCGTGAAATCGCCACAAGGATCGACGTAATGGAACAAACCCCGCTCTACATTCGCGTTCACCCCAATGACAATGTCGCGATCGTCGTCAACGACGGCGGTCTGGGCGAGGGCGCCGCATTTCCCGATGGCCTCGCGCTGCGCGAGCGTGTTCCGCAAGGGCACAAAGTCGCGCTGGCCGATCTCGCGGAGGGGGACGAGGTCGTCCGCTACAACGTGGTGATCGGTTACGCGCTCAAGGCTTTGCCGAAGGGCAGCTGGATCAACGAACACGTGATCCGCATGCCGAGTCCGCCCGGACTGGAAGATCTGCCGATCGCGACCATCAAGGCGCCGGACATGCCGCCGCTGGAAGGCTTCACGTTCGAGGGCTACCGCAATGCCGACGGCTCGGTCGGTTCGCGCAACATTCTGGCGATCACCACCACGGTGCAATGCGTGGCCGACGTGGTTCAGCATGCGGTCGCGCGCATCAAGGCCGAGCTGCTGCCGCACTATCCCAATGTCGACGATGTCGTGAGCCTTGGGCACACCTACGGTTGCGGCGTCGCGATCGACGCGCCGGACGCGATGGTGCCGATCCGCACCGTGCGCAACATCAGCCTGAATCCGAATTTTGGCGGCGAAGTGATGATGGTCAGCCTCGGTTGCGAGAAGCTGCAGCCTGAGCGCCTGATGCCGCCGGGCACCATTCCGATTGCCGCTGCCGCGAATGTCGCCGAAGTGGCCGACATCGGCGACGTTGAAGCCGATCTGAACGGCGGCGTGGTGGTGCTTCAGGACGACGCCCATGTCGGCTTCCAGTCGATGATCGAGTCGATCATGAGAATGGCCGACGGTCATCTGAAGCGGCTGAACAATCGCCGTCGCGAGACGTGCCCGGCCTCCGATCTGGTGGTTGGCGTGCAATGCGGCGGCAGCGATGCATTTTCCGGGCTGACCGCGAATCCCGCCGTGGGCTTCGCCACCGATCTGCTGGTGCGCGCCGGGGCGACGGTGATGTTCTCCGAAGTGACCGAAGTGCGCGACGGCGTCGATCAACTGACGGCGCGCGCGGCCAATGCGGACGTGGCTGCCGCGATCATCCGTGAGATGCAGTGGTACGACGATTATCTGAAGCGCGGCGGTGCTGACCGGAGTGCGAATACCACGCCGGGCAACAAGAAAGGCGGCTTGTCGAACATCGTTGAAAAGGCGATGGGTTCGATCATCAAGTCCGGCAACTCGGCTATCTCAGGCGTGTTGTCGCCGGGTGAAAAGGTCCGGCAGAAGGGCCTGATTTACGCCGCCACGCCGGCCAGCGATTTTATCTGCGGCACGCTGCAGGTCGCGGCGGGCATCAACCTGCATGTGTTCACGACCGGCCGTGGCACGCCGTACAGCCTCGCGGAAGTGCCCGTCATCAAGGTCGCGACGCGCTCCGATCTGGCGCGCCGCTGGCACGATCTGATGGACATCAATGCCGGTACCATCGCAACCGGCGCGGCGTCGATTGAGGACGTGGGTTGGGAGCTGTTCCGCCTGATGCTCGACGTCGCAAGCGGACGCAAAGAGACGTGCGCGGAGAAACTCAAACTCCACAACGCATTGACGCTGTTCAATCCGGCGCCGGTGACCTGATCGATCCGGTAGATTCGATAGACCTCATCGTACTGCTGGCAATCAAGACAAAGACTGAGATATGACTGACTCGACCCTCGAGCGCCAGGCGGCGCAAAAACCCTTCCGCCGTCTTCTGCTCACCGGCGCTGCCGGCAACCTCGGCCAGCAGGTGCGCGGCGCGCTCGCCGCGTGGGCCGATGTCGTGCGCGTCACCGATATCGCGCCGTTGGGCGACGTGGCGGCGCATGAAGAAGCCTCGATCGCCGACCTCGCGGATGAAGCCGCCGTTCACGCGCTGCTCGACGGCGTGGATGCGGTCGTTCATCTTGGCGGCATTTCTGTCGAGGCGCCGTTTGAAGATCTGCTCGAAGCGAATATCCGCGGCCTGTACAACCTCTATTCGGCCGCGCAGAAGCAGGGCGTGAAGCGCATCGTCTACGCGAGCTCGAATCATGCCGTGGGCTTTCATCCCACCACGTCGGTGCTCGATATCGACGCGCCGCTGCGTCCCGACAGCCTGTATGGCGTGACGAAGTGTTTCGGCGAATCGCTGTCGCGCTATTACTTCGACCGCTTTGGTCTCGAAACGGTGTGCCTGCGGATCGGCTCGTCGTTCGAGCAGCCGAAAAATCCGCGCATGCTCGTCACCTATCTGAGCTTTCGCGACCTTATCGAACTGGTGCGCTGCTCGCTGTTCACCAACCGGGTCGGCCACGCCATCGTTTATGGCGTCTCCGATAACCGGACCAAGTGGGTCGATAACACCAAGGCGGCATTCCTCGGCTTTCGTCCGCAGGACAGTTCGATCGAATTCGAGCACTTGTTCCCGGTCGCGGCGCCCACTGCCGAGCTCGACGATCCGACGCAGCGTTTCCAGGGCGGCCCATTCGTGCTGGCCGGTCCGATGGAGCCCAAGCGATGAGTTCCGTGGCGAACCCGCGGGTGGAGCGTGTGGAGGCGGCGGGGCAGGCGCCCGCATCGGTCGGCGAGAGTCCGGTGTGGCGTGCGGCGGAGCAGGTGCTCTACTGGGTGGATATTCCGGCGCAAAAAATCGTGCGGCTGCGGCCCGATTCCGCAGAGCGCACCGAGTGGCAATTGCCGGAGAAGGTGGCGTGTCTGGCCTTCGATCGCCACGGCACGGTGCTGGCGGGCTGCGAGACAGGACTCTTCGCGGTTGCGCTGACTGAGGGCGCGTCGAACGCCGAATCGCTCGCCGTGACTACAAGGAAACTTGCTGCGCCGGTTTTCCCGTTCGCCGATATGCGTTTCAACGACGGCCGTTGCGATCGGCAAGGTCGCTTCTGGTCCGGCACGATGGTGCAGGACATGGCCGCGGCCAATCCCGCGGGCGCGCTCTATCGCTTCGATGAACGTGGGGTGTTGTCGGAGCCGGTTGTCGACGCGTTGATTACGCAAAACGGTCTGGCGTGGTCGCCCGATGGGACCACGATGTATCTGTCTGACTCGCATCCGCTGCGCCGCCAGATCTGGGCATTCGACTACGATATCGAGGCGGGCGAGCCGCGCAATCGCCGGGTATTCGCCGACCTGCATGATTACTCCGGGCGTCCCGACGGTGCCGCGGTGGACGCGGAGGGCTGCTACTGGATCTGCGCGAACGACGCAGGTCTGTTGCTCCGTTTTACCCCGCAAGGCAAGCTCGATCGGCAGATTGCCTTGCCGGCCGTGAAGCCGTCGATGTGTGCATTTGGCGGCAGCAATCTGGATACGCTGTTTGTGACGTCGATTCGCCCCGCCACTGGCGCGAGCGAACACGACGGCCATCTCTTCGCCGTTCGCCCTGGCGTGACGGGGCTGCCCGAGCCTGATTACGCGGGCGAACTCTAAAAAACGACTGGTATGAGCCGCGGCGCCGGGTATTAGTAGGCCGGCGCCCAACAGTCGTCATCTTTTATTCATCACTTGTCGTACAACATAGTGGCGTAAATGCCACTTTCGAGTCATCTCCCCCTCTACGAGAAATACTAAGCCACGAGATATGGGATCGGCTCGAATCCTTGTCTACCATGGCTTTTAGCCTGATTTCAATCCGGAAACTCTTACGTTCAACTCGCTTTCGTGCGGGTAAATACCGGCTGTACAACTTAGATTACGTTTTATAGACTTCGTATGTCGTCGTACAACATGTGAGGCCAAACAAATTCATTTCGGGACAGCTTTGGCCGCTGGACAAAGAGGGCGGCGCTCTTCGCGCAGGTGATTAGTGCGCGAGGTTCACGCTGATGCAGTCGAAGCAAAGAAGTCGAGTTGTCCGAGAGGAGTGCTGATGATCTGTGCCGGGGATATCGCGCAGGCTCACACGTTAAAACTCTCGCCACCGGAAAAGGTGGTGATCGCACGGCAGAGAAAAAAGGCGCGGCATTTTTTGAAGCCGGGAGACGCATTAAAACCATGTCGCAACATCCACAAGCGGCCCTCCGCAATCGATTGGATGATCTATTTTTCAAGGAATGTCACGATGAACAAGAAGTTCGCCTCTTCCCGTGTCTCGATGATTGTCGCGGCCTCCGTGCTGGCGTTCAGCACCGTGTCGGCACACGCTCGCGTGTTCCGCGTGTCGGACGTGCATGGCGACACCTATCCGACCAATATGGCCGTGAAGTACATGGGCGAAGAAATCAACAAGGCAACCGGTGGCAAGGATTCCGTGAAGGTCTTCGGCAATAGCGCGCTGGGTTCCGAAAACGACACGATCGATCAGGTCCGTATCGGCGCACTGGACATGGCGCGCGCGAACGGCGCCGCGTTCAACGAGATCGTGCCCGAATCGATGATCCCGTCGCTGCCGTTCCTGTTTCGCGACATCGACCATTTCCGCAAAGTCATGTACGGCCCGGAAGGCCAGAAGATTCTCGACGCTTTCTCGGCGAAGGGCATGATCGCGCTGACGTTCTATGAGAGCGGCGCGCGTTCGATGTACGCGAAGAAGGCCATCCATTCACCCGCCGACATGAAGGGTCTCAAGGTGCGTGTGCAGCCTTCGGATCTGATGGTCGACGAAATCAAGGCGATGGGCGGCACGCCGACGCCGATGCCGTTCGCCGAAGTCTATACCGGCCTCAAGACGGGTCTGGTGGACGGCGCGGAAAACAACCTGCCGTCGTATGAAGAAACCAAGCACTTCGAAGTCGCACAGGTCTATTCCGAAACCCAGCACTCAATGACGCCGGAAGTCCTGGTGTTCTCCAAAAAGGTGTGGGACACGCTGACGCCGCAAGAGCAGACCATCATCAAGAAGGCGGCGGCTGACTCGGTGCCTTACTACGAGAAGCTGTGGACCGCGCGCGAAGCCGACGCGGCAAAAACGGTCACCAAGGGCGGCGCGACGATCGTCACCGCGTCGCAGATCGACCGTCCGGCTTTCGTGAAGGCCATGCAGCCGGTCTGGGCGAAGTATGAAAAGACCCCGCAAATGAAGCAGCTCGTCGACGAAATCCAGGCAGTCAAATAAATCCGCAAGTAGCACTGTGGCGAAAGACCTTGCAGCAGGTGCTGGAGGTCTTTCGTGCTGTACGGTTTCCTGATCTGGCGACAGATCAAAGGATTCCTGAAGATTAAAACTAGGTCCGATGCAGGCAAGGATGGGGTCAATGAGTTTCATGAAACGCCCGAATGATGTTCTCTTCCGCGCGCTGGTGGTGGTGGCGTCGGCGAGTCTCGCCGCGCTGTGCGCGCTGGTGATCTATAGCGTTGTGATGCGCTATGTCTTCAGCGATGCACCGGATTTCGTCGAACCCATTGCCCTCCTGCTGGTGATTGTGATCGCCATGTTTGGCGCCGCGCTCAAGGTTCGCGAAGGCGGTCATATCGGGCTTGACTCGCTAGTCAAGAAATTGCCGCCGAAAGGCCAGACGATCGCCCATGCGTTCCAGCATCTTTGCCTGATCGTATTGGCCGTGGCGATTTTCTTCGGCTGCTGGGAGATGGCGGAGACCACGATGGACGACAGGATTCCGATTCTGGGTCTTCCGGAAGCGCTTCGTTATCTGATCCCGGTTATCGCCAGCGCCTGTATCGCTCTGTTCTCGCTTGAGAACCTGCTCGGGCTTTTCGCACAGAAACACAAATAAGAAGAATCATGGAACTTGCCATCCTCTCAGTTAGTTTCCTCGTGTTCCTCGTATTCGGGGTTCCTGTTTCGTTTGCGCTGGGACTCTCGTGCGTCCTGACTTATCTGTATGAAGGCTTGCCGGCGGCAACCGCCATGCAGTCGATGATTTCGGGAATGAACGCGTTTTCGTTCCTCGCGGTCCCGTTCTTTATTTTCTCCGGCGAGTTGATGCTGCACGGCGGTATCGCCGACCGCATCCTGCGTTTCGCGCAGGCCACGGTGGGTCATTTCCGCGGTGGGCTCGGCATGGCCAACGTAGTCGCATGCACGTTGTTCGGCGGCGTATCCGGCTCGCCTACGGCGGACACGTCCGCGATGGGCGGCGTGGTTATCCCGCTGATGAAGCGCGAAGGCTACAGCGCGGCCTATGCGGTCAATGTGACGACCCATTCGTCGCTGGCGGGTGCGTTGATGCCCACGTCGACGAACATGATCATCTATGCGTTCGCGGCTCAAGGCATCACCGGCACGTTGAACGGTCACCAGATGAGCGGCGTGTCGATCGGCGACCTGCTGTTTTCCGGTCTGTTGCCGGTGCTGTGGGTGATGGGTTTCGTGCTGATCGCCGCGTACTGGCAGGCGGTCAAGTTCGGCTATCCGCGCCGCCCCGACGGTTCGACCGAATTGCAGCGCTTTCCCGGCTGGTTCGCGGTGGCCCGCACGTTTCTCGGCGCTTTGCCTGGCTTGATGGTGATCGCGATCATTCTGTTCTGCGTGGCAAGAGGCATTGCCACCGCGACAGAAGCGGCCGCGATTGCGGTGGCTTACTCACTGGTGCTGACCATCGTCGTGTATCGCTCGATGACGAGGCAGAAGCTCTTTCATGCGCTGTCTAAAGCGGCTAAAACCACCGGCGTGGTGCTGCTGCTGATCGGCGTGTCGAACATGCTGCGCTACCAGATGGCCTATCTGGAGATCCCCGACGCAATCGAACACATGCTCGACGGCGCAACGAGTCACGCGTGGTTGATGCTGCTGTATATCAACGTCATCCAGATCTTCCTCGGCACGTTCGTCGACATGGCGGCGCACATCCTGATCACCACGCCCTTGTTCCTGCCGATGGCGATGCATGCCGGCGTTGGTCCGGTGCAGTTCGGGATCATGATCCTGCTGAACTGTGCGTTGGGTCTCGTGCATCCGCCGATCGGCTCGGTGCAGTTCATCGGCTGTGCGATCGGCAATGTGTCGATCGGTGAAACGACCAAGGTGGCGTGGCCTTACTACCTGGCTATTTTCAGCGCGATCAACATTGTGACGTACGTACCGATGTTTTCGACGTGGTTGCCTAGCCTGATCAACGGCCACCCGGTGTTTTAACGCTTGATCAAGAGTCGGCGCCGGTAAGGCACTGCCAGACATAAAGAATACGTTTTTTACAGAGGAGCAGAAATGAAAAAGGCAATAGCAACCTCGGCCCTTGGGTTGGTCGCCCTCGGCGCGCACGCTCAGAGCAGCGTGACGTTGTACGGCA
>NZ_JAQQFL010000037.1:0-99307 GCF_046026025.1 Paraburkholderia fungorum | reverse complement strand
TCGAGCTATGCATATACCCTTAGATTCCCCAGATTTCGTCAAATTGAAGGGGACGTTGCTCCGACGCCGAGCGGCTTCTTCCGTCCGCAGAATGATCGGCCCGCACAGGCGCGACTACGGATCCCCAAAACGAATAGCCCGCGCAAGCGCCACATGCATCCATTAATCAATAGACAATCCAAGGTGACCATCCGCAAAATCGATCGCCCGATCAACACACCAACAGACCCGGTCAGGTCTTCGTGTTTGCAGCAAGTCCACCCACACAAGTCACCATGGACCAACAGAATTCCTACCGTGCTCTTCTAAAGATCCCGAACTTGTCCTCGCTCATTCTTGCAGCGACTCTATCTCGCCTGGCCGGGCGCATGTTTACCCTCACATTAGTGCTGTTCGTGCTGACGCGATTTTCGTCACCGGCATTGGCCGGATGGCTGACATTCGCCGCGATTGTCCCGGGTCTGGTGGTCAGCCCAATCGCGGGTGCGTTGCTCGATCGTATAGGGCCGACAACGGCGCTCAGGATCGATCTGATCGCCAGCGCGATCTACATCGCCGCGATCAGCATCGCCAGTTGGGCTGGCTGGGCCAGCACACCGGTTCTGTTCATGTTAGTGGTGCTGTTCTCGCTTACCGGTCCCCTGGGTGCCGCGGGAACGCGAACCCTGCTGCCGCGCCTCGTGCCGGCTCACGCGCTTGACCGGGCCAATGCGCTGGACACCGCGGTCTACGCCGTGGTCGATGTCGTGGGACCCGGTTTGGCCGGGCTGATCGTTGCCTCGCTCGGACCTGAGTCCGCGCTGTCCGTTATCGCCGTGGCCTATGCAGGTGCGGCCATCTGCCTGTCGTACGTCGAGAACCTTCCAGGACTCGCCTCCACTCAGACATCCTTGCTGCGCCAGACCATCGAAGGCGTTCAGATGGTCGCGCGTCAACCAACGCTGCGCGGGCTCGCTATTTCCTACTCGTTGTATCAGGCCACCTGGGGCGTCCTGGTAGTGGTGGTTCCGGTGTTTGTGGCAAACCACTACGCCACAGCGGTGGGCAGTTCAGTAACCGGTTTGCTGTGGGCCTCGATGGGTATTGCCGGCGGCTTTGGGGCGCTTCTCGCGGGTCATCTGCGGACAACCGGCCGTGAGCGCCTCGTCATGGCTGCCGGGATGATCGTCACCGCTTTGGCCGCATGGCCGGTTGCCGCGGAGTTCGGATTTGGTGGCCTGGCCATCGGCCTGATGCTTGCCGGTGTGGCGTCCGGTCCAATCGACGTCGCCCTGCTGACCTTGCGTCAGCGCCGCACCGATCCGCGTCAACTCGGCCGCGTGCTATCCATCTCGATGAGCTTGAATCTCGCCGGCTTTCCGGTGGGATCGGCCATTGCGGGAATGGTGATTACAACGTCCTTGTCGGCGGCGTTCGTGATGGCCGGCATTGCCTCAATCATCGCCGCCATCGCGACCGTATCCATACCCCGTGATCTTGATCGAACAGTCTTTTAGTTTCATGTCGAGCGCCCCGCTCTTAAAGAACCATCGCCAAAACGCCGTTATCGCATTGATGTATTGGCAACCAGCCCGGCGTATTGCCGCCGTCACAGAAGCCACGCACTTGTGCCCTACCCTTACACGCGATAAACCGTGACCATCGCGCAACCTGCGAATCACTCCAACCTTTCATGAGTCGCCAGCCAGAAAGCCATATAGTGTTCGCAAGACAGGGCGATGAAATCTTCAGATACGCTGGTGCGAGGGTCAGGTTTGTTTCGAAAAGACAAAATCCGCCACTAGCCGTCATACTCTGTCTCTTCTTACGGCTAACGGTCCCGGCAACGCGATCGTCAGCCATCGCCAGACCCCCGATCGATGCATGACCGCCGTCTTTCCGACCGCCATTCCCGCGTAGCGACACGCGCGAATCATGTGGAGCGCATTTTGTAATGAGTTATTCCCCCGTCGTTCCGTTTGCCCAGGACAAGGCCGATTCCGGTGCCTTCGTGGGCAGCGCGCCAGCGTTTCGTCAACTGGTCCGCATGATCGACCGGATCGCCCCTACCGATCATCCGTTGCTCATTTTTGGGCCGACCGGTTCGGGCAAGGAACTGGTCGCCCGCCGCGTGCATGCGCACAGCCAGCGCCAGGATCAACCTTTCGTCGATGTCAATTGCGGCGCGATTCCCGAGAACCTCGTGGAAGCCGAACTGTTCGGGCACGTCAGAGGTGCGTTCACCGGCGCGGGCGAAAATCGCCAGGGACTTCTTCAGCAGGTCGGCAATGGCACGTTACTGCTCGATGAAATCGGTGAACTGCCGCTCGCGCTGCAACCGAAACTGCTGCGTGTACTGGAAACACGAACGTTCCGTCCAATTGGTTCTTCAACCAGTCTGCACTTCGCAGGACGCGTTGTTGCCGCGACCCACCGCGACCTGCGCGAGCTCGCGCGCGAAGGGCAATTCCGCGAGGACCTCTTTTATCGGCTCGCGGTTTTCGTGCTTGCGGTCCCAGGCCTTGAGCAGCGCGTCGAGGACATCCCCGCGCTTGTTACCCATTTCGCATCACACCACACGCGTCGTCTCGAGTTTTCGCCAGCCGCCATCCGCCGGCTTAGCCAGCACGCATGGCCAGGCCACATCCGGCAACTGCGCAACCTGATCAGTCAGTTGAGCGTGCTCGCCGAAAACACGTTCATCGACGTCGATTCGCTCGAACCGTTTCTCGCCAATGAAAGCGGCGGACCCGTGTCGCGCGCAAGCCTCGCGGACATGCTGCTGCAGCTCGAAGGACGCGACAAACTCGCCGCCGCCGAGGATCTCCTGATCGACCGCGCGCTCGAACGGACCGGGCGCAACAAGAGTGCGGCGGCCACCCTCCTCGGGGTCGGCCGCAAGACCATCGAACGGCGGCTGAAATCGCGCGAGGAACATCACCGGGAAGCGCGCAAGTGTCTCGATCACGCGAGCGCGCTAATCGATGAGTCGAAGTTCGCCGAAGCCATTCCGCTATTGCGCCGCTGCCTCGACCTGCTGCAGACGCCCCACGAACCGGAGTCCGCGCGGCGTCTTCAGTTCGACGCCCACCGCTTGCTCGGCATGAGCCTGCGCAGCGTGCACGGCTGGCTGTACGCAGAGGCCACGGCCTGCTACGCCGCCGCGCTGGCGATCGGCGAAGGCGTCTGCACGCCTGCCGAAATCGCCGCGATCCAGTTCGGCATCTGGACCACGCAACTGACCACGCTTCAGCTCAAGCAGGCGCGCGCGACGGCGCAGAACATGCTGGAGCGCGCGCAGAACGGCGGCGAACGGGTGTCGCTCGACGAAGCGCACGTCGCGATGACCAACACCCTCTTCTGGCTTGGCGACAGCGAAGAAGCGCTGGCCTGCCTCGCGCGCGGCAATCTGCTCAGCGTGGGACGCAACGACACCCGCACCGGCTCGCAAGGGATCGATCTTGCCAGTCTCGCGCTGACGTTCGAAGGGCTCGCCGCCTACCAGATCGGCGCATTCGGTCAGGCGCGGCGTGCCATGGAGATGTTGATCCTGCGCTCGTCGGAGCCGGGCGCGCACGCCTTCGCTCATGCCGTCAACCTGCAGGGCGCCGCGTGGCTGGCCTGCCTGTTCGAAGACGTGGAGCGGCTCGGACCCCTCGCGAGCGAACTCGAGTCGGTATCGATCGCGAATGGCTTCGCGTTTTATCGCGGTATCGGTCAGATTCTTCGTGCGTGCCATCTCAGTTCGCTCGGCCATTCCGAGGAAGCGGAAACTGTCATGCTCGACGGCTACGATAACCATGTCGTTTGCAATGGCGGTGCGCTGTTCTATTCGTTCATGGCCTGGCAGCACGGCGAGTTGCTGCTGCGTGCCGGCGAGGCGAAGAAATGCGAGGCGATGCTCGCCGCCGCGATCGACGAGACCCTCGCCCGTCAGGAGCGTGTCTACCTGGGCGAACTGCTGGTCACCCGGGCCCGCGCGCAGTGGGCGTTAGGTGAGACGAACGCCGCGGAACTGGGCCTGCGTACCGCCATGTCCACCGCGCTCGCGTTCGGTTCGGTGCCTGCGCGGGTGGATGCCGCGCGTTACCTCGCCGACCTGCTGCGCGCCACCGGCCGCAGCGCCGAAGCAATCGACATCATTGAGCGCGGTTTGCGCTCGCTCAAGGCGGATCCGACCGCCCGCGTCACCAGCGCGGTAAGTCTGCTCGCCGAACTCCGGCAGGACGCTTCTTTCAACCTCGACAATAAAGGAATCGCAAATGGCCTATGAGTTACATCGGGAAGATCTGGAACCGCTGCTACTGGGTGCGGCGTTCTTCGGCAGCGGCGGCGGTGGCACGATCGAATCCGCCCGGCACCTGGCTGAGCATTTCGTAGCCGGCGACTACTATCCGACCGACACGATCAAGGTCGTTTCCGTCGACGAGGCAACGGAAGGCGCGGCGGTCATGGTCGCCTATCTCGGCGCGCCGGAAGCGATCAATTCCGCCACCTATCCGCTCGGACCGGTGACCGCCGTGCAGAACGTCCAGACCCGGCTCGCGTCGCAGTCCACCCGGCTCGCCTATGTGATGCCGCCGGAAAGCGGCGCGCTGGGCTTCACCGTGGCGGCGCTCGTGGCAGCAAAGCTCGGCCTCGCGGTCATCGACGCCGATGGCGCCGGCCGCGCCGTGCCCTCCTTGCCGATGCTGACCTTCGCGGCCGCCGAGATCGATCCGCGCCCGGCGTTCCTCGTGAGCCAGGGCGGCCTGTGCGTCGAGCTCGACGTGACGCCGCGCGCCGGCAACCACGGCGGCTCGACTCATCAACGCGACGTGTCGGCGATTGTCGAGCAGATGATGCGTCCGGTCGTCGCCGATCCGGAGTTCGGCCAGTTCGGCGGCCTCGCGATGTGGGTCATGACGCCCTCCGACATCGGCCGCGCCACGCCGATTCGCGGCACGTTGACGCGCGCACTCGAACTCGGGCGCGCCTTGCAGTCCGGCCAGATCGGCAGCGCCCGGCAGATGATCGGCTATCTCGCCGAACGTTGCGGGCTGGCCGCGCGGGCCATCTCGGAGCCCGGCGAGCTGGTCTCGGCCGAAGTCGATACGAGCGGCGGCTTCGACGTTGGCAAGATTCGCATTCAGGCCGGACAGCGGACCTACACGGTGATGTACCAGAACGAGTCGCTGCTCGCGTGGGACAGCGAACGCCCGCAGCCGATCGTGTTGTCGCCGGACAGCGTCGCGTATTTCGTGGGCGGCGAAGGCCAGTCGATTTTCAGTAACGGCGATCTGGTGGAGGCCGACGGTTCGCTGAACCCGGTGATCGGCAAACGTCCGGTGACACTCATCGCCTGGCGCGCTGAAGCCGAATTGCGCAAGCCCGGTCTGATTCTCGACAGCTTCATGCAATTGCTGAACTCGCTCGGCTATCTCGGGCCGTATGTGCCGCTCGATTCGCTTCAGTCCATGCACCAGGGAGAGGCATCTTGAGCTCGCCGCTGAATTCACCTCTGCGCATCTGTGTGCTGGTGCCGGTCGCCACGGCGCAATACAACGACCGCATCCTGAAGGCAATCGCCCCCGTCGTGCCGGCGGACGTGCAGGTCGAGATTCGCAATATCACCCAGGGACATCCGGATATCGAGAACCGCACGAACTGGCTGCAGAACGGCATGCCGGTGGTCGAACTTGCGCAGGCTATCGCCAATGACGGTTTCGACGGCATCTGGCTGACCGACTTCGATATGTGCGGTGTCGAAGCCGCGCGCGAGGTGATCGATATTCCGATCATCGGCGGTTTTCCGGCTACGGCGTTCACGGCTCTCGCGCTCAGCCAGCGATTCTCGATCATCACGATCCTGCAAAGCACGCTCGCCATGCAGCGCGCTCATCCGCAGACGTACGGCATCGAAGACACGTTCGCGTCGATTCGCGCGATCAACTGCCCGGTCGCGGACCTCGCCAACGTCGACCTGGTGGTGGTCCGCACGTTTGAAGCGGCATTGAAGGCGATCAACGACGACGGCGCGCAATCCATTCTGCTCGGGTGCACGGGTTTCGTGGACGTCGCAAGCCGCGTTTCCACGCTGCTCACCGAGGCGCTGGGTGTCTATGTGCCGGTGATCGATCCGAATCAGGCCGGCTTCAGCTTCCTCGTCTCGCTGGTGCGGATGAAGGTCCGCCCCAGCCGCCTGACTTACAGCAAGGTCAGTCTCCAGTCGTAACCGTCTCGCCTCCCTCCTGTCCATCCGGCGCGCGTTTGCCGCGCCGGATGTCCTCGCCTAGACCGCATTCCAGCGCGCTTCCAGATTCGACGAGCGCACGTACTCGCGCATCGCGTCGGTAAACGCGCGAATCTTCGCCGGCAGATGCCGCCTGCTCTGATACGCAAGATTGATCGTCAGCGGAGGCAGCCGCCAGTCCTCCAGCACGGGGGAGAGACGCCCCGCGACGATGTCGTCGTGAATGAGGTAGAGCGGCTGGACCACGATGCCCATGCCGGCGCGTCCCGCCGCACAGATCACCTGCCCTTCATTGGACTCGAAGGCCGCGGTAATCGGCACTTCGAGACGTTTGCCGTTTCTCTCCAGATGCAGCACATACGGATCCGCGGCGAGCGAATAGACGAGGAACGGATGGCGCGCGAGATCGTCAGGAGAGCGCGGGCGACCGTGCTGCGCGAGATACGCGGGCGACGCCGCCAGCACGCGGCGAGTCTGCGCGAGGCGCTGCACGGTGATGCCGGAATCGCCTTCATGCTCGCGCGTTCGAACGGCCACGTCGATACCGGCTTCGATGAAATTCGGGTAGCGGTTCGCAGCGAGGATCTCGACCAGCAGATCGGGATAGCGCGACCTGAATTCGGGCAACCAGGGCGCGATATGCAGAAGCGCGAACGACACCGAACAGGTGACGCGCAACGTGCCACGCGGACGCAGTGACAACTCGCTTGCCGCGGCGTCGGCCTCAGCCATCTCCGCGAGCAACGCGCTGCAGCGCTGGTGATAGTCGCGCCCCGCCTCGGTCAGCCACAGACGCCGCGTCGTGCGCTCGATCAGCCGCGCGCCCAGGCGATCTTCGAGTGCGGTGAGCATCCGGCTCGCCGCTGCATTCGACAGACCGAGCCGATCCGCCGCCCGCGACAAACTGCCGAGCTCGGCCGTCAGCACGAAAAACTCCATCTGCGCGAAACGATCCATATTCTTCCACCCTGCGGAAAGATGTTTTCCCAACAGCGCATATTTTTCCACGAATCACGGGGCTACAGTAGTGTGCAGCACGCCGAAGGCCTCTTCATCGGTGAGATTTGATCTGAGGAAACGATTGGGAGACACCTCATGCGAAACATCAACGATGACAACATTACGCAAGCTGTCATCGCCGCCATGTCGCAATGCAGCGACGACCGGCTGCGCACGGTGATGACGAGCCTTGTGCAGCATCTGCACTCGTTCGCGCGCGACGTCCACCTGACAGAAGATGAATGGTTCGCCGCGATCCGTTTCCTTACCGAGGTCGGGCACATCACCGACGAACGCCGTCAGGAGTTCGTGCTGCTATCGGACACGCTCGGTCTCTCGATGCTGGTTACGACGCAGAACAACCGCAAGCCGGCCGAATGCACCGAAGCGACCGTGCTAGGCCCGTTCTTCGTGCCAGAAGCGCCGCGCTTTCAGAACGGCGAAGACATCTCCAACGGCGCCGCCGGGGCGCCATGCTTCGTCAGCGGCCGGGTACGCGGTCTTGACGGCGCGGGCGTCGCACATGCCACGCTCGACGTCTGGCAGTCGGACGAAGACGGTTTCTACGACGTGCAGCTTCCGCCCGGCAGCGAGGGAGACATCGAGCCGCGAGCGCGCGCTCAATTGCAGACCGACGCGGACGGCAGTTTTCATTTCCGCTCGATACTCGCCGAGGCCTATCCGATTCCGTACGACGGACCTGTCGGCCGGATGCTGGACGCACTCGGCCGGCACCCGTGGCGGCCCGCGCATCTGCATTTCTGGATTCAGGCGGATGGCTACGAACCGCTCATCACGCACATCTTCCGCAATCACGACCAGTATCTCGACTCGGACGCCGTGTTCGGCGTGCGTTCGACGCTGATCGTCGACTGGCTGCATCACGAACCCGGCGTCGCGCCGGACGGCACAAAAATGGATACGCCCTTCTACACGGTCGAATACGAGTTCGTGCTGAACCCGCTGGATATCCACGCATGATCCGCCACACAAAGATCACCACGGAGACTCAGCATGACGCCTCATGAATTCGTCTACACGGGACGCGCGGCGCGTGTCGTGTTCGGCAGCGGCAGCCTCGCCAGCGTCGCGAGCGAAGTGCGCTCACTCGGCGCACGATCCGCGCTCGTGCTCTGCGGCAAGGAGCAGCGTGCACTCGGCGACACCATAGCGAACCAGCTTGGCTCGCTATGCGCGGGCCTCGTCGACCGCGCGACGATGCATGTGCCCGCAGCGCTCGTCGCCGAAGTTCGCGAACTCGCGGCCACGTTGCGCGCCGATTGCGTCATCGCTGCCGGCGGCGGATCGGCGATCGGTCTCGCTAAGGCGCTGGCCCTCGAATTGTCACTGCCCATTGTGGCTGTGCCGACCACCTATTCCGGCAGCGAGATGACGCCCATCTACGGCATCACCGAGGACAATCTCAAGCGCACGGGCAGCGACCTGCGCGTATTGCCCGGAACCGTCATCTACGATCCGGATCTCACCGAGAGCCTGCCCGCCGCGATGTCGCTGACGAGCGGCATCAACGCGATCGCCCACGCCGCGGAGGGCCTCTACGCACGCGACGCGAATCCGGTGACCAGTCTGATGGCGCAGGACGGGATCGCCGCGTTGGCGCGCAGTCTGCCGGCGATCGTCGCGCACCCGGGCGACAAAGCCGCGCGGGCCGATGCGTTTTACGGTTCGTGGTTGTGCGGCATGGTGCTCGGATCGGTCGGCATGGCGTTGCATCACAAGCTCTGCCATACGCTTGGCGGCACCTTCAACCTGCCGCACGCGCCCACCCACACGATCGTGTTGGCGCACGCGCTCGCGTACAACGCCGAGGCCGCACCGGACGCGATGAAACGCATCGCGCAAGCCCTCAATCATCACGATGCGGCACAGGGCATCTACGAACTCGCGCGCGATCATGGCGCACCCGTTTCGCTCGCCGCGATCGGCATGGACGAAGTATCGCTCGATCTCGCTGCCGACCTCGCCTGCCGCAATCCGTACTGGAATCCTCGGCCCATCGAGCGCGAGCCGATACGTGCGCTGCTTCAGCGTGCGTTCGAGGGCGCACCGCCCTCACCGCAATGAAACCGCAACTTCCCTGACTACGAGCGAACAATTTTCATGAATACGAACACGAACGCGACGCCCACCTCCTTTGACAATCAGACGCCTCAGCGCATCGCCTGCACCTTGATGTCGGCGCTTTTCCTGGTCTCCGGAATCCGCAAGCTGATGACGTGGTCGGCCACCGCCGGCTATTTCGCGGCGCTGGGCCTGCCGCTGCCGGGCGTCGTCGTGCCGCTGGTGATCCTGCTCGAGATCGGCGGACCCATTGCGTTGATCGTCGGTTGGCGCAGGCGTGAAGTGGCGTCGATTCTGGCGGTCTATACGCTGCTGACCGCGTTCGTCGCCCATCGCTTCTGGTCTGCCGACCCGGCGCAATTCAATCCGCAGCTCAACAACTTCTTCAAGAACATCGCGATGGTCGGTGGCTTCCTGCTGCTGATTGCGGCGCCGGCACGCCGCGCGCGGAGCCAGGCAGCGAACTGAAGCGCCGCCGTCCCGCGCACACGGCCTGAGGTCAGACCTCAACTCAGGCCGTTTCCGCGGATTGCCTTGCCCGTTTGAACAGACGGTCGCGCGACATGAGCCAGACCATCGCTGCGGCAAGCAGTGCGGGAACCGCGGCAGCGCAGAACAGTTGCTGCGAATTCCAGTGCAGTTGCATCAAACCCCCGGCGACGACCGGCCCGACGATCGATCCGGCGCGGCCGACGCCAAGACTCCAGCCGACCCCCGTCGCCCGCAGCGTGACCGGATAGAGCGTAGCCGACAGCGAATTGTTGGCGGGCTGCCCGCCGACGATGCCAAAGCCGCTGATGAAAACGACGGCAAGAAGCAGCAGGAGCGACACCGACGCGGCACTGGTCATCGAGACGATCGCCGCGGACGCGAGCAGGTAGCACGGACCCAGCACGCGAAAATATCCCCAACGGTCGATCAGCGGCCCCATCGCCAGCGTCCCGAGCACCCCGCCGATCTGCAGGGTCGTGCCGATCACCGCGGCGTGAGCAACGTCGTAGCCGAGGTCGGTGGCGATCGTCGGCAACCAGTTCGCAAGAAAGAACAGGTTCAACAGATTCAGGAAATTGACGCCCCACTGCAGCAACGTCACGCGGGCGCGGCCGTCGGCGAAGAGCGCCGTCACGCGGCTGCCGCGATGCGGCGGCCCGGCCGATACGTAACGCGTGCCGGTGTGGACGGACAGCTCGGGCGCAATGCGGCGCAAAACGTTCGCGAGGCGCTGCCGGCCGCGCCCGCTTGCCACCATGAACTGCATCGATTCGGGCAGCCTGAACGCCATGACGAGCGCAACGACGATCGGCACCACACCGCCGACGACGAACACCGAGCGCCAGCCGTGCGCCGGAATCAGCAGCGCCGATAGCAGGCCGCCGAGCGCCGCACCGCCTGTGAAGCCACACGAGACCCACATCATCAGCGTGGCGCGGCGGCGCGCCGGACTATATTCGCCCGCCAGCGCGATCGCGTTACCCATGATCCCGCCGAGCCCGACGCCGGTGACGAAGCGCAGCGTCAGCAGTTGCGGCAGCGACGACGCGAACGCCGTCGCCAGCATGCACGCGCCCAGAAACGCGGAGCAGCCGATCAGCACCGGGCGTCGTCCGATGCGGTCGGCGAGCGGCCCCATCAGCAGCGAGCCGGGCAGCATGCCGATCAGGCCCGCTGCAAATACCGGCCCCATCTCGACACGGGACACGTGCCACGCCCGCATCAAGGCAGGCGCGACGAAGCCCATTGACTGGACGTCGAAACCGTCGATCACGACGCACAGCGCGAGCAGCACCATGATCGACACCTGAAAGCGCCCGACCGGACGCGCGTCGATGACGGCGGCGATATCGAGCGCACCCAGGCCTGGCGCACCACCGGCTTCGGGCTCCAGCATCGCGCGTGACGGTTGCTTCATGGCGCTCCTCATGCGAGACCAAAGAGGCGCCGCGCGTTGTCGCGCCCAATCTTGCGGCGGTCGAGCTCGCTGATCTCGCAGCGGTCGAACCAGCCTGCCGCGTCCTCATGTTTCTCGAACGGATAGTCGACGGAGTACATGATGCGGTCGCTGCCGACTTCGAGCATCGTCGACAGCAGCGTCGGCGTGCGGAAATTGCCGCTCGTCGTGATGTGGACGTTGTTGCGCAGATAGTCGCCGATTTCGCGCTCGCACGGCATGCCGCGGCGGCCTTTGCGCAAGATATGGTCGATGCGCCAGACGTTGAACGGAATGCCTTCGCCAAAATGCCCGAGGATCATCTGCAACTGCGGATGACGGTCGAACAGGCCGCTCGACAACAGACGCAGCGCATGCATGCTGGTTTCGGCCGCGAATGCCCAAGTCGGCCCGGTCAGCCAGTGACATCCCTCGTAGATCGGCTCGCGCGATGCAAGCGGGTCGCGCGGATGCATGTAAAAGGGCTTACCCAGCGATGCGGCGGTGTCCCAGAAACCGGCGAAGCGAGGATCGTCGTAGTAGACCACCGTGCTCGCATCGCCGACCTGTGAGAAGCCATTCACGAGGAAGCCGTGAAAGCCCAACTCCGTGACACAGCGTTCGAGTTCGCGCGCAGCACGTTCGGGGTCCTGCATGGGCAGCGCCGCGAACCCGCCGAAACGCGTTGGATGACGGCGTATCTGCTCGGCAAGCAGGTCGTTCGCACGCCGCGCGATATCCACCGCGCGATCCGGGTCAGGAATCGCCTGCACGGCTGGCGAATTCAGCGAGAGGATCGAAAACGACGTACCCCATTGATCCATCTGGTCGAGGCGTTGCTGTTCGAAATCAAGCAGATTCGCGCGCAAGTGCGTCCAGATTTCGGGGCGTGCATAGACCTCGGAATCGGCGATGGTCTGGTCGATGGCGAAGTGTTCTTCGAGAGCAATCTTGTCTTTCATGGTATCCCGTCAGTAACGAAGGCACGCGGCCTGGCGTCGCGTGGCACAGGTTAAAATACTTGAAAAATCATCTAATTCAAGCCGAAGCTTATACTTGAAATTTCAAATAAATACCCAGGGATTACCCGGCTTAATCCGCTAGGCATGTGTAAAGTGCGCGATGCAGATGCCTTCAACCGCACCGAAACGATGAGCGCCAAAGTGATATATACTTGCAAATGCAAATATTTCACGGGAGTAAGAGATCAATGAAGAGGCAGCGTCCCTCGCCGATCACGGTTGATCACGATCTGGAGAGAGCCGTACCGTACCTGGTGGCTCGCACCGGGAGCCGGATGGGCAATGCTTTTGCGAAAGCGCTCAAGCCATACGGTCTGAGCCTGAGCGAATGGCGCGTATGCGCGTCGCTTGGCCATAGGCCTCATCAGCGACTTTCGGAGCTGGTGACGCGGGCGTGTGTCGATATGTCCGCCCTCTCGCGCATCGTGGACCGGCTGATCGCGCAAGGGCTCGTGTCCCGTGAAAAGAGCAGCGACGACGGGCGCGCCGTCCAGCTCGCCCTGACCAGCAAAGGCGCCGAATTGACGCGCGAAATCGTTCCGCTGGCGCAGCACTACGAGACCGTCGCGTTGAACTGTTTTAGCGCGGCGGAAGCGGAAATGTTGCGTGAACTGCTAGACAGGCTCTATCACAACGCGGAACCCCTGGCTGACTTTGACATCCAGGCAGAGTCGGCGGATTCCAGCCTGTAAATTGAAGCGACCCTCTGGGTCAACTCAGGTCGGAGCGCCACTTTCCGGGTGGCGCTCCGGAGCGGTCGCCAGCCGGATGAGCAGACGAGTCCCCCGCCCCGCGCTCTGCCCCACCTCCTGGCCGGCTGGGTCCTCATGTGGACGGAAAAGCCCATCCTCTATGCGTGATACGGCCAGATGGACGAAATCGTCCATCTGTTACGAATTTCGTGGACGAGAGTGTCCAGTGTTGCAACCTCAATATCTCTAAATTCCCACGCCTGTATGACATCTTGTTCTGGCACGACTATTGCTCATAGTGTGTTGCCATCAGTGACCGCCTGGAAACTACCCGGACGGGCGTTCGCGATGTCGAGAGCAACGAATCTGTCCAATAAGCCGGGGGGCCTGAGAGACCAAAAAAGATCGCGCGCCGCAAAGTGTTCGATGCATCGGCGTCCGGCGATGTCCCGCTTGCTTCGGGATAGCCGGGCTCCATGACCGAAGGGCCGCCGCTGACCGTCGCGGCCGTTCGATTAGTCATCCGAACGATAGGCGAAGCGCCGATCGATACCGGCGATACTGGGTCGCTGGTAGCCGTTTGAGAGAGGGCTGTGCTGTTGTTGAAGTCGTAGTGACGTCGTGTGTCGACACATGGCAACTGAATACTTCCGTAGAGAAGATCGTTGCGATGCGGGCGCCGAAATCGCGGGATTAGTCTGGCTATGTACCAGACAGGCCGCTGCAGGTCCGGCCGTCGTTGCGTTCCCTTCGCGGGGAAGGCAGCGGCGGCCCGTCCTTCGCAAACCGGCCATACGGCCATTCCCGGGGAAATCGAACAATGCACCATGTCATTTTCGAAAGTGAACTCGTCCATCTGGAACGCGTAATCGCATTCGCGCCGCAGAAACCCTTTCCGCCGACCTACTGGCGCGATCGCATCAAACACCTCGAAAGTAGTCCGCAAGCCCCCCTGTACCGCAAGCGCATTGCCCGCCTGTCCCATCTTGTCGCCAAACTGACTGACTGACCCCCGCCTTCGGCCGCTGATCGGACTCCCGACACGCCGCCTAGAATCCCCGCCTTTACCCACCAGGGAAAAAACCAGTGGACTGGTCTTTCTCATGGTGTAGCATCCAATCGTTACATCATTCAATGTAACAATAAAAAATGTCATCGTGACAGGCTGCTCCGCGCCTGTCGGACAGCATATTGGGAGGCGGGTATGGGTGAGAAGGCCATTCCACACGTGAACGTGGACGAATTGGGGCAGTTCCGTGAGGTTCAGCAACTGGCTTATCGGTGCGTCGAGAGCGTCGGCGACATGCTTTCACCGGGTATGACGGAAAAAGACGCCGCCCGGCTGTTGACCGAATGGCTGCAGGACCATGGCGTGCATGACTGGCTGCACAAGCCCTTCGCCTGGTTTGGCGACCGCACCGCGTTTGAGGGCTTTTCGGGGCTGTCGCACATGGCCGGTTTCAACCTGGCTTTCTTCCCGAGCTCACGCCGCCTTGAAGCGGACATGCCGGTCATTCTCGACGTGGCGCCCGTGCTGAACGGGGTGATCGCCGATGTCGGCTACGCCACCTGCATCGGCACGAATCCGATCCTCGAACAACTGAAAGACGATCTCGCCGAACACCGCGAACTGATTGTGAATATGGTGAAGCAACGGTGCACGCTTGCCGACGTAGCACGCGCGGTCGACCTGCTGTGCAGGAAACAGGGCGTGGAGCCGCGTCATAAGGCCTATCCGTTCAAGGTGCTGGCGCATCGTGTCGCGAAGCTGCACAACCCTGCCAAGCCGCGTTTCGTCGCCCGTTTCGGCCTGAATGCCACGCGCAATCTGGTCCTCGATCAGGTGAGCGCGGGCAAAAAGGAAGGCTGGTCGCCATTGTGGTCGATCGATCGCCGCTCCGAGCATGCACCGACACCCGGCCTGTGGGCCGTCGAACCGCACCTCGGCTTTCAGGGTGTGGGCGCCAAGTTCGAAGAGCTGCTCGTCATCACCGACGACGACGCCTACTGGCTCGACGACGATCTGCCGCATGTGCGCCGCTGGGCGCAGCGCGGGCGGGCGTTGGTCGCAGCGTGACGGAGGCGCACATGCAGCTTTTAACCGAACCCGTGCCGCCCTCGCTCTACGCGGCACCGCCCGTCATGCAACACACCGCTTTCACCGTGCGCTCGGGCGACGTGACGCTAGCCGCCAGGGCCTGGGGCGATCCAGCCCGGCCTACGGTCGTGCTGGTCCACGGCTACCCCGACACCAGCGCAGTCTGGGACGCTTTGGCCGGTTTGCTGGCACACGATTTCCATGTGGTTGCCTACGATGTCCGGGGTGCGGGGCGATCCACTGCCCCAACCCGCACGAGTGCCTATCGCTTAGGAAAACTCACCGACGATTTTGTCGCCGTCATCGATGCCGTTAGTCCCAACCGGCCGGTCCATCTGGTCGCGCATGATTGGGGCTCGATCCAGGGATGGGAGTTCGTCACCGAAGAGCGCTTGCGTGGGCGCATTGCCTCGTACACATCGTGCTCGGGCCCTTGTCTCGACCATGTCGCTTTCTGGATGCGAGCGCGGTTGCTGCGCCCCACGCCGCGCTCCATCGGCAAGCTATTGGGCCAGTTGGTGCGCTCCTGGTACGTGCTGCTGTTTCATTTGCCGGTGCTCCCAGGATTGACCTGGCGTTTGTGGCTCGGCCGCGCGTGGCCGCGAGTGTTGCGCCGCGTGGAAAAGACCGAGGTCACGCCTCGTCCGACGCAAACGCGGGACGGCGTGCGCGGCGTATCGCTGTACCGCGCCAACTTCATCCGTTGCCTGTTCACGCCGCGCAAGCGTTACGCGCATGCGCCGGTCCAGGTCATCGTGCCGACGCTGGACAAATACGTCAGTCCGGCGCTCTCCGAAGATCTTTCCCGCTGGGTGCCGAAATACTGGCGCCGCGAACTGGCCGCGCGGCACTGGGTACCGCTCACCCATCCCGAACCGATGGCCCGCATGGTGCGCGAACTCGTCGAGCACACCGAAGGCGGCGACGAACCGGAAGCGCTGCAACGCGCCCGGATGGACTCGGCACGCCGGCCGCTCAGCGGCAAGCTCGCGGTCGTGACCGGTGCGGGCAGCGGCATTGGGCGATGCGTCGCGCTGGAATTCGCGAAGCAAGGTGCGGCCGTGGTCGCCGTCGATATCGACGCCGCAGCCGCGGAACGTACCGCTACGCTGATCAGGTTATTGGGCCGTCGCGCCTATGCGCGCAAGATCGACGTCGGCAGTGCCGCACAGATGGAAGCGTTGGCCGACTGGGTCGGAACGGAACTGGGCGGCGCCGATATCGTGGTGAACAACGCTGGCATCGGCATGGCAGGCGGCGTGCTCGACACCTCGGCGCAGGACTGGGAACGCATTCTTCACGTCAACCTGTGGGGGGTGATTCACGGCTCGCGCCTGTTCGCCCGGCAGATGGTGACGCGCGGCCAGGGCGGTCACATCGTCAACACGGCGTCAGCCGCGGCCTTCGCGCCTTCGCGCGACCTGCCCGCCTATGCGACCACCAAGGCCGCCGTGCTGATGCTCAGCGAGTGCATGCGCGGAGAACTCGCGGGCCAGGGTATCGGTGTCAGCGCGATCTGTCCGGGGTTTGCCGAGACCGGGATCATGGCTGCCACGCAATACGTCGGCGCCAGTGCTCAGGATCAGGACCGCATGCGCCAGAAAGCCACGAAGCTTTATCAGTTGCGGGGCCTGCAACCCGAGACGGTTGCGAAAGCGGCGCTACGTGCGGTATTGCGCAACAAGCCTGTCGTCGCGATCGGCATCGAGGCGCATTCAATGCGGTTTGTCTCGCGCTATCTGCCCTGGCTAGGTCGCGTAATCGCCCGCCTCAGCATGATGCCGCGCTGAGCTCGCCAAGTTCAATGAGCTCAATGCGCTCCCCAACCGGACGCCGGAGACCGTAATGACCCAAGAGCAGACCCAAGAGCAGACCCAAGAACAGACCCAACACAAGATCAAGGCGCGCCACGTGAAGTTCGACTGGAGCCAAACGCCGATCCAGTGGATTCCGGGCGACCCGTCGAGCACGCACATCATCAATGTGCTGAACCTGCTGTTCCCCGCCGGCGAGCTATGGTTCTGCCGCGTCTACAACAAGGCGCTGCCGCTCATCACCGACCCGGCGTTGCGTGACGACGCAGAGGGATTTCTCAGGCAGGAAGCGGTGCATTCGCGCTCGCACGGCGGTGTGCTCACGCATTACTACAAGGCCCACGGCATCGATACGCAGCCCTTCACGAAGCAACTCGACTGGCTGTTCGGCAAGCTGCTCGGCGAACAACCGCTCGGGCTGAAGATCGGCAAAACGCGCTTCTGGCTGCGCCAGCAACTTGGCGTGATCGCCGCGCTGGAGCACTTTTTCGGCTACCTCGGCAACTGGGTGCTCAATGCCGACGGGCTCGACGCAGCCCGCGCCGACCCCACCATGCTCGACCTGCTGCGTTGGCACGGCGCCGAAGAAGTCGAACATCGCACGGTAGCCTTCGACATCTTCCGGCATATGGGCGGCACCTATTTCGAACGCTGCTTCCACATGCTTTCGACCGTCATGCTTCTGTTGTACTTCCTGACGTTCGGCGCGCGCTTCATGCACCAGCGCGATCCCGCCGCCGGTCCGTACCGGGGCTTTATCCTCGCCTGGCGCGCCGGGGCGCGGCGCCGCTGCCTGCCGTCGTTCTGGAAAATGATCGCGGCGGCGCTACGCTATTTCAATCCGCGCTACACGCCTCATCACGAAGGCTCCACTGAACAGGCGCTGGCCTATCTCGCGACCTCGCCCGCGGCCCAGGCCGCGGCACATGGGGGCAACTGGGTTCGTAAAGCGGGTTAATGCGCGAGTTAATGCACGCGTTAATGCACGGGCTAATGCGCGCGCTGATCAAGACGCAAATGGATGCATTCCATCTTACATTTTGACATGTTATGATGCGAATCATTCTCATTTACAAAAGCGTCATATCCACCGATCTGACGCGCCCGGTAGGCCATGGCGGCAAACGAATCGGCCCTGCATCACGAGATGCAGGCGCTCTACAGCAATCATCACGGCTGGCTCCACGCATGGCTGCGTAAGAAGCTCGGCTGCGCGCACCGTGCGGCCGACCTTGCGCACGACACGTTCCTGCGTTTGCTCGCCCGTGATGAACCGCTGGGTCTGGACGAGCCCCGTGCGTTCCTGACAACGGTCGCGCAACGCGTGATGGCCAATTACTGGCGTCGCGAGCAGATCGAGCGTGCGTATCTGGAAGCGTTGGCACTCGTGCCCGAGCGCTTCGCACCTTCGCCGGAAGAGCGGGCGCTGCTTCTGGAAGCGCTGTGCGAAATCGACAGTCTGCTGGAGCGGCTGCCGGTCGCCGTCAAACGTGCTTTCCTGCTGGCCCAGCTCGACGGCTTGAACCACGCGGAAATCGCCACGCAACTGAAGCTTTCCGTTTCGACCGTGAAGCGCCATCTGGTGCGCGCCGGCGCGCAGTGTTTCTTCGCGCTGAACGCAGCCTGACGGATCGACGGATGAACGCGCGCGCGAGACCCGATATTCCGCAACACATCGCCATGCGCGCCGTGCAGTGGTGGATGGAATTGCAATCCGGCAAAGACACGCGCGGGCAGCAACTCGCGCTGGCGCGCTGGTGCGCCGAGCATCCGGATCACGAACGCGCATGGCAGCACATCTGCAGCGTCAGCAGCCGCTTCAGGGGGCTCGCCGAAGCAGGCGGAGCTGGTAGTGGCAGCGCGAATGCGGGCGGTGCAGCGCTCGCTCGCGCTGCGCTGACGCGTACCGGGTCGGCGAGACGCCGCGCGAACGTCAAAGTGCTTGCGACCTTGCTGTTCGCCGGCGGCGCGACATGGATCGCCGGTGAGCACGTGCCGTGGCGCGCATGGAGCGCGGATCTGCACACCGCGCTCGGTGAGCGCCGCACTCTCACGCTCGCCGACGGCACCCGCGTCACGCTGAACACCGACAGCGCCATCGATATCGCCTTCAACAGTACCGAACGGCGCGTGCGCCTGATCAAAGGCGAAATCATGATCGCCACCGGCCATCTCGCCGGGGAACGGCGGCCGTTCATTGTCGAGACCGCGCAAGGCAGTTTGCAAGCCCTGGGCACGCGCTTCGCCGTCAGGCAACAGCGTGCGCCTGGCCGCCTCGATGTGTTCGAAGGCGCAGTGCGGATCAGTCCGCTCGATGCACCTGACCTCGCGCCGGTGATCCGTGCCGGTCAACGCGTCCGCTTTACGCGTGAAGACGTCGGTGTGGTCGAGCCGATCAGCGAGAACGACGCGGCATGGACGGATGGCCTGATCGTCGCGAGCGGCATGCGGCTCGGCGATTTCGTGGCCGAACTCGACAGCTACCGCGCGGGGCATCTGAGTTGCGATCCTTCGGTAGCCGGCTTGCGGATTTCGGGCACCTTCCCGCTTTCGGACACGGACCGCGTGCTCGACACCGTGGCCAGAACCTTGCCGGTCGAAGTCGTTTTCATCACGCGTTACTGGGGCACCGTGCGCGCGGCACGCTCCTGAAACCGGCGCGCTCGCGCGGCGCTGAAAATATTTTTGTCTGCTGTGAGCTGTTTTCGAATCTCGCGTGACAAGGGAGATGAGAGCAACACATCGTCACCCTTCCAGCGAGCTTTGAACATGGGACAGTATCGAAAGACCGACGCCGGCAATGGCAGCCGTGGGGCTTTGCCCGCGCGACAGCCGGCACACTTCGCGCGGCATCTCGCCACGGCCGCGCTGATTTCGGCGGGCTTGCCGTTCAACATGGCGCTGGCGGCCGATGCCCCACCCTCCGCCGAGGCGCCGGCGCGCAGGAGCTACGACATTGCGGCCGGCCCGCTCGAAGCGGCGCTCAATCGCTTCGGGCGCGAGAGCGGGCTGCTGCTGTCGTTCCCGGCGGCACTGACAGACGGGCGCACGAGCCAGGGCCTGCATGGCGATTACGACGTACGCCAAGGCTTCGATCGAATCCTGCGGGGCACCGGACTCGGCGCGGTACAGCAGCCCAATGGCAGCTATACGCTCGTCACGCGCACGGAATCGGCGGCGAACGACCGCGACACGGACGGCACCACCCTCCCCGCCGTGACAGTCAGCTCGACGATGGTGAAAGCCGGTAGCTACCGGCCCCCCGTCGACTCGGTGGTGACGCGCTCGGACACACCGGTGCTCGACACCGCCCAGGCCGTCAACATCGTGCCGGCCCAGGTGCTGCGCGACCAGCGTCCGCGCAATCTCGACGATGCGCTCGCGAACGTGAGCGGCATCGTGCAAGGCAACACGCTGGCCGGCACGCAGGACACCTTGCTCAAGCGCGGGTTTGGCGGCAATCGTGACGGCTCGATCATGCACAACGGCATGCCGCTGGTGCAGGGGCGCGCATTCAATGCGGCCGCCGACAGCGTCGAAGTGCTCAAGGGGCCGACCTCGCTGTTGTACGGGATCATGGACCCGGGTGGTGTCGTGAACGTGGTGAGCAAGCAGCCCTTGCTCAAGCCTTATCACGCGATCTCCGTGCTCGGTTCGACCTATGGGCACGGCCGCAATGGGGCCGGCGCCACGCTCGATACGACCGGGCCGATCGGCGACTCCGGTCTCGCTTACCGGCTCGTTGTCGATCAAACCAATGAGCAATACTGGCGCAACTTCGGCGAGCATCGCGAGACGCTCGTGGCGCCATCGCTGGCGTGGTACGGACGCGATACGCAGGTGGTGGTGTCGTACGAATACCGCAAGTTTCTTTATCCCTTCGACCGCGGTACGGCGCTCGATCCGAAGACCAACAAGCCGCTTGCCATTTCGAGCCGCGAACGCCTCGACGAACCGTTCAACACAATGGACGGCGAATCGAACCTGGCGCAAATCAGCGTCGATCATCAGATCAGCCCCAACTGGAAGGCTCACTTCGGCTACAGCTACAACCGCGAGACTTACGACGCGGGCCAGTTGCGCGTGCAAGGCATCAACAGCACGACCGGCGCCGTGTCGCGCAGCAACGACGCGACGCATGGCGCGCTCAGCACCGACAGCTACGCGATTGCCTATGTGGATGGCCATTTCGACGTTGCCGGTTTGCGCAACGATCTGCAGGTCGGCGTCGACAGTGAATACCGCCGCATCTATCGCAAGGACCTGCTGCGCCAGGCCACGAAATATCCATTCAACTATTTCAATCCGGTTTATGGCCGGGAGAGCCCGTCGACCACGGTGTCGGCGAGCGACAGCGATCAGACCGACACGCTGCACGACCGCTCGTTCTTCTTCCAGGACAGTGTGCATCTCACCGACAAATGGATTCTGATCGGCGGTGCGCGTTTTCTCAGCTACAACCAGATCGCGGGAAAGGGCCGGCCGTTCGTCGTCAACACCGACATCAACGGCAGCAAATGGCTGCCGCGCGCGGGCGTGGTCTACAAATGGACCGACACGGTGTCGCTATACGGCAGCTATACGCAGTCGCTCAAGCCAACCTCGACGATCGCGCCGCTTGGCTCCGGCGTGGTGATCGATTCGTCGGTGCAGCCTGAGGAAGCCACTTCATGGGAGCTCGGCGCCAAGATTGCAATGCCCAACGGCCTGAGCGGCACGCTGGCGCTTTTCAATATCGACAAGAAGAACGTGCTGGTGCAGCAGTACAACGACACCACCAAACAGACGGACTGGCGCACCGCGGGCAAGGCGCGTTCACGCGGCGTGGAACTCGACGTGGCCGGCCAGATCGGCCAGCACTGGAGCGTGATTGCGAGCTACGCGTACATCGACGCGAAGACCACCGAAGACCCGCTGTACGCCGGCAAGCGCCTGTGGAATGCGCCGCAGAATACGGCGTCGCTCGCGGCCGTGTACGACTTCGGCACGATCTTTGGCGGCGACCAGTTGCGCGTGGGCGCCGGCGCGCACTACGTCGGCGCACGCCCGGGCGATTCGGCCAATAGCTTCACGCTGCCGGCGTACACCGTCGCCGACGCCTTCGCCACGTACGAAACGAAACTCGGCAATCGCCATCTGTCGTTCCAGCTCAACGTGAAGAATCTGTTCAACAAGACTTACTACCCGTCGAGTGCGAACAGGTACTTCGTCGCGGTTGGCGATGCACGTCAGGTGTCGTTGCTGTCGACGCTCGAGTTCTAGGCGTGCGCACCGGCACGGCGCGCACGATGCGCGCGTTCAATGGATCAACATGAGACTGGAGCTGCTATGAAGTTTTGGAACCGTTATGCCGACAAGGGCGTGGTGCCCGCACCCAAACGCCGTACTTTTCTCACCGCGGCCGCGGGCCTCGGTGCCGTGCTGGCTGTCGCGACGCCTGCTGCGCGAGCGGCATCGGGCGATTCCCGCGCGGGCAAAAAAGTCGCGATGGTCGTCCAACTGAACGGACCGAGCCTGGCCGTCGATCAGAAGATCGCGGCGCACCTGACTGCGCGCGGCTACAGCGTACGCATGCTGGATCAGGCGCAGCCGCCTGAGGCGGTGGGCGACGCGGATCTGGTCGTCATTTCATCGACGGTTTCATCGAAGCAGGTGGTGGGTGGCTGGCGCTACCTGGCCAAGCCGTTGTTGACATGGGAAAACGATCTGCTCGACGACTTCGCGATGACGGGCAAGCGTCACGACGTCGATTTTGGCGAAGCGGAGAAAGAGCGTTACGTGTGGCTGGTCAACGCGCCCCACCCGATTGCAGCCGGCCTGCCGGCCGGCGTGACGAACGTCTACGTCAAACAGGCCGGTATGAGCTGGGGCAAACCGGGCTTGGGCGCGACGACTATTGCGACGCTGTATGGCCAACCGGAAAAGGCGGCGATTTTTGCGTACGAGAAAGGCGCGACGATGGACTATGAGTCGCTGGCGCCGGCCCGACGTGTGATGTTCTTTCTGAACAACGACACCTTCGGCAATCTTTCGCCGGCGGGGAGCAGTCTGTTTGATGCAGCGGTGGATTGGGCGGTGGGATTGAGTTGAGAGGTACGATTAGTTTCCCAATGTAGAAATAATTGACAGGAGAACCCTGTTTGAACTAATGTTTCCCGATTGAGAAATAAACGAGGAAAACGCAGAGATTCTGCCTTTCTTTCCAGATAGAGAAACTATGGCACGTTCACTCGACTCCCCCGGCCCCAAACCGGCCCCGCAGGCCCAGGACCTCGGCGAGCTCGGTGAACTGGTGCGCCATCGCCGGCTTGAACTGGGGTTGCGTATCGATGATGCGGCCCATGCGTGCGGTGTGGCGGCAAACGTCCTTTCGCGGCTGGAGAACGGCAAGCCTGTCGGCGCCGACAGGCTCCTGCGCGTGTTGTCAGGGCTTGGCCTCGCCATGCTCGTGACGAGCAAGGAGGAGGCGATGTGGTATGGGCCTGCGCGCCCCCTCAAGATTGAAGGAAGCACTGCTGCCCCTGGACGGTCCAGCATGTCGCACCCGCCGGCGGCATCAGCAACGGATGATGAATGGCTGGATGACGACGAAAAATGACCTCGACCCACTCCCTTCACGTGTCCACGCGCGGCGACGCCGTCGGGCAACTCGAGTTCCAGTCGCGGGACGACCGCTACGGCTTCGCGTATGCGCCGACCTGGCAGGCCAACCGGCAGGCGTACTACCTCGCGCCGTCCATTCCGCTCGACCGCGCGCCTGACAATTCGGGCTCCGTGCACCGGTTCCTGGAGAATCTCCTGCCTGAGGGGCGCGCGCTCGATATCGCGTCGCTCTTCAGTCAGGTTTCCAAGGCCAACACCTTCGCGCTGATCCGCCTGTTGGGTCGGGAACCCGTGGGCGCGTTCAGTTTTCTAGCCATGGACGCGAGCCCGGAAGAAGCGGCGCGCATGGTGCGCGAACAGCAAAGCGAACCCGTGCGGCGTCGCATCACAGACGAAGAACTGAATGAACGGATCCGCGAGCGCGACGCCATCCCTTTTCCCGTGTGGGACGGGAAGGTCCGCCTGTCCCTGGCCGGCTACCAGGACAAGCTACAGGTACTCGTTGAAGGCAAAAACCTCTCGCTTGCCGACGGTGCGCTCAGTTCGACTCACCTGCTCAAGCCGGAGAGCCGAAACCCATACATGACGTGCATGGTGGCAAACGAGCACTTCTGCATGACCCTGGCGGCGCGGATGGGCCTCCCGGTTGCGCCAGTCGTGATTCGACGCATCCCGGAACCGATATTGCTTATCGAGCGGTTTGACCGCCGTGTCGTATGGGATAACGAGTCAGGCTTCGCGAACGCCGTCGAGCGGATGCACATCATCGACGGGTGCCAGGCGCTTGATTTGCCTTCGACATACAAATACGAGCGCAATATGGGTGGGCACGATTCGCGGCACATCCGCGAAGGCGTGAGTTTCGAACGCCTCTTCACGTTACTCGACAAGATGGTCACGCCAGCGACAGCGCGCCCATTCCTGATCCGTTGGGCTGTACTTCAGTTGCTCCTCGGCAACAGTGACGCACACGGCAAGAATGTCTCTTTCCACGTTACGGCTGCCGGACTTACGCCGGCTCCGCTCTATGACCTCGTATCCGTCAACGTATATGGCGACCGCGTCGAGAGCGACATGGCGATGGCTTACGGCGACGCGTTCACGCTCGCCGAAATTACCCCATTTGCGCTCGCAGATTTTGCACACCGCACGAACACGCCTCCTGCGCAACTTGCGCGCGAAATAACGGCTATGTCCCGTGCGGTCCTCCGGCATGCGCCGGACCTTGCCGCGTCAGACGTCTACGTAGGCGATGAGCGTGGGCTGGTCCAGGAGATTTCGGGCTTCATCAGCGCGCAGGCGCATCGGCTTATCGAGCTTGCGCCGCACATACCCAAGGTCGATCCGGACATGTTGCAGTCAGCAGCCCGAATCTGATCGACCGTCGCGCTGCGGCCGCCCCTGAACGCGACGTCATGCGTGTCAGGGGGACCGATAAGAAAACAAGGAAAGGCCAACACCGCAGGCAAACCGCCCCACCATCAGTCAGCAACCGCCTTACCCTGCCCCGCAGGCGTCGCAGCCGTTTTCAAAGCGCCATCCGTGTGATGCTGAATAGCATAAATCTCCCGATTCCTCGCAATCTCCGCCGCCGTAGGCGGATAGTCGTTATTGGGCGCCGGCACGAGCCCTTCAGCCTGAGCCTGCTGCAACTGGGCCATGACATCGGCCCGCGTCAAACCTGACGGATTGGACTGAGCAAATGCATTCGCGCCGAACGGCAAACTAAGCGCGGCAACGGCAATAGCGGTAAGCAATTTCATGATGTCTCTCCGATGGAAGTGTGTGAACTGAGTGGCCTGAACCACGCTTCCTATTCTTGTCATTTCAGCTGTCGGAGCACTGACTCGCGGATTACCGTTTTGTTATCTACGCACCGCGCTTGAACGAGAAACCCAAACTCACAAAACCAAAACCAAACGCAAACCCCAGATAACAGAACGGTAATCTACCCGACCACCCACGGTAAGCCCCCTCCCCCCACACTCCTGACTCACAAAGAAGCCCGCGTCACGCCTCGCCAGGCACTGAAACAGGACGCACGCCTCCCTCCGCCTCTTTTCAGGAAACCGTCATGTGGATCGTCAAGCTCGCGCTGAGCCGCCCATATACCTTCGTGGTTCTCGCGGTGTTGATCTTTATCGTCGGCCCGCTTGCGATACTCCGCACGCCGACAGACATCTTTCCGAACATCGACATCCCGGTGGTCAGCATTGTCTGGACCTATAACGGCTTTTCCGCCCAGGACATGGCCAACCGCATCACCTCGAACTACGAACGTGCGCTCACCTCCGACGTCGACGATATCGAGCACATCGAGTCGCAATCGCTGAACGGCGTCTCGGTGGTGAAGATCTATTTCCATCCCGGCGCGGACATCAATCGCGCGATTGCCGAGGCCGCCTCCAATTCCGCGTCGATCCTGCGTGTACTGCCGCCTGGCACGCTGCCGCCGAACATCATTACGTACAACGCATCGACGGTGCCGATCCTGCAACTCGGACTCTCCAGCAACACGCTGTCCGAACAGCAGCTCTACGACCTCGGCAACAGCCAGATCCGCACGCAACTGGCAACCGTGCAAGGCGCCTCGGTGCCGCTGCCGTTCGGCGGCAAGGTGCGGCAGATCATGGTCGATATCGATCCGCGCGCGTTGCAGGCCAAAGGCCTTGCCCCGCTCGACGTGGTCAACGCCGTCAACGCCCAGAACCTGATTCTGCCGGGCGGCACCGCGAAGATCGGCACGAAGGAATACAACGTGCAGATGAACGGCAGCACCGACACGGTGGCCGCGCTGAACAACCTGCCGATCAAGACGGTGGCCGGTGGCGTGGTGTACGTGCGCGACGTCGCCCATGTGCGCGACGGCTATGCGCCGCAAACCAATATCGTGCGCAACGACGGCAAACGCGCCGCGCTCCTCACCATCGAGAAATCCGGCAGCACCTCCACGTTGACCATCATCCAGCAGGTCAAGGCCATGCTGCCGCATATCGCGGCCGGTTTGCCGGGCGCACTGCATATCACCGCGCTGTCGGATCAATCGGTGTTCGTGAAGTCGGCGGTGGTGGGCGTGGCGCGCGAAGCCGTGATCGCGGCGGCCCTGACCGCCTTGATGATCCTGCTGTTTCTCGGCAGCTGGCGCGCCACGCTGATCATCGCGGTATCGATTCCGCTTGCCGTACTGACCTCGCTGATCGCACTTTCCGCGCTCGGCCAGACCATCAACATCATGACACTCGGCGGGCTCGCGCTCGCGGTGGGGATTCTCGTCGACGATGCCACCGTCGCGATCGAAAACATCACACATCATCTGGAAAACGGCGAGCCGTTGCACGACGCCATTCTGAACGGCTCGGGCGAAATCGCCGTGCCGACCTTCGTCTCGACACTGTCGATCTGCATCGTGTTTGTGCCGATGTTTCTGCTCTCCGGCGTGGCCCGCTATCTGTTCGTGCCGCTCGCCGAAGCGGTGGTGTTCGCGATGATCGCGTCGTACTTCTTCTCGCGTACGCTGGTGCCGACCCTGGCAATGTATCTGATGCGTGCACGCAGTAACGCGCCAGTCACGGGCAACGGCCCGATTGCACGCCTGATCCGCTTCCAGGCTGCCTTCGAACATCGCTTCGAGAGCTTGCGCGAACGCTATCGCGGGGTGCTCGGCTCGGCGATTGCGACACCGCGCCGTTTCATCGCCATCTTCCTGTTGCTGTGTATCGGTTCGCTTGCGCTCGTGCCGTTCGCCGGCCGCGATTTCTTCCCTGCGGTCGATACCGGCGAGATTCGCCTGCATCTGCGTGCGCCGACTGGCACGCGTATCGAAGACACCGCGCGCATCACCGATGAAGTCGAAGCACGTGTGCGCAGCGTGATCCCGAAACAGGAACTGGCGGCCATGCTGGACAACATCGGCGTGCCGGTGAGCGGCATCAACCTGACCTACGATTCATCCGACCCGATCGGCCCGGAAGACGCCGACGTGATGATCACGCTCGCAGCCGGACACAAACCCACCGCGGCCTATGTGGCGACGCTTCGCACTACGCTATCCAGAGATTTCCCCGGTGTCACGTTCGCTTTCCTGCCCGCCGACATCGTCAGCCAGATTCTCAACTTCGGCCTGCCCGCGCCGATCGATATCCAGATTGTCGGCAACAAGCTCGACGCCAATCGCGTCGTGGCGAACCGCTTGCTCGGGCAACTGCGCGGCGTGCGCGGTCTCGTCGATGCGCGCATCCAGCAGCCAGGCGACGAACCTGCGATCAACGTGAATGTCGACCGTACGCGGGCCATTCAGGCCGGTCTGTTGCAACGTGACGTATCGCAGAACCTGCTGATCGCGCTGTCCGGCAGTTCGCAGACTTCGCCGAATTTCTGGCTCGATCCGAGCAACGGCGTCAGCTATCCGCTGATGGCGATGATGCCGCAGTACGACATCAACTCGCTGCAGTCGCTCGCCAATATTCCGGTCGCGCAGAGCGGCGCCGCGAATGCAGGCGTGAATGCGGGCACGAACGCAGGCGCGACGGCGGCGTCCGTTGCGGCAAACGGCAACGGTCCCGCACCGCAGAACCTGCTCGGCGCGTTGAGCACGCTGACACGCGGCACCCAGCAAGCCGTCGTTTCGCACTACAACGTGCAGCCGGTGCTCGATATTTTCGCGTCGACACAGGGGCGCGACCTTGGCGGCGTGGCGACCGACGTGACCCGCCTCGTCGATCAGATCCGGCCGCAGTTGCCTCCCGGCGCGTCGATCGTGGTACGCGGCCAGGTCCAGGCGATGCACGATTCGTTCAGCGGCCTCGCCAGCGGTCTGGTGTTCGCGATCGCCCTCGTCTATCTGCTGATGGTCGTCAATTTTCAGTCGTGGCTCGATCCGTTCATCATCATCAGCGGTCTGCCGGGCTCGCTCGCCGGCATCGCGTGGATGCTGTTCAGCACCGGTACGAGCGTGAGCGTGCCGGCGCTGACCGGCACCATTCTGTGCATCGGCATTGCCACGGCTAACAGCATTCTCGTGATCAACACCGCGCGTGAGTTTCACCACGGCGGCAAGCCGCCGCTGCAGGCCGCACTCGAAGCGGGCTTCAGCCGTTTCCGGCCGGTGCTGATGACCGCGCTTGCCATGTTGATCGGCATGCTGCCCATGGCGCTCGGACTCGGCGACGGCGGCGAGCAGAACGCGCCGCTTGGCCGCGCGGTGATCGGCGGCCTCGCGCTCGGCACGGTGTCCACGCTGCTGCTTGTTCCAGTCGTCTACGGGACGGTGCACGCGTGGCTCGACAAACGCCGCGCGGCTCGCACCGCCGCACAGGAATCCCGCGTTCCCGCCCGCACACTTTGACTTCGACGAGAACATGCTCATGAACAATTCATCACTGCCACCCGAGCTCGGCGACGGTTCCGAACCGGCCCTCGAGGCGGATCGAGTCGCCGAGGCGACCACGCTCAACGACGGGACCCATGCAACCGGGCCTGCCCCGCTTTCGAGCGCCAACGAAGACGTGACCGCCCGCGCTGCCGACCAGCCCACTAGCCCAAAGCCGCGCCGCCGCCTGTGGCCGCTCGCATTGACCGGCCTCGCCGCCGCGCTGCTGATCGCCGGCATTGTGCCGCGTCTGCACGCAAGCGCCGCGCTCACGCAACAAACGCAAGCGCAAAGCATGCTCAGCGTGTCCGTGGTCATGCCGCGCCCCGCGCCGGCCGTCCATGAGTTGCTGTTGCCCGCCGCGGTGACGCCGTTCGCCGAAGCATCGATCTATGCGCGCACAAGCGGCTACCTGGCGCACTGGAATGCCGACATCGGCGCCCAGGTGAAAGCCGGTCAGACGCTCGCCACGATCGATGCGCCCGATCTGGACGCGCAACTGCGCCAGGCCCGAGCCGACGAAGCCACCGCGCAGGCCAACTTCGACTTCGCGAAGACCACCGCACAGCGCTGGCAGGAGATGCTGAAAACCCAGTCGGTCGCGCAGCAGGACGCGGATACGAAGGTCAGCGACATGGAAGCGCGTCGCGCGATGCTGGCGTCGGCGCAGGCCAACGTCGCGCATCTGGCCGAACTGGTGTCGTACGAAAAGATCACCGCGCCGTTCGACGGCACGATCACCGCGCGCAACGTCGATGTCGGCAGTCTGGTGACGGCGGGCGGCACGCCCGGCACGCCGGGTATGTCGGGCGAGCTGTTTCATATTCAGCAGACCGGCGTGCTGCGCGTGTTCGTCGACGTACCGCAGAACGACGCCCCCTACGTCACGCCCGATACCGGTGTGTATCTGAGTGCCCAGCAGTATCCCGGGCGGCGCATTGCCGCAAGAGTGGCGCGTACGACTGGCTCGATCGATCCGTCGAGCCGTACGCTGCGGGTCGAGGTCGACGTCGACAACAAGGATGGCGCGCTGATGCCGGGCGCTTACGCGCAGGTGCATCTGCAGTTGCAGTCCAGCACGCCGGCGCTCGATCTGCCGGTGAGCGCTCTGCTCTTTCGTCCGGACGGCGTGACGGTTGCCGTCGTCGACGGCAACGGGCGTGCGGCGCTCAAGACCGTGCAGATCGGCCGCGATTTCGGCACGCATGTGGAAATCACCACGGGGCTCGCCGCGACCGACCGCGTGATCGATAACCCAGGCGATTCGCTGAGTACCGGCCAGCTCGTGCAGATCGCGCCGGCCACGCATGGCTGAGCGCCTGTCATCGAAAGGATGAGCCGAATGTCTCCCCTATCTTTTTCGCGCCCGTTGTTGCGCCGTTCGTTTGCCGCCGTGCTGATCGGCGCGCTGCTGAGCGCCTGCTCGACGTTGCCGCCGTATCAACGCCCCGCTGCCGACATCCCCGCGCAGTACGCAGGCACGGTGCCGGGTTGGGCCCAGGCCGCACCTGCCGACACCACACCTCGCGGACCCTGGTGGACAGTCTTCAACGATCCGGTGTTGAACCAGCTCGAAGCGCGTATCGACGTCTCGAATCAGACCGTGCGCAAGGCGGTCGCGCAGGTTCAGCAGGCGCGTTCGATGGTGGACTATCAGCGTGCCGGTTTCTTCCCGACCATCACTGCCGGTGCAGCGCAGGACCGCTTCCGGACCTCGCAGAACGTCGAGGGCAAATCGCTCGCGGGCAAAACCGTGCCCGACTATTCGGCGGGCGTGTCGGCGAGCTGGGAGCCGGATCTGTTTGGCCGCGTGCGCGATAGCGTGGCCGGTGCGCAGGCCGATGCCCAGGCGAGCGAAGCCGACCTCGAAGCCGTGCGCCTGTCGATGAGTGCCGATCTCGCCATCGACTATTTCTCCCTGCGCTCGCTCGACACGCAAAAGACGCTGCTCGACGACAGCGTGAGCGCCTACGCCGCCGCCTTGAAGCTACTACAGCAGCAACTGAAAGACGGCGCGATCGATGCCTCCGCGGTTGCTCAGGCCACCACCCAACTCGAAGCGACGCGCACGCAAGACACCGATATCGACGTGACGCGCGCGCAGATGCAGCATGCAATCGCCACGCTGATCGGCGAGCCGGCCTCGACCTTCACCCTGCCGCCGAACGGCTCGGCCGCAACGCCGCCGGCGATTCCCGTTGGGGTGCCGTCGCAACTGCTCGAACGACGCCCCGACATCGCCGCCGCCGAACGGCGCGTGGCGTCGGCGAACGCGCAGATCGGCGTGGCGCACGCGGCTTTCTTCCCCGATCTCGTGCTGTCGGCGAGCGTGGGGCTGGAAAGCACTTTCTTCGCGCCGTGGTTGAGTGCGCCCAGTCTGTTCTGGTCGCTCGGCCCGCAACTGGTCGGCACGCTGTTCGACGGCGGCAAGCGCACGGCCAGCCTGCATGGCGCAACGGCGCAATACGACGGCGCGGTGGCGGATTACCGGCAATCCGTGCTGGTTGCCTTCCAGCAGGTGGAGGACAACTTGTCCGCCCTGCATTCACTCGCCGACGAAGCCGCGAGCCAGCAACGCGCGAGCACGGCCGCCGATCTGTCGTTGCGGCTCACGACGAACCGTTTCAACGCGGGCGCGGTCAGCTATCTCGACGTGGTCACCGCGCAGACGATTGCGTTGACGAACCAGCGCAGCGCGGATCAGATCGCGGCGCGGCGGCTGGAGTCGAGCGTGTTGTTGTTGAAGGCGCTGGGGGGCACGTGGCATGACCACGACAATGGCGCGTCGGCGGGTGTAACGGCTGCCCAACCAAGCCTTAAATCCGCCGGAACGTAAGGATGAAACGCGTGCTCTGCGCGTCGCTCTGCGCATGCACCAGGCCGCCATGCAACTCCATGATCGTGCGGACAATGGCAAGCCCCAGTCCGCTCGAACCCGTGGACCCTTGCGGTGAGCCCGCAGACGGCAGCGCACTGCGCGACGGATCGATGCGATAGAACCGGTCGAAGATCCGTTCGAGATGCTCGGGGGCGATCGGCTGCCCCTGGTTCGACACGGTGACGCGCACCGCGTCAGCGAATGCGCGAACCTCGAGCACGATCTCGCCGTCTTGTGGCGTATAACGAATCGCGTTGGCAAGCAGATTGCTGACGGCGCGGCGAAACAGTTCGAGATCCGCCGTCAGCATCGCCGCACCGGTGACCTGCACCCTGACATGCGCGTCGTCGGCGATGCCTTCGAAGTATTCGGCGATTCGCGTCAGTTCCTGCGCTGCGTCGAACTCGCGCATATGTTTGACGAACTGCGGATGCTCGGCACGGGCAAGAAACAGCACGTTTTCGATCATTCGCGCCAGACGATCGCATTCCTCCAGATTCGATGCGAGCAGCGATTCATATTCGTCGGTGGAGCGTGGCCGGGCGAGCGCGACTTCGGCGGCGCCCCGCATGTTGGCAAGCGGCGTACGCATATCGTGCGCGAGGTCGGCGGTGAAACGCGACAGGTGCTGAAAACCTCGGTCGACGCGTTCGAGCATGGCGTTGAGCGCATTCACCAGGGCGTCGAGTTCGCTCGGCACCCGCGCCACCGTGATCCGCGTATCCAGGCGATTGACCGTGACGCGGGCGGCACTCGCCGCGATATCGCGCAACGGCCGCATGGCGGCGCGAATCAGCAGATAGCTCAGCAGCACCGCCAGAATCACGCCGGCCGCGCCTGCAAGGTTGAGCTTGTCGCGATAGCGGTCGAGCAGCCGCCAGCGGTCGTTCATGTTGCGCGCGATCAGCACGGTTGCCGTGTCGCCGTCGCGCAGCCTCGCGTCCGCGAGAATCCCGCGGATCGGTGCGCCATGGCGGCCGGTCCAGGTGCCGATATCTACTTCGGTAATGCGTGCTGACGCGGCAATACGCGTGAGCGGGGGCAATGCGGCGATCGTCTCGACGCCGCCCGCTTCGGCGGTTTCATCGGGATCCTGAGTATCCGTTTGCGCGTTTGCTTCGCCCGGTTCGCTTGCCCCTTCGAGTGCGCTGGAAGCATTCGGGGCGTTCGGGACTGTCGAAGCCACGCTGCCCGTCGTACCGCCAGGCGCCGGGAATGTCTCTCCGGCGTTGTGCTCGATCGCCATGCTTCCATCCGGGCCGAACACTTCCATCGACATCGCTTCATTGCCCAGCACGAGACTGGTCAGCCGGTCGCCGTGCTCGCGAATTCCTTTTGCTGTATCGAGCTCCTGGGCGAGCCGCCGCGCATGACGCGCGGCCAGCACGATGTCGAGATCGTCCTGCGCCTTGATCTGCTTTTCCAGCGCAAGGTACAGAAAACTCCCGACCAGCACGAAAACCGCGAGCGTGGTGACACCGAAAGCAAGCGCAAGCGTTGCGGCGAGCGAGCGGCCGCGCATCAAGCGGCGTCCTTCAGTTCGAGCACATAGCCGACCCCGCGCACCGTGTGAATCAGCTTGATGGGAAAGTTATCGTCGATCTTGGTGCGCAACCGACGGATCGCCACTTCGACGACATTGGTGTCGCTGTCGAAATTCATGTCCCACACATACGACGCAATCTGTGTGCGGCTTAGCACTTCGCCCTGGCGGCGGGCCAGCAATTGCAGCAGCGAAAACTCGCGGGGCGTGAGATCGATGCGCGTGCCGCCGCGTTTCACGCGCCGTCGATTGACGTCCATTTCCAGATCGCCCACCTTGATCAGTTCGCTTTCGCGCGGCGGACCCCGGCGCGCCAGCGTACGCACCCGGGCCAGCAATTCGACGAAGGCGAACGGCTTCACGAGGTAATCGTCCGCGCCCAGCTCGAGGCCGCGCACACGATCGTCGACGTCGTCGCGGGCGGTGAGGAACAGCACGGGCGTGGCACGCGTGCTGCGCAATGTCTTGACGATGGTCCAGCCGTCCATGCCGGGCAGCATCACGTCGAGCACGATCACGTCGTACTCTTCTTCCTGCGCGAGAATCAGCCCTTGCGGGCCGTCGTTCGCGACGTCGACCGCGTAGCCGGATTCTTCCAGGCCTTTCTTCAGATAAGCCGCTGTTTTGAGCTCGTCCTCGATCACCAGGATTCGCATGGGGAGTGCTCCGCTGTGCTTGATCGTCAAATCATACCGGCAAGCGAAGCGCGTGATGATTACGATCCGGTAATGTTGGCCGCACACGGTGGCTGGCCATACCGCTCGCAGAAAGCCCCGGTTTAACCGGCCGCCGCACCGTTGAACATCGACATCCTTTCCAGCATCCAGCGCAGCAATTCGTCCGCTGCGGTGGCGAGCGGTCGCCCGGCCCGAACCAGTATCCGGGCCTTCGCCGAGGCGAACAGCGGGTAGTCGATCGGCAACGCAACCAGTTCACCCGCCGCGATTTCGTGCATCGCGGCGAAGCTGCCCATCAACGCCGCCCCCTCGCCCTTCTTCACGAAGCGTTTGAGCACCGTCAGCGAGTTGGTGGTGAGCGTTGGGCGGATCTGCACGTTATCGGCGAAGGCGAGCATCTGCGCGGCCTGCCCGAGACCGAACGCCGGCGGCATCAGTGCGAGCGGACACTGGAGCATCTCATCGACGCTGACCGGCCCGCCGCGCACCGCCAGCTGATGCCCGGCGTGCACGAGCAGCACGACAGGCTGTGGCGAGGTCGCCCGGTATTCGATGTGCGGGTCACCCGGCGGGTTGTACGCCAGCCCGATATGGGCGCGGCTTTCGACGACTTCGCTCACGATATCGTTGACCGCCAGCGTTTCCACCGTGATATCGAGCTTCGGATAGCAAGCGCAGAAGTCGGTCAGCACCTCGTCCATCAGGCCGTCGATATAGCCTTCGCTGATCGCCAGCCTGATATGCCCCTGCTGCAGCCCATGGAGCGCCTGCAAGCGCTGTTCGAATTGTTCCTGCTGCGCCTGGCAGCCGCGCCAGAACTCGATCAGATGCTGCGCCGCTTCGGTGGGCGCGACGCCGCGCGCGCGGCGCTCGAACAGCGGCGCGCCGATCTCCTCCTCCAGCAGCTTGATCTGCCGCGTGATCACCGACGCAGCCGTGTTCAGCCGGTCTGCCGCGCCGCGAATCGAACCGTGGGTGAGCACTTCATGGAAATAGCGCAAGCGGCGCTGGTTGATTTCCCGCATCGTCTGGTTCCCTTGGGTTTTGGTTTCGCCGATGTCCCCGATGTCTCGCTAATCATCGAGCGTTGCCCTATAGGCAACATTACTTCACTTTAGTTGCTCTTGCTACCCGGTTATTGGTTACCGACTATCGGCACGCGACCTGAAACACAATCGATACCCAGTTATCGCCCGGTCGTTCCCTGCCCGCCGCTCGCAACCGTTCCCCTGGAGGCTGTCCGTGTCCGCTATTCCATCGAATCCGAGTGCCGACGAGGCCACCGCGCTTTACAGCCGTCTCAACTGGCGCCTGTTGCCGTTCCTGCTTGTCTGCTATCTGTTTGCGTGCCTCGACCGGCTCAACATCGGCTTCGCGAAACTGCAGATGCAAAGCGATCTGGGTTTTTCCGACGCGGTCTACGGCGTCGGTGCCGGCATCTTCTTTCTCGGCTACGTGCTGTTCGAAGTACCAAGCAACCTGCTGCTGCCGAAAGTGGGGGCGCGCAAGACGATCAGCCGCATTCTGGTGCTGTGGGGCCTTACGTCTGCGTCGATGCTGTTCGTCCACAACGTGCCGATGTTTTACGGGCTGCGCTTCCTGCTCGGCGTATTCGAAGCCGGTTTCGCGCCAGGGATGATCTTTTACCTGACCCTCTGGTACGGCGAAGCGCGCATGGCGCGTGCGATCGCGACCGTGATGATTGCTGGGCCGCTCAGCGGCGTGGTCGGCGGCCCGTTGTCGACGTGGGTCATGACGGCCTTTGCGGGCGCCTATGGACTCGCCGGCTGGCAATGGATGTTCCTGGTCGAAGGGTTGCCGTGCATCGTGCTCGGCGTGATCGCGTGGTTCTTCCTCGTCGATCGTCCCGCCGATGCGAAGTGGCTTTCCGCCGACGACAAACGCGTGCTCGACAGCGGACTGGGCGCACCGCCCACGGCGCATCACTCATTCGGCCAGATCGCGCGTGATCCGCGCGTGTACCTGATGGCGATCGCGTACTTCTGTGTGATCTGCGGCATCTATACGGTCAATTTCTGGCTGCCGACGATTCTGAAAGCCGACGGCGTGACCGACACGATGCAGATCGGCCTCTATTCGACGATTCCCTACATTGCCGCGGTGCTCGGCATGTATCTCGGCGGCCGCAGTTCGGATCGCCACGGCGAGCGGCGTTGGCACAGCGCGGTGCCGGCGCTCATCGGCGCGGTGTCGCTGGCTGTCGCGACGCTGGCGAGCGGGCATCTCGTGATGTCGCTGCTGTTCATGACGATCGCCACGGCGATGATGTGGGTCTCCTACACCGTCTTCTGGGCCATTCCGTCCGCGTATCTGAAGGGCGATGCCGCCGCCGGCGGCATCGCGTTGATCAACACCATCGGCCTGTTGGGCGGTTTTCTGAGCCCCACGATCATCGGATGGGCCAAGACGGCAACGGGCAGCCTGCAGGCCGGCCTGTACGTGATGGTCGCGCTGCTGGCGCTCGGCGCGCTCCTGCTGGTGATGAACCGCCTGCCTTCGCGAACCCCCGCGCAGGCTCGCGGAGGCTGACACGGCTGACTCGCCGACTCATGGACATGCCGGCGCGATCCTGCGCGCCGCGCCTCATCAACGGAGAACATCAACTTGGCATTCAAGATCCTGATTGCTGGCTTCCAGCACGAGACCAATACCTTTGCACCGTCGCCCGCGACCTATGAAAGCTTTGTGCGCGGCGAAGGCCATCCGGTCATGACGCGCGGCGACGCCGTGCTTGCGCTGCGCGACGTCAATCTGCCGATCGGCGGCTTCATTCTTGCGAGCGAGCAGCACGGCCATACGCTGATGCCGGTGATCTGGGCCGCGGCAAGCCCGTCCGCGCAAGTGACCGAAGACGCCTATGAGCGGATTGCCGGCGAGATCGTCGCGGCCGCCGGCGCCGGCGGTTTCGACGCCATCTATCTCGACCTGCATGGTGCGATGGTCGCGCAGCATGTGGACGACGGTGAAGGTGAACTGCTGGCGCGGCTGCGGGCGAAGCTCGGTGCGTCGGTACCGATCGTCGCCTCGCTCGACCTTCACGCGAACGTGACCGAGCGCATGCTCGCGAACGCGGATGCGTTGGTCGCGTACCGCACCTACCCGCACGTCGACATGGCGGCTGCGGGCGCGCGCGCGGAGCGCCTGCTTGCGCGTCTGCTGGGCGAGCGCAAGCCGCTCGTGCGCGCCGCGCGCCGTCTGCCGTTTCTGATTCCGATCAACGGCATGTGCACCCTGCTCGAGCCGGCTCGCTCGCTATACGAGACACTCGGCGCGCTGGAACGGGATCAGGTCGTCTCGCTGTCGTTCGCGCCCGGCTTTCCGGCCGCTGATTTTCCGGAATGCGGCCCGGTCATCTGGGGCTACGGCGACACCACGGCGGCGGCACGCGAGGCCGTCGATGCGCTCCACGACATCATGTTGCGCGACGAAGCCTTATGGGCCGTGCCGTTTCTGTCCCCCGAGGCGGCCGTCGCCGAAGCAATGCGCCTCTCCGCTACGGCGGAGAAACCTGTGGTGATTGCCGACACGCAGGACAATCCCGGCGCGGGCGCCGATTCCAACACCACCGGCATGCTGCGCGCGTTGCTGGCCGAAGGCGCCGAGGACGCAGCAGTCGGCCTGATCTGGGATCCGGAAGCCGCCGCGCAAGCGCACGCGGCGGGTGTGGGCGCAATACTCGATCTGGCGCTCGGCGGCCGCTCGAACGCACCGGGCGACACGCCGTTCGCGGGCCGCTTCGAAGTGGTGGCGCTGTCCGATGGCCAGTGCCGCTACGATGGGCCGATGATGCACGGCATGCAGGTGAATCTCGGACCCGTCGCCTGCCTGAAAATCGGCGGCGTGCGGATTGCCGTCAGTTCGACCAAGGCGCAGATGCTCGATCGCAATCTGTATCGGGTCGCGGGCATCGAGCCGGAGCAGATGAAAATACTCGTGAACAAGAGCTCGGTGCATTTTCGCGCCGACTTCGAGCCGATTGCACACGCCGTGCTGGTCGCCAAGGCCCCCGGCCCGATGACCGCCGATCCGGGCGATTTGCCGTGGACACGGCTCACGCCCGGCATCCGCACCCGGCCGATGGGCGCGCCGTTCGCGGGCTAGGTGCGCCGCGCCGGGCGCAACGGCCGCTTTCATTCGACGTTATCCGTCACGTCCGTCATCCGGATCATGTGCGGCTTGACGGCGTCGTCTTCGTCATTCGTGGTGGCCGCGGGCGGATGAATCAGTGCTTCGAGCCGCGCCTTGGTGGCGAGAAATTCCGCTGACGTGACCTGCGAATAATCGCGCGGACGCGGCACCGGCACCTCGATCAATTCCTGCACCTCGCCGGGATTGGCCTTCAACACGAGGATACGATCGGCCAGAAAAATGGCTTCGTCCAGATCGTGCGTGATGAACAACACGGTCACGTCGATGTTGCGCCAGATATCGAGCAAATGCGTCTGCATCTTCGCCCGGGTCTGCGCATCGAGCGCGCCGAACGGTTCGTCCATCAGCAAAATGCGCGGCCGGTTCGCGAGCGCGCGGGCAATCGCCACGCGTTGCTTCATGCCGCCGGACAATTGATGCGGGTAGGCATTGGCGAACTTCGTCAGGCCGACCAGATCGAGCCATTGCAGCGCTTCGCGCTCGGCGTGCATGCTGCTGTGGCCGTTCATCTTCAAGCCGAACATGACGTTTTTCTTGACCGTCAGCCACGGAAATAGCGTGTAGCCCTGAAACACCATGCCGCGATCGGCGCCGGGCCCCTCCACGGGTTGGCCGTCGAGCAGCACGCTGCCGCTCGTCTGCCGCTCGAGGCCCGCGAGAATGCGGATCAAGGTCGACTTGCCGCAACCCGACGGTCCGATCACGCAGACGAACTCGCGCCGGTGGGTCTTGAAGCTGATGCCGTTCAGCGCGGTGCACTCGCCCTGCGGGCTCTGGAAGCGCTTGCCGAGATCGCGAACCTCGAGAATCACCTCGCGCGACTTCAGACGGTCGAAACGTTCGCGCACCGCTTCGGACTGGATGAGGTACGACGGAATCGGTTGCGGATTTAACATGATTGAATCCCTTGAATGCGGTGCAATGGGGTGCAACGGGGTGCAATGTGCGGCACCGTGCGCAGCAATGATTGGCGGCAGGCCGCGGCGCGAACGGTCCCGCTACGCTTTGAGCGTGCGGTCCCACGGAAACAGTTTGCGGCCGACGTAGCCCAGCACGAGGTCGGTGCCGAGTCCGATGATCCCGATCATCATGATTGCCGCGTAGACGTTGTCGAAATGCTCATAGCGCGCCTGCTGCGTGATGTACCACGTGATGCCGGAGCTGGTGCCGACCAGCTCCGCCACGATCAGATACGTCCACGCCCAGCCGAGCAGGATGCGCTGGTCGCGGTACAGGTCGGGCAGGATGCCGGGAATCACCACATGCGTGAGCAGCTTGAGTTTCTTCGTGCCGAGCGTCATGGCCGCTTCGAACAGACCGTACTCCAGCTTGCGCGTCGTGTTGGCCACGATCAGCACCTGCTGGAACAGCGTGCCGATCACGATGATCGCGATCTTCGGGCCGTCATAGATGCCGAGGATCGCCACCATCAGCGCACCGAACGCGGGCGCCGGCAAGTAGCGGAAGAACTCGAAAAATGGCTCCTGCAGCCGTGCGATCGCGCTGTAAGTCCCGCAGACGATGCCGACCGGCACGCCGATCGCCGACGACAGCAGAAAGCCCCAGAAGATCACCTGGATGCTGTGCCACAGGCTTTGATGCAGCCATGCGCCGTCGCGCGAGGCCGGCGGCGTGGTGAACGCGGTGTAGAACGCGCGCAGCACTTCGTGGGGTGCGGGCAGGTACACCGGGTTGACCGGCTCGCCGGTCGGCAAGGCGGTGTGGCCCGCTCGCGCATGGTTCAACTCGTCGCCGAACACCTCCTTGTCGACCCGCATGCCCGGCTGGAAATAGTCGACGCTGCCCGGGCTCTCGATCAGCACCTGTGGATGCCAGACGAACGGCGTGTAGCTGACGATGCACCATACGAGAAGCGGCAATAAAAACGAGCCGAAGCCGAGTAGCCACTTGCCGCGTGCGGAGAGTTCGCGGCGCACCGCGAACCAGTCGCTCCTGTTAATCACGGTCATGGGATTCTCCGGGAACGCGTCCGGTGCAGGTACGGGGTCCGTGTGACGCACGGCAGGAGCGGCGCGCCGCTATCGAAATCGAGTTCGATTCGAACCGTTCGCTGGCTTGTTTCATTTGCATGTCGCCTCCTCGGCGGTGCCTGCCGCAACGCCTGCGCGTGGAACCCGCAGCACCATCAACCGCTGCCCCGCGACCACCGCCGCGCCGGCGGCACAATCGATCGTTTCGATCACGCCGTCTTCCGTGGCGGCAACGGACACTTCCATCTTCATCGACTCGACGATCGCCACCACTTGCCCTTCGCTCACAGGCTCGCCTTCGCTGACCAGCAGTTTCCAGACGCTGCCCGAAACGTCGGCGACAATGCCCTGCTGACCCGCCGCCAGCGCGTCGTGCGCATCGTTGCCGGCAACCGGACCCGCGCCGCTGTCTGGTTCGCCGACGTATGCGGCGTGTCCCGCGGCATTCCAGCGCTCGCGTTCTTCGTCGAACGCCGCCTGTTGCGAGCGCTTGAAGGCTGAGATCGATTCGGCTTCGTCCTTCAGGAAACGGTTGTACGCACCGAGATCGAATACCGACTCCTCGATCTTCAGCCCCGCGCGGCCCACGATGAAGTCGGCGCGCAGCCCGGCCAACTCGGCCTCGCTGACTTCGTAGAAACGGATCTCGTCGAAAAACCGCAGCAGCCACGGCTTGCCGCTTTCGAACTCGCGCGTGGTGCGATAGCGGTTCCACATTTGCACGGTGCGGCCGACAAACTGATAACCGCCCGGCCCTTCCATGCCATACACGCACAGGTAGGCGCCGCCGATCCCCACCGCATTTTCCGGCGTCCACGTGCGCGCGGGGTTGTATTTGGTCGTGACAAGCCGGTGACGCGGATCGAGCGGCGTCGCCACGGGCGCGCCGAGATAGACGTCGCCCAGACCCATCACCAGGTAGCGCGCGTCGAACACGATGCGCTTCACGTTGTCGATGCTATCCAGACCGTTGATGCGGCGAATGAACTCGATATTGCTCGGGCACCACGGCGCATCGGGGCGCACGGATTGCATGTAGCGTTCGATCGCGATCCGCGTCGACGGGTCGTCCCATGACAGCGGCAGATGCACGATGCGGTTCGGCACGCGCATCGCGTCGACGGCGGGCAATTCGCGCTCGGCCTCCTGAAGATGCGCGAGCAAGGTGTCGAGCGACAGCGCGCGCGGGTCGAAATGCACCTGCAGCGAGCGGATGCCCGGCGTGAGGTCGACCATGCCGGGCAGCCGGTGTGCCTCGAGCCAGTTCATCAATGCGTGCACGCGAAAACGCAGGTTCAGGTCGAGCATGAGCGGGCCATATTCGACCAGCAGGTTCTGATCTCCCGAGCGGCGGTAGACCACGCCGGTGCCTTCACCGGCGGACGGATCGCTGTGGAGAACACAATCGTGCGCTGTGGGATTCGCGCTCGCCATGTCGGCAGCCGATGCAGCCGATCCCGTCAGCGCCGCTTGCACGCGCGCCGGCTCGAACCGCACCGTGTCCCCCGGCCGCAGTTGCCCGAGCTTCCACAACTCGTTGCTCACCACCGTCACCGGACAGACAAAGCCGCCGAGGCTCGGACCGTCCGGGCCGAGAATCACCGGCATGTCGCCGGTGAAATCCACTGCGCCGACCGCATACGCATTGTCGTGAATATTCGACGGATGCAGCCCCGCCTCGCCGCCGTCCGCGCGCGCCCATTGCGGCTTCGGACCGATCAGCCGGACGCCCGTGCGGCTGGAGTTGTAGTGGACCGTCCAGCGTGTGCCGTACAGCATGGCGATATCGTCGGGCGTGAAGAAATCCGGCGCACCGTGCGGACCGTCGAGTACGCCAAGGGTCCAGTCGTGGCTCAGTACCGGCACACGCGCGGGATCGAGTTGCGCGCCCACTTCGCCACGGCCTGCGTCGGCGGCGAGATGCAGCACGTCGCCCTTGCGCAGCGCGCGCCCCGCGTGGCCGCCGAACTGGCCCAACGTAAAGGTCGCCTTGCTGCCGAGATAGTCCGGCACCTGCAAACCGCCCTTGAGCGCGAGACAGGCGCGCATGCCGGCGCCAGTCACACCGCCGAGTTTGAGCACGGAACCTGCGGGCGCGCGCGTCACTTGCCACACCGTGACCGGCTCGGCGTCGAGCGTGGCGGCGAGCGGCGCGCCGCCCAGCACAAACAGCGTCGCGGTATTGAAGCGCAGTGTCGCGCCGACCATCGCGCATTCGAGTCCCGCCGCGTCCGCCGGATTGCCGAGCAGTTCGTTGGCGAGCCGGAACGACAGATCGTCCATTGGGCCGGACGGCGGCACGCCGATGTCCCAGTAGCCGACGCGGCCTGGCGTTTGCTGCACGGTGGTTTGCACGCCGCCGTCGAGCACGTCGATGGTGTGCGGCGCGAACATGAAGCGCGCGAGGAACGCGGTGGTTTGCTCGCCTCGCGCGAAGGTCGCCGACCCGGCAATGGCGCGCAGATAGTCGAGGTTCGTTTCGATACCGTACAACTGCGTATCTTTCAGCGCGGTACGCATGGCAGCAAGCGCGGCATCGCGGGTTGCGCCTTTGACGATGATCTTCGCGAGCAGCGGATCGTAGAACGCGCTGACTTCTGTGCCGGCATCGACCCATGTATCGACCCGCGCATCCGCGGCGAACGCGACGTGCGTCAGCACGCCTGCGCTCGGCTGAAACTGTTTATGCGGATCTTCTGCGTACAGGCGAACCTGGATGCTCGCCCCGCCGGGCGCCGGAACCAGCGTGTCGAGCGGCGCCAGTTCGCCCGCGGCCTGCCGGATCATCCACTCGACCAGATCGATACCGGTCACTTCCTCGGTGACGCAATGCTCGACCTGCAACCGCGTGTTCACTTCGAGAAAATAGAAGCACCGCGTGTCGGCATCGAACACGAACTCGACCGTGCCGGCGGATTCGTACTTGACGGCCTGCGCGAGCCGCACGGCGCTCGCGTGCAGCGCCGTGCGTTCCGTCTGGGTCAAACCGGGTGCGGGGGTCTCTTCGATCACCTTCTGATTGCGCCGCTGCACCGAGCAGTCGCGTTCGCCGAGCGCGATCACACCGCCACGGCCGTCGCCGAAAATTTGCACTTCAATGTGGCGCGCGTTCTCGACAAACTTCTCGACATAGACACCCGCGTTGGCGAAGTTGGCCTCGCCGAGCCGTGCGACCGATGCGAACGCGCTCTCCAGTTGCGCTGCATCGCGGCACAGCGACATCCCGATGCCGCCACCGCCCGCGGTGCTTTTCAGCATCACGGGATAGCCGATCGAGCCGGCCTCGCTTAACGCGGTTGCCACATCGGGCAGCAAGCCGGTGCCCGGCAGCAACGCTACTTCGTTCGCCCTGGCGAGCTCGCGCGCAGTGTGCTTCAGGCCGAATTCGAGCATCTGCGCGGGGCGCGGCCCGATGAAACAGATGCCCGCGTCGTCGCATGCTTGCGCGAAAGCGGCATTTTCGGAGAGAAAACCGTAGCCGGGATGCACGGCATTCGCGCCGGTCGCACGCGCCGCCTGGAGAATCGCCGCGCTATTCAGGTAGCTGGCGGCCGCCACCGCCGGGCCGATGCAGACCGCTTCGTCGGCGAGCATGACATGCATGGCGTGGCGATCGGCTTCCGAATAGACCGCAACCGACGCAATGCCGAGGCGCTTGAGCGTACGAATCACGCGGCAGGCGATTTCGCCGCGGTTGGCAATCAGGACTTTGTCGAATGTCATTGGGCGTCCCAGATGGTCAAGCGCACGGGCGTCGGGTTGTAGCCGTTGCAGGGATTGTTCAGTTGCGGGCAGTTCGAGATCAGCACCGTCACGTCCATCTCGGCGCGCATTTCGACGTATTTACCCGGTGCCGAGATGCCGTCTTCGAACGTCAGTTTGCCGAGCGGCGTCACCGGGACATTCATGAAGAAGTTGATATTGCTGACGATGTCGCGTTTGGTGAGCTGCGTGCCCACGCCGCACGTGCAATGCGTCAGCGCATGCAGGAAGCTGTCGCGGCAACTGTGCATATGGCGTTTGTCGAGCGCGTAGCGAACCGTATTGCTCTCGGCCGCGCAGGCGCCGCCAAGGGTGTCGTGCCGCCCGCACGTGTCCGCGACGAGGGTCAGCATCGGCTTGCCGAGGTTTGACATCAGCACGCTGCCCGCAGAGAGATAGAGGTTGCGTTGCGCGCGAATCGTGTCCTGCGCGCTGTAGCGTTCGAGCGGATCCGCGCTGTTGTAGAACAGGGTGTCGACGGCCTGATTGCCTTCCAGATCGAGAATGCGGAACATCTGGCCGCGCTTGACTTCATGCAGCCACGGTTCGCCGGACGGCAGCGTAAGGTCGTAGACCGCGTGACGGATATCGAGCCTGCTTTCAATGATGGGCATCACGGGTCTCCTTAAACGAACAGACGATCGGTGTTGACGAAGCCGCGGCCATTCTCGGGACAAGCGGAACGGCAGGGATCGTCGGCCGGTACGCAGGCATCGGCGGCATACGCGCGATAGGCGATCAGCTTGACGGGCTTCGGTTCGTATTCGGGGGAAGGATTCAACGGATGCGGTGCGGTGGAAAACGCGGCGAGCGTGTCCATTTCGAAGCGCAGGTCGAACGCCGAGCCGGCCGTGGAATGTCCCGCGACGAAGTCGAGCGCGCCATCCGCGCCGATCGCGAGCTTGCTGAAAAAGTTGATATTGGCGATCAGATCGCGCGTGCCCAGACCGTGCCTGGCCAGTTCGAGCAACAGGCTGTCGCGGCCATTGCGGACCATCGCATTGCGATGCTGTTGATAGCGGGCCGCGCCGTATCGGCTTGCGAACAGTTCAGCATCGCCCACGCCGCCTAACGGATCGTGCCAGCCGAGCGTGTCGGCTGTGATCGACGCGAGCACGCGACCCATATCCGAATAGAGCACGTGAGCGCGTGTCAGATGCGCGGTGTGCTGCGCCTTCAGTGTGTCGGCCATGCTGTAGCGTTCGAGCGGCGCGTCGTGCCGGTAGAACACAGCGGCCAGATTCGCGCCGCCATCGGTGTCGATGACGCGCAGCGCAATGCCACGGCGCAGCACGCCGGACCAGTGGGTGCCGGCGGGAAGCACGGTCTCCCACAAGACATGCGGGATCGGTGCGAGATCGACTGAGGTTTGCGTCGACATGGAGGCTCCAGGTATCGGTTGGGAAAAAGCATGAGAGGGCGATTGACCGACATCGCGACCTCCCGGGCTTTTATCCCTCCGTGGAGCCTCGCCGGCGCCTTGAAAGAAGGTGAACGGCAAGACCGGATTGCTCTCGGACCAGACATCGTGCGTGCGCTTTAAAGCCATCTACAAGCTTTTAAGGCGGGACGACCGGAACCCTAGCGATCCTGAAGATGATGCAAATTACTTCGCACCTCTCACTGCATCTCTAAGCGAGTTGCGTGCCAGCGTCGTGTTGCCGATGCTGCAAGCTCAGGGCGACAAGGGATTGGATGAGTTGGGCCGCTCAATACGAGCGCCGGGCGATGAGTCGGGTTGCTAGCGCACGCACCACGGACGGCGCCGAATCAGCACCAGTTGAATGCGCAAAGCACCATGATTGGGCTGCGCGCTCATGAGTTGCTCACGGGGTTTCAATGCGTCTCAGGCGGCGTAAGGGTTCTGCAAGATGGCATGGTGTGTGCAAGCTAAAGCGTCACCCTCATTACCACCCGCATCCGATCATGCTCATGCTTGCCACGCTTCGCCGCACGCTCTACACACTGATGTCGGCGCGTTTCATCGAACTGCAAAAGCAACGGCGCCGCTCATAGACGAGGCCGCGCGTCGAGCCACTCCGCCTTCGCCGGTCACGACTTCGCGGCCCGGCAGCGTCTCGGGAACTCGCGTACTCCGGTTGGCATATTTCTCGCTTGACTGATTGCCGAGAGGTGCGGCAGCGTCGCATCTTAGGGATGCTAGGGTTCCGGTTCGCAAGAACGTCTGGTCCGAGAGCAGCCGGTGCACCGGTTCGTTCGACACGGGTTTGATCCGCGAACGAGCGCCGGCCGCACTACACGGCGGGACAAAAGCCCGGGAGATTGGCGATAGCGATGCCTATCGTGCCTCTCCGTGGCCGGCGTTTGTTTCCCGCAGTTTTCGCGCAGTGTCCGCATCATTCGGATTCTCGCGGGAACCGGTCATGTTGTTTTATCGCGCAGTCGCCGCGCGATCCAACTCAACAATCGCAACTGACCGGTCTCCTGGAGAAAACGATGAAACGCTTCAAATCTGCCTGTACGCCCCTTACTTCATTGAGTTGTCTTGCCTTGCCGTGCCGATTGAGCGGCTCGAACCGCTCGAGCCGTTCCAGCCGCCCGAGTCATATGCGCCGTGTGTGCGCCACGATCGCCGGCGCTGCCGCCGCACTCGCCATCGGTTTCACCGGTTTCGCCGCCACCTCCGCGCAAGCGGCCACACCTCTCGCGATTGGCTATAGCGACTGGCCTGGTTTTGTCGCCTTCCAGATTGCAATCGAGAAAGGCTGGTTCAAGGAAACCGGTGTGGACGTCAATTTCCAATGGTTCGACTACTCGGCTTCGCTCGATGCGTTCTCCGCCGGCAAACTCGATGCGGTTGGCGCGACCAATGGCGATGCGCTGGTCACCGGCGCAAGCGGCGCCAAAAACGTGATGATCCTCCTGACCGACTATTCGAGCGGCAACGACATGATCGTGGCCAAACCGCCCATTCGAACGATGGATGGACTCAAGGGCAAAAAGGTCGGAGTCGAAATGGGTCTGGTCGATCACCTGTTGCTTGACGCGGCCCTCGAGAAGCACGCGCTCAAGGAATCGGACATCACGCTCGTCAACGCTAAAACGAACGAGTTGCCGCAGGTGCTGGCCTCGTCCAAGGACATCGCCGCGGTCGGCGCATGGCAGCCGAACGCGGGCGAAGCCCTCAAGCGCGTGCCGGGCGCACGTCCGATTTTCACGTCGGCCGATGCGCCGGGTCTGATCTACGACGCGATCACGGTCAACCCGGTCAGCCTGCAGTCGCGCAAGGCCGACTGGGCCAAGGTGATCAAGGTCTGGTATCGCTGCGTGGCTTATATCAACGATCCGAAGACGCAACCGGATGCCGTGAAGATCATGTCCGCGCGCGTCGGCCTGACGCCGGCCCAGTATCTGCCCTTGCTGAAAGGCACGCACCTGCTCGACGCGGCGGCGGCCAGGAAGGCCTTCGTCAAGGGTGACGGGCTGGACTCGGTGTACGGTTCGAGCGTGAACGCGGACAGGTTCAACGTGCGTAATGCGGTCTACAAGCAATCGCAGAACGTCAGCGCCTATCTCGACCCAGCGCTGACCAACGCGCCGTAAGCGTTGAGCGGCAGGCAAGCGGCTATGCACGATGAATCCCGGGCGAGGCGCCGCAAAGCGCGCTAGCCCGGGGCTCCGGCCAGACACGGTAAGATGGGCCGCAGCACCCGCTGCCGCCCTACTCACGCGATTCGTTACGGCGCTGGAGGACGGCCACAAGGAGGCAATCGTGTCGACAAGCCGCTCCGGGCATCGTGCCCTGCATCCATCACGCGCTCTGCTTGCAAAGATCCCCGCGCTAACGCTGCTGTTTTTGTCGCTTCTGCCGCTGGCGCCACGGCCCGCATTGGCCAGCGAGGACAGCGCCAACGCCAGCGCGGAAGCCGCGGGCCAGCGTGCCCGCTTTGACCAGGAGTTCTGTGGCGTCTCCATGCACGACGTGGCCGCGTACAAGGAGAAGCTGAGAAAGGTGCTCGCCGACGCCAGCCAGTTCGATATGCGCTGGCAGGCGGGCTGGCGGCGTGGCGATAGCGATGCGATCCAGATGCGCTCGCTGCAACTCAATTCCCCGTCGGAGTTCGCGGTGCGGGTCAAGGGCAATTGCGAACGCATCAAATGGCAGGCCGACAACTCGCTGCGAGTACGCGCGCCCAGGTAGCCCCGCGCCCGAAGCTGTTATTCTTCCCTCTCTCCCGACCGCCACCTGGTCGCCTGCCGCCTCCGGGCGGCATTCCCAAGGGGCGCGCTCACGCGCCCGGCATCAGCGAGACAGGAATTTGCATGTTCGGTTTTCTGCGCGGCTATTTTTCCAACGACCTGGCAATCGACCTCGGCACGTCGAATACCCTGATTTACATGCGTGGCAAGGGCATCGTGCTGGACGAACCTTCGGTGGTCTCGATTCGTCAGGAAGGCGGCCCGAATGGCAAGAAGATCATTCTGGCCGTCGGCAAGGAAGCGAAACAGATGCTCGGCAAGGTGCCGGGCAATATCGAGGCGATCCGCCCGATGAAAGACGGCGTGATCGCCGACTTCAACATCACCCAGCAGATGATCAAGCGCTTCATCCAGATGGCGCACGAGTCGCGGATGTTTGCACCGTCGCCGCGCATCATCATCTGCGTGCCGTGCGGCTCGACTCAGGTCGAACGCCGCGCGATCAAGGAGGCCGCGCATAGCGCCGGCGCTTCGCAGGTGTATCTGATCGAAGAGCCGATGGCCGCGGCCACTGGCGCCGGCCTGCCCGTCTCCGAGGCAACCGGCTCGATGGTGGTCGATATCGGCGGCGGCACCACCGAAGTGGGCGTGATCTCGCTCGGCGGCGTCGTGTACAAGGGTTCGGTGCGCGTGGGCGGCGACAAGTTCGACGATGCGATCGTCAACTACATTCGCCGCAACTACGGGATGCTGATCGGCGAGCAGACCGCCGAGGCGATCAAGAAGGAAATCGGTTCCGCCTTTCCGGGCTCCGAAGTCAAGGAGATGGAAGTCAAGGGCCGCAATATGTCCGAAGGCATTCCACGCAGCTTCACGGTGTCCAGCAACGAGATTCTCGAAGCGCTCACCGATCCGCTGAATCAGATCGTCTCGGCGGTGAAGATCGCGCTCGAACAGACACCGCCGGAACTGGGCGCCGACATTGCCGAGCGCGGCATCATGCTCGCGGGCGGCGGCGCATTGCTGCGCGATCTGGATCGCCTGCTCGCCGAAGAAACCGGTCTGCCGGTGTTCGTCGCCGAGGCGCCGCTGACCTGTGTGGTGCGCGGTTCGGGCATGGCGCTGGAGCGGATGGATAAGTTCGGCGGAGCGTTTTCGTACGAGTGACGGCGGCGTGGCGCTCGCTTTGTCATGCGCCTCGCTACACGCCTCGCCGCGCGGTGAGGCGCTTCACGACACGAACGGCAACCTGCTATCGCGTGCCGCCGCCAGCATCGACAAGGTGATCTTGCGCACCTCCTGCTTGCTGTGCGTAATATGCGCGCGCAGCAGGACGATCGCTTCCGTGATTCGCTTGCGGTCGATCAGGTCCAGGATCGTCGCATGTTCGTCATAGGTCGCGCTCGTGCGGTGCGGTTTCAGAAAATCCAGCCGCCGCACGATGCGGATGCGTTCGGTCACGTCGTTATGCACGCGCAGCATTTCCGCATTCCCGGTTGCGGCGATCAGTTGACGATGGAAGTTCTCATCCATGCCGAACATCTTCACCGGGTCACTCTCGCGCGATTCGGGCTCGACGCACCATACCGCCTTTAGCGCTTCGACGGCCGCATGCGCGGCGTCGCCGCCCGCCCCTACGCGCTCGACCGCCGCCACTTCCAGCACGATGCGCAAATCGTAGAGCTGATCGAGCTGATCGAAATTGATCGGCGACACTTTCCAGCCGCGCCGGAAACCGACTTCGAGATACCCCTCGCGCTGCAAACGAAACAGACCGTCGCGCATTGGCGTGCGCGACACACCGTAGTGTTGCGCGATGCCGCTCTCCGAAAAACGGTCGCCGGGAAACAGGCGGAAACTGAAGATATCGTGCTTCAGTTGCTGGTACACCTGCTCGGCGAGCTGATTGGCCGCGGCCGGCGCGGCAGGCATGCCCTGCTTCATCGGAGCCAATTCCTGATTGGGGGTGAGTGAGCTAATGAGCGTTGGCCTTCAGTGGACATTCAGCGTGTCGAGCCAGGCGAGCCAACCACCGAACGAGGTGATGTCGGTCGCCCCGCTGCCATCCCCGACTGCCGACGGTTCGCAGATAAAACCTTTCACGGTGAGCTGGTTGGCAAGCTGCACGGTGCCGATGCCGAGCGGCGCAGGCACGTCGGCGACGAATTTGCCGAAAGTGCGTAGCGGCACCGCCCAGACTTCCACGGCAATGGCCGCGCCTTGCGGGCCCACTACGCGCACCAAGCCGGGTTTCGGCGGTTGCGTATTGGCAAGCGCGTAGAGCGCATAGCTGGGGATGGTGTGGGTCGCCACGATGAAGCGCGCGCCGGCTTCCTGAAGTTGCCAGTTCAACGGCTGGCTACGCAGATGCGCGCCGACCACGGCGAGCGCGACGGTCGGCTCCTGAAACGGCAGCGGTTCGATCGAGGTCGCTATGGTCGCGGCCCCATTCCCCGTTCTACCGACGGGATTGACCGTAGCCGAAAACGTCTCGCTTTCGCGCGGGGTCTCAGCGGCGCTCGCGAACAGGGCCTGAATTTGCGCGCCCAACTCGGCGACACGCCGGTCTGCTCCACTCGGTGCGATCAGCGTGACACCCGCCGGCAAGCCGTCTTTGCGGCGCCGGCAAGGCACGGCTAACGCGCACAGATCGAGCAGATTGACGAAGTTCGTGTAGTAGCCAAGCTGGCTGTTCAACTCGACGGGATTGGCCTGTACGTCGGCGATCAACGGATGCGTCGGCGTGGTCGGCACAATCAGGATGTCGATCGACTCGAAGAGTTGTTCGGCGTGGCGCTTCAGATCGGCGAGTGCGTACTGGCCGTTGAACGCGTCGGCCGCGCTGTAGCGATCGGCTTTGCCGACCACGGCCGCGACGACCGGATCGATCGCATCCCGATGTGTGTCGAAGAATGCGCCGAGCGCGGCGCGCCGTTCCGCCACCCACGGACCGTCGTAAAGCAGCGCGGCGACTTGCCTGAGCGGTTGAAAATCGATCGGCGCAGCATCGAGGTGCAGATGCGAGGCGAGCGTATCGAGCGCAGCGGAGAACGCCTGACTCGCGGCTGCATCGCCGAAGAATTCGAGCTGATCCGGCACACCGATGCGCGGCGCACTGCGCAGGAGGCCGAGACCCGGCACCTTGCGCGAGTAGCCGTCGAGCGGATCGAAGCAAGCGATTTCGCTGAGCACACGCCATGCATCGTCGACGTCGTGCGCGAACACCGAGATCGTGTCGAGGCTGCGGCACGCCGGCACGACACCGCGTTTGCTGACGAGTCCGAGCGACGGCTTCATGCCGACGAGCCCGTTGAAGCCGGCCGGCACGCGCCCTGAACCGGCCGTATCGGTGCCGAGCGAAAAGGCCACGCATCCTGCAGCCACGGTGACTGCCGACCCGGAACTCGACCCACCCGAGACGCGCAGTGGAAACTCGGTGTTGCGCACCGCGCCATAGGGCGAGCGCGTGCCGACGAGACCCGTCGCGAACTGATCGAGATTGGTCTTGCCGATCAGTATCGCGCCGGCGTCGATGAGGCGCTGCACGGCGAACGCGGAGGCAGCCGGCGCATAGCTGAAAGGCTCGCAGGCGGCGGAGGTCGGCAAGCCGACGACATCGATATTGTCTTTGACCGCGAACGGCACGCCGAATAGCGGCATGCGTTCGAACACCGCGCTGCCCTGCTCTTCATAAAGCGCTTCGAGCACGTGGGCGCGGGCCGCTACGTCCGTCGCGGGCACCCGCGAGATCCAGACTTCCGGCCGGTCGATTTCGACGATGCGGGTAAGCGCCGTCGCCACGACCTCAGATGGCGTTAGACGTTTGGCGGCATAAGCCGCGAGGAGAGCACGGACTTTCAGGGGCGAAGAAATGGACACGGGGTTTCCTTGAGTTCAATCTTGAATACAAGTTTGAATTCAAATTAGCAGGAGCCATGCCAAGTGCGTTTCAGGTTCGCGCAAACGCGCGGTGAGCCCGACCGGATCGGGCTTTGCGACGATGGTCCGGTGGCGCGAGCAGGCCGCCCTGCTTCTCTTTTGATCAATGCGCATTGGTGCAGCGCTCCCCAACTCGGGGCTCGCGCGCCCTGCTTTCACGCCCCGCGCCAGCTTCGGCGCGCACAGCGGCGCCGGCGCCAAGCTACAGCGGATTGCTCACGCGTAAGGCGTACCTGCCATTGCCGCTTTCAGGCCGATGGTGCCCTTATCGACGATCGCGAGAAAGGCGGCTTTCGCAGCTTCTGTATCCCGCTTCTCCCGGAAGGTCCGATGAGCCTCGATAAAGGCCACGGTCCATGTCGCGAGAAGCAGACTGGCGGCCAGACGGGCGTCGGGATCGGTGGCCTCCTGCCCTCCGCATTCGGATAAGGCCACCGTTACGGCTTGCGCGAGTTCGTCACGTATCGCTCTCGCCCGCGCCTTGAGGGATTCGCTGCCCTCGATGGTTTCGACGAAGCCCTGGCTCGCCTCAGAAAATTCGGCGAACGGACTCTGTTCCGCAACCAGCCTGTGAGCGAGCAGACGCAACGTTTCAATCGGCGTGACACGCGAATCATGCTGGCGCAAGGCCTCGCGCAGGATCTCGCGCCCCTCCTCGTCGCGATCAAAAAACATGTCCTCCTTGCGGGGAAAGTGATTGAACACCGTCATCCGCCCGACGTCGGCTGCTGCTGCGATCTCGTCCACCGTCACCTGATCGAAGCCCCGTTCGAGGAAGAGCCGTGTGGCGGCATTGGAGATGCTTTGCCGCGTGGCAAGGCGTTTTCGGGAACGGAGATCGGTCGGCGTTGACATGGTGCTATCTTATCGCATACTTTATGTACTGAGTATACATTGAGACTTGGTATATGAACGAATCGATTGACGTGGTGGTAGTGGGAGCCGGGCCGGTCGGCCTCCTGAGCGCCATCGAGCTGACTTTGGGCGGCGCGCGCGTCCTCGTGCTGGAGCGCCTGGCTGCTCCGAGCATGGTAGCAAAGGCATTGGGGATCGGACCGCTTGGAAGCGAAGCGTTGCAGCGTCGGGGGATGGCGTCTGCCATCGACGCCGCTGAAGAGCTTACCTTCGCGGCCATGAAGAAGTTCACGGATCAGAACGGACCGGACGCACGGGGTCGCGGGTCCAGATTCAGCGGCCATTTCGCCGGCCTGCCTCTTATCCGCAAGGACGCACAGAGAGAGCCGCAGCGGCGTCCCCACCCCGTCGATCAGCATGCCGTGGAAGCCATGCTGGCCGACCGCGTGCGCGCGCTTGGGATCGAGGTGCGCCGGGGGTGTGACGTCACGCGCTTCGTCCAGCACGAGGACGGTGTCGACGTGGCGTGGACTTCCCCAGCCGACGAGGGCCGGATCCGTTGTGCCTACCTTGTTGGCTGCGACGGCGGGCGCAGCGCGATCCGCAAGATGGCCGGTTTTGAGTTTCCCGGTACGGCTCCAACCATGACGATGTACCAGGCGGCGGCCGAAATCGACCATCCCGAACTCCTGTTGCCCAGCGGCTGGCGTCGCACATCGGGCGGCGTGCTCTCCTACGGGCCGTTTCCAGGCCGATTGTTCATGCTGGACTTCAGCGGTCCGCCTGAAGATCGTCAGGCTCCGGTCACACGTGAGGAGATCGAAGCCGTACTACGGCGCATCAGCGGCAAAGATATCCGTGTTAAAGCGCTCGCAAGCGCGAGCCGATGGACGGACAACACGCGGCTTGTCGATACTTATCGCCGGGGCAGAGTGCTGCTTGCCGGTGACGCGGCGCATGTCCACTCACCGTTCGGTGGTCAGGGCCTGAGCCTCGGCCTGGCGGACGCTGCCAACCTCGGCTGGAAGCTCGCCGCGGTTATTCGGGGCGAGCAGCCCGACAGCCTGCTCGACACTTATACGGCCGAGCGGCGGCCGGTCGCCGAAACCGTTCTGGCCAACACCCTGGCTCAGGTGGCCATCATGCGGCCCGATCCGCAAGCAGGCGCGATGCGCGAGCTTGTGGCAAACCTGATGCAATTCGATGACGCCAACCGCTTCCTCGGCGAGATGATGAGCGGCCTTGCCACCCGTTACGATCTCGGCTCGGAACGGGACGACGTCGGAAGGCTGATTGGCGACAGGCCGATCAGCCAAGTCGATAGCCACGTCTCGCTCTACGATGTCATGCAGGACGGCATGGGCGTTCTGCTCGACGCGTCAACCGGGCAGAAGGCTTCGAACCTCGTTGTAGCCGCCACGCAGCGCATACGTTGCGTCACCGTCGAGACCGGGACTTCGATGCTGATCCGTCCCGATGCCTGCGTTGCCTGGGCCGGTGAGGGGAACAGCACGGCAGGCCTGGAGGAAGCGCTCCGTCGCTGGTTCATCCCACACCGAGCAGAATGAACAGCGTCGATGAGCGCTGGTAGCTGATCGACACCGTTTCGTTGGCGTATTTTCGTTGGCGTATGCCACCCCAGCAAACCGTGTCCGACGAACCGCGCCGAAACCGCGACGCCTGAGCGGTCACGTCACCCGCCTGAAAATTACCGGGTAGCGGATATCAGCAACATCATCGGCCGCTCGCGCTCTTCCGCGAGTTCAGGGCGTGCGGCGAGATCGGCATCGGTCGGCCCCCACTCGTCGACCCGGGCAATGGTGAAGCCTGCGCCGATCAGGTGGTTGAGCAAGGTGCCCATGGTGCGGTGCTGCTTGATGACTCCGTCGGCGAGCCAATTCGTCACCCGCGGGCCTTCCAGTTGATAGCTATCGAGCGGCCAGTGCTGGTGGCCGTCCGCATCGACCGACCAGCCCGGTTGCCGCGGCGCCATGAAGATCGGGTGCTCGATCGAGAACACGAGGCGCCCGCCGGCCACCAGCGCGCGGTGTACCGCGTCGAGCAAGCCGCGTAGATTCTCGATGTAATGAAACGCGAGCGAGCTATAGACGAGGTCGAAAGCGGCCGCAGGCAAGTCGAGATGTTCGAGATCGGCTCGGACATAGGTCACGGCGGGATCGTTCGACGACGACCGCGCCCGCTCCAGCATCTTCTCCGAGACGTCGAGGCCGAGCACCGCGGCCGCGCCTGCTTCGCGTGCCCACTGGCAGAACCAGCCGTAGCCGCAGCCAAGATCGACCACATTCAGGCCGCGCATCTGCGGCAGCATCGCGCGCAACGCGGGCCATTCGGGAGCGCCCGCGAGACCGTGCTTCGACCGGCCCAATCGACTGTAGTTGTCGAAGAAAATGGGGTCGTCGTAAATGTTCTGTGTCATTTGTAAATGGGCTTAACTTCAATTGAAGTAACGGGGCCGCCTGCTGTATACCTGCGAAACCCGCTCGCGTGTGCTTTGCTGGCGAGAATACCCCTATTCCCGAGTATGTTTTTCCATCGGGTGTTCGAAACGCGATATTGCCGCCCAGCCCGCCGGTATTTACTTCTTTCAGGGCCTTTACACCGGTCCGATTATGGTATTGTCCGACCTGCGCTTTAAAGCGCAACGCCACACTCAATCGGGAAGCGCAATCGCTCCCTAGAAAAATATTATGGAAGTCCAAAACGCCCGTCGTTGGGCACCACGGGGAACACGCGTCTGGCTCACCGCGGCCGCCGCATTGGCGATCGCCAGCGGAGTGCGCATGTTGCTCCATCCGTTACTCGGACCGATCATGCCGGGCACCGCGTTCTGCATCGCGGCGGCATTGGTCGAGTATTTTTGCGGGCTGGCGCCGGCGCTCGCGGTCATGCTGCTTGGCCTCGGCATTGCCGACTATCTGTTCGTGCCGCCCTACGCGGCCATCGACGTATTCAATCAGGCCGACCTGGTCCTCGTGATTTCGTATCCGTTGGTGACGCTGCTCGTCATCATCCTGATCGAACGCCTGCGCCGCTCGCAGTTTCGCGCGGAATTGATCGCTTCGGTCGCGCAGTCGCGCTATGAAATGCTGCTGCGGCACGACAACGAGCGTTTGCTCGCCCGCCGTGCCGTCGACGAAACGCACCGGCTGTTGCGCCATCTGTCGCATCACCACCGGACCTTCATTTTCATTCAGGCGCTCGAACGCAACGCACTGCAACAGGTAGACGACATCAAGGCCCAAGGGCTGCTGCCGCGTATGCCCCACGAAATTGCGCCGGGCCCTCGCTTCGCCGACGTCCATCCGGAGGACATCCACCGGCTCAGCAAGGCGCTGTGGCCCGGCAGTCATCGCGTGCGCATGAAGGGTGCCGATGGCGCGTCGAGGCTGATCGAGTGCATGTGCGAACGGTTCACCACCCATGCCGGTGAATTCCTCGTGCTGCGGATCGGAGCCTGATCCATGAGCCAGCCTACGAGTCTCTTCTTACCCGGCGACGATCACGCCGTGCTGATGCTGCACGGCCTGTCGAGCTCGCCGCTCGAATTGCGTTTTCTCGCACGCTTTCTGAACGCCGAGGGCTTCACCGCTTGCGCACCGGTCCTGCCGGGCTACAGCGCCGGTTCCGAAGAAGCGGCGATGGAGGCGTGGCTCGACGCCGCCGTGCGCGAGTACGACGCGCTGGCCGCGCGCTTTGCACGCGTCTCGATCTGCGGACTGTCGATCGGCGCAGCTCTCGCGCTGGCGCTCGCGCATCGCCGGCCGGCGGCGCAGTCGCTCGTGCTGTTGTCGCTGACGCTCTCTTACGACGGCTGGGCGATTCCCTGGTATCGTTTCCTGCTCAACTGGGCGTACTTCACGCCGATGCGCAAACGCTGGCGCTACCGCGAAGAAGCGCCGTTCGGCTTGCGCAACGAAGCGCTCAGGTCAAAGATCGCCCGCGCCATGCAGCGCAGCGACTTCAGCGAAGTCGGTCCGTCGACGATTTCATTGCCGGCGTTGCACCAGGCGAGCCGCCTCGCCGCGAGCGTTCGCACCCAGGTGCGCGACATCAAGACCGATTGCCTGATTGTTCATGCGATCGACGACGAGACGTCGAGTCCCCGCAATGCCCGGTTTGTTGCCGCGAATATCGGCGCTGCCTTTTTACGCACAATCTGGCTGGATGATTCGTATCACATGATTACGTCGGACAACGAGCGCGAAATCGTCGCGCGTGAAACCGCGCTGTTTTTGCGCGAGAGCGAAGTCGTCCATAGCGGCGACGACGGCGGCAAGCAACCGGTCGTCTCGAAGGCTCTCGCGCGTCGACTGAGGCAACTCGCGGCGCTTGGCAAGGAGCGCGTATGACGGCGCCCGGCAACGCCGCGCGCACGTCGCTGCGTCCCTCGCTGCGTACCCCGCTGCGTCCCTTGCTCAGGTTTGGCCGGCCCGCGCGCAGGTCACTGCTGCTCGCCGCCGCACTCGGCCTGTGTGCCGCGAGTGCAGCCTACGCGGACGATGCAGGCTCGAATGTGACGGCTGACGCGACAGGCTCCAGCTCGACTACTGCAGCGAGCACGGGCTCGGCTGCCGACAGCAAATGGAAAATCGGCGTGGGGCCCGGCATCGTGATCACGCCCAAGTATCCGGGATCGCGACAGCTCAGCTACTTTCCGTTCCCCGCGCTCGACATCTCCTACGACGACCGGATCTTCTCGCAGGGTCCTGACGTGCTCGGCGTCAACGTGTTGCGTGGTCCGGCCTATCACGTGGGCGCGGCGTTCAGTTTCGATTTCCAGACTCGCAAGGAATCCGACGATCCGCGCCTGCATGGACTGGGTGACGTGCACGGCGGCCCCAAGCTGAAGCTTTTCGCCGACTACACGTGGTGGGCGTTTACCGGCTCGGTAGCGTTGTATCAGGATATCGCCGGCCATCACCAGGGGACCACGGTCAGCACGGATTTCGTGGCGTCCGCACCGGTTGGCGGCTGGTTGTTTTCGGTGGGCCCAGGCTTCACCTGGGCGAATGGAACGTACACGCGGACGTTCTTCGGTGTGTCCGGACAGCAGAGCGCGGCCTCAGGATTGCCCACGTATAGCACCAGTGCCGGAGTGCGGGACATTCATATGAACGCCATGGTGACTTACGACTTTTCCAAACACTGGAATGGATCGGTTTCCGCTACTTTCGGGCGGCTGGAGCACGATGCGGCAAATAGCCCGATTACCGAAAAGAGATTCGAGCTCAATACGCTCGCTTCGGTGAATTACAAGTTCTAGTTTGCGAATGTTCGCGCGCTCGCAGCGCGCGAACATTCAATAACGCGTCAATCGCTCGCGCCAGGCGTTTCGATTTCAATGCCCAATTCGGCAGCCATGCGCCGCACCACGGCGTGAAGCCGGCTCACCTCGTCGGCAAGCCGTTTCTGTTCCGCCTTTATCGCCTCGAACGCCGGCAGCGGCACCACCTCATCTTCCCCACCCGGCTGAGCGAGATCACTCGCGCTGACTTCGCCGCATAGCAGATGCATCCAGCGATTTTCGCGCCCGCCTGGCGCACGCGCCAGTTTCACGACTCGCGGCGGATCATTGGCAGCCAGTTCGTCGAGAAAGGCCTCGACCGAAGAAATGTCCGCAAATCCATGCAGGCGCGCGCTGTTCAGGCGCAACTCGGCCGCGGTTTGCGGACCGCGCAGCAGCAACGTGGTCAGCAAGGCAGTCGACTGACTCGGCAAGCCCAATACCCGATTCATGTTGTGCTCGAAGCGCGGGACGCGGCTACTGCTGCCTTCCATCACCAGGCTCAGGCGTTTCAACCCGTCGACGGCGGTCAGCACCTCCGCTTCGGTCGCATTGATCACGGGTGCGCGGCCGGTCTTCTGATTGCAACCCAAGGTCAGCGCGTTCAGCGAAAGCGGATAGCTGTCGGGCACAGTGTGCTGCTTTTCGACTAGCACGCCGAGCACGCGCCCTTCAAGCAAGGTCAATGCGCGGATGGAGGGGCGGGAAACAGCGTCGGGAGTGGAGTTCATAGAGGATGCCGCGGCAAGCGCCGCCGGGTCTCGTGGACGGTGTGCGTGATCGATGCACAGCCCCGTTGCGCAACCGGGCGGCGGGTTTTAGTTGGTGGGCACTATGATAAACGCCCGGACCGCGCGCGGTGTATGAATCTCCGCGATCGTCAAATGTGCCGTGGACGTATCCGCGCCTCTTGTAGTGTTTTTTGTCTCGTTGACAGGGTTCCATATTGGAGATAATTTCCCATATATGGAAAACACACTCCCCGACGATAACGCCATCGATCGCCGCATCGCCCAGCGTCTGCGAGCGCTACGCGCCGAGCGCAACTGGTCCCTCGACGATCTGGCGAAGCTCAGCGGTGTTAGCCGCGCCACCCTGTCGCGCCTCGAAAACGCCGCCGTGAGCCCCACGGCGAGCGTGCTGGGCAAACTCTGCGTCGCTTATGGCTTGCCGATGTCGCGCCTCATGCACATGGTCGAGGAAGACTTCGCGCCGCTGGTGCCGCGCAATGCGCAGGCCGTCTGGACCGATGCGAGCGTCGGCTTCCGGCGCCGCTCCGTGTCGCCACCGGCCCAGGCGCTGAGCGGCGAGGCGCTGGAATGCGAACTCGACGCCGGCGCGCGGATCGTTTACGACGCGTCGCCGAGAGCAGGCCTCGAACATCATCTGATCCTGCTCGAAGGGCAATTGCAGATCACCGTCGATGGCCGGAGCCACGACCTCCAAGCCGGCGACTGCCTGCGTTATCAGTTGTTCGGCCCCAGTGCGTTCGTCACCCCCGCGCACAGCGCGGCCCGCTACCTCCTCTTCATTGTCTGAGTTCGAACCATCATGAACGCGACCACCATCACGACCTTTTCCGCCGACGACCTCGTCCGCCATCTGCCCGAACTCGGCGCGCTGCTGCGTGCCTGCGTCCACGACGGCGCGAGCGTCGGCTTCGTGTTGCCGTATAGCGTTGAAGAGAGTGAGGCGTTCTGGAGCGGCAAGGTCTTGCCGTCGTTGCGTGCGGGCGCGCTTGTATTGTTCGTCGCTCGTCATGGCGAATCGATCGCCGGCACGGTGCAACTCGATTACGACACGATGCCGAATCAGCGCCATCGCGCCGAGGTGCGCAAGCTGCTGGTCCACCCCGCGTTGCGCCGCCAGGGCATCGCCAAAGCGCTGATGGTGGAACTGGAGCACCGTGCGCAACAGTTGCAGCGCAGCCTGCTGACGCTCGATACGCGCACCGGCGACAAGGCCGAGCCGCTCTACGCCGCGCTGGGTTATCAGACGGCTGGCGTGATTCCCATGTATTGCCGCGACACGCTGGAGCAGCGGTTTGATTCGACCACGCTCATGTACAAGGCGCTATGAGGAAGCGGTAGGAAGACGATGAAGACTCGTGCAAGTCTTCATCGTCGGGTTGAACCGCGCACGTTAGCGGCACCGGTCAACGGCACATCTCAACGGCGCGCGTCGAAGGCGATCCGCACGGCCAGACCGGCGAGCACGGTACCCATCAGCCAGCGTTGCACCATCAACCACACCGGCCGCCCGGCAAGAAACGTGGCAATCGAACCCGCCATGCTGGCAATCAGCGCATTGACCGTGACGGCGATCACGATCTGCACGCAGCCGAGCGCGATCGATTGCGACAGCACGCTGCCGTGCCCCGGTGAAATGAATTGCGGCAGCAGCGACAGATACATCACCGCGATCTTCGGATTGGCGAGGTTCGTGACGAGGCCCATCGTGAAGAGCTTGCGACGGCTGTCGTGCGGCAGGTCGCGCACCTGGAATGGCGAACGGCCACCCGGCTTGACCGCTTGCCACGCCAGATACAGCAGATAAAGCGCGCCGCCGAAACGCAACGCGTCGTACGCGTAGGGCACCGTCAACAGCAGCGCCGTGATACCGAACGCCGCGAAAAACATGTAGAACACGTAGCCGAGCGCGACGCCGCCGAGCGACACGAGTCCGGCGCGCCGCCCCTGGCAGAGCGATCGCGAGATCAGATAAATCATGTTCGGGCCGGGCGTAAGCACCATGCCGAGCGAGACCAGGGCGAAGGCGAGCAGAGTTGCGGCAGTGGGCACGGCGGGCTCCTCAGTAGATTGATATCGGACAATGCCGTCAAATATAGCCGATGCCACCGGTTCAGACCCGCAATCGCCGTCATGTTGATGGGGCTTTTCTGCCTGCCTCGCGCCAGTTTCCAGCGGACCGGTTGGACACTGCATCACAGGAAACACTTGCGGCGAATTTTTTTGCCCGGTATCGTCGAGCCGTTCTGCAATGCAGCGCGGGAGAGATCGTCAGAGGCTTGTGACGACGCCGACGGAGCAACCGCCCCGGAAACTCTCAGGCAAAAGGACCGCGCAGCTGGAACATCTGGAGAGCGGCGCCGTGCGCGCCCACCGAAGGGGATTCCCGGCATGGCGCTTGAATCGCGCGCGGATGCTCGCGGGAAGAAACTCTCAGGTACATGGACAGATGGGGCATCGACGCCGGTTTCGACACGAAATCGACACCGGTGATGCTCAACTACTCTGGATCATGTCATGTCACGAATCGCCATTATCGGCGCCGGCATTACCGGCGTCACGACCGCTCACGCCCTGGCTCAGCGCGGCCACCACGTCACTGTGTTCGAACGTCATCGCTATGCGGCGATGGAGACCTCGTTCGCCAACGGCGGCCAATTGTCCGCGAGCAACGCTGAAGTCTGGAACAGCGCGGCCACCGTGCTGAAGGGCTTGCGCTGGATGCTTACGCGCGACGCCCCGCTGTTGCTCAATCCGATGCCCACGTGGCACAAGTATTCGTGGATGGGTGAGTTTCTACGGCAGATTCCGCATTACCGTGCGAACACGGTCGAGACTGTACGGCTCGCGATTGCGGCGCGTGAGCATCTGTTTTCGATTGCCGAGCGCGAAGGGATCGACTTCGACCTGGAGCGGCGCGGCATCCTGCACATCTACAAGACCCAGAAGGAATTTGACGCGGCCGGCAAGGTGAATGCGTTGCTGCGCGAAGGCGGCCTCGATCGCAATCCTGTGACGGCAGCGGAGTTGCAGCAGATCGAGCCCACGCTGCATGGCGATTTTTTCGGTGGATTTTTCACGCCTTCCGATTCGACCGGCGACATTCACAAGTTCACGCGCGGCCTTGCGGACGCTTGCGTGCGGCACGGCGTCGAGTTTCACTACGACGCCGAGATCACGGCGATCGAGCAGCCGGCTGAAGGACGGTTTTCGATGACGGTCAATCTCGAGGGCGAGTCACAGCGCTTTGCCTTTGAGCGGATCGTCGTGTGTGCCGGCGTGAAGAGCCGCGATTTTGCGGCGATGCTGGGTGATCACGTGAACGTGTACCCGGTGAAGGGCTATTCGATCACCGTATGCCTCGACGATGAAGTCAGCCAGAAGCACGCCCCCTGGGTGAGCCTGCTCGACGATAGCGCGAAGATCGTGACGAGCCGGCTCGGCGTGGATCGGTTCCGGGTGGCCGGCACGGCGGAGATCAACGGCTTTAACCGCGATATCCGCGCGGACCGGATCGCTCCGCTGGTGGACTGGACCCGGCGTTACTTTCCCGAGGTGTCGACCTCGCGCGTGATTCCATGGGCGGGCTTGCGGCCGATGTTGCCGAGCATGCTGCCCAAGGTGGGCCGCGGCAAACGGCGTGGTGTGTTCTACAACACCGGCCATGGGCACTTGGGGTGGACGTTGTCGGCGGCGACGGCGCAGGCGGTGGCGGGGGTTGTTGGATCGTAGTGCCACGAGGTTCCAGGCGAGTCGGCGGCATGACACAGCCACCGGGAGGGGTGGCGAGATCCAACATCTGCTAGTGTTCACCGATAGTGGAACAAAAAGGAAAGCACCATGCCGCATGGCCGCCCCGCCGTGCGCGGCACCGACAGTCCGCGCCTTGGCGATGACCGGATCGCTGCAGAAGCCGTGAGGCGGCTATCCTGGGACGCTGCTGTCCCCAAAGATACGGTGAAAGTAAAAGTGGACCATGGCAGGATCACCTTGCGAGGTGATCTCCAGGATGTCCATCAAAAAACCGCGGTGCTCGAAGACCTATCCCGCCTGTTCGGCGTCGCGAGTGTTTCCGACCGAACCAGAATCAAACGCAAATAGCACTAACCGGTTTGCAGCAGCGCCCGGCGATGCCGCATAAGCGCCGATCGTCCTGCGTCAGACTTTAAGCGCACATTAAGTGAAAGCGATTAAGCTCTTGATGCTAAATGCGCGACGGCGGACCGCATCTGGCGCGTCCTGTCCTGCTCGCCCATCATCTGAACGGTCACCATGTCTACCTCCAGCCGCCTCAAAGCGCCTCTGATCCTTGCTCTCACGCTTGTACTGTTGTGCGCCGGCGTTGCCGTTCTGGTGGGCGTATTCGGCTTGCTGGTCAAACTGTTCGGCCATGGCTAGCGCGGCACGCGATGGCCGGTAGCCGCGCAAAATGCGTACCCTGAGCGATCTTCACGGCGCCGGCGCGGCGATGCCGCCATACTCGCCGCGCTGATCGAAAAAAGTGTGCCGTTGAAGAGTAGAAGACTACGCGCCCCCCGCCGTTCCGCTGCTCAGCAACATCTCGATGTCGATATCGGCCAGTTCCCCAATCCTCTCGATCGTCACATCCGCGGCGGGATTGCTGGAGATCTCTTTCGGATCGAAAGCATAATGCCCCTGGCGAGGGAAAACCGTAGTCAGCCTCTCCCCCCAGGCCTTCTTCATGGCCGTCAGGATCCGTAGTTTGTCATCCACCATCACGTACTGCCGGGCGGGATAACACTCCATCACCTGATCGAGCATCTTCTCCTTGTGGATGTAGATCAAAACCCGTCCTTCGACCTCTTCCCATAAGCCCGAACGGGCAATCTTGCGCGGCTGGAACACCACGTCGCCGTCGGACAAAATCACCGCCGGACCGTGCTTCGACACGTGCCTGATCGCATCCAGCGCCCCCGGGTACAGCCGGTTCGCAAACGGATAGTCGATCAGAAACGACGACATCAGCAACAGACGCGTGTCCCGTGGATGCTCCTGCCGATAGCGCTGCAACGCCCCGAGATAATCGGCGTAGCCCAGCTCCGCGCGCAAGTCCTCAAAAATTTCCCAGTACCGTGCGCTGTTCTGCTCGCCGAACGCCTGCATCATGTGCGCGCGCAAATCCGCCAGCACATGATCGTTGTCCAGCAAGGTGTTATCGCAGTCGAACAGAAACACGACATCGTGAGGCGTGGTGTTAGCGGTTTCCATTGCGGTTCCCGTGAATTAGCTCTTGTGCCCGTCGGCCGGCGTGGCCGCTTTTTCGACGTGGTCGCCGAAATCGTGCCGCATGGCCGACAACACCCGGTTCGCAAAATCCGCGTCGCCGCGCGAGCTGAAACGCGCGAACAGCGCCGCGCTCAGCACCGGTGTCGGCACGCCTTCGTCGATCGCCGCCGCCACGGTCCAGCGCCCTTCGCCCGAATCCGATACGCGTCCTGCGTAGCTTTGCAGATCGGCGTCACCGACGAGCGATCCCGCTATCAGGTCCAGCAACCACGAACCGATCACACTGCCACGCCGCCAGACCTCGGTGACCTCGGCGAGATTCAGATCGTATTGGTAAAGCTCGGGACGGCGCAGCGGCGATGTTTCGGCATCGGCTTCGCGCGCGTGTTTGCCGGCGTCGGCGTGACGCAGAATGTTCAGACCTTCGGCATAGGCGGCCATCATTCCGTATTCGATGCCGTTGTGAACCATCTTCACAAAGTGCCCCGCACCCTGCGGACCGCAATGCAGGAAGCCCTGATCGGCCGTGCCGGCGCCGGCTGTGCGGCCCGGTGTGGCGGGCACGGCGCCCGCACCGGGTGCGAGCGTCGAAAAGATGGGTTCGAGCCGCTTCACGACCTCGGTCTCGCCGCCGATCATCAGGCAATAGCCGCGCTCACGTCCCGCGACGCCGCCGCTGGTGCCGACGTCGACATAGTGGAGTTGCCGCTTCGCCAGATCGGCGCCGCGGCGAATGTCGTCGTGGTAGTAGGAGTTGCCGCCGTCGATCACGATGTCGCCAGCCTCGAGCAAAGGCACGAGGTTATCGAGCGTCTTGTCGACCACCGCGGCGGGCACCATCAGCCACACCGCGCGCGGTTTTTGCAGTTGCGCGACCAGGTCTTCGAGCGACGTTGCACCCGCGATGCCCTCCTGCTTCAGCTTGTCTACCGCGGCCGGTTGTACGTCGTAAGCGATGCATTGCTGTCCACCCTTCGTCAGGCGGCGCACCATGTCCGCGCCCATGCGTCCCAATCCAATCATGCCTAGCTGCATATCTCGCTCCGGAAAGTGTCTCGTTGCGCGTTTCAGTCTGGTTCGGCGTGCTGGGGTCTTGCCGCGCGTTTTAGCGGCGGCAAGCGGCTCTCCTCACTGTAGTTGCGTTTTACGTCATCCGATGGACACACGGTAGCAGCCCTGGATCGTCCGCGCAGTGAATCGGGCACCGCGTGCGTCAAACGACGATACGCTTCTTTGCAGAGGTTTTGCGCGGCTTGAAGTTCCAGACGTGCGTCGATAAGAGCCGTCGTCGAGGTGCTGGCTTCGATTTGGCCAACTGCCCTCTTACACTTTCATTGAGCGCCATGGCGGGATATTGACGCGACCACGCCTGGAGCGTTGGAACAATTTGGGGGCGGCCAGGCGTGCGCGGCGTTCGTGGCCTGTTGGCACGCGAACCGGGAGCCTTAGCGCCGCCGTTCCTGAAACTTCCGGTATTGCGTGCGCGCAAAACGCTGCACCGCGCGCCACATCTGCGGATAGCGGTAACCGGGCACGGCGAACAGCACCAACGCGCAAAGCGCCAGCAAGCCGCAGAACAGGAACGTGCCGCGATAGCTGAACGCCTCCACCAGCAAACCGGACAACACGCCGGAGAGAATCGAGCCGACCCGTGCCGCATTGAAGAACAAGGCAGTCGCGCGGCCGGGCGACTGCGGCATCAGATCCTGCACATAGGTCATGCCGAGGCACGAGGTCACCGCGACGACGAAGGCATTGAATATCTGCATCGGGATCAGCACGTGGACGCTGCCCGCCACCGACATCCCAACGAAGTACACGGCGTGAACCGCGGCGCAGGCGGCCAGCCAGTTGGGCTTGTGCAGCGACGACGACTTCGCGCCGAGCGCGAGCATCATCGGAATCTCCATCAGGGCGCCGAGCCCGAGCATGATCGACACGTCCAGATGCGTGCCGTCCAGACCGCGCACGATGTAAAGCGGCAGCACGATCATGGTCGCGTTCGCGGCAAGACCGAGCAAGGTGAGCGCGGCCACGGCGCGGCGAATGTCGTTCGGCGAGGCGACGCCCGGCAGATCCTCGTGCGCCTCTTCGCCGGGCGCGGTCAGCGGCGGCACCGTGATCGAGGCCGACGGCTCCGAGGCGGTGTCTTCCACCGTGTGATCGCCCAGATGGCCTTGCGGCTCCCGCATGCGCCAGACGATGCTCGCGCAGGCCGCGAAACTCGCCGCCGCGAACAGGAAGAGTCCGTAGAAACCGGCGCCGGCAAGCACCAGCGCGCCCACCGAAGGACCGAACACCCACGCCGCCGACAGGATGGTCCGCAAGGTAGCGCTGGCGAATGCGCGCTCCGCGGCGCTCGACACGGGCAGCGCCGCGCGGCTGAACGAAAACACCAGCGACATGGCCGAGCCGCCCGCGCCGATAAAGACCATACCGACCACCAGCAACAGCCGGTAGTCGCGCACCACGCATAAACTCAGATACCCCAGTGCCGTGGCCACGAGCGCCGCCAGCAACAATGGCCGGTGCCGCCCGCTCGCATCGCTCCGGCGGCCGGCAAAGGTGCTGGCGAGCACCCCGCTCGCGGCGATCAGCGTCATGAAGATACCGAGCTTGAGCGGCGTCATGCCGGCGCGTTCTACGCCGAATAGCGACAGATAGGGAGCGGTGAACGACATCGCCACACCGAGCATGAGGGTGGCGGCGGCCAGCGGCTTGAAGCCAGAGATGTGCAGCAGGTCGAAAAAGCGGGTGGTTTTCAACACGAGTGGCGGTGGGTCAGGGAAAACGCGTCCGCGGCGCGCGATTCAAACCGCGGACTTCGTGGCCGGAACAACCGGGGCATTATCGGCCTGGCTTGCAGGAACGTAAACCTGTGCCCGCACGTCCCATATTTGGGTTGGGCACCGGGCGTTGCAAAAAAACTGCCGGCACGGACGCCGCTACTTGCCCTCGCCGGTCGGCGACATGACGACGTATCCGCGCTTTTCGAGCGTCCAGCGGTGCCACTGATTGCCGTAGACGCCGCAGGCAACGCCGAACAACACGGACAGCACCAGTCCGATCGTGCCGATCGTATCGCCCCATAAGCCGCTGAGAAACAATATCGTGCTGACCCCGAGCATGACGAAAGTAGCAAACCACATTCTCTTCGACATGGCCCAGACGAAGCCCAACAGCAACGCGCCCCAACTGAAGCCGGTGGCAACCGAGACGACGTCGTCCTTGCCGGGGCGCTGGAGGTAGATCCTTTCTGCCATGTCCTTTCCTGAATGCGATGATGCCGCTGGAGCAAATCATGACGTTTAACATGTCACGCTGGCAAATGTACGCGTTTGTGTGAAATTTGCGCGATGCGGCAGCCGCCAGCGGCCCTCGACCCTCGACCTGACCCAACCGCCCAAACCGATGCACGTCGTTAAATTTTAGTTGCCTTGCTAACCATATTGCGTTTCAATAGCGGCCATGTTCGATCATTGCCTTTACTTCAATTCCTCCGCCTTGTCGCGGCTTGTCGAGCGCGAATGGGGGATCGTGTACACCCAATTCGGGCTGACGCCGCCGCAAGGTTTCGTGCTGCGCGTCGTATTGGCCACACCTGGTTGCCTGAGCAGCCAGATCGCGGATCTGCTGGGCATTGCCCGCCCCACTGCGACGCGGCTGATCGATAACCTGAGCGACAAGGGGCTGATGGAGCGCCGTCAGGGCGAAACCGACGGCCGCGAATGGCGGGTGTATGCGACCCGGGCGGGCAAGGCGCTTGAGCGGCCCATCAACGAGGCGAGCGCGCAAATTGCAAAGAATCTGCGCGCGAGGATCGGCCCGGAGTTGTTCGAGGCGGCCGTTACGTCAATGCATGACGTGCGCAAAGCGCTTGAATAAGGCGTTTTTTTTAACCATATAGTTGTCTTGCTAATCATATGCCAGGAGAGGATCAAATGAACCATCTAGCCAGACCGCATAGCGCGGCAGCCCGTAAGGGCACGGGAAGCGTGTCAGGCGGTATGCGGGTTTCGGCGAACTGGATTTTCGGCGCCGTGCTCGGGTTGGCGCTTTGTATTCTGCTGGGCATCGCGATTGCTAGCGCGCCCGCTGCGGTGCGCAGCAATACTGAGCGCTGCCTGCAAGCGCTGGCCGATGAACAGCATGTGAGTGTCGAAGATTTTTTTCAGAACCCCGCTAAACAGGATGCTTTGGCATTGGCCGCCGAGCAATGCGCGCGATGACAGGTTTGCCTTGCCCTGCGTTTGAATTGAAACTGGAACCAGGGCCGAGGGATCACGGATCGATTAAAAGCCGCCCAATGCGGGAAAGCACCCGTTGCCCCCGCCACTGACGATCCTGGCCATAGCTGATACTCTTTACCCAATCCACACGCAGCCGCGCCGCGCGCAAGCGCACATCGCTGTCTGCGAAGGTAAAAAAACATCGGAGCAGCTATGGCAAGCCCAACACCCTATTCCTCCCACGCCCCTTCTCGCGCCGAGGTCAATGCGCTGCCCGGCGCGACGGTCATAGAGTTCGGCACGAACTGGTGTGGTTTCTGTCAGGGCGCGCAAGCATCGATTGCCAAAGCGTTCGAACCGCATGCCGGCATCCGGCATCTCAAGGTAGAGGACGGCCCGGGCCGGCCACTTGGGCGTTCCTTCCAGGTCAAACTCTGGCCCACGCTGGTCTTCATGCGCGATGGCGCCGAGGTCGCACGTATCGTGCGTCCGACGAAAGCCACGGATATCGCCGTGGCTTTCGCTTCGCTCTGATGCAAGATTTCATCCGCAATCCGGATTCAAGGGAGCACACCTCATGGACACCCGTAGCGAGCTGCAAGCCACCGTCAATGCGATGGTCCAACCCGGCAAAGGTCTTCTCGCCGCCGACGAAAGCGGCCCGACCATCGCCAAACGATTCAAGACCATCGGTCTTGAATCGAGCGAGGAAAACCGTCGCGCCTACCGCAATCTGCTGCTCACTACGCCGGGTCTCGGCGCCTTTGTCAGCGGCGTGATCCTTTACGAAGAAACGCTCGGACAAAAGGCGGACGACGGCACACCGTTCCCGCAACTCGCGGCCAGCAATGGCATCGTGCCCGGCATCAAGGTGGACCTCGGCAAGATTGCGCTCGCGCTCGCCCCCGGTGATGAAATCACCGAAGGTCTCGACGGCCTCGCGAAGCGTTTCGTTGACTATAAGCGGCAAGGCGCGCGCTTCGCGAAGTGGCGCGCGGTCTACAACATCACGGCGAGCTTGCCGAGCCGCCTCGCCATTGAAGCGAATGCCGACTCCCTCGCGCGCTATGCGGCGATCTCGCAGGAAGCGGGCATTGTGCCGATCGTCGAACCGGAAGTGCTGATGGACGGCGATCACACCATCGGACGCAGCGCGGAAGTGACCGAGGCCGTGTTGCACGAAGTCTTCAACGCGCTGCATCGGCACCACGTGGTGCTCGAACATATTCTGCTGAAGCCGAGCATGGTGCTGGCGGGCGCGGACCATGCGCAGCAATCGTCGGTGGCGGAGATCGCCGCGCACACCGTGCGGGTACTCAGGCGCACGGTGCCATCGGCGGTGCCGGGGCTCGTGTTCCTGTCCGGCGGCCAAACGCCGGAAGAGGCAACCGCCAATCTCGATGCCATGAATCGCCTCGGGCCGCTGCCGTGGAATCTGAGCTTCTCGTACGGCCGCGCGTTGCAGGAACCACCGCTGCAGGCATGGCGAGGTCAGGCGGCCAACGTGAAGGAGGCGCAGGCGGCCTTGCTCAAGCGCGCCCGTTTGAACAGTGCGGCGGCGCTCGGCAAGTACGACGCCGCGCAGGAAAAAGCCTAAGAGGCTTACGGTTCGCAAACCACCAGGGCGTGCAGCTCGTCGATATTGAAGGGTTTGGCGAGTATCGCCACGCCGAGCCGGCGCGCCCGTTCGAGCTCGTCGGCGTAGCCCGTCATCAGCGCGATCTTCTGGGTGGGCCACGCGCTGCGCACCTTCTCGGCAAGATCGATGCCGTTGAGCCTGCCCGGCATCTGGATGTCGGACAGTACGAGTTCGAATCTCGCGCCGCCGGCCAGCAGATCGAGCGCCTGGTCGGCGGTCGGTTCGTGCCGGACTTCGCAGCCAAAGGTTTCCAGCACGGCGGCTACGCCCGCCGCCACGTCTTCGTTGTCTTCCACCAGCAGCACCACACCCTTTGACGCCAGCGCCGGCTGCTGCGCCGTTTCCACGTCCGGCACCAACGCCTTTTGCCGCTCGCGATAGCGCGGCAAATACAGTCTGACTGTGGTGCCGCGGCCCTGCACGCTGTCGATTTTGGCCGTGCCGCCCGCCTGTTCACACATCGCGATCACCTGGGCGAGGCCGAGGCCGGTGCCCGAGCCGCGCAGCTTGGTGGTGAAGAGCGGCTCGAACGCGCGACGGGCGACGGTTTCGGGCATACCCTCGCCGTCGTCGGAACAGGTGATCAGCACATATTCGCCGTCGGGCAGCAAGGTGTCGCTGCTCACCAGGCGGTTGTTCTGGCAACGAATCACGAAACGCCCGCCGCGCGGCATCGCATCCCGAGCGTTGACCGCCAGATTCATGATCGCGAATTCGAGGTCGGTGGGATCGGCCAGCACCTGCCAGATGTTGTCGACCATGTTCAAGGCAAACTCGATGTTGTCGCCGAGCGACGCGTCGATCAGCGGCGCGGCGTTCGGCAGCCATGTGGCGAGCTCGACCGGTTGCTGCTTGAGCGGCTGCTTCTTGGCCACGCTCAGGAGTTGCCGCGTCAGCGATTCCGCCGTGGCGGTGGCGCGCTCGATGGCTTGCACCTCTTTTTCCAGGCCGTTGTAGCGCTTCAAACGCGAAAGTTCGGTGTTGGCCGACACCACCATCAGCAGATTGTTGAAGTCGTGCGCGACATTGGCGACCAGATTGCCGAGTGCGCCCATCCGCTGCAATTGCCGGGTCGACGCCTCCGCCGAAAGACGCATGGCCACTTCGCCTTGCCAGCGCTCCCACGCGCGGCGCTCGCCGGCAAGCTGGCGCAACGAGAAAAACACCAGCAGCCAGATCGCCACGCAAGGCACGGCGGCAATCGCCGCAACCGCCATGAAATGCTGGCGCCATGCGGTGGCGATCGCAGCCGTCGCATAGGCGCTCATGACATAGAGCGGATAGTCGCCGACCCGGCGAAATGCCAGCAGCCGTTCGACGCCGTCGACCGAGGAAGTCAGACGAATGTGGCCGAATAGCTGCTTGTCGCGCAACGCCGCGGTAAACGCGCTGTGCTGGCTGGGTTTGGCGCCGCTCGGCCACGCCGGATAGCGCACCAGCAGGCTGCCGTCCTGGCGGTACAACCCCAACGAGAGCGACGGGTCGCCATTCGTCAGATCATGGTAGAAGCGCGAAAAGTACTCGGTGCGCAGCGCCACGGATACCACGCCGAGGAATTGCCCGTTCTCGCCTGAGCGGCCAATCGAGGTGTTGAACACATTGGTCTGCGACAACGGTCCGAACATGGGCTGGGAAAAATAGGGCTGCGGCCGTATCGCCTTGGCGGTGGCGAAGTCGTCGCGTCGGCTCGTCGACATGACCGGGGCCGGATAAGCACGGCTCGACACCAGCAAATCGCCGTTCGCGCCGAGCAGGTAGATCGAGGCGACCTGCGGAAAGTCGCCGCCGATTTGCCGCAGACGATCGTGCAAGCCGGCTTCCTGCGGGCGAATTTGCGCGTCGTCGTCATTCGCGAGCAGGTCGACGATGCGCGAGGCCATCTGCTGGTTGAGGTCCATGACCTTGGCGGCCTGCTCCTCGGCCACGCGCGCGAGCCGGTCGATCATGTCGTTCGAGTCGGCGATCCGGCGCTGGTAGTCGAAATACCCATAACCCGCGAGGCAGGTCAGTGGAAACACGATCGACACTGCGAGCACGATCAGAAGCACGCGTCGCGTCGTCGCGAAATTGCGCGACGGCATGGGGAAGTCAACTGCGGCACGCTCCGCACGTTGCACGGTCACGCTCTCCATGAAAGATGATCCAGTTGGGGTGGCAGTGCACAACGCCCCACGTTGTTCGTGCGCTATTTCCGCTCCCCGGAATTTACCGCACTTCCGCCGTTCGCCATAGGGTGCCGGGCGGTGAAAACGGTACACGGATGGCTAACGCAGGGATTGCCACTGACATACGATTCGCTGCACCTTGCGGTGCGACAGAGGGTACACCATGGTCACGCAAAGGCCGCGCCAGGCTCACGTTCCGGTAGGGTTTTCGCTTTCGTCGCTGGTGAGCTGTTCTTCGAGACGATCGAACACGCGTTGCGTCGCGCGGCTCGGCGCGTCAAGTGCGAACAGCAGCAATGAACGGCTGGTTACCTGATAGGCATCGCCGGCGCTGAATTGCGGCAACTCGGCGCGCACCGGCATGTTCGTATCCAGCAAACAGGTCCACTGATCGCCCTCGGGCACATCCGGCAGCGTGAAATTGACCACGTCGTGATGCGCATTGAGCACCAGCAGCAACGTCGCATCGGACGCGGGGCGTCGAATGCCGCTCGCCTGCGCGCGTCCGTCGATCACGAGGCCGAAGCAGCGCATCGACGGGTCGTCCCACTGCTCCTGCGAAAGATCGGTGCCGTCCGGTGAAAGCCAACGCGCGTCGGTCACCTCGAGCACCTCGTTGAATTCGCCGCTCAGAAAGCGTCCGCGACGCAGTACCGGCAGACGATGCCGCAACGTGGTCAGATTCTTGACGAACTCGGTCAGCGCGCGCCCATCGTCGTCGATGCCTTCCCAATCGACCCAACTGATCTCGTTGTCCTGGCAATACGCATTGTTATTGCCCTGTTGCGTGCGGCCAAATTCGTCGCCCGCCAGAATCATCGGCGTGCCCTGCGAGAGCAGCAGCGTAGCCAGCAGATTGCGCTTCTGGCGTTCGCGTTGCTGACGGATATCGGCGTCGTCGGTTGCGCCTTCGACACCCATGTTCCATGACTTGTTGTCCGAGTGACCGTCCTGGTTGTCTTCGCCGTTGGCCTCGTTGTGCTTGTCGGTGTACGACACCAGATCGTTGAGCGTGAAACCGTCATGTGCGCTGATGAAGTTGACGCTCGCCCAGGGGCGCCGTCCGCGATGATTGAACTTGTCGCCCGAACCGGTCAGGCGGGTCGCGAGATCGGCCACCTTGCCCTCGTCGCCCTTCCAGTACTCGCGCACCGTGTCGCGGAAACGGTCGTTCCACTCGGCCCAGCCCGGTGGAAAACCGCCCACCTGGTAGCCGCCGGGACCGCAGTCCCACGGCTCGGCGACCAGCCGCACGCTCGAGAGCACCGGGTCCTGGCGGCAACTGTCGAGAAACCCACCGCCTTCGTCGAAGCCGTGCGGTTCGCGGCCGAGAATCGTGGCGAGATCGAAACGGAAGCCGTCCACCTTCATCTCCGTCACCCAGTAGCGCAGGCTGTCCGTGACCATTTGCAGCACGCGTGGATGGGACAGATTGAGGGTATTGCCCGTCCCGGTGTCGTTGATGTAATAGCGCGGTTCCTCGGGCATCAGGCGATAGTAGGACGCGTTGTCGATGCCTTTGAAGGAAATCGTCGGGCCGCGCTCATTGCCTTCGGCCGTGTGGTTGTAGACCACGTCGAGAATGACTTCGAGATTGGCGCTATGAAAGCGGTCCACCATTTCCTTGAATTCGCCGACCGGGTCGGCGGACGACGCGAAATAGCGCGGATCGGCCGCGAAGAAGCCGATCGTGTTGTAGCCCCAGTAGTTGGTGAGGCCCTGGTCGAGCAGATAACTGTCGCTGACGAAAGTCTGAACCGGCAACAATTCGACCGATGTGACGCCGAGCCCCTTGATGTAATCGAGCACGACCTGCTGGCCGAGTCCCGCGAAGGTGCCGCGCAAGTTTTCCGCTACGCCGGGATGACGTTTGGTAAAACCGCGCACATGGGTCTCATAGAAGATCGCGCGCTCCCAGGGCAGCGCATTGCGCTCCGGATGACTCCACGAAAAGTTGGCGTCCACCACCTTGCACTTCGGCACGAAGGGGGCGCTGTCCCGCTCATCGAATGACAGGTCGCCCTCTTCCGAATCGAGCGTATAGCCGAAGATTTCCGGCGCCCATCTGAGCTCGCCGATATGCGCTTTGGCATAGGGGTCGAGTAAAAGTTTGTTCGGATTGAAACGATGTCCATTTTCCGGCTCATAAGGCCCGTGGACCCGATAACCATACACCGCACCGGGTTTCAGATTCGGCACGAACACATGCCAGACCTCGTCGGTGTATTCCGGCAGTTCGATACGCTCGATTTCTGTCTCGCCGGTTTCATCGAACAGACACAGTTCGACCCGGGTTGCATGCGCCGAAAACAGCGCGAAGTTGACACCGCTTCCGTTCCATGTCGCGCCGAGCGGGAAAGGGGTGCCTTCCGCGATGCGCGTCGAGTAGCTGGCCTGGGATGACATAGGGATTCCTGTGGAAGCTGAGTAGGCAGCCCATGTGTTTGGCATGTGCAAGCTTGCTGCTTCAGCAAATTCCGGACCCAGACGCCGCGTTGGGCATAAATTTTACGGCGGCCCGAGCGCATGCAGCGCGGCAGCCGATTCGAGCACGCGTAACAGGCGCTCGGGCGTCAGGGGTTTGGCGCAATGCGCGTCGAAACCCGCTGCTTTGGCACGCGCCCGGTCTGCGCGCGAAGCAAAAGCCGTACAGGCCACCAGCAGCATGTCCGCGGTCAACGGATCGGCGCGCAGGCGACGCGCCAGTTCGAAGCCATCGAGACCCGGCATCTTGATGTCGAGCAGAACGGCGAACGGCTGCCATTCACAGGCCAGGCCGCAAACGGCAAACGGATCTTCGAGCGCGCGGCACTCGAAACCGTCGGCATTCAGCAGCATCTGCAACGCTTCGGCTGCTTCCCGGTAATCGTCGACCACGAGCACGCGACGGTTTGAAGCCATCGCATACGGGATGGTCCGCCAAACCACGACGTCATCGTTCTCGTCCATTCTGTTGTCGAACGTCACCTTATTCTCCCTGGCCTCCGCCACCACGCGCTACCTCGTCACCATAGCTCACCGGGCGATCTGCCGCTTCCTGATTTATGCTGTCTTGACTCGCCCCGACAGATCGTGCGCAAGCGCGAGTTATTGCGTTGAAATAGGCATGAAACGCACTTCCGCCGGGGATAGCGCGCCTGCTGCGTGCATTGCGCATAACTTCGGGTTCACTTCGACATCATTATCCCGCTGTATACGGACGGATATAGTCATGGCGAGTTGGGGAAAACACTCAAAACTTCGGTAACATTCCTCACGATGCAAAGCACCTACCGTCCGTTACCGTCCTCCGATGCCCTGTTCGAGCATGCCGCCTGCGGCCTGCTCGTGACCACGCCCGACGGCTGGATCCTGCGCGTCAACACGACGTTCTGCGCATGGCTCGGCTATAGCGCGGCGGAGCTCGCAGAAGCGAAGCATATTCAGGATCTGCTGACTACCGACGGCAAGGTGTTCTACCGGACGCATTGGTCGCCCCTGCTGGACAAGCAGGGTTCGGTGGCCGAGGTCAAACTGAATATGGCGCATCGGGACGGCCACGTGGTGCCGATGCTGCTTAACGCCGTGAGCCGCCGTCACGGCGAAAGCCGTTACCTCGAAGTGGCGGCGCTGATCGTCGCGGATCGTCATAAGTACGAGCAGGAGTTGCTGCTTGCGCGCCGCAACGCGGAAGCCTCCGTCGCCGCGCATCAACTTGCGCAGAAAGCCTTGCAGGAAAGCCGCGACGTGCTGAGTCTGGCCATGCGCGGGGCCCGTATGGGCGCGTGGTCGCATGAGCCGACGTCAGGCAAATTCTGGTGGAGCCGCGAACTGGAGGCGCTCGCGGGTTACGCGGAGGGACGTTTTGCGAGAATGCCGGGCGGCTTTTTCGAGCTGATTCATCCCGGCGACCTCATCGCGCTCAACGAGGCGGTCGACCATGCGGTGGCAAGCGGCGACGACTACGTCGCCGAGTTCCGCTTCCTGCATGCAAGCGGCGACTGGTGCTGGATGGAAGGCCGCGGCCGCGCCACTTACAACCACCAGGGCGAACCGCTGACGATTTACGGCCTCGGCACCGACATCACTGAACGCAAGGACGCGCAGACTGTGCTGCTGCGTCAGGCGGCAATTTTCGAGCATCTGAGCGACGCGATCGTCATCACCGATCTGCGCGGCAACATCACCGATTTCAATGCGGGCGGCGAACGCATGCTGGGTTACCGGTTGCGCGAAATTCTCGGCAAGCCCATCGCGATGTTCAATCCGCCGGAAGACGCGTTACGCATTCGCCGGGAAGCGCTTGCCGGGCTCGCCGCCGAGGGCACGTGGCGCAGCGAACTGGTTTTCGTGCGGCGCGACGGCACTCACGGTGTCTGCGAAACCGTGGTCAAACCGCTGGCGAACGCGCGTGGCGACGTCTACGGCGCGGTCAGCGTGAGCCGCGACATCACCGGGCGCAGGCGTGCCGAACAGCAATTGCAGCGTCTGAATCTGGAGCTCTCAAAGGCGGACCGCCGCAAGGACGAATTTCTCGCCACACTCGCGCATGAGTTGCGCAATCCGCTCGCGCCCATGCGCAACGTGCTCGAAATACTGCGTCTGAAGGACTTTGCGGACCCCCAACTGAGCTGGTCGCGCGACGTGTTCGACCGGCAATTGCAGCACATGACGCATCTGGTCGACGACCTGCTGGAAGTGTCGCGCATTACGCAAGGCAAGCTCGAATTGCGCAAGCAGCGGCTCGAACTCGCGCGCGCGATGCAAGCCGCCATGGAAGCGGCGCGGCCCACCGTGCAGGCCTCGTCACATCATCTGAGCGTGACGCTGCCGCGCGAAGCGCTTTACCTCGATGCCGACCCCACGCGCCTGTCGCAGATGATCCTGAACCTGTTGAATAACGCCGCCAAGTACACGCCGCCGGGCGGCAACATCTCGCTCGCCGCGTCACGCGAAGGCGATGAAGCCGTGATCGTGGTGCGCGATTCGGGTATCGGCATTCCGCGCGAGCATCTGGACAGTGTGTTCGAAATGTTCTCGCAACTCGCGCCGGCGCTGGAACGCGCGCAAGGCGGGCTCGGCATCGGTCTCGCACTGGTACGCGGCCTCGCCGAACTGCACGGCGGCACGGTGGCCGCATTCAGCAGCGGTCCAGGCAGTGGCAGCGAGTTCGTGATCCGCCTGCCCCTATCGAAAGCGATCCCGGAGCCGTCGCATAGCGCGCCGTCCGATCTGCCCGACTCGCCGCGCCTGCGCGTGGTAATCGTCGACGACAATGCCGACGCCGCCGATAGTCTCGCCATGGTGCTCGAACTCGAAGGCCATGAGGTGCGCACCGCCGGCGACGGTATCGCCGGGCTGCAAGTGATCGGCGAATTCGCGCCGCATGCGGTGATACTCGATATCGGCTTGCCGCGTCTGAACGGTTATGAAGTGGCGCGCCGCATCCGCAGTGACTATCACGACGCCGGCATGCTGCTGATCGCTGTTACCGGTTGGGGTCAGCAGCAGGACAAGCAGTCCGCTGAAGCGGCTGGGTTCGACCATCATTTCACCAAGCCGGTCGATCCGCGCGAATTGCAGCGCGTATTGCGGCGGTGACCCGAGGCGTTGATCCGAAAGAAGCCGATAAAAACCGCAACCTATGCTCGACGAAACTCAGGTGGTCAGTGCCCTCGCCGCACGCGCGATCGTTCCCGATGCCACGCAGCGCGATGCCATTGCTGCGCTTGTCACGTTGCTGGGCACGAACGGGCGCCGCGCGAAGTCCGGCTCCGCGCATGCGCATCAGGGCGTTTATTGCCATGGGCTGCCTGGCCGAGGCAAGAGCCTGGTGGTCGATACCGTGTTCGAACTGGCGAGCTGCCGTAAGCGGCGTGTGCACTTTCACGAGTTTCTGCGCGAGATGAACCGGCGTCTGGTGAACGCGCCACGCGGTGACGACCGGCTGGGCTCGGTCTCGAAACAATGGCTCGACGGCGTGGAGCTGCTGTGCTTCGACGAATTTCATGTGCACGATATCGCCGATGCATTCCTGATGGGCCGTTTTCTCGACACTGCGATCGGCCAGGGCACGCGCATCGTGTTGACCTCGAACTACGCACCGGACGCACTCCTGTCCGATCCGGAGTTTCACGAGCGTTTCCTGCCGACGATCGAACAGATCAAACGGTGCTTCACCGTGATTCACTTCGACGGCGCACGCGATTACCGTTTCGGCGCGGAAGAAGCGGCGTGCCCGCATTTTTTTGCACCGCTCGACACGGCAACGCGCGACGCGCTCCTGGAAATTTTCGTACGTTATGAAGGCAACGAGACGCTGGAGCCGGCCACCGTGAGCGCGGCAGGTCGGCCGCTCACGGCACGTGCCGTGGGCGCGGCCCTGCTATGGGCGGACTTCGAAAGCCTGTGCGTGGCGAGCCGCTCGCACCTCGACTATCTGGATCTGACCGAGCAATGGCATGGCCTGATTCTCGACCACGTGCACACCGAATGGCTTGCCAAAGCCCATACGCTGCAGCGGCTCATATGGCTCGTCGACATTTTCTACGACCGCAAATGCGCGCTGTTCATCGCCTCCGATCTGCCGATCGAAGCGGCGCTCAGCGGACTCGAAGGCGCGCACGATCTGTCGAGAACCCTCAGCAGGCTCGCCGAAATGCAATCGCACGGCTACCGCAACAGGCTCGACGGTACCGCCGGCAACGTAGCGATTGCAATAACCGCAACGCAGACGCTCGCCTAGCCCTAGCCAAGCTAGCTGCGAGAGCGTCTGCAAGCACGACGCCCTACTGCCTGCTGCTCGTGCCCTTCACCCGCGCAATCTGCTGCTTCGCCGCGTCGTACACGTGCTCGGCGGTGAAGCCAAACTTCTTCTTCAGATCGGCGAACGGCGCGGACGCGCCGAACGTATGCATCACCACCTGCGCGCCGTGCCGCCCAACATACCGATCCCAGCCGAGCGCCGCCGCCTGTTCGACCGCGACGCGCGCAGCCACGTCGGCTGGCAGGACGGCGTCCTGATACGCCTCGTCCTGACGTTCGAAAATATCCCACGACGGCATCGACACCACCCGCGCCGCGATCCCTTCGCTTTTCAGCTTCTCGTAGACGTCGACGCAGAGCGACAATTCGCTGCCCGTGGCCAGCAGGATCACGGCGGGCTTCTGCCCGTCAGGCGCGTCGGCAAGCACATAAGCGCCCTTCTGCACGCCCTTGGCCGACGCATAGCGCGTGCGATCCAGAGTCGGCAACGCCTGGCGCGACACGACAATGCACGACGGCCGCCGCGGGTCCGACATCGCCACACGCCAGGACTCGGCCACTTCGTTCGCGTCTCCCGGGCGCAGCACGGTCAGCCCCGGCACGCCGCGCAGCGACGCCAGTTGCTCGATCGGTTGATGAGTCGGACCATCCTCGCCGACGCCGATCGAATCATGGGTGAACACATAGATGGCCGGCACTTCCATGATCGAGGACAGGCGGATCGACGGCTTCATGTAGTCGCTGAAAATCAGGAAGGTCGAGCCGAATGGCCGCAAATTCGACAGCGCCAGACCATTCACCGCCGCGCCCATGCCATGCTCGCGAATGCCGAAGTGCAGATTGCAGCCGCCATAGTTGCCGGGTTCGAAGCTGCCCGCCCCTTCGAATTTCAGATTGGTCTTGGTGGACGGCGCGAGATCGGCCGCCCCGCCGATCATCCAGGGCACGCGCGCGGCAATCGCATTGAGCACCTTGCCCGACGAATCGCGTGAGGCCACGCCCTTCGGATCGGCCTCGAACGTGGGGATATCGCTGTCCCACCCCGCGGGCAATTCATGCGCTTCCATCTGCGCGAGCTGGCGAGCCAGCTCCGGGTATTTTGTGTTGTACGCGTCGAGCTTCGCCTGCCATTCGCCGCGCGCCGCCTTGCCGCGCGCACCGATGCCCTGCGCGAAACGTTCATGTACGCCATCCGGTACGTAGAAGAACTTGTCCTCGGGCCAGCCATAAAACTTCTTGGTCAGCGCCACTTCCTCGACGCCGAGCGCCTCGCCATGCGCGGCGGACGTATCCTGCTTGTGCGGCGCGCCCCACCCGATAATGCTGTGGACCACGATCAGCGTGGGCCGGTCAGTGATGCTTTTTGCTTCGACAAACGCGGCTTCCAGCGCCGCTGCGTCGTTCGCGTCGTCCACCCGCAGGGTGTGCCAGTGGTAACCGTGAAAGCGGCTTTCCACATCGTCGCTATAGGCAAGGTCGGTGTGGCCTTCGATCGTCACGCGATTACTGTCGTAAATCCAGATCAGATTCGACAGTTGCAGATGTCCCGCGAGCGACGCCGCTTCATGCGAAATGCCTTCCATCAGGTCGCCGTCACCGCATATCGCGTAGACGCGGTAATCGAACAGCGGCGCGTCCGGCTTGTTGAAGTGGCTTTCGTGCCAGCGCGCCGCCATGGCCATGCCGACGCTATTGCCGAGCCCCTGGCCGAGTGGCCCGGTGGTCGTTTCCACGCCGGTGGTCATGCGGTACTCGGGGTGGCCCGGCGTTTTGCTGCCGAGCTGGCGGAAATGTTCGATGTCGTCGAGCGAGACGGCGGGCGAGCCGGTGGGTTTGCCCTCCTCGTCCACGGCCTTCACATTCGCCAGATGCAATAGCGCGTACAGCAGCATCGACGCATGCCCCGCTGAGAGCACGAAGCGGTCCCGATTCGGCCACAACGGCTCGTCCGGATCATAACGAAGATGGTTTTGCCACAGATGATAGGCGACTGGCGCCAGTGCCATCGGCGTACCGGGGTGACCGGAATTGGCCTTTTGCACAGCGTCCATCGATAGCGTGCGAATCGTGTTGATGCACAACTGATCGAGGGCGGGATCGTTTTGCATGGGGACACTCCTTGTTCGGCGGTTGGGAACTTCGCCGGGACGCCATGCATTGGCCGTGCCCGGCGAACCGTGTTCGCGCGGAAGAACGTGGAAAAGATGGCATGAGGACCGCAAGGCCTACCGATGATGCGCCGATGCGCGCGAAACTGCACGGCGCGTTACATCCGCTGTCATGTCGTACCGACGATTGGCGACAGCCCTTTCAGTCGGCTTGCGGTCCCGCTAGCGGCCTCGCGGCCCCATACGCTTGCGCGAGACGACTTAGCGCAGCTTCGCGACGTCCTGATCGCTCACCCGCGTTGCAGCCGGATTGCCGAACTGCGTCGTCACATAGTTGGTCAGCGCGGCGATCTGCGCGTCGTTCAACTGCGTGGCGAAGGCCGGCATGCCGACATCGTTGCTCGCGGTTTTGCGCTGTACGCCGTGCAAAATCACCTGCACCAGATTGCCCGGATTGGATGCACCCACTGTCGAGTTGTGCAGCAGCGGCGGATAGTAGCCATCCGGCGTGCCCTTGCCAGGCGCCTGGTGACACGTTGCGCAATTGCCGAGGTACAAGCGTGCCGGATCGAGCGTGCCGTCGTTCAGTGCTACGCCGCGCAAGCGTGTGACGTCAGTGGCCGGTTTGCCCCACGTGTTGCGAGCCTGTGAACTGCCACCGTTTACTGCCGGCACCGTTCGCACGTAGGTGGCAATCGCGTCGATATCCGCGTCGCTCATCTTCGAGAAGCTATGCTCGACCGCTTCGCCCATCGGACCGGCCGCCTGCGCGACGCCCGGCACGCTGCCGGTTTGCAGATACTGCACGAGTTGCGCGTGGTTCCAGCCGCCTATGCCGCTATTGGTCGACGACGTGATGTTGTAGCCCTCCCAGCCCGCCAGCACCGAGCCGCCGAGGAAACCACTGCCGGTTTCGTCGAGCGCCTTCTCCTGCATCGCGAAGCCGCGCGGCGTGTGGCAGGTGCTGCAATGCGCGAGGCCTTGCACGAGATACGCGCCGCGATTCCAGGCGACGCTCTGGTCCGGTTTGACTTCGTACGGGCCGTTCTTCAGGAACACCCAGTTCCATATGGTTAGCGGCCAACGCATGTTGAGCGGCCATTTGATATCGCTCTCCCGCGTCGCCTCGCTCACTGGTGCGACGCCATAACGGAAGTACGCATACAACGCCTTCACGTCGTCGTCGCTCACCTTCGCGTAAGACACGTACGGCATGGCCGGATACAGATTGTGGCCGTCTTTCGAGACACCCTTGCGCACCGCGCGATCGAAGTCCGCGAGCGTCCACGTGCCGATGCCCGTTTGCGGGTCCGGCGTGATATTGCTCGAATAGATCGTGCCCAGCATCGGCACTTTCAGCGGCAGGCCGCCGGCGAACGGCTTGCCTTTGGCGGTGCTATGGCAGGCCATGCAATCGCCCGCGGTGGCGAGGTATTCACCGCGTTTGATCAACGCGGTGTCGCTGCCGCTCACCGGGGTCGCGGAATCGTCGGCCTGCGCCAATGCGGGCCAGGTCAACGCACCGGCCAGCAGCCAGAAAAAGGTCTTTTTCAGCACGTTCAAACTTCCTTCTTCAACTGGTCGGCCATGCGCAGCGCCAGGGCGGCAATCGTCAGCGTCACGTTGACGGTGCCGACGGTTGGCATCGTCGCGCTGCTCGAGATAAACAGGTTCGGGTGATCGAAGGTCCGGCAATGCTTGTCGACCACCGAATCGCGTGGGTCGCTGCCCATGATCGTCGCGCCCGTGATGTGGTTGTTCGGCGCGAACTCGTCCTGATACTCGATCTCCGTGCCGCCCAGCACTTTCGCCGCGTTCGTGTAGACCTCTTTCGTATGGACTGCGCCGCGTTTCACGTAATCGTCGATCGCGTAGGTGATCTCCGGGCGCGCAATGCCGATCGCGTCGACCTCCGTCCTGCTCGGCACGATGCGGTTTTGCGGCTGCGGCAGAATTTCGTGGAAGCAGTCGAATTCGACAAAACGCGCCGAGCGGTCGCGAATCTGCGCGTCCAGTTCGGCCGGCTTGATCAGCTTGCCTTGTTTGAAAATCTTCTGCGCTTCCTGATCGATGCGTGACAGGTTCGACAAGTGGATTTTCTTGGCGGCCTCGTTCGCACGGAACGCACCGTCGCGAAAGCCGATCAGCGACGTCATTTCCTGCGGACCGCGGCCGGGCCAGAGTTTTTCGTCCGCATAGAACGTGATGCCCGTGCCCGGATGGTCCATCAGGTTGCGGCCCACCATGTCCGAGCTATTGCCCACACCGTTCGGGAAGTCGTGGTTGGTGGACATCAGCATGATCTTCGGCGTTTCGATACCGTTCGCGGCAAGCACGAAATACTTGCCTTCCACGCGATGCTCGTTGCCTTGGGGGTCTTTATACAGGGCGGCGGTAACGCGTTTGTCCGGTCCCACTTCGAGCTTGTGAACGACCGCGTTGACAATCAGCTTCGCACCGGCCTGCTCGGCCTTTTCGACGTGCACGATGCCGTTGTACATCGCGCCGATCGGACAGATCGGCATGCAGTTGTTATTGCCGCAACAGGTTGGGCGGCCGTCGTACGGACGGCTGTTACGCGCAACCGGTTCGGTCACCACGTGATAATTCGAGTCGAATGTGTTGAGCTTGCTCTTGATGGTCTGCTCGTTGTACGAGAGCGGCAACGGCGCCATCGGATACGGCTGGCTGCGCGGCGAACCGAGTTCTTCGTCCGTGGGGCCCCATACGCCGAGTTCTTCTTCGGCACGCTGGTAATACGGCTCCAGTTCTTCATACTCCATCGGCCAGTCGCGGCCCACGCCGTAGGTGGTTTTCATGCGGAAGTCGTTCGGCATGAAGCGCCACGCGGACGCGGCCCAGTGCCACGTCGTGCCGCCCACCGCGCGGATGTACTGCGAGTTGAATTTGTGCTCGCCCTTCAGGATCAGATAGTTGTTCGGCGGACCGTATTCCGGATGCGGCGCCCATGCGCTCGACGGATACGGCGCGGAGTTATCCGACTTGTCGAACTGATTGCGAAAGCGCTCCACGATCTCCCAGCGCGGCATGCGTGGCCCTGCTTCGAGCAGGATCACGGACTTGCCCGCAAGCGCCAGTTGATGCGCGACGATCGCGCCCGCGACGCCCGACCCGACAACGACGATATCGGCTTGTTGTGTTTCGGCCATGGCTCAGGCTTGCCTTTCGATGGGTTTGGCGGCCCAGAAACCGGGCTTGTTGGGGCAGTACGAACGGATGATCAACGTGTCGGACACAACGTCGTACATCAACGCCTGTTCGTACGTGACGACCTGATCGTCCACCGTGCCGAGATACCAGGCTTCCATGATCTTCAGCGCGAGCGCCTGTTGCGCGGCGTCGGCGGAACCGGCGGCGAGCGCGCCGGCCAGCTTCGGCAACTGCTGCGCGAGATCAGACGCGGACTTCTGCAGCGCGGCCAGGAGGCGCGTGCCGACGTCGCGATCGAGCGCGGGACGGGCCGTCAACGATTGCGACAACGTCATGAAGGCGTCGATGGGCGCGGCGGCCGAATCGTCGGCCAGCGCCTTGAGCGTGAGCGAGCCGGTCAGCCCGGCGGCCGTCAACGCGAGCGCGCCCTGCAGCCAGCGGCGGCGCGTCATGGTGGACGGTTCATCGCTCGCGGCGAGTTCGCCGTGAGAGTCTTGTGGAGTCAATGTTATTTTTCCCTTGTGAGGTGTTTTTTTAAAGCGTTAAAACTGATGCATCATCCCGACGTACGCGCCCGTTTGCGATTCGCCCGCGAGCGGGCTCGTGTTGTTGGTGGCGTCACGCGGCGACGCTTCAAGCGAGAAATTCGAGTTGCTGCCGTTGCGCACGTAACCCACCGTGCCGTACACGAAGGTGCGCTTCGAGAGGTTGTAGGTCGTGCCGAGCACGTACATCATTGCGTGGCCGGAAGGATCGTGCGCGGCGTCGCTGCCGCCGTCACCGACCTTGATGTAGTAGCCGCCCGCCGTCACCGCCCAGCGCGACTGGATGCTGTACGTGGCGCCCAGCCAGTAGTGATCGGCGCTGTCCGCTACGCCAACCGGCGAATCCGGCGCCGCGTAATGCGTGTAGGCGCCCTGGATCTTCCACGCGTCGAAATGCACATTCGCGCCGGCGAAATATTCACGCGAGGCCTGGAAGATGTTGCTGAAACGGCCGTTGTTGTCGCGCAGTTCATCGTAGATACCGCGCACGTCGAAGAGCGGCGAGTGATACGTGAGCATGATGCCGTCGGAGCGGCCAAACTCTCCCGCCGCGCCACTGTTGAACGCTCCGGCCTGATTGCCGAAGGCGTATTGCGCCTGGACATCGAAGCCCCATAGCACCGGGCTGTGATACTCGACGTTATTGCTGGTCTGCTGCCAGTTGCGCCCGCGCACGAGCGAGGCCGACGAAAATGCCTGCTGCACGAACGGATCGAATTCCCACACGCCGTCGCTATCGATGAACAGATTACGTCCGGCCTGCAGCGTGCCCCACTGATCGTCCTTCAGACCGACGAACGCGCGCCGTGACCACAAGCGTCCACCACTGGTGGTGCCGTTCATGATTTGCAGACCGGTTTCCAGGTTGAAGATCGCATTCAGGCCGCCGCCCAGATCTTCATTGCCTTTCAGGCCCAGCATGCTGGTGCCCCAATCGCCGCCTTCGGCGCTCCAGCGGTTCGAGGTGCCGCCCGCGCCATTGTTGATGTGATTCAGATATTCCACGCCGCCGTCGAGACGGCCATATAAGGTCACGCTGGTTTGACCGTATGCCAGAGGACTCACCACCGCCAGTGCGGCCATTAATTTCGTATGTAGTCTCATTGTTTTGCCGTGAATTCTTTTACCGGAAACTACACGCTTTGCGCACGCACTATAGGTGATCGACGTTTCATAGCCTATCCGTTTGCCGCAATATACTTTTGCCGACGCCGCGCTCGACTTTGAAAATCTTCAGTTGAATCGAATCGGTGCGCCATGAATGAAATTCCTGCCTGGGAGATCGAAAGGTACTCACGATAAGATAGTCGGTCATTTGGCCTCAGCCAAATCGAAACGCATTATTTGTTATTCGACCCATTCATCATTTGCCCCTCGCCATGACCGTGCCTGAACTGACCGAAGACGAAAACCTTGGCCTTTACCAACGTGCGACCGAAACCGGCGCGGAATGGTGGCGCGTCAGCGTGGCGGACCGGCCGGAAAACTATCGCCTCGAGCATGGGGTCAATGAAGGCAGCCACGATGGGTCGGTGGATATCGATCTGGTGGTCGATGCGGAAAACCTGCGCGCGAAGCTGAAGAAGTGGCGCCGGGAAGGCTTCGCGATCGATACGCCCACTGCCTCGGACGAAGCGGGCACGGCCGAACGGGTGGCCTTCATGCCGGAGTTGCAACGTGTCGTGGCGCGGGCCTCGGCGGCGAAACAGCATGGGCGGGAGCGTGCGGGTGAAACCGTGCGTATTGGCCAGGTCGACGTGCCTTGCGGCATGGAGAATCCGCTCGTGCCGCGCATCAATCCGGCCTATCTCTTTTCCGAACGCTTTAACGACATTGTCGAAGATATCGTGGAGAACCGGCGTGTGATGCTGATCGGTCACACCGGCGCGGGCAAGACCAGCCTCATCGAACAGGTCGCCGCGCGCTCGCTTCACGGCGTGCTGCGTTCGAACATGAATGGGCAAACCACCGTCGGCGATTTTGTCGGCTTCTGGACGGTCAAGGGTGGTGAGACGATCTGGGTGGACGGCGTGTTGCCGACGGCAATGCGCGAAGGCATCTGGCTGATCGTCGACGAAATCGATTTCGCCGAACCGTCGATTCTCGCCGCCCTCACCGCCGTCCTCGAACCGCACGGCCGTCTCGTGCTGAAAGAAAAAGGCAATGAGATCGTCGCGCCGCATCCCGCGTTCCGGCTGTTCGCCACGGCGAACGCGGTTGGCGCGATGAGCCAGTTCCGTCATCTGTATCAAGGCGCGAACCTGATGAACGAGGCGTTTCTCGATCGCTGGCGCGTCTATATGCTGGACTACCTCACGCCCGCCGAAGAAGCCGACGTGCTGATGCGCACGCTCGCCCCGCATATGACACGCGCGCTCGCCACCACGCTCGCCGCGATTGCCGCCGACTGCCGCGCGGCGTTCGCCCGCGAAGACCTGTCGAGCGCGTTCTCCACGCGGCGCCTGCTCGACTGGGCCGAGCTGATGCTGCGCACCGGCGACCCCGAACGTGCAGCCGATCCTGCCATCTACGCGAAGGTCAGCCCGGAAGACGCGGCGCTGATTCGCGGCATCGTTCGCCATCACATTGCGCCGGCCGCCTGACGCGGGCCAGGCACACCAGGCGAGCACAGCGATCACCATGAACGCAACGCACTCAACGCGCGACACGCGAGGCTTCGCGTTCGAATCGACGCTTGGCAAGGTGGCGCGCGTGCTGACCGGGCAATACGGCGTGACGGTCGCCTTCAGTCCGGATGGTCCGCGGGTCGAACCCGGCCGCATCGTGATCCCCGACTATGAGTTGAGCGGCGGCGTCGAGCGCGACGTGCTGATCGGCTATCTGGATCTGCTGGTGGCGCGTGCCAAGCACTCGTCGCTCGCGCAGATGGACGCGCTGCCTCGCGGCGTGACGGCGAATCTCGCGCAGGTGATCGAGGACCGCCGCGTCTGTTTGCAATTGCTCGACGAGTATCCGGGCGCGCGCTGGTTCATCGGCAAACTGCGTGCACATGCCGCCGAACAGGCGCGGCTGCGCTGGCCGAAGCTGCATTGGCGCGACCGGCTGGTCTGGCTGGTGGAGCGCGCGCTGTGGGACGAACAGCCGACCCGGACCGAAGCGATCCATTCACTGTTGGCCGCGCTGCACGCCTCGCAGGATCAACTGGACGAAGCGCGCAGAAGCCGCTCGAGCGCGCATAGCATTGCGGCGGCGCAAGCGCTGGTGGCGCGCGTGCGGGCTTTGTCGGCGGGCGACGTCAATAGCATGGTGTTTACCGCGGACCCGGTTGAAGACATCGACACGGAAACCGCCGCCTCTTCGTCCGAGCCGGCCAATGATGACGACACGGCCCTGCCCGACCAGGACAGCGCCGCCTCGCCGCCGTCCGATAAAGGCGGCGGCGCACAAGCGGAAAATGCGGTGGGCATGGGGCAATCGCTCGCCGATGCGCAGCAGCCATCCGCGCGTTCAGACGGTGAAGCCGGCGCCGTGCCGGATGCCCTGCGCGAGCGACTGTCGATTCCGCTCGCCACCGAGTTCGACGAAATCACCGACGTCACCGGTCAGGGCGACAGCGCGGCCTGGCGCGAGCTTCGCGCGCAGGCACGCGCGGACACCGCACCGCTCAAGGAGAAACTCGAACGCGCGCTCAGCGCCGACGAACGCACCCGTTGGCGCCGCGAGCAGGAGCGCGGCGAGATCGATCGCACCGCGCTGGCGAAACTCGCCACCTCGCCCGGTTACCGTACGCCGTTTCGCACGCAGCGCGCGGCCAAAGGGCGCGATGTCGCCGTGACCTTGCTGATCGATCGCAGCGGTTCGATGGCCGGCCGCAAGATCGAACTCGCGCGCCTGTGTGCGAGCGCACTATGCGATGCGCTCACGCAGTTGTCGTTCGACTGCGAAGTGCTCGGCTACTGCTCGCTCGAATCCGCGCCGATGAAACAGCTCTATGAGCGGCAACTGGCGGGCGGCCTGGATTTGCGGCGCTATAACCGCTTTGTCGAGCGGCTCGACCTGAAAGTCTACAAACGCTTTGGCGCGACGGATCTGAGCGGCATTGTCGAAATCGACTGCGGTCACGAGAATCCGGACGGCGAGGCGCTGGCCTGGGCCGCGACGCGGCTCGCGGATCATCAGGCCGAGCGGCGCATCCTGATCGTGTTCTCAGACGGCTATCCGTCGACCGGCGACGGCGACCCGCAGGTGCTGCGCCACGATCTGCGCGAACGCGTCGCGGCGATCCAGAAACGCGGCATCGAACTGGTGGGGATCGGCGTGCTGACCGATGCGGTCGAGGATTTCTATCCGCACAATGTGGTGGTCAGCCGTCTCGCGGAGTTGCCGTCGACGGTGTTTTCGGTGTTGAGTTCGATGCTGCTGACGCGCTAAACCAGTTTGGGTTCGAACGGATACTGGTCGATCGCGCCACCTCGCGCGACCACCGCCGTGCTCTCCGGAATCTCCTCCCACCAGCCCGGCAAATCCGAGAGCGGCTCCGACAATACCAGGAAAGCGTCTTCACCCACCGCCGTGATGCGCGAATCGTCGGGATACAGCTCGTGCAGGTGCCGGAACGAGGTACTGTGGAAGAGCGAGCGCGACTGCTTTTCGCTCGAATAGCGAACCGCGATGATCTGCTCGCCGTCCGTGGCGCACACGGTCATATTCAGCGGCTCGTCCACACCCTGCTTGCGCCCGACCTCTTCGACGAACCCCACCATCCGCTCGAGCGCCGTCACCGGCGCGAGTTCGAGACCGAATGTCAGCGCCAGAAAAAACAGCACCTCGGAATCCGTCGAGCCCTCAACCGACGCGAACAACTCGGGATCGATTGCCAGCATCAGTTCGCGGCGCACCATCGGGTAGCGGCGCACCAGCCCGTTATGCACAAAGAGCCACCGGCCATAGCGGAACGGATGGCAGTTGGTTTCCTGCGAAGGCGTGTCGGTGGCCGCGCGCACGTGCGCGACGAATAGCGGCGCACGGATGGCCCGCGCGGCCTCGCGCAGGTTGCGGTCGCTCCATGCGGGCTGGGTGCTGCGGTAGCGAAACGGAATGTCGGTGGGATGGCCGTACCAGCCAATGCCGAATCCGTCGCCGTTCGTGGTGGTCTGGCCGAGCTGCGAATGCAGGCTCTGGTCGATCAGGGAGTGTTTGGCGTTGAACAGCACCGTTTCGAGTTGAAGCGGGTTGCCGGTATAAGCGAGCCAGCGGCACATGAGTTTCCCCTCCTGTCACGACGAAATGTCCGACGAACCTCGCCGGGCCTCGAGCAGGCCCACGCGCCGCCGTTCGCTATTTGACCACGGGTTGCATCTGCGCGATCGGTATCAGGAACTCCGAAAAACCGGTCAGGATAATTTGCACGCCAATGCACAGCAGCAGAAACGACGAGACGCGCATCGCGACCTTGGTGCCGTCCACGCCGAGATATTTCGCGAAAACCACGGCCCGGCTGTAGATCAGGTAAACCGTGACGGCGACCAGCAGCGAGATCCCCACCGAGGCGATGCCCGACTGCACAAACTCCGAGAGCTTATGCGTGCGGTTCGCGGTCAGCGCGATCGCGGTGGCGATCGAACCCGGCCCGGTGGTGAGTGGAATAGTGAGCGGGAAGAACGCCTTCGCCATGGCGTTATCCGAATCCACCCGCTTGACGGCGGGCTGCTCGGCCGGCGTGTCGGGCGCGTTCAGCATCTGCCAGCCGCTGACGGCGACCGCAAGGCCGCCGCCGATACGCAGGGCCTGCATCGAGATGCCGAAGAAATGGAGAATCGGGGTGCCGACAAAGAAAGCGACCAGCAGCACGCACATCACGTTGAAGGCGATCTTCTTGGCGAGCGCGGTGCGGTCTTCCGTCGTGAGCGATGCCGTGCGGTCGAGAAAGACGAACGCCATGCCGATTGGGTTGATGATGCTGATCAGCCCGGTGAAGCCAAACAGGATATCCGAGATCAGACTTTCGACCATATGCGATCCGTTTCGGGCAGCGGCTCGGGCGGCTTGATTGACTGACTGCCCGCCGGAGCGCTACGCTGAGTTGAAGTACTGGACGCGTTGAGCGATCCAGATTGATGCTCGCGTTGTGTGGGTCAGATGATATCGCGGCGCGGCATGCAAATCTGCAAAAAAGGGGGACGATGCAAGCCACACGCGGCGTTGCACCGCAGCAGAGCCGCGTAGAAAGATGCGCGCGCAACTTTCAGAAAGCCTACACTTTTTTGACGGACTTTACGCGCCCAAAGCATCCGGCATAAAGTCCTCAGCGAAGCTGCACTTTGCTCTTTCAACGAGACGTACTTACCGGTTCGAGGAGTTGCCCCCATGTTGCTTCGTGCACTCGCCGCGCTGCCGTTCATCGGCATTCTGCTCGGCGTCCCGTTTGTGAATCGTGTCGAACCGCTGGTGTTCGGCATGCCATTCGTGCTGGCCTGGATCGTCATGTGGGTGGTTCTGAGCGCCATCATCATGGCCATCATTTACCGTCTGGATCCGAGCAACCGTCAGCTCGCGGCGGACGTCGAGGAGGCCCGATCATGAGCGCACTCATCATCATTGCGGCCATTACGCTGTTTGCGCTGTACCTGGGCGTGCGCGCGCGGCGCGGCCACGACATGAGTCTCGAGCAATGGGCCGTGGGCGGGCGCAGTTTCGGCACCGCCTTCGTGTTCCTGCTGATGGCGGGCGAAATCTACACGACCTTCACCTTCCTCGGCGGCAGCGGTTTTGCTTACGGCAAGGGCGCGCCGGTCTACTACATTCTTGCCTACGGCACGCTCGCGTACATCCTCTCGTACTGGATGCTGCCGCCCATCTGGCGTTACGCAAAGAATCACCGTCTCGTCTCGCAGCCGCACTTCTTCGCGCGCAAGTACGACAGCCCCGCGTTGGGCACGCTGGTCGCGCTGGTCGGCGTGGCCGCGCTGATTCCGTATCTCGTGCTGCAACTCAAGGGCCTCGGCATCATTGTCGCGACCGCCTCGTATGGGGCGATCTCGTCGACTGCCGCCATCTGGATCGGCGCCGCGGTGGTGACGGCTTACGTGACCGTCTCCGGCGTGCGCGGCTCGGCCTGGAATTCGGTGGTGAAAGATGTCCTGATTCTGGCGATCGTGCTGTTCCTCGGCATCTATTTGCCGCTGCACTACTACGGCGGCTTCAGCGACATGTTCCGCGCGATCGACGCCGCGCGCCCGGGCTTCCTGAACTTCCCGGCCAAGGGATCGAGCGTGATCTGGTTCCAGTCCACCGTGCTACTGACCGCGCTGGGCTTCTTCATGTGGCCGCACTCGTTCGGTTCGATCTTCACGGCGAAGGACGAGCGCATTTTCCGCCGCAACGCGATGGTGCTGCCGCTGTACCAGCTCATTTTGCTGTTCGTGTTCTTCGTGGGCTTTGCGGCAACGCTGAAGGTGCCGGGCCTGAAGGGCGGCGACATCGACCTGTCGCTGTTCCGCCTGTCGCTGCAGACTTTCGACCCGTGGTTCGTCGGCGTGATCGGCGCGGCGGGGATTCTGACGGCACTGGTGCCGGGATCGATGATCTTGACCTCGGCGTCTACCCTGCTTGCCAACGACGTGTATCGCGGCATGGTGAGCCGCAACGCAACCGATGCGACGGTGACCAAGCTCGCGCGCTTTTTGGTGCCGGTGGTGGCGCTGGTGGCCGTCGGCTTCACGCTGCACGGCGGCGAGACGATCGTCGCATTGTTGCTGATGGGCTACAGCTTTGTGACCCAGCTGTTCCCGGCGGTGATCTGCAGTTTGATGCCGCATAACCGGGCGACCAAATACGGCGCGTTTTGCGGGATTCTGGCAGGCGTCTCGGTCGTGGCCCTGACCACCACCCTGCATCTGAGTATTGGGCAGTTGATGCCGTTTTTGCCCGACGCGCTAAAGGATATCAACATCGGCTTCCTGGCATTGGCCGTGAACATCATCGTGTTCGTTGCGGTGAGCGCCATGACGCAGCCGCGTCCGGCCGAGCAGACTCACGCGCCGGTGCATTGAGGTTTTCTTCGTAGCGTTCTGAATCGCGGTTGAAGGGGCTGGTCGCCTGAGGCGCCAGCCCCTTTTTTGTAGTCGACTGCGCCCGGCACAGGCACGCCATGCTCTGCAGCATGCACATCATCCGTGGAGCCGCCGATGCACGCACCCGTTTTTCGGCTCGCTTGCCTCAGCCGTTCGCGCCTTTTACTCGCGTGAAGCCGTCGGCGCTCCACTCTTCCGAGTTCACGCCGTGATGAACAAAAAACAGGCCGTCGGGATCGTATTTGCGTTTCACGGCGGTTAGCCGTGCATAGTTGCTTCCCCAGTTCGCGTGCTGCCAGTCGGCTTCGAAGAAATTGCTCTCGGACAGGTAGGTGCCCGCCTCGGGGACGATCGTACGGAGTATCTGGGTAGCGTGCGCGATTCTGGTTGCGGCGCGCCGTCCTCGCGCACCGTCTGGTTCGTGGCCCGGCATGCCGGGAAAAGCCGGCGCACCTTCGCTTGCAATGATCGCCAATGCAAAAGCGTCGAGTACGGCCGGGTTCATCGGCGTATCCCGGGTCGCGTTCAATGCGTCGGCTGGCGCACCGGCGAGGCCTTTGTTGAAGTGCAACGAGACCGTCCATTGCCGGGTGCTCGCGAATAACGCTTCGATCAGGCGGTCGCGCTGCGCTTGTGCCAGCAAGCCAACAGGCAGCCATGTCGAGGTGTAGCCGTACAGATACTGCCCCGCCTCGCCGACGTTGCTTGCCCAGAAGACATTCCCTGCCGAAGCGCCCTGACGGTCATCAACCTGCAGCACGCCGGGCAGGTGCTGCGTCATGAATCCGGCGTCCCACAAACGTCGCGCCGGCAGGCTCAGCACCTGAGGCGGTGTTGTCGCGCAGCCATGAGTGGGCTCCGCGATCCAATCGAAAAACGGTCGCCACACGCGTGCGGCGCCGTCCTGGTTCATGCCCTGAAACAGCATCGAAATGCTTAACGTGTTGTCGGCGTGGAAGGCGACCGTTTCGCCCCAATGCTCGCTCACCAGATAGTCGGCGCTGAATGCGACGAACTCGCCGATCAACGCTTTGAACGCGTCGTCCGACGATGCTTTCACCGTCGCGCGTATCAGACCGAACTGATCAGGCAACTCGTGCGTGCGTAGCGTCAGGCTCGTGACGACGCCCAGACTGCCGCCACCGCCGCCTTTCAATCCCCAGAAAAGATCCGGATGCGAGCATGCATTGACGATTCGGACCTCGCCATCGGCTGTAACGACTTCGGCCTGCAGCAAACTCGCGGCGGCGGTGCCGAACCGCTTCGAAAAGCTGCCGAAGCCGCCCCCTTGTACGAGCCCGGCAACGCCCACTGTCAGGCAGCCGCCGCCTTGCACGTAGCGGCCGCCGAGGGTCGTCACCGCGTCATACACATGGCCCCACAGTGCGCCGGCGCCTACCGTCACCGCGGGTTCAGGCTTCAGGTGCCCGTCGCATCCTGCCGGCACGAACGCATCGTGCAGCGTGATGTCGCGCATGGATCTGGTCCAGACCAGCAGCGAGTCGGCCGCGTTCGATGTGCCCTGGTAGCTGTGACCGCCGCCTTTAACCACCAGCCGCAGACAATGGTCACGGGCGAAATCGATTGTGCGTGCGACGTCTTTCGCGTTGGCCGCGGCCACCACGTAGGCGCTCGGCGCCGAGGTCCATGCGTCGAGCCACCCTGATGTCTGCGTGAGCGCTGGGGTGTCGCCGAGGTAGTACGGGTTTTTCAGGCGGCCGAACACTTCCATGCATGCGGCGCTCGCTGGCGTTTCCGCGCAGATCGCCAACGGCGAGGTCACGGCGCTCAAGCGGCCCTCTACGCCCCGGCTCAACGCTTGCCAGGCCTGCGCCGACGGCCATGAGGGGTCGCCGGGCCGCACGCGGCGCTGTGTCGGGCCCGTCGCCGGATCCGTTGGACCATTCGACGCGCGCTGCGCGCGCGCAGGGGATCGCACCACTGCGCTCAGCACTGGCGCGGCAAGCGCGCCTTTTAGCAAAGTCCGCCGATCGAGTGCACACATTGTGTTGCTCCACCTTCCGACATGAACAAGGGCAGCATAGGGCCATTGACGACTGAGGGGCCAACCACGAGTTCTCGTAAGGACGGCAATCGGACAGACCGGCCGCGTCGCTTCTGGCGGCCGATGTCATGCGATTTTTGCGGGCCTGGCGCATGCATGCCCTGCAAGTCTGGCGTTAGACTACGCCCCAATTCAGCCAACCTGGTCGACGGATAAATGAACTACCTCCTTTGCTACTCGCCGGGCGCGGCCAGCATGCCGGTGCACTGGATGCTGATCGAAATGGGCGTCCCATTCGACACCCGCCTTGTCGATATCAATGTCGGCAATCAGCGCGATCCTGAGTATCTGCGGCTGAATCCTTCGGGCCGGGTGCCCACGCTAATGGTTGATGGAACGCCACGCCACGAGTCGGCCGCGTTGCTCATGCTGCTGGCCGAGCGGCATCCGCAAGCCGCCCTCGCGCCCGCGCCAGGCTCCGCTGAGCGCGCGGCGTGGCTGGAATTGATGATCTATCTGGCCAACACGCTGCTGCCCGCCATGCGCGACTGGTTTTATGCGGACACCGACGGCGATCCTGCCGGTGCCAAAGGGGTTCAGGCTCTTGCGCGACGCCGCATTGAAGAAGCCTGTGAGCGGCTCGATGCCGAACTCGCCGACGGACGTGATTATCTGGTCGGCGGCAAGCTCAGCACGGCGGATTTCCTCGCGGTCGTACTGATGCGCTGGACACGCAACATGCCGCGCCCGGCACTCGGCTGGCCGCATCTCGCGCGCTATATTCGCGGGCTGCGCGCGCTGCCCTCATTCATCGAGTTGAATGCACGTGAGGGGCTCACCGAATGGCGCAATCAGGACGATTGAGTCGCGCTCAGTTCAATGACCGGTGGTCGTAGCCGGGTAATCGGCGGGACTGGCACGCCGTGAAAAGCGCTAGTTCGCCCGGCTAGTTCGCCGGTTTACCGACGATCACGATCCCGCGTGAAAGCCCGCTGACGGTATCGACCGCCAGGGCCGCCGCGTACAGTTGCGTGACCGGCACCCACACCGCCGGATATTTGTAGCGCGCGACATCGAGAAGCAGCGCGCTATCGCTCGCGGCGTCGTAGGCGGCAAGTGGCGACCAGTGGCCGCCGCCTGCTTCGCCTAGCTCTACACGCCTGAAGTTCAGTAACGTAAAGCGGTCGCTGCGGCTTGTCGTGTCGCGAATCAGATCGCGAAACTGGCCGAGCGTCAGATCGCTGGCGTGGAACGCCCTCACCTCGACGGGAAATGCGCTCAGGGCCGCGCCGAGCTGCTCGAGCGTCATGCCCTCCCTCGACACTTTCGCAGCGTTGGCCACCTGAGGATCGACGCCGCGAAAGAAATCCTCTTGCGAGAAGTACGGGAAATCCGGGTATAGCGTCGACGCGGGGCGGCGGATGCCCAAGGCATTGAGCGCCATCACCGAGGTCGCGACCGAACAGTAAGCCTCGTTGCGCTGCGTTTCGAAGTACTGCGAAAGCGGCCAATAGGACTGTTTGTGGGCGGATGCCATTAACCGTTTCTGGCCCGCCGGCTGCGTCAACGCCAGGAGGTTCGGAGGAACCGGCAGCGGCCCGTCGGCGGGGCGCACCGCGACCTGTGCAGGCGCTTGCGGTGAATCCTGACGCACGGCTTGTTCAGCAGCGTGATCTGCGGCCTGATTTGCAGCCGGTGTCAGCGGCGCGCAGGCCACCAGTGTTGCCGTCAATACAGCAACGAGCCACTCAGGCCGGCTTACGCGCTCCATGGCGCGCGTCAACGAATATCTGGACATTGGCTCTTCCGTTGCGGATGACTTCGGAACGACTTCAACCGTGCCGACGTCTTTCATTCCCTATCGGCAAGCCCCGATTTTTTAACACGAAATAGGTCGGCGTGTGAATTTGCGCGCGAAGCGCGCGGTGTACAGCCGCTTGCTATACTCGCGCGGGCAAATTCTTGAGCGCGCGGTCGAGCCACTTATCGGCGGCGCTCACAGCTAATTCAAGTAGATCGGATTCGGAAATGAGCGACTTAAAAAGCGCTGCGGGTGACGCAGAATGCAACCCTGGCACTGCGGGGGCATTCGATACAAAACACAATCAATCCAGTGGAACCGATGCGCCGATTGCGCCAATTGCGACGGTTCCTTCGCCTTGCATCGACATCTGCAAAATCGACGGAAATACCGGTTTGTGTGTCGGCTGTCTGCGTACACGCGACGAAATTCGCGGGTGGAAAAACCTGCCCGACGAACTACGCATGCAAATGATCGGCGAACTGTCGCGCCGCAAATCGGAGCGGGAGACTGAGAAGGCCGAAACGCCCTAAGGTCGGCATCGTCAACCGCAGGGATTAACTCGCCTCGCCGGCGAACGCGTAACTGTTCTTGCCGCTGCGTTTGACCTGGTACATTGCCTCGTCGGCGGAGGCCACGAGGCGATGGTAGTCGTCCACGGGATCAGGAAAACTGGCAATGCCGATGCTGGCGCGAACCCCTCCTACGCTGATCTCCTTGTCCGTTTGAACCACGCAGGCAATCAGCCGCCGGGCGATTTCGCCCAGCTCCGCATTCGTCGAAAATTCACGCACCAGCACGGCAAATTCGTCGCCGCCGATCCGCGCAACCACATCGCCCTTACGCACCGACTCACGAAAGCGCTTCGACACCGCGATCAGAAATTCATCGCCGACGCGGTGACCGAGCGAGTCGTTGACGTGCTTGAAACCATCCAGATCGACATACAGCACGGCAATTTTGCAAGGCGCCGCGAGCGCGCGCGATTTCGTCGCGACCTCTTCCAGCGTGGCAAACAGGTTGCGCCGGTTCGGCAAGCCGGTCATCGCATCGTGCAGTGCCGCCCATTCGAATTCGTCCGACCTGCCCGCCAACATGCGATTGCGTTTCGCGTACATTCCAAGCGCGGTGATGAGCATGCCGGACAGCAATGCCGCCGACGCGATCAGCGTGCGCGCAATGTGGGCAATCCGCACGCGCACATCGGCGTTGTCAGCGTCACGCTGCGCTCGCCACCACGCCGATACGGTATTGAGCACGGCATCCGTGTCGCGCAGATCGGCGTTGGGCGTGAGCGAGGATGCGGGCAAACGCGGCGCCGCCGACGGACTTGCATTGACCAGCGCCACGAGTGACGCGAGGCGATGAGCCAGTTCGGTTTGCGCCTGCCGATATCCGTCGGCTCTGGACGGCGCGGCGTCGGGCAGTCGCTGCCAGATGCCGATCACATTTCGGGCGCTTTCCGCGCGCCCAACCGCATCGAGAACGAGCCCCGCATATTCCTGCTTCAACTGATCGAAAAAGATCGTGCGGATTTGCAGCGCCAGATACAGCAGACCGATCAGCAGACAAATCAGCGCGACGGTGGCGATCACAGCCGGGCCTGGCCTGAAGCGGATGGCGCGCGCACGCCCACCCGCGGCGAACGGGGTACGTGTTCGCTCAGGGATGGGAATAGAGGTCTTGCTGGCTTGTGGTGCCATGCTGACGGTAGCTCACGCGACGAAAGAACGAACCCATCCGGGCAAACAGACTGCTCTTGTGCCGCGCATTGACCGTCGAAGCAGACCGGCGGTCCGCTTGCGCGAGACGCGCATCTCTGCCGGTGCGGCCGGACGCCGACTGCTGCGCGGCAGTGTTCGAGGGGGACGCCGCGTGGAGCACAACGGGAACGGAAGACGCGCCTTGGGTTGCACCGGCCACGCCAGCCACGCCGGTCCGCCCGGCCGGCGGCGCTGTAAGTCGCGTCACGGAACCGGACCAGGAGGCCTGTTTCTCTCCTGCTTCCTCGAGGTCCGGCACTGCCGCTGTTGCCTGCATGGGGGCTGCCGCCGACCCAGGCGGTGTAATCGATTCCGCTACCGCCTGTCCTACCGCCGTTGACGCCGCCGTACCGAGCGCTTGCCGAGCGCCCGCTATGGCGTCGGCGTACCTTTGCTGGTCGTGGTTGAACCACACACCGTACGCGACCGTCCCCACCACACCCACTGCCAGCGCGCTTGCCGTTGCAATGCACAGTGCAAGCCGTCCGAATCGCACGGGCGGCGCCGCAGCCAACGGCTCATCGCCAGCGGTGAAGCGAGTATCCGGACGCTCTACAGCAGAAGTTGGCAAGTCGGAATCGTGGAACATCGCAATACTCTCCGGAATCCCTGCGTCTGGCCCGCCGGTCAGACTTTGTTCACACGATTCGGTGGTCGATCTGGAGTCGCTGGAAGAATTTATTGCGCTCGCCGGGGGCAGCCGGGGATAGCCAACAGCGGCAACACGGCAATGCTGCGCTTTAAACGACAGTTTGGCGAGTCCGGCGCGCGTCGATAAGACAGGTAAAAGATTCAATCCCGCCTGTAGCCAGCAGCGGTGTCGCGGGCACTTTCAGAGCCACGTGAGGCTGGGCCGAGGGGAAGCCATGCGAGCATGTGAGACGCCTCTGCGTGATGCAATAAGCACGCCAGTGGCAAACGCGATCATGGGTAGCCACCGCTTAAAACGCAGTGGAACCGGTGTTGGGGGCTTTGGGCCCCACCGGTTGCGGGCCCCATTTGACCGTGTTC
>NZ_JAQQFL010000036.1:0-100543 GCF_046026025.1 Paraburkholderia fungorum | reverse complement strand
TGTGTTCGGATCGGGGGCCCCCCCCCCCCCCCCCGCCCCCCCCCCCCCCCCAATACGAGCAGTCGGCTCAGTACCACCGCCCATAGCGACGGATATAGACTGTCTTGACGATCTGGGTGAGCATCATGTAGCCCGCCATCGTGGCAATGAACCAGCCCCAGTAGCTGGGCGCGAGTGCGGTGAAACCGAGCGTGTCAGCCAGTGGCGAGAACGGCAGCCAGCAGCCGACCGCAATCGCCGTGAAGGTCGACAGCAGCACAGGCAGTGCTGCCGTGCTTTGCAGGAACGGGATTTTTTGCGTACGCAGCATGTGCACGACGAGCGTCTGGGACACGAGACCTTCCACGAACCAGCCCGAGTTCATGACGATCTGCCCGCCGTTGCCGCCGTGAACGTGATAGAGCGCGCCCGCGCCGAACACGGTCCACATCAGGATGTAGGTCGTAATATCGAACACCGACGAGGTCGGCCCAAGCCAGATCATGAAGCGTCCAATGTTGCCCGCTTCCCATTTACGCGGTTTCTTCAGGAACTCGGGGTCCATCTTGTCCCAGGGCAGGAACATCTGCGACAGGTCGTAAATCAGGTTCTGGATCAGCAACTGCATCGCAAGCATCGGTTCCCACGGCAGGAACGCGCTCGCCACCAGCACCGAGAACACGTTGCCGAAGTTCGAACTCGCCGTCATGTTCAGGTACTTGAGGATGTTGCCGAAGGTCTCACGGCCCTTGATCACCCCCTCCTCCAGCACCATCAGGCTCTTCTCGAGCAGGATGATGTCGGCCGTTTCCTTGGCAATGTCCGCACCGCTATCGACCGAAATCCCGACGTCGGCGTCCCGCAGTGCCGGAGCATCATTGATACCGTCGCCGAGAAAGCCAACCGTGTGGCCATTCGCCTGCAGCGCCTTCACGACACGTGCTTTCTGCAGCGGCGCGAGCTTCGCGAACACCGTCGTCCGTTCGACCACTTCGCCGAGCCGGTCGTCATCCATTTGCTCGATATCGCGCCCGAGAAGCGGCGTTCCGGGGTCAAGGCCCACATCCCGGCAAACCTTCGATGCGACGATCGGGTTGTCTCCCGTCAGCACCTTCACGGCAACACCGTTTTCGTGCAGCGCGCGAATTGCCGGCGCCGCGGAATCCTTCGGCGGATCGAGGAACGTCAGGAAACCGCGCACCACCAGCCGGGCCTCGTCCGACGTCCTGTACTGCAGTTTTGCCTCTGCTTGAGGTATCTCGCGCGTGGCAACCACCAATACCCGGTAGCCATCCTCGTTGTATTCCTGCGAACGTGCGATCAGGGCTTCACGCTCCTTCGCATCCAGCTCGCGAATCACGTCACCGTCCTGAATGTGCGTGGAAACCATCAGCATTTCCTCGACCGCACCCTTCGACACCATCAGTTGATCGCCGCGCGCGCGCCCGACAATCACCGACAAACGTCGCCGGACAAAATCGAAGGGGAGCTCGTCGACCTTCGAGTAATGAGTCAGTTTCGCAGCGGCGCCCGCCTCGTTGGCGTGGTTGACGACCGCAATGTCGATCAGATTCTTTTGTCCGCTCTGGTGAAAGCTGTTGAGCCAGGCGAGCTCCAGGATGTGCGGGTCCTTGTCACCATGGATATCGAGGTGATGCTCCAGGATGATCTTGTCCTGCGTGAGCGTGCCGGTCTTGTCGGTACACAGCACATCCATTGCCCCGAAGTTCTGCACGGAATTCAGACGCTTGACCACAACCTTGCGGCGCGCCATCGCAACCGCCCCTTTCGCAAGGTTGGCCGATACGATCATGGGCAGCATTTCGGGAGTCAAACCCACCGCGACGGCAAGCGCGAACGTCAACGCGGAGAGCCAGTCGCCCTTTGTCAGGCCGTTGATCATGAATACGACCGGCACCATGACCAGCATGAAACGGATCAGAAGCCAGGACACGCTGCTCACGCCGCGGTCGAAACTGGTCTCGATCCGCTTGTGGCTAGTCACGTTCTGCGCGAGCGCGCCAAAGTACGTGTCGGCTCCCGTGGCGACCACAACAGCGGTCGCCGTACCGCTCACCACATTCGTGCCCATGAAGCAGATGTTGGCCAATTCGAGCGGATCAGCTTGACCATTCGAACCGGCATCCGCCGATTTCTCCATCACGGCGCCAAGCGTGTCGTATTTCTCGACCGGCAGCGCCTCGCCAGTGAGCGCCGCCTGACTGATGAACAGGTCGCGCGACTGGATCAGCCGGATGTCGGCTGGGATCATGTCGCTGGCCTGCAGGCTGACGATATCGCCGATGACCAGATTGGACATCGCAATTTCGCGTCTCTCAGGCTGCGCCGATTTCGACGCGCGGCGCACAACGGTTGCCGTCGTGCGCACCATCGACTTGAGTCGCTCAGCAGCCTTGCTGGAACGGTACTCCTGAAAAAATCGCAACAGACTGCTGACTGTCACCATGGTGAGCAGGATGCTGATGCCGGTCCAGTCGCGATCGTCCGGAGCGGCAAAGTAGACATCGGTCAGGTAGCTGATCCCCGCGAGTACCAGCAGCACGATCACAAACGGATTCTTGAAGGCCAGTAACAACTGCACGAGGACATGAGGTGGCTTGTCATGTGCGACTTCGTTTAGCCCATTCTGATACAGGCGCTCCCCGGCATCGGCCTCGACGAGACCATCCAGGGAGCTTTGCGTATGCAGTAGCGTGGTGTTGATGCTGTTGTTGGCCTCGGTGACGATTCGCGCAGAGTGCTTGCGCTCGTTAGCGGCGGACGTTGTTAAAAATCCCCTCTGCTTACGCGGGGACGGGTGAGAGCGGTAAGAATGCTTGGACATAGTTTTCCCCGTGCCGGACGACCGCTGGCCGCTGCGACACTTCTTTTTTCAAGGTGATTTTCTATGGCTGAGTGACCTGGCTCCGAAATATGACGGAGCAGGCACTGGCGCGCACCGGATCGCTATCCGGCGCGAAGCGACGTCAGTGCGCGCGGCTCCAGAACCCAGTCCACCAGCGGGCAATCGCCGTTGGCATTCTGGGTTCGGGGATACGCGGCGTCAGCAGTGAGTCGTGGTGCGTGCGAGCCTCACGAATGCGAGGCAACTCGGGTACGAGAAGGGCGAAATGCATGATGTTCCTCCGTCCGGGCGGCTGCCCGGAGGTCGTTCAGGTTCACCGGCGGGAAGGCCGGCACCACGACGCCAAAGCTCAAGGAGAGAAAGGCGAGGAACGGTGTGGACTTCCTTCAGGCGGAAAGAAAGCTTGAATCGTGTAAGGGACAAGAGTCACTGTCGGGCATGAGTTCTCCTTTCTCGCGCTATCTGCACGAGCATGTCTTTTCAACCACGCACTGCGAGAATTGCGCAGGCGCGAACGATCGCCGTCGCGAGTCAGGCTCACGACGTCCTTCAAGCGGACGAGCGACATCACGCGCGTCGACGCGGTACGAAAAAGGTGCGGGGGAAGTATTGCGAAACTACGGCGCGCACCATCCTGCCTGCTGGCGGGACGGCGGCTAAAAGAGGCGGGCGTCCTGTCGGTCAGGCAGACAAACTGTTCGAAGATCGACTACTGCTACTGTCCAAGGCATTGGCCCCTTAATGAGAACGGACGAATGGTAATAGTCGTGCCAGTTGATGTCAACCCGGAAAACGTCATTTTGAAATGCTCGATTGTCGAGACGAAATGGAGTCGATAAGGTCCGGGTTCAAACGGTCCGTCGCTAATTAGCACGACCGCCGCGGACGGTGCAAACCGTCATGTGGAGCTACGGGGTTCAATCGAAAATCAGCAGATTATTCGGCATCCTTATCTTGCTGCCTGGCCGAACGGATGCCCACGCCAGCATCTCACCCTCAGTGACTCACGCCGGTCACCAGTTGCAGCGGCGTTTCAATGACCCGCGACAATTCACTTTGCTTTCTCTGCTCGGTAACCGCCTTCAACGCCACGTCCACGCCGAACACAGCTTGCCGATCGGCAAACTGATTCATCGTCGCCAGCACGCGGCCGTCGGCGAGCAATGGTTTGATCGCGTCGCCGTCGTTATACCCAGTGACATAAACACCGCCGGTTCTGCCCGCATCGCGAACGGCATCCACCGCGCCCATGGCCATATTGTCGTTGCCGCACATCAATGCACGGATCTGCGGATAGTCCCCCAACATCTTCGACGCGACGTCCCGTCCTTTCCCATAGTCCCAGTCGCCTGACTGTATGGCGACGACCTTCATGCCGGCCGCGTTCATTGCGTCTTTGCTGCCGGCCGTGCGCTGCTGCGCATTGCGGTCGGCGGAACTCCCTTCGATGATCCCGACCTGATCGCCCGCCTTGAGCCGCTCAGCAAGATAATCGCCCACCTGCTTCGCGCCCTTGCGGTTATTCGGGCCGACAAAAGGCACGGAAATGTGGGCCGCATCCTGCGACGCGTCATCGAGCGGATTGTCGATAGTGACCATGATGATGCCGGCCTTGATCCCCCGCGCCACGACTGCGGTCAGCGCCTTCGAGTCAGTCGGCGCGATGACAATGGCGTTCATCCTGGCTTTGATCAGTTCGTCCACCATTCGGATCTGCACGGCCGTGTCGCCTTCGGTTGCCGTTCCTCGAATGGTCAAGCCGAACTGCGATGCATAGTGCTTCTGATAATTCTGCGCAGCGCTCACCATCGCCACCGTGAACGGATCGGCCATCGACTTCAACACGAGGGCGATCTTCAGCTTGCCGCCCTGCATTGCGTCGACTCGAACCGTACCTGTCAGGCCTGCCGCGGCCAGTGTGGCGGCAACCAGCACGCGGCGGCGCATCCTCTGCGTCATGGAATTTCTCTCCTTGGACCACACCGACGATTGCCTGCATTGCGTTTGCACATAGAACAGATCAAACCGCCGCCAACGCCGCGGCGCCCCAATCGCCCGCGCCGGTTAGCGATCGCAACACGGAAACGATCTCGTCGAACAACGGCCGCTTGCCAATATCCTCGCTCAGGCAATGCTCTTTTAACGCCACCAACTTCGCCGCCATGTCCGCGTTCGCATCCAACTCGTCGCATCGCTCGATCAATTCCTCGAGCAGACAACCATACGCCCTGACTTCGAGACGCTGCAACGCAACACTGAAGTCACTATCGTCGGCGTAGTGGAAAGACGCCGCGCCAAAATCGCCGAGCAATGCGCTCCCACACCCGCGGTGCAGAATATTGTGCGCGTACAGATCCCCATGCATCATGCCCTGACGATGCAGATGACACGCCGCCGACGCGATGCCGCCTGCAATGCGTAACACCGAGGCCAAACCGAAGCACGTGCCGGCGCCATAGACGTCGCGCGTACACGACTCGAGGCTCGGCGGCCCGGCAAGGTTGGTGAACTGCGGATCGATCAGTTCCATCACCAGGCCATGCGTATCCGCCGGATGGTCCTTCACCTTGCCCACCACCGGAATCAGGTTCGGATGATCTCCGGCGCGAATGCAGGCCGCCATCTCGCAGTCAGGCAAGCCATCGCTCGTTACCGCGCCCTTGAACAATTTGACGGCCACCGGCCTCTTCGCATCGTCATGGCGAGTAGCAAGCGCCGCACGATAAATGACGCCGGACGCGCCCTCGCCTAACTGCGCTTCGAGGTTCAACGCATCCCATCGAATATCCGCAATCGGTGTATCGATCAATGCCGCTGTCTCCAGCGCTTCGCTAAATGGATTGCCGGCGTACGCCAGCCACGAAAGCCTCGGCAGGCGTAGCAACCAGGCGGGCAATTCGCCGAGTTGGTTCGCCGCGAGACGCAGCAGTTCGAGCCGCGTGCAGGCTGCCAACTCCTCGGGCAGTGCGCGCAACCGGTTGCCGGCAAGCATCAGCTTCTGCAGTTGCGAGCAAGCGCCGATCTCAGGCGGCAGCACTTCGATCTCGTTGTCGGTGAGGACCAGCCAACGCAACAGCGGCGGCAACGATTTGCCCGACACCTCGCGGATGCGATTGGCCTTGAAACCGACCATGCTTAGTTGCGAACATTGACCGAGGACCTCAGGTAATTCCGTGAACGGATTGTCGGAAGCAAAGATGATGCGCAGCTTGCTCAGCCGGGGTAAATCATCGGGCAGCGTCGTGAGCGCGTTGCCCGACAGATCGAGAATTTCCAGCGTGTCGGCCAGATCGAAAATCTCACGCGGAAATTCGCTCAGGCCGCACGCCAGGGTGAGTCGGCGGGTACCCGCCAGTTGTCCGGCTCGCAGTTGTTCTAGGGTGGTGGTCACAGTCGTAGAGAAAATATCCGGTCGCCGGTGGGCGATGCGCCGAGGGTATCAATTCTACTGAGTCCCGGGCCACGCGCGGAATTGGATAGCAAGATCCGACGTGACCTCAGCGTGAACAATGTTTAAGCTGTCTGGTATCGGAGTGTCGGGGCGCCGCGAGTTCGCCATCTCGCGTCATGCCATTCCCGCCTCCAGCCAGCCAGGAACCCAGCACCATGACATACGCCTACAAGTCAATGAATTCGCCCGTCGGCGAGCTAAAGCTCGTTGCGAACGGCAACCGGCTCGCCGCCATTCTGTGGGAGAACGACAAACCGAACCGGGTGCGTCTGCCGGACATGATCGAAGCAAACGATCGCCCGGTCCTGATCGAGACCGAACGGCAATTGACCGAATATTTCGCGGGCGCGAGAGACCGGTTCGAGCTCGAACTCGACTTCCAGGGAACGGAGTTTCAGAAGAAGGTTTGGGCGGCGCTCCTCACGATCCCGTTCGGCGAGACACGCAGCTACTCGGACATCGCCTCGCAAATCGGCAACATCAACGCGGTGCGGGCCGTGGGCGCGGCAAACGGCAAAAATCCGATCTCGATCGTGGCGCCGTGTCATCGCGTGATCGGCGCGTCCGGCGATCTGACCGGTTTCGCCGGTGGACTGGCAAACAAGATGTTTCTGTTGTCGCTTGAAGCCGGGCAGACTTCGCTGGAAGCCGCGGCGAATTCCGTGGCGGCTTCAACCACTGCGGCGGCAGCGGTCGGCCGGGAACCGCCGGCGAAACCGGCACGCCCGGCGCCAGCCCGCGGGGTGCAGACCTCGCTATTTGGAAACTGAGTGTGAGTGGAAACTGATCAGCACCTGATCAGCAACCGCGCCGATCCGAGGACACTGCGCGGCCCTCAGGCGGTGGCGTTGAATGCCTCGTGATAGCTTACATTGCCCGTGGGCCAGACGCCGCCGAATACAATCGCCTGAAAATATTCGGGCAGCACACCCGGCAGCACCAGGTGAGGCGTGGCAGTGAAGCCGAAGCGCCCGTAGTAGGCGGGATCGCCGAGAACCACGCAGCCGCCGGCGCCCAGCCTCCGCAATTCGGCCAGTGCTGCCTCCATCAGTTGCGATCCGATGTCCTGCCCTTGATGATCGGGCAACACCGAGACCGGCCCCAAACCGTACCAGCCTGTTGCACCGTCAGAGATGGAAACCGGCGACAGCGCAACATGCCCGACGATTCCCTCTTCATCTTGCGCGACCAGCGAAATCGACAGCTGCCGTGCGCGCCGTAACGCATTCACGATGAAATGCTCAGCGCCGTTTGTGTGCGGGGCATGCTCAAACGCGGCGATCGTGAGTTGCTCGATTGCCGGCACATCGGCAGGCAATTCGGCTCGTATGTTGAGTGATGGGTTGCGGGATTCTTTTTTCATGTTGAGGCGAGTCTGGTCGTCGATCATTGCGCGCAGCGCTTTGAACAGCGCCGTTGCGTCCGTGTACTTCCTGCCATAGCCGGGATTGAATTCAACCTCGCACCGGACGAGACGCTCAACCCCGACATCGGCGCACAAAACGCCTATCCTTAAGATGCCCTTTTGGGCATCAACCAGGGAGAACAACATGCGCATGCTTCTCAACGTCAGGATACCGCACGAACCATTCAACACGCTGGTGCGTGAAGGCACCGCCGGCGAAGTGATAGGGAGAATACTTGAGGAATTGAAGCCGGAAGCCGCCTACTTCACCAATCAGGACGGAGCGCGTGGCGCAGTACTCGTGGTGAACCTCGATGATCCATCCGGAATCCCGGCGCTAGCGGAACCGTGGTTTCTGAAATTCAACGCCGATATCGAACTGCGCGTCGCCATGGTGGCGGAGGATCTCATGAAAGCCGGTTTGGACAATCTCGGGGCGAAATGGAAATAGCGTACCCGCGTATCAAACGATCGGGTTGCCGCCGAGGCTCATCAAATACGCCGCCGGCGGCACCGCATAAACAGTCTCTCGACGATCCCGCTCTCCTCAGAAGTTGCTGAAGAAGGCCCGGGCGGCGACCATGCAGAACGACGCGACCAGTTCACCGTGATAGGCCTGCAGCACCGCTGAAGCGCCGCCATCGGTTGCGCCGCCCGCAACGGCCTGATTGGCGAGCGTCGCCTTCGCACTGGCAAAGCCCTGCTTGATGGGCGCGTACGGATCATTGGGCCCGGCGATCGGAGAGTCCACATCCAGCACGGAGGTGAGGCCTGCCGGCACCTTGGCGCTCTGCCAATAGGCTTGCTCGATGCGCGCATTGAAGAAAAACACCGTGGGATCCGAGCCGCCGCCGCACAACAGAACCGGCGCGCGCGGCAACCAGTTGCGCAAATCATTGCGCTTGAATGCCTGGCGCAGCGGCTGCATGGGATTTGCCGCCGGCGTCATCGCAACCGTGGTGTTGGGAAACGCGCCATCGGGATTGGCCGCTGCGTCCTCCAGAAGACTCAGTCGATAGACGTTGCGCACGAGATTGGCGTTGCCGAAGCCGGTCGCAAACAAAGGCGTGAGCGACGGCGGTGTGAGCGGCGGCGAAGTCGGCGGCGTCATCGATGCATATTGCGGCGCGGGAGGAACGCTGTTGAAGAGTTGCGACGAGGGCAGTTTGCCCTTGGCAAACAGTGTGTCGAGAGACTGCAGGCTCGGCAGGAGATTCTCGATACCTGCGGCATAGGCCGCTTCGTAGAAATCGCCAGGCTTGCGATAGATGTTCCCGTACGCATGCTGATAGCTTGTCACGACCAAGGGCGTGAATAGCGTCGCCCCGAGATTCACCTCGCCTTCGACGAGCGCGTCGGCGGTGGCGGCTAGCGCATAGGGACCCGATCCCGGCGCGGACGCCGTGACCTTGACACCCGCCGCCTGCAAGGCACGATGCGTGGCCAATGCCACGAAACCGCCTTGCGAATAACCGGTGACGAAGAGTTTGCCGTTCTCCCGCGCCCTTCTTTCCGGCTTCATTTCACCCAGTGCGACTCGTGCCGCCCGAAGCGAGTCGATCACATCGGCGGATTGCTGATCGGCATTCAGGTAGGGGTGATACGTGAGATCGGAGCCCGCATAGCCCGCGTAGTTGGTCGCTACCACGACATAGCCCTGGGCTGCATACATGGCGGCAACGCTGATGCCCTCGCCGGCGCCGTCGCCATTGCCCGGATCGGCCTGCGTGATATCGGCGATATTGTAGTTGCGGTACGCCGTCGTGCCGTGCGCGTAGAGCATCAGCGGACGCGGCCCGCCGCATGCCGCCGAGCGCCCACCCGGGATCATCAGTGCACCGCTGGCGGTCGTGGGTTCGCCCGCGCCGCCAATGGTCCGGTAGCGGAAGGTCACGATCTCCACGTTGCAGGCGGGTGCGCCGGCGACCTGCTCGAGTTGCTGACCCGATGCGTTCGACGCAAGCAATTTCGAAAACGCCGCGGCACTCAGCCGTAGCGTGACGCGATGATCGAGCAGTTGGCCGCGGGCGTTGCACCCCTCTTCACAAGCGGCGCCCGCTTGCACATAGGCACTGACGCCCAACGTGGAACATGTCAGCAGCACAAGGGCCGCGTTTCGCATCGCTACAGGCATGTGGGGCTCCGTCTTGTTGGTATTGATTACGGCGGTTGGGCTGCCTTCAGAGTGAATTGAGTATAGGTAAACAGATCGGCGATCAGGTCGCGACTTGCGCGTACGGACCGCCGCTGCCAGCGCGCGCGTTTGCGCTTGCCCGTCACTTCCAGAGCGTGCGGCCGAAGAACGTCAGCGTGCGGTCCCAGGCCTGCTGCGACCAGACCGGATCAAACTGGGTCCGGGAGATACGGCCCGGCCCGACTGCCGTTTCGTTGGCGAACGAGTGCTGCGCAAGATAGCGATGAAATTCGACGTCGACATTGGCCTCGTTGAGCTTGGCCTCCAACGCATCGACCGTCTCCGCGGGGAAGAACGCGTCTTGCGTCGCCCAATGGCCGATCACGGGAACCTTGATTTTCGACGCGTCGATGTACTCGAGCGGCGGGAAGCCGTACCACACCACGGCTGCCGCCACCTCAGGGATATTGCATAGCGCGAGCCAGGTGAGCGCGCCACCCATGCAATAACCGGTCACGCCGACGCTCACCGCCTGCTGCTTCAGATACTGGACGGCGCCCCGCACGTCCTGCGTCGCGGCGTCGCCGAAATTGAGCCCGCTCATCAGGTGATGCGCCTCCTCTTCTTCCACCGTCGATTTGCCGCGGTAAAGATCGGGCACCAGCGCCAGATAGCCGGCTTGCGCGAGCCGGTCCGCCACGCCGCGGATCTGGTCGTTCAACCCCCACCATTCCTGAATCACGACGATGGCGGGCGCGCCTTCTGCGTGATGCGGCCTGGCCAGATAACCCTGGACTTCCTTGCCGTCCGGGCGGCTAAACGTGATCATCGATCCTGTGGTCTGTTTCATCAGTTGCTCCTCGAGGTAGGCGAAGCCGTTAGCATAGCGCCAGTGCGGTGGGCACTGCTGAACTCAGGTTTTGCTTAAAACCGCTCAATATCTCGTGCAATGTTTTCACGAACCTGCATCGACACCTCGCCATTCGACCCGACGTTCTTCCCGAGCGCAGCGCCCTTTCCGGATCGCCAATTTGCAAAGTATTGTTACTAACCGGTGAGTACAACACAGCAGGACTTGTCACTACCGAACAATATCGCCCAATTGACTCGCTACGCGATCACAACACGCTGCATTTGGATGGGATGAAATTCAGCCGAGGAAATCCCTACATCAACGTCAGGTTTTCCTTACATTGAATTCGGTGACACCCGATCAACAAAATTTTTTGATGCCTTTATGCTCAACGAAGGCTTTTAGTTTATGATCACTCCCCAGCGAAGTCGGCCCTACTAAAATGAGAATCCTGCTCTGCAAAGCCCCGGCACGAAATTGTTAAATTTTAGTATGCGGCAAAAATGCCCGCCACTCGCACTGAATTCGTAAAATTGACTGACTACCGTCTCTCAGGTTCTGGCATGCAATCCTCGGACGCCAGAGTCTTTTAAGCCGACACGATGTGTCGGCTTTTTTTTGCGGATTAGCTCTAGAAATAAGACCTCCATCCGGTTGATTTTCGAAAGCATTAATTAATTAGAAAAATTAAATCTCCCGCAAACCTTTGCGAGATTAAATTATTTCCGGAGAAGCCCAGCCATATGGGCTTCATGCGAACGCTACGGAACTCGACAAAAGCCCGACAAAACTACACACTGGAATTAAGAGATAAGAAAGAGTTATCTTTCCTGTAAAAAGACGCGGAACATCTATTTGTATTATGAATAGATCGATGCCGGTTAGAGCGGTGCCTGATCGGTTTTCCATACTGACTAAAGCCTCAGTTGTGACCGTTCAAACGCCTTGCCTGACTCAGCACGATGATGTCTAGCGCTGGAATGCCGCCAGGAATCCGGATACCCTGGCAAGCCCCGCTTCAAGCACATGCCGATTATTCGCATACCCGATGCGCACGTAGCCTTCCATATCGAGCGCACTGCCCGGTGTGAGCATCACGCCGGTTTGCTCAATCAGCGCTGTGCAAAATTCCAGCGACGAAACCGGCAAGTCGTACTTCAGCAGCGCGGTCGTTCCCGACTTCGGCTTGATGTACGACATAGCCGGTTCTTTCGCCACCCATGCATCCAGAATCCCCAGATTGGTGCGCACGATCTCATGGTTGCGGGCAAGAATCGCCGCACGGTTTTCGAGTGCGATCGAAGCAAAATGATCGTCGATCATGCCGACACTGATCGTGTTGTAGTCGCGATGAATCGCAACGGCACGAATCAGATCCTTCGGGCCGGCAATCCAACCAAGCCGCAGACCGGCAAGAGAATACGTTTTGGACATACTGCCGGTACTGATGCCACGCTCATAGAGGTCGGCAATCGAAGCCGTGTAGCCGGTGCCAGCCTGATCCGTACCGCGATAGACCTCGTCGCAAAGCACATAGGCACCGCACGACCTCGCAATCTCGCCGATCTCAGTCAGAAACTGCTCGTCCATCAGCGAGCCGGTTGGGTTATTCGGATTGTTGATCGCGATGAGCCGGGTTTTGTCGTTCACGAGACGCCGGAGTTCGGCAAGATCCGGCAGAAAACCGTTTTCTTCACGCAGCTTCAGAATCCGCACGTCCGCGCCGTAGCTCTCGGGAATCGAATAGTGCTGCTGATAGGTGGGCAGCACGGAAATCACCGTGTCGCCGGGTTCCACCAACGTCTGATAGACCAGTGCATTACCCCCGATCGCGCCATGCGTGACGATCAGGTTGGCGGGCGTTTGATGCGAATACATCGCCGCAATCGCTTCACGCAGTCGCGTCGAACCTTCAATCGCGCCGTACGTCAGTTTGAGCGGCCTTAGCTCATCGAGGATGGTGTCCTGCTTGCCCGCGAGAGTGAGCAACTGATCCATGGTCAACGATTCCACGCAGGTTTCGGCCAGGTTGTACTTGCACTGGTTTTCGTAGAGATCCATCCAGCGCTCAACACCAAAGTCTTTGATCTTCATGTCACTCTCCTTCGTGCTTCGATTGAACAATGATTGAGCGATGAAACAGCTCGGCTACGGCCGCCTACCGGAACCGCTCAGGACGGAACGGATAGGGATCGGCGCAGGGCGCGGCGCCCGTCATCATCTCCGCCAGCAAACGGCCCGTCACGGGACCAAGCGTCAATCCGTGGTGGTTGTGGCCAAACGCGAACCAGAGTCCCCGATGGCGAGGCGCTCGTCCAATCACGGGCCGCATGTCCGGCGTACAAGGACGCAAGCCGAGCCATGGCGCGTCGTCCAACCGGCGGCCCAGACCGAATACCGGCCGGGCGACGCTTTCCGCGCGCGTGAGTTGAATCCCTGTTGGCGGCGCATCGCGACGGGCGATTTCAACGCCTGTGGTCAAACGCAAGCGGCCTTCCATTGGCGCCACGACGTAGCCGCTTTCCGTGTCCACAAGCGGCACCGAGAGTATTGGCTTCGTGGCCTCGTAGTGCATGTGATAACCGCGTTTCGCGCGCAGCGGTATGCGATAGCCGAGTGGCGCAAAAACTTTATCGGACCACGGGCCAAGTGCCACCACAACCTCGTTGGCGCTGATCCTGCCTTGCGACGTCTGCACAGTCCATGCGTCAGCCTCCTCGCGTACCGTGCTTGCCTCCCCGGTCAGAAACGTGCCGCCGCCGTCTTCGAACAGGCGCGCATATCCCTTCGTCAATGCACCCGGATTGGAAATACTCTTCGGGTCCTGCCAATGCAAGGCGCCACAAAAACCGGCGTTCAAACCAGGTTCTTGCGCCAGCAGTCGCGCGGCATCGAGCTGAGTCACGCGCAATCCGTGTGTCCTCGCCGTAACTTCGGCGGCCGATGCCTGCCGCTCATATTCCGCGCGCGTGCGGAATGCCTCGATCCAGCCGCCGTCGTGCGCGAGGCTTTGGAGACCTGCACGCCCGATCAGCACATCGTGTTCGTCGACGCTTTGCCGGATCAACGGCAGCACGTCGCGCGCGGCCGCTTCAACCCGCTCCGGGGACGACTCCCACCAGAATCGCGCGAGCCACGTGGCAAATGACGGCAAGGCCTTGTAGTCCCAGTACAGGTCGGTCGAACGATTGCGCATGTAGCGCAACAGTGTCCCCAGATCGCGTGGAAAGGCGTAAGGGAGCACCGACGACCGCTCGATCAGACCTGCATTGCCGAAACTGGTTTCCTCACCGGGGCCGCGCCGATCGACGAGCGCCACGCGGCGTCCGCGATCCTGCAGATGCAACGCCGACGACACGCCGACGATCCCGGCGCCCAGCACGATCACATCGAAATCCATAAGTTACTTCGCGATGATGTCGCGTTTGAAATACTTCTGCGAAAGGTTGCTAAGCGTGCCGTCTTTCTTCAAAGCCTCGAGCGCGGCATCGATCTTTCCAGCCAACGCCTTGTCACCCTTGCGCAAACCAAAGCCCGTCCCTTCACCAAGCGTTGCCGGATCGCTGAGCGGCTGGCCGGCAATCGCATAGTCCTTGCCCGATGGCTTGTTCAGGAAACCGTCCTCGACGGTCTGCGCCTCCTGGACCGCGGCATCCAGCCGTCCGGCAACGAGATCGGCATACACCTGATCCTGGTCCTGATACGAGACGATCGATACGCCGGCATTCGCCCAGTGGCGCTTGAGGAAATCTTCCTGCGACGATCCCTGCAGGACACCGACGCGTTTGCCCTGCAGGTGCTTCACATCCGGCAGCAAGGACGAACCGCGCTTTGCCACCATCACGATCGGCACCACGTAGATCGGCGGCGTGAAATCAATGGACTGTTTACGCTTGTCCGTGATGTTCATTGCGGAATTGATCACGTCGAATTTGCGCGCCTGCAACGCGGGAATCAAACCGTCGAACGCGTTTTCCACCCACTCGCATTTCACACCCATCTTTGCACAAACCGCGTTGCCGACGTCAACGTCGAACCCTTGCAATTGCCCTGTCGGCGACTTGCTCTCGAACGGCGGATACGCTGCCTCGATGCCGAAACGCAAGGTGCTTTGCGTCTCCGCGCTAACGGTGCCGACCGAACCGACTAACGCGGCCGCGACGAAAAGTGACAGTGAAAGCTTCAGAGGCATGATGGTTCCCAGTGTGGTTGAAGGGTCGCGAATTCAGGGTGCGAACGGTCGAAAATGGCCGCAAGTGGCCGCAAACGGCGCAACGTCGAGAAGCCGCGTGAGAGGCAAAAGAGACCGGCTTCACACGCTCGCTCTGGAACAACAGTCTATTCTGGACATTGGCAATTGCAAGCAATTTTCAAAAATAAAAGTCCAGATTGGACTTTTTGACTTTAGAATCGTGCTGACGCCGCAAGCCGGCAACGATCTGGAGAGCAAGCCCATGAGCAGCACAGACCACGTATTCCCGTTGATCGTCCAACAGGACGCAGTGCGTAAAACACTGCCTCACCTCGATGTGCGCGGCGCGCTGACACGCATGTTTATCGCGCTTGCCAACGAGGCCGCGGTGCAACCGCCTCAGACCTTCACACCCTTTCCGCAAGGGGCCGGCGATTTCATCACCTATCTCGGGGTTTTGGGGGAAGCCAAGGTATTCGGCGCCAAGTTGTCGCCTTACATCGTGACTGAATCGAAACCGGTCATCACGGCGTGGACTGCGCTGATGTCGATGGAAACAGGGCAGCCCTTGATGTGGTGCGATGCGGGATTGCTCACCGTCGAGCGCACCGCCGGTGCGACCGCACTAGCCGTGGATCATCTTGCGGCACCGGACGCGCGCCGGCTTGCCATCGTCGGTGCGGGCGCGGTGGGACAGGCCCATCTGCGCCATCTCGCGGCGCTACGGCCGTGGGACTTGATCAGTGTGTTTTCACCCGAGCTTGGCGCCAACGAGGCAAAGCGCGCGGCGATCGGCGCGCTCGATGAGCGTGCGCTGGTTTGCGCCAGTCTTGAAGAGTGTTTGCGCGATGCGGACGTGGTGGCGTTGTGCACGTCCTCAGGCACACCGGTGCTTTCGCAAGAGATGCTGACAAAGCCCGCGCTCATTACGTCGATCAGCACGAACGTCGCGAATGCTCACGAAATTCCGCCCGCATGGCTCCCGAACATGGAGGTCTATTGCGACTACCGGCAAACCACGCCTGCCAGCGCGGGGGAAATGAAACTGGCGGCGCAGTTGCATGACTGGTCGCCGGAAAACGTGCTGGGCGATCTGCCTGAACTGGTGTCCGGCCTCGCCAGAAAACCCTCCGGGCGACAGCACGTTTTCTTTCGCTCAATTGGACTCGGACTGGAAGACGTGGCGATTGCCAACGAACTCTTCAGGCACCTGGGTGGGCCGCGCAGCGACATGGCAAAATAACGCACAACATGCGGATTCGCAGCACCGTGGTGCAACACGTTGCAGACTCCCCGCCCCCTGGAATCTCCCCCATCCCTATGCGAAAGACAAAGACAACGGCCGCACGCAAGCTTCTTCTGGATCGATACGGCCGTGTCGCCGACGGTATCGCGCTGCTCTTTTTCCCCTACGTTGAAGTCGTGATTCATGACTTGCAAAGCCAGACCGTTGCTTACATTGCAAACAACCTGTCCAAGCGCGAACTGGGTGACGAATCGGCACTGGAAGAAATCGACCATTCGGTGGAGTCAGGCACGGTCGGGCCATACGAAAAGATCAACTGGGACGGCCGGCGGATGCGCTGTGTCAGCACCGTTCTCTTCGACGATGCGGGCGCCGCCGTTGGTGTGATGTGCGTGAACTACAACATTGCGGTCTTCGAGGACATGAAACATGTCATCGACCGGGTGATCTCCGGCGCCGGCGTAGTCAAGCAGCCCGAGGAATTGTTCAAGGACGACTGGCAGGAACGTATCAACACGTTCCTTCACGCATGGCTTCAGGAACGCCAGTTGGCATTGAACTCACTAACCCGCGACCATCGCCGGGAACTGGTCGAGGCCCTTTGGGAAGAAGGCGCGTTCAAGGGGAAAAGTGCCGCGAACTACGTGGCAAACGTGCTGGGGATGGGGCGTGCGACCGTGTATCAGCACATAAGAGATCTGCGGGACGCCGCAGTCTGAGTCGATCGGCGCGCCGCCATTTCAGCGGCAGCGCGCCGATACTAGCCGGCCTTATTGGCCCATATACCCGACCGGAACCGTCGCGTTGGCTTTGGCAACCGTCGCGTTATTCGACACGATGTACTGCGGCACCTCGGTGAGGGTCAGCGTGACCTGGCCGTTGGTATAGGCAAGCGTGCTGGTATTGCCGTAACCATCGATCTTCGTCACATTGCCCGACGTACCGGCGCTGTCGACCTGAAGCGTATAGCTCGTCGAGTAGGTCTGGCTATAAAGACCGCTGCTCGCAGGCCACTGCGCATTGCTGTGCGCCCACGCAGCCGTCACCACTTTGCCGTTGCCGAGTTGCTGGAACGAGTACGCAAAGGTACCGGACGGTGCACCCGTGATCCGGCCCAACGTATTCGTGCCGTCCAGCACACGCGTCATCGTGGCGAAGGCCATCGCTTCGGGCTTCGGCGAAAGGTTCGAAGCACCGTACGCGCCTTGTGCATCGTTCAGGTCGAAGAACGTGCCGTAGCCTACTTCGCCGGGATAGTCCGCACCGTAGAAGAGCGTCGTCAACTGTGCGCCACCACCCAGCACAATGATGTGCGAGCGCACGCCAACCGCGGCCTGGGCAAACAACTGGTTCTGCGACGGTACCGTCGGACCGTAGTTAAGGCCCGGATCGTAACTCGCGCCTTGCTCGGTGACGAAGAGCTTCATGTTCGGCTTGCCCGCCTGCATCACCGAACGCAACTGCGTCATCTGGTTGTCGAGCGCGTTCGCCTGGTTCGCCGTACTCGGGTCGGAGTCCTGCAGTTCAGGCGGATGAGCCGGATAGGTGCCCGCATTCCAGTAGCCATGCGTTGACACTGCATCGATGTAATTCCACAGGCCCAGTGCACCGAACGTCTGCAGATAGCCGGTTGTGCAGGTGGTGCAATTCGCCGGGAACGGATTGGTGGGGCCCATCACGACGGCGTTCGGATCGGTCGAATGAATGCCCTGGTACGCAGCCTTGTACATGGCGACGAAGTTCGCATTGCTGTCCGCCCAGCCGAGGCTCGGCTCCCACGTCACCTGATAGTAGTTGCTCTGCTGGTTCGGATAGTTTGCCGCGCGAATCAGGCTCGTGTCGGTACCGACCTTGGCCATGAAGCTCTGGAACTCCGGCATGTTCGACGGCGCATAGTAGCTGTCGTTGAATTGACCCGTCTTCGAATCCCAGGCAGGCAGTCCATCGAGACGCACAATGCGCATCTGATCAGGATTTGCCTTGTAGAACGGATCGAGGTCGTTCACGCTCGGCGTGTATGTGTTGGGGCCGTTGGGCTCCATAGCCGAAACTTCACGATCGTCGATAGTCCATGAGATACCCATATCGTGCAGCGCGGCGATGTTCCCATTGAAGCCCTGCATGCCGAAGCGATGCTGATCCTGATGGGCATACGTCACGGTGCCCAGTACCGGCGTCAGGTTCGGCAACACGCCGAACGTCGCGACACCCACCGGACGCGTGCCGCTATTTGGCAATGTGCCGCCGTTCGAGCGCAGTGTCGCGGTAAGCGCGCCATAGCCTGACCACGTCGACGTGCATGGAATCGAGTTGGTCTGCACGCCGGCGCTAACCGCAAAACTGCCCTGCGTCTTGATCGCGCCATTCGAATCGGCCACGGACCAGATGACCGTGTCCGCGCCCGGCGCGTTTGTCGTAATCGCGAGCTTGAACGGTGCGTTGTTCTGGAAAATGCGCAGGCCGTCGGTGTTGGGCGTATCGGCGCTGATCACGCCGTTGGCGGTTCCGCCAGCGGTGTGTGTAGGCGTGCCGCACGAGAGCGTCGAGCTGCCCGGCGTTGGGGTCGGGGTGGGCGTTGGGGTTGGGGTTGGAGTTGGCGTCGGAGTCGGAGTCGGAGTTGGCGCCGGACTCGGTGCCGGTGCCGGTGCCGGTGTCGGTGTCGGTGTCGGTGTCGGTGTCGGTGTCGGTGTCGGAGTTGGCGTCGGCGTCGGTGCCGGAGTTGGCGTCGGAGTCGGCGTCCCGTTAGCGGCGACCGCTCTCACCCAGCACGACTTGCCATAGCCGAATGCGGGATCTATTTGCGAGACCGCGCCGACATAGCATCCCACGCCGTTGCTGAAGGTAGCCGGGGCCGTCAGCATGACCGACGGCGCGTTGGGCGGAACTGCACCGAACACCACCGAGCCTGTCCCGAGGAACTTGCAGGTGCCGTTCTCTTGCGCGCACAACTTGTATTGCAGTCCGGCGACGGTGATGGTGCTCGTTGCCGCCTGCACGTTTTCCGCACCAAACCATGCCAGCACGGTTGCTGCCGCAACCCCTAGAAGTTTGAAGTTTCTCGTCATTGTCGATGTGTATCGCTGAAAATCAGGTTATCCCCGGGGATTGAGCAAGATCGAACTAAGCCGTCCCGCCTTGACGTTGTTTGTGTACAGAGAGAGTTGACGCGGCGAACGCGATGAGGGCGTTCATTGCTGATGAAGCTGACGCTTCCGATGTGCTGTTATCCGCCGGCAGATACCGCCAGGCACTCGAACGCATGCCGAGCGCCGCCAGGCTACAGCGCGCTCAACGCTTTCGATCTGTCGCCCGTCAACAGATAATTATTACGTATTACTTACTATTCACAAAAAAACTGCGCAGTGAAGTTCTATCAATGATTGATGGCGAACCTGGTCGCCTCGATATCGGCCGAGGAAAATCCAGAACACGGCAGGTGCATCCGGAGCACGAAACTAATTAGGTTTCGAGCCCAATTCCGGTAGTGCAATACCTGTGAAAGTCGCTGACAGGTAGCGTCAAAGTCGCTCGACTCATTCGCAACCCGTTTGTTTGAGAGGCACTGATCCAGCGCCGCGAAAAACGCCTGCCCACGCAAGCTTTACTTGATCGACGCAGTGCCCGGCGCACGTCCGGCATTACTTACAGCCCGTTCTTTGCAGACGAATTATAAACGTTCCATCTGTGTAACATCACCGCGAACCTGGATGATAAGTAGTAGTTCAAAGAATCTTTCGAAAAACGTCCCGACGATTTTCCAAAGGAACGGAAACGGAAAATCTCTGCCTCACCGGGGCGCGGAAAACGCAAATCTTTGACTTTTGTTGAAGAAAAATAAATCGGTAAAACAGAGAATGGCGTCGCCGGTTTTTATATTATTAATACCAATACGCGCAAGGCGAAAATGCTTTGCCGGCGAGAACCGGGCGGTGCGAATTCAACGAAGTATCAAACGTGCACCGCCTCTTTTCATCTGATCATAGCCGCCGAAGTAAACCGGTCAAGGTGTCCAGCGATAAACAATGACGCTTGATCCGTTGTAGTTGTCTTTCGTGATCACGTACTCACCGGCCGATCTAAGGTAGGCCCTGAGGCCATACATCGAATCCACGTCGTTGCCCACGTCCACCGTCCCCGCGCTCGAGTTGATCAGCGTCGTATCGAGGTTACCCGTGGTGAGATTGAAGGCGTCGATGTTGGGCACCGTATGCACGTAGCCAACAAAAAGGTAGTTCCCGGCGGCCGTGATCGACTTGGGATTGACACTGGTGAGCGTGATGACCGGATTAGGCCGCGTGGTGTTGCCCGCGCTCCAGCCGTGATACACCTCGATCCTCGATTGCATCGCCGTCCAGTCCCAGCTTCCGGCAATGCCTTGAGCGAGGATCATGGTGTCGCTCTCCGGCAGGTAGATGATGCGCGTCAATGGACGGATGCTCTGCGGAATAGAGATGGCGATTCCGGGCCCCCATGTCGGCTTGCCTTCGCCATCGAAACTCGTCAACGGGTAGTGGTAGATGTGATTGGTCCTGTCCAGACCGGCCCACACGTCTCCCCTGCTATCGATGCAAAATCCACCTGTGACCGATCGGGTCGTATTGAAGGCCGGACCTGGAATCGACGCGTCCGGAATGGCGATATAGCCGCTCGCCGCGTTGAAATGGAAGAAGTAGAAGATGCCGGGGTTCTGGCCGGACGCAACGAGAATCCGGTTGCCGCCAACGCTGACGAGCTGACCGAAGTGCTCATCGCGCTGCGTATCGTTCATGTTGAGGCGTGGATCGGACGGATAGGTGAACGGATCGACGGTGTTCGCAACGAAGGTGCCTCCGGCAGTGCCGGTATAAATGTTGGTGCCACCGTAGAAGTAGGCACCGTCCGTAACCGGGTCCGGCGCGGCGACAGCCTCGAAGTTGAGGGACTGAAGCTTCCATTGCAAATTGCCGGTGCTGTCATACGCATGAATGTCGGTGCCGCCGTTGCGACCGAGATCCCAGCCACCGCCCCATGGATTGTTGAGCACATACAGATTGCCGGCAGAGTCTTTACCGATGCCGACAACGCGCGTGAAACGCTTGTCGCCAACCTGACCTTTAATGCCGGTGGTGGTATCGAGGTAGCCGCCCTGAATGCCGAACGTGCCGACCAGCGTCGGCGTACCCGAGACGTTGTAGCGCTTGATATTCATGTCGGGACCCTGGTCGCCAACCATCAGCTGTCCTGATGAGACATCGAAATATAGCGAGGCGGGTTGCGAGGCAGCGGGCATCTGGATCGTATTCAGCAAAGCGCCTCCAGAACTGAATTCGACGACCGCGGCCGCGCTTTGCTGCGCTACCCAGAGATTGCCCGCACTATCCACCGCGAGCGCGCCGGGACTCGATACGTTGATGTCCTGCTGCCACACGCCGTCGGTCGTATAGACCCGAACGCGATTACTCAAGAAGTCGCTCGCATAAAGGAGCGAACCGGTTGTCGCGAGCCCGGTGATGACGTCGGACCGCTTGACAGCGTTCCAGGTGCTCACAGGAATGAGGAGATCGCGTTTCTGAGTCGCGCGGTTGTATCGTCCTACCGCCCCGCTGCCGTATTTGGTGCTGTACTGCAACGCCGCGAAAATCGATGTGGCATTCCCCGTGATGGCCCCCCCCTGAAACTCGCCGTTGATTCCGATGGAACCGATGCTCTTGCCGTTCTGGTAGATCGCGACGCCGCCCTCGTTTTCATCCCACATAGAGGCCGTGTAGATCACGCCTTCGGGCGCAACCCACATTGAGCGCGCGGTGTTGCCCACGTGTGCGGCGAGTGTTCCGAATGTGTTGGCCAGCCAGTCGGTGGTGTACTGCGCCTGACATACTGGCGCAAATACAGTCGCCGCCGCGATCACTGCGATGACCGCGCTATGCAGCACAGCGCGAATTCGTTTCTTAACCATGGGCAATGCTCTCCTGACAAGTGTCCTTCGATAACATCGATCACCGTATCATCGAGTAAAGCGTGAAAAATGCGGTCAGCATTTTTTTCGACTATTTGCCAGGTTTGCCAGGTGTGCGAGGATCGTTCAGGTCGGTGCCGCTACGTATCGCACACTCACAGTGCACGCTTGTGACGTTCAAGAAAAAAACAATCAATCAGGTCCTGACGGTGTCCGGCTTCAGCATGTCCATGAATGCCCGGACTTTGGCGCTCAGCAGACGGCGCGAACTATAAAGCGCCCAGATCTCCACAGGCGCCCCCGCTTCCGCTCCCCAGCAAACGAGCCGCCCCTCCCGCACATCCTGCTCGACCAGCAAGCGCGGCAGAAGCGCTGCGCCCACGCCCTGCAGCACCGCCTCGCGCACCATCAATAGCGATGACATCCGCAGCACCGGCATCGGCTTGATGACTCTCACACCACCGCCATCAATCCGCATGTTCCAGAGAACGCCAGGTGGCGTCCTCTGGAACATGGCCGCCGGCACCTGAAGCGGCTCTGTTTCGCTTGCGGTCATCGACGGTATCGACATGCCCGGCGAAGCGACCACGAGACGCTCATCACCCAGAATGCGCCGCCCGACGAGTTGCTCGTCATGCGGTGGATCGATACGGATCACCAGGTCATAGCCGTCCTCCACCGGATCCGCGACGCGGTCTTCCGCAATGATCTCGAGTTCGACCTGCGGATAGGCCAGCGCAAAACGCGCGGCGATCCGGCACAGCAGGACATGCGCGAACACGACCGGTGCACTGATGCGCAAACGCCCGCGTGGCACCGGCGCGCGCGACGCAACCGCTTCGCCCGCCTCCTGAATCTCCGTCATGAGTCCGCGCGTGCGCTCGTGGAGTGCAAGACCTTCCTCGGTCAGACGCAGCCTGCGTGCGCCACGCTCGAGCAGCCGCACGCCGAGCTCTTCTTCCAGCTCGGCCACGCGCCGCGACAGCGTGGCCTTGGGCCGGTCGAGCGCGCGGCTGGCCGGCCCGAAGCCGCCGTGCAATGCGACGGCGTTGAAATCCGCCAGCGAGGTCAAATCCATGATCGTTCCATTTATGAGACGAGATGTCTTGATTCTTGCACTTTCGGCCATGCAATGGAACGACTATTGTTCGTCTCACGGACTCACCCAGTCCATTCAACCCCAGGAGAAAATCATGGCAATCCTCGTAACTGGCAGCACAGGCGTGATCGGCAAGCAGGTTCTCGACCATCTGAACGGCAGCGGCGCCGAAGTGCGGGCCCTGACCCGTTCTCCGGAAAAGGCCCAGTTTCCCGCTGGCGTCATCGCGGTCAAGGGCGACCTGTCCGACATCGACGCAGTACGGCGCGCACTGAACGGCGTCAGCACCGTGTTCCTGCTCGCCCCCAACGCCGCCGACGAGCTGACACAAGCGCTGCAGACCCTCAGCGTCGCGCGGGAAGCCGGTGTGAAAGGCATTGTTTATCTGTCGGTTTTCAAAGGCGCGGAGTATGTCGACGTGCCTCACTTCACCGGCAAGCACACGGTGGAGCGCATGATCGAGCACACCGATCTGCCGGCGACGGTGTTGCGCCCCGCCTATTTCATCCAGAACGATGTCCGGCAGAAAGATCCGCTGCTGACGCACGGTGTCTACGGCATGCCGATTGGCAGCAAAGGGATTTCAATGGTGGATGTCCGCGACATCGGCGAGGCCGCGGCACGCGAACTCCTGCGCCGCGAGCGCGCCGCCAGGCCGTTGCCGCGTGAGACGTACGAACTCGTCGGACCCGATGCGCTGACTTCGGACACCATCGCCGCGATCTGGGCCGAGGCGCTGGGACGTCCGGTGCGCTACGGTGGCGACGACCTCGATACCCTCGAACAGCGTCTCAAGGCGGTCGCACCAGGCTGGCTCGCCTACGACATGCGTTTGATGATGCGCCGGTATCAACTGGACGGCGCAGTCGCCTCGCCTGCTGAAGTCGAACGCCTCGCCGCGTTGCTCGGACGGCAGCCAAGATCCTATCGGGACTTCGCGGTTGCCACGGCCGCCGCGTGGGCGAACGGCTGATCGATCGCGCGGGTGAAAGTCGCTAGTGAAAGAAAAGCTGGCGTGTGAACCACGGGCGGGGCTGAACAGTCCCGCCCGTTTGCACGCCTGTGTTCAAGATCCAAGCGCGGCCTTGATCGCGCGCGCCGCAGCGTCCAGGGTCTGGGCCGTTGCAAGCGGCGCGCGAGCGATGGCGTTGCCCGCCGCGGCGCTCGTCGGACGTGCGGCTTGATCGGGATACGATGAAAATTTGACGATCGTGATGCCGGCTGCAGGATTCACGAGAATCGACTGGCCAAATCGCCCGCCTGCCGTGAACGACCTGTCACCGTCGTTCACCTGGTACCAGTAGTCGTGATAGGAATAGCCTGGACGCCCTGCTGCAAGATTGCCCTTCGCGAATGCGCCGGCGTTGTCAGTGGGTTTCAAAGCAGCGCGGATCGACGAAACAGGGAACAACGCAGACGTGCCGGCCGCTCCCTTGCGCATCAATTCACCGAAGCGGGCCGCGTCGCGCAGCGTCGTATTGAAGCCGCCACTTGCCATCTCCGTCCCTGTTCGATCCACGACAACGTCACCGTTGTCTTCGGCGATTTTTTGCCAGATCGAACGCGATACCATCTCGCTCCACGACAAACCGGTAATGCGCCGCAGCGCCCAGGCGAGCGCTTCCGGCGAGCCGTTCTGGTAATACCACATCTGACCCGCTGTCGCATTCGGTGTTGCGTGCGTCACCTTCAGAAAATCGTAGATGCTGTCAGGTGCATCGCTGCGGCGGGGAATGAATCCCACGGCGCCAAAGAGACCCAGATCCGGTGGCAGATCTGCCGGATAACTCACCGGCACCTCCATATCGAGGTTCTGTTGCACGGTGGCATCGCCGAACGGCGTGCCCGCCAGTTCGGGTACATATGCGGACAGTTTCGCTTCCGGGTTGAGCTTGCCTTCGTCGATCAATTGCGCGGCAATCAGTCCCGTTACCGATTTGGTCATGGAGGCCCACGCGTGAGTCTGATGCGGCGTAAACGAGTTGAAATAGCCCTCATAGACGATCTTTCCATTGTGAATGACGATGAAACCGTCGGTGTAGGTTCGTCGCAGATAATCGCTCAGGCTCAACGTCGTTCCATCCACGGTGAACTGCACGTTGTCAGGATCGAGCGTGGACGCGGCCGGCAAAGGCATCGGCACACGTGCATGCTCGACATTGGCCGTCGGCATCAGCATGCGCGTGTTCCTCAGCGCCCAGACAAGGTTAGGAGAGCGCATGGAGTTCGCCTTCGTGACCAGCTTGTCGGGCGGCGGAGGAAAACCTTGCATGACGCCAAGTGCAACGGGATCCGTGACGGGCGCGGCGATTTGCGAATGCGCCGCCGTGGGCAATACTGTGCCGATCAGCACGGCGGACAGGGCAACGCGCAAGCGGATTGTCGAAGCGGCCGAAAGTGGGCGGATGTTCATGTATTTTCTCTTGGTAAGCGGTCTTGCAGGTGCGCCATTGCCGTTATCGTCTTTGCAGCGTCCAGCCCCGGCGTCACAGGATACGAAGTTTCCCGATGCCACTATAGTGACGGCCCGGAAACGCGGACAAAGCTCTCCACCGTTTTGACGCCGTCGACTTGCCTTGCGGCATCAGTGGCCAACGAAATTTGCTCGTTATCGGTTACCGAGCCGTTCAGCGTGACATGCCCGTCGCGGGCCTTGACGAGAATGCGGGCCGCATTCAGTCCGCGGGTTCGTTCGAGCGCAGTAGCAACGCGATGAGCAAGCTTCCTGTCCGCCGCCTTCGAAGCCTTGGCGGAGACTACGGTGGAGGCGCCGGCAGCCGCCCCTTCTGACGGGACGGGCATGGCCTGCGCCATGACATTGCCGGCGAACGCGAGAAGTATCGCAGCAAATAGGGCATGCAGATTCGGGTGTGGATTGGTCATGCCATTCCTTCGGTCAATATGAAAAAGTAGGGAATATGAACGCTCATTGGGTCGCCATGAATCACTAGAAACGGGTCATCAGGCCGACTGAAACGCCAGTCAGCGCATGGCCGCCAGGGTTGAGACCAAGAGCGGTGATATTTGCAGGGTCATAGCGATAAGCGCCCGAGAAACCGTTGTGATCCACCTCTGCATAGAGTTCGGTCTGCTTGGAAAGGAAATACTCGGCGATCGCAAACGTCGTGATTTTGTGGCCACTGGCGGACTGCGCGTTGCCGAGGTCGCTGGCGATATCGTCGATGAACGCCGCCGTGACCTGGAATGACGGTGTGACGACCCACACCATGCCGCCACCCGGAATTTTGTCGCGGCGCCGGGGTGCGCCAGGCGTCGTGCCGGTGACCGTGAGATCGGCATAGTTCAGGTAAAGGCGCGCCGGCCCGATCTGCAGCGTGCCGCCAGTCTGGAACGTTTGCGCCCACTGCGCCGCGGTCGCGCTCCAGGTCTTCTGATAGGACACGCCGCCGAGCGCCGGTCCCCATTGATACATGGCGGCACCGGAGAAGTTCGTACCGGCACGGGAATTGCCGGTCACTCCGCCTGGCGAATAGCTCGCGCCAAAGCGAAATCCGCCGACCTGCCCGAGATACTTGATGGTGTTATTGAAACGCGAATCGAGCGTGAAATAACTCGCGCTATAGACCACACCCGGTTCGATCGCGATGGACTGCCCTCTCCCGCCGGCAGGATCGATCAGAATGCCGAAGTCTTCGTTGGCGTTCAGTTGCCGGCCGAATGTCAGGCGCCCGAAATCGCCGGTCAAACCAACAAAGGCTGCTTGCGAAAACAACGTGCCCGAGGTCTTTACCGCACCCGTACCGCTATTGAACGCCCCCTCGAGCTTGAAGATCGCCTTGAGACCGTTGCCCAGGTCTTCCTTGCCGGTAAAGCCAAACTGATTGCCGGCGATGATATTGTTGTTGTAACCCACTACGCTGCCGCCCTTGGCGCCGTTCGTCCATCGGACACCGCCGCCGATATCGCCATACAACGTAACGCTCGATTGCGCACAGGCAGCACCGGAAAGCACGCTCATCAGCGTTGCATACAAGACCTTCTTCATACGTCTCCTTGATTATTTTATGTGTTCATATGGATAACTAATCAGTCAGCGAACTGTCGCGCATCCCGAGGTACGCGACGCGAAACAGGCTTGCTGGAGCGGTCAGCCCCGTTCAACCAGGTTGAGATTGCCCGGCACAGGTAGCGTGCCGAGGGCGAGGCGGCGCTGCGAGCGCTGCGGGTCGAGGCAGAAAGCGCACAGCACGCCGCATCCCAGCAGCACCACACCACTCGCAACGCTCGCCTGTTCGAACCCAAGCGCCGTCGATCGGCCGGCGCCTTCGATCAGCAAGCCGGTCACGATCGGCGCGGCGAGTCCGGCGAGTGACGAAAACCCGTTGCTCAGCGCGAGAATGCCGCCTCGCTGTGCATCAGGTGTCACTTCGCCGAGCATGGCGGGCCCAATCGAGTACGTCACGAGCGTCATGCCACTGCCGAGCGTCAGCAAGACGAACCTGAGCATCGGCGAGAGACCCGGCCACGCCTGTGAGGCAAGCAGCGCGCCCGCCACGACGAGCGTCACGGTCAGGAAGCCGCCCCGCCCAATCCGCGACGGCACGCCACGCGCCAGCAGGCGCTGGGACAGCCAGGCGAGGCCAAGGCTAAGCGGCGCGGTCACCGCCACGAACAACGCGAACATCCGGCCGGCCACCTGGGGGGCGTATCCCATGCCAAGTTGCAGCCAGGTAGGCGTCCAGGTGAGCGTCATCGCGAGAATCCAGTTTGCGGCGAAATGCCCGGCGAAAATGCCCAGCACCGTTCGGTCCGTCAGCAGCAGCCCATAGGGAACCCGCACGGCATCGCCCGATCGCGCCGGACTCGCCAGTTTCCCTTCGGCACCGAACAGCAGCCACGTGACGCACCAGAGGCTGCCGAGTACGGACAGCACGAGAAAATTGGCGCGCCAGCCCCAATGGGCGGTGATCGTCGGAATCGTGAGACCCGCCACCAGCAGACCGAGCGCGCTGCCCTGATGCAGTACCGCGACGGGCAAGTTGCGCCTGGCGTCGGGAAACCACTTGTAGAGCGCATGCACGGCAACCGGCGACGCAGGCCCTTCGCCCGCGCCGAGCAGAACACGGCACGCGATAACGCTCCAGATCGAGCCGGCGACGAGCATCGGCAATTGCAGCACGGTCCACGCGCCGGCCATCAGCAGCAACAGCCATTTTGTCGACGTGCGGTTCGCCGCGAGGCCGCCGAGCACCGCTGAGATCGCAAACAGCCAGTTGAGGCTGCCGCCGATCAGCCCGAACTGCGTGGGCGACAGATGAAGCTCGCGCATCATCGGTACGGATACAAGGCCAAGCACGACCTTGTCCAGAAAGTTCACGAGCATCATCAAGGCCAGCATGATCGCGATGGACCACGCCCGCCAGGGCCGATACCGGCTTTGTTCGGTTGCCATTCGGTTTGTCTCCATGACTGTGGGAACGTCTTTGCGTCCCTGGTATTGGGTTGCCTCAGCCGTCGTGCTGACCGAGCAGCGGGACAGTGTCGCCTGCGTCGGGCAAACCCGCGGAGAACTTCACGGGAAAGCGCACCGCCATGGTTCTGTCGTGAGCGAACTCGTGGATCATGCCGCGCGCGCGCACGTGCGGATCGAGAAACAGCGCCTCTGCGTCGAGCAGCGGCGAAACCGGCAGGTCGAGAGCCCCCAGCGTGTCGAGCCACTCGGCAAGCGTGCGTGTGAGGAACAGGCACGCCAGCAGCGCGTTGACCTCACGCTTGAACTGCTGCCTGCCGAGGCGCGATGCGAAGCGGTCGTCAAGCAGCGTGGGACACTCCGCGCCGAGTGCGTCGCGCAGCGTCAGCCAGAACTTGTTTTCCAGAATGCCCAGCGCGAGATGCCGCCCGTCCCGGGTTTCGAAAATATCGTTCTCGGGCATGACCGTCGGCGATGCTACGGGGTCCTCCGCATAATCGCGCGAGGTCCACGCGGCTGGCGCCGTCCACGCCATCACGCAGTCGTGGATCGATACGTCGAGATGCTGGCCACGGCCATTCTGACGTGCGCTGAGGATCGCCACGGCCAGCGCGAGCGCGGCGTGACTCGACGCGGCATAGTCCGCGAGGCGCACTCGCGGCCGCGCGACACGGTCGTTGACCTGAACCGGTATCGACCAGAAGCCGCCGAGCGCCAGATAGTTGAGATCGTGGCCAGGTCGTGCCGAATACGGTCCCGTCTGCCCGAATCCGGATATCGAACACAGGACGATGCGCGGGTTCGCCTCGGCGAGCGTGGCATAGCCGAGTCCGAGCCGCGCCATGACGCCCGGCCGGAAGCCTTCCACCACCGCATCCGCGTCCCGTATCAGATCGAAAAACGCCGCCTTGCCTTCCGCACTCTTCAGGTCGAGCGCGACCGAGCGCTTGCCGCGATTGAGCTGCGCGAACACCGAGCCGCCAAGTTGCCGTGCCGGATCGCCCGCGCCCGGCGGTTCGACCTTGACGACGTCCGCACCCAGTTGCATCAGCATCGAAGTGGCGTGCGGTCCGGGCAATAACTGACTCAGATCGACAATCTTGACGCCGTTCAGGCATGACCAGTCCGGTTTCATCTGCATCGTTTCCTTGCAAGAAGTGCGGCGAGACTCAGCGTACTGTGCTGGCTTTTCACGCCGAGGCCGCGCTGCCGGCGGGGTCGAGAATCACGCGGGCAATCGTATTGCGCTGAATCTCGCTCGTGCCGGTGAAGACCCGGAACATGCGCAATTTACGGAACGTCTGCTCGATCGGATGATGGCGCGTCACCCCGACGTTGCCGTGAATCTGCACCGCCTTGTCAGCGATTTCGAAGCAGCGTTCCGACACGAACAGCTTGCAGGCTGCCGCCTTCATGCGCAAATCGGCACCGGCATCGGCGAGCGCGGCCGTCTGCGCGATCATGCTTTCGCATGCCCATAGTGCCGCGGCCATATCGGCAAGCATGTGCTGGATCGCCTGAAACCGCGCAATCGGGCCGCCGAACTGCCGACGCGTGCGCGCATAGTCGAGCGACGCTTCATAGGCCGAGGTCGCGAGGCCCAGCATCGTCGGACAATGCAACAGCCGGTTGACGTTGATGCGCGACATGCCGAGCTTGAAGCCGTTGCCCTCGCCGCCGAACACATTCGCACGCGGCACGCGGACGTCGACGAAACGGATGTCCGCGTCGATATGCTGTCCTGACATCGGCACGTATTGCTGTTCCACCGTCACGCCAGGCAGATCGAGGTCGACGAGCACCGCGGTAATGGCCGGCGGCGTGGTCGTAGCATCCGTCACGCACATAACGATCGCGAAGTCGGCGAACGGTGCGCCGCTGATGTAATGCTTGACGCCGTTGATCACCAGCTCGTCGCCATCCACGACCGCCGTGGTGGAGATACTCTGCGCGTCCGAACCGGAGTGCGGCTCGGTCAGCGCAAAGCAGGTCGATTTCTCGCCGCGAATCACCGGGTCGAAATAGCGCGCGAGCTGATCCGCGCTCGCATACTTGAGCATGTTGCCGACACGCGGCGGACCACCCAGGTCGCCGAGTACATGTGGCGCGAGCGCGGAACCCGAGGCGGCGAGGTCCGCCTTGAGCGCGCATTGCTCGAGAATCGAAAGCCCCTTGCCACCCAGTTTGACCGGCAGGCATGCCGCGTAGAAACCCAGTGCGGCGGAGCGGCGCCATACGTCGCGCAGCGTCTCGCGCGGCCAGACGTCTTCGCTGCCAAGGCCGAGCGCCTGCTCCATTGGCCGCAATTCTTCCGCGACGAAGCGGCGAATGCCCGCGCGGGTTTCGACGAACGCCGCGCTATTCAGGTAATCGAACATAGCCTTCCTCTTCAATTGACTCGACGCGAAACGCCCTGCCAGTACTGCTCGCGAACCAGTTTGCGGGCGATCTTTCCGCTCGCGTTCTTGGGCAGATCGGCAACGAAATTCACGGTACGGGGGAGCTTGTAGTCGGCGAGCCGCGCGCGGCAATGAGCGATGATTTCGTCCGCGACCGTATTGCGGCCGCTCTTCAGCACGACGACTGCCTTGACGCTTTCCCCCCACTTCTCATCGGGAACGCCAATCACGCACGCTTCCATGATGTCGGGATGCTGATAGAGCGAGGCCTCGACTTCGGTCGGATAGACGTTGAAGCCGCCTGAAATGATCATGTCTTTCTGACGATCGACCAGATAGATGTACCCCTCTTCGTCGACGCGCGCGAGATCGCCGGTTCGCAGCCAACCATCGACGAGCACTTCGCGCGTCAGCTCCGGCGCGCCCCAGTAGCCTTGAAAGACATCCGCGCCGCGGATAACGATCTCGCCCATCGCGTCCCCCTTTACTTCGCGGCCGTGTTCGTCAACCACGAGCACTTCAGTCTCGCCCGTAGGCCGGCCGCACGACGCGAGCCGCTCGGGGCGATGTGCGATTGCATCGGCATGGTCGGCGATCGAGAGACGCGTGACGCCCGAGGTCGACTCGCTCGCGCCGTAACCTTGCGACAGCACCGGGCCAATGCGCGCCCACGCTTCCTGAATACGTGCCGGCGCCATGGGCGCCGCACCGTAGCCGAGCATCTTCAGGCTCGTCAGATTGGCAGTGTCCAGCGCGGGATCGTTGAGCAGCATATTGATCATCGCGGGCACCATGAACACGTGCGTGATTCGCAGCCGCTCGACTTCCCGCAGAAAGTGCGCGGGTTCGAACGTGTCGAACAGCACTAACGTGGCGCCCGAATAGAGGTACGGCTGCATCAACATGCCGGACGCGTGCGTAACCGGGCCGATCAGCGCGAGCCGGTCGCCGGGTTTCGCCGGACAATCCATGCCCTGCAGAATCTTGCGCAGCGACGCAAGGCGGTTGCCGTAAGTTTGCATGGCCGCCTTGATCTTGCCGGTCGAACCGGAGGAGAAATGCAGCACGGCAAGATCGCCGGACGACAGCACGATCTCCGGCACATGCGAACTGGCGCGCGAGATCAGGGTTTCGTAATCGGTGTATCCGCTCGCCGGAACGCCGAGCGAAATGAACGACTCGACCGAACCGAATCCGGGCGACGCACGATCGTAAGCCGTGAACCCCTCGCCTGCGATCATCACGCGCGGCGCGCAGTTCTCGACAACGTCAGCCGCCTCGTGGGCGGTAAAACGCGGATTCAGCGCGGCCTTGACGAGCCCCGCCTTGTAAAGCGCACATTCGATTTCCACCAGCTCCGTGCAGTTGCGGGCCTGAACCGCGACCCGATCGCCTTTCGCGAGCCCCAGGCCGAGCAGTGCATTCGCCAATAAGGTCGAGCGCTCGTCGAGCTGACGGTACGTCAACTCGCGGTTGCGATGAATGACCGCAACGTTGTCGCCCCAATAACGCGCGGCGCGGCGCAGAAAGTAAGCAAAGCCCAATCGGTGTCTCCTTTATCAATGCTGACGTTAGTCTGTAATATGCAGGTCATCACTACAATGCGGCATTGGCTATAAAGCCATAGCCAACAGGAATGCCCATGGAGACGCGAGATCTGGATTACCTGCTTGCGGTGGAGGAGCACGGCGGTATCGGCAAGGCTGCGGAGGCGCTGGGCATGAGCCAGCCGGCGCTGACGAAAGCCATTCAGCGGGTCGAGGCGCAGACCGGCCTCGCGCTGTTCCAGCGAACGGCGAACGGGGTCGCGCCGACTCAGGCGGGGTCTCTATTCCTCGCGCGTGCGCGACGCATAGCACTGGAATACGAAGACGCGCTGAAGGAAATGCACGCGATCCGCAGCGGAGAACAGGGCGTACTGAGTCTCGGCTACTCTCCGACGGTGCCGGCGGCGCTCGTTCTGGGCGCATGCCGCCAGTTGCTGAAGGAACGGCCGGCTGCACGCCTGCGATTGCGGCGCAGGCTCGCGCGCGACCTTGTTGATTTACTCGTGGCGGGTGAGCTCGACCTGATTGTGGCTCCCGAACCGAAGCTGGACGCGCAGGGTCTGTCGTTTGTCGAGCTCTTCCGCGACAGCCTGTCCGTGCTCGCTGACGACTCGCATCCGCTGCATCGCAAGCGCGATCTGCGGCTCGCCGACCTGGCGGATCAGGAGTGGCTGCTGCCGGGGCCGACCATACCGCTTCGTCAGCAGGTGGACGCGGCCTTCGCGAGGCAAGGTCTCGACTTGCCGAAACTACGGGTCGAAACCGACTTCGGCAGTACTTCGCTGCTGCATCTGCTGCGCGGCACCGCGATGCTCTGCGTAGCCGGCACGGAATCGTTTGACGCGCTCGAGGGACTGCGCGCGCTCAATCTCGACACCAGCGAACTGGACTTGCGCCGGCACATCGGCGTGGTGTTTCGAAAGGAGGCTTATCTATCTCCACTCGCACAGCGCACCGTGGCGTTGCTGCAGGAGTGGACGAGCTGAAAGAGTGAAGATCGGCCTCAATGGCCGCCGCAGAATACGGCGGTGAGAAAAAGCGGCACGACTTCACGAATGGCTGCATTGCTGCCAGCCTGTCGTACGCTCGCCTCGACCGACGTGGCCGAACCTCTCACCACCACGCCATAGGTTGCGGACTTGACCGGCTGGCCGCTGCCCTGTTTGAAGATCGGATCGTTCTGCGCATACCCGAAAACGGCCGAGACATGAAAGCCGAATGCCGTCAGGTTGCTGCCGCGCGCGGGACGAAATGCGTTGACCGAGTTCGTTTCAATGCGCATTGGTTTTGGATCGATCGACTGCTCGTCCAGAAGCGGCGCAATGAAATCGTGCGGGTTCGACTGGCAGTTCAGTTGGGTATCGAGCGCGTAGGCATTGCAGACGGCCGAAGATAATCCCACGCCCAGCGACGCAAGGGCGATTAGCATGCGGAGAGCGGACGGTTTCATCGTAGTAGCGCGATCGTTCTGCAGGATTGCCTCGAGAAGCTCGAAGACATAAGGTAGCAGATCGTTGAGATTTTAGAATCGTACGGCTCGCCCGGCGAGTCTGTGCGGTGACGCTCAAATCGGTCAAAGCCGGCGAGCGGCGGGCGGTATCGCCGCGGCACGACGCGCGCGAACGGCGGCTGCGCTCGCCCTGCTATGCTTCACACGAAGCCAGTCCGCCACGCGAGGACCCGGCGTGCGGGGTCATTGTCTTCCCCCGCGCTAAACCGCTAAGCGATACCCACCCATGACCCGCTCCTCACATTACGACCTGCAATCACTGCGCGTTTTCATCGTCGTCGCGGAACTCGGCAGCCTGACAAAAGCGGCTGAACGTACCTGCCTGACCTTGTCGGCAGTCAGCAAACGCATGGCCGATCTGGAGCACAGCATCGATTGCACGCTGATGCTTCGGCAGCCACGCGGCATCGAACTGACACCCGCCGGCCATGGCCTGCTCGCGCATGCGAGACAGGTTGTCGAGCGCGTGAACCGCATGGCCAACGAGATGAGCGACTACGCCGCCGGCGTGCGCGGACATGTGCGGGTCTGGGCCAACACGTCGTCGGTCATCCAGTTCCTGCCGCACGATGTAGAGGCGTTTCTCTCCGGCAACCCCGGCGTGAAGATATCGCTCGAAGAGCGCTTGAGCGACGAAATCGTCGCGGCGATCCGCAGCGGCGACGCCGACATCGGCATCTTCGCGGACAACGTGCTGTCGCCGGGCATCCACAAGGCCGTGTATCGCGAGGACAAACTCGTGCTGCTGGTGCCGGCCGGCCATCCCCTCGCGTCCCTCGAAGAAGTCGCCTTCGCCGATACGCTCGACTTCGAGTACGTCGGCCTGAACGAAGGCAGTTCACTGCTCGCGCGCCTGCTCGACGCCGCATTCAGCGCGGACCGGGTGCTCAAGCTGCGCATCCAGGTGCACAGCTTTGACGGCATCTGCCGGATGATCGAGCACGGGCTCGGCATCGGCATATTGCCTGAGGGCGCCGTGCGCTCGGAACTGCTCGCAGCGGGTCTGCGCGCCGTGAAACTGACCGACGCATGGGCGCATCGCGCGTTGTGGATCGGCACGCTGTCGCGCGAAACGCTGTCGCCTGAGGCGTTGCGCCTGTTCGACTTCATGTCCGGCCACACCGGAGCTTAAGTTCGCCGACCCTTTCCATTCTGGAAAGGGTCGTTGAGAATCCATTGATTTTCAGCACGCGCGGGTTGTCGCACAGTAAGCGTCAAGAGACGACGTTTGCAAGGAGACAACCATGACGAAGCCGCTCGAAGGCGTTCGCGTGCTCGAAATGGGCCAGCTCATCGCCGGCCCCTTCGCTGGAAAAATGCTCGCCGAATTCGGCGCGCATGTCATCAAGATCGAACCGCCCGGCACGGGCGACCCGCTACGAAAATGGCGCCTGCTGCACGAAGGCACGTCCGTCTGGTGGGCGGCGCAATCGCGCAACAAGGAATCCGTCACGCTCGATCTTCGCTCACCCGAAGGTCAGGACGTGGTTCGTCAACTGGTCGCGCAAAGCGATGTGCTGATCGAAAACTTCCGTCCCGGCACGCTCGAGAAATGGGGCCTCGGCTGGGATGATCTGCATGCCTTAAATCCAGGCCTCGTGATGCTGCGCGTGTCGGGTTATGGGCAAACCGGTCCCTACCGCGACCGTCCGGGCTTCGGCGTCATCGGCGAAGCGATGGGCGGCTTGCGGCATCTAAGCGGGGAATCCGGCCGCACGCCGGTGCGCGTGGGCATCTCCATCGGCGATTCGCTTTCCGCCTTGCACGGCGTGATCGGCATCCTGCTCGCGTTACGCCATCGCGATCAGAACGGCGGTACGGGCCAGATGATCGACGTCGCGCTCTACGAGTCGGTGTTCAACATGATGGAAAGCCTGCTGCCCGAGTATTCGGCGTTCGGCGCCGTGCGTCAGGCGGCGGGCAGCAGCCTGCCGGGGATCGCGCCGTCGAACGCGTATCGCTGCAGCGACGGCAAATATGCGCTGATCGCGGGCAATGGCGACAGCATCTTCCGGCGTCTGATGGAACTGATCGGCCGACAGGACCTGGCCGACGATCCCGCACTCGCTCAAAACGACGGCCGCGTAAAGAACGTCGAGCGGCTGGATGCCGCGATCGCCGACTGGACCCACCACCATACGCTCGACGACGTGCTCGCCGCGCTCACCGAAGCGCGCATTCCCGCCGGCAAGATCTACGACGTCGCCGACATCGCGAACGATCCGCACTACCAAGCACGCGACATGATTCTCGACGCCCAGCTCTCCGACGGCACGCCGGTGCAGGTCCCCGGCATCGTCCCGAAGCTGAGCGCGACGCCGGGCGCGGTGAACACCTGCGCGCCCACGCTCGGGCAGCACACCGACAAAGTGCTGGAAAACCTCGGCATCGACACGACGACCCGCGACGCCTGGCGCGCACGCGGCATCATCTGAACAGGAGCACGGCATGAGCAGCAAACGTCTGTATATCCAGGAAGTCGCCACGCGCGACGGTTTCCAGAACGAGGCCAGGTTCGTCGACACCGACGCCAAGATCGAACTGATCGATCGTCTGAGCGCTTGTGGTTACGCCAAGATCGAGGTGACCTCCTTCACTTCGCCGAAAGCAATTCCGGCCTTGCGCGACGCCGAAGCCGTGATGCACCGGATCGCGCGACGTGAAGGCGTTGTCTACACCGTGCTCGTTCCGAACTTGCGCGGCGCCGAGCGCGCGCTGTCGTGCAGTGTCGATGAAGTCAATCTCGTGATGTCCGTCAGCGAGCATCACAACCGCGCGAACTTACGCATGGGCCGCGAGCAGTCGTTCGCCCAGTTGCGCGACGTGATCGGCGTGGTCAGGCAAACGAACGTGGCGATCAACGTGTCACTGTCCACGGCGATGGGCTGCCCGATTGAAGGCGATATCGACCAGGCTGAAGTGCTGGACTGGATGCAGCGCTTCGCCGATCTCGGCGTGCATGGCGTGACCTTGTGCGACACCACCGGCATGGCCTATCCCTCGCAGGTCGGCGCACTGTGCGCGGCCGCGCGCGCGCGTATCGCCGCGCTCGAACTCACACTGCACTTTCACAACACGCGCGGCATGGCGCTCGCCAACACGCTCGCCGCGCTTCAAGCCGGCATCGACCGCTTCGACGCGTCGCTCGGCGGCCTCGGTGGATGTCCCTACGCGCCGGGCGCAACAGGCAACGTCTGCACCGAGGAACTGGTGCACATGCTCGAACTCGACGGCTACGACACCGGCGTGGATCTGGCGGCCGTGCTGTCCGCCTCCGCCCTGCTTCCCGGACTGATCGGCCACGACGTACCGAGCCAGTTGCTCAAGGCCGGACGGCGCCTGGACCTGCACGCGATGCCTTGCGTCGCGGCCGACGGCCTGCCGGAACAACACGCGCTTTCTTCAGGAGCATGACATGGCGCTCATCGACCACCTTGACCATCTAGTCCTCACTTGCGTCGACTTCGCTGCAACGAAACGGTTCTACACCGAAGTCATGCAGATGCAACTCGAGACGTTCGGCGAAGGACGGAGTGCATTTCGCTTCGGTAATCAGAAAATCAACGTTCATGTGCGCGGTGCAGAATTCGAGCCGAAGGCCCATGTTCCCGTACCGGGCGCGCTCGACCTGTGCTTCATCGCCACGGTGCCGCTCGACGACGTGATTGCGCATCTCGCCCGCTGCCAATGGCCGATCGTCGAAGGCCCGGTTGCGCGTACCGGCGCCACGCAAAAGATTCGCTCCGTGTATGTGCGAGATCCCGATCTGAATCTGATCGAGATTTCCGAACTGGTGGCGTGACGTGATGACGCCTCGCTATCCACGATCCGGCGATTCGCACGTACCACTCAGCGAACTGAACGGTGTGCCTTTGCGGCCAACGCTGGCCAGGCCGGAGAGTCGATGAACATCGTCCTGCTCGACAGCGGTACGTTGCCCACGCCGCTCACCGCGCCGGCCTGGGCGAGCCAATGGTCCGTTCGCCCGGCCACGCGCGCCGCCGACGTGGTTCATGCGCTCGAAGACGCCGCCATCGCGGTCACGAACAAAGTACCCATCCGCGCGGCTGATCTGAAACGTCTGCCGAGACTTCGCTTTATCTGCATCGCCGCAACAGGCTTCGATTGCATCGATATCGACGCCTGCCGCGAGTCTGGCGTGATTGTATCCAACGTGCCGGGCTATTCGGCACAGAGCGTATCCGAGTGGGCACTCGCGTCGATCTTCGCCTTGCGGCGCAATCTGTTCGCCTATCGTGAGGCCGCTCGCATCGCCTGGCCGGGCTCGCCGCATTTCTGCGTGCACGGTGCGCCGATTCTCGACATCGCCGGTTCGACGCTTGGCATTATCGGGCGCGGCGCGATCGGGAATGCGCTCGCACGGCTGGCTCGTGCGGTCGGCATGAATGTGATGTTCGCGGAGCATCGCGGACGACAAACCGTTCGCGAAGGCTTCACGTCATTCGACGATGTGCTGCGATCCGCCGAGGTTCTCTCGCTCCACTGCCCGCTGACGGACGCGACGCGCAACCTGATCGACGCGCCCACGCTTCGCGCCATGAAACCCGGCGCGCTGCTGGTGAACAGCGCACGCGGCGGTCTTGTCGATTCGGCGGCGCTGGTCGAGACGCTCATGAGCGGTCACCTTGGCGGCGCCGCGCTCGACGTACTCGCGCAGGAACCGCCCGATCCGCATGAGCCTCTGCTCGCGTGCACGCATCCCAACCTCATCGTTACGCCGCACATCAGTTGGGCGGCGACGAATGCCGCGAACCGGCTCAATGCCGGCATCGAAGCAAACCTCGCCGCGTTCCACGCGGGCGCACCGATCAACGTGGTGAACGGCGCATAAGCCGACCCGACAATAAAGCACCGGAGACAAGCATGAACACCAGCAAGCTGGATGCGGGCGCAAATGCGAGCGCCCTTCCGCGCAATTCTTCATCTGAACCGGCCGCCGCCGACGATACCCCCGCCCATCATGTTCAAGCCAGCACGTTAGGCGGCTGGATGGACAACATGCCTGCGGGCTCGTTGCATCGATTTGTCGTGTGGGTTATCGGCATCGGTTTGTTCTTCGACATGTTCGAAATTTTCCTTGTCAGCTCGATCGGCACGGCGTTGCAGGGAGAGTTCGGTATCGACAGGCACAGCATGGACTTCAAGTTGCTGCTGGCCTCGGCGTTTATCGGCATGTTCTTTGGGGCATTTTTTCTGGGCAGCATGGCCGACCGGATCGGCCGGCGTAAAGCGTTCCTGTTCAATCTGATCTGGTACAGCGGTTTTTCGCTGATCGGCGCCTTCTCGGTCAACGCCGAGATGCTGGTTATCTGCCGCTTTCTCACCGGTATCGGTGTAGGTGCGATCTATCCCGTTGCCGATAGTTTTTTGTCCGAGATTCTGCCCAAGGAACGTCGCGGGCGAATGGCCGCCTGGGCATACACCGCGTCGTACGTCGCCGTGCCACTGGTTGGATTCCTGGCGCTCTGGCTCAATCCTCTGCACTTCGGCGCAGTGGCAGGCTGGCGCGTTATTCTGGTGATCGGCAGTCTGGGTGCGGTACTGGTTCTGCTGGTACAGCATAAGTTACCCGAGAGCCCGCGCTGGTTATTGGCGCAGGGCCGCGTCGAGGAGGCTCACGCGATGCTTCGGCGTTTTGCGGACAGTGCCGGGGTTGCGGTGCCGGTCATTTCACCTGAAACGGTCGTCACACGGAAGCCGATGACATTGGCTGAGCGCATTGCCTTGCTGCGCCGTCCGCCCTACAACAAGCGCTACCTGATGTTGACCATCTTCCATCTGCTTCAGGGATTTGGCTACTATGGTTTCGGCACACTGGCCGCCACCGTGGTGAAAAGCCGCGGCTTTGACGTCACCGACGGAACGCTTTTTATTGCTCTGTCGTTTCTCGGTTATCCGGTCGGATCTCTACTGTCGATTCCGCTGCTCAACTGGATAGAACGCCGCACGCTGGTTGTCGGCGCCATCTTGTCCATTGCCGTTTTCGGCCTGGGGTTTGCCTACTCCAACAACTCAGGGCTGATCGTTCTCTTCGGCGTGTTGACAACCTGCGCTTCGAATGTATTCAGCAATGCGTACCATGTCTATCAATCCGAAATCTTTCCGGCCAGTGTTCGCTCAACCGCGATCGGTAGTACTTATTCCTTGTCCCGCGTTGTCAGCGGCATGCTGCCGTTCATATTGCTTCCTGTATTGAATCAGCACGGAGCCGGCGCCATGTTCGGCATCATCGCGGGCGCGCTGCTAGTCGTGGCGTTCACGGTGCGAATCCTGGGCCCTCGCACGACACGGCGAAGCCTGGACGAAATCAACCCGGGTTGAGCGACTCGCCGTATATCGCTTATCGCTTCATTCGGGAAAGCGGCGCCGAGCATTCAATGCGCGCCGCAATCCCACCCGCTATCCGTCAGACCGGGGTCGGCAAGCGCGCACCGACCCCACACCCGCATGAGGAAAATCAGGAAAGATGATGCACTTCCTGGAGGCCATAAACCGGCGTCGCAATCCCCTCCATGCGCGCCTTCAATTGCAGCGACAAGTATTGGGAGTAGTGGCGCGATTGATGCAGGTTACCGCCGTGGAACCACAAGGCGGCCTGCTGCGTGGGCTTCCACATGTTACGTTGCTCGCCTTCCCACGGTCCCGGGTCTTTGGTCGTATTCGAACCGAGCCCCCACACCTTGCCCACCTTATCCGCCACGTCACGCGAGATGAGATCCGCGGCCCAGCCGTTCATCGATCCATAGCCGGTTGCATAGACGACGAGATCCGCCGCCAGCTCGGTGCCGTCGCTCAACACGATCGAGTGCTCCTTCAATTCGGCCACGTCCACGCCGCTCTTCAGTTTGATCTTGCCTTGCGCTACCAGATCGGCGGCGCCCACATCGATGTAATAGCCCGACCCGCGCCGAAGATATTTCATGAAAAGCCCCGAATCGTCATCCCCGAAGTCGAGCAGGAAGCCCCGCTTTTCCAGCCGGTCATAGAACGCCGCGTCGCGCTCCCTGATCGCATCGAACACGGGCTTCTGAAACGTGTGCAGGATCTTGTACGGGATCGACGCAAACGTCAGATCGGCTTTCGACGTCGTCATGCCCGACGCCACCGCGCGTTCGGAATAAAGATCGCCGAGCGCGAGTTCCATCAGCGAATCTGACTTGACGATATGGGTGGACGAACGCTGAACCATCGTGACGTCGACGCCCGCTTCCCACAGCGCCGCGCAGATGTCGTGCGACGAATTGTTCGCGCCGATCACCACCACTTTCTTGCCCTTGTACGCGTCCGGCCCGGGATGTTTCGACGAGTGATGCTGTTCGCCCTTGAACACGTCCATGCCTTTGAATGAAGGGGTATTCGGCTTACCCGACATGCCCGTGGCCAGCACGAGCTGCCTGGGCCGCAGCGTCAGCGTCTCGCCGTCGTGCTCGACCTCGACCACCCATTCGGCCGCCGCTTCGTCGTAGCGCGCGGACTTGCACGTGGTCGACCCCCAGTAGTTCAACTCCATGACCTTGGTGTACATCTCGAGCCAGTCGCCGATCTTGTCCTTGGGCGTGAAAACCGGCCAGTTGTCCGGGAACGGCAAATAAGGCATATGGTCGTACCAGACCGGATCGTGCAGACAGAGCGACTTGTAGCGGTTGCGCCACTGGTCGCCAGGACGTGGATTCTTATCGACGATGATCGTCGGCACACCCAACTGCCGCAGACGCGCGCCCAGTCCAATCCCACCCTGCCCTCCCCCCACGATCAGGCAGTAGGGCTGTTCCGCACGACCCAGCGCCCGCGCTTCGGCTTCACGGCGTTCCTTCCAGCTGATCCGGTCCGTGCGGGCGCCATGCTCCGCGCCCATCGGACGGCGCTGGCCCTTGGGTTCCTCATGGCCTTTCAGTTCAGCCATCGTAGTCAACAAGGTCCAGATCAGACCGTCCTTCACGCGGATAAAACCGCTGCCGCGCGCGACCTCCGTTTCGAAGGTGATCCACGCCTGTGCCAGGCCGTCGGCTTCGGTCGGCGCTTCGCCTTCGGCAATCCTCAACCGGGTGGGTTTAATGGCGTCGAGCTGGGCGTCTAGCATGGCGCCAATCTGATCCCGGCCCTCCATGGTTTTAAGATTCCACGTGAAAGCAACCAGATCGCGCCAGTAGCACTCCGGTTGAAACAACGCGACGGCCGCAGTGGTATCGCCGCGTTTAAGCGCCGATTCCAGGGACTCCAGAACATGTGTAATGGTCTGGCTTGCATTATTTTCAGGCATGGCTGCTCCTCCATTCGATACGGATTAAAGAAACGTCGAAGTAATGCGCGGGTTCTTTGCCCGCTGGATAAGCGCGGACCGCTAGCGGCGGTGTGGCGGGACAATGCCGAACTTCGCGATCCGTCTGTAAAGCGTCGCGCGCGAGATGCCCAGGGTTTGGGCGGTCTCGTCAGGGTGCCATTTCGCATCCGTCAGGGCGGCGACGATGCGCTCGCGCTCAAGGGCGTCGATATCGGTGAGTGTGGGTTGGGCCTCGCGGGCGGGAAACCGGGGCTTCGGCGCCGCTTGCCGTTGCGCCCGGATGACGGGTGGACGAACACGCGCATAAAGCGGCGAGCCGCTGCCCACCAGCTTCATCGAGACCATGTCGCGGCCGGGCCTGACATCCAGCAGGCGTTCGGCGCGGACATCGAATAGTTCGGAGACCGGTCGCGGCAGTTGGTCAAGACCCGGCACACACTCTCTCGCCCGGCGGTTTGCCGCGACCGCATTTCCATGCACATCGAAGGCAATCAGAATCTCCGGCTGAGCCTCCACGTAGTGGCGATTCCGGTGCGCCAGCAAAACCCAGTAATGCGTGGTCGCGTTGAGAAAGAAACTATCCTCGATCAGCACCGCGCTGTGACGCACGATGTGGTTGATCAGGCGCTGGCTTTCGCGTTCGTCAGGCGAGCGGATCGCCGACGCATCCAGCACGCCGATCAATTCACCCTCCAACCCGAAAATCGGCGAGGCGCTGCAGGTCAGCGTGGTAAACGCGGCGCGAAAATGATCTGTCTTATGAACCGTGATCGGTTGGGCATCGAGCAGCACGGCTGCAACGCCGCAGGTTCCCTCTTCCTGCTCGGACCAGCAGGAGCCCCAATACAGTCCCGCGCGCTTGAAGTCGTGGCGCCGATCCCGGTCGACGCGATAATCTATTGTCACGCCCCGCGCGTCGGTGAGCATCACGCAGTAATCCGCTTCGCGTACAGTCTCGTGCAAACGCGAAAGACATTCGCCTGAGGCCCGCAGAACCGATTCTTCCCGGTGTTGTACGTCGCGTAGTTCGGGCGCGCTCAGAATGCGTGGACCTTTTGTCAGACCAGGATCGAGATGATATTGCTCGAGCGAGCGCCAATACGATGAGGCCAGTCGCGCGGTATCGCTGCCGCGATCAGGCGTTCGGCCTTCGATCAACCTGCGGATCCGGTCGATGTGTCTCACCTGCGGAACATAAGGCATGAATGTCTCCGGTCTGCTCAGCGCACATCATCAGGTGGCGCGCTCAGGATGACTTTTAGCATGCGTGTTCCGGAAGATCACACCGCAGTGCAGCATCAAGCCGGATGAGACTTTTGTCTCAGCTCTTTTATGGTGGGGACGGAGTGCGGTTCAATTTCCGCGGTACTGAAAACATGGCGCATGATGCCCCCTGCTAGAATGCTTGCCCTTTTCCCTGGAGACGCCCATGTCCTGGTTCATCTATGAAGTGCCCGAATACAATGAAGACGGAGCGCGCATCGAACCCTTCAGCGACCTGCGCAGCCGCGTCCAGAAAGTAAGTGGGCAGGCAATGGTCGACGAGCTGGAAAGCGTCCGCGAGAACGCCGCGAAGACAGCGGATACGCCGGCGCACCCGCTAAGCGCCGCCGACAATCCTCACGTATTTCCGATCCCGTACGCCGACTCCATGATCCTGGTCGGCTTCATCTTCGAACTGAAACGGGAGTCCCGCGCTCTGGTGGTGTCGCCCGTGGAAATGCCCTGGTTGAAAGACGCTTAACGCCACACGTCGGCAACCCGCCGCCCTCGCGGTAGGCGTCACACGTCACGCGTACCGCGCGAGAAACATGTCGGCGGCCGTTTCCGCAACGTGCCTTTGTTCATCCACACCAAGGGGTGGCTGACCCATCGTCACCTGGGGCCAGAAAGCGAACGCTTTCACGAGGGCCTGCAACTGCTGCGAAGCGAATACCGGGTCCGACGTCTTGAGGCGGCCATCGGCTGCGGCCGCCCGAATCCATACGGTCAAGTCCTCCTCCCGCTCACCCATGCGCGTCATCATCTCGCGCGCCCGCTCCGGCGAATGAATGCCTGCCGCGATCGCAACGCGCGCGAGGGCCAGGAACGCCTCGTTATTCAACAGGCTCAGTTTCTTGAACAGAAGCTGCAGCAACTGCGCACGCAATGGATGCACGGCGGAGTAAGCCGGCGCCTCGCCCGTGTCACTCGATTCCCACAACTGCCGCAGGATCGCTGCGAATAGCGCCTCCTTGCTGGCGAAATGGTTGTAGACCGTACGCTTCGAGACGCTCGCGCGCGCCGCGATGCGGTCCATGCTGGTCGCGTCGAAGCCGGCCGCGAGAAATTCTTCGATCGCCGCCGCAATGACGGCGGCCCGCTTGCGGTCGGTCAGGCGAAGGGGGAGATCACTGGTGTTCATCATAAAATTTTACACCGGGCAGTTTACTTTTCTCAAAAATAAACTACACTCGACAGTCTACTTTCTGTATCGAGGCGGTCTGCATGACATCGTTCATCGGTTCTATTCGCCGCATCTTCGGCCTGACGGCGGCGCAACGCGGGCGCGAATTGTTCGACATGTCGGCTCAGCATGACGGCGAGCGCTTTCGGAACGTCAAGCCGCGTCCCGTTGAAGGCTTCGGCAAGACCCTGAATATCGCGTGGAATCTGCTGTTCAGGAAACCGGACGGCACGGTGCCGGCGGGCGCGCTGCCCGTGGACGCGCTGTCGCGCGAACAACTCGACGCCGCGCCGGACCGGAGCCTGTACCGCCTCGGACATTCGACCATGCTGCTCAAGCTGCGCGGTCAGTTCTGGCTGACCGACCCCGTGTTCGCCGAGCGTGCCTCGCCGTTCCGCCGCTTCGGCCCGAAGCGCTTCCACGCCCCGCCCATCGCGCTCGAAGACTTGCCGCCGTTGCGCGGCGTGATTCTGTCGCACGATCACTACGACCATCTGGACCGTGAGACGGTGCTGGCACTCGCCGCCAGGACGAGCGTGTTTCTCACGCCGCTGGGTGTCGGCGACCGCCTGATCGAATGGGGTATCGAGGCGTCGAAGGTCCGTCAGTTCGACTGGTGGCAGGGCGTTGAAATCGACGGCCTCGCGTTCACGGCGACACCGGCGCAGCATTTCTCGGGCCGCAGTCTGTTCGACGGCAACAGCACCTTGTGGGCTTCGTGGGTGATCGTCGATGACGCGCTACGCGTGTTCTTCAGCGGCGACACGGGTTACTTCGACGGCTTCAAGACCATCGGCGAACGGCTGGGCCCGTTCGACGTGACGCTGCTCGAAACCGGCGCCTACGACGCTCAATGGCCATACGTCCACATGCAGCCCGACGAGACCGTACAGGCGCACGTCGATCTGCGCGGACGCTGGCTGGTGCCGGTTCACAACGGCACCTTCGATCTGGCGATGCATCGCTGGCAGGAGCCGTACGAGCGCGTGGTCGGGCTCGCCGCCGCGCGTGGCATCGCGCTCTCGACACCGCGCATGGGCGAGCGGCTGGATCTGGGCGCGCCGCATCGCGGCGGAAAGTGGTGGCGCGAGGTGGTGGAGGTGGCGGGGGTGGCTGAAGTTGCGCAGACCCCCGCAACGTCACGGCGCGGGTTCTGCCGCGCTAGCCGGCAAGCGAATTCGTAAGGCTCACGGCGCGCTATTGGCCGCTGGCCTTTGGCCGTGGCGCTCGCGGCCAATAGCGTCGCCATCAATCGTCACGGCCAGGAATGAAAACGGTGCGCTGACGGCTGCCCGGGGTTCCCCAATGCGCGCCCAGAGCCGCGAGAGGGACAGTCTCCGTCGCGATCTGCAACCCCGCGCGCGCGGTCGCATCGAACACCTGCTGCATCGTGTGCAGAACGCCCGGTAAAGTGAGGCTGCCGATACCGCTGCCCAACAGCGAGATCGGCGCCGCGCGCAGCACGGTGGCCGGCAGAAGAAGATCGACACCGCTGATCGCGCCGATCTGGACGAAGCGCAGCGGTTCATCTTCAGCCAGGGTCCGGGCCGCGGCGATCAACAGCGACAGCGCGCTCGCGCCCCACACGTAATCCAGCACCACGTCGACCCCTTCGCGGAATTGCGATTCGAATGCATGGCTCAGCGCGTCGGCGTCCTGCTCCAACGAAATGGCGACATCCGCGCCCGCTTGCTTAAGCGACGCCAGCACGCCCGCATTACGACCCGTTGCGATGATTTTCCCGGCGCCGAGATGCCTGGCGATCTGGACGGCAAGCCGGCCCGACGTGCCCGTTGCGCCGTTGATCAGCACGGTCTCACCCGCCACGAACCTGGCCCGCTCGACCAGCGCCGCCCACGACGACATGCCCGGAATAGCGATGGCGGCAGCCGTGACGTCGTCGATCGAATCTGGTAAGGGCACGCAATTCGCTTCGGACACGAGGCACTGCTGCGCCATCGCGCCGAACGGCGCCTGCGGCCAGAAGAAATACACGCGTTGGCCATCTTCGCAACGCCCGGTGCCGTCGAGTCCCGCAACGAACGGGAACGTCCCCTTCGACGAATAGTGCGCGCCCGATGCCCTGGAGCGCGTGACGTGACTCAGCGCGGACGCGGTCACGTCGACGATACGGTGACCCGGACGCGGATCGGGACGATTGAAATCGGCGTAAACAGGCGGTTCGCCCGCCACTTTGACGACTGCAGCTTTCATGTTGCTGGCTCCTTGAATTCGAAGTGAAACCGGCGTGCCGCTCAGCGGGCGTCGCCCTGTATGGCGATCGATGAGTCGGCCGATGGGTCGATCGATGAGTCGATCCATTCGCGCAGCCTGGCATCGCGAATCTCGAGTACATCGAACAGGCCGACGGCGCGCAGCGCCGGCAGCGCCGCGACGATGTCCGTGGCGGCCACGGCACGCGCTGCTTCGGTGCTTGCCGGATCGGTCCAGACACGCGCATTGGCCAGAAAAGCGGCGACCGTGCCCTTGCGGACCGTCGCACCATTGATATCGACCTGATCGACGTGGTCGGGGAGAACGTGTTCGGCTCGCATCGCGCGGCACTCCGGTGGTTGTGTAAGTAGAAGCCAGTCTAGTGATGCGGACTCGGCCCGTCTCCGGTATAAAGGTCATTCGATACTGCATTCCAGCCACACCTAGCCATGACTACCCGCCTAATTCGACCGGATCTCGTGAGCTCGCCCGGCGGTCCGTTCCTTGCCGCGGCCGAACTGACGCAAAGCGAGTCGCGCACGACCTCGTCGCACAGCCATGCGCGCGGACAACTCATGGGCGCGCTGAGCGGGCTCGTATCGGTTGGGCTCGACAAACAGCAATGGGTCGTGCCCGCCACCCACGCGATCTGGATTCCACCTCATTGCGTCCACTCGGTGCGCTCTTACGGCCCCTTCTCGGGGTGGAGCGTTTTCATTGCCGAGAACCGCTGCGAGTCGCTGCCGCGCCAGGCTCGCGCAATCAAGGCGACACCCTTGCTGCGCGAAGCCGTGCGGCGCGCCGCGAGCTGGCCGGGGATCGATCTCGATCAGACGCAGGCACGCATTGCGGAGGTCATCGTCGATGAACTCGCCGCGTCGAAAGAGGAATCGCTGGGCCTGCCGAGCCCTATCGATCCGCGGCTCGTCCGCATCACGGACGCGCTCGCCAGCGATCTCGCGGACAACCGCCGCCTCGAAGAATGGGCAACATGGGCCGGTCTCGCGCCGCGAACGCTCAGCCGTCGCTTTCTGACCGAAACCGGCATGACGTTCGCGCAATGGCGTCAGCAGGCTCGCCTGCTTCGCGCGCTCGAGCTGGTCGCGGACGGGGTTCCCGTCACCACGATTGCGCTCGAACTCGGCTACGACAACGTCAGCGCCTTTATCGACATGTTTCGCCGAACCCTGGGCACTACGCCCGGGCGCTACCTCGCCGTTGCGGCGCCGGAGAATCACCGTAGCGGCTAATTCGAAACCGTATTCACGCCGCGGACAATATTTTCTGACGTGAATCGTCTACAGACGTATGGAACCGCCGCGCACCCCAAACCCGATGATCGAACGCGATAAGGACATCACCGCAACTGTGTTGCGTGAGCGGTCGAAACTCGGCAATTTCATCCGGCGCCGCGTGCAGGACCAGGGCGAGGCTGAAGACATCCTGCAGGATGTCTTTCACGAGTTCGTGCAAGCCTACCGGCTCCCCGCACCGATCGAACAGGTCAGCGCGTGGCTGTTCCGCGTGGCGCGAAACCGCATCATCGACCGCTTTCGCAAGCGCCGCGAGCAACCGCTGACCGACATCGCCGAAAACCGGGACACCCTGGACGACCCGGACAACCCCGACTATCGGCTGGATCTCGCCCTGCCTGCAACCGACGCCGGCCCGGAAGCGGTCTACGCAAGGTCAAGGCTGCTGGAAGCCCTGCAAGCCGCGCTCGACGAATTACCAACGGATCAGCGCGACGTCTTCGTCGCTCACGAACTCGAAGGGCGCAGCTTCAAGGAGCTGGCGTCCGAAAGCGGTGTCGGCGTGAACACGCTATTGGCCCGCAAGCGCTACGCGGTACTGCATCTGCGCGTTCGCCTGCAAGCCGTCTATGACGAACTGGATATCTAAAAGGAGCAGCTAGATGAGATTCAAACTGAGATGCTTCGGCAAGGCACTGCTGGTTCTGGTGGCCATTGCCGTGCTGGGATGGATGGTGATGACACTCTGGAATTGGGTGGTCCCCGCACTATTCGTGAGTGCCCGTGTGATCGACTTTCCGCACGCACTAGGTCTGCTGATCCTGAGCCGGATTCTGTTTGGCGGATTTCGCGGGCATGGCGGCTGGCATGGCCGCAGACATTGGCGCCGTTGGGAACGGATGACGCCACAGGAGCGCGAAAACTTTCAGAAAAACCTGTCGCCCTTTGACGGCAAACGCAACGAGGATCAAGCATGAACAGCGCGTCTACATCCGCTTGCAAGCAGCCCGCAGGCGTGATTGCTCCCGTGGTCAATCTGAAGCGCTGCGAAGGCAAGGGCGATTGCGCGATCGTCTGCCCCGAAGACGTGTTCGAAATCCGCCGGATCGACACGGCGGACTATCAACAGTTAGGGGCATTGAACAGATTCAAGCTGCGCGTGCACGGCATGAAAGTCGCATACACACCCAACGCCGATGCATGCCGGGCATGTGGCCTGTGTGTGACCGCATGCCCCGAACGCGCCATTACGTTGGCGAGGCTCGGGACGCCGTAAAGTCGCGCATGGCTGCGCATCGCTCAGACAAACACAGTGACGGGACCGCGAGCGCCGCGGTCTCAACTCACCGAATCCATTCCCGATTGCTGATAGTTCTGAATCCCGACCTTGTCGATCAAGGCCAGATTCGTTTCGAGCCAGTCGATATGATCTTCGGTATCGTCGAGAATATGGGTGATGATGTCGCGCGAGACAAAATCGCGGACCGTTTCGCAGTATGCGATCGCTTCCTTACACGTTGTCTGCGACACCTGCTCGAGCTTTAGGTCGCACTCAAGAATTTCTTTCGTATCCTCACCAATCAGCAACTTATGCAGATCTTGCAGATTGGGTAAGCCGTCCAGCATGAAGATGCGCTCGATCAACAGGTCCGCATGCTTCATCTCGCCGATCGATTCGTCGTACTCGTGCTTCTCAAGGCTTTTCAGGCCCCAGTGCCCGTACATTCTGGCATGCAGGAAATACTGATTGATTGCGCTCAGTTCGTTCTTCAACTGAGCGTTCAGATACTCGAGAACCTTGGGGTCTCCTTGCATATCGCCTCCTTGAAGGGTGACGCCCCGCGATAAAGGTGCGGGGTGTTGCTCAGGCATCCTGTTCCGTCTGATGCGGCCTCGCGCTCATCCGTCGACGCGCGAATGGCCGTTGCCACTAGTCCAGCATAGTGTATTGACCAGGCAACGTTAAAAATGAGAACCGGAATTGTTAACCTAACGTTGAGTGTCGTACAGCCGGTCTGGAACGAAAAACGCGGTGATGCCGCTCAGAAAGAACACCCCGCCGACCACCAGAAATCCGACGCCGATAGACAGTTGGGTGGCAATGTAGCCGATCACGATGGGGGCCGCGCCTGCGCAGAAGCGGCCAAGGTTATAAGAGCCACCCACGGCTGTTCCGCGGATCGCAGTAGGGAAACTCTCGGACATGAAGGTGCCGATCGTACCCAGCGGCACACCATACAAAAACCCGAAGATGAGCATGAGGTACGCAATGTTGTCGCGCGTATGCCAGAAAATGATCACCGGCAGAAAGAGCGCGGCGCCCACACAGCCAAGCACGTAAACACCACGCCGGCTCCAGCGGTCGCCTAGCCATCCAGCAAAAATCTTGCCAATGAAGGCGACCACGAAAGTGCCGATCATGTAGCCGGCCATCGCACCGAATTTGATGTGCAGTTCCTTTTCCAGGTAAGTCGGCAACCAGTTGTTCAGACCGTAAAATCCTGACAGTGCGAACACGGAAGCCAGGGTCCACAGGATGAACAGGGTTCGCGATTGCCGGTTACTGAAGATCAGAGAGTAGCGGTTGGTGCGATGTCCCCCTTCGCCCTGTCGGCCCGTCGCGCGGCTCGCCTGCCATGCTGCCGGCTCGGGCACGGCGAACTTTATCGCCAGCGCCAGCAGCACAGGGAGTGCCGACAGGTAGTAGAGCGTACGCCAGCCATAGTGCGGCAAGATCCAGTTGCTCAGCGAGATGACGACGATATAGCCCGCGGAAATGCCGGTTTGCAGGACGCCGAGAATCAGCGAGCGCCGCTCGGTGGGCACGTACTCGGCAACCAGTGTGGAAACCAGCACCATGCAGCCGATGCCCAACGAACTGATAAACCGCACCACGGCAAACTCCAGGAAGCTGTGCGTCAATCCCAGCAGCCCCGCTCCGAGCGAAAAAAGCGCGAGCGCCCAGGCCACGACCCGAACCCGCCCCAGGCGATCGCTGGCCCAGCCGCCGAGAATGCCGCCAATGGCCATGCCAACCAGCGTCAAGCTGCCCAGCGCCCCCGCCTCGACATTGCTCAAGCCAAATTCGTCCTTGATTCGCGTGAGCGTCAGGCCGTACATCATCACGTCCGCACCATCGGCCAGTAAGGCCAGGTAGCTGAGGACGAAGACAAGCACCCAGGTGTTTGAGGATTTGGCGGATGGGGTCAAGATTGTTTTTGCCGGCAATTGATCGTAGTGACGTCAGAGGGGTGTGGCGCTAGCGGCATGTGCCCTATTGCACCTGATCAGCGCGGGCGCGAGGAAGGCGCCAATCAGCATGCCCATTGCTTCGTGCCGGCCCGTGTACCACCCCTCCTTATGGGTCAGGTTCATCGTGCCGACGCACACCCCGTCGTACGCGACCGGAATGTTCAATATCGACCCGAGACCCATGCCGGTCATTACCGCGTGATCGTCGAATGCTTCCCGGATGCCTTGGCTCGTTTCCGCGCGAAATGGCCTGATATCCCGCAACACCTGGTTTGCCCACACGGTGCCGCTTTTCTGCTTGCGACCTCCAACGGGATACACGTCCGGCATGTTGGTGTAGACGCGTTCGACCTCCTCGCGTTGCGCGTCGTAGGACATGATCGTGAAAAGACCGAGACCTATCGCGCTCGCGGCCAGGGCATGAACCGCACGGAAAATTTCCATGGGCTGGTTTCTCAGCCGCATCACCCCCGCAAGCCGTTCAAGGTCAGAAATGTCCAGTGTTTGCGGGACTGGCAGGATTGGATCGATCGGATTGCCTGGCATTGTCACTCTGTCAAATGTTTGAAATCACGGACACTCAGCCACGCATTTCGGTGGAACCGAGCGAGCCATGCAAATCCAGGGGCTGGTCTGCGCCGCCCTCCTCGATATCTTCGAGCGACCGGTTACGGGTCTCGATACCCAGGAAGAACACCACGCAGGCTCCCACGAGCAAGACCGTGGTTGTCATGGCGAACACGCCCAGAAATCCGAAGAGCGGATAGACAAGGCCCACCAGAATGGGGGCGCTCACGGAGCCGATACGGCCGAACGATGAGGACGATCCGGTCCCGGTTGCGCGCACGGCGGTCGGAAAGACTTCGGGGGTGTACGCATACACGCCGGCAAACGCGCCATTCATGAAGAACGACAGGAAAATCCCCGCAGCCATGATCTGCAAGCCTGTGTGGGAAAACGCAAGCGTGATCGCCGCAATCCCGCCCAGCAGCATGTACGACGCCACCACGCCCTTGCGGCCGAGCCGTTCGTTGAGCCATGCCGCCGAGAAATAGCCGGGAATCTGCGCCCCATAGATCGCGATCGAATAACCGAAGCTTTTCGTCATGGTGAGCCCCTCCTTCAGGAGCAGGCTCGGAATCCAGGAGAAAAACGAGTAATACGCGAACGCGACCGAGAACCACATCAACCAGCTCACCGTGGTCGTACGCGCCAGTCGCGGCGACCACAGCGTCAGCACATTCCGGAGCGCATGACCCTTTGCAGGCGCCGATGCAGGCGTGTTGCCGGAGAACGCAACGGGCGCCAGACTGATGCCCTTACCTGCAAACCACGACTCGATTGCACTCACGATGGTGTGCGCCTCAGCGCCCCGCCCCTGGCTTTCAAGCCAACGCGGTGATTCGGGCAAGGTTCTTCGCCACCAGAGCAGCATGACGACAGGCAACGACGTCGCCACCGCCAGATAGCGCCAGCCATCCGCAAAATTACGCACAACGGTGAAGCCGAGAATGGCCGACCCCAGATAGCCGAACGACATGAAGCCGACCAGCGCGCCGCAAAAAATGCCCCGGTAACGCCGTGGCACGAACTCGGCCAGAAACGGTGCGATCACCACGGTCTCAGCACCTGACCCAAAGCCCGCGACGACCCGCAACGCGAAAAACGTGTGCCAGTCTGTGGCGGTTGCGCTCGCAAGCGATGCACAGCAATAAATCGCCAGCGCGCTCATCATGATGCGACGCCGACCAATCACATCCGCGAGCACACCCGATAGAAACGCGCCAAAAAAATACCCAATGTAAGTACTGCTCGCGACCAGACCCGTCTGCGCACTCGTCAGGTTCCACAGCTTGCTCACGACAGGTAGCAGAAACGCGAGCGATGACGAATCGAGCCCGTCGAACATATATCCGAGCCCGCCAATCAGCAGAAGCTTGCGATGAAAACCTGACAACGGCAATCGCTCGAGACGGGCGGCAATAGCAGACACGACTGTTCTCCCTGACGGAAATGAATACGATTTGCAGGCTTCGAAACTTATCGCCCGATTGCGTATGCCTGCATTTGACGCGGTGTTGCAGCGCCACGCATCAGGCCGTTTCTGATCCCGACCGCGCACACGCGACCCAGCGACCAGGGCTCCGCCAGACTCAGGTCATGGCCACGCGCACGCAATTGCGCCAGCGTGTGTTCCGGAAAACTGGACTCGGCGGACATCTTGCCCAATTGCATCGAACGCGGATAAAACGAACCCGGGAAATGCGCGGTCTGAAACGAGGGGGAATCCACGGCAGTCTGGAAATTCATGCCGGCGTGCACGTGCCTGAGAAATAGCTGGATCGACCACTGATCCTGCTGGTCGCCGCCCGGTGTGCCAAACGCCGCATAGGGTTTGCCGTCGCGCGTGACCAGCGTGGGCGAGAGCGTGGTACGGGGGCGGCGTCCTGGGCCGAGCGAGGACGGCAGTCCCTCCTCCATCCAGAACATCTGCGCGCGCGTGGTGACGTTAAAACCGAGACCGGGCACGGCGGGCGAGGCCTGCAACCAGCCACCCGACGGCGTTGCCGAAACCATGTTGCCCCAGCGATCCACCACATCGAGATGCACCGTATCGCCACGTAGTTCCGGCAGCGGAGCAAACGTCGGTTCGCCCTGGCCGAAGCCGCCGGACTGCTGCCTCCCCGCGTTGGCCATGATCAGTTCGGCACGTCGCGCGCTGTCGCCCAGAGAGCCGGGCCGGAATTCGAACGACGCACGCTCGGGATCGATCAGTTTGCGGCGTTCGTCGTTGTAGACGTCACTCAGAAGCACGTCCATGGGCACATGCGCAAACGCGGGGTCGCCGTAAAACACCTCACGATCGGCGAACGCAAGCTTTGAGCATTCGATTATTGTGTGCACGAAATCGGCGCCCATCGGGTCCATTGCCCCGAGATCGAAACCCTTGAGGAGCGCGAGCTGCTGCAGGAACATCGGCCCCTGGCCCCACGGACCGGTCTTGTGAACGCGCAAGCCCTCATAGTCGTATGAAACCGGATCTTCATAGGACGGCTCCCAGCGCGCTAGATCGTCCGCGTTGAGCAGCCCATGGTTGCGCTGGCCCGAGGTGTCGAGCACGGCCGTCGAGCGGAAGTATTGATCGATAGCGTCGGCCACGAAGCCGCGATAAAAGACCTTGCGGGCGAGTTCGCATTGCTCGGCACGATCGGCGCGCGTATTCGCCTCCGCGAGAATACGCCGGTATGTCTGGGCAATCGCCGGATTCGCAAACAAGCGGTTCGGCATCGGCGCGTCGCCGTTGTGCAGCCATTGCTCAGCCGAAGTCGGCCATTCCGTGCGGAAGAAATCCTTGATTGCCAGGATCGACGACGTCATGCGCGGAAGAACCGGATAGCCATTTTCCGCATAGCCGATCGCGTAGCTCAGGACATCCTCGAGCTGCAGTTGGCCATAGTCGCGCAGCATCAGCATCCAGGCGCCGAATGCGCCAGGCACGACAGCAGGCAGCAACCCCGTGCCGGGAACGACATCGAGTCCCAACTCACGCATGCGCGCAATCGTCATTGCCGCCGGCGTCACGCCCTGCCCGCACAAAACGCGGACACGGTCTTCGCGGGCACTGTAGAAGACGACCGGCAGCTCGCCGCCGGGACCATTCAGATGCGGCTCAACGATCTGCAGAACGAAGCCCGCAGCGGCTGCCGCATCAAACGCATTGCCCCCTTTCTCCAGAACGGCCATGGCCGACGCGCTCGCCAGCCAGTGCGTCGAGGCCACCATGCCGAATGTGCCGATCAGCTCCGGACGGGTTGTAAACGACATGCGCCACTCCATTTGCAAGGATCAAAGACCGATCAAAGTTGAACCAATTGTTATTGGTACCAACATCTCAAGTCATGAGATTACGGCGAACAGTACCAGGTTGCATCACGCGTTAACCCTGAAATCAGCACATAACAACAATAAAAAAGAATCGACTGCCATCCCCTCAATGGTGTCGGCCATGGTATGGTTTGAACCAATACTTATTGGTTCAAACGCAGAAAATGGAAAATTCGATACTGGACAGGTTGCTGGACTATATTGCCGACCATCAACTCAAAGATGGCGACGCCCTGCCGCCCGAAAGAAAACTCGCCGAGGATCTGCAGGTCAGCCGGCGGGAACTGCGCTCGTCGCTTGCCTCCCTGGAGGCCTCCGGACGCGTATGGCGCGGCGTCGGTCGCGGCACCTATCTGGGCGCGCGACCGCTGAAGTTCGCCCCGACGCTGCGCGGACTTCGCGCGGGCGCCAGTCCGGCGGACATTGCGGAAATGCGCCTTCTGTTCGAGCCGGCACTCGCACAGCTAGCCGCGACGAAAGCCAGCCGGGACGATTTGCTGGAACTTGAAAAATGCGCACGAAAAAATGCCGCGGCAAAAGATGATGAAGCGTGGCAACAGTGGGATCACCGATTTCATTTACTCATCGGGCAGGCCACACGCAATCCCGCACTCATTTCCTTGATGGAAGTGATCAATGGCATGCGCGTTAAACCTGACGTACGAGAGAAGACGTCCGCCCAGGAAACGCGCGGTTTCTTCGCCCAGCAGCACCAGGATATTGTCAGTGCGATGAAGGCACGCGACGGCGAAGCCGCGGCCCGATGCATGCGCGAGCATCTGCTCAGCGTTCAGTGGCGCGCCTCCGCAAAAAGCGACGAGGCGGCGCGCCGCCACGATTGAGCAGGGTGACCGGCCGGTCTTCGCTGCAGATCGATCAGGTTGCCGTACCTGAACCCACGTTTCTCTCAACACTCCTCGCCGACTGGCCTTCCGCCCGATGCCGGGAACTGAACAGGTTGACGAACTGTTCGAAACCCTGGATCGGCAACGGCTTGCAAAAGAGGAAACCTTGGTAGGCATGACATCCTGCTACCGCAAGGAAGTCTCTTTGCGCCTCGGTTTCAACGCCTTCGGCGATCACACCCAGGTTGAAGCTTCGCGCAAGCGCCACGATGGTTCTCGCGATATCGGCGTCGTTGGGGTCGACCAGAATGTCGCGCACGAACGACCGGTCGATCTTTAACTGGTCCAACGGCAATCGCTTCAGATAAGCCAGCGAAGAGTAGCCGGTCCCGAAGTCGTCCAGCGAAAACGTCACGCCTCGAGCACGGAGGGTGCTCATTTTTTCAATAATGTCCTGGACGTTCTCAACGAGAACACTCTCGGTCAGTTCAAGCTTGAGCTTGTCCGCCCTCGCTCCGGTCCGGTCGATGACTTCGAGCACACCGTCCACGAAATCCGGCTCGCGAAATTGCCGGGCACTGACGTTCACTGCCATGGACAGGTGCGCCATCGATGGGCACGTCGCCCACAAAGCCAGTTGAGCACAGGCGGACGCCAGCACCTTGCGCCCCATCTCGAGAATCAATCCGGACTCCTCCGCGAGCGGGATAAACTCGCCCGGGGGTATCAGGCCGCGCTCAGGATGCGCCCAGCGCACCAGCGCTTCCGCACCGGTGATGTAATTGCCGTCGACGACCTGCGCCTGATAGTGAAGGACGATCCGGTTCTCCTCAATGGCATTGCGCAGCCCGACCTCCAGCTCGGCGCGCTTGAGCACCGCCGTTTGCATCGCGGGGTTGAAGAAACACATGGCATTGCGGCCACGCTCCTTCGATTGATACATGGCGAGATCGGCCTGCTTGAAAAGCTCGTCGACGGACGTCTGGTCGCCGTTGAATACCGTGACGCCGATGCTGGCGGTGCTCCGGAACTGAACACCATCGAGCTCGTAGGCGCATCCCAGCACGCCGAGAATTCTTTCCCCCGTCACTTCGGTTTCCATTGTCGCCACGGCCCTGTCCAGACTCAGATTGCCCAGCACGACGACGAACTCGTCACCGCCGACCCGGGCAACCGTGTCCGTCTCATTGACGCTATTCGACAGACGATGCGCGACCTGCCGCAGAAGCAGATCGCCCTTGTCGTGCCCGAGCGTATCGTTCAGCGTTTTGAAGTGGTCGAGATCGATGAACATCAGGGCGCCGCAGACCTTGTTCTCCCGGCCGGCCGCCATGGATTGCCTCAGCCGGTCCAGAAGCAGCGCGCGATTGGGCAGGCGCGTCAGCGTGTCATAGAAGGCGAGTTCGCGGATTTTCTCCTCCGACTTCTTACGCTCGGTAATATCGCGGCCGCTGGTCCGAAAACCGATGAAGTCTCCCCGTTGATTGCTGATCGGTACCCAGGACACCGACAGCCACAGCAGCGATCCATCCTTGCGCACGCAACGAAACTCGAGATCCTCACCGCGTGAACCCTGGAGCCCTTTTTTGAATTCCGGCGCGACGCGAGCAAGGTCCTCCGGATGAATCAGCGTGCGGGCGAAGTCGGGCATCGCCATGCATTCGACGACCGTATAGCCCGTGTAATACTCAACCGAAGGATTGATCCAGCGAGGCCTGCCGTCCTGCCCCCACCAGATCTCCAGGTTCACCGTACAGTCGGCAATGGCGCGAAATTTCTCTTCGTTCTCGCGCAACTCCCGCGTCATCGCCGAGGCTAGCCGCATGGCGCGCTCGCGCCCCGTCATCATCAGCCAGGTCAGAAGCGCCAGCAGCAGGCTCAAGCCCGTGCCAGTGCCGGCGATCAACACCTCCGCATTACGTCCCAGGCGGGATCGAAACTCGTCGGCGGCGTTTATCGAAAGCATCCAGTCGTGTCCGTCCACCACCAGATATTCGTTCGCGGAGATGATTGCGGGCGCAAGCCGGACGCTTGCCTCCGACGTGCGATGCAGCAGCGCTGACTCCAGTGGCTCCACACCGTCGTAAATGGCCAGCGAGACGCCGCGTGGCTGCTCGCCATACAGACTGGCCATCACATCGTGCATCTGGAACGACGCATAGACCCAACCGATAATGTTCGCCCGGCGTTGCGCAAGGTCGTCCTGCGCTTTGCCGGAAGCGTAAATCGGCAGGTACATGATGAAGCCCGGCTGCGGTTCGGGATCCACGTTGACCGTGAGGCGCACTTTTCCCGACAGGGCCGCCATGCCGGAATCGCGGGCCTTCTCCATCGCCGCGCGCCGCACCGGTTCGTCCCAGGCGTCAAAGCCGGGCGAGCTGCGCGCGAGGCCAATAAAGGGTTCGCGTTGAATGATCGGGGCATAAGCCGCACGCGGCCCGTCGGGATGAATCGTGTAGTTTGCAACGCCGCCCTGACGCATACCCGCTATGTGGGCTGCTTTACGCGCCGCGGGCACCCATTCGATCACACCGACGCCGTGGACCCCGGAAAAGTTCGCGTCGAGATTGAGCGCGTTCACATAGAGCCGGAATCTGTCGCGATCGATCGTTCCGTTCGCGGCAAACAGGCTCTGCACGCCGCGCAGCATCAGCTCATAGGCCGCCATGCGCTGCTCGACGCGGCCTACCGCATCGCTCACGGTGTATTCAAACTGGCTGCGAAGCTCTTTGCGACTCGCCTGCCGTTCGTGATTCCATACGATCCAGGTCACGCAGAGCGATGCGGATAGAACCAGCAACGGCAGCAGGACCGCGCGCACCCGGATCACGGTGACGCCTTGAAGTTGACCATGGAGTCGGCCAGATCCGGCCGGAAGTACTTTTCGAAGATTCGCCGTACCGTTCCGTCGGCACGCATTTCATCTACCAGAGCCCGCCACTTCTCCCGTTCGGCGGCCGGCAGCGCCTTTTTCGACATGATCAGACCGTGCGGCACCGAGGGATCGTTAAACTCGACGATCGTCGTGGTGTCGCGGATTTTTTTCGCGTCCAGCGCGGGGTAATCGAAGGGCTCGATAATCATGCCCTGGATCTGCCGGAGAATGAGCGCCTGGTAGAGCGGCTCGAGCCCACCCGCGAGGCTAACCCGGTTTTCCGCCGTCAGTCTGTCGACCAGTTCGTTGGCCGATGCGCTGTAGCGAAAGCTGCGGATCACGCCGAGCTGGGCGTGCCGGTTGCGCTCGAAGTCCGCGACGTTACGGATGTCGGCGTCTTTGCGCACGAGCAGATAATATTTATTGCTGAAGTACCACGCAAACGACGCATATTGATTGCGTTCGTCGTTCGCGATTCCAGAAAGACTGAAGTCGAGTGCGCCCGACTCGATCAGTTTCCAGATACGTGCCCGTGACATCAGACTGACCTTGATCTGGCAACCGCTGCGCCGGATCAGCTCGTCCGCAAAGTCTTTGTCGATACCGCTGTCGGTGTCGAGCGAATAGAGCAGGCCATGGTCGTGCAATCCAAGCGTGAACGGCCGGGAACAATCCGGTCCGCCCGCAAAAGCATTGCTGACGAAACACACCGCCAACAAGACCCCGCCAAGCCAGTTTCGAATCACAACGCCTCCGTCGCGGAATGACGCCTGGTTATATTCTCGCCGGGTCATAATCCGGCGGCATGCTCAGACAGGTGTATTTTGCTCATACCCTACTTTTATCACAGAATTCGGGATACTTTTCTGACCCGATCCGCTGCCGGCGCGCCACGATAACTTCAACTGCCCAGGCGAAACCGGACAGGGCGTACATGACACCCATTGGCCGTGCGTGCCTGCCACTCAAAGACGACGCTCAAGGGGCCATCGAAGGCGGTTCTGAAAGGTAGAGCCGGTAGCATGCGAAGCACGCTCCCGAATGCTCCTTTCAATCACGCATCACTTACATTTCATTTTCCATGGCTACCTACATCCTACTCGGCGGCGGCTTGGCCGTGGCTTTGCTGATTGCTGCATGGGGAATCTGGCAGCTTAGATAGCGGACGACCGCTGACGCGCAAGACGTTCCGGCAGCACGCGAAGGCCTCGTCCCGCGAGGCACACGGACTCGCCCGCAGTTTGCGTCACACGCAACAGTCGCTGTCATCAATACGCCGCGCGGCTACGGAAATATCCGTAGACCGCGCGTCCGCGGCAACCCTCAACCTGAATCCCTATGTCCTCCACTGCTCTCAGCGCGGCCTCCTCTGCAAAAAAAGCTGCGCCTGGCCTTGTGCTTGGCGCCATCGGGGTTGTGTTCGGCGACATCGGAACCAGCCCGCTCTATACGCTGCGCGAATGCCTGAAGGCGGCAGGCGGCATCACGCAGACCAATGTGTTCGGCATTGTGTCGCTGATTCTGTGGTCGATCATCATCGTCGTCACGCTGAAGTACGTCAGCTTCGTGATGCGTGCGGACAACGAGGGCGAAGGCGGCATCCTGGCGCTCACGGCGCTCGCATCCGGCGTCGCGCCCGCACGATTGCGCAGCGTTCTGCTCACGCTCGGGGTATTCGGCGCGGCCATGTTCTACGGCGATTCGATGATCACACCGGCCATTTCGGTGATATCCGCCGTGGAAGGCCTGACACTCGTCGATCCGCATCTGACTGAATGGATCGTCCCCATCTCGCTCGTCATCCTCACCGGTCTTTTCAAAATTCAGAAACGCGGCACCGGCGCGGTCGGCCAGGTTTTTGGACCGGTGATGATCGTATGGTTCGTGACGCTGGCGGTGCTCGGCATCTCCCATATCGTCACGCATACGACAATCGTGCAAGCCGTGTCGCCGCTCTATGCGGTCGCATTCGTCGCGCACGCTCCGGCCACTGCGTTCGTCGTCCTGGGTTCGGTCTTTCTGGCGCTGACCGGCGGCGAGGCGCTCTATGCCGACATGGGTCATTTCGGCAAGAAGCCGATCAGTCTCGCGTGGCTGTTTCTCGTGCTGCCGAGCCTCGTGCTGAACTACTTCGGTCAGGCGGCACTGGTTCTGGAAAAGCCCTCAGCGATCGCTCAACCGTTTTTTCAGTCTGCGCCTGGCTGGGCACTCGTGCCGCTGGTCGTGCTCGCCACGGCGGCCACCGTCATCGCGTCGCAGGCCGTTATCTCGGGCGCTTTTTCGATGACCAAGCAGGCGGTGCAACTCGGCTTTCTGCCGCGCATTCCGGTCGTGCACACGTCGACGCACGAGATCGGCCAGGTGTATGTCCCGTTCATCAACGTCACGCTTTACGCGGCCGTGGTCTTTCTGGTGGTGTTCTTCAAATCGTCTGACAATCTGGCGGCGGCTTACGGCATTGCCGTGGCATCGACCATGCTGCTGACCACCTTGCTGATGTACTTCATCACCCACTGCCTGTGGCACTGGAAGCCGCTGGCAACCGCGGTTGTCATCGGGCCGCTGGCGCTTGTGGACGCGGTGTTCGTGTCGAGCAACATCAGCAAGGTACTCGAAGGCGGCTGGTTTCCGCTGCTCGCCGGGGGCGCGCTGTTTACCGTAATGACAACCTGGCACAAGGGACGTGAAACCGTGGTCGACCGGATGAAAACCGACAATATGCCGCTGGTGGCCTTGATTCAGTCCCTGTGCGGCGGCGAGCACTCACCGCCGCGCGTGAATGGCACGGCCGTCTTTCCGGGCGGGGTCGTGGACATGGCGCCCTCGGCGTTTCTGCATAACCTGAAGCACAACGGCGTCATGCATCAGGTCAACATCTTCCTTGCGGGTACGACGGACAACGTTCCTCATGTTCCCGATGAACGGAAAGCGACGGTGGTCGACCTCGGGCACGGATGCTACGCCGTCACGGTTCACCATGGTTTCATGGAGATTCCGAACGTCCCCTTCATTCTCGAACTGGCGCAGAAACAGATGCCGAACTGGACGTACGAACCTGCGGATACGTCGTTCTTCCTCGCGCGCGACACCGTCATGGCGACCGGCGAAAGCAAATCAATGCCGCTCTGGCGCGAGAAGCTGTTTGCGTTTATGGCCAGAAACGCGGCACAGGCGGCCGAGTACTACAGTCTGCCCGCTAACCGCGTGGTGGAAATGGGCGGCCAGATCAATATCTGAGCGCCGGCGTCTCCTTGTCGTCCGGTATGGGCTGTGGTCGGTCATGAATGGACACGGCAAGGAGTACGATTTAATCCGAAACCAGCCAGTGCGACGGCGCCGTCTTTCCTGGCTGGGTCAGTCAGGAGAACCACCAGCTCAGCCGTAGCGAGCGGCTCAACTCATCGGCGATGGAGGACGTGCACAGCATCGCCACCAACGCGAAAGCGGCGACCGTGACGGCGACAATCGCATACCCGGTAGGCGTGAGCGGGTTGCCGGCATAGGCCACGCGAAGAGCGGCGCGCGCGGCCATTTTGCCGGCGCGGCGCGCATGGCTTGCCGCTGCCGACCGACGGCTTGCATCGGCGCAACCGGGAACGCCGGCGCGCGCCGCTGCCGGGGCCGACGAGGAAACGGCCATCAGATGTGCGCGGGCGGCAACCCGCAGTGGGTGTGGCGCACGCACGGCGCCACCGAAAAACATAACGAATGATTTGACGAACATAAGCGCACCCCCGTCCTGCCCGGATATAGCTGGGCGACGTGTGACGACGTGACTGCATCTCGCAAGCGGACTGGCGACGACTGGCGACATGCGGCCAAACAAAGGGAGCGTGCTGCTGACGGACCGGCAGGGAGCCAGTCGGTAAAGAAGCGCGCTAACCCGACAAAAGCGAGTTAGCGGCGAAGGAGTGTTCCTGCGGCGGCTATCTCGCGGTGACTTCGCCGGCACAAACCGGCATCGAGCTTTCACTACTAGAGCATGTGTCCACGAGGGACTCCTTTCGATGAGACGGGCGGATTGTATTCGGCTCTTGCTAAGAACCGCAAGTAAAAAAACCTGCAAGAAATCGCAGTTCGGATCGCCTGACCAGAATCGCGCGCCAAACGATTCTGTTTCCCGCTTCCCTTTTTCACTGCCACTCACGACACGCGACAGTCGCTCTTTCCTGTCAATTTTGAAAGGAAATGAGGCTAGAAAATTATATTGGCTCTGCTTAGCGAATCATGTTGACTTGAGATTCGCACGACGCCTAAAATTCAAAAATCTTGACAAACGGGGCTAATGCCTTGGACACCTGCAGTAGTCGACCTTCGAATAGTTTCGCTGCCTGACCGGCAGGACGTCCGCGCTCTCTTCATCCAGCCGCCGTCTTGCCTTCAGGCAGACGGTGCGCGCCGTAGTTACCTTCTCCGTGCACCTTTGTTAGCGCCATATGGCCGCGACGTTATCGCGTCCTTTCGCGTCTTTTCGCGTCCATATGGCATCGCGTCGCGAGCATCAGCCCGCGGCTGCGTCCGTTCGCGCCTTGTTGATTTTCGATGGCGCAGCGGACGCGTGACTAAGCACGCCCATTGCAAACAGGCGTGCCAAAACGTAGACAAGGAGCCGCCATGCCGGACAGTGACAGTTATCCCTTATGCCGCTCACCTCACCCTTTGCCTGAGGAAAGCAAGTAGACGTTCGTCGATACGCGCATAGTGCGCCCGACCTCCAGATCTGCTGGCTTTCCGCGAACCGCGTTAAGCCAAACGCATGGAGAAATATCATGAACTTCGGCCTCCTTCTGTCGCAACTGCCGCACGTTGAAGAATCGCGCGTCCACTACGACGCCATGCTGGCACTGCATGCCAACGAACCGCACAAGCTCGCTGCGTTCTGGCAGCGCCTTAAAGCACTCGTTTCCTGATCTCCCGCGCCCTTTCCGCCATACGCAAGCGACGCCGTCGATCGACGACACACGCCCTTACGTATGCCGGAGGTGCGCAATTTCCTCATCGCCCCTTTTAATAATCAGAATCAGGGAAGAAAGAAAAATGGCCACTCCAGCTACCAACGTCTCACCGCCACGCAGCGCCGTGCTCGACTCGGCGCACATCGGCGATATCAAGGGGGCATTGGGCACCATCGCCCACCACGACACCGCGCCGCGCACCAACTGGTGGGCGCGCTTCCGAACGCTGCTCGCGATCCTCGGGCCCGGCCTGATCGTGATGGTCGGCGATAACGATGCCGGGGCCTTTGGCACGTACACCCAGGCCGGGCAGAACTACGGGACCACGTTGCTGTGGACCATGCTGCTGCTGGTGCCGGTCCTGTTCGTCAACCAGGAAATGGTGTTGCGCCTCGGCGCGGTCACGGGCGTGGGTCATGCCCGGCTTATCTTCGAACGCTTCGGCAAATTCTGGGGTGCGTTCAGCGTTGTCGACCTCTTCATCCTCAACGCGCTGACCATCGTGACCGAGTTCATCGGCATCACCTTCGTCCTGGACTTCTTTGGCATCTCGAAGATTCTGGGGGTCTGCATTGCCGCGGCGCTGACCATGGCCGCCGTCAGTACCGGCAATTTCAGGCGCTTCGAACGCTTCGCTGTCGTACTGTGTCTGCTGAGTTTGCTGCTCGTGCCCGTGCTGGTGTCGATTCACCCGCCGGTCGGCCAGATGACGCGCGATTTCTTCATTCCGAACTGGCCCGCTCATTCGAAACTGAGCGACGTGATGCTGCTCGTCATCGGCATCGTCGGTACAACGGTCGCACCGTGGCAACTGTTCTTCCAGCAAAGCTACGTGGTCGATAAGCGCATCACGCCGCGCTTCATGAAGTACGAAAAAGCCGACCTGTGGATTGGCATTGTGTTCGTGCTGATCGGCGCAGTGGCGATGATTTCATTCTGCGCGGCGATGTACGCCGGCAAGCCTGAGTTCGGCAATTTCACGGACGCAGGGGGCGTGATTGCAGGTCTGGAGAAATACGCGGGACGCACCTCGGCTACGCTCTTCGCCGTGGCACTCCTTGACGCCTGCATTATCGGCGCAGCCGCGGTGTCACTGTCGACCGCCTACGCTATCGGCGATGTGTTCAAGATTCGCCACTCGCTGCATCGTCCCGTATCGGACGCCAAGGGTTTCTATCTGGTCTACTTCGGCATTGTGGCGGCCGCGGCAGCGCTGGTGCTGATTCCCGGCAGCCCGCTCGGTCTGCTGACTGAAGCCGTGCAAACGCTCGCGGGCGTCCTGCTGCCTAGCGCCACGGTGTTTCTGCTGCTGTTGTGCAACGACCGCGCCGTTCTGGGTCCGTGGGTCAACTCGAAGAAACTCAATCTGTTCACAGGCGCCGTGATCTGGGTGCTGGTGATGCTGTCCATCATCCTGACCGCGTCGGTCGTCTACCCGGACATCACGGGTGAAACGATTCTGGAGACACTCGCTGGCGGGACACTCCTCGCCGTCTTTGGCTATGCGGCTACGGTCGGAATTCGTCGAGTTCGTCGCGAAGCCGCGGATGGACACGTGCAGCAGTATCCGAAGAATGCCCGCGATACGTGGCGCATGCCGCCGCTGGAAGAACTGCCGCCGCCCAACCTCACGCTGACCAAGCGTGTCTGGATGGGTGTGCTGCGTGGCTATCTGGTCGTGGCCGTCGGCCTTGTCGTTCTGAAAGTCGTGCAGATGACGCTGCTGAAATAAAGCAAACGTGAGACGTCATATATCTGTAAGACGTCTCTTATCGGATTGCATCCACTCTGCCGTGCCCACGTGCACGGCATTTTTTCGCGCTGAATGCCTTTAAATTAGTCACGGATAGGGGAAAACCCGTATAATTCAGGATAAGAGGTCAGACAACCAGTGGACATTCGTGGACACAGTGCCCGTCAAGACCCTGGCCCGCGTTGCGCGGCGCCTGCCCTGAAAAGCCCTCCTTTCCCAGACCCGTGAACCCGACTGCGACTGCCCTGCCGTTCCGAAACGCCCTGCTAGCGATGCTCGGCATCGGCCTTGTCAACATGCTGGTCGCGCTCGACCAGACCGTCGTCAGTACCGCGCTGCCGTCGATCGTCGCCGAACTGCACGGCTTCGAGTACTACGCATGGATTGCCAGCGCGTACCTGCTGGCTTCGGTGGTGACCGTTCCAGTGTTCGGCCGTCTCGGCGACTACTTTGGCCGCAAGCGTTTCGTGATCGCCGCGGTCATCACGTTCACGGTGGCGTCGGTGCTCTGCGGCGTCGCGAACGACATGCTGTTCCTCGTGATCGCGCGCGGCTTGCAAGGTGTCGGCGGCGGGATGATGGTGGGCACGGCGTTCGCGTCGATTCCGGATCTGTTCCCCGATCCACGCGCACGGGTGCGCTGGCAAGTGGTGATGGCAGCCGCGTACGGGATCGGCACCGCGGCGGGTCCGTCGCTGGGCGGCTGGATGAGCGAGCATTGGGGCTGGCGCTCCACCTTCCTGATCAACCTGCCGGTCGGCATCGCGGCACTCTATTTCATCTGGGCGCATCTGCCCAACTTCCAGCGGCCCCACGAGGGCGAAGTCAAGATCGACTGGCTCGGCGCGGCGCTGGTCGCAATCGTGCTCGGCGGCCTGCAGGCGTTCATCGAGGCCGTGCCGAAACACGGTCTGACGACCGGCAACCTGGCGTTGGCGGCCTTCGTGATCGCGAGCGCCATTGCGTTGCTGGTGTGTGAGAAGCGCGCCACGCATCCGATCATTCCGCTCGACCTGTTCAAGGACGCGCAACTCGTCACGCTGTTCATACTCGGCTTCCTGTCCGGCTTCGTGATGTTTTCGCTGATCTTCTTCGCGCCGCTGCTATTGCAAGGCGGCTTCGGCTTATCGCCGCAACAGGCCGGCCTGTTCGCCACGCCGATCGCCGCCTGTATCGCGCTCGGCAGCCTGCTGAATACGCGCATCGTCATTCACATGAAGAAGCCCACGCGGATTCTGTCGATCGGCTTCGCGCTGCTGCTGTTCGCAGCGATCGCGTTGGCGTTTGCCAATCCGGACACGCCGCACGTGTGGATCGAATTGCCGATGGCGGCCGTCGGCGTCGGTCTGGGTTTCATCCTGAACAATCTGAATGTGTTCGGCCAGGAGATCGCCGGGCGCGAACGCTTCGGCATCACGACAGCCCTGCTGCAGTCCACGCGGATGGTGGGCGGGATGCTGGGTACCAGCATCGTGGCAACCGTGGTGCAGCATCACTATCGCGACGTGGTGACGCGCACGATGAGCGTGCTCGGTGAGCCGGCCGTCTCGCAATGGCAGCCGCGTTTCGTCGATCTGCGCATCCTGATCGACGAAGCGTCGCGCCTGAAACTGATTGCGGATATGAAACCGTCGGGACTCAATACCCTGGCATTGATCGACACGGCACGCGACGCGCTGGTGCAGTCGATTCATATCGGCGTGTGGCTGACGGCAGTGGCGGCACTGGCGGCCGCACTGCTCGTGCAGCGCATCTCGCACGTGGTGTTTCGCAAGAGCTGATCGCGGCGAAGCCGCGATCCGTTCATCGCGACCACGGCCCGCGCCGCTCCTGTCGTTACGCTCGTTGTGCCGCTAGTTGCATCATTTACTGCGCGCCGAGCTTCCTGATCAGCACGTCGAGCTGCGCCATTTCTTCTTCGGTCAGATCAGTCAACGGCGCGCGCACCGGGCCCGCGCTGTGGCCGACCAGCTTCGCGCCGGCCTTCACGATACTGACCGCATAACCCTGGCGGCGATTGCGGATCGCCAGATACGGCAGGAAAAATTCGTCGATCAGCTTGCCGACAGTCGCGTGGTCGTCGGCGGCAATCGCGCGATAGAAATCCATCGCCGTCTTCGGGATGAAGTTGAAGACGGCCGACGAGTACACCGGCACGCCCATCGCCTTATAAGCCGCCGCGTAGATTTCCGCGGTCGGCAGGCCGCCAAGGTACGAGAAGCGCTCGCCCAGACGCCGGCGAATCGTCACCATGTTCTCGATTTCACCCACGCCGTCCTTGAAACCGATCAGGTTCGGGCAACGGTCCGCGAGAAGCTCGAGCATGTCCGCATTCAGCTTCGAATTCGCGCGGTTATAGACGATCACACCGATGTTCTTCACCGCCTTGCAGACCTGCTCGACATGCGCGGCAATTCCTTCCTGTGACGCCTCGGTCAGATAGTGCGGCATCAGCAGCACGCCGCTTGCGCCGAGACGTTCGGCTTCCTGTGCATAGTCGATCGCCACGCGCGTCGGGCCGCCCGCGCCGGCAAGAATCGGCACCTTACCCCGGCACGTCTCGGTCGCCGTGCGAACCACGTTCGTGTAGTCGCTGCGGGTCAGCGAGAAAAATTCGCCCGTGCCGCCTGCTGCAAACAATGCCGTCGCGCCATACGGCGCGAGCCATTCGAGGCGCGCGGCATAGGTATCGGCGCGGAAATCGCCCTGTTCGTCGAAGTCGGTCACCGGAAAGGACAGCAAGCCTTCGGAGACGATCGCTTTGAGTTCTTGTGGTGAGGTCATGGCGTGAATGGCGAGATAGCGTAATGGTCAGTGAAAACGGGCGGCCGCACGGCGTGCCGCTCAAAGCATGAAAAACTCAGCGCACCAGGCACGGGCGCTTGTTATCGAACTTCCAGTTCGGAATCAGGTACTGCATGGCCACACCATCGTCGCGTGCGCCGAGGCCGTGTTGCTGATACAGCGCGTGCGCCTTCTCGATCTCGTCCATGTCCAGTTCGACACCGAGGCCCGCTGCCTGAGGCACCTTGACCTTGCCGCCGACGATCTGCAGCGGCTCACGCGTCAGGCGCTGACCGTCCTGCCAGATCCAGTGCGTATCGATCGCCGTGATCTTGCCCGGTGCCGCGGCCGCGACATGCGTGAACATCGCGAGCGAGATGTCGAAGTGATTGTTCGAGTGCGAGCCCCAGGTGAGGCCCCATTCGTTGCACATCTGCGCCACCCGCACCGAGCCCTGCATGGTCCAGAAATGCGGATCGGCAAGCGGAATATCCACCGACTGCAACTGGATCGCGTGACCCATCTGGCGCCAGTCGGTCGCGATCATGTTGGTCGCCGTCGGCAAACCGGTCGCCCGGCGGAATTCGGCCATCACCTCGCGGCCCGAATAGCCGTTTTCCGCGCCGCACGGATCTTCCGCGTAAGCCAGCACGTCGTGCTGGTCGCGGCACAGACGCACCGCTTCCGCGAGCGACCATGCGCCATTCGGATCGAGCGTAACGCGCGCATTGGGGAAACGCTCGGCAAGCGCCGTGACCGCTTCGATTTCAGCGTCGCCGGACAATACGCCGCCCTTGAGCTTGAAATCGTTGAAGCCGTAGCGCGCCTGCGCCGCCTCGGCGAGCCGCACCACTGCCTCGGGCGTCATCGCTTCTTCGGTGCGCAGGCGCTCCCAATCGTCGCGCCCGTCCGCGCCGCTGGCATAGGGCAGATCGGTTTTCGTGCGCTCGCCGATATAGAACAGATAACCGAGCATTTCCACTTCGTCGCGTTGCTGGCCTTCACCGAGCAGTGCGGCGACGGGTACGCCCAGATGCTGACCGAGCAGATCGAGCAAGGCGGCTTCGAGCGCCGTCACTGCGTGAATGGTGGTGCGCAGATCGAACGTCTGCAGACCGCGGCCACCGGCGTCACGGTCGGCGAACTGGGTCCGCGCTTTGTTCAGGATAGCTTGAAGATTGCCGATCGACTGGCCGACCACGAGCGGCCGCGCGTCGTCGATGGTCTGACGGATGCTCTCGCCGCCCGGCACTTCGCCGACGCCGGTGTGTCCCGCACTGTCGCGCAGAATCACGATATTGCGCGTGAAGAACGGGCCATGCGCGCCGCTCAGATTCATCAGCATGCTGTCACGGCCGGCGACGGGCACGACGCGCAGCTCGGTCACGATCGGCGTGGCGTTCGATTGGGATGAGTTCGTGGACATGATAGGAAGATCAGGTAAGTGAGTGAGCCGGCTGGCAGTGGTCGATCGACATTTCAATGCGCTTTGCTATGGAGCGGTTCCGGCAACGCGTCGCGGTTCACACGGCGATTGCGGGTCAGGAAACCGGCCGCCGCCGCGATCAACGAAGCCACGCCCAGGCCGTACAGTCCGCCGGTGATCGAGCCGGTGTGCTGTTGCAGATAGCCGAAGGTCGCCGGTGCGAAGAAGCCACCGAGGTTGCCGACCGAATTGATCAACGCGATCACGGCAGCGGCAACGCGTGCGTCCAGATAGCCCTGCGGAATCGGCCAGAAGAGCGACGATGCGGCCTTGAAACCGATCGCCGCGAAGCAGATAGCCACAAACGACACGACCGGATTAGCCGACGTGGAGGCGAACAGCCCGCACGCCGCGATGACGAGCGCCACCGCCAGCCACGCCTGCTGGAAACGCCATTTCGCCGACAACACCGCGAAGCAGTACATCGCGACCATGGCGATGAGCCACGGGATGGTATTGAACATGCCGACTTCGAAATCCGACAGTCCACCCATCTTGCGGATGATGGTGGGGAGCCAGAACGTCGCCGCGTAGATCGTCAGTTGAATCGCAAAGTACAGAAAACAGAATAGGAGAATCTGCGGGTCTTTCAGCAGTTTCATCGAGGGCAGATGCGCGCCGCCGTGCGCCACGCGCTCGGCCTGTTCCGCGGCGATCGAGCTTTCGAGAACGGCCTGTTCCTCAGCCGTCAGCCACGAGGCATCGCGAATACGAGACTTCAGCAGCATCCAGCTGACACCGCACAGCACGATCGAGAAGCCGCCTTCAATGAGAAACATCCATTGCCAGCCCTGCAAGCCAAGGCCGCGAATGGACAGCAGACTGCCGGTGATCGGCCCGGACAGCACCGAGGCAAGCGCGGAGCCCGAGAGAAAAACCGCCACGGCCTTGCCCCGTTCTTTTTGCGGCAGCCATTGGGTGAAATAAAACACTACACCGGGAAAGAAGCCGGCTTCAGCGATACCGAGCAGGAAGCGCAGCACGTAGAAGGACGTATCGTTCCAGACGAACGCCATGGCACCCGCAACCAGCCCCCAGGTCCCCATGATGCGGGTCAGCCAGACACGCGCACCGTACTTCTGCATCAACACGTTCGACGGCACTTCGAACAGCGCGTAGCCGACAAAGAACAAACCGCTCCCCAGCCCATAGGCGGCAGCACCGATGCCGAGGTCCGCCTGCATGTGCGAATTGACGAAGCCGATGTTCACGCGGTCTATATAGTTCGCGATGAACATGATCAGAAACAGCGGCAAGATGTGCCGCTTGACCTTCGAGACCGCAGACTCGAGCGGGTCGGCGGCGGTGGTGAGAGCAGATGTCAAGGTTGTCTCCAGTTCCGGCCACTCCGGCGGCCTGAGCGAACGCATCGCGACGCATCCGGGCAGGCCGGAAATCCCGTTTCGGCGGGTTCAGCGAATTTCGTGATACGTTGTCTGACGACAGTCTACCTTCTTCTTTCCGTTGATTCCTACAAGGTGTTTACCCTGCTATACGTCGCATATCCAGCCCGATCGTGGAGCGAAACAGGAACAGGCACGGAATCTGGTCGTCAAAAAGAAACATCCAAAATAAGACGTCCGACAACAAGATGCAATCCTGCTCCAGAAGATCAACGCGGCATCCCGCTGCTCCCCCGCGAGTACGAGATTCGAGTCGTGATCATTCTGACTGACGCTATGATTGCTATGTCGAGCCGTCATATGACGTCGCTCGCGCCCGCAACGTGGGTCTTTCCAGCCGATTAGTCAACAAGCCTATAAATGAGCAGCCTAACTGAGAAGGTGGTGGCCACCCTTTCCGATGAAATCCGCCGCGGCGCCCTGAGGCCCGGAGACCGCATCCCGACAGAAGTCGCCATGATGAAGCAGCTCTCAGTGAGCCGCTCGGTGGTCCGCGAGGCGATCTCGCGCCTGCAAGCGGCCAGGGTGGTCGAGACGCGTCACGGCATCGGCACGTTCGTTCTGGAGCCGGCCACGGAACAGTCGATGCAACTGGCCGCCGCCGATCTCTCCAGCATGCTCGACGTGATGGCGATCATCGAATTTCGCATCGACGTGGAGGCCGCTTCGGCCGCGCTCGCCGCGGCGCGGCGTACCGAACAGAATCTCAAGCAGATTCGCGGCGCGTTGGAACGCTTCGAGTCCGAACTCGAACGGGGGAGTACGGATACGCTGGCGCATGACATCGAGTTTCATCTGCAGATCGCCCGCGCCAGTGGCAACCGCTACTTCTTCGACGTGCTCAGTCAACTCGGCCGCGCGGTGAGCCCGCGCACCCGGCTCGGCTCAGCCGAGATCGCGGAACTCGATCATATTGAAACCCTGCGCACCGTGCTCAGCGAGCATCAGATGATCTACCGGGCCATCGAGCGTCAGGACGCCGACGACGCGCGCGCCGCGATGCGCATGCATCTGAGTAACAGCCGCGAGCGGCTTCGGCGCGCTCACGAGTCAAGCAAGGCGGCCGGCTAAGCCGAACGCCAGGTTTGGAACGGCAGCCTCTGCCGGCCCAGCGTTTTAACCCGCCGGACAGCGCGCCGACGACTTAAGGAGCCGGCGCGGTTCCACCCTCCGCCGGCGCCTCCACTTCCAGCCCCATCAAAGCCGAACTCAGTGATTTGCCATGCGCGTCCAGCGCCAGCGAACGCGTCACGCCTCCGCCAAGCGCCTGGCCGAGCACGAAGTTGAACGCGCCGAGACCGGGCAATTCATAACGCACGACTTCGCCGCGCACCACCTCGGCGAGATGCGCCTTGACCCGCTCCGCGCTCAACACCGCTCGCAGATGCTCATAGTGCTGCGCGTCATAACAGATGACCGAGATATTCAGCGTATTGCCTTTGTCGCCGGTCCGCGAATGAGCAAGCTCACGTAGTTTCATGTCACGCCTCCACGAGCGAGAAGGTGGGTTTGGCGTGCTCGCGCGGCAGCAACACCGATTGCACCGCGACGACTTCGCGCGCCGATTTGCTCACGCCACCGCCACCCGCCGGGCCATTGGTGTAGAGCGTCTCCACCTCGTTGCCGATCCGCACCGCTTGCGCCAGCGAATCAGCGCGGCCCGCGACCCGCGCTCGCACTTCGTAGGGATCGGCATTAGCGCCGGCCAACGTTTCGCCATGCAAGGCATTCACGCCGATCAGATCGAAGCGCAATTCGCGCGTGTCCACGCCGGTCAGGATGAGCCTCTCCCGCACGATGTCGAGCGCGAGCCGGGCACGCGCCAGCGCGCCGGGACCGGCATATGAAATCTGCCCCTCGCCGATATAGCCATCGAAGTAAGCGACCGATACCTTCAGCGTATCGGTACGCGGCGTGCCACGTCCGCCGCTCACGCGAATGCGATCCGGCGCTTCCTGCGCGACACGCACCTGGGTGAAATCGGCGACCACGTCCGGTTGCAGATAGCGCCGCGGATCGTGAATCTCATACAGCAGTTGCTCTTTGCAGGTGGCTTCGGTCACCCGGCCGCCGGCTTGTGCAAGCTTGGTGATGACCACCGAGCCGTCCGGCGCAACTTCTGCAATGGGAAAACCGAGTCTCGCGAGATCCGGGACATCCTTGAAACCCGGGTCCGCAAAATAGCCCCCGGTGATCTGTCCCGCGCATTCGAGCAGGTGGCCGGTCACGGTCGCCTGCCCGAGCGTCTGCCAGTCGTCCATTCGCCAGCCGAATTCATGGATCAGCGGCGCGACGAACAAGGACGGATCGGCGACGCGTCCGGTCAGCACGATTTGCGCGCCGGCCGCAAGCGCCTCGACAATCGCCGCCGCGCCAAGATAGGCATTCGCGGACACGAGGCGATCCTTGTACGCAGCGACGCTCTCCCCTGACTCCTCGAAGCGGAAATCACCCTGCCGCACGACGTCGAGCACATCGTCGCCCGTGACAGCGGCAATCTTCACCGCGCCGAAGCCGAGCGAGCGCGCGATCTCGCCCGTCTTCTTCGCCGCCGCGAGCGGATTGGCCGCGCCCATGTTCGAGATGATCCGCACACCATTGCCCGGACCACGCATGGCAGCGGGAAGCACGGCCGTCATGCGCGCTTCGAGCAACGGGTCGTAGCCCTGGTCAGGGTCCTTGCTGCGCGCCTGCTGCGCGATCGCGATGGTGCGTTCGGCGAGGCACTCGAATACCAGGTAATCAAGCGCGCCGTATTCCGCCAGTTCGACCGCGGGTTCGATACGGTCGCCGGAATATCCCGCGCCCGCGCCTATTCGCACGGTTCGCACGGTTCGCCCAGGTGGAGTCGCTGTCATGATGGTCGCATCCGTTCAGTGAAGCCGTGTGGCTCACAGTGAGAATATCCCCAGCACGACGCAGGCAATCGTCATCACGATCGAGGCGCCGAACAGTAAGGGGAACGTAAATTTCTGGTGATCGGCGAGATCGATGCCGCACAGGCCGACCACAAGGAACGTCGCCGGCGTGAGCGGGCTGACCGGAAAGCCGGTCGTCATCTGGCCGAGCAGCGCGGCCTGGCCGACATGCACGGCAGGCACGCCGAGTTGGCCGGCCACTTCGGCAATCACCGGCAGCACACCGAAGTAAAACGAGTCCGGGTCGAATAGCATGCTGAGCGGCATCGACATCAAGCCGAGCGCGACGGGAATGTGGCCCGCCATCGCGGGCGGCACGAAGCCGACGGCCGCCTGCGCCATCGCCTTCAGCATGCCGCTGCCCTGCATCACGCCGGTGAACACTCCGGCGGCAAGCAGAATGCCGGCCATCATCAAGGCGGCGCGCGCATGCGCGTCGATCCGCTTACGCTGCATGTCGACGTTCGGGTAGTTCACCATCAATGCGATGCAAAGCCCGACCATGAACATGATCGCCGGCGGGATCTTTTCGCCCATCACGACCATCGTGCCGAGTACGACCAGCGTCAGGACGATGTTGAACCAGAAGTTTTTCGGCCGGCGCAACGCCTGTTCCTCGGGCGTCAACTGGCGCTCCGGCATCGGCACGGAAGCACTCGCGGCGGTGAGGCCGAGCCGCTTTTCCTCGCGCCGGCCAAGCCAGAACGCCATACCGAAGACGAACACCAGCCCGATCAACTGCACGGGAATCAGCGGGTTGAACAACGCCGAAATCGGCAGATGCAGCGACGCCGATGCGCGGATCATCGGTCCCGTCCACGGCAGAAAGTTGATGCCGGCGGCCATCGAAACGGCCGCCGCCAGCACGCGCCGGTCCATCTTCAGACGATCGTAAAGCGGCAGCATCGCGGGAATCGTGACGAGAAAGCACACCGCGCCGGAACCGTCCAGGTGAATCAGCAGCGCCAGCAAGGTGGTCCCCATCACGATCCGCGTGGGCCGCGTGCCAACGGCACGCAAGATTCGGTCGATGATCGGATCGAGCGTGCCGGCGTCGGTGATGGTGCCGAAGTAAAGGATCGCGAAGACGAACATCCCGACCACCGGCGCAAGACTCTTGAGCCCGTCGATCACGAATTTGCTTGTCTGAAAGCCGAAACCGCCGAGCAGCGACGCTGCAATCGGCACGATGATGAGCGCCACCAGCGGCGACATCCGTTTCGACAGGATCGCGCCGAGCAGCACGGCAATGGTAGCCAGCCCCAGTAGTGGCAGCATGTGCTTGTCTCCATGTTGTTTTTTACTGCGATCGAGCGTAAGTTCGAGGCAACAATAAATCAATTGAAATGATTTGATCGCAGCAATTACAAACCATTATGGATTTGAATCTTCGGGACATCCGCGCGTTCATCGCCGTCGCGCAAACAGGCAGCTTCACGCGTGCGGCGGCGCGCTTGCACCTGTCACAACCGGCCTTGACGGTGCAGATTCGCCGGCTCGAAGAAACCGTCGGCATGCGCCTGTTCGATCGCAACAGCCGCAATGTCGCGCTGACGCCGACCGGCCGCGAGTTGCTGCCGCTGCTGCAGAAGTCGCTGCACGATATGGAGCACGTGCTGATCGACGCGCGTGCGCTCGGCGAAGGAACCAGCGGCACGGTGCGCATTGCGTGTCTGCCGACTTTCGCGGCCAGCGTCTTGCCCGAACTCGTGCAGGACATGAAGAAGGCCGTGCCGCGCGTGAGCTTTCATGTGCGTGACGTGGTCGCCAGCATGGTCAATACGCTGGTGCGCAATGAGGAGGTCGATATCGGGCTGACCGGCGGCGAACTGGACGACAGCGCCTTCGAGGTGCTGCACGCGGGCATCGATCGCCTGGTGGCGGTTTTTCCGAAACGCCATGCGTTGGCGCGGCGGCGGCGCATCACGCTAGCCGACCTCGCCGCGGTGCCGCTCGTTCTGACGGCCCCAGGCACGAGCGTGCGGGCCGTGGTCGACAGCGCCTTTGCCCACGCCCGCTGTACGCCGGAGATCGCCTGCGAGCCGACCTACATGATGAGCGCCGTCGCGATGGTGCGCGCCGGGCTCGGCGTGACCATCCTGCCGGCATCGGCCCGCGAGGTCCGAGCGGAGCCCGAACTGGTGGTGCGCCCCGTCGACGATCCTGCTTTCACGCGCCCGATCGCGCTCATCAAAAAGCGCGGCAGGACCCTGCCGCCGGTCACGGAAACCTTCGTTGCGGTGTTGCTCGGCAAGCTCGATTGACCCCCATACGCATTCAATGATTCAATCGACCATGCAACCGGACTGAGACAAAGTCTTATGCAGCACGCCGGATAAACCGGCCACCCAGGGGGAGTCAGGCAGGTGTCGAATGGACAGGTTCTTACCTTGCGCTACCGGTCGGCCAGGTGGTTTGCCGGGACCCGCAAATGGATCGCGTGGACGATTGGCCGGCACCCCTTACTGGCCGGCCTGTGCGGCATGGTCGCGGCCACCGTCCTGGCCGCCCTGACTTTCGTCGCGCTCTATAACAGCCGCGAGGACGAATTCCGCCATGCCATGGACAATTCGCGCAACCTCGTCGCGATTATCAGCCGTGACCTGGCGCGCAATGTCGCTCTTTATGACCTGTCGTTGCGCGGCGTGGCGTCGGACGCCGAGCGCGTGGAAACATGGACCCTGTCGCCCTATCTGCGTCAGCGCGTACTGTTCGATCGCGGACTGGGTTCGCCGATCTCTGGCGACGCTTACGTCGTCGACGCGCAAGGTCATGTTAGAGCGTCGAAAAGCGGCAACACGTACCCCGGCCTGTCGTTCGCCGACCGTGACTATTTCACCGTGCAACAGAAAAACCCCTCGGCGGGCCTGTACATTTCGCATCCCTATGCGTCGCAAGTCCGTGACGGCGCGCTGGCGGTTGCACTGTCAAGGCGTATCGACTCAGCCAGTGGCGCGTTCGACGGGATCGCTCTCGTCAGCATCCGGATCGAATACTTCGAGCATCTGCTCGACAATATCGATCTCGGCCCCAACGGCGGCGGCTTTATCGTGCTCGAAGACGGCACGCTCCTCGCGAGCCGGCCGCCGGCGCGCCGCGGTATCGGCTCGAACTATGCGAATACGGCAAATTTCCCCGGCATTGCGGGCCACCAGGCCGGCAACTTCGTTTCGGACGGTTCCCTGGATGGCGTCTCACGCCTGTACACCTATGCCCACGTGCCGGGCACGCCCCTGATCGTCGGCATCGCGCCGGCCGTGGAAGATGTGCTGGCCGACTGGCGCAAACGCAACATGCTGGCCGGCGCAATGACGGTCCTGTTCGGCGGGGCCTACGTGGCCGTAGCCTGGCTGTTTGCCTTTGCGCTGCGCGACAAGGTGCGGGCCGAAGCCGAATTGCAGCGCATTGCGGAAACCGATGCGCTGACCGGCCTGAGCAACCGCCGCGCTTTCGATCAGCGGCTCGCGCAGGAATGGCGGCGTGCGCAGCGCGAGCAGACGCCGCTCTCGCTGCTGTTCATCGACATCGATAACTTCAAGCGCCTGAACGACACCTATGGCCATGCCACCGGCGACGAGGTATTGGCCGTGGTGGCCGAACGCATCATGTCGGGTACCCGGCGGGCAGTGGATCTTGCCGCGCGCTACGGCGGCGAAGAGTTCGCGGTGGTGTTGCCGAATACGTCGCTCGAAGGCGCGCTCAAGGTCGCGGAAACGATCCGCGAGCGCGTCGCGGCGGCGGGTCTGGCGAACAAGGATACGGAGCGCGGGTATGTGACGATCAGCCTGGGCTGTGCGTCATGCAAGCCAACCGAGGGCGGCAGCCCGGCCGCCCTGCTTGCCGCGGCCGACACCCAGTTGTACGCCGCCAAAGCCGGCGGACGCAACCGCGTGGCATGGCAGGCAAGCGCCGTGCAAGACCCGGCTTGAATACCGTTTGAATATCGTTTGATTCCAGGCAGGCAAGCTTTCAGATTCGAATAGAAGCCGAATCGCCTCGCTATTCGTCTGTTTTAATCGAATCGACTCAGACTAGTATTAGCATCGCGCGGACGCGAGGATAACGTTCGCGCGCATTTTCCAAAAACCGCCGAAAGTCCAAAAAATGATAATCAGTCAATTTCGAACGCTCGTGGTGGCCACTGCCTCGTTCGCCATGGTCGTTCCAGCCTACGCTGGGTTAGGCGGCACACCGACCTATCCCGTGACCGCGAGCAGTACCAGTGCAGGGGCACTGAGTCAGGGCGGCGCCGCCGTGGCGCGCTACGCTGCAAGCGCCAATGCGGCCACGCCGACGTACACCGTGAGTCAGACCACGCTGCCGTCGGGCACCGTGGTGAACGAGTACATCACGGCGGGCAACACCGTATTCGCGTTGAGCTGGGCAGGCCCGACCATGCCGCCGCTCAAGACGCTGCTCGCCACTTACTTCCCGTCCTACGTGCAAGGCCTCACCGATACGCACGCCGCGCAAGGCGGCGGCTACGGCGCCGCGGTCGTGCATCAGTCGGCGCTGGTCGTGGAGACCGGCGGCCATATGGGCGCCTTTGTGGGCCGAGCCTATCTCCCGCAAGCGTTGCCGCAAGGCGTAAGCGCTGACGACGTCAAGTAAGTCTGTTAAAAATCAATCGAGAGAATAAAAGTGCGCAAAATCGCATGGATCATTGCCGCGGTGCTCGGGCTTAGTCTGACTGGTTGCGGTGGGGGTGGCGGAGGGAGCAGCGGCGGTAACAGCAGCACGGCGGCCAATGCACCGGCCGCCGCCAGTTCGCCCGCAGCGCCGAGCGGAACCAGTTCTTCGTCGAACAGCAATAACTCGACACCCAATGTGCTCGCGGTAGACGCCTCGGCGGTGCCTACCCCGGTCGGTCCCGGCAATACGATCGGAGTTACGGTCAGCGGAACGGGCGTCCACAATCAGCCCATGGTCAGTGTCACGATCTGTACCGGCAACACGAACGCCACCGGCAACTGCACGGTCATCCCCAACGTGATCGTCGATACCGCATCGTTCGGGTTGCGTCTGGTTCGCTCCGCGATTCCGACCCCCACCTTCAATGCACTGCAAGCCGAAACCGTGGGCAGCAGCCAGCCACTCGCCGAATGCGCGTTGTTCGGTAGCGGCTACGCGTGGGGTACGGTCCATTTCGCGGACGTCGCGCTTTCGGGCGAGATTGCCCCGAACGTGCCGATCCAGATAATCGGCGACAGCACGCTGACAACGCCCGCCCCGACCGAATGCCAGGTTGGCCGCGCGCTGGTCACCACGAGCGATCTCGGTGCAAATGGCATTCTCGGCATCGGCGTGAGTCCGACCGACTGCGGCCTGGCGTGCCAGCAAAAACCCGAGTCGACGTTCTACTACACCACCGCCGGCGTCGGCACCGCGGTGCCCATTAGCGGACAGATCACCAATCCGGTTTCCCTGTTCCCGCAGGACAACAACGGCGTGATTCTGGAGATGGCCCAGGTGTCCGACACCGGCAGTCCGACCGCTCAGGGCACGCTGGTGTTCGGCATCGACACGCAGACCAACAACGCGTTGCTCGGCACGAGCGCCACGCTGATGAGGACGGACGGGAACGGCGACTTTACGTCGAGTTACAACGGGTCCACGCAGACACAAACGTTCTTCGATTCCGGCTCGACGGTCATGTTCTTCCCGGACCTGACCATCCCGATCAACAGTACGACTGGCTATTACGTCCCCACGACAACGTTGGGCCGGACCTCGACGCTGGTGGGATCCAGCCCGGCGAATGCGGTGCTCGGTTTCAATATTGCCAACGGCACGACGCTGAACGCATCGGGGAATAACGCGTTCAATAACCTCGGCATCTATATGACACGGCAGTTCGACTTCGGCATGCCGTTCTTCTATGGCCGGCACGTGTACTACGGCATTACCGGCAAGCCGTCCACGGGCGGCGGCACGGGGCCTTACGTAGCGTACGTTTCGAGCTAAGCGGCCGGGAGTGTCCCGCGCGGTGGATATCGGCGCGCGCATCGATATCCACCGTGCGGGACGCCTGAATCCGCGAACGAGCCGAAGGGCTCAAGTTCTTCATTTTTCTGCCGATATGGATGCTGGGCGCAGAATCATTCACAGCCGCGCCGGCCTCTTCACCACCCGCAAATGAAAATGAAGAACATCGTAAGCCGACGCGCGGCGGCCGTCGCCGCCGCATTGTGCCTGAGCGCGTGCGCGCATGATCCCGCTCCGCTCGCCGCAACGGCAATAGCTAAAACAGTCGGCTCGCAGTCTGGTTCGTCCGCGAGCGTTACCGCAAATGTGCCGCCGGACGTGCTCGCCATTTGCCAGCGTATTCCTGCGGCAATGGACAGCGGCCAGCCGGCCGACGCAAACCGTCTCGCGAACGAATGCCTTGCTTCGCACAGCCTGCCGGTCGCGTTGCGCGAGCAAGTGCTGCAAGCACTCACGCTCATCAATATGGCGCTTCGGGACGATCGGGCCGCGCTCGATTCGCAGTTGGCCGCGATCGAACTGATGCCGGCGCCAACCGATGTGCAACTGTTGCTGCTCGCGCATCTATATGGAACCAATCAGCGCAACGACGAGAGTCTCGCGACGCTCGAACGGATTCGGGCAGCGCATGAGATCACGCAGGACCTCGATTTGACGGACGGCGCGTCCTACTATCAGGAACTCGGCTCCGCGCTGGCAACAAAGAAGCGTTATCAGGAATCCATCGACGCGTTCACCAAGGGCATCGCGCTGCAACCGGCATTTTCGGATATGTATCACCGACGCGCTTTCGTACGCGAGGTATCCGGCGACGCCGCCGGCGCGCGCGCAGACTACGTGCAGTTCGCCCGCTGGGCGTCCGACCGGGAAATCGATACGGCGGTGCGCGCGAAACTTGCTTCGCTCGGCATCGATCTCGCGCACGAACGAAGCCATCCGTTCGGCGATACTAATCCGCTCTACAGCATGGCAGCCGAGCAGGTCGAGAAGGGACGGCAGTCGCTCAAGTCTTCCACGACGCCACAGGCTAAAGCCGAGGCCTACAGTGACATTTCGGCATTCTCGGACGGCGTCGGCCGGCATCTCGACGCACTGGCGGCAATCGACAAGGCGATCGCGCTCGCACCGGACAACGTGAGCTACCAGCAGTCGAAGGTCACAACGCTGCTCGATCTGAATCGTATCGACGCCGCCCTCGCGTATGCCGCACCGCTGCGCAAGCGGGCCCATGACGAAGCGGCTGCGGCGGCCAACCCTTTCGCGGTCTACAGCACGTACCGCGAGGTTTCGGGTTCGGCGGCGCTCGCCTACATGCAGCAGGGCAAGTGGCCGGAGGCGATAGACGCGCTGGTCGATAGCGCGAGAGGCGCGGAGCCCGCCGACCAGGACTACATGGCAACGCTTTATCTGTACGTGCGCGCAAGAAGCGCCGGCGCCGCGCCCGCCAATGCCTACTTCGACGACTACATCCGGCATGCGTCGCAACCGGTCTTCGGGAGCTATCGCCGCTGGCTGCTGCTGTACATGCAGGGCAAACTGCCGGTCACGCAGGTGTACATGCAGGTCGTCATGCTCTCCGAGCCACCCGCCATCCAGAATGCGCTCGCCGAGACCTGGTTCGTGGCCGCGGCCTATGAGCGATACGTGAAACACGACGACAACGCCGCACGTGCGTTTATCGGCCGTCTGAACGATCTCCAACCCTATGGAACCAACGAGTGGATGATGGTCCAGCGAGGCGGTGCGTGACAGTTGCATCCGTCAGCCGATTTGATCGCGCGCGGCCTGTCGTATCGCGCATGCGTTCGCCGCTGTCGTCGCTGTGGCGGCTCCCGTCGCTCGCGCTATCAGCAGTAGCCGCCGTGACGCCGCTCGTCGCCGTCGCCATGCCGTCGATCGCTCAGGACCCCGCCCGTCCGGCGTTTTCGTTCGCGGCCGGTCCGTTCGCGCCGTTCAGCGACCCGACCACGCCTTGCGTATTGCGCTTCGGCGCCGGCCAGGAATGGGCTGCCTCGCCGCTCGCGAAACCCGCGCAACTGCTCGCGGCGTGCCGGGCGGAGGCGGACGCCGGCAATCGCGACGCGCGCCTCATCTACGGGCAAATGGTGCTGTTCGGTTTCGCGACGCGCCCCGACGATGCCGGTCTCGCCATCCTGACGCAGACCGCTCTCGACGGTTCACCCGCCGCACAGCGCGTGGTCGGCTCGCTTTACCACGACGGCTCGCGTGTGCCGAAAGACTATGCCACCGCGCGCCGCTGGCTGGCGCTCGCAGCGGACAACGGCGACGGCGCCGCGGCCGACATGCTCGGCCTGATGGACTACAACGGCGAAGGCGCAACGGTCGACTTCGCCTCCGCGTACGCGGCCTTTGCGCGCTCGGCTGAAAACGGCGATCCGGGTGGCGCGACCCATGCCGGTCAATTGCTGGCGAGCGACCGGCCAGGCGTGTCTCGCGACGTTCAGGGCAGCGTGACGTGGTTCATTCAAGGCGCGACGCACGGCGACGCCAACGGCGCGTTTCTGCTCGGCATCTCGCTGCTGCGCGGCTGGGGTGTCGCGCAGGATGTCAGCAACGCGGCGGGCTGGCTCAACGTCGCGGTGACGCGAAACCACACCGAGGCGCACGCCGCGCTCGCCGATCTTTATCTGAGCGGCACAGGCGTTTCGCGCGACAACCAACGCGGCTTTGCGTTGATGTCGACGGCCGCGCGCCGAGGCTCGATTTACGCACAACGCCGGCTTGGCGAACTCTATGCAAGCGGCGTCGGCACCCCGCGCAACGCCGCACTGGCGCGCGTATGGCATCGAAAGGCCGCGCTCGAGGGCGACGCCACGGCGCAATTCGAGCTGGCTGTCGAGTACCGCTTCGGGCTTGGCGGCCCGATCGATCTGGATGCCGCCATCGGATGGATGCGCGGCGCCGCGCGGGCAGGTGTGGGCTCGGCCCAAAACGATCTCGGCGTGATGCTGCAGCGTGGCGAAGGCGAAGCGCGCGATCCCGTCGAAGCGAAGCAGTGGTACGAACGTGCGGCCGCGCAGGGACTGGGGGTCGCGTCGTTCAATCTCGCATCGCTCGCCCATGCCGGGCTCGGCATGCCGAAAGACCTGGCGCTCGCCTTCCAGCTCGCGCGCACGGGCGCTGAGCGTGGCTATGCGCCATCCGCGGTGATGGTGGGCAGGATGCTGTTCACCGGCGAAAGCGTGCCGGTCGATAAAACGCAGGCGCTGGTCTGGTATCGCAAGGCAGCGGACCTCGGCAACGTCGAAGGTGAACGCGTAACGGGCTGGCAGTACTTTTACGGCGTCGGCACAGCGCGCGACGAAGCACTCGGCGAACATTATCTGGAACTCGCCGCGCAAGCCGGCGATCCACAGGCGCAGACCATGCTTGGCCTAGCACTGCTCGCGCGTCCGTCATCGACCAGCAAGGACAGCGGAAAGGCATGGCTGGTCAAGGCCGTCGCGCAGAAATTCGGCCCCGCTTACGCCGCGATGGGCAGCCTCTACGCCAACGGCCAAGGCATGACGCCCGACCAGGCGAGCGCGCTCAAATGGTTCACACGTGGCGCGGAATCCAACGACCTCGTCTCGCAGCGCGTGCTGTGCGTCGCCTACGCGAACGGCTCGGGCGTCGCCCGCGATGCGGCAGCCGCGCAGCGCTGGTGCCGCGCTGCCGCACAGGCGGGCGACACCCTCGCGATGCGTCAGTTGGCTGTCGGCGTGTCCACCGGCAGCGACACGGCCGCCCGCGAGCGAGTCTACTGGCAATGGCGGCTCGCGAATAACGGCGACGCCGTCTACGAATCGGTCCTCGGTGACGCGTACGACCAGGGCGACGGCGTAACGGCCGACTTCGGTGCGGCAATGTACTGGTTCCGCCGCGCCGCGGCACAAGGCAATGCCTCAGCACAAGCCTCGCTCGCGTGGCATCTGTTCACCGGACTCGGCGGTGAACGGGATGAACACGAGGCCTTTGCATGGGCCAGCCGGGCGACGGACCGCAGTTCGGCCGCGATGGAAATGGTGGGAGAAGCCTATCTGAGCGGACGCGGTGTCGCGCAAGATCTCTCGCTTGCACGCGAATGGCTCGAAAAGGCCGCGGCGGCGGGGTCGTGTGAAGCGGCGAGCGATCTCGCGAATCTGTACGACACCGGCGCGGGCACCGCTGTATCGCGCGACGACGCACGCGCGCTAACGTGGCATCGCAAAGCCGCCGCGTTGGGATGCGATGCGGCAACCATTGCACTTGCTCTGCGCGCGCAGGCCGCGGATGCCACCCATTCGCTCACTCAGCGCTCAACACATTGGCTCGCCCTCGCCACCGACGATGCGCCAGCGGCTACGCGCAGCGGCTTACAGACCGCTGCCGCTGCAGGCGATAGCGACGCGACGTGGAGCGCACTCTCGGCGCTCAACAAAGCCCTGCTGGGCGAACCCTTGCGGCAGTATGAGACCGGTATCCGCTTCCTCGCGGGCGACGGCGTGACGCGCGACAAGGCACTCGGCGACGCGTGGCTGCAGCGTGCCCAGGCGAGCTTTGCCGCCAAACCGGGCTTGCGTGTCTATGCCGACGCCGCCAGGATTGTCGAACAGCGGGTCGGCGCCGGGCTCACGGTGGAGGAACGGGAGCGGGCGCATCAGTTGGCGGCCAATCTGATCGCCACGGTTCCTGCCAGCATGGCCGGGATCGAGGCGCACTGAAATCGAAATCGCAGGTGGTCGTTCAGCGCCGCTAATAAATCCCCATCGCCCCTTCAATACTGCGCACCATCGAAACCAGCCGCGGCCCGATATCGCCTTCCAGTTGATTTTCCTTCAGCAGGTAAGACGGCACCCCGCAGTTGAACACCAGGATCTCGCCGTCGGCCGAAGGTTTCATTGGCACCGCGACGGCGTGCACTTCCTGGCGCAAGTCTCCATACGAGACGCAGAAACCGCGCTCATAGAAGCAATCGATGCCGCTCATCACGCGCTCGCGAAACGTGTTCCATTCATTCGGCGCCTTCACCGCGATCTCATTGCAGAGCGCCTCGCGCCGCTCGACCGGGAGCGCCGCAAGCAGCGCGCGGCCCATCGCGGTTCGCACGATCGGATAGCTCAGGCCGATATCCGCGGGCAACCCCAAAGGCGTCGTGCTGCGGCTGCTTTCCAGGTACACCACATTGAGCCGGTCGCGCATGCCGAGCGAGACCGAGCCGCGAATCTGATCCGCCAGGTCTTTCATCGAAGGTCGCGCGATCTGCCGCACGCTCAAGCTCGCGAGCAACGGATAGCTCAACGACAGCACCGCCGACCCGAGCTGAAACTTGTTGTTCATACGATTGACGCGCAAGTAGCCGAGGCGCGTGAGCGTGTAGGTGAAGCGTGAGATCGTGGCCTTGGTCATGCCCGTACGCGCCGCCAGTTCCGCATTGCCGAGTTGCGATTCGCGCGGCGTAAAGCAATGCAGGATATCGAGGCCGCGCGCCAACGTGGTGGCGAACTGCCGGTCGCCGTCGAACTCGTCGGGTTCGTAGCGCGCCTTCGAATCCAGATAGTCGCTTGCCAGCGCCGCCGCGGAATGCTTGCTGTTGGCTGCCATGATCGTCTCCCTTCAGATAGCCAATTTTGCGCTCGCTGTTCAGCATATCCAAACTCTGTTCTGCAGAGTCGAACAAATCACGCCGGATACCTGTAAATCTTCGATAGTGAAGTCATAAATCGACTCACATGACGGAGACAAGCATGACCAGCCATCCCACGCCTTTCGACGCGATGCTCGCCGATGTCGCGCGCTTCGTTCGTGAAGAAGCCATACCGCGCGAGAACGAGATCGAAAAGGCCGATGCCGTGCCGGCGGATCTGGTCGAGCGCATGCGCGCACTCGGCTATTTCGGCTGGAGCATTCCGCGCGATTTCGGCGGCGCGGGACTGTCGACAGAGCAACTCGTGCGCGGCGCATTCGAGCTTTCGCAAGCCTCGGTAGCATTCCGTGCGCGGGTCGGCACCAATACCGGCATCGGCTCGGAAGCGCTCGTGGCCGACGGCACCGAAGCGCAGAAGCAACGCTATCTGCCGCGCCTCGCGTCCGGCGAGTTGACCGGCGCTTTCGCCTTGACCGAGGCGGAAGCCGGCTCGGATGCCACCGCCTTGCGCACCACCGCGCGACGCGACGGCGATCATTACATCCTCGACGGCACCAAGTGCTTCATCACCAACGCGCCGATCGCGGACCTGTTCACGGTGATGGCCCGCACCGATCCGGCCACGCCCGGCGCCGCCGGCATTTCCGCATTTCTTGTCGAGCGCGGCATGGCTGGGCTCTCTACCAGCGCGCCTTACGACAAGATGGGTCAGGCGGGTTCGCCGGTCGGCGACGTCGTGTTCAATGCGTGCCGCGTGCCCGCGGCCAGTCTGATCGGCGGCGTCGAAGGCCAGGGCTTCCGTACTGCGATGAAGGTATTGAACAAGCAACGGATTCATCTCGCCGCGCTGTGCACGGGCCCGGCCATGCGGATGCTTGAAGAAGCCGTTGCCTACACATCGAAACGCGAACAGTTCGGCAAGCCTGTTGCCGAGTTCCAGCTCGTGCAGGCGCTGATTGCCGAATGCCAGACCGAAATTTTTGCCGCGCGCTCGATGATTCTCGAAACCGCTCGCCAACGCGATGCGGGCAAGGACGTCGCGCTGGAAGCCTCGATGTGCAAGATGTTCGCCTCCGAGATGTGCGGCCGCGTCGCGGATCGCGCGGTCCAGATGCTCGGCGGACGCGGCTATCTCACCGGCAATGCGGTCGAGCGGTTTTACCGCGACGTGCGCGCGTTCCGCATTTACGAAGGCACCACTCAGATTCATCAGTTGAACATCGCGAAGATCACGCTGCGGCGCGCGGCTGAACGCAATCAGGCACAACCGCAGGACAGCGATCATGCCGATGCTGCGCGTGCCGCATGAACACCGCCATGGAAAATGTCATGAACCCAGCCGCGCACGCCAAAAAACCGCTCGACATTCAACGGCTCGTCGAGCCGCGCTCGATCGCGATCGTCGGCGCCTCGAACGATCCGAAGTCGATCAGCGGCCAGCCGATGCGCTTTCTGCTGCAGCACGGTTATCAGGGGACGCTGTACCCGGTGAATCCGAAGTATGCGGAGATCGACGGCGTAGCGTGCCACACCAGCATCGCCGCCTTGCCCGTTACGCCCGATCTCGCGCTGATCCTCGTCGCGGCGCGCCGCGTTCCCGACATGCTGCGCCAATGTGGCGAAAAAGGGATCGGCTTCGCGATCATCTACAGTTCCGGATTCGCTGAAGCGGGCGAAGCCGGCGCCGCCTTGCAACGCGAATGCGCGGAGCTCGCGAAGGCGTTCGGCATCCGCGTGATCGGCCCGAACTGCCAGGGCCTGGTTAGCACAGGCGCGAGCGTCTACGCCGGCTTCGGCGCACCGTTCGGTGTCGATTACCGGCGCGGCGGCCTGTCGTTGATTTCGCAAAGCGGCGGGTTTGGCTGCGCGCTGCTGTTGATGGCCGACGAGCTCGGCATCGGCTTGCGGCATTTCATCACCACCGGCAACGAGGCCGATGTCAGCCTGCTCGATCTTGTCGATGCCTGTATCGCCGACCCGCAGACCTCGCTGATCGCCGCGTATATCGAAGGCCTGAAAGATGCGCGGCGTCTCGTCGAGGTTGCCAACCGCGCGCTCGATGCCGGCAAACCACTCCTTGCATGGAAAGTCGGCAACACCGCCGACGGCGCCAAGGCAGCCGCGTCGCACACGGCGAATCTGGGCGGCGCCTCGGCGCTCTATCGCACGGCATTCCGCCAGACCGGCGTGATCGAAGTCAGCGATGTTGCCGACCTCGGCGACTACGCCCGCGCCTTCGAAGCCAAACGCCTGCCACACGGCAACCGGATCGCGGTCGTCACGCTCTCCGGTGGCGCCGGCATTCTGATTACCGATGCCTGCGCTGAACGCGGCATGTCCGTGCCCGCGTTGTCGGCCGCTACGCTCGAGCGGCTCAAACCCATCGTGCCCGCGTTTGCTTCGCTGAACAATCCGGTCGATCTCACGGCGGGCATCCTCGCCGAGCCGAAGATTTTTGCCGACGCACTGCAGATCATTGCCGACGATCCGGACATCGATTCCATCGCGATCATGGCGGCCGCGGCGAGCGGCGAAGTCGCCCGCGCGATGGCCGAGGCGATCGTGCGTGTCTACGACGCCACGGCCAAGCCGATGATGCTCGCCTGGAACGCGCGCCGCGATATGGCGCGTGAAGCCTACGAGATGATCGAAGCACACGGCGTGCCCTTGTACGCCACACCCGTGCGTTGCGGACGCGCGTTCGCGGCGCTGTCGGACTATGCACAGGCACAGCGAAAGCGCGCCGCGGCACGCCACGCCGAACCGCGCGCCCAGGCGCGCTACGAGGTCGAGCATGCTCGCGCGCTGCTGGCTGTCAGTCAGGGTGACCTGACCGAACACACGTCGCAGGCGCTGCTGCGCGATTACGGCATCGAGACGCCGAAGAGCGGGCTCGCCCATCACCGCGACGAAGCATGCGCGATTGCGCGGTCGATCGGCTTTCCGCTCGTGATCAAGGTGCAATCGCCCGACATTGCGCACAAGACGGAAGCCGGCGCCGTGCGGGTCGGCATTCGCGATGAAGCCACGCTTGCCGACGCCTTCGATGAAATCGTCGCCAATGCGCGCCGCCATGTGCCTCACGCGCGAATCGAAGGCGTGCTGGTGCAGGAAGAGATCCGCGACGCGATCGAGATGATCGTCGGCATCGAGAACGATGCGTCGTTCGGACCGGCTGTGATGTGCGGCCTCGGCGGAATCTATGCCGAAGTGCTGAAGGACGTGACGTTCCGGCTCGCACCCGTCACGTACGCCGACGCTCACGCGATGATCCGCGAATTGCGCGCCTTCGCGATGCTCAACGGTGCGCGCGGCAAACCGCCCGGCGATATCGAAGCGCTCGTCGAAACGATTGTCGCGCTCTCCGCAATGGCGCTCGACCAGCAGGCGTATCTGAAGGAACTGGATATCAATCCGCTGTTCGTGCTGCCCGCAGGCAAGGGCGTGCGGGCCGGCGACGCGTTGGCACGCTGCCTGCCGCGCGCGGACACCGTAGTCGGCGCCGTCGACCACATGCACGAAAGCGAGCATTGCGCGGCGGCCGTCGTGGACGGATAGTGACGCGGTGCCGAACCGCTTTGAGACTGGACGTCGCTGGTTTGCCGAGCAACATGCACGGCGACGCTCACCGCAGTGGGCATTCTTCGCGAGACCATCATGCACGGCTATTCGCATTCAGGCACACCGACTACCGACGACCTCACACCGGTCGAAGTCGAACGCACTTACCGCAAGATCTTTTTCCGGCTGATCCCGTTGCTGTTTCTCTGCTACGTGATCAGCTATATCGACCGCGTCAACATCAGCTTCGCCAAGCTGCAGTTCATGCACGACCTCGGCTTTTCGGAGTCGACCTACGGGCTGGGTGCGGGGCTTTTCTTCATCGGTTACGTACTGTTCGAAGTCCCAAGCAATCTGTGGATGCAACGCGTCGGTGCACGCCGCACGCTGTTGCGCATCATGTTCGCGTGGGGGCTGGTGTCGAGTCTGATGATGTTCGTCCGCACGCCGACGCAGTTCTACGCAATGCGTTTCCTGCTCGGCGTGACCGAAGCGGGCTTCTTCCCCGGCATCATCTTTTATCTGAGCTGCTGGTTTCCTGGCGCGCGGCGCGCACGCGTGACCGCATTCCTGATGATGGCGACGGCGGTGGCGGGCATTGTCGGCGGCCCCATGTCCGGATTCATCATGACGCGGCTGGCGGGTGTCGGCGGTTTGCCGGGCTGGCAGTGGCTATTCCTGCTGGAAGGCGTGCCCGCCGTGACGCTCGGCATCGTCGCGTTCGTCATGCTCGGCGACAGGCCGGAAGACGTGAACTGGCTCGACGCGCGTGAAAAGGCGCTGGTGTCGCGCGAACTCGCCGCCGATGAGAAGACCAAACAAAGCGGCCATCTCGACGGGCTGCGCGGCGCGCTCGCCAATCCACGCGTGTATTTCGCGGCGCTCGTCTATTTCGCGGTGATGATGCCGTTCAACGCGATCGGCTTCTGGGCGCCGACCCTCATCCGCGACATGGGGGTCGCCAACGTGCTGGACGTGGGGCTGTTGTCGGCACTCGTTTTTATCGCGGCAGCGCTCGGCACGTATGTGGTCGGCGCCAGTTCCGACCGGACCATGGAGCGTCGCTGGCACATCGCCGCGAGCGCTTGCGTGACCGCGCTGGCGTTCGCGCTCCTGCCCGCCGCCGGCCATAACGTCGCGCTCGGTGTGGGCCTGCTGGCGCTGGCCGCGGCGGCTTCCTACGGCGCCTTCGTGGTGTTCTGGACGATTCCGCAGACCTTCTTGCCGCGTTCATCGGCAGCGGGCGGCATCGCGATGATCACGAGCCTCGGCGGCACAGGCGGCTTCGTGAGTCCGGCGTTCGTCGGCTGGGTCAAGACCCAGACCGGCAGCGCGCAATTCGGGCTGATTGGATTGGCCGTGGTGCTGCTTGCCGGGGTCGGGTTGATGCTCGTGGTGTTTCCCGCGCCGGGAAGGGTCGTTTCGAACGCCACGTCAGCAGGTCATTCGAATGCGCCGGCGCAGCATGGACTCGGGCAGACCAATCATTGAAAGACGTTGCGGTTGCGGTGACCTGACGCGCCGTTCGGGCGCGAGAATTCGTAGCCCGGTTGATTTTCTGGTGACGGCGCCGGCAAGCTGATGGATCCTTGGGTTGCCAAACTCACCAGGAAGAAACCGTCCATGGAATTCCACGACGACGATCTCACCCATTTCGCAGCCCACGGTGCCGCCCCGCTGCCCGCTTCAAGCGATCAAGGCTACGTCGGGCACGAAGGGGCACGCATCTGGTACGCGTCATACGGGAGCGGCGCGCCGGTCATCCTGCTGCACGGCGGTCTGGGGCACAGCGGCAACTGGGGCTATCAGGTTCCGGCGCTGATCGGCTCCGGGCACCGTGTGGTCGTGATCGACAGCCGCGGTCATGGCCGCAGCACCCGCGACGCGCGTCCCTATCAGTACCAGCTGATGGCCTCCGACGTTCTGGCCGTGATGGACACGCTGCAGCTCGAGCGCGCCGCGATGGTGGGCTGGAGCGATGGGGCCTGCGTCGCCATGGTGCTGGGCAGTCAGGCCCCCGAACGGGTTGCGGGCGTGTTCTTCTTCGGCTGCAACATGGATCCGGGCGGGACGAAAGAATTCGCGCCGACGCCGATCATCGACCGGTGTTTCGCACGGCATGCCAAAGACTATGCGCAGCTCTCGGCCACGCCCGACGACTTCGACGCATTCGTTGGCGCCGTCAGCGAAATGATGAGAACCGAGCCTAATTATTCCGCCCACGATCTGGCCCGGATTCGCGTGCCGGTTGCGATCGTGCAAAGCGAACACGACGAATTCATCAAGCCGGATCACGCCGACTATCTTGCGCGCAGCATTCCCGGCGCGGCGTTGATTCTCCTGCCGGGCGTGAGTCATTTCGCCCCGCTGCAACGGCCGGCGCAATTCAACCACGTGATGCTCGCTTTTCTGCAGCGGGTTCTCCCCTGAACGGAGCCATTCACCCGTGCCGTTTCGCTGTGCCGAGAACGCATGGCGCCCACTATTTGGCCAGGACGTCAAAATTTCACGATGTGGCATGAGCCCTTGCTTCGTAAAAAATCGTGGTGCGTGGCACAAATTCGCCATTTCGCAATGTCGCCCCACGTTGCACATCGTAAAACGTCGCGATTAAGCCTTTATTTTTAAAAGATATTTTTTGATCGAATGAACCGTCTAACGCCCCCTTGCGCCATGACTTGCTGACGTAGACTCTTTTACAAGAGCCGACGCTTCATGGAACGCAGCGAAAAGGGTGCAGCAAAAGACGGGACGAAGCGCAGTCGCAGCGAGTCCCCCGCCCCTTACCTGAAGCCACCACGGCACAGCGATTTTTAATTGGCAATTGGGAGACTAAAAATGAAAGGCTTTCGCTTTGGATCGACCCAGGGAGCGTTCTACATTTTGCCGGCCCAGGATGGTTGGGAGGCAACCTACGGCAACGAGACGCTCGGTGAATTTTCCTGCCCGGAACAGGCAGCCGATGAAGTCGCCCGCGGCCTGAGCTGCCCGCAACTGACGGAAGTCGACACGTCGACGCTCGAAATTCCTGAAAAACTCAGCGAATGGGAAATCGTTCACGTGTGAAGGCCGGCATGACCGATTCGATACGCGTAGAAACGACGATGGCGCTCCTGACGAGCGCCATCGTTTTGCTTACGGCTTATTTCCGTGCTTGCTTCAGCACCTTGAACGGCGGCTTCAGCCTCTCGTTCAGCACCTCATGCAGCACCTCGATCAGGACCTTAAACGACCGCGTCCACGATCTTGTTCAGCGTCGCGCTCGGGCGCATGGCCTTGCTCGTCAGTTCGACATTCGGACGGTAGTAACCGCCGATATCCACCGGCTTGCCTTGCGCTGCACCCAGCTCTTCGATGATCTTCGCTTCGTTGTCGGCCATCGCCTTGGCCACGCCGGCGAACTGCGCCTGCAAGGCAGCATCTTCCGTTTGCGCGGCGAGTGCTTCCGCCCAGTACATGGCCAGGTAGAAGTGGCTGCCGCGGTTGTCGATACCGCCAATCTTGCGCGCCGGCGACTTGTCGTTGTCGAGGAACTTGCCGGTTGCCTGATCGAGCGTTTTGGCCAGAATCTGCGCCTTCGGGTTGTGATACGCGCCGCTCAGGTGTTCGAGCGAAGCCGCCAACGCCAGGAATTCGCCGAGCGAATCCCAGCGCAGGAAGCCTTCTTCGACCAGTTGCTGAACGTGCTTCGGCGCCGAACCGCCCGCGCCAGTTTCGAACATACCGCCACCAGCCATCAGCGGGACGATCGACAGCATCTTCGCGCTGGTGCCCAGTTCCATGATCGGGAACAGGTCGGTCAGGTAGTCGCGCAGCACGTTGCCGGTGACCGAGATCGTGTCCTTGCCGGCACGAATGCGTTCGATCGAGAACTTCGTGGCTTCGACCGGCGTCATGACGCGGATATCCAGACCGGTGGTGTCGTGGTCCTTCAGGTATTGCTCGACCTTCCTGATGATCTGGGCGTCGTGCGCGCGCGCTGCGTCCAGCCAGAAAATAGCCGGCGTGCCGGTGGCGCGAGCGCGATTGACCGCGAGCTTGACCCAATCCTGAACCGGCGCATCTTTGGTCTGGCACATGCGCCAGATGTCGCCCGCTTCAACCGGCTGCTCGATCAGCACCTTACCGGCTGCGTCGGTCACGCGAACCACGCCGCTCGCCGGAATCTGGAACGTCTTGTCGTGTGAACCGTATTCTTCAGCGGCTTGCGCCATCAGGCCGACGTTCGGCACCGTGCCCATCGTGACCGGGTCGAAAGCACCGTTCTTCTTGCAGTCTTCGATCACCGCCTGGTAGACGCCGGCATAGCAACGGTCCGGAATCACCGCCTTGGCGTCGTGCAGCGCGCCGTCCGCCCCCCACATCTTGCCCGACTCGCGAATCATGGCCGGCATGGACGCGTCGACGATCACGTCGCTCGGCACGTGCAGGCTGGTGATGCCCTTGTCCGAGTTGACCATGGCCAGTTGCGGGCGTTGCGCGTATTGGGCCTTGATGTCGGCTTCAATCGCTTCGCGCGTTTCTTCCGGCAGGTCCTTCAGGCGCGCGTACAGGTCGCCGATACCGTTGTTCGGGTTGAAACCGGCTTGCGCCAGCGCGTCGGCGTGCTTGGTCAGCACGTCTTTGTAGAACACCGAGACCACGTGACCGAAGATGATCGGATCCGACACCTTCATCATGGTTGCTTTCAGGTGCACCGAGAACAGCACGCCTTTGCTCTTCGCGTCGGCGATTTCTGCTTCGATGAAGCTGCGCAGCGCGTTTTTGGAGAGCACCGACGCGTCGATGATCTCGCCCGCTTGCACGGCCGTCTTCTCTTTCAGGACCTTGGTCGAGCCGTCGGCGGTGGTCAGCTCGATCTTCACGGCGCCGGCTGCTGCGATCAGCGCCGATTTTTCGCTGCCGTAGAAATCGCCGCCGCTCATGTGCGCCACGTGCGATTTCGAGTCCGCGCTCCACGCGCCCATCTTGTGCGGGTGCTTGCGGGCGTAGTTCTTGACCGACAACGGCGCGCGGCGATCCGAATTGCCTTCGCGCAGCACCGGGTTCACGGCGCTGCCCTTGATCTTGTCGTAGCGCGCCTTGACGTCTTTTTCAGCGTCGGTATTCGCTACGTCCGGATAGGACGGCAGCTTGAAGCCCTGATCGCGCAGTTCGGCAATCGCAGCCTTCAGTTGCGGCACCGAAGCGCTGATGTTCGGCAGCTTGACGATGTTCGCTTCCGGACGCGTGGTGAGTCCACCCAGTTCCGCCAGATCGTCGGGACCCTTCTGTTCCGCGGTCAGGTAGTCCGGAAATGCAGCGATGATCCGGCCGGCGAGCGAGATATCGCGCGTTTCAACGATCACGTCGGACGAGCGCGTGAACGCCTTGACGATCGGCAGCAGCGAATAAGTCGCCAGAGCAGGCGCTTCGTCGGTCAGGGTGTAGATGATCTTCGGCGATGTGGACATGTTTTGATGCTTTGCTAGGTGAAGTGGTAGACAGGGCGTTCGTGGCGCTGAGCCCGCGAGTTGCGACGAAGCAGCAAAACGCAGCGCGACCCACGGCACTACTTTTTACGGCTCGACCGTGAGTATATGCGTGTTTTCCTCTACTCGCTGCTAAACAAACATATTGCCGACCCGCCGCAAACGGGGTCGAGTCCCGCCAGATAAGGCTTACAGCCAGTTACCCTAGGCCTTAAGACAGATGTCTTATAGATGACTTGAGTTGAAAGCATATTGTTAATGCGAATCAGATGCATTACCATTCGCTTGCAAACGACGTCTGGCCCACCTGTTTAACCACCATCCGCATCGAACGATGCCGTTTCGCCCATCCTGGGTGCGCGACGGCGTCGCGCTGCCTAACTCAAACACTATGCAGAATTTCCTTCTCGCCAGCCGCCCAGCGCGGCCGACGTCGATGCGCGGCCACCGCCGCGCACCGTCTCTACTCAGTGCGGGGCTGTTCGTCAGCGTCGGTCTGTCGTTGTCCACGCTGTCGTCATCGGCATCGGCACAGGACGCGGCAAGCGACGCCGCCACGCTGCCGGCCGTGAGCGTCTCGGCCACGAAAGACACAAGCGTGGCGCAAGCCGACACCGTCAGCGCGGGCGCCCTGGGTACGCGCCGTGCAGTGGACACACCGTTTTCGACCCGCACCGTAACGAGCGAGGAAGGCAAGGACCTGTTCGCGACGACCTCCAACGATCTGTTCAAGTACGACCCGGCCGTGTCGGTCAGCAGCGATAACTCGGTCGGCGAAAACTCGATGTTCCAGGTGCGCGGCATGCCGATCGACACGCTGAACAGTATCAAGGTGGACGGCCAGACGTTCCCGTCCTGGGACACCGACCTGCCGCTCGAACCGTTCGAGCAGGTGGAATTGCTGAAGGGTCTGTCCGGTTTCATGTATGGCTTCGGCTCACCGGGCGGCATCGTCAACTTCGTGCTGAAACGGCCGACCGACGACCCGTACCGCAGCATTTCGGTCGGCTACCGGTCGGCCGGCGTGTTCACCGAGGCGATCGATCTGGGCGGCCGCTTCGGCAACGACAACCGTTTCGGCTATCGCCTGAACCTCGTCAACGAGGACGGCAATACCGCCGAGCAGAACGGCCATATTCGCCGCCAGGTCGCCTCGCTCGCGCTGGACTTCCGTATCACGCCGGACCTGACCTGGACGGTCGACGCCTTCTATCAGAAGCGTAAGACCAACGGCACGCTGTTCGGCATGGGCTTCGCCAGCGGTCTGGGAATTCCCGACGCGAGCACTGTCACCCACGCGCTGACGCAGCCGCAGAATTACTACCAGACCGAGATGGCCTCGTTCGGCACGGGCCTCGATTACCGCCTCTCGGAGAACTGGCATGCGAGCGTGAAGTATCGTTTTGCCAAGGAGAACCGCACCAACTCGGATAGCTTCCTGTTCGTCAACGACGCCGCGGGCAACTATTCGAACACGCTCTATGCGGCCATGACGCGCTACTTCTATCAGAACGTCGACGCGATGGTGCAGGGCAAGTTCAACACCGGCAGCATCAAGCACGACGTCGTGGCCGGCGCGAGCTACCAGACGCAAACCGCCGAGTACAGCAACAGCACGGGTTGGAACAACGGCTATTTCCTCGGCACCGGCAATCTGTACAACAGCACCTTGCTGACCAACGACGAAGTCAGCATCGGCTCGGAGCTCTATCGTCAGCAACGCATCACGCAGGCCGCGTTGTACGCGAGCGATACGCTGCAATTCACGTCGCGTCTGTCGGCCCTGGTCGGCGTGCGCTACACGCAATTCCGCCAGCATCAGTACGATCCGTCGAGCGCCGTCACATCGCAGTACAGCGCGAACCCGGTCACGCCGACCTTCGCGCTGATGTTCAAGACCGACCCGTATTCGACGGTGTATGCGAGCTATGTCCAGTCACTCGAACAGGGCGGTGCCGCGTCGAACACCAACCTCAACTACCCCGCCACGTACGGCCCGTTGAGGAGCAAGCAGTATGAAATCGGCTTCAAGACGGATCACGCAAAATGGGGCGCCAACCTCGCGCTGTTCCGCGTCGACCAGGGTTACAACTATACGAACACGGCCAACGTGTTCGTGCAGGACGGCACCAAGCGCTACACCGGCATCGACGCGAGCGGCTGGCTCGCGTTGACGAGCGAATGGCGCGTGATGGGCGGCATGATGTGGCTCGATACGAAGGCTGTCGATATCGACGACCTGGCCATCGAAGGCAAGCGCATTTATGGCGCGCCGCGCTTCACGTTCACGGGCCGTATCGAGTACAACCCGTCGTATCTGCGTCCGCTGACGCTGGCGTTCGGCGGCAAGTATGTCGGCAACCAGGCGGTCGACGCCGCCAACACGCAGTTCGTGCCGGCCTATACCACCTTCGATCTGAGCGGCCGGTATGAGACGAAGATCGCCGGCAAGGACGTGACATTGCGCGCGGGCATCAACAATATGTTCAACCGCCGCTACTGGACCACGGCGTGGGGCTCCTTTGTCTCCCCTTCGCCGACGCGCACGGCCGTGGCCAGCGCCACGATGCAGTTCTAGGCACTATGCGTCAGTCAGGGCGTCCACGCTGGGCGCCCTGACCATGGCGGGAATTCCCGCCACCAGCGCGTCGATCGCATAGCGCGTTTTCAAGGCCAGATAGCGGCTCTTCGGCCACACCACGTGGATCTCCTGCTGGGGTCGAAAACAGTTCTCCATGACCGCGACCATTTGGCCCGTTTGCACATAACGGCTCAGCAACCAGCACGGCAGCCACGCCAGACCAAAGCCGGCAATCGCGGCGTCCACGATCCCCTGCATGTCGTCAAAACCGAGTTGCGGTTCGACCTGGGCACGGCGGATTTGCCCGTCGACATCCACCACGTCCCACGGCTGTGCCACGCCCGCGCGCAGGTAGGCGATGGTCGTATGGCCGCGCAATTCGTCGACGTTACGGGGCTTGCCGCGTTGTGCGAGATAGGACGGCGCCGCGCCGATGCTCGCGTATTGCACCCCCAGCCGGCGCGCCGCGAGACTCGCGCTGTCGGGCAGCGGACCAATCCGCACGACCAGATCGAAGCCCTCTTCCACCACGTCCACGAAGCGATCGCTGATCGAAATATCGATCTTCAGTTGCGGATGCCTGCGCGCGAGTTCGAGCAGGACCGGCGCCACGCAATGATGGCCGAACGCCTGTGGCACGCTCACCCGCAGACGCCCTTTGGGTTCGCGCCGCCCTGAGTCGAGATCGGCTTCGGCCGCCTCGAGTTCCGCCAATGCACGTACGCAGCGGTCGTAATAGGCCTGCCCGTCTTCGGTAAGACTCTGGCTGCGCGTGGTGCGATTGAGCAGGCGCACACCGAGGCGCTTTTCCAGCCGCACGATCACCTTGCCGACAGCCGAACGCGTCAGGTTCATGCGCTCCGCCGCCAAAGCAAAACTGCCCGTTTCGACGACACGCACGAACGTCGTCACGCCATCCAGGATGTCGCTCATATCCCTCACCTCATTGGTTCCCTCAAAGACGCATTCACGGGACAAAACAGCGTCAATAGGGACGCTAATTCCCTTCTATATTACACATTCTCTGGTGGCCAGGGCCATCGACTATCGAGGTGAATTCCTATGTCCAGCGAACCGGCGCAAACGACGACCCGCTTCTCCATCCGCAAGAACACCTTGGCGCTGGGCGCCGTGTGTCTTGCTTCACTGATGTTCGGCCTCGAAATTTCGAGCGTGCCGGTGATCCTGCCCACCTTGGAGCGTGTTCTGCACGGCGACTTCAAGGACATGCAATGGATCATGAACGCCTACACGCTTGCGGTCACTACGGTACTGATGGCAACCGGCACGCTTGCGGACCGATTCGGCCGCCGGCGGATTTTCGTCATGGGTATTGCGCTGTTTGGCCTGACCTCACTGATTTGCGGTCTCGCGCAGAGCGTGCCGACGCTGATCGTTGGGCGTTTGTTGCAAGGCGCGAGTGGCGGCGCGATGCTGATATGTCAGGTTGCCGTGCTCTCGCACCAGTTCAACGAGGGACCCGAGCGCGCCCGGGCGTTCAGCGCGTGGGGCATTATTCTCGGCATCGGGTTGGGCTTTGGGCCGATCATTGGCGGCATGATCGTGGCGGTATCGGGATGGCAATGGGTTTTCTGGGTGCATGCGCTGCTCGCCATCCTGACCTTGGCGCTGGTTTTCGGCGGCGTGCAGGAATCGCGCGATCCGCACGCGCATACACTCGACGTGGCCGGCATCGCCACCCTGTCGCTGGCGGTTTTCGGTTTGGTGTATTTCATCACGCAGGGTCCCGACCTCGGTTTCAGCAGCCCTCGCGCGATTTTCATTCTCGTGGCGACGGTGCTTGCCTTCGTAGCATTTCTGTACGCGGAGCGCTTTAGCGCGCGCCCGATGTTCGATTTCTCGGTATTCAGGATTCCGCAGTTTTCGGGTGCTTTGATGGGTTCCGCGGGCATGAACTTCAGTTTCTGGCCTTTCATGATTTACATACCGATCTACTTCCAGATCGGTCTTGGCTACGACAGCATGACTGCGGGACTGGCCTTGCTTGCGTACACGCTGCCGACGCTGCTGTTCCCTCCGCTTGGCGAACGGCTTATTGTGCGTTACGGCTCAGGAATCGCGATTCCCGGTGGCCTCTTCGTCATCGGCCTTGGTTTCATGTTGATGAAGTTTGGCAGCAGCGTCGCGCATCCGGACGCGTTGACGATGTTGCCTGGTTGCATACTCGCCGGCGCCGGTCTCGGCCTGACCAACACACCGGTAACTAACACGACGACCGGTGCGGTTCCTGCGGAGCGAGCGGGCATGGCATCCGGGATCGACATGAGTGCGCGGATGATTACGCTTGCGATCAACATAGCGTTGATGGGTGCGATCCTGATTGCCGGCATCCTGTTCCACCTGAAGGCGAGACTGCCTGCAACGATCGACTCCGGCCTGCTTGCGCGACTTGCCGAGAAAATTGCCGCGGGAGATGTGGAAGCGGTCAGAGCGGGAATACCGGCGCTAGCGCAAATCGATCCCACGGGAACGGCGGTCCACGCGGCGTTAATCGACGGCTTTGGGTGGGTGATGCTATATGGTGGCGTTGGTGTATGGGTACTCGCGGTACTTAGTTTTATGATTTCGGGCAGCGCATCGAGGCGACTAAGAAATGTAGAACCCCGTGCCGCACAGCAAGTCCCCCGTTGCGACTCGTGCTAAAGCACTCACAAGAACGGGCCGCCACCAGGGCGGCCTGCGCCCATGCGGGCGCATACGTTCAGGCCGCGGAAATACTTCGCAACCCAAACAATCGGTGTTAAGAAATGCGCGGCGGCGCGCGCAGCGCCGCCGGAAGAATGACTGCTGTGTCACAGACGCGGAGTGTGCGGGAACACAGATTCCAGATGCACCACTACCGTGGCTGCGCGGGGGACCCGCTTAAGAGCTGGCGGTGTT
>NZ_JAQQFL010000035.1:0-101145 GCF_046026025.1 Paraburkholderia fungorum | reverse complement strand
TATGTCGTAACGCGGGAAAGCTGATATTAAAGATCCCGTACTCACCCGATGTAACCTCCATTGAGGCGATCCCAATGATGACAAAAGCGCCTGCGCGTTGGTCCAGTGTCTTAACCATCGTCGAGCGAATTGACCGTAGACCGTATTTCATCGCCATCCGCCGCGGCCTTGCGCTTCCGCTTCCGCTCATCATGATCGGAGCACTGGCTCTGCTTCTGCGCTATCCGCCGTCAGTCGATCTGCACCGAATCCTTGCGGCGCACTTCGACTCACGCCTGAACTCCTTCGCCGACAGTCTGCTGGCCGGGACCTTCGGCATCGGCTCGCTCGTGGCGCTGTTTGGTTTTGCCGACGTCCTGACGAACCTTCATAATCAGCGACTCGGCCATCGTCATGTCAATCCGACGGTCGCCGCGATTGTCGTGGTGTCGTGCTTCTTTACGCTGATCGCACGGGATAGCGAAAAGACGTTGATGGCATCACTCTCTCTCGGCCAGGGGATGCTCGGAGCGCTGCTGGTCGCGTCCATTGCAGGCTGCGTCTTCCTGAAGCTCTGTAGTATTCGCTTTCTTTGTATCCCGCTGAATCATCTCAGCAATGATCCCCTTGTCGGCGACGTGTTCACAGTGATGCCAGCTGGGATGCTGACGATCCTGTCGTTCGCTCTCGTCAAGGCAGTCCTTGTATCGGCCGGCTGGTCCGACATCGGTGGGACATTGAGCACGCTGCTCTCCGCACCGTTTTCGGCGTCGTCCAACAGCCTGCTTTTCAGCATCGGCTACGAGACAGCCGCTCAGGTGCTATGGCTCTTTGGCATCCATGGGCCGAACGCGCTGTACGCGATCCAGCAGAACGTGCTGATACCGGCGTCGCATGCCAACGTGGCTGCGATAGCGAGCGGCGGCTATCCGCAGTTCATCTTCACCGAAGACTTCTTCCCCGCGTTTGCCCGTATGGGAGGGTCCGGTGGCACGCTGAGTCTTATCCTCGCGCTGCTGCTGGTCAGTCGCACGGCCCGCGGGCGGAAACTGGCGCTTTTCGGGATGCTGCCGGCATTGTTCAACGTGAATGAGCCCTTGCTGTTTGGACTGCCTCTGGTCCTCAATCCGATTTATGCCATTCCATTCGTATTGGCCCCGGCCGTACAGATTCTTATCGCCTATGCGGCCATCGTCGCTCACCTGATGCCGAAGACAGCCTATAGTGTCGTGTGGACAACGCCTGCTCTCTACAGCGGCTACGCGGTCACAGGTTCGCTTTCAGGAACGCTGGTCCAATTGCTCTCACTGGCGGCGGGGGTCATAGTCTACGTCCCGTTCGTCCGGGTGGCCGAGTATCTGGCAGCGAAAAAAAACCAGGAAGTGCTTGCATCTCTTCTCCACATCACCGAGTCGCCGGAAACGAGCCTGAAGGCAAAACGTTGTCTCGACATTCCGGGGGATGAGGGCAGAATGGCCGTGGCACTGGCCAGCGATCTCGAAAAGGCAATCAGGACGGAGGGACAGATTTTCCTCGAGTTCCAGCCTCAGGTGGACTTCCTGACTGGGCGTGTCTTTGGTGCCGAAGCGCTGGTGCGCTGGCAGCATCCTTCTCTTGGGCGCGTGGCGCCGCCGATTATCGTGACCATTGCCGACGATGTCGATCAAATCGATCGCCTCGGCCTGCAGATCTTGTCGCTCGCATGTTCTCAAAGAGCAGCCTGGCGCGATGAACTGCCGGATGACTTCGTGATCGCCGTCAATCTTTCTCCCCGGCAGTTGCAGAATCAGGAGTTTCATCTCAAGGTGATCGACATCCTCGATCGGGAGCGTCTGCCGCCTTCTGTTCTTGAACTCGAGATCACGGAGTCTACGATGCTGCTTCCGAACATCAATGCGATCGACAACCTGAAACGGCTTCGGGAAATCGGTGTCAAGGTTGCGCTGGACGATTTCGGAATGGGTCATACGTCGCTCCACTATCTGCGCGAGCTGCCGCTAGACACGGTGAAAATCGATCGCTCTCTGGCAGATGTCAGTCCCGGCAGTGTCAACGAACACATCGTAAAAAGCATTGCCGATCTCAGCCGGAAGCTCAATCTTTCGCTGATGGTGGAGGGCGTCGAGAACGAGTGGCAGATCAGGCGTCTTTCGGCCCTTGGCTGCGATCGATTCCAGGGTTACTTCTTTAGCCGTCCTGTCGCTGCAGACGTCTGCCGGGACTTTGTCATCGACGCCAATCGGGAACACCGGTTTGCGGCGTAGTACGAGCGATTCGCAAATATGCCATCCCTGCCCTCACAACCGATTCTGCGCACTCATGCGGTATTCGCCGGCTGCCTTGCGTCCTTGGTGGTCGCAGCCTGTCTGGCAGGATTGGCATTCGCGCGCCCCCCCTATCTGCGCGGCCTCTTGTCTTCCCGATCGCGTACACGACGGTTTTCGGTTGCAGCACGCTGACAGCGTTCCTGCTGTCGCTACAGTTCAGCGCAGTTCGCAAGGATGCCATTGTGCTGCTAAGCAGCGCGTACGTCTTCCTCTCCGTGGTGTCCCTGCTGCAATTGCTCACCATGCTCGGTTTCGCCCGGCTGGTCGGGATCACCAGAACACAGCCGCTGCCCTGGCTGTGGATCTGCTACCACGGTGGATTTCCGTTGCTGGTCGAGCTTGCGCGACTCGTACCCGGCGAGGATCGTCCGGTAGGTGTCGTTAGTCGTACGGCTGGCGCGATTGCTGTACCGCTGTTGTTCGCGGTTGGGCTCGTGGTGGTCCTTGCTTGCTATTCGGACAGTCTTCCGATTCTGTTGATCGGCGACGCGCGCACGACCTTCTTCGATACGATACTTCTCGGTCTGTGCGTCGGGACGCTGTGCATCCTGGCGCTGGTCTTCGGCGCCGGTCTGCGGGATCGGCTGGACATGTGGGTGTGCGTGACGTTGCTCGTTTTTCTGGCCGACGATATCTTGAGTACGGCATCGCGCACCCGCTACACGGTCGGCTGGTTCGGCGCCGTGAGTGTTGCGACGCTGTCGCCTGCCATCCTCTTGTGCACCCTGCTGTGGGAAGTACGCGAGTTATACCGGACCCTGATGACGCTCAATGCGGATCTGCAGCGGCAGGCGTTTCGCGACGGTCTGACGGGAGTGTTTTCGCGGCGATACTTCGATCAGACTCTCCCCCGCGTCCTGGAGGACGTGGCCGTGACGGCTCAGCCGGTTTGTTTGATGCTGGTCGACGCTGATCACTTCAAGGCCTGCAACGACCGCTACGGACACCAGGCGGGCGACAGGCTCCTGGTCCAACTTGCCCAGACGATGAGTACCCGGATTTCCCGTCCCGGCCAGTTCGTCGCGCGGTACGGCGGCGAGGAATTCGCGGCTGTGTTGCCTGGGGTCGAGCCGGGACGAGTGGGCGCGATCGCCGAATCGCTGCGGTTGGCGATCGAACAGAATTTCGTCGGAACCGACGACAACGCGGCAGCACCGCTGACGGTTAGTATTGGCGTTGCGTGTCTACCTGCTTCATCGGAGCCGGTCGATCCGGCCGCTCTGCTGGAGGCCGCTGACCAGGCGTTATATGCCGCAAAACGGGCTGGGCGCAACTGCGTGCGCTTACACGCCGTCGCTCTGCCGACCGATAGTCGGCACAACATCTAAGCGCCCGCTGGCCCACCAGATAGATAGGAGCCCGCCCGCCTCTCACTTACGTGCATGGGGTTCGCGCCGGACTTGCGCACGTATTTGCAGTGCCACGCCGCCAGCAATGCCCCGAAGTTGTCATGTCTCAGACCGACGATGTAACGGTGCCGAGTGGATATCACATAACTTTGCTTGACCAGCCCAATGTCCGGCTAACCGAGCTGGAAAGGAAAAGCCCCATGCAATGATCTCTCTCAGTTCTCAGTTTCCAGAATGCGTTCTATTGTCTCGACCCCTGGCGCTTCCCACGCCGGGAGCTTTTGGACGCCCGTGCCGGCACGGCAGTCTTTTTTGCCTGCGTTACTGTCAGAGCCATTGCGAAGTCCCTCTCACGCCCAGTTTGATGTGACTATGGTTGGATTACTCCAGGTGCCGCGCCTCTGGCGCCACCAAATACCGACGTATGAAAGTTGTATCGGCCGCAGAGCGCGACGATGCCCGGGAAACCAGCCGTTGAACTGAATCGCGAGGCTGACAAACAAATCTTATCAGGAAGGATTTCCTTACTCTAATTTCAGACAATTCCTACACTAATCACGCTTCAGTTAGCCTGCGTCTGGTCCGATAGCATAGTTGTCTTCACAGAATGTCCCGTTACCATTGGAGCACCTCCCCGAATCGCGAGACACAATCAATCACTTAACGTAACTGGCGTTGTGTCAGTGCGCGAAAACTAATTGATCCGGATTGCTAAATCATCACCAGATCCTATCGGATTTAACCATTTTTAATAATTTAAAGCACTCGCAACGGATATGCTGCCGCTCGATCGTATGAATCGAAATGCGGGTATCGGCACATTCAAAAAGCGGCAGAAAGCCTAAGCCGAAAAGAATGCTGCCAGACAACTCACTAATTTCCGGCCTCAAAAATTCGTAGTTCGATCTGGCCGGACTCATTTTTTTGACAATTCCAATAAATTCAGATGTCACGGGGCATTCGATGAAGACCATTAGCCGCCTTGCTGCGGCCGTCCTGTTTCTGGCAGCCTTGTTTCCCACGTCCAGCTATGCGCAAGCCCGAGGCGGCGCTCTACTCTCCCAGCCCAACCCGGTCATCAGGCGCAACATCACCGTTGCCGAACTCGGGTTTGCCGAAGGCGCTCAATTCGGATCGCTCGGGGGTAATCAGACGTTCTTCTTTCCGGTGCCCCGCGCGGCACATGCGACAAGCGGCACCTTGTCGTTCGCGTATGACGAAGCGGCACCCTTCGACGGCCGTCGCAGCGTGCTGGTGACAGTGGGCGAGCGCACGGTCATCTCGCACGCGCTGCCTGTCGGGCATGACCGCCAGGTCGTCGACGTGCCGTTGCTTCCCGAGGACTTCGCCGGCGACTTCGTCAAGGTCACGGTCCGGTATTCGGGGGTGGTGACGAACGACCGCTGCGTCGATCTCAGACTGGCGAACGACCGCTTCAGCGTCCTGCCGGAAACCACGCTTGCGCTGAACGTCCTGGCCGACCGACTCAACGAGGTTTCCACCGCTGTCATGCTGATGCCGCCGAAAGTCGCGGTCGGCCTTCCCGAGCGCAAGCTGACGGAACAGGAGATGGCCGCGGCGATTTCTGCGGTGAGGCTCTTCAAAACCCGCGGCCACCAGGTCGAAGTGGTTCCGCTTGCCCAGCTACTGATGCGGCCCCGCGTCGTCGATTCAACGTGGCAACGCGGGGACGTGATCATCGCCTCGCGTGCGGATCTCGGCGCCATGTCAGCGGTGGACGGCACGACGATCCCTTCGACAGGCGACTCGACAGCGAAGGCCAGTGTCATGGGTCTCGCCGACGGCCCCGGTTTGCTTCTGAGCGGCAGCGATCCGCAACCAGCGGTGAACTTTCTGGGTTCTGACTGGCGTGATGCCGGCACAGGCAGCATGATCCGGGTCGGTGCGATTCAACCTCGCGACCGGACAGGCGACCGCTTGACATTCGACCAGCTTGGCATTACGACACCGGTCTCCGATACCCCGGGCGAGGTAGTCTGGACCGCCGGCTTCCGCGCAACCGATCTTCCCGCTGGACGCTGGCCCACTGCTCTCGATCTCGACATCGGCATCGGCACGGATGGCAGCGACGTGCCAGCCGTCGCCAACGTTTTTCTCAACGGCCGTTTCCTCGAGGGAAGCACGGCGTCGAAAGACGGTATCACGCACCTGCACGCCGTCATTCCGCACGGCCTCGTGAGCCTCGACAACCAGGTGCGTGTCGTCGTGCAGCGTCAGCCGCGCGCCGGCGATTGCACCTATCTGCCTGCGAGCTTTCCATCGCAGCTCCTGGGGTCGAGCGCGATCGAGCTGGGCGAGGCGGAAGCGCCGGCCCGCGATTTCTTTGCACTGGCGTCGCAGGCGCACAACCATCTGACGGTCTATGTCCGCGACAGCCTGAGCGTCGCCGGGCAACGCACCGCGTTGCAAGTCCTGGCAACCGTGGCGGCCGACATCGCGCCTTCCGATACGCCCGTCGTCGTCAAGCGCGTCCTGAGCGACAGCTTTTCCGCTCCAGGCTCGGCGTTCATCGCGTGGGGCGACTTTCGCTTTGACGACAGTGCTGTGCCGGTGCGATTCGACCGAGGCAACGTGCTCGTGCGCACACGTTCTGGCGCACCGCTATTCAATTTGAATGACACGCGCAACACGCTGATCGCCCAGCTCGTCACGCTGCCCGGCTCGCCATCGGGGCTGTGGCTGCGCGGCACGGGTGCCGATGGCGCAGTACCGGCACCGCAGACCGTCGCGCTGGACCGCGGCAATGTCGCGTTCATCGGCTCCTCGGGCGTTACCCTCGCGCTGTCGACCGAGCGCGACCGGCTCATCGAAGTGACCTACCCCGATGCCCCCTCCTGGCAGGTTCTCTTCCGCCGGTACGGCACGTGGGTACTGCTGGCCCTGTGGCTTGTGATCACCGTCGCGATGCTCATGGCGCTGCAGCGTATGTATAGCCGCCGCGAACGCGCGCGCAAGGAGCCGTGACAATGAACGTCTCCCTGGACGAAAGTGCCAGCGTCACGACGCCACGCATTGGCGCGCTGCTGGTCGAGAAGACGCTGATAACACCCGCTCAGCGCGAAGAGGCACTCCAGCTTGCCCGGCGCTGGAACGTGCGCTTCGGTGAAGTGGTAGTGGCGATGGGATGGATCAAATCGCTCGACCTGTACCGGACTCTCGCGGCACACGTCGGCGTGCCGTTCGTGGACCTGTCGGCGCAGCCGCCGGACGCCACGCTGCTCGATCCCGCGGACGCCGCGCTCTACGCGGGGCGTCTGACAATGCCGTGGCGGCGGCAGGAGAATGGCCGGCTGATCGTGGCCACGGCTGACCCCGGCGCCGGAACGGTCGAATTTGCGCGCGAAAAATGGGGCAACGGGATTGAGTTCGTCGTCACGTCCAAATTCGACATCATCTGGACTACGCAACGCGTGTTCGAAGCCTACCTCTCGCACGAGGCGGTCCACAGTCTCGACGAGCGCGATCCGGTCATGTCGGCAAAACGCATCGTCACCGCGCCCCAGTTGATCTTCATCTACGCGCTCGTCACCGCTGTCATGCTCGGGCTCGCCCTCGCGCCCGCCGCGACGCTGATCGCCGCGAATACGTTGATCGGCTTGTGGTATCTGGGTAACTTCATCTTCAGGGGCCTCCTGGTGTGGTACAGCGAATCGTTGCCTTCTGGCGACGACCGCGATCTGGACGAGGCCGTCCGCGCGCTGTGCGACGAGGACCTGCCCGTCTTCACGGTGCTCGTGCCGATGTTTCGCGAGCCGGAAGTGCTGCCCATTCTCGCGCATGCGCTGCGCAACCTGCACTATCCACGCGCCAAGCTCGACATCAAGCTCGTGCTGGAGGCGAACGACGCACCGACGATCGAAGCAGCGAAGGCGCTGGGGCTCGAGGGGATCTTCGAGATCATTCGGGTGCCCCCATCGCACCCTCAGACCAAGCCCAAGGCCTGCAATTACGCCTTGCGTTACGCGCGCGGCGATTACGTGGTCATCTATGACGCGGAAGACAAACCGGAGTCCGACCAGTTGCGCAGGGTGGTGGCTGCGTTCCAGCGCGCACCGGCGAACACGGCTTGCATCCAGTGCCGGCTGAACTACTACAACGCGCGCGAAAACTGGCTTACGCGCATGTTCACGCTCGACTACTCGCTGATGTTCGACCTGCTTCTGCCGGGTCTCGATCGCCTGAAGGTACCTATTCCGCTTGGCGGCACCTCGAATCATTTCCGACTCGACGTACTGCGCGAATTGAACGGCTGGGATCCATTCAATGTCACTGAGGACGCGGACCTCGGCATCCGGATGACACAAAAAGGCTACCGGGTCGGCGTTATCGAATCGACCACGTTCGAGGAAGCCAACGTCGCGATCGGCAACTGGATCCGGCAGCGTTCGCGCTGGATCAAGGGCTACATGATGACGTTCCTCGTGCACACGCGCCGACCGGTCCATCTGGCCCGGTCCACCGGCCTTGGAGGCGCCCTGGGGTTTGCGTTCTTCGTAGGCGGAACCGTGCTGTCGGCGCTGCTCAATCCGCTCTACTGGGCCATGCTGCTCGCCTGGTCCTACTCGCATACGACCGGCTTCGACGATCTTTTTCCGCCGTTCCTTCGTTATCTGAGCCTCTTCAACCTGCTCGCGGGCAATGGCGCTTTCATCTACCTGACCATGCTCGCGCCGCTACGGCGCAAATGGATCGATCTTGTGCCCTATAGCCTCACGGTGTTCGCGTACTGGGCACTGATGTCGGTGGCCGCCTACAAGGCACTCTGGCAGCTCGTCTACAAGCCGTTTTACTGGGAGAAAACGCAGCACGGACTGTCGTCCCACACGGCCATCGAGCTTGCAAAAGCCAGGGCCGCTGCGCCCGGAGGGCCATCGTGATTCGCGCCCTACGGTTCGCTGCTATCGCGCTCGCTGCGTTTGCCGCCCTGCTCGCCGTCAATAGCTGGTTGCACCAGCATGGATTTATAGCCGCATCGGTCATGCACGACTGGGGGGAAGTCGTGCTTTACGGCGATGGCAAAGGCTCATATCGCGAGTTCACGACGACGTATCCGCCCATCGCGTTCGCGCTAGGCGTCCTGGCTGGTGTGCCCATCCGCCAGATCTCGTCTCTGCCCCCGCCTGTCGTCACCGCTGCGCTGCTGGCCGCGTTGCTTGCTGCGACGTGGACTTCGGCCTTGCGCGCGGAGGGCTATGGTCGGTGGTGCTCCGTCGTGCTCACAGTCCTCATCTGTCTGCATCCGTTCTTTCTGTATATTGCGACGACAGGAGTAGACGCAATCCTGTTGCTGATCGCCGTCTACTGGTTCGCAGCCGCGTACTGCGCAAGCCGCATCAAAGGGCGTGTCACCGATTTGATGAACCTTGCGCTCGCGCTTGCCTTCACCGCGTTCGTTCATCCGCTGGGCGCGCTTATCTGCGTCGTGGCGCTGCCGTTTCTTGCGCTCGCGCTGCCGCCTGCCTTGATCGCGCGTTCCGCGTTGAACTCGATGCTGGTACTGCTGTTCCCCCTGCTGTTCGCGCTCGGCAGCTTCGCGTATGAAAACGCGCTGTTCGAGGACAGCGCGACCGCATTCCTGCGCAACCTCTTCGGCCACGTCCCGGCCGTCGTGCGCGCAGGCCATGGGTTTGCAGTCCCCCACTCCGACCCACTCGCCTGGTGCATTGTCATCGGCGTTGCCGTCTTGACGTTGGCCGCCGCCGTGCCGATCGCTCTTGTGCCGGTCTTGCGCCGGCCGCAAGGACGTGGCCTGGCGCGTCCGATCCCTGCTTTGTTCGCGCTCGCATCAGTAGCCGTTGCGAGCGTTGGAATCGAGGCCGTCACAAATGGCGGGACTGCGAATCCATCAGCACTGCTCAAGATGGCCGCTCCGTTCGTCGCGCTCGCGGCCGTTGCCGTGCGTCACTGGCCCTCAAGCCCGCGGTGCCGCGGCGCGGTCGCAGCGCTGCTGCTGGCCGGCGTGGTGCTCAGCTGGGGCGTGTCGTTCCTGTGGCGCTCCGGCGAGCCGGCGCTTTGGCGCGACGCGGCAATGGGCGTATCCGTCGACGTCGGGCAAAACACTGGGGCGGCGACGCTCGGGCGCTACCTCGCCACGCGTACCGACATCCTGATCGATGCGTCGGCTCACCCCGAGGTCCTCGCCGCCCGCGGCAGCGCATACGGCCTCGTCGTGCCTACCGACGACGCCTTCATGCTGGCGACGCTCACGCGTCAGATTCATACCCACTTCATTGCGGTTCCCGATCCCGATTTTCCCGAGATGCTCAACGACGACCTGCTCACCCGGACGTTCGCGAAGATGTATGAGCAGGGCATGCGCGGATATCACCTGATTTACGACACTAATGGCTGGAGAGTGTATGAGCGCAACGACGCGCGCAATCCCGTTTGAGTTCACGCGCAGGCGCAACGCTGCGTCCGCACGCGGTTGGTGGCTCGGCTTCCTGCTGATGCTGGCCGGCCCGAGCGCGTTTGCCGGCGCATGGACGCCGCCCGCAGGCACCGGCGAGGCGTACCTGAGCACGACGGCTACGTCGAATAACCGATATTTCAACGACGACGGCAGTTCGTTCACCAACCAGGCGTACCGCAAAGTCGAAACCCAGCTGCGCGTCGAATATGGCATCACCGATTCTTTAACAGGCTTCGTCGGTCCGTCGCTGTTGCACACGTCCGTGGGCGGGAGCGCGGGCAATAGCTACTTCGGTCTGGGCTATACGGATTTCGGTTTGCGCAAGCGTCTCTATAGCGATGGCGCTAACGTGTTTTCGGTCGAGGCGACGGCCCGTGTGCCCGGCGCGTCGAACAGCGGCAATCCGGCGGAAGTCGGCTACACAGGGATGGAATACGACCTGCGTGCGCTTTATGCCCGCAGCTTTCAGCTTGGAAACTGGCAGGCCTTTGCCGATGCGGAGCTGGCCTGGCACATCCGTAACGGCGCGCCGCCCAACGAATACCGGATCGATCTCACGTTGGGTGCGCGTCCTGCCCCGCACTGGCTCGTGTTGCTGCAATCATTCAGCGTGATTTCCGAAGGCGTGGGTCGCGGCGCATTCGATGTTCCTTACCGCTATTACAAGATCCAGCCGAGCGTGGTGTGGGATTTCACATCGAAGTGGTCGGCGCAGTTGGGAGCAGTCACCACCGTCGCGGGTCGGAATTCCTGGCGCGAGCAGGGCGTGGTTGCAGGGCTATGGCGCCGCTTCTGAATGAGCCACCCGGGAATCGGTTCGATGACCTTCTATCCGGCAATTCCGCCACAGTGACGAAAGCATGCTCTCAGACAACTTGCCCTGTACGGTGAAATCCGTATCCGCGTGGCCCCCCGCGTCCGGCGCGCTGATCCAGCGCCAGACGAGCACAGTTTGCACGGGCGGTGCCTTCAGCACGTCGAGCCACGTGTGCAAGACATCGGATTGCAGCTTTTCGTCGACGTCGGCCACGCGCTCCTCGGCGCTTTCCCACGGCTTCGCCGCAGCGCCAGCGGCGGAGCGCACGCCGATTTCCGCGACGAACACCGGACGGCCGGCACGGCTGGAAAGGGTCTGCAGACGTGTGTACGTCTCATGCATGACGCGCGCCCATTCCTCCTGCTTGTCGTCCGCGACCAGCGACGGATACAGCGTCACGCCGATGGCGTCGAGCTGGGCCCAGAACGGTATCTGTTCCGCCCCATCGACGTTGTGCGCGACATATGAGACCTTGCCATGAAAAATTGCATGCACGTGTGCGATCAACGCGAGCCACTCGGGATGCGCGGCAGTCTGGTCCAGCTCGGTTCCAATGACGAAGCCTTCCGCGTGTTCGCGCGCCGCAACGGCAGCGAGGCCCATGAGGGCGTTCTCGTATCGGGCGAACCACGTGTTCCAGTCCGCCTCGGTGTCCATGCGAGCCTCGCCAGCCCAGGTACCGGGAATCCATACCTGCGGCTTGACGATGACGGCCAGTCCGAGACGGTGTGCGGCACGAATGCCTTGGGCAAGCTGTTCGTCGCTCATGTCGTCGCCACGGGCAATGTCAGGCGCGTTGGCGCGCCGCTGCCACAGGAATGGTACGAGCGCCACCGTGTTTGCGCCCGTGCGACACATCCGGCTCATGCTCGCGAACGCTTGTGCCGAACCAAAAGGCGCCTGCCGGTCCTGAATCAGGTTGAATCCGTGCATCGGCGCCACATCGCGGCCTGTTGCTCCGTCGCCCTGTGCCGCTGCGCTCACTCCCATGAGGAGCGCGGCGCAACACACCAGTGTTCGTGACAGGCAGCGATTGAATCGTCGGGTGGGCGCGAGATGCATTCGATATGAGACGAGATTTGACGTCGCATTTTAACGGCGTTGACGCTGAATGAAACTGAAACCATTATTTTCGAAGCCAGAATGACAAACATGAAACTCTATCCGGTAGTGCTGTGCGGCGGCAGCGGCACCCGCCTGTGGCCGATGTCGCGCGGCGGACATCCGAAGCAGTTCCTGAAGCTCATCGGCGACAAAACACTGGTTCAGCAAACCGCCGTGCGTTTGCGTGGTATCGCGGACGTCGAGGCGCCGATCGTCGTCACCAGCAGTGAACAACGTTTTCTTGTCGCGGAGCAACTGCGGCAAGTCGGCGTGCGACCGTCGTGGGTGGTGCTGGAGCCCGTCAGCCGCAACACTGCGCCAGCAATCGCGGTCGCAGCGCGCCTTGCCGCGCAGGCGTCGCCGGACGCACTCCTGCTGGTGCTGCCGTCCGATCACGTCGTCCTCAACGAGGCGGCCTTTGTTCAGGCCGTGCAGGCCGCAGCAACGGCGGCAGAGAACGACTACCTCGTCACGTTCGGCATAGCCCCGGCCGGGCCGCATACCGGCTACGGCTACATTCGCAGTGGCGCACCGTTGTCGCAAGGAAGTGCGGCGTATGCAGTGGATGCATTCGTCGAAAAACCGGACGCGGCCACCGCGCAACGCTTCCTGCAGGATGGCGGCTATTACTGGAACAGCGGCATGTTCATGCTGAAGGCGTCGGCATATATGGAGGAATTGCGCCGTTACGAGCCAGTGATCGCGCGTCAGGCTGAACTCGCGGTCACGGGAGCAAAGCGCGACGACGATTTCATCCGGCTGGAGGCCGAAGCGTTCGCGGCCAGTCCGAATGTGTCGGTCGACTACGCCGTCATGGAGCGTACTCACCGGGCAGCCGTGATCGCCACGGCGGACCTGGGCTGGAGCGACATCGGGTCGTGGGACGCTCTCGCAGGTCTCGCCGATTCAGACGCGCAGGGCAATGCGATTCTCGGTGACGTTCTCACGGAAGCGGTCGCGAATACTTACATTCGCGCCGAACACCGCATGGTCGCCGCAATCGGGCTCGACAATGTGGTGATTGTCGAAACAGCCGACGCGGTTCTGGTGGCAAACCGCGACAAGGTGCAGGACGTCAGGAAGATCGTCGAGCGGCTGAACGCATCAGGCCGCCGCGAAACGTTGACACATCGGCGCGTGGTGCGCCCCTGGGGCTCATACGAAGGCATCGATCAGGGGGAGCGCTTCCAGGTGAAACGGATTGTGGTCAATCCTCACGCGCGACTTAGCCTGCAAATGCACCACCACCGTGCGGAGCACTGGGTCGTCGTGAAAGGCACGGCGCTTGTGACGAATGGCGATCAGGAAATCCTGCTCACGGAAAACCAGTCGACCTACATCCCGGTTGGTGTGACCCACCGTCTCATGAACCCGGGCAAGATTCCACTCGAACTGATCGAGGTGCAGTCCGGTGCCTACCTTGGGGAAGACGATATCGTGCGGTTTGAGGACAGCTATGGCCGGGTTGCTGCGGTCGCGGCTGAGTGAAAGTTGATTTGGCTTGGACTTCTACTCCGTAGACGCCGAGGCTGTTCCTGGGGTAATCCTCCTATTCGAGCAGGAATCCGGCGCTTTGACTCAAAAAACCCATTTGGATCGATGGCTTCCTCAATCGCGGATCGCGCGAAGGCCACTGAACCGCAGAGCCTTGGGGGCGAAGCGGTTTCGCTCGGAGACACGGCGAACGCGACAGCCACTGGCGGATCATCTTCAGTCACCGGCGCCAACGCAACGGCGATCGGCGCCCAGGCAACGGCATCCGCCGGAGGCCCCCGGTTCGACTGCGATGCCAAGCGGCAATGGCGCCACGGCAGTAGGCATGGGAACGACGGCAAGCGCCACTGCCACACTGTGGAGGCCGGCTACAGAAGCTACCGTTTCCACCATAGCAGGGGGCCAGTGCAAAGAAGCGCATCCTGTCGTGTGCAGCAACACGCAAGCGTTGTGTGGCCAGGTGCCGTCCAGCGAATGAAGAATGAGTGAGGTTAAGCATGCGAATGCAATATTTGATAGGAAACCTGATTGGTGTAATCGGCTGCGTGCCGGCGACATGGGTCTACGCGGACGAGGCCTCGACGGATCACGGATGTAATCCGGCATGTCAGCACAACGTGGAGTCCGTGTTTGCCATTCATCCGCACTACAGGTTGACGGTGAAACCGCACGAAGGCGGATCTATTGTCTATGTGACATGGAGCGCAAATCAGTACGCCGACTGGACGGGCTCGCCGGTAACTTACAAGGGCGTTGTCCCGTTTCCTCTATCCCAAAGAGTCCGGCTGAAAGAAGCGCGTGTTCCCGCTGTGCCTGGCGACGCCTGTCACGGGGAGATTGTGCTTGAACAGCGGCGCGACAAGACGGTGACGCAATACCGCATTGATCTGCATAACGTATTGTGCAGACCATGACGCGGAGCGTTCACCGATCTGCATCCCCCCAACTCGGAAGACCGCCTCGATTGCCGTCAACGAAACCGATGGGCACTGGCGCGTTTCCTACGCCTTACTGCGAAAAATTCTCGACAGCTGCACGATTGCTTCATGCAGGGCAGGCTGATTGCCTTTGACCGCAAGCACATAGTCGGCACCTCCAGCCACGATCTTCGCCGCGATCTCCCGCTGGCAACCCATCGCGTCGATCGTCACGATCGCACCCTTGAGCAGCAAGGCATCCAGCAATGCCGGGATCGCGCTGATCTCGTTGCTCTTTTCGGCAGTCCTGACCTGACCCAAGATCGCCCCCAACGCGCCGCGATAGGCCGATACCAGATGGATCGCGCTACGCCCCATGCTGTGCGAGTGCCATACCGTCTTGCCGTCAATTGCCACCATCTGGCCTACGACTGCAGGACAAATGCCGCTTACCCATCGCACAAAGCACGCCTCGAACTGCCGCGCATCAAGCGCCGCGAATACGCACCCGAACGTGTCACGCGAGGCAATACCGTTGTGCAGCGGCTAGTACCGGCGCAGCCACTCCAGCTGCCCTTTCTCAGGCTCTGGTTATACGCTCGTGCGTTCGTCACCCGGTACCCCGGTTTGTTACTTTTGCGCGGGTCACCCGTTTTGAGTCTGGCTTTGTATGGCATTATTCGGGCTGGTGTAATGGTGCGGCTCTTTTACAGACGCCGCCTCCCCCTTGCAATACCCTCATCCGGACAAAGCCGGTCATTGTGCCTCGGCGTTCTGAACATAGCGAGATGCGACGCGTTGAGCGGGCCGTCAACCTCGAGTGGGCCGGCGCGCCCCGTATCTTGGCTTGACCCCGTATCCTTTCCGGGCGATATCCCGCATCGCACCTGGTAGTCGCCTCGGGCACGGGACGGTGCGAAGCGGCCAACCTTAGCCTGCGCTCGAGCAAATGACGGTCGGCGCGGTGTAGGGCGACGGATAGCCGGAATCGGGGCCGCTGAGGACGCGCAGGCGCTGGGTCGCGAGGACCTCGGCTTGCGTTTGCTCGCGGCGGGTGAAAGCAGCGGGCGCATCGCCGTTCGGCAGAGGTTCGTTGACTCCGCATGTCAGCATCTTGCCGTCGGCGAGCTGCACCACCGTTTGATAGGCGTAATCGGGTTGCGCAGCCATGCCGTCGGCCGACCAGAAAGTGACGACGCCGAGCAGTGCGCAGGTGAAGTGTCGAATCATCATGATGGGTTCCTTGTTACTCGTCCTCGTCATTTAACAGCGGCCGACGCTTTTGAGATACGGCATTTCCTGAAACTCTCTTTTTCCGGAAATGCGCTTTGTTGTATCGAGCGCTGATCCAGGGTATCCGTCCCTTGCATGATGCGACGCGTGCCGCCGTCAGCCACGCGTCAAGTGGCATGACGTAGACCGACCGTAAACCGCGTTCCTGTTTCGCCGCGCTCTGCGTTCGTGGGTGAGGTTCAAAAACGGCTGTTCTGGCATTACTCGGACGAGCGGAATCAGTCCGCGAGCGACGGCGGAAACGGGTATCGGGAAGAGCGGCGTCGTGCGGCGAATGCCACGCAACGATCAGGCCTGTAGTGGCTGGAGTGGCGCGAGCCGGAGGAGCGCCAGCCAGTGTTCGTGAGACTGACCACTCATCAATTCCCTCGGACTCCTGCCGGTGCGTTCGGCGTACCGGCTGCGTACGAAGCGACGATGGTTGAGGACAAACTGCAACAACCCGAGCCAGACCTGGCCGCCGTTGAGATGCCGGCGATTGGTCACGCAGATACGAACCCGCGAGTTCAGGTTCTCCACCATCGAGCTACTGTGTGGCGTGCGCTTCATGGCGTCGGAGCCGGCGGCACTGACGCCATGAAACTTGCGGCCCGTGCGGGCAAACAGAGCGCTCCGGCCTTGCCAGAATGCGGCCGACGTTCCGGGCTTGCGATGCAGCACACAGGTCGCGCATACAAGTTCGAGTGCCACGTCGTCAGCGCGCGCAATGGCGTCGAGACGGTCGTCCAGCACGCGGGCGAACGCGAGAAGATCGTAGCGCTGGTTCTACAGCGCACGCCACAGTATGCCAATGCGGGGCGGGGCCTGCGCTTCACGTTGCAGCAGTTCGGCGACGACGAAGTCGAGAGGACATCCACGCCGGCGAGCACGGGCTGCGGTCCCTGAAAGAGTTCATCATGCAGGCCGGTGTCGATGGGTGAGCGATCGATGCCGGCGTTGACCGCGATGGCCCGTTGGGCGGCCTGCTGGAGAACCGTGTGATTGGTGCCCAGGCTGGTCGGTACACCGAACAGATCGCGCATGAGTTCGATGGTGCCGCGAAACGCAACGTGACCGACCATCGTGAGCGCAAGGATGACCTGATCGAGCCATCGCTGGGTGACCGGCAGCATGAAGAGAACCTCGCCGGCGTCATCGGTCCAGGCCGGCGAGAAGACGTCAGCGAGTGCGGCGCTAGCCTGACGAAGCTGCCGGTAGGCGAGTGGGCGGCTCACGCTGCGGTGGACCGCCAGAGTGCTGATCGGGAGCGCTTTCGCCAGCCCCTGAATCGCGATGGCTTTGCGTTGATCGGCGCTCAGTCAGGTCGTTGCAGCACGGGTAGAATGCGTCATGAATCGGGCACGGTAAAACCCCGGGGCCTCATTATCTACCCGTGCTCCATGTGCAACGTCGGGTTGAACCACACCCTCTTCCCGATACCCGTTGCCGCCGTCAAAACGCGGACTGATTCCGCTCATCAGTGTAATGCCAGAACAGCCGTTTTTGAACCTCACCCGAGTTTCGGTCCGATCCGGCAGCACTTTGCGCTAACGCGACATTTATTGCGCGCTTCGCTCTATTGCAAACAACTCGGCGCACGCCTCGTCGCTTGCCATCGCTTCACTGATCTCACCCAGAATTCGCCCGGCCTCTAACGAAGAGGTCGCCCCCCCGCAATTCTATGTCGCGAACAATTTAACGTGACAACGCCGGTGCGTGGCGAGCATCGTGGGGGCAGACGCGAGATGTTTGCGTTACGGCATTGCTATGCGTGACGTAGATTCCCCCTATCGGCAACCTTGAACACCGCAACTGCATTCTTGAGATGCGCTGCCTGGCCTTCAAGTGATTGAGCCGCTGCCGCTGCCTGCTCAACGAGCGCAGCGTTCTGTTGCGTTACTTCGTCCATCTGGCCAACAGCCTGACTTACCTGCTCAATACCGCGGCTTTGTTCTTCAGAAGCGGCGGCGATTTCCCCGACAATATCGGAAACCTGCCTGATGGCCTGTTTGACCTGCCCCATGTTGGCCTCAACTTCTGTCGCCTGTTTCGAGCCTTCCTGAATCACGGCTACGGATGAGCCGATCAGGTCCTTGATTTCCTTTGCGGCGGTAGCGGACCGCTGGGCCAGGCTGCGAACCTCGCTGGCAACCACTGCGAAGCCGCGTCCCTGTTCACCAGCACGAGCAGCTTCAACAGCAGCATTCAGTGCCAGAATGTTCGTCTGGAAAGCAATGCCTTCAATGACGCCGGTGATTTCGGAAATCTTGCTTGAACTACTGCTGATCTTTCCAATTGTCCCGACCATGGCCTGAACTGCGTCGTTACCGGTATCGGCCATGTCCGTGGCCTTTGTCGCCAGTACATTCGCCTGCCGGGCATTGTCAGCGTTCTGCTTTACCGTCTCGGTCAACTCGGTCATGCTCGCGGCTGTCTCTTCAAGCGACGCAGCCTGCTCCTCGGTGCGTGCAGAGAGATCCATGTTGCCCGATGCGATCTCGCTGACGGCAACGGTAATTGTCTCACCACCCGATCGAACAGTCGCTACTGTCTCGGAGAGGCGCGACTTCATGTCCGCAAGCGCATGCAGCAACCGCCCCATTTCGTCGTTCGAAGAGACCAGCACCTCGCGGCGAAGATCCCCTTCGGCCATTTCGGTGAAATGTTTCAGCACCGCATCGAGTGGGTGGTTGATCGCACGGGTCAACGCCAATGCCGTGAGAAAGGACGACGCGAGTGCAAATATGATCAACGTATACGCAACTGTAGTGAGCCTTGCATACCCAGTTTCTGCGTCTTCGTAAGCCTGCCTGCCCCGCGCATTCAGCAGCGCCTTCAGCGCGTCGTTCGCGTTAACGAAGGCGGTATATGCTTTCCCGACGCGGGTCGCTTCGGCGTAATACTCCGTGGATCGGGTGTCGTGGACGATGTTCGAAAACGTCGTAAACGCTTCCTCGAGAATCTTGCGTCTGTCTGACACGGTCGCAGCGAGATGCGTTGCCTCGTCATCGGACGGCCTCGCCAGATACGTGCGCCATGCCTCATCCGAGGCCGCCCAGTACCGGCGGCCCTTTGTAAGGTCCTCGACAACCAGGTCGGGCGTCGGGGCAAGCGGTGCGCGCAGCACTACCGCACGCGCGCGACCGATCTGGATCTCGGTGTCGCCAAGCAGGCGGACACCGACCAGCGCGTCACTGTACACTGAGCGAAGACTAAGCACTGCCCCGTGCATGCCGACCAGCGCCACGACGCCCAAGGTCACTACGAGCGCCGCAAGAAAGGTGACCGCCATGCGCAAACGTAATCTGATCGACAGATTTTTCAATATCTCTACTCCCTGCAGTGTTTTCATTAGCGTCACGCTGGCCGTTTGGGGCTGCAGCCGACGGGATGAGAAAGTTATCGGCATGTAGTGGATTAAATGAAGGGGCGCAATCAAAACTGAAGTGCAACACCTTCCTCCTGTAAGGTGCGCACATGCAAAAAAGAAGAACGTATCAACAGCTTCAGCCTGAAGAGCGCATGATCATCGCAAGCCTGAAACGTCAGGCGCGTTCTGGCGAGGCTGGAACCAGCTGTTTGCCCGCATGGGCGACAAGTTTCACGGCGTCTATACCGCTGTGTTTGACGCCATGAAGCACACGCCACGCAGCAGCTCGATGCTCGAGAATCTCAACTCGCGAGTCCGCGTCTGACTGACGAACCGTCGCCATCTCAACGGCTGACGGGCCTGGCTCGGGCTGCTGCAGTTCGTCTTCAGCCATCGTCCCTTCATCCGCAATCGACGTGCTGAACGAGTCGGCAGGACTCCAAGGGAGTTGATGAGAGGTCAGCCTCACGAACACCGGCTGACGTTGCGTGGATTCGGTCCACTTCAGCCTCTGCGGGCCTGAGCGTTGCGCAGCGTTCGCCGCGCAACGCCGCTCTCCCGGAAGCCCGTTTCCGCCGGCAAAACGCGGACTGATTCTTCTCGTCCTTGTAACGTCAAAACAGCCGTTTTTGAACCACGTCGGACTCGCACCCATCCGGACAAAATATTGCTGAACAACGTCATTGTTCGTCGCCCTGGTTGGACACGATGCGACCACAGTTCGTACCGGCCCAGCTTCCGCTCGTATGAGATCATCGTATCTGAGCCAACCCTTCTCTCTGCTTTCATGAACCGGTGTTTCTCATTGGTGAAAATGCCAGTTCGCGCGGTTTGCAAGATCGATTCGCATACCTATATATTTAATTAATTCTGGACATCAAAGCGCGGCGGCGTCAGGCGGTATCCTGATCAGCGGGCCAATTTTAGTTGCTGGAAAAAGAGGCGTGGTGCGAACACCACGCCAAATGGTCCTGGCTACGGGGCGTTATGCCAGAACCGGTGATCGATTCGAGACTCCGGTGCTGATGCTGGAGCAGCGGGATATGGGCCGGGCAGGACTACCTGTGGGCCCGGCTCTTCCTGTGCAGCGCGTTCAGCAGGTTATTGGTCTGTTCCAGCAGCGTTGAATGATATTCGGCGGGCAGCGGCATGTCGTCCATGAGGGACATGGTGTCTTCAATGCCGTGCCGGAATAACTTTGTGATCTCCGCGCATTGCGCCGCTGTGAGCTGTGGGAACGTGGCGTCAATGAATTTGCTCATGACCACAACCTGTGCGCCGAAACGGGAAACGGCGTTGCCGTTCGACGTGACAAGGGTCTTCAGCGATTTCAGAATGGCATCAGGGCTATTCAAAACCATCGCTCCTCAAAACGTTTCACAGTCGGCGCTACTCGCGTCCACCAAGGCGGTCGTACCGGAGCTGCTCGTGGCGTTGAGCGATTGACGAATTGTTTTGATTTGATCCGTTTCGTGTGACGGGTAGTGAGAATCCCGAAACCCTGTGGGCGCGCGTGGCACAGCGGTATGCCCACGTCGCCCGACCGGAAACCTGTCCGGTGGTGCGTGAGGCCACTGATCAGATAGTGTTCGCTTGTGAGGGCTTCCGTCATGCGTCTACGGTCGGTGGCCCGGACGCCATCCAGTTCTGCCTGCCGGGTTCCACGGGGGACGACATGTCTGTTTCAGCCAGCCGGAACACGGCCACCGCATCGTCAAGTGCGCGCGCCTGTTCTTCGAGCGACGCAGCTGCCGCTGCGGCCTGCTCGACCAGTGCGGCGTTCTGCTGGGTCGCGTTATCCATCTGCGTCACGGCGCGATTGATCTGATCGATGCCGCGCGACTGTTCTTCCGAGGCCACACTTATTTCGCTGACGATCGCGGTAACGCTGCGGGCAGCTGTGACGATTTCGGTCATTGTGTCGCCAGCGCGAGCCGCCAGGTCGGCACCGTTCTTCACTTTCGCAACCGAATCTCCGATCAGCTCCCTGATTTCCTTCGCTGCAGCGGCCGAACGTTGCGCGAGCGCGCGGACCTCGCCCGCGACCACCGCGAATCCACGCCCCTCCTCGCCGGCACGCGCAGCTTCAACGGCTGCATTCAGCGCGAGGATGTTGGTCTGGAACGCGATACCCTCGATCGCGCCGATGATGTCGACAATCCGGTTTGAACTCGATGACATGTCCGCGATCACATCGACAACCTGACCGACGACGTCGCCCCCGCGTGCCGCGACTTCCGACGCGTTTTCAGCGAGCGCGCTGGCCTGCCGCGCGTTGTCGGCGTTTTGCCGGACGGTCGCAGTCAACTCTTCCATGCTCGATGCGGTCTCCTCCAAAGTCGCCGCCTGCTGCTCGGTACGTGTCGACAGATCGCCATTGCCACTCGCGATTTCGCGCGCGCCGTGTGTGATCGCCGCCGTCCCGTGCCGCACCTGCCCCACGGCGGCAGCAAGCCCCGCCTGCATTCGCGCAAGCGCACCCATCAACCGGCCCATCTCGTTGGCGCGCAGCTTATCGATCGCGCTTGTCAGATCGCCAGCCGCGATACGCTCGAAGTGATGAATTGCGGCGTCAATGGGTCGTACGATCGACGCCGTCAACGCGAAACGTGCGAACACACCCAGCACGATCGCAGCGGATCCGATCGCACTGAAGAGCCAGAGCAGCATATGAAAATGCTGTTGCGCTGACGCAAAACGCGCCTTTTGCTGCTCCGCCTGAAAATCCTCCAGCGCGAGCTCGGCGCTGCGGTAGTCACTGAAAAGCGTGTCAGGCGCCTGCCGCTGCGTCGTGCGAAACGACATGAAATCGTTCTGGTCGAGCGCCGTAGTTTCAGGCGCAAGTGCCTGCTTCATCAATTGCTCGCGCTTCGCGCGCAGTACATCGGCCAGCTTCCTCTCGACCTCATTCGAAGGCGGGTGCGCCGCATAGGCAGCCAGCTCGCGATCGCTGCTGGTCTGTCCGGCATGCACCCGGGCGAGCACTGCGTCGGTCGGTCTGCCCTGCGCGACGAGCGTTTCGTACGCACCGAGATCGACCCGCACCTGCAGAAGCGCTTCGCTGCTGGCTGAAAGGTGTCGCAGTGCAGCCGTCTCGTCGCGGTACATCCTGTCGAGTGCCGTGTTGGCCGTTGCCAGGCCCGCAATCGAGGTTGCGATCACAAGCATCAGCGCAGCTGTATAACCGGCAATGGTGATTGTCAAAGCTGTTCGGATAGTGGTATCTCTGAACATGGTTGTCTTCTTCCCCGGCCCGCTGAGCAAAAAAAAGCGGCAGGCGGATACATCCGCCGCCGCAAATTGGAGGAAACCGATCAAAAAGAACTACTGCGAGGAGCTGATACCAGAATCAGAAGCGGGTGCGCACGCCCGTGGTCAGTTCGAGCTGGTTGGTTGCGCCGAACGTGCTTCCGACTGTGTAGCCGCCATGCAGCTTCATGTAGTCGCCGGCCAGATACACTTCAGTCCGCTTGGACAGGTGATAGAACGCCGACCAGTACAGCGTTTCCTTGTAACCGTTGTGGAGACCCGACGTCGGATCGAAAGCACCGATGTTCGCGTTCGGGATATCGCCGTCGGCGTTGTATGCCGCGTTGTGCACCCGCATCTGCTGATAGCCGAGTTCGTAGTCGAACGGCCCCTTGGGCGACAGCTTGAGCGACACCGTCCACGCGTTGTCCTGCCGCTGACCGAGCGCGCCCTGGTTGCCCAGGTAACGGAAGTAACCCGCATTGGCGCGCAGAATGCCGAACGTGTAGTTGCCGCCCACGGAGAATGACTGGTTCGTGAAGCCGACACGATTCGCGTGGCTATAGAAGCCCGACACGTTGAACGGGCCACCGTTGTACCCGAGCGCTGCCTGGTAATTGGAGTTGGAGCCGAAACTCGTTGAGTTCCCGAATGCGTAACCAGCGCTGGCAAAGAGGCCATTGCTGAACAGTTTCTTCCACGCAACGCCATTGTTATAGCGTGTGCCGGTCGCGCTGGCCGCGTAGAAAATCATCTGTTTGAAGTTATTCGAATTGGTCCAGCCACCCTCTTCCGTCGTCAGGTGCGCGGAGCCGTACGGGTCGCCATAGATCGTCGATGCGTCGCGCGCGATCGTGTTCTGAAACCCTGCCGTGATCTTGCCGAACGTGTCGTTCTCGATGCCGACCCATGCGTCGCGATCGAAGATCTGGCCCGGATCTTCCATCTGGCCGTTGGCGACAACGTATTCGCTCTCAAGCCGGAAAATGATCTTCGAACCCGCGCCAATATCTTCGGCGCCCTTCAGGCCCCAACGGCTGCCGCTGAACCACGGTTCGCCGCCAATTCCCATACCGATCACATGATCACCGTTCGCATTCGCGTGCGACTGATAGGTCGGCACGCTCAGATCCATCAGGCCATAAAGCTGAACACTCGATTGGGCGTGTGCGCCGCTCGACGCCAGGGCGCCTGCCGCGACGGCCAGGGTTAGGTATTTTTGCTTCAAGGTCATCTCCTCTGATTACTGCGTTGAAATATTTTTCTGGTTGCCCGCTGCATACTGCGATCCGGACATCGGGATGACGGTCCCGATCAGTCAATGAGCGCAATCCTAGTTACCTCAATCCTTCACGCTCCTTTCCCGTATCCTTTGTACAACTAAGTGCATTCACTGATATACGTAACAACACCTTTACCCATTATCCGGGATCCCTCTGCCGCAAGATGTAGCCCAGGCCCCGCAGCGTCATGATCTGTGCGCTGGAGTGCACGAGATGTTTGCGCAAGCGGTGGATATAGATATCGATGGCGTCCGCACTCGGTTCGTCGTCCAGAGCGAACACGCTTTCCATCAGCATGGCCTTCGAGACCGTCTTGCCCTGTCGCAACATCAGCGTTTCGAGGACGGTGTGCTCGCGACGCCGCAACGTCAGCGGTGCGTCCCGGTGACTGAACTCTCGCGTATCGGATAGGTAGTGCAGATCGCCACACGTGAGACGCGAAGACATACCACCCGATTGCCGGCGGATCAGCGCCTTGATACGCGCGACCAGCTCCCGTGCGTCGAACGGTTTGACAACATAGTCGTCGGCACCCGCACTGAAACAATCAACCTTGTCCTCGGTTGAACCATGTGCCGTCAGCATCAACACCGGCACCGTGTCGCCACGGCGGCGCAGTCGGGCCAGTACCTCCTTGCCGTCCATTCGTGGCAACCGGAGGTCAAGCAGCACCACGTCATAGCGCTGCGTCGTCAGCATTCCGTCCGCGCGTTCACCGTCAGGTGCACAGTCGACCGCGAAGTTCTCCTGGCGCAACAGATTGATAATCCAGTGCGCAAGCTCGATATTGTCTTCCACCAGTAGCAGCTTCATCGCATTTTTCTCAATCACGCCATATCGGCAAGCGGACCGTGACGACGAGGCCCACCTGCTCCGCGTGCGGCCTGAATGCAACCGTTCCACCGTGCGAATGCGCGATTTCGCGCACGATCGACAGGCCCAGACCCGTTCCCTCGACGTCAGTCCCTCCGCGATAAAAACGTTCGAACACATGGGCACGCGCCTCGGCCGGAATGCCGGGACCGTTATCGATAACCTGAAGTACAACTTCGTCGCCTTCCTCCCGGCACGTAGCGGTAACCCTTCCGCCCTCCTGCGTGTAACGGATCGCGTTATCGACCAGATTCGTCACGAGCGCCGTCAACAGGGTTTCGCTACCTGTGACGGATACCGTCCCGGTGAGCTCCGCGCCAAGATCGATCTGGCGTCGCTGTGCGGCCACCACGAGTTCTTCCAGTACGCACGACACGACAGCGGCCAGGTCGACCCTGACCGGTATGCGGCCAGGCGGTGACGATTCGGCCTGGGCCAGTAGCAGCAGCTGGTTGGTCATTTCGGTCATCTTCCCACTGCTGCGACGTATTCCCGCCAGCGCTTCGGTGAGCAGCGGTCCGCAATGGCCGCACGGCCGGGCGCACTCGATCTGTGCCCCCAGCAGCGCGAGGGGGGTACGCAACTGGTGCGCGGCGTCCGCAATGAATTTGCGCTGTGTCGTCGCATGCAGTTTCAGGCGCGCGATGCACTGATTGATCGCGTCGACGACAGGGCGCAACTCGGAAGGCAGGCGCTCGATCCGGACAGGCTCCAGTTGCCACGCGTCGCGATCGGCGACGTCGTCTTTCAGTCTGATGAGCGGTCGTAATTCAAAGGTCAGCCCGAGCAGGACAAGTGCTACCACCAGCGCCAGCATCAGTCCCTGCCGGACTAACTGGGGACGCCACAGGTTTTCCAGCATGGCCCGATAAGATGCCTGCGTCTTGCCAACAATAACCGTGACCGGCTCAGTTGCGCCCGAGTCGTATAGCTCCCGCTCATAGGCGACCGCCCGAATGGGCCGACCATCAAGCGTCGTCTCGTAAAACACGGGGCGCGGCGTTGCATGCGTGGGCAGAGTCAGTCCGGGATTGCCTCCCAGCAGGCCTGCGCGACCCTTTACGACCCTGTAGAACACCTGATCCTGGTCAGGCGACTCGAACATCTCGAGCGCCGCAGGGGGAACCCTGGCAACCAGCACGCCATTTTCCCAATCCACTTCCTCGCCGATGATGCGCGCAGAGGCGAGCAATGCGTTGTCCTGCAGAAGGCCCGCAGTCTCGCGCGCCGCGTCATAGGACATCTGGCCGGTGACGAGTACAAACACGGCGACCGGAACCAGCAGCCAACCGAGCAGGCGTGCACGCAGGCTATGCATCATCGTTGACTCCCGGACGCGTTACGCGCGTGCCGTAACTGCGATCGGCACTGGCCGTTTCCTTTCCTTCTCCTGACTCATCGCAAGCGCAGCCTTCCGCCTGCTGACGCTCAGAACGCAGCAGGTCTCCATTTCAGCAGGCGCTTTTCCAGCGTGGTAAGCAGATAGTCCGCCGTAAGCGCAACCACTGCGAGCACGATCATCGCTGCAAACACGCCACTGGCGTTAAATGCGCCCTGCGCGGTCGAGATCAGCAGGCCAATGCCCTGTTTGGAGCCGAGAAACTCGCCCACCACCGCGCCAACCAGGGCGAAGCCGAAGCTCACGTGCAGGCTGGCGAGAATCCACGACAGTGCGGAAGGAATCACGACTGAGGTGGTCAGTTGACGCTTCGATGCGCCCAGGATCTGCGCATTCGCGATCATGTAGCGGTCAGCTTCCCGTACGCCCTGGAAGGCGTTGCCGAAGACGACGAAAAAGACCATCACGACGGCCAGTGCCACCTTCGACGCCATGCCGAGGCCAAGCGCAATGACAAACACTGAGCCGAGGACAACGCGGGGAATTGAATTCGCGATCTGGATGTAGAGGCTGAACACGTCGGAGAGCAGTTTGTTGCGGCCGAGTACAACGCCGCAGACAATGCCGCCAACCGACCCGATCAGAAACCCAAGGAATGTTTCCTCAAGCGTGACCCAGACCTGCACAAGCAGCGGGCCCTGTGACGTGCCGTTGACGAACCAGTCCACGATCTGCTGGAAGATCAGCGACGGCATCGAGAAGAAGAATGGATCGATCCATTTGGTCCGCCCACCGATCTCCCATCCGCCGAGCACAACCACCAGTACCAGGACACGCAGGCCGATGATCAGCGCGTGTCGTTGGCGCAACCGTCGCTGTGCAATTCGCTCAACTGCGGCCAACGAGGTAGCATCGATGCCGGCTTCGGCCATGTATTCAGAAGTTGCCATGAGTGTATTTCTAACCTGGGTTTGTGTCATGCGATCTGTACTTCTTCACGCAGATCGCGCCAGATATCGCGCGAAATCTCGATAAAGCGCGGATCGTAGCGAACCTCCGACGTCACGCGCGGCCTCGGCAGATCGATCTCATAGACCTTTTTCAGCGTCGCGGGCCGCGCGCTCAGCACGAACACCCGGTCGGCCAGCGCAATGGCTTCTTCGAGGTCGTGGGTGACGAACACCACCGAGCCTGCATTGGCCGACCACAACTGCAACAATTCGTCCTGCATCAGCGTGCGCGTCTGCATGTCGAGCGCGGAGAACGGCTCATCCATCAGCAGGATTTCCGGCTTGTTGATGAAAGTCTGCGCGAGCGCGACGCGCTTGCGCATGCCGCCCGACAGTTGATGCGGATAGTGCTTGCCAAACTTCTCCAGCCCGACGCGGCGCAGCCATTCATTCGCCTCGTCGTGCGCGGCGGACTTCGAGCGGCCGCGATACAGCGGGCCAGCCGCGACGTTATCGAGTACCGAGCGCCACGGGAACACCGCGTCGGCCTGAAACACGAAGCCGATGCGCGGATCGATGCCATCAACCGGTGCGCCCATCACCCGCACTTCCCCGGTAGTCGGCTTGAGCAGCCCGGTGATCATGCTGAGCGTGGTCGATTTGCCACAACCGGTCGGTCCCACCACCGCGACGAACTCGCCTTTGGCGACGGCCATGCTGAAGTTGCGCAACGCGACTGTCGCCTTGCCATCGGGGCTGATAAAACGACATGACACCGAGCGAAACTCGATGACGGGGGCATCCTTGGTAACAGCGTGGTTCATTCAGTACATCCATGGAAATAAGTGGTGCCACGACGGCGGCACCGCGAGCGCAACGGAGTCGGACGACGCCCGTTGCACAAACGCTCTGGGCGCCAGCGACCTATTTTGAGCTGACAAACTCGTTAGTGTAGGTTTTGCCCAATTCAATATGCTTGCCCTTGACCGACGGGTTGAACGCCGCCAACACCTTGAGTACGGTCGCCGGACCATCAGCTGGCATCTTGCCGTCGACGGTGTACATCGGCAGCGACGCCTTCAGCGCGCTCACGTAGAGCGACTTGTCTTTCTGATAGTCATCGGGCATCTTCGCCGCGATTTCCTCGGCGCTATGCGTGTGGATGAATTGCATCGTGCGAACGAAGGCATGCGCGAGCTTGGCGGCTTCAGCCTTGTGCGAATCGGCCCACGCGGCCTGCACGTAGAGACTCGATGCGGGGTAGGTGCCACCGAGCGCCGCCTTCGTGCCCTCGACCGAGCGCATGTCCACGAGCACTTTCGCCTCGCCGGATTTCAGCAATGCCGACACCGTGGGCTCCGTGGTCATGCCAGCGTCGATACGGTTCTGTTTGATCGCTGCGATGAAGCTGGCATCAGCGCCCACCGGTAGCATCGTGTATTCGGCCGACTGGATGCCGTGCTGTCCGGCGAGGTATTGCGTAAGGAAGCTGGTCGACGAACCCAGGCCCGTCACGCCGAGCGTCTTGCCCTTGACGTCGGCCATCGATTTGACCGTATCGGCCGCTTTGGTCGAGACCATCTCGACCTCACCCGGCACCTGGCCGAACACGACAATCGCTTTGACATCCTTACCTTTGGTTTGCAGATCGATCGTGTGGTCGTAGAACCCCACGACAGCCTGGACCGCGCCGGCCAGCAGTTCGTTCTCTGCGTCCACACCGGCAGGCTGCGACAGCAGTTCGACATCGAGCCCTTCGTCCTTGAAATAGCCGAGTTGCTCCGTCAGGCGCGCCGGCAGATAGATCAGCTTCGTGATCCCCCCGACCATGATCGTGATCTTCCCGCTATCGGCAGCCATCGCGTGCTGCGAGGCAAGACCAAACAGCAGGCTGGAAGCGACAGCGATATGACGAAACGCCATGAATTTCGGTTGCATCGATAGTCTCCGTTATTGTCGGCGGCGAATTGCTGCCCGTCTGCATCGATGGCGGGATTATGGAAGAGCGAATCCTTCTCTCGGCTTTCACGGCAAAGCCTTTTTATTAGGGGATTTCCATGAGACGAGCCGTCGCAGGCGCGAAAGCCCGGCCAGGTTATGGTTTGCGTCGATCTCTTTTCGCCTGATCCTAGAGTGCATGATGCCATCGTGGAAAACCCCCACTGAAAATCACCACTGGTGAAAGCCGTCAGAAGGAATCAGGTTCGTAGAATCGGATCATCGATAGGGAAGCCCCCTTCTGCATTCACAGGTGACCGTGCAATCGGAAGAATGACTTTCGAGGCCGGCATTCTCACGTCGAACGCGGCATCGGACAAACTGCCCGAACAAAAACATCCCACCCCCTACCTGATGGCGCATGCGCCAGTGATTCCGCCAACATGACTGACGATGGCATTGACCATTACCTGATCCGCGGCGTGACGTCGCAACGCAAGCTGTTCAGGCCTGGCGATTGGGCCGAACGCTTGACCGGGGTCATCACGCTGTTCGTTGGGGAACGAGGCACCGGCATTCATTTGACCTGCACGCGCCTTGCGATGCCGGTTATGGAGCAGGACCTTAAATGCCTGCGCGTCGCGCGCGAGTTGCAACGCGTCTGCCCGGACGCATTTGAGTTTGTGATGCGGTTCGCCGGGGACAACGACCTGGCAGTTGACATCTGCCGTGTTGTCAATGAACGAACCGGGCGCGTTCCGAAGAGTGGGCCGCAGGCTTCTGTAAAGAAAGCAAACAATGGTGTGAGTGCGTCGTCGATCTCAACTGTCTCTACCGGCGCTTCAGGGTTACGTACAGGACGCGATGAGGAGACCGTTGATGGAGACACTCACTGAAGTGCGTTACACCTATGCGTGCACTGCGTGTGGACACCGTGCGACGGTGTTACGGCCGGATGCCTCGCACGCGCGGGAGCTGGCCATCTGCGCACGATGCGACGGCCAGGTGTGGCTGAGGGTTGCCGAAAGAGCGGACCCGGCGGCAGGCATCGGCGGGCTGCTCGCGGGCCGTGAAAGGCCGTGGTAGCTCGGCCCGAAGGGGAGCCACGAACAGGTCGAGTCGCGTGGATGACGCGAGGGCGCGGTCAGGTTGCAGGTTATACGGCCTGTGCGGACTGCCGCCCGCAACAGACACTCGCCGGATTTAAGGTAGATCGCCATGGTTCATGTTCTGATTGCCGATGACCATCCTGTTGTGCGGGCCGGCCTCAGGCACCTCATCGCGACAACGGCGGGGATCGTGGTATCTGCGGAGGCAGCGCAAGGCACGGCGGTACTCGATCTATTGCGTATGCGCGAATTCGATCTGCTGCTCCTCGACATGTCGATGCCCGATATCACCGGCGTTGACCTGATCCATCAGATACGGATCGAATCGCGAACGCTGCCCATTCTGCTGCTTGGCGAGGGCAAGGAAGCAGCCGTCGCTGCCCGGGCGCTGCGCGCGGGCGCGACGGGCTATGTCACCAAGGACGCCGATCCGGAGATCCTGCTCAGTGCAATCCGGAAGCTCGCAAGCGGAGGCCGGTTTGTCGATCCGCGCCTTGTCGACGCGCTCGTCTTCGACCCGAAACCCAGTGACGCACCGGCCCGTGAACTGTTATCCGGTCGGGAATTTCAGGTGCTCCAGATGCTGGCGGATGGTAAGCGTATCAACGAAATCGCCGAAACCTTTGCACTGAGCGCAAAGACGGTCAGCACGCACAATATGCGACTGATGCAAAAGCTCTGCATAACAAACCATTCAGAATTGATCCGTTATTCGATCCGGCATGGTGTGCTGGCTGCCTGACCACACCGATTGCGATCAAACAGGAAATGCTGCACCGGTTGACGGATAACGGTTGCCGCGGTCGCAGACTTTCGGCTGGCCCCCGATTCGCAGCTTCCTCTGCGCAACGCATCCTCATCCGAAGGAGGACAACCAACCCGGAAACCCATACACTTATCCACAACCGGTGCTACTTTAGACCGGCCTCCACCCCGGCTCAAAATTCGGTCGGCGCGGACAAGCCCAATACTCAAACTGCATCGCCTGTGCAAAAATCCTGTCGACGCGTCCGATAGCATTGCCCTCTGACCGCCCATGGAAAACGTTGAATTTACACCACAAGTGCTCGCCAACCGCCGCGGCGTGGCATTTGGCCTCGTAGGCCCAAACACACGGTCGAATGCGTGATTACGATCGCGACACTGGAGACGCATTTCTGGCTTGAACCAGGAGCCAGTGAGGCCCGGACCATGAAGACCTTCCTGGATGGGTATAGCCGCGTCCGGGCGATTGCTGAGCGGAAGCTGGTCGCCCATCCGTCAGCGCGTCTCGCACTGACGCCGGACGATTTTGCGCGACCCTGACCGCAGGCAGGCTGGCGACAACGGGACCAGACCGTTCCCCTCGACGTCCGCTGCTGGGTCAAACGACCGACAACCGAAGCGAAAGTTTTTGCTTCGACGCGTTATGCGTGTGTGGATGAATTGCATCGTCCGAATAAACACGTGCGCCGGCCAGGCGGGGTTAGCATTGTGCGAATCGGCCCGCGCGACCTTCACGTTGGGAAGCGGCGCGTAGACCAACGGCGCCGACCGCAACAGTGTCACTCCGATTCCACCTGCGGTTCCCGGGTCGAGATCCTGAACTGGCGAATCTTGTGATAAAGCGTCTTGCGCGGCATGCCGAGCGCTGCACTGGCCGCGCCGACATTGCCGTGATGGCGCTGCAGCATTTCTTCGATCAATACGCGTTCAAACCGGGCTGTCTGTTCGGCAAGTGTGCCGGATATCCCCGCCGGATTGGCATCGGAGATGAGTGTGTCGCCCACCAGACCCAGCACGAAGCGGTCCGAGACGTTCTGCAGTTCGCGCACATTGCCCGGCCATTGATGTGCCATCAGTTCCGACACCTGCGATGCGGAGACGATCGGCGCGGCTTGCCCAAAGCGCCGGGCCGCTGCAAGCACAAAGTGCTCGAATAGCAATGGAATATCTTCGCGGCGCTCACGCAACGGCGGCAGGTCGATCTGCGCGACGTTCAGCCGATAAAGGAAATCCGCCCGGAAGCGGCCTTCTTTCGCCAGTTCCGACAGATCCGCCTTGGACGCCGCGACGATCCGGCAGTCGACGGCAATTGACTCATTGGCGCCCAACCGTTCGATGCGGCGCTCCTGCAGGACGCGCAGCAGTTTGATCTGCAGGGCAACCGGCATGGTTTCGATTTCATCGAGAAACAGCGTGCCGCCGTGCGCCCATTCGATCTTGCCGACCCGGCTCTTGAGCGCGCCGGTAAACGCCCCGGCCTCATGACCGAAGAGTTCGCTTTCAAAGAGCTGCTCGGGCAACCCGCCGCAGTTGAGCGCAACAAAATGACGGTCGCGCCGCTGGCCGAAGTCGTGCAACCCACGCGCGATCAGTTCCTTGCCGGTCCCCGTCTCGCCTGTGATGAGTACCGAAACAGAGGTATCCGCGAGCCGCAGGATTTTCTTGCGGACTTCGGCAATCGCAGGCGACTTGCCCAGCACCATGGCCTCGATGCCGCGCCAGCTACGCAGCGCGTCGCGCAGCCCCTCTACTTCGAGCGTAAGACGCCGTTTCTCAACGGCGCGTGCGACCCGGCTCACGATGTGTTCCGACGAAAACGGTTTTTCAATGAAGTCATAGGCGCCGCGACGCATCGCGCCGACGGCTGTCGAGATGTCCGCATGACCGCTGATCAGCACCACCGGAATCTGCGCATCGACCGCGAGCACACGTTCGAGTAATTGCAGTCCGTCGACGCCCGGCATCCGGACATCGGACACGATGACCACCGGTGCGCCTGGCGCGACCTCGGCCAACGCCGAGTCCGCCGATTCATAGGCCTGAACTGGATAGCCAGCCAGCGCAACGGCCTGCTCGACACCGAGCCGGACGTTCTCGTCGTCTTCGACCACTACAACACGAATCTCATCGCCCATTGGGTGTCCCCTGCGCCGTTGCCGCCACAAAATCGATCCTGAACCGCGCGCCACCGCCGGGAACGTTCTCCGCCGAAATACGGGCGCCGAAGCCCTCGACAAGCCGCGATGTAATCGCCAGACCCAGCCCGAGGCCCCGCCCCCGCGGCTTTGTCGTGACAAACGGCTCGAACAGATGAGCCAGCACCTCGGGGGCGATGCCCGCGCCACTATCGGAGATCGTGAACATCACCCGGCCGTGCTCATCCGCGTCGTGCGCATCAATGGCAATCGTACGCCGCCCCGCAGGCGCGACCGCATCAAGTGCGTTGCCAAGCAGGTTGACGATCACCTGCTGCAATTGGCTCGGCTCCGCATACACGGTGGTACCCACAGCAACGTGCATGTCGAGTTGCACCTGTTCGTCGCGAATTCGCGACTCGTAAATCAGGACGGCATGCGCCACCGCTTCATTCAGCGACACGGGAACCCGTTCGATGCCCGGCCTGCGGGCGAAAGTCTTCAGCTCGCCGGTGAGTAGCGCCATGCCGTCGACCAGGCGCGAAATACGTTCGAGATTGGCGATCGCCGATGCGGGCTGATTGCGCTCGAAAAACGTGCGGGCGTTGTCGGACAGTGTCCTGATCGCGACGAGCGGCTGGTTCAGTTCATGCGTCAACCCCGCTGCCATCTGTCCCAACACCGCGAGCTTGCCCGCATGCACCAGTTCCTGCTGCGAATCACGCAGTGACTGCTCTGCACTGATGCGTTCGGCGATCTCCTGTTGCATCCTCGCGTTGGCACGGGTCAGTTCAGCGGTGCGCTGCTGCACGGTGACTTCCAGACGCTCGTTAGCGCGGCGCAGGGCATCCTGGGCCTTCAGCTTCTCGGCAATCGCGCGACGATGCTGGGTTGCGTACAGGCCATAGAGACCGGCAATCAGGAACAGCCCGGTGACGAACGCGAATGCGAGATATTGCTGGTGCCGTGCCGGTGCGACGTCGAGTAGCACGACGATCGAATCGCCCGCTTGTGGCGCCGGTTTTGACATGGCAAGAAAGCGCCGGTAGCGGTCTGGGTGGGTCCAGTCCGGAAACTGTGCAAACCAGCCCGCCGTGCCCCAGTCGCCAAGCCGCCGATACAGCAGCGGCTCGACCGCTCGCCCCGCGTATTGTCGCGACGCCTGAATCTGCGTCTGCCGCTCCGGCGTGATGGGTCTCAACGCCGTGAATTTCCACGCCGGAACCGTGGAGATAACAATCACGCCATTCGCGTCGACGACCATCGCCGCTTCGGCCGGCACTCTCCATGCGGATTCAAGCGCATCGACGCTGATTTTGACCGCCGCCGCCCCGATCGACCCATCGGCCTCGCGCACCGCGCTCGCATAATAAAGACCCGGCACGCCCGTGTTGGTGCCGATGCCAAAAAAGCGCCCCGAGCCATGCGCGAGCGCGTCCTTGAAATACGGGCGATACGAAACGTTAGTGCCAACAAAGCTCAGCGGTTGATCCCAGTTGCTCGCGGCGATCACCGTGCCATGCGGCTCGATCAGGTACACCGCGAGGCTTCCCGCCTCGCGGTTGACCGCGGCCAGATAGGTATCGACAGCGTGCAGAAACGCCGGCTGCGCATCGGTTCGCGCGCGCAACAGCGCATGCACGCTGTCCTGCCGCGCAACGATGCCAGGCACCATTTCGTAGCGGCCCAGTTCGCTTTTCAGGCTCGCGGCGTAGAGATCGAGGCGGTAACTGCCGACCGTCGCGATCGCGCTAATTGACCGCTGCCAAGCAAGCTCAATCGCTACGCCAGCCACGCCGGCGTATAGCACCGCTGCGGCCAACCACCCCCACAGCGGAACACCACACACTCTCACGTGCACGAACGACCTCATCAAAACCTCACAGGCGACTGACGCCGGCCAATTCTCGCAAATCGCCCATCCGGCGTACAGCCCCGCATACACCCCATTCACGGCTGCGGTGGTTCAACACCCCGGCCGCACCGGCGTGTCATCCCAAATGCGCAAGCACGATCAGTGTCCCGGTGACAACGATTGCGCCGCCAATGCGCGTGGCGATCTGCGCGAACGGCATCAGTTGCATCCGGTTCGCCGCCGTCAGGATCGCGACGTCGCCGGTGCCGCCCTGACCGCTATGGCACGCGTTCACGATCGCCGTGTCGATGGGGTGCATCTTCAGCCAGAACGCCACCGCAAAGCCGCTGCCCATCAGCGTCACAACGGTTGCCACAATCGTGACGATATTGGCCAGAGTGAACGCCGCGACCAGTTTGTCCCACGGCGTCATCGCAACGCCGATCGCGAACAGCAATGGGTAGGTCACCGCCGTCGAGAAGAACTTGTAGACGACAAACGCCCCCTCCTGCACTTGCGGCGATACCGCCCGCGCGAGTTTGACCAGCACCGCGATGAACAGCATCGCGACGGGCGCCGGCAGTCCGAACAGGTCGCGGCACATCAGCCCCAGCAGATAGAGCGTAATGGCCGTGATGCCGGCCGCCGCGATATGGGTGACGTCGACGTGTCCGGTGATTTCATCATGCATCGGAGCCATCTCCTCCTGCTCCCCAACCTGGAGGCGCCCTTGCCCGGTGAGATGCGGCAAGCGTTTCCCGAGCATGTCGAGCGCACCGGACAGGACAATCGCCGTGAGGCTGCCCAGCATCACCGGCGGCAGCACCTGCGCAAACAACTCGCCCTGTGGCAGATGAAGAATTTCTGAGTAGCCAATCGACAGGGGAATCGCACCTTCACCGACACCGCCCGCCATGATCGGTGCGACGATGAAGAAGAAAGTATGATGCGCGCCGAGTCCGAGCGCGGTTCCGACGGCGGTTCCAACGATCGCGGCGGCGACAGAACCGACCGCAAGCGGAACAAAAATCTTCAGGAAGCCCTGGATCAGCACGCGGCGGTCCATGCTGAGAATGCTGCCAACAATGATCGATGCGATGAACAGGTACAGGAAGTTGGTCGACTTCGTGAAATCCATCGTCAGCTTGAGGATCGGCTTCGGCAGAAAGTGGTAGTAGGCTAGCGCGGACGGAATGAACGTCGCAAAGATCGCGGCCGCACCGATATTACGGAACAGCGGCAAGCGCTTGCCGATTTCCGCACACGTGAAGCCGAAGAATGCGAGCACTGCAATCGCCATCGAGATCTCGCCAGGCACCTTGCCGGAGATCACAAAGCCGGAGATCAACGCGAACAGCACGACATAGATTGGCAACGGGATGACGCCGATCCGGATTTCCATCAATTTCCACCAGCCTTCCGGCCAGAAGCGGGTTTGGGCTTCGATGACAGGTGCCGGTTCGGGCTGCGACGTGGGGGATGTGCTGTGCACGTTTGTCTCCTGACTGTTCAAGGGCTCTTAACGCAGCGCGATAACGCGTTGCTGCTTTTGAGCTGCTTAATACGCGCGACCATGCAGCGGATCGCTTGTCCGCTTTAAGGTCGCTTCCGAACGATGACCAGGCAGTCCCGATCGGAGGCGTTTGTCGGCTGATAAACGCAAGAGTCGGGCCAGCCGGCATCTATTTCTTCACGCCGCTATGTGCCTGTTATCGCTACGTTTTTTTGCCGTATGGCGCACGACGATTGACGCCCGGCTCAAAATTCAGAATTCGGCGGCCAAGGTAGGCTGAAATCTCAGCCACCGCAAAGCGCAGCGTGAACCGGATCATCGGATCACCGACACCTTGATTCGCATGGGCATCGCGGATGCGGCATGCACCGGCCCTTTCAATCTGATGCGCGGGGTCGCCGCTGTAGCGAGCCCATTGGCGTCGATGTGCTCGTCATGGCGACCCCTGCCACCTCGTCGATACCGTGCTCGTCCTGTGTTTCAAACGGTGGCGTGCGGCGAAAATCCATCGGCAAATCGTTGTCCTCTGCGAACCTCGCGACGAATTCAAATGCGGCCGGGCAAATCAGCTGAAGATCACTGGAAACCAGCAGACACTTGACGTCAGCCTGGACGATTGGCATGGCTAACCGTGTGCAGAAGATATGAATGCCAGGCCGGCGTTCGCCAACGAACAGCGTGATGACGCCGGTCAGCCGTTCAGCCCAGTCGCCGGGCCGGAATGTCTTGCCGCTGAGCGTGATGCCCCTGATCAGAAAGTGTTGGGTACCGAAATGTGCCGTCATACTTCTACAGCCGGTTGCCCGGACGACGGGGCTCGTGTTCCATGACGCGCAATCGCGCAGGCTGACCGGCTAAAATGCCAGGTGAGGTCATTGCATAGTCTCCGTGAGTGCGACGTCGTGGTCGCGTCGATGTCATTCCAGGTACGGCCCCCCAGTCTCGATCGAAGGCCGTCGGCATGCAGCGATCTTGCAAGGGCCATGCCAGGTGAACGCGCTCATGCACGTCTCTACTCTTCTGATTTTTCGACGCTTTTTTCGACATCATCCGACGAAGAAGGGGCTCAGTCGCAAACTTCGGAATTCGGCCTTCCGGATGTCCGGGATATCAGCCATTCCGGTTGGCGCACCGCGTGTTTTCCTTTGCTACGCCGGATGGTGAGCATGACCAGCAAGACGATCGGGATGATCAGGAGTCCTTCGGCCAGTTCCGGATCGAGAGGAAAATGCAGGGTATGAAGGGCCTTGAATCCGGCCGACGCCAAGGAAAGCACGTAGTACGAGATGGCGGCGACCGACAGGCCTTCGACCGCATGTTGCAATCGCAACTGGCTTTGCGCGGTCTGATTCATGCCTTCCAGTAAGCGGGTCGTGTCTTCTTCCTGCGCGAGATTGACGCGCGTGCGCAGCAGATCGACCGCTCTCGCCACCCGTCCAGCGAATTGTTCGTGGCGCGCCCAGACGGTCTTGCACGTCTCCATCGCGGGGGCGAAGCGCCGCTCCATGAATTCGGCGATGGTCGGCACGCCTTCGATGCGTTCTTCGCGCAGCTCCTGAATGCGGGCAAGGACGAGTTTTTCATAAGCGCGCGAGGCGCTGAAGCGCCCGCTCGAGCCCGCCAGCGACTCGATGCGCACAGCAAGATGTGTGAGGCGCACCAACAGTTCGGCATCGTTGCGGCGCCCCTGGCTCGTGTCCATGCTGTGCATCAACGGCTGAAGCGCCGACTGCAGTTCGTCGAGACTTCTGCCCAGTTCGCGGGCAACCGGCAGCGCCAGCAAAGCCATCATCCGGTATGTCTCGATCTCGTAGAGGCGCTGCAGGAGACGTCCGCCCTGCTCCTCCCGAAAGTCGTCGTCGATCACGAGAAACCGCGAGAAGCCGTCGGGCCGGACGCTCCAGTCGCAGTAAACCTGCCCGCCTCCCAGCACCTTGCTGCCCACAAGAACGGGACCATCAATCCACTGCCGCACGCTCTGGCGTGCCGCGCCGGTTAAGTCGCCCGACACGAGTTCCATCCGGATCGCGACGAACCGCTTGCCTTCAAAACCGCGAAACCATTCGGATGGGATATGTGCCGACGGCAGATCGGAGAAGTAGTCCGCGTCATGTCGTTGCGCGACAAATGTGAAGGTGGAGAATTCCGTGTGCCGCTCCCACTTCAACTGCTTCTCCTCATTCCACCGCGCCGAGTAATGCGTCGTTCCGTCGGCGGGAATCGCGAGGCCTGTCAGCCTGCACAGCGATCGAAGCAGCGCTTCGTGGACGGAAGGATCGCCGTCGGCATAGATGGCAAAGTGCGCAAGCGCCACCGATCCGCCAATCCGGAGAAACGGCCGGGCGTGCAATTCGCCCGCGAGGCTGGCGCGCAGGAAATGATCCATAGTTGATCTTCTTTCGGATTTCTGATGGTTGCGCGCGTTGCCCGGAAATCAGTGTTACCAGGAACTCGCGAAGGCGTGGACAAGCCGATTGAATGCCCCGGGCTTCGCGACGTTCATCCCATGCGATGCGCCGGCAATGGTTTGTTTTTCCGCGTGATCGACCCAATCCGCCAGCTTGTCGACGTTGTTGCGAAACATGCGAGGGCTCTTTTCTCCCTCGATCAGCAACGTCCGGCACTGCACGTCACGCGCTGCGTCACGTGAGTACGCCGGCAACGGATCGCGAAACTGCTTCGGCAGCGTGGCGGCATTGTCGATCGCCATGGTGCGGAAACCCGCGGGACTCTTGCGCCAGAAGCCGGGCATGCTCACCGAGTCCACGAAGAGTTCCAGTCCGGTGTCAATCGCACCGCCTTCAATTAAATCCGCGACTTTGGCGCGAAGGACATTGGTCGCAGGCGGCAGCGAGGCTTCGGGCATCCCGTCGATCTGCAGCGGGCCGCCCGGATCAGCAAGCGTCAGCGTTTTAACCAGGCGTGGATACTCCCGCGCCACGTGGAATGCGACGCAACCGCCGCGCGAGTGCCCCACCAGATGAACCGGCCCGAGGTTCATTGCCGCAATGAACTCGGCGAGTTCCGCGACATGCGTCTTCCAGCCGAATTCCCCTTGAATGCAGGCATCTTCAACCGGCCAGTAGTGGCTGAGGCTGACCGAAATACAAAGGAAATGCTTCGACAGAAATTCGGTTTGACTGCTCCAGTAGCGGTAATCGCAAAGCGATCCGTGCACGAAGACCAGTGGCTCTCCCGAACCGCTGATCACATAGGGCACGCAGATGCCGGAGGGCACGGTCGCAAAGCACAACTCCGGGACTGAAAGTATTGAAGGGTCGGTTCGCGCGTTCATGCAGAGGCTCCTTTCCAGCACTATGCATGACGCGGCGATCTAAGAAAATCGCGTAATATTGATGGTATCTATCTATTTATCTGATACCAATGAAAGCACTTGATCTGGACGTTCTGACGATGATCGTGGCCGTGGCCGACACGGGGAACATCAGTCGCGCGGCGGAAATCGTCCATCGCTCGCAATCGGCGGTGAGCATGCAGATCAAGACCCTCGAAACCGCACTCGGCAAGCCGCTATTCGTGCGCAAGCCGAGAAGCGTGATCCCGACGCAGGATGGCGAAGTCCTGTTGACGTTCGCGCGGCGCATGCTCTCCCTGCGCGATGAAGCCTGGGCGGCGGTGGTCCGGCCCGACGTAACCGGCCGGGTCGTCATCGGTGTGCCCGACGATTACGCGTCGTCACTGCTGCCGTCGATCCTCAAGAAATTTTCCGCGACCTACCCGAAGGTCGAGATTCAGGTCGTCGGACTGCCGAGCGTGGCGCTCGCGCCCATGGTGAAAGACGGCTCGGTCGACCTGGTCTGCGGAACACGCGTCAAGGGCCTCTCGGGCGAGTTCATCCGGCTCGAACCGATGGTCTGGGCCGCGGCGCCCAGCGCGCACGACATCTGGCGCGAGCGGCCGCTGCCCATTGCCGTGTTCCTGCCGGGCAGCGTCGCCCGGGAAAACGCGATCCGCAGTCTTGAACAGGCGAAGATCACCTACCGGACCTCGTACGAAAGCCCGAGCCTGATGGGCCTTCTCAGCATGGTTGAAGCGGGACTCGCGGTCGCGCCGCTCGCGCAATGTGCGGTTCCTGCTCACCTGACCTTGCTCGGCCATGCACAGGGCTTGCCCGAGATCGCCGCGTTGGAAGTCGTACTTGCGCGGAGCACCAAATCGAAGCGGCCGCCGTGCGACTTTCTCGCCGAAAAGATCATGTCGGAACTGCGACGTTAATCGCACAGAGCGGCGCGTCGATACCGCTCGCTTCAAACGCAATCAATGGCGATGCGAACGTGGCGTGCCGGGGTGCGCCGGCCCAGCGGCTGCGCCCGACTTGCGGGTGCGGCGCCGTGCACGGTCATGCCGCCCTCGTTCGCCCTGATGTGAGGCGCGAGGACTCGCCGTATGTCGCAGATGCCCTTCTCCGACACCTTCTGAACCTGGCGGCGTAACGTTGCCGTCGTCATGACGAGCAAGGACCGTATCGCCCGGTTTGATCACGGCCAGCATGATTTTGAGTCTCTTCATCATGTAACGTCAGTCTCCTTCAAGCTGTGCTCAGCCTTTCCAGTTCGGTGTCGACCAGCAGCTTCTTCAGTTCCGGCACGCAGGACCCGCAGTTGCCACCGGCCTTCAGGCACGCGGTGATCTCTGCCGCAGTCTTGAGCCCTTGCTCACGGATCGCCGTGCAGATCGTATTGCGTCCCACACCGAAACACGAGCAGACCGTGGGCCCCGTATCGACACCCTTGCCAATCGGCTGTCCGACCAGCAGGCCGGCACGGTCCTCGTCGTCGAGCCGGTCCTTCCCGAACAGGCCCGCGAGCCACGTACGCGACGGCAACGGCAACTCGGAGCGCGCCGATACGAAGATGCAACACTCGATACGCTCGTCGACCAGATGCACGGCGCGATAGATTCCCGCCGTCCTGTCCTCGTATTCCAGCCAGTCGGCGTGCGGATCGTCGATGCCGAACAGCGCTTGCGCCCAGTTGCCGTGATCGGTGAGCGGCTTGCGCCCCGCAAGTTCGTAGCGCACGAACTGCGTGCCATGGACGCGCGTCCAATAGGTCATGCCGTCCAGCACCGGAGCGTGACGGCTCAACGAGAAACCGTGCCAGGCGACGTCGAACCGGTCGATGCGGACCGGCGTGTGTTTGAACTCGGGCTCCCCAGAGACCGGGTCGACCTCGGGATTCACCACCGCGCCGACACGCGCGTCGGACGCCACCTGATCGTTCCAGTGAATCGGCACGAACACGCTGCCTCGCGACATGCCACCGCCATGCTGCACACGGGCGACCATCGTGCCCCAACGGCTCGACACGCGCGCGAGTTCACCTTCACGCACCCCGCACGACAGCGCGTCCTGCGGATGCAGATCGACGAATGCTTCTGTCACGTGGCCGGCGAGCTTCTCCGACTTGCCCGTGCGGGTCATCGTGTGCCATTGGTCGCGCACCCGGCCGGTATTCAGCGTGAGCGGATACTCGTCGTCGGGCGCGTGGACCGGCGCGCGCGGCGGGGTCGCGACGAACCGCGCCTTGCCGTCCGCGTGCGCATAGCGGCGATCGCCGAAGAGTCGCGCGGTACCGCGCTGCTCCGCGCCATTCGCCGCCAGTACCGGCCACTGGATTGGCTGCAGCGCGTCGTAACGCTCGCGGCCGAGCGCGACGAGCCCACCCAGATTGAACACACGCGGCACATTGCCTTCGATGTGTCCGTTATTCATTTCCCCTTGGCTGCCAGTGATCTCGCCACCGTTGCCAGCGTCGTTACGATAAGCACTCAGCCGCGCATGTTCGTCGAAGATCTCATGCGGAGCCGAAAAATCGAAGCCGGCGTACCCCATGCGCTGAGCAACGTCGCAGATAATCCGCCAGTCAGCGCGCGCTTCGCCCGGTGCCGGCAGAAACGCTCGCTGGCGCGAGATCCTGCGCTCCGAGTTGGTAACGGTGCCGTCTTTCTCGCCCCAGCCGAGCGCCGGCAGCAGCACGTGGGCAAACGCGTTCGTGTCTGTGTTTTCGACAATGTCGGAGCTGACGACGAGCTCGCAGCGCGCGAGCGCGCGCTTCGCCTGATCGCCGTCCGGCAGGCTCACAACCGGGTTCGTGCCCATGATCCAGACGGCCTTGATCCGGCCTGACTCGATCGCCTCGAACAACTCGACTGCCTTGAGTCCCGGCCGTTCCGCGATGGCGGGCGAACCCCAGAAAGTCTGCACGAGTTCGCGATGGCGCGGATTGTCGAGTTCCAGATGTGCCGCCAGCGTGTTCGCGAGGCCGCCCACTTCACGCCCGCCCATCGCGTTCGGCTGTCCGGTGAACGAGAACGGCCCCATCCCGGGCTTGCCGATGCGGCCTGTCAGCAGATGGCAATTGATGATGCTGTTGACCTTGTCGGTGCCGGAGGTCGACTGGTTCACGCCCTGGGAATAGACCGTGACGACCCGCTCGGTCCGTGCGAAGAGCCGATAGAACTCGAGCAGATCGTGTGGGTCGACCTTGCAGGCCTTCGCACACTGCGCGAGGTCAAAACCGTTCGCCACGTCGGTTGATGCGGCAGCGAGCGCCTGCGCGTAACCGGTCGTGTGCGCATCGACGAAACGTGCATCCGTCGTGTCGTGTTCTGCGAGAAAACTGAGCAGCCCGTTGAACAGCCGGACGTCGGTGCCCGACTTCAGCGGCAGATGCAGATCGGCCATCTCGCAGGTCGCGGTGTAGCGCGGGTCGATCACGACGACCTTCATATCGGGTCGCGCTTCCTTGATCCTGACAATCCGCTGGAACAGGATCGGATGACACCATGCGGTGTTCGACCCGACCAGCACAACCAGATCTGCCAGTTCGAGGTCTTCGTAGCACACCGGCACCAGGTCTTCGCCGAACGCACGCTTGTGCCCTGCGACCGATGACGACATGCACAGGCGCGAATTGGTGTCGATGTTCGCGCTGCCGACATAGCCCTTCATCAGCTTATTGGCGACGTAGTAGTCCTCCGTCAGCAGTTGTCCCGAGACGTAGAGCGCGACTGCCTCCGGGCCGTGCTGATCGATGATCCGGCGAAAGCCGTTAGCGACCGTGTCGAGCGCATCGCTCCACGACGCGTCGCGCCACTCACCGCTGCCCGGCCCGCGCAGCTTCGGATGCAGCAGGCGTCCATCGAGTCCGACCGTTTCGCCGAGCGCCGAGCCCTTCACGCACAGGCGGCCGGCGTTTGCCGGATGATGTTCGTCGCCGGCGATATCAGGCTGGCCGTCCGGACGTGGCGTCGCGCGTATGCCGCAGCCGACGCCGCAATACGGACAGGTGGTTCGGACCGCATCACGACTGGCGTCGGGCGGGCTGGAAATGACAATGGGAAAACTCACGTTCGATTCCGGTTCACGCGGGCTGCGCCTCGCACAGGGCTTTGCCGAACAACAACCGGCTGCGCAACGGCGCGATGTCGGTCCGGTTCTGGATCAGTTCGAAGTACCAGGCGCCGTCCCTGACGTCGCCGTAGAGGACCGCGCCGATCACCCGGCTCCCCTCGATCACGAGGCGCTTGTAGATGCCGCGTCGCGGATCGCGCAACACGAGGTCTTCACTATCCGGGCCGCCGGCGAAATCGCCAGCTGAATAAAGGTCGACGCCGGTGACTTTCAGCTTGGTCGCCGTCGCGCGCTGCACGTAACGGCGGTGACCCGCACCGGCCAGATGTGCGCCGCAGACACGCGCCTGATCCCAGATCGGCGCGACGAGACCGAAGGTCGCCGTGCGGTGCTGCACGCATTCGCCGACGGCGTAGACGCGCGGATCGTAGGTCTGCAAGGTGTCATCGACGACGATCGCCCGCTCGCAATGCAAGCCCGCCTGCTTCGCGAGTTCGATATTCGGGCGCACCCCGGCCGTCATGACAACCAGATCGGCGGGAATCTCCATGCCGTCGTCAAACCGTACCGCGGTGACACGCTCGGGCCCGACGATTTCGGCGGTGCGTGCCTTCATCAGGAAACGCAAACCCCTCTTCTCCAGCGTCTGCAACAGCAGGGCCGACGCGCTCCTGTCGAGCTGGCGGTCCATCAGGCTTTCGGTGTCGTGCACAACAGTCACCGACATGCCCTGGCGCATGAGACCGTTCGCCGCCTCCAGTCCGAGGAGACCGCCGCCGATGATCACGGCGTGACGGTGACTGCGCGCTGCGGCGAGCATCGTCTCGACGTCCTGGATGTCGCGAAACGCGATCACCCCTGGCAGTTGGTGACCCGGCACCGGAATCAGGAATGGCTTGGAGCCGGTTGCGATCAGCAGCCGGTCGTAGCTCACCTCGATGCCGCTTTGCGAGCGCACGATGCGGCGTTTGCGGTCAATTGCCACCACCGGGTCGCCCGCATGCAGCCGGATACCATTGTCTACATACCAGTCACGCGTATTGAGGATGATCTCGTCGACACGCTTCTCGCCCGCGAGCACCGGCGACAGCAGGATGCGGTTGTAGTTGCCGTACGGCTCGGCGCCGAATACGGTGATGTCGTAGAGGTCCGGCGCGAGCTTCAGCAGTTCCTCAACCGTCCGCATGCCGGCCATGCCGTTGCCGATGACAACGAGACGCGGGCGGGAAGGCGCGGTGAGCGATGCGCCTCCTGAGCGCTGCGCTGCGTATTCGTGTCTCATGCCGCGACCCACACCTGACCGCTCTCGACGCGTACCGGGTACGCGTTGACGGAATTTTCGGGCGCCTCGAGGCACTCGCCGGTGCGCAGATCGAAATGATGCTTGTAGATCGGCGAGGCCACCACGATGCGCTCACCGAGGTTGCCGATCAGGCCGCGAGAGAGCACCGCCGCCTGCGAACCCGGATCGAAGTTGTCGATCGCGAACACGCTGCCGTCACCGTGCGCGACGTGAAACACCGCGACCTGCCCGCCGTTGACAAGCGCACACACGCCCGTATCCGGAACAATGTCGTCGAGCGCACACACGGGCATCCAGGATTGCGGAAGTCGATCGTTGTTCATGCTGAACTCCTCAGGGTAGGTGGCGTGGAAGGTCAGGCGGTCTCGACGACCACGGGAACCGGGAACTGCTTCGCTTGCCGCTCCGCGGGCGTCGCGGGCCGGATCTGGCCGCGTTCCTCCACAAACGTGACGGTGCTGTCGGCCTTTTCGCTGTTGACGAAATGGCGGAAGCGTTTGCGTGTTTCAGGATCGGTGACGGCTTTCTTCCACTCGTCTTCGTAGCTGTCGACTACCTGCTGCATTTCGACTTCGAGTTCCGCCGCAACACCAAGGTGATCGTTGACGACCACGTCGATCAGATACTCGAGGCCGCCTTCGAGGTTGTCGCGCCACACGCTGGTACGTTGCAACCGGTCGGCGGTACGCACGTAAAACATCAGGAAACGGTCGACGTAGCGCACCAGCGTGTCGTTATCGAGGTCCGAGGCGAGCAATTCCGCATGGCGTGGTTTCATGCCGCCGTTGCCGCAGACGTAGAGATTCCAGCCCTTTTCCGTGGCGATGATGCCGACATCCTTGCCTTGCGCCTCCGCGCATTCGCGCGTGCAGCCCGACACGCCGAATTTGATCTTGTGCGGGGTACGCAGGCCCTTGTAACGGTTCTCGAGTTCGACCGCGAGGCCCACCGAATCGCCGACACCGTAGCGGCACCACGTCGAACCCACGCACGACTTCACCGTGCGCAGCGATTTGCCGTAGGCATGGCCCGATTCGAAACCGGCCGCGATCAGTTCTTCCCAGATGAACGGCAGTTGTTCGACCCGCGCGCCGAACATATCGACTCGCTGACCACCGGTGATCTTCGTGTAGAGCCCGTATTTCTTCGCCACCTCGCCGACCGCGATCAGGCCGTCGGGCGTCACCTCGCCGCCCGGCATGCGCGGCACAACCGAATAGGTGCCGTCGCGCTGGATGTTGGCGAGGTAGTAGTCGTTGGTGTCCTGCAGCGATGCGTGCTCCTTCTTCAGCACGAATTCGTTCCAGCACGACGCGAGGATGCTCGCGACCGCCGGCTTGCAGATGTCGCAGCCGAGCCCATGACCATGCTTCGCGATCAATTCGCCGAAGCTGCGCACGCCCTCTACGCGCACGATGTGATACAACTCCTGGCGCGAATACGGGAAGTGTTCGCACAGGTGGTTGTTGACCGCGAGCCCCTGCTTCTTCATCTCGGCCTTCATCACCTGGGTGACAAGCGGCACGCAGCCGCCGCACGACGTGCCGGCCTGGGTCGCGCATTTGAGCGAGCCGATGTCGGTCGCGCCCGCGCACACCGCGGCGCACAGGTCGCCTTTGGAGACGTTGTTGCACGAGCAGATCTGCGCGGCCTCGGGCAGCGCGTCGACCCCGAGTCCGGGCCTGGCCTTGCCGTCGCTTTGCGGCAGGATCAGGAATTCCGGCGCTTCGGGCAGCTCGATGCGATTCAGCATCATCTGCAACAGGGTGCCGTATTCGGTTGCATCGCCCACCATCACGGCGCCGAGCAGTTGCTTGCCGCACTCCGACACCACCATCTTCTTGTAGACCTGTTTGCGTTCGTCGCTGAACTGGTACGTGCGGCTACCGGGCGTCTTGCCATGCGCATCGCCAATGCTCGCAACATCCACGCCCATCAGCTTGAGCTTGGTGCTCATGTCCGCGCCGCTGAATCCGGCCTGATCGCCCAGCAATCGCTTCGCTGTGATGCGTGCCATGTCATACCCTGGCGCCACGAGGCCATACACCATGCCGTTCCACGCCGCGCATTCGCCGATCGCATAGATGTCGGGATCGCTCGTGCGGCAGGTGTCGTCGATCGCAATGCCGCCGCGCGGGCCCAGTTCCAGTCCGCAGTCACGCGCGATCTCATCGCGCGGACGGATACCGGCGGAGAACACAATCATGTCGGTGTCGAGATGCGTGCCGTCGGCGAACTGCATCCGGTGGGTGCCCGCTTCGCCACCGGTGATGGCAAGCGTGTGCCTGGCCGTATGGACCTGCACGCCCAGTTCCTCGATCCTGCTGCGCAGAACCCGTCCGCCGCCGTCATCGACCTGCACTGCCATCAGGCGCGGGGCGAACTCGACGACGTGCGCAGCCAGTCCCATATCATGCAGCGCCTTCGCGCATTCAAGTCCCAGCAGGCCGCCGCCTACCACCACACCTGATTTCGCCCGCGTGCCGCATGCCTGCATCGCCTCGAGATCTTCGATGGTGCGATAGACAAAGCAGTCCTCACGATCGCTGCCCGCGATCGGCGGAACAAACGGCGAGGAACCGGTGGCGAGCACCAGTTTGTCGTAGGAAAGCGTCTCACCGGTCGAGATGCTTACCGTGTGGGCTTCCCGGTCGATCGACACCGCCTTTGCGTTGAGCCTGAGCAGCACGTTCTCACGATCGAAAAAACCAGGCTTTACGAGCGACAGGTCTTCCGCGGATTTGCCGGAAAAGAATTCGGACAGATGCACGCGGTCGTAGGCGGGCCGCGGCTCCTCGCACAGCACGGTGATGTGCAGCGCTGTGCTCGTGTCGTCCACAAGGCATTCAAGAAGCTTGTGCCCCACCATGCCGTGACCGATGACGACAACATTCATGACTGGAGTCCCATCCGTTTCCAGTTCGATTTCCAACGCGGTTCGCGGCATGATTTTCGTCCGGCAAATAAAAAGGCGTCCCGCGGATCCAGTCATCAGGTGACTGAATTCGGGGGACGCCGTTGTCCAAAAAACCGTAATCTGGGGATTGACTTCTGCTGCATGCGGGCCGGACCGCCATTGGTCCTCCGCGCATACTTATGCAAAGGCCGTGCCATGCATCAAATCGGCCGCAGTAGCCCGAGCCACGGGTGACACCAGATTCCAGCACCAGTCTGGGGTGCAACAGGAAGATGTGTTTTGATGCGGCAAAGCACAAGACTGGTGCGGTGCGGCACATCATCCGTGCGGCGAGCCGGACGAAGGGGGCCGGCTTCAGCCTTCCCCCTGCAAATGGATTAGTCTGCAGACCAGACGTTTTTCGCCCTGCGCTGCGTACATTGCTGCTGTGACATTCGGCCGCCGACGCGGCCTCGCGACGCACGGCCACGGTTGGCTCGCGCGGATGACGCAGCGGTGGGACTTGCGCTGCTGACCGCGCAGGCACCGTCTGGCGTGGATATTGCGTTATCGATACGCGCGGCAACGCTGCCGACGCACCGAATCACGCTGCAGGTGATGCGTGATGCGCAATCTGCAGTACAAGCAATGCACCTCAGGACAACGGCGTCCCCTCGTTCAACACGACGAGCGGACGCCGTTTGCATTTGGCGCAGCGCTTGTCCAACTGACCGTTTCAGGACGGGTAAGGAAATCACCATGGTAACCGGCAAGGTCACTTTACTCAGCGCGGGTCCGGGTGACCTGGATCTGCTTACGATCAGGGCAGCGAAGCTGCTGGCAAGCGCCGACGTCGTACTGCTCGACGACCTCGTCAATCCCGGGATCGTTGAACTTGCGCCGCAGGCGCGCGTGATTCGGGTCGGCAAGCGCGGCGGTTGCAGGTCGACCCCACAGGCGTTCATTCAGCGCCTGATCCTGCGCTACGCGCGCGCTGGACGGCACGTGGTACGCGTGAAAGGCGGCGATGCGCTGCTGTTTGGCCGTGCCGGCGAAGAACTGACGGATTTACAGCGCGCGCAGATTCCATTCGAAATCGTCAACGGCGTATCGTCCGGGTTTGCGGCGGCGGCGGGTCTCGGCATTTCGCTGACGCATCGCGACCATTGCCAGGGAGTGACGTTCGTCACCGCACATTTACGCGACCACAGCGAACCCGACTGGGCCGCACTGGCCGCCACCGGCACGACGCTCGTGATCTACATGGGCATGAGCCGCATCGAGAGCTTGTGTGCCGCGCTCATGGCGACGCTGCCCGGCTGCACGCCCGCTGCGGTGGTGCAATCCGCAGGCAGCGCTGCAGAGCGGCATGTACTGGGGACGCTCGACACGATTGCCACGAGCGCGCTTTCGGCCGGGCTCGGCAGCCCTGCTGTGATCCTCGTCGGCCAGGCGATCGGCGAGGCCACTGCGCTGGCGGCATACCCGTCAGGTGAGAAGAGATTCGATGCGGTGCGCTGTAGTGCATGAGCGAGGTGCCAACAGCTTAAGTGTATTAGCCCGGACTTGATCTGACAGGTAATCTGGAAACGAAGTAACGAAGCCGATCGGTGAAGGATCAGTTTCTCCCTGGCAAGATCAAGGGAGTCGAAAAACGTTCGCCTGGACTGACACCTTCCCAGCATGGTCCCGATACTGGCTTTCCTGAATCTCCGGCGACGACGCCGGTGTCTACAATCGAACCGCCCGCGATCCGAGCCGCAGGCGCACCTTTACGTCTTGCATAAAAGGATCTTGCGAGTACCCGTGCTGCGACCTTTGACTGCGGTCTGTATGCGAAGGCCGTGTCGTCAACTTGCAATGCCGTTGGTGCCGGTGGCAGCCAGCGCGTGCTCGCGTAGCGCCGCTTCGCGTGCCTTGTGTTCGCCACTGAAGCGCACGGCCAGCGCGCATAACGCGGACAGCGTGACGAGCATGCCGAGCATCGCCAACGTCTGCTGGACGCTGCCGACGCCTTTCATCAGGAAACCGGCTGCCACGGCGCCGACATTGCCGCCGGCGCCAATCACGCCCGCGACGCCGCCCAGCGCCTTGCGGTCGATGAACGGCACCAGCGCGTAGGTCGCGCCGCAAGCCATGTGCGTGAACAGCCCGAAGACCAGCATGGCGATCACGGCCGGTACCATGCTGTCCGCATGCGCAAAGCCCATGAGGCCGAGCCCTTCGCCCACGATCAGTACGAACAGCAAGGTCGCGCGGACGTCGAGGCCTCGACGCGCGGCAGCCCTGTCCGACAGCCAGCCACCCAATGCGCGGGCAAACAGTGCGAGCAGGCCGAAGCTGCCGGCGGCCATGCCTGCCGCCTTCAGCGACAGGTGGAAATGATCGACGTAATAGATCGCGGCGACGTTGTGAATGAAAACCTCGACGCCGAAACACGCCGCGTAGGTGGTGAACAGCATCCAGACGCGATAGTTCGCGCAGGCCGCCCGGAAGCTCGCCCAACCGCCCTTCTTACCGCCTTCGATCGCGATTCCGCGCGAGCGCAGTTCCGCAAAGTTTCCTTGCGGGCAATCCTGCGTGAAGCGCCAGTAAAAAATCGCCATGAAGGGCATCGCAAGGCCCGGCACCATGAGCGCAAGTCGCCATGCCGACGACTGTGCTGCGCCGAGCCCCATGACCGCCGCCAGCAGCAGCGGCACGAGTGCCTGCGCAGCGCCTGCCCCGGTGTTGCCCCAGCCGGCCGTCGCCGCGTTGGCGGTGCCGACCACGTTCGGCGCGAACATCATCGAGGTGTGATACTGGCTGATGACAAAGCAGGCGCCGACCGCGCCGATACACAGGCGGCATAGCAGGAAACTTTCGTAGCTAGTGGAGAGCGCGGCACCGAGCACCGGAAATACACCCGCGAGCATCAGGCCACAATAAATCCTGCGCGGGCCGTAGCGGTCGCACAGCGGACCGATCAACAGGCGCACAAGGATCGTGACCGCGACCGCGGCGATGTTGATATTGGCGACCTGGTCGACTGAAAGCCCGAATTCGCGCTTGATCAACGGCATCAATGGCGCACAGGCGAACCACGCAAAGAAGCAGACGAAGAACGCCATCCACGTCAGATGGAAAGCGCGCATCGGTGGCGTGCGCAGGCTGAAGAGTTGGATGCGAGTGGCTTTGTCCGTCATCGTCGTTCCGCAAAAAAAGAAAAAGCGTCCCGCGAGCCCAGTCAGATGACCGGATTCGGGGGACGCCGTTGTCCAAAAGTCTATTGCGAGGTTGTTGCTACTGATTCAAATGAAGATAGGTCGCCTTTGCCCTATGCGGCTATATACGCATATGCCGTGCCATGCCTCGGAATTCGACGTCCGGCGTGCCAGGAAGCCGAAAACAGCAGCACTAGGTGACGCGCCCTGTCCGCGGCACGACCTGTCTCGACTGGTCAGGCACGCTGATGGTGCGGCACAGCACCGCTCCAGTGCGGATGGAAAAGTGGTGGCGCACCGTCGACCAGCACGACGCCCGGCTCGAAATCCTGCTACAGAAGCGCCGCGAAAAAGTTGCGCCGAACGCTTCTTCAAGCGCCTATGCGCCTCCGATATTGAGGAGCCTCGCAAAGTCGCCCCTGACCGACCCCATAGCAATCCAGCTGGGAAAGCCGAGATTCCGAAACTTGCGAACACGAAGCACGTGTTCGTGAAAGCGGCCGCTCGTGTCGGGTGACACAGAAAGTGAAGACTGTGCCAAGTAAGTGAAAGAGTGCTGCCGCCTAGTGAAAAAATTCAGCAGCTGCTGAAAAGTTCAACGCTCGGAATTCTCGGGCGTTGTCTTTGGTTGGTAGTCCGAAAGCGCAGGGATTGCTCCGGCCGAAGTCGACCCCGAAGCCGCCGTTCGAGCCGCCTGGGCTTCAATGGCAGTTATCGGAGTGATCCGGCCGTCTGCGCCGGTCGCTCACGAGCAACGGTTCCACCTCTTTGTGGTCGTTTGTCGATTGACGGCAAGGCGATCGTTCAACGGCCCAGGCTTACTGCTTAAACCCTGCGTGACGCAGCGCTTCCTCAGCGGCCTCGTGGTCTTGAACCGATGTTCCGCCAGAAACACCGATGCCACCCACCAGACGCCCTTCGTGGAAGATCGGTACGCCACCGCCGACCGGCGTCAGCCGCGGATGGTGCGCCAGTGGGGCAACGGTGGGCTCGGCCATGTACTGATTCCATTGGTGCGTGGCCATGCCGAACGACGCGGCGGTCCATGCCTTGTCGATGGCGACATCAACGGTAAGGAACGGGGCGGTATCCGCTCGCTCGAAAGCGCGCAGGTGGCCTCCTGCATCGGTAATTGCGATCGTCGCGGCGAATCCGCGCGCTGCGCAGGCGCGGCGCGCTTCTGCCAGCAATGCTTGTGCAGCTTCCAGGCTGATCGTTGTCGTGCTGATGATTTGCGATGTCATGTTGATGCTCATTGTCAGAAGAGTTCAGCGGTTGGCGACGACGACCTTGCCGATCATATTGCCTGCCTCGACCAGCGCATGCGCCTCGATCAAACCTGCGGCGTTGATGCCGTCAATGCGTCGGGTCAGCGTGTGCTTGAGGCGGCCCAGATCGACCAGCTCCGCCGCGCGGCGCAGCAACGCGTATTGCCGTGCCTCCAAGGGTGATTGAGACCATGTTATCTTTCGTCGATATGCGGATAAATACCCGCCGAGCCCAAACAATTTCGGCATTTCAATGAAAATGATTCGACTCGATGACATTCAGATCTTCGTACACACGGTGGACTACGGCAGCTTCTCGGAGGCGGCGCGCCAGTTGAATATCGCGCCCGCACATGCGAGTGCGTCAGTGCAGCGACTCGAAAAGGCGCTGGACACGCGTCTGTTCACCCGTTCGACGCGAAGCATGCAACTTTCGGACGCCGGGGAGCGATACCTGCCGCATGCGCGGGTCATGATTGGCGCGCTGGAGCAAGGCCAGCAGGCCCTTGCCGACGGCCGGGGGGCGCTGTCCGGGCCGCTGCGACTGTCCGCTCCGTCTGACTTTGGTCGAAACCTGCTGTTACCGTGGCTGGATGAATTTCAGCACCGGCACCCTGGTTTGTCGCTGCACGTGAAAATAAGCGACCGTGCGGCCGACCTCATCCGCCAGCCGCTGGATGCGGTCGTGCGCTACGGAGCGCTGCCAGATTCGTCTCTTCTGGCCATGAAACTGGTCGACAACAATCGACGCGCATTGTGTGCCGCGCCGTCATACCTCGAACGGCATGGCGCACCGGCCAAAGTTGAGGATCTGCGGCAACACAACTGCCTTCGGTTCGTCTGGAGCGAGCAGATACATGAACGGTGGCACTTTACCCCGCCTGGCGGCGAGCGCACCGTGGCCGTCACAGGCAATCGCATCAGCGACGATGCCGATGCAGTTCGTCGCTGGGCGATAGCCGGGGAAGGCCTTGTCTACAAGTCGCGGCTGGACCTCATTGACGATCTGAAGGCAGGTCGACTGGTGGAGGTATTTCCCCCGGAGTATTGCGAGCTCGCGCCGCTGCACTTGATTTGTGCTCACCGTGCGCAACTGTCGCCGGCGATTAACGCGTTGCATGCTTTCTTGCGGGAGCGCTGCACTGCATTGCTTGCCAGCCATCCATCCGGAGGCACTCAGGCTGTACTCGCGATTTAATTGGCCGCCTACAGGGCGCAACGGACGTCTGAATGTCCGAACCCCGTTGCCCGCGAAGGTCGTCTGTTGGCCGAACTTGGCCTTGCTGAACTCGCTTTGCCGACCTACTGCGCCGCTTCGCTCGATCAGCGAGAACGTCTATTGCCCACACCGCCAAATCTGCCAGCTTTATCGGCGGCGCCCTCTACTCGCCCGCATTGGCGAGATACACTTCTCTGAGGATGGCGCTTCATCCTATGGATTGGTCAATCATTTTGTGAGGGCACGATGACATCAGACTTCGAGCCAACGGTCATACCAGCTGGAGAGTCGGCCGGGCTATTCGACACCGCATGCACCCGCGTGCGAGACATGACTCGCGCGCGCTGCGCAGTCGTGATCGTCATTGACGGCGAATCGGGATCAGGGTATTCCGTGGTCGGCCCACTTGAGGCGCAGGTTCTTTTGCCAGACATCCTGCATAAGATGGCAGACACCTTGCGCGGGCAGCTCTCGAAAAATCTGCAGTAACTTGCCGTTCGTCTCGCCCTACGTGTCCAACAGGCTGCCTATCATGAATGACTGGCAAAAGATTGTCGACGTGCCGAAGCACTGGCGTAGGTCTATAACAATATTGCGGCCGACGACGACGTGCTGCCTGCTTGCCGGCCCCGACGCTGGTAATTCAACCTTGGAGGGTTAGCGAATACAATCTAACGAATCCATGCTTTGTCTGTTGGAATCCCGATTGGCCAAGTATCGGAGGTGATCATGAAGTACGAGTACCGCGGTTGGGTCATTGACGCGACCCCGGAATTTGCGCTTGGACAGTTCTTCGCACATGCGCGGATCATCCAGGCATCGCCTGACGATGGTGCGGACACTGAGATGCACATCGAGCGCAATCTGGCCTGGTTCGATAACGAAGACGAGGCGATCGAGCTTGCGCGCCAACGGGCGATTGAATGGATCGACGCGCGCGACGATAGCCTCGCCACCACGGACGTTGATTCATCGACACGGCGGGACGATATGTCGGAGAAGGCCTCGGCCAGGTGAAAGTCCAGATACCCAGCCCTGATGCCGAACGACCGGCGATGTAACCATTTCGCAACGGCTGCGTCAGCGTTTGAAATAAACCTAGCTAGCGCTGATGCGCCAATGCGGCGTCTCGCAAATATTCAGACGAGACACCCGATTGCCAGGTAACCATGGATGTGTAGCATGGAACCACATCAGCGCCTCTTGCGCGACGTGTGTGTTTGGGCCGCAGCAATGTCTGCGGCTTTTTTATACTTCAGCCCCTCTTCCGCATTTTGCGCAAGCCGCAGCGCCGCGAACTTCGACGGCAAACGACTCTCGCGGACTTATCGAAGGGAAAACGGCGGCTTCGGACGTCGCCGACCGTCGATATGGGCTTTGGCGTATTCAATGGCAAACCTGCACGCCGCACCCTCGGATGCGAAGTAACCAAGGATGCCAAACGTTTCACGTTTGCCATTCGGGTGCGTAACTATCACTGCTGCTGCGTAGCCTGGGATGGAAACCGGGGCGAGAGGCATGATCGTCGATGCCTTATATTCCACGGGATCAGCGTGCATGGCATGTCGCTCCTTGTCGTCGTTCGGCGAGCCAACGGTGACGCCTTAAATGTCCTATCCTAGGACAATCGGGCGACCATCAAAAGGTGCAGAGTCCAACTGGCGTCGAGTGCGGTTCGGCGGTCCTCCGCAGGCACATAAGAGACTGCTTCAGACGCGGGGCGGGCCTCAGGTCCTGCCGGGTTTTCGTATGCTAGTTCAAGGTTCGGCACGGGCTTGCCTTCTCTCAGGTTCTAGCTGCCCCTCGGAAGCTGGACCTTTTCAAAGCCGGCTTCGTGCCGGCTTTTTTGCAATACACACGCATCGACGGCTGTCCCAGGTCACGAGATAACGATTCTTAAGATTTCCTTCAGCAGCCTGCGATAAATTAGTTCCACGCGATCATGCGTCACTGATTGCAAGCTCGGCAGTGGATGTGCGCGTACATAAAAAATTGACAGACGTGATGCAACGGGGAAAACAGATGGCGCCGCCATGGCGAATGCTCGGGCAGCTTACGTGCTTGAACTGGCACAAGGTTGTTCGTACATCAGCAGCACCCTGAGTCCGGACACGCGGAACAGAGCTATCGCTGAAGTTCGCGGCGAATTTCGCGAACAGCACGGCGAACGGGAAGAAACACTCTTTCAGAAACTGCTTGCAGAGGATCTGCAACGTCGGGGCAAGCCGGATGCCGCAGCAACAGTGCTCGACTTCAAATTTACCAGGCCGTAAGCGTGGACTGCATGTCTCCGCTGAACGTCTGTAATTGCTGCTGTTGACCTCAGTCGAGCACTCCCGGATATCGCAGACGACAGAGAAGCAGAGCCATGGCTCCGGCTACCGATTCAATGGAGATCAGTGATGCGATCTCCCCAACAGTAGCTTCTGCGTCGACAGCGTTCCCACGTTCTCCGTCGGTCGCTTTTTTGCGCAAGCGCGGATTTCTCAGGGCCACCCCGCCACCCACGAACAGGTCGAGATCTTCGCGTCCATAAACCTTCCAGATTTCGCCACTGAGGCTGAGGCCATAGCGTTCTCAAACAAATGGGCGATCGAGTGGATTCATGAGAATCTTCTCGAAATCACTGCCGCCAAAGGTGCATACGCCTAGCGATCGATAGCGCAGGTCGCCAAGCGCGCGCTTACCCATGATCACCGTTTGACTGTAGTCAGACAGGCTATCTGGCCTCTTCCCCCGCGATTTCTTCGTTCGACGCAGCGCGGCTCAAATCAGAGCGAGGCGTTTCAGGCGTAAGCGTCTCATAATCTATTCCGCATACAATGCGGAGTTCTCAGGTTCTAGCTCACTCGGACGCTAGTTCCTTTCAAGCCGGCTTCGCGCCGGCTTTTTTTTCGCCGCGTACGCTCCCCACGACGTGCGTCACATCGCGCTGGAATGATGCTTCCCCACCTGAGAAGACCCGTCAAAGTGACCTTGAACGGCTCAGGAGGATCGCCTACTGCGCAAACGTCTTGCAGAACTGGAAGCGTCCCCGGGCGCGTAAATGGGCAGCAACGTGACCACCGGCCCCGCACCAGATTGATACGGCGCGATATCCGGCATCACATACTTTCGTCGAGGCTCCAGGCGGCTAGACCGCTCCATGCACTGGACAGGAGGCGTGACGTGTCACTCCACAGGCGGCTCACCTTCGCCACGCGTCTTGACGCGCCTGGCTTCCACTTCTTCACGTCGCGGCATCTTGCTTTTCTCGTTATCGCTGTGCTTCACCGGTTGCGGAGGCCTGAGTTTTTCGTCAACGTCAGTCATGACTTTCCTCCCTAGAATTTCCTGATGGCCCGGCGGTAATCGTTGGGCCTGTATTGCAATGTAGAAAACGTCACGCGACTGCGGCTTTACGGGCGTCGATCGCCTCATCTCTCCAGATCAGAGCCGCGATCGAGGTCATTACTGGGTCGTCAAATATCTCACATTTTGATGTTCTTCCGATCTGCCAGATTCGTCAAGAGGACCGTTCTCCTGTGCTCCCGCTAGTAGCGGAGGAGGTTGAGCGAGCCCATTCATCCTCACTCATCCTCATTCATCGTACGTTTTCCGGCAGCGACCTCGATCACCTCGCTGTTGGCAGAGCAGATGACCACGTATATCACGGCGTGATATATAATTGGATCAGGCGTTCGTATCGGAATCCGGGTTGCATTGAAAATGCAACCGGTGCCAGAGAAAACCTGAACCCGCGACAGCGGCCGCGGTTTGCCGGCAAAAAAACTTCACTCGAGGGTTTGACGACGCAGTCTCACTGCTACATGAAGGAGAAGGCGCAATGGTCATTAATAACGATTTTGAAATCAGCTACCTGCTGATTGCGTTTGCACTGCTTGGCACGATCCTGGTTGGCGAGCTGCTCAGCACGCTGCAGTTGCAACGCTGGCATCCCAAGCTACTGGGTGCAGCAGTGGGCGCGTTACTGGGTTTCGTGCTGATCGAGGCCGTACCGATGTTCACCTGAACAATTTCGTGGCGGGCCAGTCCGATCGCTCGACTGGACGATGCCGCGAAGGTTGGCAAAGGAATTCACCATGGCCCCGTTCAACCGGATCCTTCTCTGCTACGACGCCACACCCGAAGGGCGCCTCGCGCTGCGTTTCGGTGCGGCCCTCGCGCAGCAGTTGCAAGCTGAAACCCATCTGCTCTCGGTCTTCGACTACACCTACTGGTCAAACGGGTTCGACGTTATGTCGTCGATGAAATTCGAAGTCGATGAGCAGGCGGCACGAGAGACCCTGCGTGAGGGAATTGACTGGCTGCGGGCATGGGGTGTGACTGCAACGGGACATTATTCGGTCGGAAATGCGATTGACCAGATTTCCCGCCTGGCGGACGCATTGAAGGTCGACCTGATCGTCATTGGACATCATCCGCACGGTTTCTTTGCGCGCTGGTGGTCGGGCGAAAACCACGCATTGCTGCTTGATCGCGTATCTTGCGGCGTCCTGTTCAAGGTGGCCGCCTGACGGTCCTGCGCGAATTCGAATCGTGGCGGCCTGGATCTCTTATTGGACGCACAACCCTGATGGAGGCGAAGATGATAATGGATCTTCTGGTGCAGATTGTTGTTGCGGGCGCAGTGCTGGTGCTGGTGGTCCTTTTTGTCATTGCACAGGCTCCGGGAGACAATCCTCGCGAACGGATTTTCCGGCATGCAGCCGGTAAGCACTGGTGGAACCGCACGCGTCACGGACCTTGACGGTGACGACGGTTCGTCTACAGTGCTGGCCAGAGAAAGATCACGTGCTGGTCGTCGCCAGTGTGCTTATGACGCATGTCTCCCGTGTGCCATCGTCTACTGTCGGGGCAGCAGCCGTTCGGCCACTTCACCAGCATAAAGGGTCCGCTCGATAGCATATCGAGTGTCGTACGGCCGTACGCGCTGACAACCCTTATCGGAATATCGGGGAAGTAAGGAGCAGTCGCTTCAGTGGCTGGCGCAGCCCCCAACGTCCTGACCGGTTCGCCGCCGTTCCGGTAGACACACGATCTTGAGCCCGCATCTTGTCGTTGGCCGCACGAAGGCGCGGCTGCCCGCGCTGGCGCACAGATGCCGCACGCGGCGAGAGTCGCTGCGAACAGGGGCGGTGCAATCCATCGTTTCATCCTGGCTTCCTTCAGCGGGCGGTGCAGCACGCACCCGGAATACGCTCACGCTGCAATGCGGCGTCTACAGCCCCCAGATAATGTCGGCGTTCTGTTTGCTGGCCTCACGCATCATGTCGAGGAATGGCCACGCCCGCTGCGAAAGTCCACTGCCGGATTCCTGACGGCGTTCGCGGGAATACTGCAGTGATTCGAGGGCAATCTCCGCTTTTTCATCGTCCGAAATCGCCGTTTCGAGACGACTGATTGCGCGAGGCAACTCATCGTGGAGAATGACACCACGCGTATCGAGCCGCTTGCCCACGAGACCCAGAAGATATTGCGCGAGATCCCTGAGCATGACGACATCGGGCGTGGCGGGCGATTGAAATGTGATCAGCATGATGGCTCCTTGCTTCGATCTATATTGCGCTATCGCGCCGGAAAGCCATTCGGGCTTGCCCCCGCAGGCTCATGCAACGCGACGCCGGGCGGAACCGGTGATCGCCATCCTGTGATGGCGACCGGGGGCCTTCACGGTGACTGGCTTTATGCATCGGAGCGAAGCACCGCATCCCCATGGGCGCATGCCATCCAGACAAATCATCCTTGTAGTTTCATCCGGACTGCTCCTGTTCAAGAGTCCGTCACGAGAAGGCCTGCCTTCATTTTATATCACAGCGTGATCTATTCAAGTCGCGAATACCGTTAGCAGGACCAATCTGGACGATGCGCAGGACCAGGCCTAACCGTTGGCCAGCCCGGTACCGCGGGGCGTCGGCGACCTGGAAGGCACTTTTATATCACAATGAAATATAATCATGACGACGCGTTCTTTGGTTCTGTGAGGATTTCGCCGTAAGGTGTGGCCTCGCCCCATGTGTACCGCCCCCCCTTACTTTCCTGGTCGAATCTTGTCCCGCTACGCCCTGATCCGCTGGCTTTCCAGCTTTGTCCCCCACCCTATTGCCGTCCGGTGGCCGGAGCGCTTCAGATCGTGTCTCGGCGCATTGCTTGGGATTGCATTCACTGGCGGGAGCATGCACGTCCTGCTCGGACCGGCGGCCAACATTCCTCTCCTCGTGGCGCCCATGGGTGCGTCGGCCGTACTGCTGTTCGCGGTGCCGGCCAGCCCGCTGGCACAACCGTGGTCCATCATCGGCGGCAATATCGTCTCCGCGACGGTCGGCGTTGCTTGCGCAGGCTGGATCTCCGATCCGGTGGGCGCTGCCGCGTTAGCCGTCGCGCTGGCGATCTGCGCGATGTTCGCGCTACGGTGCGTGCACCCGCCGTCGGGCGCGGTTGCGCTGACCGCGGTTCTGGGTGGTCCGGTCGTGCACGCTCTGGGCTATCGCTTCGTGCTCGAGCCGATTGCGATCCAGTCCGTGGCGCTGCTCTGCGCGGCCCTCGCCTACCACGCAGCTACCGGGCATCGATACCCGCATGTCGCGCAGAGTTCGGGCAAGGGTGCAGCCGCATCGTCTGCGGCGGCGAACGAAGGTTTCACGCGCGCGGACCTCGAGGCGGTGCTGAACCGCCGCGGAGAATTGCTCGATATCGATACGGACGATCTGGAATCCCTTCTGCGCGACGTTCAGCTGCAGGCCTACGCCCGCACCTTCAATGAACTGACCTGCGCGGACATCATGTCGCGTTCGCTGGTCGCCGTGTCGGCAACCACGAGGGCTTCGGCCGCATGGAGTCTGCTGAAACAGCGCCATATCAAGGCACTCCCGGTCACTGACGAGAGGCAGCACGTAATCGGCATCGTGACCCGCGCCGATCTTGTCGACAAACGGGCGTTCAGCAAAGGGACCGGTTTGTCGTCCCCCATGCAACGCTGGTTCCGGCGCAGCATCACACCGGCGCCGCTCGTCGGTGCATTGATGAATGTCGACGTTCACACGGTCGACGCGACGACACCGATCGTCGAACTGGTGCCGGTGTTCGCGAACTACGGGCACCACCACATCCCGGTTCTGGACTCGAATCAGCGGCTTGCCGGGATGATCACGCAGGCCGACCTCATCGCGGGACTATATCGTCAGGCTTACGCGAAGCAGCGACACGCGGCCTAGCACGACCACGGACATTTGCGCATGCTCACGCACATAAATATCACGATATGATATAATTCAGGTTTAACCTATTTCTCCACGGAACGCCGATGAAAACACTCGCTCGCGGCTTGACCAAGACGGACTTCGAGCAACTGTCCGAGTTTCGCTACCAGATGCGGCGCTTTGAGCGTTTTTCTGAGCAGGCCGCCCAGGGCGAAGGCATAACACCATTGCAGTATCTGCTGCTCCTGCATATCAAGGGGTATCCGGAGCGTGACTGGGCGACTGTCGGCGAGCTTGCGGAGCGGCTTCAGGCGCAGCATCACGGTGTGGTCGCGCTCGTGTCGCGCTGTGAGGCACTCGACCTGGTCCGCAGAAAGGTCAGTGAGACGGACCGCCGCCAGGTCGAAGTTCATCTGTTGAAAGCGGGCGAGTTGGTGCTTGCCCGTCTCGCCGAAATGCACCGTGCCGAACTGAAGTCGCTCGAAGGCGCGTTTAATGTTCCCCGGATTGATTTCTGAGTCATCTTTTTGAGTCACCATGAGTCTCGATACCCACAAGCGCGATTTTTCCACGAACGCGCGACTTCCCGGCATTTCCGCACTCGCTGCGGGGATCGGCGCCCTCAGCACGCTTGCGGCGTTCGTGCTACTGAGCCTGATTCATCTGTTCACCAATCTGTTTTTCTTCCAGACTTTTTCGTTTGCGGAGCGCTCGCCAGCCCTCAACACGTTGGGTGTCTGGGTGGTGATCATCCCCGTGATCGGCGGTCTCATCGTCGGGCTCATGGCCCGTTACGGTTCGGAAAAGATTCGCGGACATGGCATTCCCGAAGCGATCGAAGCCATCCTGTTCGGCAAGAGCCGCATGTCGCCGAAAGTGGCGATTCTCAAACCGCTGTCGTCCGGCATTGTGATCGGCAGTGGCGGACCATTCGGCGCGGAAGGCCCGATCATCATGACAGGCGGCGCGCTCGGGTCGCTGATCGCGCAGTGCGTGAAGGTCACGTCCGCGGAACGCAAGACGCTGCTGGTTGCGGGCGCAGCGGCGGGCATGACGGCGGTCTTCGGCACGCCGGTGGCGGCCGTGCTGCTGGCAGTCGAACTGCTGCTGTTCGAATGGCGTCCGCGCAGTTTTCTGCCGGTTGCACTTGCGTGCGCAGTTGCGGGTTTTGCGCGTGCGGCATTCTTCGGCACGGGGCCGCTGTTCCCGCTTGAGACTGCGCCTCCCGGCGCGCTGTCGCTGGTGTCCTGCGTCATTGCAGGCCTGCTGTCTGGCGCGCTCGCATCGGGCCTGTCAGCCGCGTTGTACAAGACCGAAGACCTGTTTGGCAAGCTGCCCATCCATTGGATGTGGTGGCCCGCGCTCGGCGGCCTCGTTGTCGGTATCGGCGGCTTTCTGGAACCTCGCGCGCTGGGTGTCGGCTACGACGTGATCGGCGACCTCTTGCATCAGCACATTGCCATCCAGATCGCGCTGGCGATTCTGATCGTGAAGGCGATCATCTGGGTGGTGGCGTTGGGCTCGGGTACTTCAGGCGGCGTCCTGGCGCCGTTGCTCATGTTGGGTGCGGGGCTCGGTGTCGTGCTCGGCCACGTGCTGCCGGGCGGCGAACCTGCCTTGTGGCCGCTGGTCTGCATGGCGGCTACGCTTGGCGCCACGCTGGGCGCGCCGTTGACCGCAATCGTGTTCGCTTTCGGCCTGACACACGACAGCAACGCACTGCTGCCGCTGCTCGCCGCGACGCTGATCGCGCACGGGTTCGCAACGGTCGTCATGAAGCGCTCCATCATGACCGAGAAAATTGCCCGGCGCGGCTATCACATCTACCGGGAATACGGCGTCGATCCGCTTGAGCGCCACCACGTCGACGAGGTGATGTCGCGTACGGTCGAGACGATCGATGGTGATCTGTCCGTGGGCGAAGCGCTGGTAACGTACTTCGGCACGACGCAGACACATCGAGCCTATCCGGTCGTGCGTCAGGGCAAGCTAGCGGGCGTCGTCGATCGCGCGCTACTGGAAAAAATTCGCGACGACGATGCAGAGCATGCGCTCGACTCGCGCCTCTGCGACGTGCTTCGCCACCGCTCCCCTGCTTTCGCATTGCCCAGTGAAACCTGCCGGCTCGTTGCAACGCGGCTGGCGGTGCACGGTCTCGAACGGTTGCCCGTGGTCGCGGACGCCGAAACCTTGCAACTGGTCGGCGTTGTGTCGCGCAGCGATCTGGTCAAGCCGTCTCTTGCGCACTTCGACGAAGAACATAAGAAAGAACGCTTCCGGCGCTTGCGGATTCAACCCGGCAAACGGCACTTTCCCCCGGTTCCGTAAGGTTACGGCGGGTCAGCGGCCGGTCGGCTGCCAGAAACAGATGCACGCTTCTTCCGTGCCCCTTCGGGGGCACAACTCTCCCTCCCTTTCCCGCCTCCCCCGCTGATTCAGCATCCATTCCCTGGACAATATCGCCCTAGGTTGCGAAGCGATCTCGCGCTCTTCATGGCCGTTCCGCAACCATCTCAAAGAAACGAACATCGCAGGCCGTGCCGGGGGCGGAAACGGGAACGCGGTTCGAACACGTGACATCCAACACCATATTCAGGATCGAATCGGCCGTGGATCGCGTGCGGACCGACTCGGACTTGCCATCACAATTCCGGAGATGCGACATGAAGATAATCAGCGCAGCACTATTCGGCGCACTCGCCAGCGTACTCACGTTGACCAGCCTCCCGGGCTTGGCACAGAGTGCCGGTCCCACCGATCCCCAGATCGCCGCCATCGTCGTGACGGCCAATCAGGTGGATATTGACGCGGGCAAGCTCGCAGAGTCGAAAACGAAGTCGAAGGACGTCAAAGCGTTCGCGCAACGCATGGTCACCGATCACAGCGGCGTGAACAAGGCCGCCACCGACCTTGTGCATAAACTCGGCGTAACGCCGGAAGATAATCCGACGAGCCAGAGCCTCAAGCAAGGCGGTGACGCGAACCTCGCCAACCTGAAAACGCTCAAGGGCCCACAGTTCGACCGGGCGTATATCGACCACGAGGTGACGTACCACGAGAGCGTTCTCGACGCGCTGGACAAGACGTTGATTCCGGATTCGCAGAACGCCGATCTGAAGGCGCTTCTCGTCAAGGTGCATCCGGCCTTTGTCGCGCATCTCGAACACGCGAAGCATCTGCAGGCTGAGCTGGGCAAGAGCGGTGGGTAATCCGACACTCTGCGTAGCCGGACAGCGCCGGGGCAAGTTACGCACCGGCGCCTTGATCCTTGCCTACGCTTCCGTTGCGATCATCGCGACTTCGCTGGCGGGTTTTTCCGAGGCCGCAGGCACAACGTACCAGGTCGTTATCGAACAGATGCGCTTCGATCCGCCGGTGCTCACGGTGCACCGCGGAGATCGTGTGGTGTGGGTGAACAAGGATCTGTTTGCTCATACGGTGACTGGAATGTCGAAGGCGTTCGATTCACACGAAATCTCGCCAAATACATCGTGGAGTTACGTAGCGGGCCAAACAGGCCGTTATCGGTACTTGTGCACGCTCCACACCACAATGCGTGGCACACTGATCGTGCAATGAGGGATAAAAGACGAGTGAGGGCGACCCGGCCATGACAGACATCGCTGAAGCACATTCAACGTTTTCCGCAGGCGACGAACGCGAGGTGGTCCGCCGCATCGTCGCGGGAGATCGATCAGCGTTCGAATGGCTGATGCGGCAGCACAATCGGCGCTTGTATCGTCTGGCGCGCGCCACCTTGCGTGACGGAACGGAAGCGGAAGACGCGCTGCAGGCCGCGTATCTGTCAGCCTACAGATCGATTGCCCGGTTTCGCGGAGACGCCACGCTCTTTACCTGGCTGTCCCGGCTGGTCCTCAACGAATGCTATGGACGCCTGCGCCGGGCAGCACGCCGGCAGAACGTAATTCCCATGGTGGACGCGAACACCCATGTCGATATCGATACCATGACCGCGCAAGATTCCGAATCCCCAGACAAGGCGGTAGCGCGCGCCGAGTTGCGCGCATTGCTCGAGCGCAAGCTGGATGAACTGCCGGAAGTCTTTCGCGTTGTGTTTGTGCTGCGTTCTGTCGAGGAATTGAGCGTCGAGGAGACGGCACAGTGTCTCGACATCCCGGAAGCGACGGTGCGCAGCCGGCATTTCCGCGCCAGGAGCCTGCTGCGCGAATCGTTGGCACACGATATCGATCTCGCCGAGCGTGACGTATTCGAATTCGGCGGCGCCCACTGCGACCGGGTGGTCGCCAGCGTCCTCGCGCGGGTAGCCGGCGAAGATGACCAGGGCAGTCGCGCACCGGCGATATAAATCGCCTCTCCTCGTCAGTGCCTGTCGCGGTATCTGGGCGATAGCGGGCATTCTCGCCGTGGCGGCAAGCTCGAGCGCGGAAGCACGGGCGATCAGGATCATATCGGGCACCTATGGCACGAAGTGCGGAACGCCACGAGGCGACGCGACTCATGACCTCGCGCGTCAGTGCGACGGACTGCAGACCTGCCCGTACATCCTGCGCAAGGCACTCACGGGTGCGCCATCCAAAGACTGCCACAACGACCACATGGACCTTCATGTCAAATGGCTGCGCACCGATACCGAATTCCACACCGCCACGATCAGCGCCGAAGCTGGGCCGGGAAGTCGACTCGTGCTGAGTTGCGTCGAAGAGACCGGCCCTGGCAGATAGACTTCGCCGTGCAACCGTCCACGTTCGACGTGACCGCGTCAGGATCGGGCACGTTGATCATCTGGCGAACGGTTCACGAACGACATCAGGTGTGCATATATAACGACGCGATCCGCGACGAGGCATCCTTTGCCTCACTCAACAGCCGCTCGATGACCTCGGCGGCGCTGGAGACCCGATCGACGAGCGCTGCCGACTCGCCGGCATAGAGCGCCATCTGCTCAAGATCTCCCGACGTGCTGCGCAATGGCGAATCGGTGCTGAACCGGTAGATCGGTCGCCCGTCGTCATAAGCGATCAGATCGCGCGGCAGCCTGTCCGGGTGGTGTCCAAACAGCTTATTTCCTGCTTTCCCGGTCACGCTGTTTGCCAGGACGCGCACGGGAGAGTGAGGCGGCCAGTTGATCGCGAACAGATCGGTATAGACCGTATCCCCCGCCCGGGCGGCGAGAATGCGCTGCTTGTGATAGTCATGCGCGAAAGACTCATGCGTGGCGAGAAAGAGCGTACCGCAGTGAATTCCTGCCGCGCCGAGCGCGAGCGCCGCTACGAGGCCTGCGCCTGTCGCGAACCCGCCCGACGCGACAACCGGGATACGCACATGCCTCACAATCTCGGGAAGTAACGTCAGGATTCCCGTACGCCCCCGCACATGGCCGCCTGCTTCAATACCCTGTGCAATCACGACATCGGCCCCCGCCTGTTCAGCGGCAAGCGCGCCCTCGAGTGAACCGACCTGATAGAGCACCAGCACGCCGGCATCTTTCGCTCGGGCGACCACGTCGGGTACGACGTCCCAGAAGAAACATACCGCGGGAACGCGGGCAGCCAGACAGACATCGAGTTCTGCCGCGAGGAGACCTGGGTCCGTGGCGGATGGAATCAGATTGACGCCGAACGGCTGATCCGTGGCAGCCCGCACCGCAGCAATCTCGCGGGAGATCAACTCAGGCGATTCGCGCACCATACCCAGCAGGCCAAATCCGCCTGCATGGGAAACGGCGGCTGCAAGCTCGGCACGCGCCGGACCGCCCATTCCCGCTGAGATCACGGGATACCGGCACCCCAGCAGCCGGGTCAGCGGCGTAGCAAACGACGTCATATCGATAGCCATCGGAATACCTTTTCGATTGGGGATGGAAGTGCCCTGAAGATCGACCTGTTGATTCCCACCAGCGCCCACCAGTCCGGTGACGGTCACCGCCATTTGTGCAATCCGGGAACGGCTTCCGTCACTTCATATCATGACATGATTGTTTTGAAAGACGGACCCATACCGCTCCTGCTCGAGCCAGTCAGATAGTCGGAGTAAAACACAAATACATCACATGATGATATATAATGGTTTCGACGTGATGTGATCTCCATCGTTGTGCTGCCGCGCTCCTGAGCGACGGCCATTCGAACGGGTGCGCATCCACCGCCCGGCTGCTGGGTAGCGGGGCCTCCTGAATCGGAGCGAGTGACGATATGTCTGCATTCGGGCGCATCCTGTTGTGTTATGACGCAACCCGTGAAGGGCGGCGGGCGTTACGTCATGGCGCCTCATTAGCGGAGCAGCTCAACGCGGAAACGCACCTGCTTGCCATTCTGAATACCCTGGCGTGGACTCAGGGGGCCGACGTTGCGTCGGCCGTGCCGTTCGATGCGTTGGAGCAGTCTGCGAGGGAGATCCTCCGCGACGGCATCGAGACACTCGCTGCGCGCGGAGTCATCGCAACGCCTCATTTCGCGATTGGCGACCCGCTGGACCATATCCCGTTTTTTGCCAATGAGTTGAAGGCCGATCTGGTTGTCGTCGGACATCGCCGAAGCGGCCCCGTGCGGCGATGGTGGAGTGGCAAGAACGATAGATTGCTGCTGGACAGGGTTTCCTGCGCAGTACTGGTCGCTATGGACCCAGAACACGCCAACGCTCACGATCCGGTAGAGACACTCTCCGCGCATGCATAAGGGTATCGGGAAAGGCTCGTAGCCGAACGATCCGACAGCCGTGGTTTTCACACCCCGCCAATACTATAGAACATGACCTACAGAACCATTGAGGCCGTCATTGGCAACACCTCGCTCGTCGAACTCGTTCGTCTTCCCGACGAAACGATCCGGGCGCGTAACAACGTCATCCTCGGCAAGCTGGAGGGCAACAACCCTGCGGGTTCGGTCAAGGATCGCGCGGCGCTCTCGATGATCAGAGGGGCCGAGCATCGCGGACGCATACGGCCTGGCGACGTGCTGATCGAAGCGACCAGTGGCAACACTGGCATCGCACTCGCCATGGTGGCCGCGCTGCGCGGCTACCGGATGGTGCTGCTCATGCCCGAGGATGTCTCCGAGGAACGGTGTCGTAGCATGGCAGCGTATGGTGCCGAAATAATTCTGACGCCTGCCAAAGGCGGTATGGAGTGCGCGCGGGACATCGCCGCGCAGATGGAACAGGAAGGCCGCGGCATCGTCCTCGATCAGTTCTCCAATCCCGACAACCCCGTTGCACATTACGAGGGCACCGGCCCTGAGATCTGGCGTGAAACACAGGGACGCGTCACGCATTTTGTTTCGGCCATGGGGACGACCGGCACCATCATGGGTGTAAGCCGGTTTCTGAAGGAACAGAATTCCGCCGTTCAGATCGTCGGGGTGCAGCCTGACGAGGGCTCGCGGATTCCAGGCATACGCAAATGGGCCGACGGATATCTGCCTGCATTCTTTGAGCCCACGCGGATCGATCGAACCGAGTCGGTGGGTCAGGCGACGGCTGAAGCCGCAGCGCGTCGTCTTGCCGTGATCGAAGGGATTTTCTGCGGAATTTCGGCGGGTGGCGCATGCGCTGTGGCAATGCGCATTGCCCGGGAAGTTGAGAACGCTACGATCGTGTTCGTAATTTGTGATCGGGGCGATCGTTACCTGTCGACAGGCGCATTTCCAGCGTGACGGACATCGCGAGGGCTGATCTGGCGTTTCCTGCAACCTGTCGCTTCTAGCGCAGGAGGGAAACGACAGCACGAGCGATCAGTTCAACGCGTGAATGCAGCTGCCAACGCGGAATGCGACTCCGCATGCATTACGTCTGTCGATCGCGGGCGCCAATGTCGGGCATTTTGCTCCGATGCCGTACGGCCGGCCGCCCGTCTTCACCATTCAGGGAGGCGTGGAGGCTAGCTCAATCGATATCCCGCCTTGAATCAACGGAGGTGAGGACTGACAGCGCTCAAATCCGCAACGGCCCATTGGATTACGCCGCCCTTCTACTGCGCACTACGCGCTGCGACAGCGTCGGCTTGATCCCCTCCACCTTTTCCAGCGCACTCCGGATGGCTTTATCGACGCTGCTATCCGTGGCGACGTGCCTGTTGTCGCGCCGGCGCCCGCCCGTGACGAAAGCGCAGGCCAAAGCAGCAAGAAAGGCACAATGCAAACAGGCGCGCGTGGCCAAGAATGCCGAACGCAAGAAGCTCAAGCAGAACGGATATGGACCGCAGGACTACCCGCAGCTTCGCGACCTGGGTGTTGTTCTATCGGGTGCAGGTCGGCGTTCAAGGCCGCCTGCAACCGTAGACCAGATAAAAAATGTCATCCTTTGAAAAGCCAAACTTACTACTGCCGCCATAGATATAGCAAAGCAGGAGGTACGCAGCCGCAGCGGGCCAAGACCAGCCAGGTACGGAGCAATCGCCTGATCTATAAGCGACTTCGCGCCCGCTACGGCGTCCCAGATTTTCACTCGGCAAACAGGTCGGGGCCAAAAACTTCGTAGTTTATCCTCGCCTCCTGAATGTCCAGAGCCCTGAGCGCGTCATGTTGCGCGCGCATGAACGGGATAGGGCCACAAACATAGTAGTCCGCCTCGGGCAGCAAAATCAGGTCCTTCAGTCCGTCAAGTTCAATGAAGCCCACCCTGTCGTAGTCTTGTCCCAGAACGTCGCCGGGCAGCGGCGCATCATAGAAAACGACAGCTTTGAAATTGGCATACGTGGCTGCCGTCTGACGAAGCCTGTCGCGCATCGCGTGGACCGCGCTGTTCCGCGCGCCATGTACGAAGACGATCTGGCGCTGCGGATCCTGGATCGCCCGTTTGAGCATGCTGACCATCGGCGTCAGACCGACGCCTCCACTGATGAGCACGATCGGAGTTTTCGCGTTGACGTCGATGTGGAAACTGCCATACGGCGCAGCCAGCTTCACCTCATCGCCAACGTTCATATGATCGTGCAGAAGTGACGAGACGTAGCCCGGCGGCCTTGAGGCGTCCCCTTCTTCACGCTTGACCGAGATGCGGTAGGTGCGTCCATTCGGCATGTCCGACAAGCTGTACTGGCGGATCTGCTGCAATTGCAATGAGGGCACATTGACGGCGATACTGATGTACTGGCCTGGCTCGAAATTGACGACCGGTTGACCGTCAGACGGTTCCAGCACGAAAGACGTGATGACGCTGCTCTCCGGTCGCTTCTCTTTTACAACGAAGGTTCGCCACCCATTCCAGCCACCAACCTGTGCCGCTGACCTTTCGCGCAGTTCGCTTTCCATCCCCATCAGCATATCGGCAAGGTTTCCGTAAGCCTGGGCCCAGGCCGAGACGATTTCGTCCGTTGCTGCTTCGCCCAGCACATCCTTGATTGCACCGAGCAGATGTTCGCCTACGATCGGATAGTGTTCGGCCCGTACATTGAGGCTGACGTGCTTGTTTGCGATGTTCTTAAGCACTGCGGCAAGACTGCCAGGATTCTCAATGTTTTCCGTGTAAGCGTATACCGCTCTCGCGAGCGCCTGCTGTTGCTGGCCTTGTTCCTGATGAGCCATGTTGAAGGTATTCTTCAACTCCGGATGTGCATCGAACAATCTCCGGTAGAAGCGCTCGATGATCGGGAGACCATGTTGTGCGAGCACCGGCGCCGTCGCTTTTACAATATCTTTCGTTCTTTGTGTGAGCATGAAATCCTCCTTTTACAACCGCGCGCTCGGTCGCGGCACGCGGTCGATTCAAAACCGTCGTGTGGTCTGCAAATAGCGTGACAGACCATCTGGGTCATCCCGACAGCCGCCGCACAAAATACGGCCATATACCTGATCTATATCCGCTTAGTTGAATTTATCCCCGCCTGCTTCCTGACAAGGTCGGCTACTAGCTGCCAGCATTGCGACAGAGCACTCCTACGCAGCGACCACGAATGCGAAGGAACGTCTCCCGCGCGCGGACTTCCGAGGATCTGTTGTGATTTATTGTATGTCACAACGTGATCTATGATTGAATGCGCCTAAGAATCTGATCGATTTCGCTGGGATAGCGGCCCATGCGAGGTTCGCCCCATCGAACTTCCGAACGTTGCAATCCGGATTGAGCCGAGTCGTCGACCCAATCGTTGACCTGGGTCAAGTTGCCGGCGCCGCTTATGGCTTTTCATACCACGATGCGTCGCCGGAATTGCGCAGCATGGACGATTTCAGGCTGGAAGCTGCCGTCCACGCCCGAAGGCTCATTGAGATTCCTCACAGTCGCATATTTTGGAGACCATGTTGAGGATTACAAAATCCGTCACGGAACCGCGACCAACAGCCGCCGTAGGTCTTCCTGTTCTGCGCCTGGGTTTCCGGCCGTTCTATCTGGGTGGTGCGCTCTTTGGCGTCATTGCAATAGCGCTTTGGCTGACCGCGCTGCATGGCCACCCGGTCGCAGGCTCTTCGCCTGCCATGAACGGTGTGCTCTGGCACGCTCACGAAATGATCTTCGGCTTCGTCGCCGCCATTGTGGTGGGCTTTCTGCTCACAGCCGTGCGAGCCTGGACGACGCTCGACACCCCGCGAGGCGCACCGCTCGCGACTTTGTGGCTTCTATGGGCGGCGGGACGCGCGCTGGTCTGGTCTGGCCCGGAACCCATCGCAGCGGTCGTCGATTGCGCCTTCCTGCCGGTTGTCGCTATTGTGCTGTTGCGCGTGCTGATCGCTGCGCGCAATCGCTCGAACATCTTCCTGCCCGTCGCGCTAGGACTTTTTGGTTTGCTGAACGTCTGTTTTCATGGGTGGGCGTGGCACGGGCGCCCCGACCTTTCAATACGGGCGTCTTACGCAGCGATCGGACTCGTGGTGATGTTCGTCACCGTCATCGCGGGCCGCGTGGTGCCAATGTTTACAACGAACGCCATTCCCAGCTTCCGGATGACACGCTGGAAGGTGATTGAGACGCTCGCGGTGCCGGTCGTCTTACTGACATTCGTTGCGGATGCGGTCAATGCCAGGCCATTACTGATCGTGGCATGTGCCTGCGCTGCGGCGACGGTCCATGGAATCAGAGTCGTTGGATGGCATTCGTGGCGAGTGGGGCCTCGGCCAATTCTCTGGATTCTGCATGTCGCCTATGCGTGGATTCCGATCGGTTTCGCGTTGCTTGCCTTGGCGGCTACAGGTGCTATCTCGCATTCGCTTGCGATTCACGCACTGACGATCGGAGCGATAGGCTGTGCAATTATCGCGATGATTACCCGCACCGCACTTGGACACACCGGGCGCCCGCTCGTTGCGGGACGATCCGAGATAGCGAGTTACTGGCTGATGATCGCCGCCGCAATCGTACGAGTTTTCGGGCCCTGGATTGCCAGTGGCGCGACAACAATCTGGATCGACATAGCAGGCATATGTTGGTCTGCCGCATTGATCGCTTACCTGATCAAATACGCGCCCTACCTGACGACGTCACGTATCGATGGCAAAGCGGGCTGACGGATCCACATCGTTCGAACATGAGATCGACGGGGGGTCTACGGGTATACCAACAACCGGTTCCATAGCGGGGACTCAGCGCTAATGTTGAGCTTGCTTCGCACCGGCTCATCGAATTCTGGGGACCGGATTTATGGGAAGCGCTTGAGATAGTCCCCTGTGGCCGTCGGCAAAAGCAGTAATTGATCATCCCAGGAAACACCCGCTTCCCGTCCGCGGTTATTCCAGAGTGCACGCTATCGGCAATGCCACGGAGAAAATCAGAATGTCCACATTTTCGGACAACGCGCGTAGACTGCGACCATCGAGTGCCACGGAGTCGATCAGATGAGCCACTTTATCGATCGCCTGAAGTACTTCTCCACATCGAGGCCAACATTCTCCGAAGGCCATGGGATGACAACCCATGAAGACCGCGGATGGGAGGATGCCTACCGTCAACGATGGCAACATGACAAGATCGTACGTTCGACCCACGGCGTCAACTGCACCGGGTCATGTTCGTGGAAAATCTATGTCAAAAGCGGCATCGTCACCTGGGAAACCCAGCAGACCGATTACCCGCGCACCCGCCCGGATATGCCGAATCACGAACCCCGTGGCTGTGCGCGCGGCGCGTCTTATTCGTGGTATCTCTACAGCGCAAATCGCCTTAAATATCCACTGATTCGCAGCGCACTGCTCAGGCAGTGGCGCGAAAAGCGCCTGACGCTCGCGCCGGTGGACGCGTGGAGCGCCATCGTCGACGATCAGGAAGCCCGCGCCTCCTATATGCGTCGCCGCGGACTGGGTGGCTTTGTTCGCTCAAGCTGGGATGAAGTGAACGAGATGATTGCTGCCGCAAACATCCATACGATCAAACGACACGGCCCCGACCGGATCATCGGGTTTTCACCCATCCCGGCGATGTCGATGGTGTCCTACGCGGCGGGCAGTCGCTATCTGTCACTGATCGGCGGTGTCAATCTGAGTTTCTACGACTGGTACTGCGACTTGCCGCCGGCCTCGCCGCAAACGTGGGGCGAACAGACCGACGTCCCGGAGTCTGCCGACTGGTACAACTCGACCTTCATCATGATGTGGGGTTCCAACGTTCCGCAAACACGGACCCCTGACGCCCACTTCATGACCGAAGTCCGCTATCGCGGCACCAAAGTCGTATCGATCTTCCCCGATTACGCAGAGGGCGCGAAGTTTGGTGACATCTGGCTGCACCCCAAGCAAGGCACGGATGCGGCACTCGGCCTGGCCATGGGTCATGTCGTCCTCAAGGAGTTTCACGTCGGCGGCAAGAGCGAGTATTTCGCGGACTACTGTCGCCGCTATACCGACATGCCATTGCTCGTGCGTATCGTCAAACAGGGCGACTACTATGTACCCGAACGACTCCTGAGATCGGACGAGTTCGGTGACGCGACAGGTCAAGGCAACAACGCCGCCTGGAAAACTGTCGCGTTCGACGAATTGAGCGGGAAGCTTGTAACGCCGGTCGGATCGATCGGCTTTCGCTGGGGGCAAAAGGAAGGTGGCGACGCCGGAAAATGGAATCTGAGAGAAGAGGATGACGAGGGTAATCCGATTCGACCCGTCATGTCGCTCGTGGAAAAGCACGACGAGACGATCGACGTCGCCTTCCCCTATTTTGGCAATGTTGAACAGACTCACTTCACGCATACCGGCCATGCAAGTGTCTTGCCGCGCCGCATCGGCGTACGCAAGATAGCGACTCGCGGCGGCGAGGTTCTGGTCGCAACGGTCTACGATCTGTTCATTGCCAACTATGGTGTCGACCAGGGACTCGGCGGCCCGAACGTCGCGGCCAGTTTCGACGATGACGTTCCGTACACGCCTGCCTGGCAGGAGAAGATTACCGGTGTCAAACGGCATGAAGTCATCGCCGTAGCGAGAGAATTTGCCGACAACGCCCATAAAACCGAAGGCAAATCGATGGTGATCCTCGGTGCCGGCTTGAACCATTGGTTCAATATGGACATGAGCTATCGCTCGATCATCAATCTGCTCGTCATGTGTGGTTGTGTCGGCAAATCAGGTGGCGGCTGGTCGCACTATGTCGGCCAGGAAAAGCTCCGCCCGCAAACCGGCTGGCTCCCGTTGGCGTTCGCCACCGATTGGCACAGGCCGCCGCGCTTCATGAACGGCACTTCGTTTTTCTATGCGCATACCGATCAATGGCGCTATGAAACGATGAAAGTCACCGAACTGCTATCTCCGCTGGTCGATGGCAGCCGGTTCGCCGATAGCCCGATCGACTACAACGTCCGGGCCGAACGGATGGGCTGGTTACCATCCGCGCCGCAGTTCAAGACCAATCCGCTTGAGCTAGGCCGTCGGGTAGCTAGTTCTGACGCCGCCGCGTATGTTGCCAAGGGTCTTAAAGACGGCTCGCTTGAGATGTCATGTATCGATCCCGATGCACCCGAAAACTTTCCGAGAAACCTGTTTGTCTGGCGCTCTAATCTCCTCGGATCGTCCGGCAAAGGACATGAGTACTTCCTCAAGCATCTTCTCGGTGCCGAGCACGGCGTACAGGGAAAAGACCTGGGCGCGAGCGCTGGGACCTTGCCCACCGAAGTGAAATGGCATGAGAAAGCCCCCGAGGGCAAGCTCGACCTCGTTGTGACGCTCGACTTCAGGATGTCCACCACCTGCCTGTATTCAGACATTGTCCTACCGACGGCGACCTGGTACGAAAAGGACGATATGAATACGTCCGACATGCATCCGTTCATCCATCCGCTGTCGGCGGCCGTCGACCCGGCGTGGCAATCCAGAAGCGATTGGGACATCTACAAGGGTATCGCGCAAAAATTCTCTGAACTGACCGAAGGCAATCTGGGCGTGGAACACGATGTCGTGCTATCACCGCTCCAACATGACAGCGCCGGTGAAATCGCGCAAGCCGACGGGATTGCCGACTGGGGCCACGATGAATGCGATCCGTTTCCAGGAAAAACTATGGCGAGCGTTGCGATCGTCGAACGAGACTATCCGAATACCTATCGCAAGTTCACTTCGGTTGGACCACTGCTCGACTCGCTCGGCAACGGCGGAAAAGGTATTACGTGGGAAACCGGCGAGGAAATCGACCAGCTTCGCGCACTGAACTATCCGGTCACCGACGCTGGCGTATCGCACGGGCGACCGCAAATTCTTTCGGCAATTAACGCCGCCGAAGTGATTCTGTCGCTGGCTCCGGAAACCAATGGTGCCGTCGCGACTAAAGCCTGGCAAGCGTTGTCCGCCCTCACAGGCATTGATCACACCCATCTTTCACGCGCACGCGAGGATGAAAAAATCCGGTTTCGGGATATCCAGGCGCAGCCGCGCAAGATCATCTCGTCGCCGACGTGGAGCGGGATCGAATCCGAACATGTGTCATATAGCGCGAGCTACACGAATGTGCATGAGCTGATTCCCTGGCGTACTCTGTCCGGACGCCAACAGCTATATCAGGACCACGCGTGGATGCGCGACTTTGGCGAGTCGCTGTGTGTCTATAAACCGCCCATCGACACGCGTAGCACCGCGGGCATGGCAGGCAGCCGATCGAATGGAAACCTCGAGATCGCACTGAATTTTCTAACCCCTCATCAGAAATGGGGCATCCACAGCACCTACACCGACAACCTGTTGATGCTGACGCTGTCTCGCGGCGGCCCGATCGTCTGGATCTCCGAGATCGATGCGAGAAAAATTGACGTGGTCGATAACGACTGGATTGAAGCCTTCAATTTGAACGGCGCACTAACCGCTCGTGCAGTGGTCAGCCAGCGCATTCCGGTGGGCGCCGTGATGATGTATCACGCGCAGGAGAAGATCATCAATACACCGGGCTCCGAAGTCTCCGGGGTTCGCGGCATTCACAATTCGGTCACGCGCATCATGCCGAAACCGACCCACATGATCGGTGGCTATGCACAGCTCGCATACGGTTTCAACTATTACGGCACCGTCGGCTCCAATCGCGACGAATTTGTGATTGTCCGAAAAATGAAAACGATCGACTGGAAGGACGAGTCGACGCCGGCGTCAGTGCTGTCGGCGGCCGAGGCCGCGCGTCATCAGCACACACTCGCCCATGGCGCGCCGACACTTGCGATGGCCGACGATGAGACTGGAGAGAAGCGATGAAAATCCGCGCGCAGATCGGCATGGTCATGAATCTCGACAAATGCATCGGCTGCCATACCTGTTCCGTCACCTGCAAGAATGTCTGGACCTCGCGCGAGGGAATGGAGTACGCGTGGTTCAACAATGTCGAAACGAAGCCAGGCGTCGGCTATCCGAAGGACTGGGAAAACCAGGATCGCTGGAACGGCGGCTGGAAACGCAAGACGAATGGCAAGATCGAGCTTCGTGCCGGCAGCAAGTGGCGTGTGCTCGCCAATATCTTCGGCAACCCGAACCTGCCGGAGATCGACGACTACTACGAGCCGTTCACCTTTGATTACGCTCATCTGCACGATGCACCCGACGTCAAGGTCGGGCCGGTCGCCCGACCGCGTTCGCTGATCACCGGCGAGCGCCTGGAGAAAATCCAATGGGGTCCGAACTGGGAAGAAATTCTCGGAGGAGAGTTCGAAAAGCGCAAGCAGGACTACAACTTCGATCAGGTGCAGGCCGACATCTACGGGGAATTCGAGAACACCTTCATGATGTACCTGCCACGACTCTGCGAGCACTGCCTGAATCCCGCGTGCGTGGCGTCCTGCCCTTCCGGCGCGATCTACAAGCGAGAGGAAGACGGCATCGTTCTGATTGACCAGGACAAGTGCCGCGGCTGGCGGATGTGCGTGTCCGGGTGTCCTTACAAGAAGATCTATTACAACTGGCAAAGCGGCAAGTCGGAGAAGTGCATTTTCTGCTATCCGCGTATCGAGGCAGGCCAGCCGACCGTGTGCTCGGAAACCTGCGTCGGCCGGATCCGCTATCTCGGCGTCCTGTTGTACGACGCCGACCGGATCGAGGAAGCTGCATCGGTCAAGGATCCACAGGATCTGTACGAAGCGCAGCTTTCCATCTTTCTCGACCCGAACGACCTGGCCGTACGTGAACAGGCCGCTCGCGACGGCGTGCCGGAGAACTGGCTCGACGCCGCACGCCTTTCACCCGTGTACAAAATGGCGATGGAGTGGAAGATTGCTTTTCCGCTTCACCCGGAATACCGCACCTTGCCGATGGTCTGGTACGTCCCGCCGCTGTCGCCGATCAACTCGGCCACCAACGACGGCCGGCTTGGCATGAAGGGCTTGCTGCCCGACGTCGATTCGCTGCGCATCCCGCTGCGCTACCTGGCCAATCTGCTCACAGCCGGTCGCAAAGCGCCCGTACGGCTTGCGCTCAAGCGAATGCTCGCGATGCGCGCCTTCATGCGCGAGCGCCATGTCGAACGCCGTGAGAGCCCGGAACTGCTCACCGAAGTCGATCTGACCAGCGCGCAAGTCGATGAGATGTATCGCTATCTGGCCATTGCCAACTACGAAGATCGATTCGTGATTCCGACTGCGCATCGCGAATACGCCGAAGATGCCTTCGACCTGCGTGCATCGTGCGGCTTTTCGTTCGGCAACGGATGTTCCGACGGCACAACGGAAACCAGTCTGTTCGGCGGACGCAAGGGCATTAACAAGGAACGAAAGACAATCCCAATTCGCGCAGCGGGTGAATGAATGGAAGACAACCGACAGATTTTCAGCATGTTGGGCGCACTGCTGGATTACCCCGATCAGGCTCTGGTCGACGCACTCGGCGGGATTCGCTCCGCGCTCGTCGAACATCGCGGTTTTCCGCCGGTCACACGCGCAGCCTTGCTCGACCTGGTAGACCGACTGTCGGCTCGGCCGCTGCTGGATCTGCAGGAAGACTACGTCGAAACCTTCGACCGTGGACGGGCAACCTCACTCTATCTGTTTGAGCACGTGCACGGTGAGTCGCGCGAGCGGGGACAGGCCATGGTGGAGCTGCTCGCAATGTACGAAGCGAAGGGTCTGTTTCTCAGCGCCAGCGAGTTACCTGACTACCTGCCCGTCTTCCTGGAATTCCTGGCTCACGAAACGCCGGCGCAAGCGCGCGCGCTGCTTGGTGAAATTGCCGACATCAACCGGCACATTGCAACCAGGCTTGCCGAGCGTGGAACGCCGTATTTCGCAGCCGTTGCGGCATTGTTGCCGCTCGCTGACGAAGCACCGCTGGTGGACGCAAGCACGGCTGCATGCGACGCCGCGACGATGCACGAAATCGATAGCGAAGCGCTCGATCGCGAATGGCAGGAGGAGCCGGTAAGCTTCATGGGCGCGCAGGCGCCTGTTTCTACGCAGCCCCAGACCGTGCAGTTTTACGACAAAAGGCCGCCCCGTTAGCCAGGGATGAGCAATTTTCGAGGTCCCCTCCTCGCATTCGAGAGCAACATCCTTGTTGGAGAAGCCTTATGAGTCAGCACTTCGTCAACGCTCTTTTATTTGGCATCTATCCCTACGTCTGTCTCGCAATCTGGCTGCTCGGCAGCCTGATCCGTTTCGATCGCGAGCAGTACACATGGAAGAGCGATTCGTCGCAACTGCTCAGACGTCGTCAATTGCGCCTGGGTAGCAATCTGTTTCACGTCGGCGTATTGATCGTGATCGGCGGCCACTTCGCGGGGTTCCTTGCTCCGCACTGGATGGTCTCGCCGTTCCTGAACGCCTCGCAGCATCAATGGCTCGCGGTGATGGCGGGCGGCATCGCAGGTATCGTTGCGATTGTCGGACTCTCGATCCTGCTGTACCGGCGCCTGTCCGATCCGCGCATTCGCATCAATAGCGCTCATGCGGACATCCTGGTGCTGGCAATTCTGTGGCTGCAACTCGCGCTTGGACTGGCCACCATACCGCTGTCTTTGGCTCGTATGGACGGCGCGATGTTCGAGACCCTGAGTGATTATGTGAAGGGCGTCGTCACGTTTCAACCAGGTGCTGCAGATCTCATCATCCAGGCGCCGCTCGTGTACAAAATCCATATTGCGCTCGGCTTCACGATTTTCCTCATTTCCCCATTCACCCGTCTCGTCCACATCTGGAGCGGCATGGCCACGCTAGGTTTTCTGGTTCGGCCTCACCAGATCGTGCGTAAGCGCTAATTCGAGGAATTTCCCATGTCGGCAAACCACGAAATCTCCGGCGCGGCCCCCAGCACTGACGAACTTAGCGTCAACGGTGCGGTGATCGATGTCGCCGCGATTGCAGCCGAATCCGCGCTGCACGCGGACGAGGCCGATCCCGACCACGCCGCGCGTCGGACGCTGGTCGTGCGTGAACTGCTTGCCCAGCGGGCCGTTGCAACCGGTTTGTTGGCAAACGGCGCCGATCTTGACGATGAAACCCTTGACCGTCTGCTGGAAATGGAATGCGCGATCCCGGTGCCGTCCGACGAAGAATGCCGGCGTTATTACGCAGCGAACGCGCAGAAATTCCGCAGTCCGGACCTGGTCTTCGCGCGCCACATCCTCTTTGCGCTGACCGAAAAGGCAGCGATGACGCGGGTCCGCGCCCGCGCTGAAGAAGCGCACCGCGAGCTCGCGCAACATCACGACCGGTTCGATGCACTCGCCCGAACGTTATCCAATTGTCCGTCCGGGCAGGTCGGCGGGAATCTCGGGCAGTTGAGCCGCGGCGAGAGCGTGCCGGAATTCGAGGCGGCAATTTTCGGCAGCCAGCACATCGGCCTGCTACCGGGGCTCGTCAATACGCGTTATGGCTTTCATATTGTCTGGGTGGAGCGCCGCGTCGCCGGTGTACCTCTTCCGTTTGAAGTGGTGCAAGCGACCGTCGGACGCTATCTCGCTGAGCATGTCCGGCACAAGTCCGTTCAGCAATATTTGACCCTGCTGGCATCCAGCGCCGAACTGCGCGGCATTTCGCTGGATGTACGCCCCGGCCTGTTGTTGCAATAGTGATCTGTCGCGCCGTTTGCAGCGTATCGGTATCTGCATTCGGCAGGCCCCGCCCGCACATTGATTGATGTCGTCCGTATAAAACCGTCATCTGCGATGCCCTGCTCTGGAGCAGCCATGCGTTCACGAAGAAGCCCGATGTTGGTTCTGTGCGTTACGACTTTGGCATTTCTCGTCTGCTTCGTGGTCTGGATGATGTTCGGCGTGCTCGGCATCGAGCTACGAACCGAGCTTAACCTGAACAGTGCAGAGTTCGGCCTGCTGACGGCCACGCCGGTTCTGACCGGCGCGCTTTTGCGCGTGCCGCTGGGCATCTGGACCGACCGTTTTGGTGGCCGCGTGGTGATGACACTATTGCTGATCCTCTGTGCGATCCCGGTGTTCCTGATCTCCTACGCGACGGCGCTCTGGCAGTTTCTCTCGATCGGCCTGTGTCTCGGCGCCGTCGGCGCGTCGTTCGCGGTGGGTACGCCGTATGTCGCGCGGTTCTTCCCGCCCGAAAAACGTGGCTTTGCCATGGGATTCTTTGGCGCCGGCACGGTCGGCGCCGCCGTGAACCTGTTCGTCACGCCTTCGCTGCAGGCTGCCTGGGGCTGGCGAGCTGTCCCGAAAATCTATGCTCTCGCCCTCCTCGTCACTGCGCTGGTGTTCTGGCTGGGCTCCGCCACCGACCCGGGCGCAGGTAAATCGTCGGGGCCATGGTACAAGCAGTTCCAGGTTCTGAAGAACCCCAAGATTTGGAAGTACTGCCAGTACTACTCGATCTGCTTCGGTGGTTTCACCGCGTTATCACTGTGGATCCCACAATATCTGAAGGGTGAATTCGGCTTTTCGGTCGTCACCGCCGCGGCGTTAGCCGCCGGCTTTTCGCTGCCGGGATCGGTATTGCGCGCGCTGGGTGGCACCCTGTCCGACCGCTTCGGTGCGCATAAGGTGACGTGGTGGGGATTGTGGGTTGCGTGGGTATGTCTATTCCTGTTGTCGTACCCGGATACCTCTTTCGTGGTGAGCACGATCGGCGGCCCGCGCAGCTTTCATATCCATCTGGGTGTCCCGGTCTTCATCGGGCTTCTATTCGTTCTCGGCGTGGTGTTCGCGTTTGGTATGGCGTCAACGTTCAAGTACGTCGCCGACGACTTTCCGGAGCAAATGGGCGTCGTCACCGGCATCGTTGGACTGGCTGGCGGACTGGGTGGCTTCCTGCTACCGATCCTTTTCGGCGTGATTCTTGACTGGCTTGGCGTTCGCTCGAGTTGCTTCATGTTTCTGTACGGCATCGTCTGGGTGTCGCTGATTCTGCTGTATCAATCCAGCGTGCGACAGGTCCGCATCGACGGAACAGCTCCGCAGTAACTGAATGAACAGTCGACTTACTGTGCCCTGCCGACACGACACCCCACGGATGATCAATGATGAGTATTTCGAGTTTTGATGAGCTGATTCGTGTCGCGCGGCAACAACCCGAACCTCAGCGTTTGCTGTTCGTATTCACTACGGTTGAATTGCCCGAAGACTGCACGGCCGAACAGCGGGTCCGCTTCGAAGCTGGTGAGGGTGGCGCGTTGACGCCATTGATGTGCTTTGACAAAACGCCTGAAGAACTCGGCACGTTTAGCGATCTGCTCGACGAATCACGACAGGTTCTCCAGGAATGGGCAGTCGTCTTTGTCGCGGCTCTCTCGGGTAGAAACGGGTGTGCGCCGCGGACTGAAGACGCCGAAGCGCCGTTGAACAGGATGGTGGAATCGATCAAGGCTGGCACTGTCGGCATGTTTATTCCATTCGATGCGCACGGTCAACCAGTGATATTTCGTCCGAACTGAACAGATCCGTCACCGACTGCGATCGCCTCGCCAATGACGCGTTCCCCACCAAGCCGTGTCAAAGCGCAATGGAACGGTTGCTTCCGCCGCGCGATTGCGGAATCGCGGGATACCCCGCAGGCTGACCGGGATCATGCCGTGCCCGGGAAATCACGACACTGCCGGCATTCGATGCCGGGAGCAGGTAAGGAATGAGCATGAACGAGAAGCCGACCAACGATTGGGATCCGAGGTCCGATGACGTCACGCGTGATCAGGCCGCCGCATATGATGACATGCGGCACCGCTGTCCCGTCGCGCACAGTGACTACCTCAACTTATCCCTGTTCCGCCATGAAGATGTCATGCGCGTGCTCAACGATCCTGAAACGTTCAGCAGTGCGGTCTCGAGCTATCTCTCCGTGCCCAATGGCATGGATCCTCCTGAGCACACCCAGTACAGAAGCATCATCGAGCCTTATTTCAGCCCGCAGCGGATGGCGGTCTTCGAGCCGGTGTGCCGGGAGATTGCCGTGCGTCTGGCAAATGGACTTTCGAGATGCGGCGAAGTCGAATTCAATGCCGGGTTTGCACAAGACTTTGCGATGCAGATCCAGTGCGCTTTTCTGGGTTGGCCGCAGGATTTACACGAGCCGCTTTTTCACTGGATTCGCAAAAACCGTGAAGCCACGCTGACAGGTGACAGGAATGCTCTCGACCGCGTAGCCCTCGAATTTGACAGCTACATCAAGGGTTTGCTTGAGCGACGGCGCGAATCGGGTGCGGATGCACCGGACGATATCACGACCGGCCTGTTACGTGACCGGATCGAGGACCGGCTGCTGAACGACGACGAAATTGTCAGCGTCCTGCGTAACTGGACCGTCGGCGAACTCGGGACGATTGCGGCGTGCGTGGGGATTCTCGCTCATTACCTTGCCGAACATCCCGATGTCCAGCGCCAGTTGCGGGAGCAGCCGTCGCTATTGTCAACGGCCATCGACGAAATACTCCGGATCAGGGCGCCGCTTATCGCCAACCGCCGCATCAGTACCAGGCCGGTGGAAATCGGCGGTCGCGAGGTACCGGCCGGCCAGCGTATCACGCTGATCTGGGCTTCCGCGAACCGGGACGAGACGGTTTTTGGCGACCCCGACGAATTCCGGCTCGGCCGCGATCCGGCCTCCAACCTGCTATACGGTGCAGGCATTCATGCTTGTCCGGGTGCGCCGCTCGCGCGACTCGAACTGCGCATTTGCATGGAAGAACTGCTCGCGCGCACTAACTGGATTGCGCTCGTGCCGGGCGGTCCCGTCGCGAAAGCCATGTATCCGGCTGCTGGTTTTTCTTTGTTGCCATTGTGCATCGAATGAATACCCAATCGCTCGACCAGGGGCTCACTCAAAGTCTCATCGACTCGTCGTGAAATGTGGTCGCGCCGATTCCGAGCCAGTTTCGAAGACGATCGCCGCTCGCGTCATCCCACGGAATGCCCGACAGGCACACACGTCAGCCAGAAGCGTATCGAGCGAAGAGCTCGCTTGATCTAGTCGGGCGCAGCGTCGAAGGCGAGCGCCAATGTCGAGCTCGCGAGCACCTCCCAGTCGCGTGCAGCGCCGAGTTCGCCCGCTATCCCCTTGGTTCTTCCTGCAAAGATGGCGGGGGCGTTATCAGAACTTCGAAGAGCTCGAATGCAGAGCGCAGGCGTCGCAGACCCACCCGCATCTGATGGACGCTCGAAGGGTCGTGTGCTGACACCACCCTACGCTCGTTGCCGTGGATCTGTGCCAGACAGTTCTGTGCGATGGACTGGAACGCCTGCTCCCCGACACCTGGTCGGCCGACCAGACGCTCGCCGTCATTGAACTCCTCGACGATCTACGCGAGCGGATCCGCACGCACTACCAGGTCGCGTTGCATGAACTGCAGCGAGAGCAACGCGTTCCTCCCGTGAATGCTCACCCGAACGACATCGACGATCCTTTTTAACCCCAACCGCGGGCCGACATCGGCCTCGGTTGTTTCTCTTTTATCCCTTGCCGCCATCTAGCCGCGCTTGTACACCGCCGGCAACAGACGAGAAGGCGCATTAAGATGTTACTTACCACACGGTTGCCACTGGCCGCGCTACTCGCGGTATCTGGGCTGATCTCGGTGCCGGCCCCGACCTGGGCCGAGGATCGCGGCCGCCTGGCCGCACAGCTCCGTTCGGCGTGCCACGGCGTGCATGGCCACAGCGAGTCGCCAATGTTTTCGCGGCTCAATGCGCAGACGCCGGAATACCTCGTCGCGCAGCTAAAGGGATTCCGCGAACACGCCCGCGGCGAGACCGCCGCCCGCTCGTACATGTGGGCTATCGCGTCGCCACTGGATGATGCAACCATCCAGTGGCTGGCTGACTACTTCTCACATCAGGAAGCCGTACCCGGCGCAGCGGGTGATGCCGCTCTGCTGGCCAGTGGGCAGGAAATCTTTGAGCACGGCGTGCCAGATCAGGGTACGCCCGCATGCGCGTCATACCACGGTGCGCAGGCCCAGGGGGCCGGCACTTTTCCGCGTCTCGCAGGGCTGCATCAGGAGTATCTGCCGCGACAAATCGAGGTTTTCAAAAATGGTACGCGCGGCAACGCACCCGTGATGACAGCCGCGTCGAGCATACATTGAACGCTGACCAGGCCAGGGCCGTTGCAGCCTATCTGCAATCCAGATAAACGGCTGCCAATTTATGCGGTCGACGGGGGCGCTGACCACATGGACCACCATGTCCGCGCGGCCCTTGATCACCATCAAAGCCGTGGCGTTTGCGCGCTTTGATGTCGAGCGGAAGATGACTAACATTAAAGTATCGGCGCAACTTCCTGCTCATGCAGCTGGTGTGAAGCAGCAAATCGATTCGCCCATGCTTTTCATGTACTGCTGCGGAGTTTGATATGCAGTCGCTGGGATCGCGTAATGCCATAACCGTCATCCTTCATGAACACGAGCAGATGTCGACCGTGATAGAGGGCATGCGGCGCTTTGTGGGTCTGCTGGCAGCAGGTACGCCCGCTCCGGGCCTCATGGTGTTACGGGCGATGCTTTATTACATCCGCGAGTACCCTCAGCAGGTGCACCATCCTAAAGAGGATCGTTACCTGTTCACGCCGCTGCGGGATCGGACGGATGAATTTGACTACGTCCTTACGGAACTGGAGTCCCAGCATGCCCAAGGTGACGTGCGGTTGAGGAATATCGAGCGCGCGTTGACCCGGTATGAATTGAAGGGGGCTCCCGCGCTTCGGGAGTTGCGCGCCATGGTGGATGCATATGCCGAGTTCCATGCAGACCACCGGTGCATGGAAGAGACGTTGATCTTGCCGGCCGCCAGACGTCTGCTGACAAACGAAGACTGGGCGGAAATCGACGCCGCTTTTGCAGCGAATCGCGATCCGTTCGATGGGGTAAAACTTGAAGACGATCTCGGCAAATTATTCTCGATGATCGTCAAAGCGATCCCTGAGACGGAAAGTTAGCAGTCGGTTGGATCTTTTGATTTTTTGATGGCCAGCCAGTCACGTGATGCGAACGAGCATCCGCGGGATCTGTTGCCGTGCAGTTCAACAAAGAGTTCTTTGGCACCTGATGCCGACGCGGGAGGGGTATGGAAACCACTCGTCACTTTCATCTGGAACTGCGGCACGCAAGCGTGCCGACCTATGTTGCCAGTTACCTGTTTCCGATCCTGTTGCTGGCGTATGAGGTACATAGGGTGGGCAGGTGGATTTTCGATTACGGGATGCACTTCGCGAACTTCAGGTTCATGGGCTACGAGTTCCTGCTGATGCTTGTGTTCGTCGCGCTTCAGGTCGTGTTCGAAGGCGTTTTCCTCATTGGGGCATGGATGAGCCGGGATCACGATTTCGAACATCGGGTCGCAAATGTCCTGGCCGGTCTCTGCTGTTCCCTGGTCATCATCTGCTTCGATTTGGCTTTGCAGTACGCCCTGTAGAGCGAGTTCAGCGGGATCGCCTATGTTGGCGGTCCCGGAATTGCGATCCCCAGAACGCAGACTTGTGCGCACTTGATGCTCCGGACCTGTCGCAGGGTGGTCGCGGAAACGCTCTTCCGGTTGGATCAACACAATCGTCTTGTCGTGGTGCGACGCGCGCAGAACGATGTCGCGACACGCTGACGCTTCGTCGTCCGACGTTCTGATGGGATCGTGGTGCAGGCGCACTCGCCGCAGTGGTCGTCACCTGAAGTTGAATTCAATCCGAACCCTCCCTAATTCCGTCACTATGCGTTGCCATACCTTGCGTGGGCACGACAGAGCCCACGCAGTACTTCCAGCTTTGCCCTTGCCACAGCTCTCAGTATGCCGCTGACGTGACATACCATTATCATTATCTGCAAATGCCGCTAGCGAGGGACGTTATGTCGACTACAGCCCAAAGCAAATTCCGCGAAGCCGCTCTCGACTACCACGAATTCCCGACGCCTGGCAAAATTGCCATCGCGCCGACCAAACTGATGATCAACCAGCGCGATCTCTCCCTGGCGTACTCGCCAGGCGTCGCATTCGCGTGTGAGGAAATCGTCGAAAACCCGCTGAACGCCGCACGTTTCACCGCGCGTAGCAACCTGGTCGGCGTCGTCACGAACGGCACCGCGGTGCTGGGTCTGGGCAACATCGGACCGCTTGCCTCGAAGCCGGTCATGGAAGGCAAGGCCGTCCTGTTCAAGAAGTTCGCCGGCATTGACGTGTTCGATATCGAGCTGAACGGGTCCGATCCGCACAAGCTGGTCGACGTGATCGCCGCGCTCGAACCGACTTTCGGCGGAATCAACCTCGAAGACATCAAGGCGCCGGACTGCTTCATCGTCGAACGCGGATGCCGCAAGCGCATGAAGATTCCGGTTTTCCACGACGACCAGCACGGTACGGCCATCGTCGTCGCGGCGGCCATCACCAACGGTTTGAAGGTCGTCGGCAAGGACATCAAGCACGTGAAGCTGGTCGCCTCCGGCGCGGGTGCCGCATCGCTCGCGTGTCTTGGCATGCTCGTCGACCTTGGCCTGCCGCTCGAGAATATCCTCGTGACGGACCTCGCGGGTGTGGTCTACAAGGGCCGCACGGAGCTGATGGACCCGGACAAGGAACGCTTCGCACGCGAAACCGACGCCCGCACGCTGGCCGAGGCGATTGGCGGTGCGGACATTTTCCTCGGCCTGTCGGCCGGTGGCGTCCTCAAGACCGACATGGTTGCGCAGATGGGCAAGGCACCTTTGATCTTCGCGCTTGCAAATCCGACGCCCGAAATTGAACCGGATCTGGCACGAGGAATTCGGCCTGATGCCATACTGGCTACTGGACGTGCCGATTATCCGAACCAGGTTAATAACGTTCTGGTGTTCCCTTTCATCTTCCGCGGCGCGCTGGATGTGGGTGCGACGACGGTCACGCGCGAAATGGAAATCGCGGCGGTGAACGCGATCGCGGAGCTGGCGCGCCAGGAACAGAGCGACATCGTTGCGACGGCGTATGGCATTCGGGACTTGTCGTTCGGTCCGGAATACCTGATTCCGAAGCCGTTCGACCCGCGCCTGATCGTCAAGATCGCGCCGGCGGTGGCGAAGGCGGCGATGGAGTCGGGCGTGGCGACCCGTCCGATCGAGGACATGACCGCGTACGAGCAGCATCTGCAGCAGTTCGTCTATCGCAGCGGCGCAACGATGCAGCCAATCTTCCAGCTGGCACGCAGCGTCGAACCGGAAAAGAAGCGCATCGTGTTCGCGGAAGGGGAGGACGAACGCGTGCTACGCGCGATCCAGATCGTCGTCGACGAAAAGCTCGCGAAGCCGATCCTGATCGGCCGGCCGGCGGTGATCGAACAGCGCATCGCGCGCTATGGCCTGCGTCTGGTCGCCGGTCAGGACTACACGGTCGTTAACACCGACCACGATGAGCGCTACCGCGACTTCTGGCAGACATATTACAAGATGATGGCGCGAAAGGGCATCAGCGATGCAGATGGCCAAGCTTGAAATGCGGCGACGCACGACGCTGATCGGCTCGATGCTGATGCATAAAGGCGAAGCCGATGGCATGATCTGCGGCACGATCAGCACGACGCATCGCCATCTGCATTTCATCGATCAGGTGATCGGCAAGCGTGAAGGCAGCAGCGTCTACGCGGCAATGACGGGGCTGGTGCTGCCGGACCGGCAGATTTTCCTCGTGGACACGCACGTGAACGTCGATCCGACACCGGAGCAGCTCGCCGAGATCACGATCATGGCCGCGGAGGAAGTGCGCCGTTTCGGTATCGAGCCGAAGGTTGCGCTGGTGTCGCATTCGAATTTCGGCACCAGCAACGCGCCGTCCGCGCAGAAGATGCGCGATGTACTCGAGATCCTCAAGGAACGTGCGCCGGGCCTGCAGATGGACGGTGAAATGCAGGGCGACGTCGCCCTCGAGGCCAATCTGCGCCGTGAAGTGCTGCCCGAATCGACGCTCGAAGGCGATGCGAATCTGCTGGTGCTGCCGAACATCGACGCCGCGAACATCTCATATAACTTGCTGAAAACTGCGGCGGGTAACAATATCGCGATCGGACCGATGCTGCTCGGCGCTGCGAAGCCGGTGCATGTGCTGACGGCATCGGCCACTGTGCGCGGGATCGTCAACATGGCGGCACTGGTCGTGGCCGACGCGGGCGCCGCAGACCGGCCGTCGAGGGACGAGTGACACTTCACCCGTCAGCGGCAGGTTGGCGGGGCTGGCGAGCTTGCAATCATGCCGTGTGCCGACTGTGTGGTGGTCGAGCTGTATTTCCCGAGGCGCGACAATAACCCCCAGCGATTTGTCTGGAGCGCATGTGCGGATCCACTTCATCCAGCACTGGCTCAATCTGGCGGACCTGGCGTGCGAAGAGGCGACGTACGACAACGCCAGCCTGCGTCGGTTTGTAGAGATTAACGCGGGCTGCGAAGCTGTGCCGGACGCCACCACGCTCCTCAATGATGGTCGAGCTTGGGCGCTATCGCCGCGAGCATGGTCTGCCGGTCCTGCCCTGGCCTGCCGAAAACACCCCGCGCTGCTCCTGCCCATCGGCCGGCCACGCAAGCCGCTGACTCGCGCCGCGCTGCAGCAAATCGTGAAAGGGATTTTTAGAGGCGCGGCCCACTGGCTGCGCCAAAGCGCCGGCCCACATATGGTCGACCAGCAGATCGACCTGCGCCTGGTGCACGACAACCTCGGGCACGCGTCGCTGACCATCACCGCCCAGTGCCTGCACGTCGACGACGACCGCCGCCAGCGCGAGACCGAGCAAAAACATCGCATGAAGTGGTCCCGCAATTGGCCTCAGGGCGCAGGATACTGCGGCGAACAGTGTGGACATAGCAGATGGGGCTGCTTCCGCTTTTCAACAGCATGCAACGGGGATATGCTGGGCTGATGGACAGTACCGGTAACTGCTTCGATGCTGGCCGCGGCACGGGTGAGGCCCTCGCCATGTCTACTCCCCTCCCTGCGACTAACGGAGACTAGTGCAATGAGCGACCCGACAATAGAAGAAAAAATCCGTGCGCGCGCGTACGAGCTCTGGCAACAGGACGGTTGCCTTGAAGGGTGCGCCGACGAGTATTGGCACATGGCACGTGCGCTCGTCGAGAAGGAGATGGCGGTTCCAGACGCGGCTGAAACCGGTGATGCGGACGCCCCGGCGCCGGACTGACCGAGATTTCCAGAGCTTTGGTCCAGTTTGCCTGCCGCTACCGCGCTCCAAAGCGGTCCGGCAACGCAAACGAGGCATCTACGGAGTTCAACGGCGCGATGAGACCGCGCCAACGCGGGGGCCTGACGCCCGTCAATCCACATGCCGCGGTAGACGTCAGGCATCGCGTTCGAGGTCATCGGCGTGCGCGTCAAGTGGTCACAGGACATCACCTACGAAGACGCCCTGGCCGAGGGAATTTTCGACCACACGAGGGTCTCTGGAAGTCCACTCTTTATCAGACGAAACGGCGCAGCAGACCGCGCGTCGTCTGCGCTGGCCGCTGCGGCAGTATCAACTTCTGGGGGACGACGTGAACGCCGCGCGCGGCTATGGGTGGGACGTCAAGCCGGAAGGGGAATTTCGGAGTGTATCGCGCGCGATTCAAGCGTTCATTTTGCGCGCGTTCTCCCGACCGCGTTCAGAGATCCGCCATCCACCGTTCGCCGCCTCTTCGACAAAGTCGCGCTGCCTGAGTGCGCTCTCGATGTCCCACTCCAGCATGAGCGGTCGTTCGCCAGGAGCGACGACTGTTGAGTTCGCACAGCGCTTCAATGGCCTTGGGGCTGAGTTCATCTGCCATGACTGTCTCCTTCATCACTTTCGACGCGTCAGTGGTTGCGGAGCATCGGAGCGTCGCTCTCTAAGAGCTACCGAAAATTGTACTGTTTGCGCAGCTCGTTGATGATCGCCTCAGCCGCAGGCATGACGATTTCCTTCACATCTGCATCTTTGCTGTCGCCACGCAGATAATTGATGCTCCAGTTGCATCCTTCCGGGTCTTCAGCGTGCTCGTGGATTCCCGTGGGACTCCACCCGGTCGTGTCTGCATTGGCTTCGAGCGCTTTTGTCGCCGCTGTCAAAAGTCTGATTCGACTGATAGTGCGGGTGGCTACCGTGCTCAAAAATCCGAATCCTGAGGGAATCCAAGGTGACAGCCTATGACGGTCGACTGGCTTGTGCCTGTCTCCGGAAAAATCCGCTGCTCTGATGCTGCCCTCGTCGATAGACGGTTGACCTTTCCTGACGCACCTTGTACACGTCAAGCAGACCGTCGTAACCGTTCCGACGAGGCATCGATGACACATCCGTTTTTCACGATCGGCCATTCGACCCACCCGTTGTCTGAATTCGTCGGCCTGCTAAAGGGTTCGGAGATTGGGACACTGGTCGATGTGCGCAGCATCCCGCGCTCGCGGACCAATCCGCAGTTCAATCGCGACACGTTACCGGATACGCTCGCGCTGGAGCACATTGGCTACGTGCATCTCGCCGAACTGGGTGGGCGCCGCGGCAGGCGCAAGGACGACACGCCGTCGCCCAACGCGTACTGGAGGCATCCCGCGTTTCGCAATTATGCGGACTACGCGATGGGCGACGCATTCCGCGACGGCTTCGCGCAGCTTCTCGCGCTCGGCCATCGGCACCGCTGCGTGATCATGTGTTCGGAGGCGGTCTGGTGGCGCTGCCACCGGCGGATCATCACGGACTACCTGCTGCTGCGCGGCGAAACCGCGCCGCACATTATGGACTCGCATCACACAACTGCCGCGACAATGACACCCGGTGCGCAACCGCAACCGGACGGCACCCTGATCTATCCGGCTCAAACAGAGCCGTGAACACCGGCGCGCGATGCGATCGGTCATCAGCCGTGTCGCGCACCCGCCTCGCATGACTGTAACGAAACCGACACCGCTGGATACCCTGCTCCGCGACATCCGCGCCTGCACGATCTGCTCATCCGTACTACCCCACGCGCCGCGCCCGGTGCTGGCCGCATCCGAACAAGCAGGCATTCTGATCATCGGCCAGGCGCCGGATGCGCGGGTGCGTGCGTCCGTCGCTCCATGGGGCGACGCGAGCGGCGCGCGCCTGCGGACGTTGCTCGACGTCGACGATGCGTCGTCCTATGAGGATTCAAGATTTGCCATCGCGCCGATGGGCTTCTGTTTTCCTCGCCGTGGCCCGAGTGGCGATTTGCCGTCGCGGCCCGAATGCGCAGCGCGCTGGCATCCCGAGTTGCTGGGGCGGATGCGCTCGGTCCGGCTCACGCTGCTGATCGGGCAATGCGCCCAGCGATTCGGACTTGGCGAGACATTCGGTCCTACAGACTAGTTATGCTCCTCGTCCTTCGCTCCATAGACCAGCGTAATTGGTTGCCCCTTCTCTTCAGCGAGGAGACTCCGCATGCGTTGCTGCTGTTCTTCAGCATCGAGTTCGAGACGGTAGCGTTGCTGGAAAGCTGCCCATCGAGTCGGCTTGTGTCCGAACCATTTGCGCAAGGCAGCGCTTGGCGCGACGTCGCGCGCCCACTGACCGAGTGCCAGTATCTCCTTGCTGCGTCCGCGAGGCCAGAGGCGGTCAACGAGGACGCGATAGCCGTCTTCCGGTGCCGCATCCTCGTATGCCCGCTTGACAAAAATCGTCAAGCTCTTCCGTTTCGCGTGTGGCATTTCCTGCTCCGTTCAGACCGGTGTCCCAATACGCGTTACCCGGCCCGTCCAAGGCCTTGCGCGACGAGCAGTTCAACCCTCTCGCGCAGCATGGGAAGGACTTCGCTTTCGAACCACGGGTGCCGTTGGAACCACGGCTGGTTGCGCGGGGACGGGTGCGGCAACGGAACGAAGGCCGGCGCGTATTCCTTCCACGCCCTGACTGTTTCAGTGAGCGACGGCTTGCGTTGGCTGCCGAGAAAATGCTGTTGCGCATACTGGCCGATCAGCAAGGTCAATTGAATCTTCGGCAGCTTTTCCAGCAGGCTGTCCAACCACAGCTGCGCACACTCGCGACGCGGTGGTTTGTCCCAGACGTTACCGCGTCCCGGATAACAGAACCCCATCGGAATAATCGCGAACTGCGACTCGTCGTGAAATGTGGTCGCGTCGATTCCGAGCCAGTTGCGAAGACGGTCGCCGCTCGCGTCATCCCACGGAATGCCCGATGCGTGCACGCGCGCACCCGGTGCCTGTCCGACAATCAGGATGCGCGCGTCGGCTCCCGCTCGCACGATCGGGCGAGGACCGAGTGGCAGGTGCGGCACACATACCCGACATGCACGCACGTCAACCAGAAGCGTATCGAGCTAAGAACACGAGTGTCTATTCATTCTCCGGCCACTTCATTTCCAGATCGTCGTCATGGTGTTTGCGTCGCTCACCGGCGATCCCCGACAAGCCTTCCGGCATGACCAGTACGACGGTCACGAGTATCGATTGTTCTGGAAGGCTGTGAGTGCATGCGGGACGCCGGCGGCCAGATAGATAAGGTCACCGGTATGCAGGATCTGATGGCCTTCATTCATTTCGAGATCGACTTCACCTTCGATGCATTGCACCGTTACCGGGCCATCAACCGCGTGCACAGGCATCCCTTTGCCAGCCGGAAGAACAATCCGCATGACTTCGAGGCGCTTCTCCTTGAACAGCGCCGTGGTGGGAGTCTGCTCAAGCATGTCACCGAGTGGTAACAGGCTCGCAACTTCGCCAGACGAAAGATGTGATATAGCCACCGGGCTCTCCTTGACATACAACCCGATCAGGTCAGCAGGCTGGCGTGGATCGCCAGCCTGTCTGCCGCGCGTGTTGCAATAGCATACTCCGCACGACGGCGAAAACCTGGACCGCGGCAGGCAACGGATAGCGCGCACGGCGCCTATCGCCAGATCCACGCCGGTGGATCGCTAGCCGGAAATGACTGGTCGGAAGCCATATCGACTTGATCCAGCGCACGGAAAGACGGCTTCCGCAGCTCCTGGCCGTCCTGCAGCTGACCGGTCGACCGACGGGTGCGAGTCTGCCGAACACCGGTGACCGGCCGAGGGGTCAGTCGTGGGCCGTGTGGATGGGCAACGGGTTTCATGCTCGGTCTCCAACGGGATTCGATGGACTCGCGGACAGATTGCAGTCGTCGCAGTCGGCTTCGATCGAACAGGTCATGTGTGCGCTGACTCCCCGCCGACGTCTGTCCGGTGCCCGACACTTGCACGTCCGCGAAGTGCCGTTTCTGCCTGGCCAAACCTGGACGCCTGGCGCCAGATCGATCGGTAGAGAGGCATACGTTCTGGATGCACCCGTTGACCATTAAGCCGACACGTGACGCGGCATTACACCGCGCGGCGCGCCAGCATCGATCTGATCTGGCCGATTGCATACGCGGGGTTCAGGTTTTTCGGGCAGATGTCGGTGCAGTTCAGGATCGTGCGGCAACGAAAGAGCCGGTACGGATCTTCGAGATTGTCCAGTCTCGCCTGCGTGGCCATGTCGCGCGAATCGACGATGAACCGGTAAGCCTGCAGCAGGCCAGCCGGTCCGACGTACTTGTCTGGATTCCACCAGTATGACGGGCAGGCCGTTGAACAGCACGCGCACAGGATGCACTCGTACAGGCCGTCGAGCTGGTCGCGCTCTTCGGGACTTTGCAGGCGCTCCCGTTCCGGCGGAGGCGTATCGTTGATCAGATACGGCATCACCGAGTGGTATTGGTTGAAGAACGACGTCATATCGACGATCAGGTCACGGATCACAGGCAAGCCGGGCAATGGTCGCAGGACAATCCGCGACGGCAGATCGTTCATGTTGATCTGGCATGCAAGGCCGTTCCTGCCGTTGATGTTGATGGCGTCGGACCCGCAGATGCCTTCGCGGCACGAACGCCGCAGCGAAATCGATTCGTCGACCGACTTCAGCCTGACGAGGACGTCCAGCAGCATCCGGTCGCGCGGATCGATGTCAACCTCGAACGCCTGCATATGCGGCCTGGTATCCGTGTCCGGGTCATACCGGAAGATCTCAATCACGCGGCTGTCACTCATCGTGCATCTCCACTTTGTGTTCCAGGTTCTGAGGCGGTCGTGCTGCTTCTGGGGGATTGCATTCGGCTGTCACGGATCAATAAGGCGGCCGGCGAGCTGGTTGGCTTTCACTCCAATCGTCAATGTCCATCGGAGCCGCCCGCTCCGCTGTAATAACCCGATGGAACTGGGCAAATCGCTCATCTACCGTGCCCTCGAACAGAGGACACGGTTGTCCACCCACATCGACAAGCTCGATGGCATGCCAGTCGTCATCGTCGAGGTAGCGTACCGCGGCAGGAAACAGCGTCAGCTCTTCGACAGTCATGTTATGCCGCAGCCGCTCCGCGTAGAGACGGACGTGGATTTCGACCCGTTCCTGTGACATGTTTTCTTCACGGGCCGCCGCTTCCAGACCCTGGAGAAGTTCGTGCCCCTGCGAAATCAATGTGACGTGTTGCGCCTCGGTTTCCCGCGCAATCTCGCCGGACAACGCGTTCTTGCCCCGCAGTTTCTCCATGATGCGATCCTCGAGCGCATCATGGGCCACATCGGGAAAGCGTGTCAGGTAGTAAAGCGTATCCACCAGCAGCGCGATGTTCGGGGAGCCCGGATCGGTAGGCAGCGACCGCTCGTCGTTGCGCAGCTGCACCAGTCGTCCCAGCCTGCCATGTTCGGCCCGCAGGCGCTCAATGATCGTGGGCATGGGGCGCCTCGTCCGGGTTCGGGTTGGTATTCGACTTCCCCGCCATCGTGTCGAGCGCGAGCGCCGAATGGGCATGCGCCGCGCCAGCACGCATCTCGGCCGCGACCCAGATGGCCTCCATGGTTTCCTGCCATGGTCTCGCCGCTTTTCAGGGCGGCCGCCGTGTGGGCGCGTATGCAATAGGGGTACTGGGTGACATGGGCGACGGCCACGGCGATCAGCTGTTTCGTCTTCGTGGGTAGCGCGCCATCGGCGAACACGCTCTCGCTGAATGTCTTGAACGAGGCGAGTGGTCCGTGCGCCAGCTGCCTGCGCCTTGCTGCGATTCCGGGGTCCGACGGCGGAAACATTACTTTGTCCGTGGTCTGGCTCCCAATACTGGTTCAATGACGGCGCCACAACGTGGACGCACGACTCACACGCGTCCCAACGCGGGCAACGCTCGAACTGGCGGCTGCCGCAGGACGACGCGCCAGCGCTCATCCGACACTACCCGTCCGGACTCCGGATCAACCTTTGCTGATTTTCGCCTTGTAGCCTGCGTCCTCGAACGCAACCAGGAATTCCTCGGCCATCATCCACGAGTCAACCTTTACGGTTCTGACATTAACATCGACATCGACTTTCGCGTCGGGGTCGACCGCGCCGATGGCCCGTGCAAGCTTCTGTGCGTCGCCATCACCGGTCATCTTCTCCACCTCGAATTCCATATGTTCGAGTTCCATGCGCTGCTCCTTGGCTTCAGGTTATCGCCTGGCGGCGGTTATTCGACCATCGGCGGCATCTCGAACGTATGGAACGGCGTCGGATTCGGTACCGTCCATTCGAGCCCTTCGGCGCCGCCCCGGGGCTTGTCAGCGGCCCTGAGAGGCCAGTGCCGCGATAGGCCGGCAATGTGACAAAAAACAGAAAAGGTACCGGGCCGACCGGCAGCGTCCGAATGAGCGTCGATCGTCCTGCCGCGGTGCGAGAGTCACCTCGCCAGGAGCCGCGACAGCCGATGCACAGGCACACCGTGCTCACGGCTGTTCATCCCGTCATGAACTCATCCGGCATCGCCAGAGACGTACGGCGCCTCTTCTCTTGTGCGTCATGACCTTGGGCAATTCAATTGAATTTAAACTATGTCACAACATGATCTATAGTGAAATACATCGAAGCCCATGAAAGTGTGCTGTTGAACGCGCGGCGGTGCCCGCGCGCCCTGACATCAGTACACTGCACGCAGTACCGAACGGAGGGCACCCGTCATGACGACAAGATTCAAGGTTGGCGATCACGTGACCTGGAATTCGGAGGCTGGCCATGTCAGCGGCAAGATCATCAGGGTGCATACGAAAGACACCGACTACAAGGGGTACACCCATCACGCCAGCGTGGACGATCCACAGTACGAGATCCAGAGTGACAAGACCGACCACATCGCGATGCACAAAGGTGGCGCGCTGAAAAAAGTGCATTCCTGAGCGGCGCTGACTGCTACCGTACAGACGGGCCGCTGACGAATGTGAAACGCTGTGGGTGCACGCTGCACGCATGGGTCATTGATGGTTCGCTCCAGGTTCGCTTTCTTGATGCAGGCACGCGCGTACAAAAAACGGGCGCAACAGAACCGACGCGGGCTGTGACAGGTCAGCAGATGCCGCAACGCGTTCCGCCCGTCGCGAACTTTGTCTGTCGATAGACGAAGAATACCCATGCGTACTCCCGCGAGCATCTCCAAGCGTCCCATCCACCCGATGCTGGTTGTGTTTCCGATCGGTCTCTGGATTTTCTCCCTCGTCTGCGACGTCATCCGTGTGGCCGGCGCCCCCCGGAGACGCGTGGGCTACCGTCGCGCTTTACAGCATGGTCGGCGGCCTCGTCGACGCGCTCTGCGCGGCAGTGCCAGGATTTATCGACCTGTTGTTCTACAAGGGTGGTGCTCCGCCAGTCAGGAAAATAGCGCTGACCCACATGGCGATCAACCTCACCGTCGTCGTGCTGTATGCGATCAATCTCTGGTGCGCACCCGGAGTCCCACGAGCATGGGGCCGGGCATGAGCACGCCGGTTCTGCTTTCGATTGCCGGTGTCGCACTGCTCTCTGTTTCGGGCTGGCTTGGCGGCCAGATGGTGCATGTCTACGGAGTCGGCGTCGAGGGACGGGAATAGCGGCGCTGCCGCGGCTGTCCTGAGAAGTGGCGGGTGAAAACCTGCCGCGCATCGCCGACGTCAGGAGAATCGAATGAACGAACCTGCGAATAAACTCAGCGGACCCGACCTCGCCGGAGGCGTCGGACTTTCAGAAATTACCGACGGCGCAATGCTGCAGGGGCATGCCCACGGCGAGCCGGTATTGCTCGTGCGGCGCGCGGACGAACTGTTCGCGATCGGCGCCGTCTGCACGCATTACGGTGCTCCACTGGCCGACGGGCTGCTGGTCGACGACACGGTCCGCTGTCCCTGGCATCATGCCTGTTTCAGCCTGCGCACCGGCACTGGACGCGGTTGCCTGCTGGCGTGTCGAGCAGCGGGACGGCAGCGTGTATGTGCGTGAAAAGCTCATGCCTGTCGAACCGAAGCCTTTGCCAGCGGTGGCCGGCACGCCGCAATCGATCGTTATCGTGGGCGGTGGCGCCGCGGGTCACGCCGCTGCCGAGACACTCCGTCTCGAAGGATATACGGGCAGCATCACCCTGCTGAGCGCCGATCCATCAGGGCCGTGTGACCGGCCCAACCTGTCGAAAGGCTTCCTCGCGGGCACCGCGTCCGCAGAGTCGAATCCGCTGCGTCCACCGACGTTCTACCAGGCGCATCGCATCGACCTGAAGCTGGATTCTCCCCTCGCTACGCTCGACACGAGGAGCCGGCACCTGCAACTCGTGGACGGCACTCGTATTGCCTACGATGCGCTGCTGCTCGCGACCGGCGCCGAGCCGGTGCGGCTCGACGTGCCAGGTGCGCATCTCCCGCATGTTCACTATCTGCGCACGCTTGCTGACAGCCGCACACTTGTCGCCCGGGCGCTCATTGCAAAGCGGGCGGTGGTGATCGGCGCGAGCTTCATTGGTCTCGAAGTGGCGGCATCGCTGCGCGCCCGCAATATCGAGGTGCATGTGGTTGCGCCGGATGCCGTTCCGATGGAGAAAATCCTCGGACCGGACGTCGGAAACTTCATCCGCGGGCTCCACGAACGCCACGGTGTCACGTTCCACCTCGGCACCAGCGCGACTTCGATCGACCCGCAAGGCGTCCAGCTGAAGAGCGGGGAGAATCTGCCTGCCGATCTTGTCGTGATCGGTATCGGCGTACGACCGATGATCTCGTTCGCGGAGCAGGCGGGTCTCCTCATCGATCGCGGCATCATCGTCAACGCATACCTCGAGACGAGCGTCCGAGGCATCTTCGCGGCGGGCGACATTGCACGCTGGCCGGACCGGCTCACCGGCGCGCGCATCCGCGTCGAGCACTGGGTGGTAGCCGAACGCCAGGGGCAAACCGCGGCACGCAACATGCTCGGCCGGCGCGAGCGGTTCGATGCCGTGCCGTTTTTCTGGACCGAGCAGTACGATTTCGGGCTCGCTTATGTCGGCCACGCGGAACATTGGGATGAGGCCGCGATCGACGGCCAGCTCGATGCCGGGACCCAGAACTGCACGGTCACCTATCGTCGCGGTGCCAGGAAGCTGGCCGTGGCTATCGTGCATCGGGATCTGGAGGGACTTCGCGCCGAGGTCGAGTTCGAGAGGACGATCGCCGCGACAGACTGGCGGCACACGGGTACGGTGAACTGAAGGAAGCACAACAGGTACAGGCAAAAGGCGGACGCAATACGCGATGGCTGCACGACTCGGAATCAGGCGGGCGCTGGAATGTAATACAGGGACTACTACGAGGTTCTCGCACTCCCACGCACCGTGACGCCGGACGAGGTCCGGCGCGCGTATCGCAAGCTCGCGCGCAAATATCATCCGGACATCAATCAACAGGCCGACGGGGAGGACCGTTTCAAGGAACTGGGCGAGGCCTATCAGGTTCTCAAGGATACGGAGAAACGGGGCCTATGACCATTTGGGCCGCCAGTGGCAAAACGGCCAGGATTTTCAGCCGCAGCCTGACTGGGACGCAGGCTTCGAGTTCAGCGGCACAGGCAACGGGCGAAGCGCGGATGCAGACGTCAGTGATTTCTTTGGAGCGATGTTCGGCGGTGAACGCACAGGCGGGCATTCGTGGCAAACAAAGAGGCATCGTATGGGGCCGGAACGCGACGCCAGACTCGCGGACGACCTGGAAGATGCCGCGCTCATGCAGTTGCGCGTGATCTATGGGTTCACGCACGACAGTCTGGCGCTCGGCGAGGACGGCTCGACGCACCAGCCCGTCGAGCAACTTGCCAGCCTGCGGGCCTTGCCGAACCTCAACGTGATTCGCCCCGTCGACGCCAACGAAACCGCCGTAGCCTGGCGCGTAGCACTGGAAACGCGCGATCGGCCGACCGCGCTCATCCTGACGCGCCAGAACGTGCCGACCTTCGACCGCACCCAGTTCGCTGCCGCCGATGGATTGCGGCGCGGCGGCTACATCCTCGCCGACGCGCCCGGCGGCAAGCCGGCACTGATCCTGATCGCCACCGGCTCGGAAGTCGCGCTCGCGATGGCCGCGCGCGAGCGATTGCTGGCGCAGAACATCGCGGTGCGCGTGGTCTCGCTGCCATGCTGGACGTTATTCGACGCCCAGCTGCAAGCGTACTAGGATGCGGTGCTCCCGCCCTCAGTCGGCGCGCGGCTGGCGGTCGAGGCCGGCGTGCCGCAAGGCTGGCATCACTATGTCGGCGAACGCGGCGCGGTACCCGGCATGGAGCGTTTCGGCGCGTCGGCTCCAGCCGATGTCCTGTTGCGCGAGTATGGTTTCACCACCGACAACGTCTGCGCGCGCTGGCGCTGCCCCGTTAGCGATGGAAGGCGAATCCGCCTGTCCAGCCCATGTTTGTCGGTAAACCGGACTTTCTGCTTGACGCCATCCAGCTTGAACAGTACCCGCTGGAACTTAAGGACGGAATGGGTCACGTCCGCCAGCTTGCGGGTGCGCTTGCGAAATACGGGCATCAGATACGTGAAGCGATCATCGCGTCAAGCGAGGCGGGGGACCCGACGACGTCTGATCTGTTCACGCAGATTTCCCGGGGAGTAGACGAGTACCTGTGGAAGGTCGAAGCACACCGCTACGCAAAATAATGTGCGTCGCGGCCAGGCTGACATGCTGACGCCTATGCGCAACGGCCTGACATTTTCAGCGAAATGGAACGCTGCGATCCGTGATACGCGATCCTTCAGATCGATCACAACGCTGGCGTGATGATCCTGTCCGTCAATCGGGCGTTGCGTCCCGCGATAGGCATCTTCTTGGCGAACTGATCGGGATACCATCTTACGCCGCTCGATGAACGCAGGGCCGCGCTTGCCAGACATGCGCGAGCCGTATGGCTTTATGGGTCGGAACCTCCGCCCGCATACCCATCCAGCGATGCCGGCCCCGCTTGTGACGGCGTTGTCAACTTGCCGAGTGCCGGCAGCGGCATGCTGCCTGAGCGCAGCCACTTACGGGCCGGAGGCATCTTCGACGTCACGTTTCAGCAGGTCACTCCATACGGTCATCTCGCGATGCGTGATTGATGTCGGGTCCCCCCTCAGCACGTCAAACTGTGTCGTCTCCTCAGTGCGCCAGAACCGGATATCGAAAGTTTGCTCGCCGACGCGCAATTCCCTGAGCGTCACATCGCTGAGCCACGGCGGCAGTACAGGGTCGACATAGAGCATCTTGTGCGGCGCATCGGGCTGCAGGCCAAGGATCGCCTGCAGCAGCGAGAAGACCGATCCTGCGGCACATTGGCGCCCGGATACTGAACGGGAAAATTCGCCGCGTCCCGATGCAGGCCCGCATATAGCTCAGGTAGCTGGTTCAGCATGAAAAAGCGCCCTGCTCCACATACGTCGTTCGCGATTTGCCCCGTCTCCGCAGCATAGCCATAGCGCCTGAATCCCTGCGCAATGAGGCCGTTGTCGTGCGGCCAGACCGAGCCGTTCTGGTAGGAATACGGGTTGTAAGCAGGATGGCTCGCCGACAGCGTGCGGATGCCCCACCCGCTCGACATGTCCGGCTGCATGAGCCGCGCCACGAAGCGTGGCGCCCCCGCGGGGGGGCCGCTGGCCGG
>NZ_JAQQFL010000034.1:0-103458 GCF_046026025.1 Paraburkholderia fungorum | reverse complement strand
GGGGGGGGGCCCCCCCCCCCCCCCCGCCCCCCCCCTCGCCGGGTTACAGACAACGGGAGGCTCGCCTCCCGCTGTGCATTCCGATCATGAAGTGATGTAGCATCGCGCACCACCCAATACAGATTCCCAGACGCCCGGAGCCTCTGCAATGTCCTCGATCTCGACCACGTCTTCCGCGGCATCGACCGCCGCTGCCAATGCCGCGCTGCAATCGGCCGCGCAATCGATCATCAGCGGCTCGACCGGCAACTCGTCAATGGACGTGGGAACGCTCGTCACGGCACTCGTGAACGCGAAGACCGCGGGACAAGCCGCGGCTCTGACGGCGCAACAAACCACCGACAACACCCAGGTGTCCGCATACGGCGCGTTGACCGCCGCGCTGGACGCGCTGCAGTCGGGCATCGCCGGCCTTGCCAGCGGCTCCACGCTGTCGACCTTCTCCGCCACCGCGAGCGGCACGGGACTGACCGCCACCGCGGGTACCGGCGCCGTGGCCGGCAGCTACTCGGTCGGCGTCACGCAGATCGCCAGCTCACAGGCCTTGTCCTCGGCAGCCTTTGGCGCCACGACGCAGCTGGGCACCGGCACGATGACGATCTCGATCGGCAGCCAGTCGATGAATATCAACGTCGACAGCACGAACAACACGCTCTCCGGCATCGCTGCCGCGATCAACTCCGGCACCGGCAACCCGGGCGTGACGGCGACCATCGTGACCGGCTCGGACGGCGCCCACCTCGTGCTGCGCGCGGCGAATACCGGCGCGGCCAACGTCATCAACATCACGACCAACGCCACCACCGACAACGGCCTGTCGAGCCTCGGCGTGACCTCGACCGCGAGCACCACGGGCGGTCAATCGACGTTCACGTCGGCAAATTCGAGCAACGCCTGGACGCAAAGCTCGGTTGCCCAGGACGCGGAATTCACGATTGGCGGGATCGCCGCCAGCAGCTCGACCAACTCGGTGACCAGCGCCATTTCCGGCGTCACACTGAATCTGTCCGCTGCGTCCGCGGGCTCGACGCAGACGCTGACCGTCGCGGCGGACACCACGGCGGAAAGCACCGCGATCAACAACTTCGTCAGCCTCTACAACACCGTCGTCACGACGATGTCGACGCTCACGTCGTTCAACTCCTCGTCTTCGTCGCAAGGTCCGCTGCTGGGCGACTCGACACTGCAGACGATCCAGAACACGCTGGCCACGATCGTCGGGGGCGCGGTCGGCTCGGGCACGACGGGCAGCACGCTGGCGGCAATCGGCATTACGCTGAAGGACGACCCGGCCGACGGCACCATGGTGATCAACAACACGACGTTGAGCACCGCGCTGACGGCCAACCCTGCGAGCGTCGCCTCGCTCTTCAACTCCACCAACGGCATTGCCGAGCAGTTGAACAGCAGCATCACCAACTTTACGCAGACCGGCGGCCTGATCGATACGCGCACCAGCGCGCTGAACACCGACCTGCAGAGCATCACCACGCAGCAAAGCGCGCTTGCCGACTACACCGCCCAACTGACGAGCCAGTATCAGGCGCAGTTCACCGCGCTCGACACGCTGATGGCTACAATGAACAACAATTCGCAGTACCTGACCGCTCTGTTCGGCGGCGCCAACAGCGCCGGTGCGCTGGCGTCCGCCAACAATACCTAAGTCCATGGACCGATCGAAATGAACCAGACCGAACTGATCGAACGGCTGCTGTCGATGACCCGGAAAATCGAGCACGCTGCCTCGCTCGCCGACTGGCCGGAAGCGGCCCGCCTGACCGAGGAACGCTCGCCGCTGCTGATGTCGTTGTCCGCGGATCAGGAACCGGCCGCGCTGGAGATGATCCGCCGGATCCAGGCCATCGACGAAGCGCTGCTCGCCGACGCGGAAACCACCCAGAACGAACTGCACGTCGAGTTCGAAGCGGCGATGGGACGCACCAAGGCCGCCGGCGAATATCAACGGATCGCCCGGCTGTAAGCAGGCTCGAGATCAGGTGCGACCGCTCCCGGCCGCACCGCCCAGGCCGAACCGCGGGACCCGCCCTCAGGAGGGCGCCGCAGCACCGGCCTGCAGTACCGAATAATAAGAACTACGCGCTGAAGTGAGGCGCGCTCGTTCCCTCGGCCCGCCTCGTGCGGGCTTTTTTCTTGCCGTTCGGCGCTTCCGCCGCCCCGCCCCATACGGCAAACAGGCGGCCTTTTCACCGTCATCTCCGCGCATCGGAAAGGCCCGCCCGGTCGCACAATTTCCGTCATAGACCATTCTGCGCTGAGACCATGACTCTCCTCCACGAGCAGCCGACGGCTGAACCCTTGACGCCCGAGCAACAGCTCGAGCAAGACATCGCTCTGGTTTTGCAGACCGCGCTGGCTCACCACCACAAGGAAGAGTTCGACGACGCCGAAGCGCTGTATAAGGCGATCCTCGACGCCAGGCCCGGCCACGCCGACGTGCAGTACAACCTCGGCGTGCTGTACGTGCAGCGCAGTCGTCCTGCGGACGCCTTGCCTCACCTGGAAGCCGCGCTCGGCGGCGCGCCGAACAACGGGCAATTCTGGGTTGCTTACATCAACGCATTGATCGACGCGGACCAGATCCAGGCGGCCTGGCTGGCGCTGGAAATGGGTCAGCAAAGGGGCTTGAAGGGGCCGGCAGTCGACGGACTGATTACGCGGATGGCACACGGCGGTGTCGGGTACGCCACCGCCGCTGTCGCGCCTGTCGCGGCGTCGCCGGAACCCTCTTTGACGGTAGTGATTTCGACAGATCGGAACACCCCGGACGCCACCACGGCAGCACTCGATACGCGCCGCCCCACCCCACAGGAAATACACCGCTTCAACACGCTCTTCACCAAGGGCCACATACCGGATGCCATCAAGCTCGGACGAAGCCTGACGGAACGATTTCCGACGAACGGCCTCGCATGGCGCTGCCTCGGTATCGCGCTTCATAAAGCCGCCCTATACAGCGATGCCGCGGAGCCCCTGCGAAACGCCATAAAGTTTGGTAGCGACGATGCCGACGCCCGGAAGGCGCTGGCCGACTTGCTGCGCTTGCTTGGCCACTTTCCCGGTGCAGAAGCCGAGTGCAGAAAACTGCTTGAACTGCATCCAGACCATTCAGAAGGCCATCGTATCCTTGGCATGGTGCTCGCGAGCCTGGGCCGCACCGCCGAAGGGATTGCCGCGTGCCGTCGGGCAACCGAACTCACGCCCGATTACTCCGAGTCACATAGCACGCTGGGCGTCGTGCTGCTTAACGCGGGCGTCACGGACGAGGCCGAACTGTGCTTTCGCCGCTCGCTCGAGCTTGATCCCAAAATCGGACCGACGCGCAGCAATTTGCTCTTCTGCATCGCGCACAACCCTCACATCTCCGCGGAGCAAATCTACGCCGAGCATCGCGAATTTGCCCGGATTCATGAAGCATCGCTGCGCTTGCCGAAGCCGCGTCATACCAATAGCCGTGCGCCCGATCGCCAGTTGAAAATCGGCATCGTCTCCGGTGACTTGTTCCGGCACGCAGTCGCCTCCTACCTGCTGCCGATCATGGAACCGCTCGCGAAAGACGAGAGCCTGCAGCTCCATGTCTACTACAACCATGTGCACGAGGACGACTACACGCAGTGGTTGCGCGACCAGGCCCACCAATGGACCATGACCACCGGCATGTCGGACGAGCAATTCGTCGACAAGGTTCGCGCCGATAAAATCGATATCCTGATCGACCTGAGCGGGCACACCGGCCGCAATCGGCTGGAGGCGTTCGCGCGCAAGCCCGCGCCGATTCAGGCCAGCTGGATCGGCTATCCGGCGACGACCGGTCTCGACGCGATGGACTACTACCTCAGCGACCGCTTCTTTACGCCGTTCGGCGACATCGAGCAGCAGTTCTCCGAGAAGCTCGTGCACCTGGCCTCCATCGGACCGTTCCAGCCGGACCGGAATGCGCCGCCGGTCAACATCCTGCCGGCCATGCATAACGGCTACGTCACGTTCGGCAGCTTCAACCGGCTGAACAAGTTGCGTCCCGACGTGATCGCCGTGTGGGCGAGACTGCTTCGCGAATTGCCCACGTCCCGAATGGTGCTCGGTTCGATGAACGGCGACGAAGGCGATGAGAACCTCATTAGCTGGTTCGTCAACGAAGGTATCTCACGAGACCGCCTGACGTTCCGTCCGCGTACCCGCGTCGAGGTCTACCTGCAACAGCACTTTCAGGTCGACATCTGTCTCGACACCTTCCCCTACACCGGTTCGACGACCGTTCTGAACTCGTTGTGGATGGGCGTACCCACGCTGACGATCGCCGGCAAGACCATGGCAAGCCGGGCCGCGACGGCATGGCTCGCCCATTCGGGTCTCGACGCGTTCGCGGCCGAAGATGCGGACGACTTCGTGGCCAAAGGGGTCAAGCTGGCCTCCGACATCCCCGCGCTCGCCAGCATTCGCACGGCGTTGCGGGAGCGCTGCATGGAGTCGCCGCCGTTCCGGCCGGAGCTTGTCGCGGAGAGCCTTTCGCGCGCATTTCGCACGATGTGGCAGCGCTGGTCCGCCGGCCTCGCGCCCGCCGCCTTCAGCGCGGACGATCCGCAAGCACAAGCCGATGGCAAGTCCGGCGGCAACCCGGTTCACACCGCATAACCGCCGTCGATCGTGACCCGAACTAAAAAACAGTAGCGAGGAAACCATGGGCTCAAGCGCTCCTCTTCGTGCGATCACGTCACTGGACGACGAACGCATCTATGTAACTCAGCCGCATCTGCCGCCGCTGGCCGAGTTCCTGCCATACCTCGAAAAGATCTGGAACAGCAAAACCCTGACCAACGGGGGGCCGTTCCACCAGCAACTCGAGAAGGCGCTCTGCGAGTATCTGGGCGTGGAGCACCTCGCGCTATTCGCGAACGGCACGCTCGCGCTCGTGACGGCGCTACAGGCGCTGCGCATCAACGGCGAGGTCATTACCACGCCCTATTCGTTCGCCGCCACCGCGCATTCGCTGCTCTGGAACGGCATCAAGCCGGTCTTCGTGGACGTCGACCCGAATACGCTCAATCTGGACCCGGAAAAGATCGAAGCCGCGATCACACCGCAAACGACCGCGATCATGCCGGTGCATTGCTACGGCCATCCGTGCGATGTGAAAGCCATCCAGAAGATCGCCGACAACTACAACCTCAAGGTCATTTACGACGCCGCGCACGCATTCGGCGTGCAGACCGAAGAGGGCAGCGTGTTCAAGCATGGCGATCTGTCGATTGTCAGCTTCCACGCCACCAAGGTCTTCAACACGTTCGAGGGCGGCGCGATCATCTGCCCGGACGCGAAAACCAAGCAGCGCATCGACCATCTGAAGAACTTCGGTTTCGTGGATGAGGTGACGGTCGTGGCGGCCGGCATCAACGGCAAGATGAGCGAAATCAACGCCGCATTCGGGCTTTTGCAACTGCAACACGTCGACCATGCATTGGCCAGGCGCAAGATGATCGACACGCAGTATCGCGAGTTGCTGGCCGACGTACCGGGCATCCGCTGCCTCTCGGATGCCGGCGAAAAAGTCGCGAACTATGCTTACTTTCCGGTTCAGGTCGAAGACAGCTTTCCGATCAGCCGCGACGCACTCTACGAGCGCCTGAAGGAACACGATATCTATGCGCGCCGCTACTTCTACCCGCTGATTTCCGAATTCCCGATGTATCGTGGCCTGCCGTCCTCGAACAAGGACAATCTCAGCGCGGCCAGCGCGGCGTCGAAACGGATTCTGTGTCTGCCGATCTATCCCGATCTGAACCCGGTACACGTTGAACGCATTGTCAGTATCATCGCCGGCATTCAATGAAGTGAGCCCGTCTTAAAAGCGGAACGTGGGCCATGCAAAACATCGTGCTTGTCGGGTCTTCCGGCCACGCCAAAGTCATTATCGACATCGTTGAAAAGCAGGGGTCCTACCGGATCGCCGGGCTCATCGACGCCTTTCGGGCGGTCGGTGAAACGACGCTGGGCTATCCGGTGCTCGGCGGTGAAGCCGATCTGGCGCGCCTCGCTATTGAGCATGACCTGCAGGGCGTCATCGTCGCGATCGGGGACAACTGCGTTCGCGCGAAGGTGGCTGCGCTTGTGGCCGCGCATGTAGCCGATACCTGCCCGCAATTGGCGTTCGTCAGCGTGGTTCACCCTTCGGCCTGCGTCGGCAAGGGGACCCGCATCGGCACCGGCACGGTCATCATGGCGGGCGCGGTGATCAACGCCGATTGCCGCGTGGGCCGCTTCTGCATCGTGAACACGAAGGCCTCGCTCGATCACGATTGCATCATGGAGGATTTTTCGAGCCTGGCGCCCGGCGTGACCACTGGCGGCAATTGCCGCATCGGCAGCCACGCCGCCGTGAGCATTGGTGCTGTGTTGCGCCATGGAATCACGATTGGCGAACACAGCGTGGTGGGCGCCGGATCAATTGTGTTGAAACCGGTCGACGCTTTTTCGGTGGCATACGGGAGTCCCGCGAAAAAAGTCCGGGCTCGCCAGCCGGGCGACAAATACCTTTAGTCGGAATCGGCCGCCACGGCTTCATCGCCTGAACCGCCCGCCCCCGCCTCCAAACCGCCGCTGCGGCTGAAACTGCCCGCTTGCCCGCGCACTCCCGAGATCATGGCCCTGCCTGAGCGAGTCGAGCTTCTGGGTCTGACTCGCGTTCGGCTGCACGGGCTGCCAGCCGTCGGCGCTGTGCTGCTCCCAACCGCCGCCCTGATCGTGCCGGTAGACGTTGCCGTCGCTACCCGCATAGACATTGCCGTTGTTCCAGGCGACGGCCTTGCCCGTGTCCTTGTTTCCCACGATGCCTTTCGTGCCCGCCTGATGATCACCTGAATACGCATTGCCGGTCACGCCGGCCTCGGCCGCGCCATAGCGCCCGGTCTGCGCGTTATAGCCGGCGCGCTGCCGGCCCGCCGCATAATCGCCAGTGGCTTCGTTGCCCGCCACGCCGCCGCGCGCCGCGCCGCTGCGTCCCGTCGAAGGATTGCTGAACGAGCCTTGCCGCCCCGCCGCGAAGTTGCCGTTGTAGGCGTTCTCGACCGCGCCACGGCTCGCCTGGAAGTGGCCGCCGGTATACGGATTGAAGCCGGATGCCGCGGTGCCGGCCCAGCTATTGCCGGTCCAGCCGTTCCAGCCGCTCGCGTGTGTCACGGTGCCCTGCCCCCAGCGACCGTAAATATTCGCCTGATTGACGTTCGCGTATTGCCAGCTCCATGGGCCGCCGCCCCAATACGGCCCCCAGTACGGCGACGCTGCGCCCCACGTGGCGCCGATCGCAAAGCCGAAGGCGAAACCCACCGTGGTGCCGAGCGCGAAGCCCGCGCCGTAGCCGTAGGTGGCCGGATAGCCGTAATAGACCTCGCCGACATAGGGCGGATAGACATAGCCCGTGCCGTACACGACGGTGCCGTCCGCATTGACGACCACGCCCATGTAGCCCGGCGTATAGCCGACCACCACCGTATCGGGCGTCGCCGAATAGACGTGAACGTAGGTCACGTAATGCACGGGCGACGCCGCGGGAATCGTATAGATTGCGGGCGGCACCGTGTCGGCGACGTGCCATGGTCCGCTCGCCGCGCTCGCGGTGAACCAGATACCGTTGGCAACGGCGAAGAATTGCGAAGGCGCGATCTGGATCACCGGCGTGGCCGTATTCACCGCGTACGACAACGACGTGCCCGCGATACCGGCGAACTTCGGCGCGCCGTCATAGACGACCTTCAACGTGGTGGTCTTGCGCGACACGGTTGCTGTCTGCGGGATGGTGGCGGCGATCGCCGCCTCTTTCGCCTGGGGCGTGCCCGGCACGGAGACGAGCGCGTTCGCGTGCGGGTCGTCGGTCGCGATCTTCGAGAAGTCGGCGGGCAGGCTCTTGCCGTCGACGAAGGTCCAGGGTCCGGCGAGACTCGCTGCGCTGAACCAGCGGCCCGACAGCAGCAGGTAGTAGTGACTGTCGCGCGGCTCGACGAAGAGCGCGTGGTCGGCGTTGGTGACAGACAGCAGATTCACGCCCTTCACGGGTTGCAACGCCGGCTTGCCGTTCGTCACCACCAGTTCGGCCGGCTGCGCGGCCACCACCACGTCCGGCGCCTGCGCGGGCTTCTTGCCGTCGGCGGGCAACATTGGATCGGACTTGAGATTGGTTTGCGCTGCGTTCGCCGCGGCAACCAGTTCATGCGACGGCGCCGTGTTCAGATGCCATGGACCGTCGAGCGCGCTCGCCTCGTACCAGTAGCCCGCGGCGTTCAGATGCAGCGTGCCGCTCGCATCCTTGAGCAGCATCGCTCGCGTGTTGATCAGGCGTTGATAGTGCGCGTCGCCAAGCGCGCGCCAGTTCGCGTCGCCGTCGACCAGCACGAGCAACGTGGGACGTTCGGCAAAGATAATGTTGGGGACGTTGTTCTGCACCGCGAGGCCGGGCTCGCTGCCTTCGTGCGTGCTGGCGTAACTGGCCTGCAGTTGTTCGAGCGAAGTGATGAGGCCGTCTTTCGGAATGCGCGCCTGCAAGGCGGCCTTGACGCTGCCGGCAGCGGACGGCGTGGCCGGCATGTCAACCTGGTCGAACACGATATCGAGCAGTTGCACAGTCGCGCTCGTCTTGTCGACTTCGGCCCGCGCGGTGAAATGCGCGACGCCGTAGCTCGGTGTGGCGCCCTTCGCGCCAACCGCGAAAGCCGCCCGGCCCTCGATCCGGTTGCCCTGCCACACTTCCACCTGCGGCTGATACAGCTCGATGCGTTGCTGTGCGCTATCGAAGTCGCGTGGCCAGGCTGTCGGAAGCGGTTGCAACGCGGGCTGCAATGCGGGTTTTACAGCGGCAGCGGCGAGCGCTTGCCCCGGCGTGGCGAGTGTCACCGCAAGCGAGGTGCAGACGCCGGCGAGCAACAGCAGGGATCGTTTCATCGCGATGTTCATGATGCGTCGCTCCATAAGCACTGACGGCGGGATAAACCGGTCACGCTGATCGGCAAGGATGCGATTTCGCTCCTGCTCGCTGTCAGCGTGACCTCCATATCAAGCAATGCCATCCCGCCCGTGCTTACGCATCACATCTTTGCCGCGGCCACTGCCTCGACGGGCCCGCTCTTCGCGCGCAGCAACTCGGTCAGGATTTCCACCGACTGCCCCTCGTCTACCGTCAGGTCAACAAGAAAGCGGTCGTTGTTCTTTTGCATCCACGACATCGGCATGTCCCACCATGCAAGCTCCAGAAGCTTCTCGCGGATACGCTCGGAGAAGCGGAACCGGACGAGGCGTGCGGGGCTGCCCACGTAAATGCCGTAGGGTTCGCTTTTGAAATTAGGCGGCACCACGGTTCTCGCCCCGATCACGCATCCGTTTTCGATGGTGGAACCACCGAGAAACATCGCTTCGTCGCCGATCCACACGTCGTTACGGACGACCGTGTCGCCGTATTGCGGCGGCGGCACATTCCTCAGTCCACTGCCGTAAGCGCTCAGCATCGACGTTGAAATCGTCCGCATGTCGTGCTGCCCATTCAGCAGGAACTTCAATCTCAGCCCGCCCGCGACGAACTTTCCGATCACCAGCTTCTGAAACTCGCCGTCGTACTTGGCGATCGAACCGACGCCGATTCCCGTGCACTTGCCAATCACGAAGGTTCCAACCTTGGCTTCTTCATCCAGCCAGTTGCGAAAGAAGTCATTCGGGATCGTCGAGATCGATCCATCCCGGTATCCAAGCACAATGAAGGTTTTCGAAAAGGGATGCTGGGACTGCACTCCGATAAAGTCGTCTGATGTGGTTACGTTCATGGTGGTCCGCAAAAGGTGGTTCGCATCGCGTCGCCGGCCAGGCCTCAACATTGAGGTCGCGAACGGCGACGATGGCCCAGACAGCATATCGACGGGCGCGATAGCGCACTTCGTCGAATAGGACCACATTTCACGATCACTTCGATCCCTAACCACCTTTCACCAGTCAGCGCCAGGCGCTGCCCACCTGCACGTAAAACGCGTTCTGCCCTGGCCCGTGCGCGACATCGATCCCCATCGACAAACCGAGCTTGCGAGCAATCAGATACCGAAAACCTGTACCGAAGCCGAAGGCCGCGGGTGCATCGGAAAACGAATGCAGATGGCCGTAGGCTTTGCCGACTCCGCCAAAGCCAAGCACCGCCCAGCGCGGCGTGACGTTCCAGCGGATTTCGGCTTCCGCCGTAAGCTGGTTGCTGTCCTGGAACTTCGCATCGGAGACCCCGCGCAGCGACACATACGGTTGCGCAAAAAACGGAATGTTCCCTTGCGAGAAGCCCGTGTCGGCTCGCAGCCCGAGCACCCAGCTCTTCGACAACGGAATCCACTGGTAGCCACGCGCGGTCTGCTCCTGAAAGTTCGTCGAACTGCCAATACCGCCACGCGCGAGATCGGCTTCGAGCTCCGCATACGTGCCGCTCGACGGATAGAACATGTTGTCGCGCGTGTCGTAGTCGATCACCACGCCAGCCTTGGCGACACGCTGATCCTTCTCGAACTGGCGAATCCCTTGCGGAATAACCGGACCGAAACGCGTGCGGGAATCGAAGAAGGTATAGCGCGGGCCGACATACCAATGGCTATTGCCGATCCGGAACAACACCTGCTGCACCACGGCGATACCGTCGAGCTGGTAGGCGCGCGGCTGATTCTGGATGCCGTAGTAGTTCAGATGCAGCCCCACCTCGCCGATCACGCCGAGATAGCGGATGTGGTCGTCGTCCCAGGTGTGGAAGTGCATCAGCCCCGCACCCCAGCTATGCGTACCCGTCGCGAAACCGCCGAGGCCGGTGACATTCGGCGGTGCCTTGGCATCGTCGGGCGCGTCCGCGCTCTTCTTCGGCATCGTGAAATACAGCAAGCCGAGGCCCAGGCCGTAGCCGACCGCAGGCTCGGTGATGAGCGTCGGCACAGGCAATACGCCGCGATGCGTCAGCAGCAGATCGCTCACGTCGAATGCGCCGTCTTCCGGGTCGATGAATTTCGACGCCGCGTGAACGTGGGCCGACGCAAGCAGCAACGCCGCGACCACAACCGGCGCGCACCATCCGCGGCGGCTACCCTTTTCAGCCTCGACGGGCGCGCTCGCGCCGACGGGCCACCGCATATAAAAGGAACGACGGATCGATAGCGGCATGCGCCGTTACTTGAAGGTGGCGCTAATCGACAGTTCCACCGCATTCCCCTTTGGCCGATTGCTGACGTTGAACTCGTTGACCCAACGCAGCGATGCCGACACCGGCGTTTTCTGGACCTGGCCCGACCACGTGACCATCGGCCCGATACCCACGGAATGCCCCTGATTTCCGCCGCTGAGATCGGCCAGACCGCCGCTGTCATGACCGATCTGCTGGATATACCCGCCCACGACGCCCACGCCCCAGCCGCCGAAGCGCTTGAGCGCCAGCAAGTCGAGCACGCTGACCGGCGCGTTGTGATAGTGCGTGTCGCCGTTGGCCGTATAGAACCCGATGCCGTAGTTCACGGACAACTCGATCTCTTCTTTCGGGAATAGCTTCGTATACGCGACGGTCGGTGTGAAGGTCCACGTGTTCTGTCCGGCATTGGCAAGCCGGCTGGAAGAGTAAGCGCCGCTTGGCGCATAGATCTGCACGCTAAGCGCGATGTGGTCGGTTTTGGTCAGGTGATAGCCCGCGACGACCGGCGTGAAAAACAGGTCGGCGAACTGGGTGTTGTGATCATTCGGCAAGCGGCCGTGGAACGACGAGATGTCGGTGTACTGAAACGGCACCCCGAACGAAGACGCAAAATTCCAGCCGCCCACGGTAATGCCCCACGTCTTGACCGCATTGACAATGGTGTACACCGCCGTCACGTCAACGCCCGCGGTAATCTGCCCGGCGATCGGAATAGTCTTGCTCGCGCCTAGCGAGCCTTCGTAATAGATCGTGGTGGCCGAGACGATCCAGTCATCGGTAGGCGGCACGACGCCGGCGTATGGCGTGACCTGCATGCCGGTGATCGGCCTGCCAATACCTCCTTCAGTCGCCCACCCTTGCTGGGAAACCGCGAGGCCGGCGGTAGTCAGAAGCGCACCCGCGCACAACCTGGCGAGTGACCGGTTTTCGAACAAACGACCAGGGCGACTCATAGTCATCCTCACGAAAAAAGATTTCCACATGCTCGGGCATGCGGACCAAGGTATAGACGAAGTGCGGCCACAGGCCACACCGGCGGGCGACGAAAGGGCTCTCACGGCTGACGCACAACCGGCGGCGGCGTCCAGCTGCCGTCAAGCGCCGGCTGCTGCGGCCAATAGGCGCGGACATACAGCGAGAACGCTTCATTGGCCGGCGCCGGCAGCCAGTTGGCGAGTTTGTCGTCGCCGGGGCTCGTGTTCTGCACGTAGAGCGTCAGCGAGCCGTCGGCGTTGAACTTCAGGTCCTTGTTCTTGGTGCCGAGCGAGTAGCGGTTCTGCGCGTTCGGCGAGAAGAAGTGGTGCGCGTTGTACAGGGTCAGCGACCAGAATCCTTTGACCGGCGGCAAACTGTCTTTGGCGAACGTCACCGTGTAGTGCGCGTTGCCGTCGAGCCGCTGACCGGATGCGTCGGCGTCGGCATAGAAGTACTTGGTCTCGTTCGGCTTGTTGACGAAGATGTTCGACTTCGCTACCGCCGTGCGCGTGAAGTAATCCGTGCCGAAAGCGGCGCCGTTGCTGATGGTGTTCCAGTTGGCGGGCAACCGCTTGCCGAAGGTGTTGAAGTTGAACAATGGCGTGACCAGATCCGCCTCGGCCCTGGCCGCTTCGTCGACAATCGCGGTCTTGATCGCCGGATCTTTTTGCGCCGCCGCGATCAGCGCACGCGCCTGCGCGTAGAGCGCTTCTTCGCCGCGTTGCGGTGGCGTCTCGTCGAGCACAGTGGGCAATTCGTCCCAGAACCGGTTGGGATCGACCCACTTGATCTCTTCGGCGTTGCCGCCTGCGGCGCCACCAGCCGGACCAAAACTCGGCAACGCCGACCAGTCGGTCTCCTTGACCTTGCCGTCGTACTCGGCAAGCGGATACAGGCCAACCTTCGCGATCACCGACTGCACGGCCAGACGATCTTCAGGTGTGTCGTCCATGAAAACACGCGGGATGAAGCTGCCGACCCCGGTCGACGAGCGGAACACCTGGCGGATACCCTTCGGCACCTGGCCGTGCCAGTCAGGACCGGCTAACAGATAGAAGCCTGGACGCGTGCCGTACATCTTGCCGAGGCTTGCGAAGCCGTCGGTGCGCAGATCGACCGCCTGATAGACCCAGAAGCGTTTGCCGAAATCGGGCACCTGCACGACCACCGGCGTCTGGTTCAGATCGAGGATCGCGGAACCGTAGACCACGTCCTGATTCGGACACGCGACAAATCGCTCCTGCGGCTGGATATAGTCGCGCAACATCGCGAGATGATTGGGCGGCGCGACCGGCACGATGCCGCCGTTCAGCCCCGGCCGCGGTACCTGCTTCATCGCCAGCAGGCGGCCGTAGACGTTCACCATCGGCCACGCCCAGAAGTAGGTCTGGCGCGCCACCAGCCGCGCGTATTCGTCGGAGATCGCGTAGCCGGCCACCGGGCCCGGCACGGATGCCGTGGCGGCCGGCGCGTGGGTCGGCTGACCCTGCTGCGTCTTTGCCAGAATCGGCGCGGCGACCGATGCCAGTACGGCAGCCGTGACCCATGTCACGGTTTTCCTGTTCATATCGCTCTCAGGTTCGTCCATGCGCGGTTTAGCGCTTTTGTGGCTCGGGGAATGTCCAATCGCCGTCGAGCTCTTCCTCGTCCGGACCATGGATCCGCACGACGAGGTCGTACACGCCTCGGGGCGCCGCCAGCCGGTTCGATCTCATGTCTGTTTTCTCTCAGGTTCCGGTCTATTTGCCGAACGTCATATTCAAGCCTGCGAAAATCGTGAACTTCGGCACCCCTGCACCGGAATGGGCAACGGAGTACTGCGGTTCGATAAATGCGTTGTAGATGGTCGAGCCGCCCTTCCACGCCTTGCCGGCGCCAAGGCCGACCGGAATGTAATAGCTGCCGTGCTGCAGATCGAAGCTCCAGATACCAGTCGAGCGGATGTACCAGCCACCCGGCAGGTTGAAGATGCCGAACGGCTGCGCGGTAAGCGATTGCGTGGTGGGCCGGCTGCTTTGCCCCGCGAACGAGTGTTGCCACTGCACCAGCGCGCCGATCAGCCGCGCTTTCGTCGCACTCACGGCGACCGCGGCAAGACCGGCCTGCCATTTGCCCGTGCCGAGGCTCGGATCGGTGGCCGTCGGCATGGTCACGAGCGGGCCGGCACCCAGTTGCACGTCACCTTGGGACAGCAGGAAAATGTCGAATAGATTCAGGTCGCCGAGGCCGGTGTTATAACCGCCGCCTGGAGCGGGCCGCGTGCTGACCGGCACCGTGGCGCGGAAGATTTGCGGCACGCCGATCAGGCTGTTCGGGCCGATCGGCACGGTGGGGCGCAACAGCAGATCGTTGGTGTGCGCGCTCGCGCCGAACACGCTCGGCGTGTAGTAATTCTGAATGTTGAATGAGGCAGCCAGATTCAGCGGGTTATTACTTTTATTGGCGTCGTCGGCGGAAGCCTGAGCGAACGCGGGCGACGGCAACACCGAAGCGGCGTATAACGCGGCCGCGCCGAGCACGTATTTACAACCCATTCCGCACCTCGTCTACGGGCATTTCTTATAGGCGAATTCATTCGTCGTTACCCGATGTAAATAAACCCGGGAAACAGCATTCGTGTTTTTATTAAATCAAACTAATCGCGCAAGCGTGTTCGCTCACCCGGCAGCCAAAAGCAGCAGGGAAATACGCAAAACAGATAAGACGCGCAGTTAAAAAGCGCTAAGCCTTTCGCGCAGGCAGGAAAGACGATATGGCCGGATACAGGGCTTGCATGAACGCTCCTTTCAGACTCAAGAGACGCGGCATCAAACAAAGCATGAGGGAGGTAAAAAGTTCCCAACGCGGGACATCGTGGGGAAATGGTAGCAAACGTTTCAGGAGATTACAGAGATAAATTTGTAACACGGAAAAAGCTCGGAAAATTCCCTCCGAATTAAGACTTTATCGTCATTCCGATTGCATATTTCGCGATGGTCTTAAGAATTGTTTTGCTCGTCTCATAGGAATTCGCATAACGGCATATGCCATTGAAAATTGCCGTGATTGACGCCGCCGCTCAAAAAAGCAACAGACTGGGCCACAACATTCACCGCGCCCCGTTAGACTGGCGCTCGCTTTAGATTCGACCCACCGCTTTTGATGAGGCTTTCATGATTCGCACGATGCACCGGTACTGCGTTGCTTTGACCGTTGTGGTTCTTTCAGCTTGCACCGTTACGCCGCGTCACGACGCGAGCGGGTCGCCGGCCGGCGCGTCGGCCGCCACGGCCCTTGCGTCATGGAACGACACCGCGGCCAGGCGCTCGATTGTCGATTTCGTCACCTTGGTCACCACGCCCGAGTCGAAGGACTTCATCGCGCGCGCTGACCGGGTCGCCGTGTTCGACAACGACGGCACGTTATGGCCTGAACAACCCGCCTCGGTGCAACTGGTGTTCGCGCTGCAACGGGTGAAGACGGTGGCCGGGCGGCATCCGGAATGGAAACGGCAGGAACCGTTCCGCTCGATTCTGAAAGGGAATCTGAAAAGTATCGCGGCGAGCGGTGACGCCGGCTCGATGAAAGTGCTGGCGGCAGCGCATGCCGGCATGACCAGCGATCAATTCGCCGCGCTCGCGCACGAATGGTTCGACTCGGCGAATGACCCGCGTTTTAACCGCCCGTACGCCGACCTCGCTTATCAGCCCATGCTCGAACTTCTCGCCTATCTGCGCGCCAACGGCTTCAAAACCTATCTGGTGACGGGCAGCGATGTCGAGTTCGTCCGCGACATGGCGCAGCGTGTGTACGGCATTCCGCCCGAGCAGGTGATCGGCAGCACCGTCAAATACAAGTACGGCCAGACCAACGGCGCCGTCACGCTGACCCGGCTGGCGCAGGTCGACAATCTCGTCGACGGCGCAGCCAAACCGCTCGCTATCGACCGCGTGATCGGCAGGCGTCCGGTGATCGCGTTCGGCAACGCGGACGGCGACGTGCCGATGCTCGAATGGACCGCTGCCGGCGACGGCCCACGTCTGGCGGTACTGCTGCATCACACCGACGGGGAACGCGAGTATGCGTACGACCGCACGGCGAAAAGCGGCAAGCTCGACAAGGGTCTGGACGAAGCCGGCACGAAAGGCTGGCTCGTCGTCGATATGAAGGATGACTGGAAGACGGTATTCAAGCCGGATAGCGCGGCAACGGCTGCGGCTGCGGCGCCCTCCAACTAATCCTGGAACACCGTTGCGCCGGTGTGATTGCCGAATACCCGCGACATCCGGCGCGCAAGCGTGCGCTGGCCCCGCTGGTAAGATCGATCACCCTCTACGACCGCAGTGAGTCTCCCCATGAATTATCAGAATCGCCAGTGGTTTTACGTCAAGCGTCCGGACGGACGCGTTGGCGATGAGCATTACGCGTTGCGCGAAAGCGAACTCGACGACACCTTGTCATCGAATGAAGTGCTGATTCGCGCGCGCATTATTAGCGTCGATCCGTACATTCGAATCCAGCAGCACGAACGCAATACCTACGACGTGCCGCATCCGCTCGGGATCGTGCAACGGGCGGGCGTGGTGGGTGAAGTGGTGGCGTCGGCGAGTCCGCTTTTCAAGCAAGGCGACTGGGTGTCGGCCTATAGCGGCTGGCAACTGTACGCCAAGTGCCATCACAGCGAGCTGACCAAACTCGACCCTGCCGCGGCGCCGGTTTCGACCGCGCTCGGCGTGCTCGGCATGCCCGGGCGTACCGCGTGGTTCGGTTTGATGGAAGCGGGTAAGCCGCGCCCGGGTGACACGCTGGTCGTGTCCGGAGCGGCGGGCGCGGTCGGCTCGCTGGTGGCGCAGTTCGGCAAACGCGCCGGATGCCGCGTGATCGGGATCGCGGGCGGCCCGGACAAGTGCGCGTTTCTGACCGACACACTGAAACTCGACGGCGCAGTCGACTATCGGGCGCATCCCACGCTCGAAGGCTTGCGCTCAGCGCTGCAGGCGGCGACCGGCGGCGTCGATGTCTACTTCGACAATGTGGGCGGCATGGTCACCGATGCAGTGATTCCGCTCATCAAGCGCCGCGCGCGGATCGTGATCTGCGGGGCGATCGCGCAATACGACGGCGGGTTGGATACGCCGGACCTCGCGCCGCGCTTCCTGCAGCACATGCTGTTTCAGCGCGCGACGATCCAGGGGATTCTGGCGCGTGACTTCGTGCATCGGATGGATGAGATGCTGCAGACCGTCGCGCCGTGGGTGAAGAATGGGGAAATCGTTTACCAGGAGACGTATGTCGATGGGTTTGACGCGTTGCCGAATGCGCTGAATAGCCTGTTCGAAGGGAAGAATCTTGGGAAGCTGCTGGTGAGGGTGTGATCGGGTGAGGTGAGGCGGGTGGCAGCCGGTCGTGACGATGGCCGTCGTTCGCCCAAGAGCTGCGCGGGACGGGCGGTGGTGAACCAGCAACCCCCTCACTCCCAACTCGGTTACTCGTGCCGCCGATCTTTCTGCATTGCGTCTTCCAACGTGCCATTGGAAGCGCTCCGCCATCACGTCGGCCTTCATGCGCTCAATCTCGACAGTGAGGATGCGGGTCAAGATTCACTCTTGTTGCTAAAGATCAATTAGCACACCGATTGATAGACTGATGAGTTCACTTCAAATTGGTAAAATTGCAAGCTAAACAAAAGGGAACCTAGAACGGCCGAATCTCTTTTTCATTGGAATGCGTTGATATGTCTGTCTTTGCTGAACGACTTCGTCTGTTGCGCTTCGCACGAAAGATGACCCAGTTGCGACTCGCGGAGTTGCTTGAAGTGAACCCTCGTGTCTATAACCGATGGGAACGCGGTCTTGCAACGCCGCAGTTCGATACCGTCGTGCGGATCGCCGACATCTTTCAAATCACGCTCGATGAACTTGCAGGGCGAACGGCCGCTCCAGCGGAACTCAAGATTCACAATCATGAGTTATTTAATCTCTGCCAACAGGTGGATAGCTTGCCCGACGCGGAGCAGCAGGCGTTGATTCTGGTGATAGATAGTTTCGTCAGAAAAACGCAGGTTCAGAAGGTTATGAGCCGCCAACGATAGCGAGTCATGGAGTAGACGTAGATGTAGAAGAAGCGCGGGCAATGGGTGCGCCAACACTCACCGCCCGCTAACCACCACCAACTCATAGAGGGAGTTGATCATGGCTAACGCCAATCTTAAAGCACAACCACGCAAACCCCGTAAACCTCGTCAGCCGGAGTACGAGCACCGCAGCGGCTTCCTGCAAAATACCCCTGATCCGGGGCCGATGGCACCAGACGGGCAGCCGTATTTCCCTTGGATGGAACTTGCCGACCGATGGCTCGCTTCCGCCGGATTCAAACCCGGCGATCGTGTCAGTTTCAGTATTGACTACCGTTACGCCCGACTGACCATCAGGCCATTTCTCGGGTGACAGGCGCGATGAAGGGCCGTGATTGCGGCCCTCCATATAATCGGTTGTTCCACTGGGTTCTTGTCACACGCCTAGTGGAGTTTCTTTGACTTGATGTGCATACGCGCCGTGCCACTAGCGGTTCGGCTTGTTCACGCAGTTCACCTCGTACTCTTTCATGCTCAGCCCTTTAACGACTTTGCATCAATCTCAATGATGCGTTCGATTCGGCATGGCAGTTGCAGCCGTGACCAAGCGCAAGCACAATCTCGCATCAATCGGATTGATGCAATTTGAACCAGATACTCAAGAACCTCGTCGATGTCCAAGCCGGCCACCCTTTTCGGGGCAGTGTTCCTCTTGCGGAGGAGGGAAACGCTTACGCATTACAGACGCGAGACCTGAGCCCAGCGGGCGAAGTCGCTTGGGATGGCTTGGTGTGTACAGAGGTGGACACGACGAAGTCGGTTCAGTGGCTGACGCCCGGCGACGTGGTCTTCATCGCCCGTGGCGCCCGCAATTACGCCGTCTGCCTGAGGGAAGTGCCCAAGCCCACGGTCTGCTCTCCAAACTTCTTTCTGCTGCGTATCAAGTCGCCGGCCTTACCTGAAGGAACTCGGCTATGAGTGAATCCAGATCTCACGCAGAGCTGGTGCTGTACGCAACCGAAGATGGGGCAGCCCAGTTCTTCCTGCGCGCCGAGAATGGCAGCGTCTGGCTGACCCAGGCCGAACTGGCCGAACTGTTCCAGACCTCCATCCCAAACATCAATATTCACATCAAGAACGTGCTGGATGAGCATGAGTTGACCGAAATTCGAACTATTAAAAATGACTTAATAGTTCAAATGGAGGGCCCCCGGCAGGTGCGTCGCACGGTCAAGTTCTATAACCTCGACATGATCCTGGCCATCGGCTACCGGGTGAAGTCACCGCGCGGCACCCAGTTCCGTCAGTGGGCAACCGCCAACCTCAAAGAGTACCTGGTCAAGGGCTTCGTCATGGATGACGAGCGCCTCAAGAACGGTGACCGCTGGGACTACTTTGACGAGCTCCTACAGCGCATCCGCGACATACGCTCGTCGGAAAAGCGCTTCTACCAAAAGGTGCGCGATCTGTTTGCCCTCTCGGTGGACTATGCCGACGACGGGCATGCCACCGGCCTTTTCTTCGCAGACGTTCAGAACAAGATGTTCTTCGCCGTAACAGGCAAGACGGCGGCCGAACTGATCGTTCAACGCGCGGACCCGGCCGAGCCCAACATGGCGCTCACCTCGTGGAAAGGTGGGCGCGTGCGCAAGAGTGACGTGACGGTGGCCAAGAACTACCTCAATGCCGAGGAGCTGGACCAGCTCAACCGCATCGTCAGCATGTTCCTGGACTTCGCCGAGCTGCGCTCCATGCAGCGCAAGGATCTCCGCATGGCCGACTGGCGGACCTATGTCGATAGCTTCATGACTTTCAACGAGCAGGCTGTGCTGCAGGGCCTAGGCCGAATGAGCCACCAGGCCATGACCACCATCGCGCACGAACGCTATGAGGCTTTCGATGCGGCACGGCGCCGGGCTGAAGCACTAGAGGCAGATCAGGCGGAGATGCGTGAACTGGAGCAGGTGGAGAAACAGATCAGCGGCCGACGCAAGAGTGGGAAGGGGGGGAACGATGTTGCCTGAGGGATGGAAGCTGGCAACTCTGCACTCCGTTGCCGAAATCCGAACGAGGTTGGCCAAAGGCAAGCAAGGTTTGCTGAGCGGGTGACGCGCCTTCGGAGTCAAACCTGGATGTTGAAGCCGACGCTGACTTCTTCCGAAACTACTTCGAGGCCGGCATGCCCAACGAAGTCATCACAGGTATCCCATGATGTACTCCAGAATTAAAATCGAGGAAAACCAAAATTTAGGGTGCACCGCCTAGCACATGCAACCGCCGGATTTTCCAGGATCCGCTCGGCTTTCCCCGGACGCAAATTTCCCGCAACGCCTTATTTGGCAAGGGTCTTCAGGATTTCAGGGGATTTCTACGGAAAACCAGATGGTGCGCCCGGCTGGGATCGAACCAGCAACCCCTGCCTTCGGAGGGCAGTACTCTATCCATTGAGCTACGGGCGCTTCAACACGAGAGCGCGGCAACCTGAACAGGAGCGACGCCAAAGTGAGACCGAGAGAATACCCGGTTTCGGCCAAACCGTCCACCGGACGGCCTATATGGCGGGATCGGGACCCTGCGCCACACCTTCCAGGCTGCACCTGCCATGCCCTACGGTGCGGGTAAACGCCTGCTGAACAACCTCGCCGCGCCCCTCGCCGCCGCTGAAATGTTCCGTCTATAATCGTCCGTGGCTGAATCAAGAACTAGAAGTTGCCGTCACGCTGTACCGCTCACATACCCACGGAGACGAGACAAGCATGAGCGAAGCACCACACGGAGCCCCAATCAAAACCCCCGGGCAGCTCATTGCCGCGATCATTGCCAGTTTTGCGGTACCGATCGTCATCATCGTTCTGCTAGTGATCTACGTCGATAATTCGACGCGCACTGGCGCCGGAACCGATAGCCTTTCCGAAGCCGAGGTCAGCGCGCGCATCAAGCCGCTCGCGCAAGTCGACATTCGCGACGCCAATGCACCGCGCGTCTACAAGACCGGCGAAGAGGTCTACAAGGCCGTTTGCTCCGCGTGTCACGCGGCGGGTGCGGCAGGCGCACCGAAATTCACCAATGCCGCCGACTGGGCCCCGCGCATTTCGCAGGGCTTCGACACGCTGTGGCACACGGCGCTCGCCGGCAAGGGCGCGATGCCCCCACGCGGCGGCACCAGCCCGGACGATTACAGCGACTTCGAAATCGCCCGCGCGGTGGTCTACATGGCGAACAATTCCGGCGCGAGCTTCCCTGAACCGGCGCAACCGGCAGCGGGAGCGGCAGCCGCCGCGTCCGGCGCCGCTGCGGCAGCACCGGCGGGTGCTTCGGACGCCGGCGCAGCACAAGCGGCCGCCGCGTTGGCAGCCATGGCAAGCGTGCCGCAAGCGGCCGCACCGGCAGCAGGCGGAGCGCAAAGCGCGGACGCCTCGCAAGCCGGCAAGGCGCTGTATCAGCAGGTTTGCCAGGCGTGTCACGCGGCCGGCGTGCTGAACGCACCGAAGTTCGGCGACAAGGACGCATGGGCGCCGCGCCTGAAAGACTCGATGGACACGGTCTACAACTACGCACTGCACGGCAAGGGCGCGATGCCACCCAAAGGCGGCTCGACTGCCTCCGATGCGGACGTGAAGGCCGCCGTCGACTACATGGTCAGCGCGGCGAAATAAGGCGCTTCCAGGACTGCTTCCTGCAGTTACCGCAGACCAAAAAAATCCCTGTACCGTGGCGACACGGGCAGGGATTATTCATGTGCAAGCGCTCGATGCGCCCCCAGGTCAGGTACCGGCCGGCGCCACCGCGGGGCGGCTGAACGCCTCGACGAACGCCAACCCGGGCTCGCTGCGAGCGAGCGACGTGAAATGCGCGTGCAAGTCGGCAGGCGCGAGCCACGGGTAGCTCAACCCATCTTGCAACGCTTCGAGCAATGTGCCGTCAACGTCCGGCACGACGTCCATGCGTGCAATGTGGATATGGAACCCCGTGACGGCCGGCGTCGCGTCGAAACTCCACCGGTACACCCCGTGGCCGACGCGCACTGCGCCGGTTCCCCGTTCGCGCATCACCACCAGCCAGGGCAACGCGTCGATCGTGCCGTCATTCACCGCGAGCGAATCGCCCACGTAGTAGGTACGGCACTGTGTGTATTGGGCACCGAAATCGGTGACGAGCGTTTTCGCGATCGCATCGGCGCCGACTGTGCGCGCCGGAAACGCGATAGTCGACGTAGCAAGCGAAATAGTGAGAACAGCATTCGCGGCAAAGGCCTCGGCGATACGCTCAGCACGCGTGTTGTCTTTCGCGTCGATGTAGGTTTCGAGCGCGCGGCGATACTGCGCGAGCGACGGCGTGGGCATGCGGGCGGTCTCCGGTTGGCGCCCGCCTGGTTTCCAGTCGACGGGCCGTGCCACTGTAGCCTGCGTACGCAGAAAAACCGCCGATGCACCTGCCGCACGCGGGGTTTTGCATCCCTACTACGTTCAAGGCTTCTGCAGCAGCGCCTTCAAACTCGCGAGCCGGTCTTTCGGCGACATCGGCGCTTCTTCGGGCGTCGGCGGCGGCGCGTCGTCGAGCAGCATCTCGGGGATGAAGCGCGACGGCTCGCACACCACGGTTTCGCGCGCGCGCTTGCGCTTCTTGCACCAATTCAGATGCAGGCTGCGCTGCGCCCGCGTGATCGCAACATACATCAGACGCCGCTCTTCCTCGATGCGCGCGTCGTCGATGGGCTCGTCGTCGGGGCCGCCACGGTGCGGCATGATGCCTTCCTCAACGCCCACCAGAAACACGTGCGGATACTCCAATCCCTTCGATGCGTGCACGGTCGAGAGCCGTACCGCGTCCGGATCTTCCTCACGGCCTTCGAGCATCGACATCAGCGCCACGGTCTGGATCAGACCGAGCAGATTCTTGCCGGTGTCGCCGAGGCCGTCGGCCGTGTCGTAGCCCGTGGCCTCGCTCTTCTCCGAACCCTCGGGCTCAGCCTTGGTGCCTTTGCGCTTGAGCCACTCCATGAACTCGAGCACGTTCTGCCACTTGGACTGCGCCTGACGCTCGTCGAACGCGTCGTACAGATAGGCTTCGTAGTGGATCGCGTCCATCAGCTCGTCGAGCAGCGGGCCGGCGGCGTCCTTCTCGGCCCGGTCGGTGAGACGCTGCATGAAGTCGCAGAACACGCGCATCGGTTCGATCTGACGCGGCGACAAGCGGGCCTCGATGCCGCCCATGTAGACCGCTTCGAATAGCGACACCTTCGCCTGACCCGCAAACGAGCCGAGCGCTTCGAGCGTCGTATTGCCGACGCCGCGGCGCGGCGTGGTAATCGCGCGGATGAACGCGGGGTCGTCGTTGGCGTTGGCGATCAGGCGCAAATAGGCGCAGATGTCCTTGATCTCGGCTTTGTCGAAGAACGACTGGCCGCCCGACAGCACATACGGAATCCGCTCGCGACGCAGTACCTGTTCGAAGATGCGCGCCTGGAAGTTGCCGCGATACAGGATCGCGTAGTCACGGAAATTCGCGCGCCGCTCAAACTTGTGCGCGGACAAACGGAACACCACCGACTCGGCCTCGTGCTCCTCGTCGTTACAAGGCGTGACGGTGATCGTGTCGCCCATGCCGTGTTCGGACCACAGCTTCTTTTCGAACAGCTTCGGGTTGTTCGCGATCACATTGTTCGCGGCGGTGAGAATGCGCACCGTCGAACGGTAGTTCTGTTCGAGCTTGATCAGATGCAGCTTCGGAAAGTCCTTGCTGAGCTGCCCGAGGTTTTCGAGTGTCGCGCCGCGCCAGCCATAGATTGCCTGATCGTCGTCGCCGACCGCCGTGAACGCCGCGCGCTTACCGGCCAGCAGCTTCACCAGTTCGTACTGGCACGCGTTGGTGTCCTGATACTCGTCGATCAGCAGGTAGCGCAGCTTGTTCTGCCAGCGATCGCGCACCTGCTCGTTCTTCTCGAAGAGTTCGGCGGGCAAACGGATCAGATCGTCGAAATCGACCGCCTGATAAGCATGCAGCGTCGCCACGTAATTGCGGTAGACGATCGCGGCCTGGTGTTCGTCTTCGTTCGCGGCGATCGCGATGGCCTGTTCCGGCATGATCATGCCGTTCTTCCACAGCGAAATGATCGACTGGATCTTGCGGATGAAGCCCTTGTCCGTCGAGCCGACCTGCTCCTGGATCATGCCGAAGCAGTCATCCGAATCCATGATCGAGAACTGCGGCTTGAGACCGACGTGTTCCGCTTCCTGCCGCAGAATCTGCACGCCGAGCGAGTGGAAGGTACACACCGTCAACTGGTTGACGGGCACCTTGCGGCCTTCCTTGCCGGGCGTGGTGAGCGTCTTGCCCTCAAGCAGCTTGCCCACGCGCTCGCGCATTTCCAACGCGGCCTTGTTGGTGAACGTGACGGCGGCGATATGGCGCGGCTCGAAGCCTTTGGCCTCGATCAGGTGCGCGATTTTCTGCGTGATCACGCGCGTCTTGCCGCTGCCTGCGCCGGCGAGCACGAGACACGGACCGTCAAGATAACGGACCGCTTCATTTTGAGCGGGGTTCAGGCCTGCGGACATCGTCTGTGGATGGGTAATGCGGTTGAGGGCGCTTAGGTGCGGAATCGCGAGACCGAAGGCCCGGGGGCATGCTGCGCGGGGCTGGTAGCCGGAACGGCGCCGCGTGTACCGCGGGTTCCGGCTCGCCACGCTTGCGCGCGAGAGGAGCGATGTTAACACGGATAAATGACGCGGATGAATGCGGCGAACTGGAAACGGACGAGTGCAACGGGCACGCTGCGCCCGGCGGCCCTGGCCCCGGCGCCCAGTCAGCGCCGGGGCCTCGCTTGGCTTGAACGGCGTGATGACAGATATCCCTGACATGCGCCCGCGACAACCCTGACAGCCCGCCTTCGGGACATGCCACAATTACAGTGTTGCGCGCCGTCGCCAGGGTGGCAAAACGGCGCGCCGTTTTTGCAGGAAGACACGCATGTCCGCATCGCTGAAGATTGGATTGATGGGTTACGGTTTTGCAGGCGCAACCTTTCATGCGCCGGTGATCGAGCACTGCGGGCGAGCAAGCGTCGCGGCCATCGCGACGAGTCAGCCCGAGCACGCGCTGGCCGATTATCCGCATACCAAGGTGGTGGCCGATCTGGACGCACTGCTGGCGCTGGAGGAAATCGACTGTGTCGTTATCGCGACGCCCAATGACACGCACTTCGACCTGGCGCGTCGCACGCTGGAAGCGGGCAAGCACGTGGTGGTCGACAAGCCGGTCACGCTGAGCGCCGCGGATGCCCACACGCTCGCCAACATTGCACTCGCGCGGAGCAAGCGGTTCGTGCCCTTTCATAACCGGCGCTGGGACGGTGATTTTCTGACCGTCCAGGATCTGCTGGCTAACGGCGAGTTGGGCCGCATCACACAATACGAGTCCCATTTCGACCGTTTCCGCCCGGAGGTTCGGCAGCGTTGGCGCGAGGAGGCTTCGCGCGGCGGCGGTTTGCTGTTCGACCTCGGACCGCACCTGATCGATCAGGCCTTGGCGCTCTTCGGCGCCCCGCAAACCGTGTCCGCGACGGTTCGCACGCATCGCGACCAGGCTAGCGCGCCGGACTACGTCCATATTCAGTTGGGATACGGTGAATTTGAAGTGGTGTTGCATGCAAGCGCGTTGACCGCGCTGGTGGCACCGAGGTTTACGATTCACGGCACGCGCGGGAGCTATGTGAAATACGGGCTCGACACCCAGGAAGATCAGCTGAAAGCCGGCTTGCGGCCTGGCGACGAGGGGTTCGGCGCCGGCAATGCGGCGGGCGTGCTGCGCGTGCTCGAAGGCGATCAGGAAGTGGAGCGGGAGGTGCCAACGCGCAACGGAGATTACGTCGGCTTCTATATTGCTTTGGCGGATGCCATTCAGAACGGCGTGAAGTTTCCTGTCAGCGCTCAGGATGCGGTCGACGTGATGACGATCCTCGAGCTTGCCGCCCGGAGCTCGGAAGAAGGTGTCCGCTTGCCTTTTGAGCGCATTCGCTGATTTTTTGCCTACGCTACGGAGCGCTTTCCGGCCTTTTGGGTTGTTTGGCGGCGGCACGCAAACATTGCCGTCGCCCTGCGCAGAAATCCTGACAACCCCGAAAGGAACATAACGTTACAAATAACCCGGTCTTTGCGGTCAGCGCAAATCCCCGGCAAGCCGTTGCTACCCCAGTAGCACTACACAAAACGACAACGACTTCCGGAGAGTCCATGCCCCGTATCGTCCGCGCACTAGCAGCATGCGCTTTGCTTAGCTCTCTCGCCGCCTGCGTGGTGGCTCCCCAGCAACCCGCGCCGGCGCCGCGCCCTAATCCGCAGCAAATCGCGGATCAGCGCTTCAACCAGGTTAATGGCCGTATTGACAACCTGAGCCGCCGCATTGACGCTCACGTCAACCAAGGCTACTACCCGCCCCCGCAAGGCGGCGCGTTGCATCACCGCCTCGACGTGATCCGTCAGGAAGCGCACGACATGGCCGCGCAACACGGCGGCGGCCTGTCCGGCGACGAACAGCGCGTGCTGAACCAGGAACTGGACAACGCGGCACACGCCATCGGCGAATAATCGCGCCGGTTCCGGCACTGAAGAAAAAAGCGCGGGCACTACGTCCCGCGCTTTTTTTTGATTTCAATGGGCCCGCAGCGCAGCGCCCCGTGCCCGTTGCGGGCCTTTATTTGACAAGCCCCCGGCCCTCGCGTACATTCGCCGCACGCGTCGGGAGAGCGCGCTGGCCGCAGAAAATCGCAGACCGCGCCGCCGAAGGGGCACACCCACAAACTCTCAGGCAAAAGGACCGGCCGCGTCGAAAAACCCGTGTCAAGGCAGCACCAGGACATCGGTTTTTCGCACTCTGGAGAGCGGCAGTAGCCGTCTGCATCGCGTACCTTGAACGTACATCGAGCGGATTCTGGCAAGCTGCCCACCGAAGGGGCGCGCGTTTCACCGTAGCGATCACGGCTTCAACATCGCTCGGTAGCGCAATCTCTCAGGTATCGAGGACAGAGGGGTCATGCAATGCAATCGCTCGCAGCCGGCAGGCCGCGAGGCGTAGCGCCGCATGGCCTTTTTGTTTCGCGAGACGCCTGAGGCCCCATGACCGAACTCAAACACACCCCGCTCAACGCCACCCATCGTGCGCTCAACGCCCGTATGGTCGATTTCGGCGGCTGGGACATGCCCGTCAACTACGGCTCGCAGATCGACGAACACCGCGCCGTGCGCACCGACGCCGGCATGTTCGACGTCTCGCACATGTGCGTCGTCGATTTCACCGGCGAGCGCGTACGCGCCTTCTTCGAACACGCGCTGGCCAATAACGTCGCCAAGCTGCAAACGCCGGGCCGCGCGCTCTATTCCTGCCTGTTGAACCCGAATGGCGGCGTGATCGACGATCTGATCGTCTATTACTTCGGCGAAGATCACTTCCGCGTGGTCGTCAATGCCGGCACCGCCGATAAAGATATTGCCTGGTTCGGCCAGCTCAACGCCGAAGGCAGCTTCGGCCTGACCATCACGCCGCGCCGCGACTATGCGATCGTCGCCGTGCAAGGTCCGAACGCGCGCGAGAAAGTCTGGCAAACCGTGCCTGCCGCGCGCGCCGCCACTGAAAGCCTGAAGCCGTTCAACGCCGCGCGCGTCGAAGAGACGCCGTTCGGCGAACTCACCGTCGCCCGCACCGGCTACACCGGCGAAGACGGCTTCGAAATCATCGTCCCGGCGGATCACGTCGCAGCGCTCTGGAACGCGCTGCAAACGCAAGGCGTGCGCCCGGCGGGTCTTGGCGCGCGCGACACGCTGCGCCTCGAAGCCGGCATGAACCTGTACGGCCAGGATATGGACGACACCGTCTCGCCGCTCGACGCCGGCCTCGCCTGGACCGTCGACCTCACCTCGCCGCGCGACTTCGTCGGCAAGGGCAAGCTCGAAGCCAACGGCTCGCAGGCCGCGTTCGTCGGTCTGATCCTGCTGAAGGAAAACGGCAAGGCGGCAGGCGTGCTGCGCGCCCACCAGAAAGTCGTCACGCCGCACGGCGATGGCGAAATCACCAGCGGCACTTTTTCCCCCACGATGCAGGAATCGATCGCCTTTGCGCGCGTGCCGAAAGGCGTGCAGCCGGGCGACACCGTTCACGTCCAGATTCGTGACAAAAACGTCCCTGCAAGCGTGGTAAAACTGCCGTTCGTGCGCAACGGCAAGGTGCTCGCAGTTTAAGCAGCCGGCGCGTACGTCAGTCCACTTTTGAGTTTTTAACGAATCACACCGCATAGGAGCATCCGATGAGCATCCCGGCCGATCTGAAATACACCGAATCGCACGAGTGGGTCCGCACCGAAGCGGACGGCACGCTGACGGTCGGCATCACCGACCACGCGCAGGAAGCGCTCGGCGACATCGTCTTCTTCGAAGTCCAGGAACTGGGCAAGACCGTCGACGCTGGCGACACCGTCGCCGTGATCGAGTCGGTGAAAGCCGCCTCCGATATCTACGCACCGGTCGCGGGCGAAATCATCGAAGCGAACCCGGCCGTCGCCGACACGCCGGACGGCGTCAACAGCGCGCCGTACGACAACTGGCTCTTCAAGATCAAGCCGGCTGCGGGCGCTTCGCTGGATCGCCTGATCGACGCGGACGCGTACTCCAAGGCGATCGGCGCCTGATTCGCCGCACGTTGCACCATTACGTTTAAACCCGACAGGCGCGGCGCGTCCGATTCAATCGTCGAACGGACGCCCGCACCGGCAGGAACACCTCATGAAGCTCGAACACCCGGATCGTCTGATGAACCGCACTCCTCTCTCGCTCGCCGCGCTCGAAGTGCATGATGCCTTCGCTGAACGGCACATCGGCCCGGATTCGGCCGACCAGCAGGCGATGCTCGAAGCCCTCGGCTTCGCGTCGCGCGCCGCCCTGATCGACGCCGTCATTCCGAAGACGATCCGCCGTGCCGAAGCCCTGCCGCTCGGCCCCTTCGTGCAGCCGAAGAGCGAGGCAGAAGCGCTCGCCGCGCTGCGTGAGTTGGCGGACAAGAACCAGGTGTTCCGCTCGTACATCGGGCAGGGCTACTACAACGCGCACACCCCGGCGGTGATCCTGCGTAACGTGCTCGAAAATCCGGCGTGGTACACCGCGTACACACCGTATCAGCCGGAAATTTCGCAGGGTCGTCTGGAAGCGTTGCTTAATTTCCAACAGATGATCGTCGACCTGACGGGTCTGGCGATCTCGAACGCCTCGCTGCTCGACGAAGCCACCGCTGCCGCCGAAGCGATGACGCTGCTGCAACGCGTCGGCAAGCCGAAGTCGAACGTGTTCTACGTTGCCGACGACGTGCTGCCGCAAACCATCGAAGTCGTAAAAACGCGCGCCACGCCGGTTGGCATCGAAGTGAAGGTGGGCCCGGCTGCGGACGCCGCGAACGCGAATGCATTCGGCGTGCTGCTGCAATACCCGGGCGTGAACGGCGACGTGCGCGACTACCGCGCACTCGCTGATGCAATCCACGCAGCGGGCGGCCACGTGGTGGTCGCCGCCGACCTGCTCGCGCTGACCGTTCTGACGCCGCCGGGCGAATGGGGCGCGGACGTGGCCGTGGGCAACACGCAGCGTTTCGGCGTGCCGGTCGGTTTCGGCGGGCCGCACGCGGCTTACCTCGCCGTGCGCGACGAATTCAAGCGTCAGATGCCGGGCCGTCTCGTCGGCGTGACCGTCGACGCGCAAGGCAATCCGGCGCTGCGTCTGGCGCTGCAAACGCGTGAACAACATATCCGCCGTGAGAAAGCGACCTCGAACGTGTGCACCGCGCAGGCGCTGCTCGCGATCATGGCCAGCATGTACGCGGTCTACCACGGCCCGCACGGTCTGAAAACGATCGCACTGCGGGTGAACCGTATCGCCGCATTGCTCGCCGAAGGCGCGAAGCAACTCGGCTATGCGCTGGTCAACGAAACTTTCTTCGACACGCTGACGTTCGAAAGCGGCGCGCGTACCCAGGCGCTGCACGACGCTGCCAAAGCCCGCGGCATCAACCTGCGCCGCGCGAGCGGCACGCAAGTCGGCCTGTCGGTCGACGAAACCACAACGCGCCATGACCTGGCCGATCTGCTCGCCGTGTTTGCAGAAGCAGCGGGCGCGAAAGACGTGCCGCAAGTCGACGCGCTCGACGCCACGATCGCCGCGTCGAACACCGCATCGGTGCCGGCCGCGCTTGAGCGCACCAGCGCGTACCTCACGCATCACGTGTTCAACCGTCATCATTCTGAAACGGAAATGCTGCGCTATCTGCGCAGTCTGTCGGACAAGGATCTGGCGCTCGACCGCTCGATGATCCCGCTCGGCTCGTGCACGATGAAGCTGAACGCGACCTCGGAAATGCTGCCGGTGACGTGGCCCGAATTCGGCCAGATCCATCCGTTCGCACCGGCTGAGCAAACCGTCGGCTACCGCGAAATGATCGATCAGCTCGAAGAGATGCTGGTCGCGGCAACGGGTTACGCGGCGGTCTCGCTGCAACCGAACGCCGGCTCGCAAGGTGAGTATGCGGGTCTGTTGATCATTCACGCTTACCACGCGTCACGTGGCGAAGCGCATCGCAATGTTTGCCTGATTCCCGCTTCGGCGCACGGCACGAACCCGGCGTCGGCGCAAATGGCCGGCATGCAGGTGGTCGTGGTGGCTTGCGACGCGCAAGGCAACGTCGATATCGAAGACCTGCAGAAGAAAGCCGATCTGCACGCCGAGAAGCTCGCGGCGATCATGATCACGTACCCGTCCACGCACGGCGTGTTCGAGGCGAACGTCCGCGAAATCTGCGAGATCGTGCATGCGCACGGCGGCCAGGTGTATGTGGACGGCGCGAACATGAACGCGATGGTCGGCCTGTGCGCGCCGGGCCAGTTCGGCGGCGACGTCTCGCACCTGAATCTGCACAAGACCTTCTGTATTCCGCACGGCGGCGGTGGACCGGGCGTCGGTCCGGTTGCGGTCGGCGCGCATCTCGCGCAATTCCTGCCGAATCAGATCGCATCGGGCTATGAGCGCGCGCCGAACGGTATCGGCGCGGTGTCGGGCGCACCGTACGGTTCCGCTTCGATCCTGCCGATTTCGTGGATGTACATCGCGATGATGGGCGCGAAGAACCTCACCGCCGCCACCGAAACCGCGATCCTCAACGCCAACTACGTCGCGAACAAACTCGCGCCGCATTATCCGGTGCTGTATTCGGGCCCGGGCGGACTGGTCGCGCACGAGTGCATTCTGGATCTGCGCCCGATCAAGGACAGCAGCGGCATCACCGTCGACGACGTCGCCAAGCGTCTCGCCGACTACGGCTTCCACGCACCGACCATGAGCTTCCCGGTGCCGGGCACGCTGATGGTCGAGCCGACCGAATCGGAATCGAAGGAAGAACTCGACCGCTTTATCGAAGCGATGATCGCGATTCGCGAGGAAATCCGCGCCGTCGAAGAAGGCCGCTCGGACCGCGAAGACAATCCGCTCAAGCACGCGCCGCATACGGCAGCGGTGGTCATCGCGAACGAATGGAAGCATGCGTATGCACGCGAAACCGCCGCGTATCCTCTGCCCACGCTGATCGCGAAGAAGTACTGGCCGCCGGTCGGCCGGGCGGACAACGTGTACGGCGACCGCAATCTGTTCTGCTCCTGCGTGCCGATCGCCGACTACGAGTAAGCGTGGCCGCCAACCGCGCATCGCCTGCAAGGTTGTAAGCAGGCGTTGCGCGGTTCTGTCGCTTGGGTCCGCAAACGGCTAACATCTCACACCGAATCAGCCTAACGAGGAGTTTCGCATGGCGCGAAAGGTGCGATTGATGCAAAGCCGGACCGAAGCAAGGCGAGCCCAGACGTGGCAGCAGGCTTGTACATGGCTGTTGGCGAGCGCGGCCGTGCTGCTGCCGCTGCGGCAGGCGCAGGCCGCGATGAATTTTTGTGCAGCGCCCGCGCTGCAAACCAGCGAGCGCACGAATGCCGATCCGGGTGTCAAAGCGCTGGTGAGCAATGTGCAGGCGCATCTGAACGACGCGCCGCATGCGCTGGCGAAACTGCATACCGAAGGCACGCTGCCGCATGAGGGCATCTACGATCAAAGCGTCGAGGCGGAGAAGGATCTGGATCTGCTGCGCGACGCCGCGCTTGCCTGGCGCGCGACCAGCGACGACCGCTATCTGAAACTGGTCGACCGCTTGCTGTATGCGTGGGTCACGACTTATCAACCCAGTTTCAATCCGATCGACGAAACCCGTTTCGAAGGCCTGATCCTCGCCTACGACATGACCGCGAGCGCGTTGCCGGTGAAGACGCGCAATGCCTCGATGGCGTTCCTGACCAAGCTCGCGAGCGGCTATATCGCACAGATTGACGCGCAACCGCGGCCGCTCAAGGGCACGTTCCGGAACAACTGGCAAAGCCACCGGGTCAAGCTGATCGCGATGGCCGCGTTCACGCTGGATAATCGCAAGATGATCAACGCGGCGCAGCGCCTGTTCGACGAGCATATCGACGACAACATCGCGCCGGACGGCTCGACCGTGGATTTCTCCGAGCGCGATGCATTGCACTACGTCACCTACGACCTGCAGCCGCTCGTGACCGCCGCACTTGCCGCGCGCCGCCACAATCGCAACTGGTTGCCGGAGAAGGGGGCGAACGGCGCGTCGCTGGCAGGCGCGCTGAACTGGCTCACGCCGTACGCGGACGGCAGCAAAACGCATGAAGAATTCGTGCATTCGAACGTTCCGTTCGATGCCAAACGTCGTGAGGCCGGCTTACCCGGCTATTCGGGTCAATGGGATCCGAACAACGCGACGGAACTGTTTCACCTGGCGGCGCGTCTGGATGGACGCTATACGCCGATCGCGCTGCAGCTCGCACCGACGCCACCCGCGTGGCTCGCCGTGTGTTTGCCGCTGCCGGCGCGCTAAACTTACTTTTATCAGCAGGAGCAGTAAATGGCAGTCAGCGTGTTCGACCTCTTCAAAATCGGCATTGGTCCGTCCAGTTCGCATACGGTCGGGCCGATGCGTGCGGCGCTGATGTTCGCGCAAGGGCTCGAACGTGACGGGCTGCTTGGGGCGACGGCGTCGGTGAAAGTGGATCTGTACGGTTCGCTCGGCGCGACCGGTAAGGGTCACGGTACCGATCGCGGGGTGATGCTCGGCCTGATGGGCGACGCACCCGACACAGTCGATCCGGACACCATCGCGCAACGGCTGGATGCGGTAAAGAGCTCGCGCAAGCTCGCCTTGCTCGGCACGCACGACGTGCCGTTCGTGCAAAAAGATCACATTTCGTTCTATCGCCAGGCGCTGCCCGAGCATCCGAACGGCCTGAAACTGCGTGCATTCGACGCGCAAGGCGAGACGCTGCGCGAGTCGACGTATTTGTCGGTCGGCGGCGGTTTTGTGGTGACGGCGGGCGCGCCGAATACGAAGGTGCTGAGCGCCGTCGAACAGTTGCCGCATTCGTTCCGCAGCGGCACCGAATTGCTCGCACTGTGCAAATCGACCGGCAAGAGCATCGCGCAATTGATGTGGGACAACGAACGCGTCTGGCATACGGAAGAAGAGACGCGTGCCGGCTTGCTGAAGATCTGGGGCGTGATGCAATCGTGCGTGTCGCGCGGGTGCGGCATCAACAATCCGGATGCGGACGGTACTTTGCCGGGTCCGTTCCAGGTGAAGCGCCGCGCGCCGCAGTTGTATCGCGCGTTGTCGAGTAATCCTGAGCTGGCGCTCCGCGATCCGTTGTCGATGGTCGACTGGATCAATCTCTACGCCATCGCCGTCAATGAAGAAAACGCGGCGGGCGGGCGCGTGGTCACAGCCCCGACCAATGGCGCGGCCGGCATCATTCCGGCCGTGCTGCATTACTACACGCGCTTCATGCCGGGCTCGAACGAGCAGGGCGTGATCGACTTCCTGCTGACGGCGGCGGCGATCGGCATTCTGTATAAGCTGAACGCGTCGATCTCCGGTGCGGAAGTGGGATGCCAAGGTGAAGTGGGTGTGGCCTGTTCAATGGCCGCGGGTGCGCTCGCGGCGGTGATGGGCGGCACGCCCGAGCAAGTCGAGAATGCTGCTGAAATCGGCATGGAGCATAACCTCGGGCTGACGTGCGATCCGGTCGGTGGAATGGTGCAGATTCCGTGTATCGAACGCAATGCGATGGGCTCGGTGAAAGCCGTGAATGCCGCGCGGATGGCGCTACGCGGGGACGGCACCCATTACGTGTCGCTGGACTCTGTGATCAAAACGATGATGCAGACCGGCGCGGATATGAAGACGAAGTACAAGGAAACCTCGCGCGGTGGGTTGGCTGTGAATATTGTGGAGTGTTGAGGCCGGTGTTTAACGGCAGATAACGACGCGGGCTACGGCCCGCGTTTTCGTTTCCGAATTGGCAACGCCGCGCGGAAACGGTTGAGTTGCGCCGTGACAGCAGACGCGCTGACGGCGTAAGCTGCTGAAGCGCCCATCGGCATCATTGAGCCGGTGCGGCAACATCCGGCCGCACCCTACGCACTGTCTGGAGGCTTCATCGCAATGCCGCTCGCTTCTGAAACTTCTTCCAATGCCCAAACTACCGGCGCACGTCTCGTCGTCGATGCCTTGCTGACGCATGGCGTCGAACGTGTTTTCTGTGTACCCGGTGAGAGCTTTCTCGCGGTGCTCGATTCACTGCACGACGAAACCGATCACATCCAGACTATCGTCTGCCGGCATGAAGCGGCGGCCGCGAATATGGCCGAAGCCGTCGGTAAGTTGACCGGACGCCCGGGCGTCGCGATCGTCACGCGTGGACCGGGCGCGACGCATGCCTCGATCGGCGTGCACACCGCGTTTCAGGACTCCACGCCGATGATCCTGCTGATCGGCCAATGCGCGCGCGAGCATCTCGATCGCGAGGCCTTCCAGGAAATCGACTACCGGCGCATGTTTGGGCAGATGGCCAAGTGGGTCGCGCAAATCGACGATCCGAAGCGCATTCCCGAATATCTGAGCCACGCGTTTCACACGGCGACGTCGGGACGTCCGGGGCCGGTCGTGTTGTCGTTGCCGGAAGATGTGTTGAGCGACGCGTGCGAAGTGGCCACTGGCGCGCCCAGATACAAGCGCGTTGCTGCCTCGCCGTCCGCGTCTCAGATGGACGAGTTGCGTGGATTGCTGGAAGGCGCGCAACGGCCGATGGTGATTGCCGGTGGCAGCGGTTGGACGCCTGAGGCATGCGCCGACCTGCAACGTTTCGTCGAGAATTGGCAATTGCCGATCGGCCTCGCGTTCCGCTTTCAGGACACGCTCGACAACGAGCATCCGAACTATGCGGGTGATGTCGGCCTTGGGATCAATCCGGCGCTGGCTCAACGGATCCGCGATGCGGATCTGCTGCTTACGCTTGGACCGCGACTAGGTGAAGCGACGACAAACGGCTACACGCTGCTCGATATTCCGAAAACAAAGCAAACGTTGGTGCACGTCCATCAAGGTGCAGAAGAACTAGGCCGCGTCTACGCAGCGGACTTGCCGATTGTCTCCGGCATGCCCGAACTGGCGGCCCTGCTTGCGGCGCTAAAGCCGTCTTCCGGCAAACTCGCTTGGGACGGCGCAGCGGAGGAAGCGCATCAAGCGTATCTCGAGTGGCGCAAACCACGTCAGATTCCTGGCGACGTGCAAATGGGCGAAGTGATCCAGCAATTGCGCGCGCATTTGCCGGAAGACGCGATCCTCACCAACGGCGCGGGCAACTACGCAACGTGGCTGCATCGGCATTTTTCCTATCGGCACTATCGCTCACAACTCGCACCGACCAGCGGCGCGATGGGCTACGGCGTGCCGGCTGCGATTGCGGCGAAGTCGCTTTACCCGCAACGCGCGGTGGTTGCGCTGGCCGGTGACGGTTGTTTCATGATGTCCGCGCAGGAACTCGCCACGGCGATGCAATACGATCTGCACGTGCTCTTTATCGTGGTGAACAACAACCACTTTGGCACGATCCGGATGCATCAGGAACGACACTATCCGAATCGCGTGCACGGTACGGGTCTCACGAATCCGGACTTCGCGGCGTTCGCAAGATCGTTCGGCGCGCATGGAGAGACCGTGGAGCGGACCGAAGATTTTCTGCCGGCGTTGCAGCGTTCGATGGAAGCGAAACGCGCGGCCGTGATCGAGATCCGTATGCCGCAGGAAGCGAGCACGCCCGGCGCGACATTGGAGCAGGTGCGCGAGCAGGGCAGGAAGCTGCGAGGGGAGTGATGGCGTTACGTCGCGTCCCGCACGCATAGCGAAGCATCAAAGAAAAAGCCCTTCGGTTCGAACCGAAGGGCTTTTTTGTGCAGTGAGCCAGTGAGCATCAGGCGGAAACCGCGCGCGATCCTCACAGACTCATGGCGAAAAACCGCTTACTTCCCGCCCACGCTTTGCAGCGTCGTCCACTTGCCGTCGACAACCTTATACAGCGTGATGCCGCCGTTCTTCAGGTCGCCCTTGCCGTCGTACGCAAGGTTCGCTGCCGTCACTGCCGGCATCGAGGTCTTCGCGAGCAGCGGCAGGTACTTGGCCGGATCGGTCGAGTTAGCCTTCTTCATTGCGTCGAACATGGCCATTGCACCGTCGTACGCGTACGGCGAGTACGTTTGCACGTCTTCGTTGAAGCGCTTCTTGTACTTCGCGACGTAGTCCTTACCGCCCGGCATTTCTTCCAGCGGCAGGCCGGCGAGCGATGCCACCGTGCCGTTCGCTGCGTCACCCGCGATCTGGATGAACGTCGGCGTGTGGACCATTTCGCCGCCCATCAGCGGTGCCTTGATGCCCAGTGCCTTCATCTGCTTGACCATCGGTGCCGCTTGCGAATCCGCGCCGCCGTAATAGATCAGGTCCGGTTGCACCGACTTCAGCTTGGTCAGGATCGACTTGAAGTCGACAGCCTTGTCGTTCGTGTATTCACGATCGACAATCGTGCCGCCAGCAGCCTTCGCAGCCTTTTCGAACTGATCAGCCAGACCTTGGCCGTAAGCGGTGCGGTCGTCGACGATCGCGATCTTCTTCACGCCCAAAGTCTTCACCGCGAACGTGCCGGCGACCGAACCTTGCTGCGTGTCGGACGTCATCATGCGGAACGTGGTCTTGAAGCCTTGTTGCGTGTACTCAGGCGCCGTTGCCATGGCGATTTCGGGGATGCCCGCGTTCGCGTAGATGCGCGAAGCCGGAATCGTGGTGCCCGAATTGAAGTGGCCAAGCATGCCCTTGATGCCGTCATCCACCAGCTTTTGTGCAACGGTCGTGCCGGTGCGCGGGTCAGCCTGGTCGTCGGCCGAATCCAGCACGAAGCGAACCTGCTTGCCGCCGATCATCGGCTTGGTGGCGTTCATGTCTTCCACAGCCAGCGTGATGCCGTTCTGGAAGTCCTTGCCGTAGTGCGCCTGTGCGCCCGTCATCGGACCGGCAAAACCGATCTTCACGTCTTCGGTCGATTGAGCGTTGGCCGTCCCCGCCAGCGACATTGCCGCAACCAGTGCTGCGCCTGCCAGCTTTGTCATCTTGTGTTGCATAGCTTCTCCTTGGTACCAGGTGTGGATGGAGCGGTTTTTCGGGGTCGCCGTACCGCTTCCGTTTTTTTGAAAAGGATCAATGAGGTTCGCTCAACCGATCGTCATCAAATTCGCATTACCGCCTGCTGCTGCCGTATTCACACTGACCGAGCGTTCCGTCAACAGACGCTCGAGCGCATAGTCTTCATCGCCGCTTTCCAGCGCGCGCGCCGCGACGCCTTGCACCGAAACGATCGGCCCCGGACGCTTCGCGACTTCCTTCACCAGCGCCAGCAGTTCGTCGCTATCGCCTTCGAACAGCACCGCGTCGAACGGCGTATCGGCACTCTTCTTCACGCTTGCGTGGGCCTTCAACGCGGCAGGCAATTGCGACACCAATTGTTCCCCAGCCGCGCCTTCGAACAACGCGCGATTTCCCGTAGCCAGCGCCGCGGCTAACTGCACGCGCGCACCGCTTGCCGTCGAGGCGATACACAGCACCGTGCCGCGTGCGCCGAGCGTGTACGTGTTGCGCTCGCCCGTGGGGCCCGACAATACCGCAGTAGCGCCCGCCGGCACATGCGACAGATAACCGTCACACCGTGCGGCCAGCACCGGCTGTTGTTCGCCGATCAGCCAATCGCGCAGCGCCGTCAAGGCCGCGGACGGATTGTCGCCGCGATTATCCCCGTTCGGGCCGGCTTGCGGTACATCCGCGACCAGCGACTGCGCCAGCGACTTCGGCAACCCCGCCGGACGCGTCGCCAACAAGCGCTGCAGATACAGCGCGCCACCTGCTTTCGGACCCGTACCCGACAAACCTTCGCCACCGAACGGCTGAACCCCCACCACCGCGCCGATCACGTTGCGGTTCACGTAGATGTTGCCGACATGCGCGCGGCTGATCACGTGGCCGATGGTTTCGTCGATCCGCGTATGGATGCCGAGCGTCAGGCCGTAACCGGTCGTGCGGATCTGTTCGAGCAGTTTGTCGAGCTGGCTGCGGCGGTAACGCACCACATGCAGCACCGGGCCGAACACTTCACGTTTCAATTCGTCGATGCTGTCGAGTTCGATCAGCGTCGGCGGAACAAACGTGCCTTGCGCGCCGCCTTCCGGCATCGGCAGTTGCTCGATCTTGCGGCCTTTCTCGCGCATCGCCGCGACGTGCGCGTCGATACCGCGTTTTGCATCGAGGTCGATCACCGGGCCGACGTCGATCGACAGGCGATCCGGATTACCCACTGACAGTTCACGCATCGCGCCCGTTAGCATTTCCAGCGTGCGGTCCGCAACGTCTTCTTGCAGACAAAGAACGCGCAACGCGGAACACCGTTGACCGGCGGAATCGAACGACGACTGCAACACGTCCGCCACCACCTGTTCAGCAAGCGCCGACGAATCGACGATCATCGCGTTCTGACCGCCCGTTTCGGCGATCAGCGGGATCGGCTTGCCTTCCGGGTCGAGGCGGTTCGAGAGCGTCCTGTTGATCAGACGCGCGACTTCGGTCGAACCGGTGAACATCACCGCACGGGTGCGCGGATCGGCCACCAGCGCAGCGCCGACCGTTTCGCCGTCGCCCGGCAGCAGTTGGACCGCGCCCGCCGGCACGCCGGCCTCGCGCAGGATACGCACGGCTTGCGCGGCGATCAGCGGCGTCTGTTCGGCCGGCTTCGCGAGCACGGTGTTACCGGCTGCGAGCGCCGCGGCGACCTGGCCCATGAAAATCGCCAGCGGGAAATTCCACGGGCTGATACAGACCACCGGACCGAGCGGGCGATGCGTGTCGTTAGAGAATTCGTTGCGGATCTGCGTCGAGTAGTAGCGCAGGAAATCGATCGCCTCGCGAATTTCCGCGACCGCATTCGCCAGCGACTTGCCGGCTTCCCGCACCACGAGACCCATCAGCGTATGCATCTGCGCTTCGAGCAGATCGGCGGCTCGTGCGAGGCAGTCGGCACGGGCATCGACCGGCGTGGCTTGCCAGATCGGTGCGGCGGCAACCGCGTGCGCCAATGCCGCGCTCACATGTTCCGAGGTCGCTTCGACAACCGTGCCGACGAGGTCACGATGATCGGCCGGGTTGCGCACGTCACGTGCGACGCCCACGGCGATCTCGTTGTCTTCCAGCATCGGCGCGGCGCGCCACGGGTGATGCGCGCTCGCCAGCAACGCCGACGAGAGCGACGCCAGACGATGTTCGTTCGACAGATCGAGGCCCATCGAATTGAGGCGCTCTGCCCCAAACAGATTGCGCGGCAGCGGAATCTTCGCGTGCGGCGCGCCGAGCGGCATGATCTTCGAGGCTTCGTCGACCGGGTCGGCGATCAGGTCTTTGATCGCGACGTTTTCGTCGGCGATACGGTTCACGAACGACGTGTTCGCGCCGTTTTCCAGCAGACGGCGCACGAGGTACGCGAGCAGCGTTTCATGCGTGCCGACTGGTGCGTACACGCGGCACGGACGGTTCAGCTTGTCGCGGCCGGTGACCTCTTCGTACAGCGGCTCGCCCATGCCGTGCAGGCACTGGAATTCGTACTGGCCGGGGTAGTAGTTATTGCCCGCGAGGTGATAGATCGCCGACAGCGTGTGCGCGTTGTGCGTGGCGAACTGCGGATAAACCGCGTCCGGCGCGGCGAGCAGCTTTTTCGCGCAGGCGACGTACGACACGTCGGTGTAGATCTTGCGCGTGTAGACCGGATAGCCTTCGAGGCCATCCACTTGCGCACGCTTGATTTCGGTATCCCAGTACGCGCCCTTCACGAGGCGAACCATGATGCGGTGACGGCTACGGCGCGCCAGATCGATCAGGTAGTCGATCACGAACGGGCAGCGCTTCTGGTACGCCTGCACCACGAAACCGATGCCGTTCCAGCCGGCCAGTTCCGGGTCGAAGCACAGCGCTTCGAGCAAATCGAGCGAGATTTCGAGGCGATCGGCTTCTTCCGCGTCGATGTTCAGGCCGATGTCGTAACGGCGCGCGAGAATCGCCAGCGAGCGCACGCGCGGCAGCAGTTCGCTCATCGTGCGTTCCTGCTGCGAACGCGAATAGCGGGCGTGCAACGCCGACAGCTTGATCGAGATGCCCGGGCCTTCGTAAATGCCGCGGCCGCCGGCGGCCTTGCCGATTGCGTGGATCGCCTGTTCGTACGACGCGTAGTAACGTTGCGCGTCGGCTTCGGTGGTGGCCGCTTCGCCGAGCATGTCGTACGAGTAGCGGAAGCCGCGCGCTTCGTACTTGCGGCTGTTGGCCAGCGCTTCGGAGATGTTCTCGCCGGTGACGAACTGTTCGCCCATCAGGCGCATCGCCATATCCACGCCCTTACGGATCAGCGGCTCGCCGCCCTTGCCGATCAGGCGCGTAAGCGCCGACGACAGACCCGTTTCGCTATTGGTCGTCACCAGCTTGCCAGTGATCATCAGGCCCCACGTCGCGGCGTTGACGAACAGCGACGGCGCCTGGCCGACGTGCGATTTCCAGTCGCCCTTGCTGATCTTGTCGCGGATCAACGCATCACGGGTGGCGCGATCGGGAATACGCAGCAGCGCTTCGGCAAGGCACATCAGCGCCACGCCTTCCTGGCTCGACAACGAGAATTCGTGGATCAGCCCTTCGACGCCACCACCCTTGCTCTTGCTACGCAGCGTCTCGACCAGCTTGTGCGCCATGCCCTGCACGTCGCCCGCGAGATTGGCCGGCAAACGCGCCTGACCGAGCAGGAACGGCACGCATTCCGGCTCGGGACGGCGGTACGCAGCGGTAATCGCCGCGCGCAGCACCGACTGTGGCTGCACGTTTTGCGCGAATTCGAGGAACGGATGCGACGCGCTGTCTTCGTCTTGCTCCACCGCGGCGCCATCAGCCAGATCGGCCGAGCCGGTGTGGCCTGACAATTCCGGAGGCAATTGTCCATGCTCGATCTTTTCGAGGTATGCGAAGATCGCCTGCTTGATCAGCCAGTGCGGAGTGCGTTCGAGGCGGGTGGCGGCATCTTTCAGCCGGGAACGCAGGAGGTCGTCGACCTTGACGCCAAGGGTGGTGCTAGCCATGTTTCCTTCTTCGGATACCAGACGACATCGCTGGGTATCGCCGGTGAGAGACTAAAAGTTGAGCGAATCGTACGCCTCCCAATAAAAAGGTGCAACCATGCATCGCGCATGGTTGCACCTTCGTGAAAGCCTTGTGTGGTGGGGGTTTGCGCCGGATGGCGCCGCGCGTGGCGACGGCGGTTGCGATTGGTACTTTCCCTGGCGTGATTCTTTTCGCTTTTACCCTTATCAGATTGCTCTGCGCGCCGTTATACAGAACATGGATGGTTGCGGCCTCACGGCACGCACATAAAAAGCGGTACGGGGTTTGAGAGGACTGGTGAAATGGAAAAGTGGTTGGTCGTATTAGGCATCTGGGCGATGTGCGCAATGTGCGCGGTGCTGTTCATCCGTGGCGCGACGGGCGGTTCGGGCAAACGCACGGGCGCCGAGGGGCGCGCGCGTCCGGCATCGCGCGCATCGGCGGGCGATGCACGGGCCGCAGCGAACGATTGAACGGCTGAATCCGGCGACTCGCGCTAGACAAAGCGAGGCCGGTCTCGATTGATATCGCGATTGATATCTCGATTGAGGCCGCGATTAACACAGCGAGTTGTGAATGCGCGTCGCCCGGCTCTTCAACCGGCGACCCCGCAGACGCGCGCGTCAGTGATGCGGGATCGGCTCGAACCGGGCGCAGGTGTCGTCAGGCGAAACGAGCTGGTCATGCAGACGGCAAAGCCGGCTGTCTGCCACGCTCGCGCCAAACCCGGAACTGAACACGGCGAGGCCAGCAATGCTCTGCTCCAATGAATGCCGATCCTCGGCGCGATACCGGCAGCGTGCACAGCGCGCCACGCACGCGTCTCCGCGTGCGTGGGCCGTGCCGGCGATGCGGACGGCTTCGCTCATTACGAGCCCTGCCCCAAGCTATTCCAGTACGGTGCGAACACGTGCGCGGACAGCGCGTAGCCGATGGCGATATTGACCACTACCCCGGCCGTAAAAGCCAGGAACGGCTTCACGCCGGTGGCTGAAAGCGCGCGCAGACGGGTGGTCAACCCAATGCTCAGGAAACAGAACGTGAACGCCCACGTGCGCAGCGCGGTGATCGGCGCGACGAATTCGGGCGTGACGACCTCGCGGTAATCGGCCAACGAGTAGTGGCTCGCGATCCACGTCACCAGTGCGGATGCGATTACGAAACCGATCACGAATTTCGGAAAGCGCGCCCAGATTTCACCCGCATTGGCCTTGGCTTGAACGCCGCTGTCCTGCGACTCCCAGCGTGTCGTGGCGACAATCGCCAGCACGAATGCCCAGATCCCGATCCAGATGTCACGGCCAACGACCTTCATCAGCGTGAACGCCTGCAGCGACGCTTCGGGCGCGCCGGCAATCACACCGCCCGCATGCTTCGCGAAGTCGCCGTAGGCTTGCGCGGCGGCAATGCCCGCGGCGTCGGCGAATTCAGAGGTGCCGATCCATGCACCGGCGACCGCCGTCGATAAGCCTAGCGAGCGCGATGCGAACGGCAGCACGAAGATCATCACGATCGCCCACAACACGACCAGCGTAATCGCCACCGACGCCTGTTCGCGCCTGGCCCGCACCGCGCCGGCAATCGCGATCGCCGCCGAGACGCCGCACACCGCGCCACCCACCCCCAGCACGGCCGCAAACCGCCGGTCGAGGCCGAGCGCCTTGCCGGCAAAGAAGATCACGAAGAAGGTCACGAGCGAGACGATGGTCGCCTGCCCGACAGCGACCGGTCCCGCCCAGACCAGCAAGGTGAACGGCAGCGTCGCGCCGAGTAGCACGATGCCGACCTTGATGTAAAACTCCACGCGCAAGCCCGCCGAGAACCATTCGGGCAACGTGAACAGATTGGAAATCAGGAGACCCAGCGCCAGCGCCACCAGCGGCGGCTCGAGGTTGTACTTCGACGCGTTGACCCACGCGCCCAGCGTGAAGATCAGTGCCGATGCGACGAACAGGATCAGAAATGACGCGAAGAATGCGCCGACCCGTTGCTTCAACGCGGCAAGACTGACGCCGAACAGCACCGCGAACACGATGAACAGCGCGACATAATTCGGCAGATGCTTGCCGATGTCCTGCGCAGCTTGCGCCACGCTCGACCATTTGGCCGGCGCTACCGCCAGCCACTTGATGCTGCTGCCGGAGGCGAACAGCGCCCAGGCAATCACGATCACCAGCAGGCCGATCCAGACGGCCCACCAGTCTTCGGTGGAGAAGAGACCGCCGCCGTGCGCGCTTTGGTCGCTGCGGTGTTTGCCGGGCGCCGCGCCGGTCGGCAGTGTTTGATTGGTATCGCTCATCGTCATGCCCCGAGTGAGTTGAGTTGCATCGGCGCGGGAATGTTTGAGTTTTGCTTAACGATGCGCCGATTCGGCGAAATATAGGCGAGCGGAGACGCAAAACGAAACGACCATTCGCTCTATGAATATGACTCAAAGGAGTAACGAGCAACGCCGGGGACGGCGCGGTGACCGACTTCAGATGTCGAGCGGGTCGACTTCGAGGTTCCAGCGCAGCACGCCTTTCACGCCGCGCAGCATCGGCTGCCACGCGTGCAACGTGGCCTGCAGCGCGGCTCGCGACGCGCTTTCGATCAGCAATTGCGCGCGATGCACGTGCATCACCTTGACGATGGTGAGCGGCACGGCGTCATAGACCGTCACGCGCCCTGCGGCCGGGATCTCGGTCAACGCGGCAGCGGCCTGTTGCAGGAAGGCAAGCGCGGCTTCGAGCGTGCGGCCTTCGGCGCGCAGCAAAGCCTGATAGACGAACGGCGGCAGATGAGCGTCGCGCCGTTCGCCCAGCGTCGAATTGGCAAAGCCGACGTAATCATGCCGCCCCAGCGCGTGGTACAGCGCATGGCGCGGATAGCGCGTCTGCACCAGCACTTCGCCCGGCAAACCGGCGCGGCCGGCACGGCCGCTCACTTGCATCAATTGCGCGAAAAGCCGTTCGCTGGCGCGGAAGTCATGTGAAAACAAGGCAGTGTCGGCGTTCAGCACGCCAACCAGCGACACCCGCTGGAAGTCGTGGCCCTTCGCGATCATCTGCGTGCCGACGAGGATATCGACCTCGCCTGCGTGGACGTCGGAAAACAGCGCCTGCGCGCTGCCTTTGCGGCGCGTGCTATCGGCGTCGATACGCAGCACGCGGGCGCCAGGCACCGCGCTCGCCAGCGTTTCTTCGACGCGCTGGGTGCCACGCCCCATCGGCGCGATGTCGACATTGCCGCACTCGGGGCACGAGCGCGGAATGCGCGACTCCCAGCCGCAATGGTGGCAGCGCAGCGCGCGCTCGGGTTTGTGCAACACGACGTAGGCGCTGCAACGCGGGCAGCCTGCCACCCAGCCGCAGGCATCGCAGGCGAGTTGCGGCGCGTAACCGCGCCGGTTGAGAAACACGAGACTTTGCTCGCCGCGCTCGAGCCGAGCCTTCAGCGCCGCGATCAAAGGCCCGGACAGGCCTTCCACCGAAGCCCGCCCGCGCCGGCGCTCTTCTTCCAGATCGATCAGCTTGACGGTTGGCAGAACGGCCGTGGCGACCGCGCGGCGCGACAAGGTAAGCCGCTGATAGCGCCCCTGATCAGCCTGCCACCAGCTTTCCAGCGACGGCGTGGCCGAGCCGAGCACAACCGGCAACGCGAGTTGTTTGGCGCGATAGATCGCCAGATCGCGCGCCGAGTAGCGCAGGCCTTCCTGCTGCTTATAAGCGGGATCGTGTTCCTCATCGACGACGATGATCGCGAGTTTCGGCAGCGAGGCGAGCACCGCGAGCCGCGTGCCGAGCACAATGCGGGCGCGCCCCGTGTGCGCGGCAAACCAGTTGCGGGCCCGTTCGCCTTCCGCGAGGCCGCTGTGCAACGTGACGATCGACGTGCCGTCGAGGGCGGCAAAGCGCGCACGGAAGGCCGACTCGAACTGCGGCGTCAGATTGATTTCAGGGACGAGGACGAGTGCCTGGGCGTCAGGCTTCGCCGCCAGAATCTCGGCGAGCGCACGCAGATACACCTCGGTTTTGCCGCTGCCCGTCACGCCATGCAGCAGAAACGGTGCGAAGCCGTCCGCGTCGCGGATCGCTTCGACAGCGCTCGCCTGTTCGTCCGTCAGCGTGGGCAACGCGGGTGCCGGCGTATCCGGCGATGCAGCGGTGGCGAGCACCTCGGCGGCTTCGATCGTTTCCAGCGCCACCCACCCTTCGGCCTGCCATGCATCCAGGCTTGCAATGGCCTTGGGATGAAGCGCGCGAGCGTCGGCAGCGATCAGAAATTCCACCTCGGCGAGAGCGGAGGCAAGCTTGCGCAGCGCGCTCGCGCGCGCGGGCAATGTTTCCGGCAACGCGGCGCGGCCTTCCGCCGTCAGGCTGTAACGCTCTTCCGGCGCGAAAAGGCGCGACCAGCGCGAGGCATCACGCAGGGCTTGCGGCAAAGCGGGCAGTGCCACTTCGCCGAGGCCGCGTTGATAGTAGTCGGCAGCGAAGGCCGTGAGCGCCAGCCATTCGGCCGACACCGGCGGGCAGGCCGTACAGACAACGGCGACCGTCCGCAGGCGGTCCGCCGGCACGTCACTGTGAGCGGTCACTTCGCACACCAGCCCCACCACGTGACGCTTGCCGAACGGCACGCTCACCAGCATGCCCGGCGCGACACGTTCGGGCGTGTCGCAGCGGTAGTCGAACAAAGTCGGCAGTGGATGATCCAGCGCGACGCGGACGAAAACGTCACTCACGCGGTGGTGTAAGCCAGGGGAATGGATGCGGCACGACGCCGCGTCACCGCGTGCATTGAGCACGCGGCGAATCCGTCGAAGTTAAAGTAAAACTTCAATTTCCGCGCTAAGTTTTGGATTCGGCTGAACAATTGCAATCGGCCCGCGTGCCTGTGGATAACTTTGTTGAGAACTTCGTTCAGATGGGCTAGGAACCGCGCCCCAGCGGCCTTCTGTGGGATTTGACACATTTTGTCGTGGGTCCCTGAAACCCTTGCCAGACAAGGCTTAGATCAAATGTGCCCGCAATGTGCAAGGGCTAGGGCACGACGAAAGCTTCTACCGCGCCGCAGCGTGATCAATGTGCATAAGTCAAGTCTTGACTTTCGTGGGACCGCCATCTGACGGCCCGCCCACTACAAATATTCCCTTAGGCCGAGAGCCCAGTTCGCTGCGTCGCAACAAAAATGACAACGATTACGGCATCAGGTTGGTGCATGTGCGCCGCTGCGAATCGCGCGGCTATGACGATGGACTTCGTCGACGAGTTCGGCGACATTCTCCGGCGGCGTGAACTGCGAAATGCCGTGGCCGAGGTTGAAAACGTGGCCAGGATGATTGCCGAAACTATCGAGCACCGCGCGCGCTTCCATGCGAATCGAAGCCGGCGGCGCAAACAGCACCGAGGGGTCGATATTGCCTTGCAGCGCCACCTTGCTCCCCACGCGCTCGCGGGCCCGGCTCAGATTCACGGTCCAGTCGAGACCGACCGCATCCACGCCAGTATTGGCGATCTCGTCGAGCCACAAACCACCACCCTTTGTGAAGGTGATGACCGGCACTTTTTCGCCGTCGTGATCGCGCTTCAACTGGCTCACGACCTGCTGGATGTACTGCAGCGAGAAGCGTTGGTAGACACCGTCTGCAAGCGCTCCGCCCCACGTGTCGAAAATCATCACGGCTTGCGCGCCGGCTTCGATCTGCGCATTCAGGTACGCCGCAACCGACTTCGCGTTGACGTCGAGAATACGGTGCATCAGGTCCGGGCGCGCGTACAACATCGATTTGACGGTACGGAAATCCGCCGACCCGCTACCTTCGACCATGTAGCACGCCAAGGTCCACGGGCTGCCGGAAAACCCGATCAGCGGCACGCGCTGACGGCCTTGCGTGTCGGTGAGCGCAGTGCGAATTTCGCGTACCGCGTCGGTCACGTAGCGCAGCGTGGCATCGATATCCGGCACAGCAAGGCGCGCCACGTCGTCTTCGGTTCGCACCGGCCGGGCGAATTTCGGCCCCTCGCCGGCGACGAATTCGAGACCTAGGCCCATGGCGTCAGGCACCGTCAGGATGTCGGAGAACAGGATCGCGGCGTCGAGCGGATAGCGCTCGAGCGGCTGCAGCGTCACCTCGGTTGCGTACGCCGGGTTCTTCGCCAGACCGAGGAAACTGCCCGCACGAGCCCGTGTGGCGTTGTATTCCGGCAGATAGCGACCGGCCTGCCTCATCAGCCAGATCGGCGTGTAGTCGGTCGGCTGGCGCAGCAGCGCGCGCAGGAAAGTGTCGTTCAGGAGTTTATGGGCCACGTTGCGTACGACCGAAGGCAAAGGGGCATTTTACCGGACCCGGCTCACCCTATCGTGCTTGATGCGGGCAATAACGCTCGCGCACCGTAGTTGCGGTCGGCTGATTCGCCGCCGCGTGCGGCGCCATGACTCAGCTGAACGGCCAATGTTCAAGCACAAATTGCCGGGCTATCATCCAACGGCCTTACCAAACAATTACGCATAACCAAGGAGATTCGATGAACAAGGCAGCACTCGCACTGCTCGGCGTTTTGACCGGTGTTTTGATGCACGCAGGCGTGGTTGAGGCGCAGACCAGCAGTACTGCAGCGGCAGCGGCGCCCTCCCGGCTCGACGAAATCCTCGCGCGCGGCACGCTGCGCGCCTGTACGACCGGGGACTACAAACCGTACTCGTTTTACAAGGCAGACGGCCAGTTTGAAGGCATCGATATCGACATGGCGGAGTCGCTCGCCAAATCACTCGGCGTGAAGGCGGAATTCGTCAAGACGTCGTGGCCGAACCTGATGAACGACTTCGTCGCGAAATGCGACATCGGCGTAGGCGGTGTTTCGCCCACGCTCGAGCGCCAGAAGCGAGCGTTCTTCACGCAGGCGTACATGATCGACGGCAAAACCCCGATCGTCCGGTGCGACGACGTGAACAAGTACCAGACGGTAGCGCAGATCGATCAGCCGGCGACCCGTGTGATCGTCAATCCGGGCGGAACCAACGAGCGTTTCGCCAGGCAGTATTTCCCGCATGCGAACCTGACCGTCTATCCAGACAATGTGACCGTTTTCAAACAGATCCTCGCCGGCAAGGCCGACGTCATGGTGACGGACGCGTCGGAAACCTTGCTGCAGCAAAAGCTGAATCCAGGTCTTTGCTCGGTGCATCCGGACAAGCCTTTCCAGTATGGCGAGAAGGCCTGGTTGCTGCCGCGCGGCGATGTGGCGTTCCAGCAGTACGTCGATCAATGGCTACATCTTGCTCGAGCGACCGGCGAGTATCAGGCAATCTCGGACAGATGGCTGAAATAGCTGGAGTGGGATGCAGTCTGCGTCCCACCCGATCGGAAAGGCCAGACTGATTGATCGATTAATAGGTCCGCATGGCTGACACAATCCTGTAACCAGCCTTCGGCCTGTTAAACAAAACTCGAACAATCCACTTGAGCAGGGGCCAGCGAACCGGTCCCCTGCTTGTCTTTCCTGCGTGTGTGAAATGTTGCAGCGCGGCGTGTGCGATAGCCCGTGAACAAGCCGGTTTCGTAACGCCGGAAAACTGCCTGTATTACAGCCGATCCGTCCTAAAAAGTTGAGCATGCAACCATTTCATGCGGAATCGACTGAACGGATTACGCCGCGATATGCGTCGCGAGTAGCATCAATCAGGCGTATGAAATTGCGCAACTGTCATCGGTAAAAATTACGTTTAAAACGTCCCGGATTGGAAATAAGTCCTGCAACGCCTTATCTGGCGGGCGTTACAACCTGAAACACTTTGTTACCGCGCTTGTAGGTTAATTCGCCCACAATGCCCTCAACGGTTTCAACACGGATGTGGCTGGGTGCGTGGTGTGAGCGGATACGATGCACTTGCCGGTCGGCGTATGCCGAAGCCCTGTGAAGGGGCATCCCTGCTGGGGCCGTAGTCGACGCCGGGTCGTCGTCTCAGTTGGTTCCATCTTTGGTCTCCTCGCGCTAACCCCGTAGCGTGTGGTTTTTAGCGGGCTCCAGGCCCGCTTTTTTTTCGTCTGGTCAAACGTTTGCGAGCTGGCTGGCGAGTCGATTTAACGATTTCCCAGCCGTGCGGTTTCCCGCTCACAGCTCCTTTTTAGCAAACGGTTCTCCTCAAAATGTTGGCCGGCGCCGCGCGTATCTGCGCGTGGCGCCGAACCAGCATACCCGCCCATCAGGCCGTCTTGTCTTCCTGAATCTTCAATTCGCTGATCATCCGATCACGCATGACGAACTTCTGAACTTTGCCCGTTACCGTCATCGGCAATTCGTCAACGAAACGGATGTACTTCGGCACCTTGTAGTGAGCAATCTGGCCCTGGCAAAATTGCTGGATTTCTTCAGCCGTGGCCTGCTCGCCTGAGCGCAATACGATCCACGCGCACACCTCCTCGCCGTATTTCTTGTCGGGCACGCCAAACACCTGGACGCTCTGGATCTTCGGATGGCGGAACAGAAACTCTTCAATCTCACGCGGATAAATGTTTTCCCCACCGCGAATCAGCATGTCCTTCAGACGACCAACGATGTTGCAGTAGCCGTCGGCATCGAGCGTCGCCAGATCACCGGTATGCATCCAGCCGTCGACGATGCTTTCCCGCGTCCTCGCCTCGTCTGCCCAGTAACCTTGCATGACCGAATACCCCTTGGTGCACAGTTCGCCGGTTTCCCCGACAGGCACGATATTGCCGAGCGGATCGACGATCTTCACTTCCAGATGCGGCTGGATACGGCCGACCGTCGTGGTGCGCTTGTCGAGCGGATCGGTCGTTGAACTCTGGAAGGACACCGGGCTCGTTTCCGTCATGCCATAGGCAATCGTGATCTCGCTGAGGTGCATGCGCGCGACAACCTTCTTCATGGTCTCGATCGGGCACGGCGAGCCAGCCATAATGCCCGTGCGCAGACGCGAAAAGTCGTAGGTGGCAAAGTCTGGATGATCGAGTTCGGCGATGAACATGGTCGGCACACCGTGCAGTGCGGTGCACTGCTCTTCTGCGACGGCCGCTAGCGTTGCAGCCGGGTCGAAGCCCTCCCCCGGGAACACCATATTCGCGCCGACCGATACGCACGCCAGCACCGCCAGCACCATCCCGAAACAGTGATAAAGCGGAACCGGAATGCACAGACCGTCCTGCTCCGTCAGCCGCATCGCCATTGCGATATAGCGTGCATTGTTGACGACGTTGCTATGCGTCAGCGTCGCGCCCTTCGGATTGCCAGTTGTGCCGCTGGTGAACTGAATGTTGATCGGTTCGTGACAGGACAGCGTCGCGCCGATGGCGTCGAGCTTCGCGACGTCGAGTGTCGCGCGGCCCTGCTCGATCACGCCGGAGAAGGTCAGCATGCCGGGCGTTTCCGTGTCGCACATGCGAATCACGTAGCGCAACTCCGGCAAGCGAGCAGCGCGCAGTTCGCCCGGCTTTTGAGTCGCCAGTTCCGGCGCGAGCTCCTGCAGCATCTCGAGGTACATCGAACTCTTGAAGCGCTCGGCCGCGATAATCGCGTTGCAGCCGACTTTGTTCAATGCGTATTCGAGTTCCGCGAGCCGATAAGCGGGATTGATATTGACCAGCACTGCGCCGATGCGCGCGGTGGCGAACTGCGTCAACAGCCATTCCACACGGTTCGGCGACCAGATGCCCACCCGGTCGCCCTTCACGATCCCCAGCGCAAGCAGCCCGGACGCCAGCACGTCGATTTCTTCGGCGAACTCCCGCCACGTCCAGCGAATGCGTTGCTCGCGAAATACCACGGCCGGACGGTCAGGGAAGCGCGCGGCGGTGTCGCGCAGAAATTGGCCGAGCGGCGCTTCACTCAATGGAATCTCGGTCGACCCACGAACATACGACAGGTTGTCTTTGGGTTCGACGAGTGCTCCTACGCCTGACACGTGCGTTGCCATGGTGTTGTCTCCGTGAGCGGAAGCTCGCCCAGTCTATTGAAATGAATTTGAAACCGATTGTGCCACCGGCTTATGTCCGTAAGGCATCAAGTGTTACCCGCCCCCTCTGCGGCAACCCTGACTGTGACGGCTGCTCAAAGCCTGCAGACTGAACCTGTGATTTTGCTGACCTTTCCGTAAACGTCAAGTAGAGGTCAAAAAAAAGCAGCCACAAAGGCTGCTTTTTCTCTGATGCGTAATGCCTAGTTCTGACCACGCAGCTTGCGCAGGCGCTGGATCGCAGCGAGTTGAGCCGTCGCATACGCCAGTTCCGCTTGCGCGGTTGCGTATTCGAGGTTCGAACCCGTATTCTGCAGCGCTTCTTCGGCACGCTTGCGTGCATCTTCGGCCTTGGCTTCGTCGAGATCCTTGCCGCGGATCGCCGTGTCGGCGAGAACCGTCACTGCGCCCGGCTGGATTTCGAGGATCCCGCCGGCGACGAAGACAAACTCTTCTTCACCGTTTTCAGCTTCGATGCGCACCGCACCCGGACGAATCCGCGTGATGAGCGGCGTGTGGCCCGGCAGAATACCGAGTTCACCCGCTTCGCCCGGCAGCGCGACGAACTTCGCCTGGCCCGAGAAGATCTGCTCTTCCGCGCTGACGACGTCTACTTTAATGGTTGCCATATCGACTCCTGTGGCGATCAGAGTTAGCGCTTCGGCGCTTACTCTGGTCCCATGCAAAGCTCGACGAGAGTTAGCGCCTTAGCGCTTGCCCTCGTCCCATGCAAGGCGAGGTTGAGCGTAGTAAGAGGCGCCAGTTTTGCGTTCCGATACCACTTGAGTACCGAAACACGCGAGCCCGGCGCCCGCTTCGTTACACCCGACCTTTACTGGATCTTCTTGGCCTTTTCGAAGGCTTCGTCGATCGTGCCGACCATGTAGAACGCTTGTTCCGGCAGATGGTCGCACTCGCCTTCAACGATCATCTTGAAGCCACGGATCGTTTCTTTCAGCGGCACGTACTTGCCCGGCGAACCCGTAAACACTTCAGCGACGTGGAACGGCTGCGACAGGAAACGCTGGATCTTACGAGCGCGCGCCACGGCGAGCTTGTCTTCCGGCGCCAGTTCGTCCATGCCCAGAATCGCGATAATGTCGCGCAGTTCCTTGTAGCGCTGCAGCGTTTGCTGCACGCCACGCGTGATCGCGTAGTGCTCTTCGCCAATCACGTTCGGGTCGATCTGACGCGAGGTCGAATCGAGCGGATCCACTGCCGGGTAGATACCCAGCGAAGCGATGTCACGCGACAACACGACGGTTGCGTCCAAGTGGCCGAAAGTCGTAGCCGGCGACGGGTCGGTCAAGTCATCCGCAGGGACGTACACGGCCTGCACCGACGTGATCGAGCCGGTCTTGGTCGACGTAATACGCTCTTGCAGCTTACCCATTTCTTCAGCCAGAGTAGGCTGATAGCCCACTGCCGACGGCATACGGCCGAGCAGTGCCGACACTTCCGTGCCTGCCAGCGTGAAACGGTAGATGTTGTCGACGAAGAACAGCACGTCCAGACCTTCGTCACGGAAGTGCTCAGCCATCGTCAGACCGGTCAGCGCGACGCGCAGACGGTTGCCCGGCGGCTCGTTCATCTGGCCGTACACCAGCGCGACCTTGTCGAGAACGTTCGAGTCTTTCATTTCGTGATAGAAGTCGTTCCCTTCACGGGTACGCTCACCAACACCAGCGAACACGGAGTAACCACCGTGTTCCTTAGCGATGTTGTTGATCAGTTCCATCATGTTCACGGTCTTGCCCACGCCGGCGCCACCGAACAGGCCAACCTTACCGCCCTTCGCGAACGGGCAGATCAGATCGATAACCTTGATGCCGGTTTCGAGCAGTTCCGTCGACGGCGACAGTTCGTCGAACGCCGGAGCCTTCTGGTGAATGCCGCGAACCACGTCCGAGTTGATCGGGCCGGCTTCGTCGATCGGGCGACCCAGCACGTCCATGATCCGGCCGAGGGTCGGCTTGCCAACCGGCACGCTGATCGGCTTGCCGGTGTTCTTCACCGTCGTACCGCGGCGCAGACCGTCCGAGGCACCCAGACAGATGGTACGAACGACGCCGTCGCCCAGCTGCTGCTGAACTTCGAGGGTCAGTTCCGAACCTTCGAGAATGAGCGCGTCGTAAATCTTCGGCATGTCCGAACGCGGGAATTCCACGTCGATCACCGCGCCGATGCACTGTACGATCTTGCCTTCTACCAAAGCAGTAGTACTCATCGCTTTTCCTTTAGATACTCAATTCTTCACTCGCGCAAAGGCGCAGTTTCGATGGGTGCGCCATACCGGCGCACACGAAGCGGCATGCTTGACCGTTATGGTCAGACTGCCGCTGCGCCACCGACGATTTCCGACAGTTCTTTCGTGATCGCGGCCTGACGGCTCTTGTTGTACACGAGCTGCAGTTCGTTGATGACCGTCTTCGCATTGTCTGAAGCGGCCTTCATTGCGACCATTCGTGCCGACTGCTCCGATGCCATGTTTTCCGCGACGGCCTGATAGACCAGCGCTTCGACATAACGCACCAGCAGTTCGTCCACCACGGCCTGTGCATCCGGCTCGTAGATGTAGTCCCACTGCGTGCTCGGCGTCGTGCCGTCTTCGTCCTTGCGCTCGAACTGATCTGCCGACAGTGGCAGCAGTTGCTCGATCACCGGCTCCTGCTTCATCGTATTGACGAAGCGCGTGTACGCGAGGTACACCGCCGAAACCTTGCCTTCCGAGTACAGGTCGAGCTGCACCTTCACCGCGCCGATCAGTTTTTCCAGATGCGGCGTGTCGCCCAGATGCACGACATTCGACACCACCTTGGCGCGCAGACGGTTCAGGAAACCCAGACCCTTGGTACCGATCGCAGTTGCTTCGATCGTCTTACCCTGGCCTTCCAGTTCCTTGAACTTTTGCAGCGACGCGCGCAGCACGTTGGTGTTCATCCCGCCGCACAAACCTTTATCGGTCGTCACGAGGATGATGCCGGCCGTCTTCGCGCCTTCGTTCGACACCATAAACGGGTGACGATACTCCGGGTTCGCACGGCTCATGTGGGCAGCGATATCGCGGACCTTGTCGGCATACGGGCGAGCAGCGCGCATGCGCTCCTGAGCGCGGCGCATCTTCGATGCGGCCACCATCTCCATCGCTTTCGTGATCTTGCGCGTGTTTTGCACGCTCTTGATCTTGCCGCGAATTTCCTTCATTCCAGCCATTGCTTGCTCCTTGTCGGCCCGAGTTAGCGCTTCAGCGCTTACTCGGGTCCCATGCAAAGCGATCAAAGCAGCGCGGGTTCAGTTGCCTGCGGCCCGCACCGCTTCAAGGCCCGTTTATGCCTTGTGAATCACTTGCGGATCAATAAGCGCCGGACTTCTTGAAGTCTTTGAGAGCCGTATGCAGCAGGGCTTCGTCGTCCTTCGAGAGTTCCTTGGTATCTTCAATGCGCTTGACCAGGTCAGCGTGGCTCGACTTCAGGTGTTCGCGCAGGCCCTTTTCGAACGGCAGTACTTGCGAAACTTCCAGATCGTCGAGGTAGCCGTTGTTCGCAGCGAACAGCGCGACAGCCAGTTCCCACACTTGCAGCGGCTGATATTGCGGCTGCTTCAGCAGTTCCGTCACGCGGCGGCCGCGCTCCAGTTGCTTGCGGGTAGCTTCGTCGAGGTCCGAGGCGAACTGCGCGAACGCTGCGAGTTCACGGTACTGTGCCAGGTCGGTACGGATACCGCCCGACAGCTTCTTCACGACCTTGGTTTGAGCCGCACCGCCGACGCGCGACACCGACACGCCGGCGTTAATTGCCGGGCGGATACCTGCGTTGAAGAGGTCGGTTTCCAGGAAGATCTGGCCGTCGGTAATCGAGATCACGTTCGTCGGAACGAATGCGGTCACGTCGCCTGCTTGGGTTTCAATGACCGGCAGTGCCGTCAGCGAACCGCTCTTGCCCTTCACTTCGCCGTTCGTGAACTTCTCGACGTACTCTTCCGAGACGCGAGCAGCACGTTCGAGCAGACGCGAGTGCAGATAGAACACGTCGCCCGGGTAAGCTTCGCGGCCCGGCGGGCGGCGCAGCAGCAGCGAGATCTGGCGGTACGCCCAAGCTTGCTTGGTCAAATCGTCATAAACGATCAGCGCGTCTTGACCGCGGTCGCGGAAGTATTCGCCCATCGTGCAGCCGGCGTACGGTGCGAGGTATTGCATCGCAGCCGATTCCGAAGCCGAAGCGGCCACGACGATCGTGTATTCCAGCGCGCCGGTTTCTTCCAGCTTGCGCACCACGTTCATGATCGACGAAGCCTTCTGGCCGATCGCGACGTAGATACAGAAGAGGTTCTTGCCCTTCTGGTTGATGATCGCGTCGACTGCGACTGCGGTCTTGCCGCACTGGCGGTCGCCAATGATCAGCTCGCGCTGGCCACGGCCAACCGGCACCATCGCGTCGATCGACTTCAGACCGGTTTGGACCGGTTCCGAAACCGACTTACGCCAGATCACGCCCGGAGCAATCTTTTCGATTGCGTCGGTTTTCTTCGCGTTGATCGGGCCCTTGCCGTCGATCGGGTTGCCCAGTGCATCGACCACGCGGCCGAGCAGTTCCGGACCCACCGGCACTTCGAGAATGCGGCCCGTCGTCTTGACGATGTCGCCTTCCGAAATGTGTTCGTACTCACCCAGAATCACGGCGCCGACCGAGTCGCGCTCGAGGTTCAGTGCGAGACCGAAGGTGTTGCCCGGGAATTCGAGCATTTCGCCCTGCATCACTTCCGACAGGCCGTGGATACGCACGATACCGTCGGTCACGGAGATCACGGTGCCCTGGTTGCGAACGTCTGCGCTCGCTTCAAGGCCCTGGATCCTGCTCTTGATCAGCTCGCTGATCTCAGAGGGATTGAGTTGCATTATTCGCTCCTGATAGTCAATTCTGTTGCGTGCCAGCCGCTTCAGCGCCTTAGGCGCTTCAGGCCGTCAGAGCCGTCTGCATGCTGGCAAGCCGCGCGCGGACCGAGGTATCGAGCACTTCGTCGCCGACCGTCACGCGCACGCCGCCAATAAGCGACGAGTCGACTTCGACCGACGGCTTCAGCTTGCGCTTGAATTTGCGTTCGAGACTTGCGACGAGTTCGTTCAACTGCGCGCCTTCGAGCGGGAATGCGCTGACGATCAGCACATCCGCCGCCCCTTCGCGGGCGTTCTTCAACTCTTCGAACTGCACAGCGATTTCCGGCAGCAATTGCAGGCGATGGTTATCCACCAGCATTTGCACCAGATTCTTCGCTTGCGCGTTGTCCTTGAGCGGCGACTTGACCGCGGCCAGCAGCAGTTCGCTGACCTGGGCGCGGCTTACTTTCGGGCTCGAGGCGATCGACAGCACTTCGGGCAGACGCGCAACCTGTGCCAGCTCCTGCACGAGCGTGGACCAGGCGGCGATGTCACCAGCTTCGGCCACGCCAAACAGCGCTTCTGCGTACGGACGGGCGATGGTTGCAAGTTCGGCCATGATCAGAGCTCGGCTTTCAGTTGATTCAGCAGGTCAGCGTGAGCTGCCTGGTCGACTTCGCGCTTCAGGATCTGTTCAGCGCCCTTCACGGCGAGTGCAGCAACTTCGCCGCGCAGCGTTTCGCGTGCCTTCACGACTTGCTGGTCCGCGTCGGCCTTCGCTTGCGCGATGATGCGAGCGGCTTCAGCTTGTGCCTGAGCCTTGATTTCGTCAGCGACTGTCACTGCGCGCTTTTCTGCGTCAGCAATACGTTGCTGACCGTCGTTGCGTGCCTGAGCGAGTTCCTGGTCGACGCGCTTGTGAGCGGCTTCGAGTTCAGCCTTGCCCTTTTCAGCAGCAGACAAACCGTCAGCAATCTTCTTCGAGCGCTCGTCGAGGGCGTTGATCAACGGCGGCCACACGAACTTCATCGTGAACCACGCGAGGATCAGGAACACGACCATTTGCGCAAACAGGGTTGCGTTGAGATTCACGGTGTTTCCTTAAACGTTGCTAGTTCGGAAAGTGAAACGGCAAGGCGCTCATCGATTCTGTCTTCGATCAGCGCCTAAGTGCCCGTTCCGCCCTGCGCCATTACCAGTTATAGCTCAGGCGCAAACTTCCGAGGAACCTCAGCCTGCCAGCTTCGACAGCAGCGGGTTCGCGAACGCGAACAGCATTGCCACACCAACGCCAATCAGGAAAGCCGCATCGATCAGACCAGCCAGCAGGAACATCTTGGTTTGCAGCGGGTTCATCAATTCCGGCTGACGAGCACATGCTTCGATGTACTTGCCGCCCATCAGGCCGATACCGATACAGGCGCCGATTGCACCCAGGCCGATGATGATGCCGATACCGATGGCGGTCAGACCCTGGATGTTGGCGATGAAAGCTTGCATGATCACTCCTTTGTGAAAAGTCTTTTAGAACTGGTTGGAACTAGGATTTAATAAAACAAAACTAAAAACAATTCGTCGTTCAACAAGCCACGATTAGTGGCTGTCGTGTGCCTGTCCGAGATACACCAGCGTCAGCATCATGAAAATGAATGCCTGCAGCAGAACGATCAGGATGTGGAAGATCGCCCAGACCGTGCCTGCGATGACGTGGCCGATAAAGCCGAGCACTGACGCGTCCGCGCCGAAACCCCACATGCTGCCGAGGAGAGCAATCAGCAGGAACAACAGCTCGCCCGCGTACATGTTGCCGAACAGCCGCATGCCGAGCGAAACCGTCTTTGCGACGAACTCGATGATGTTCAATGCAAGGTTCGGGATCCACAGCAGCGGATGCGCGCCGAACGGAGCCGACAGCAGTTCATGCACGAAGCCGCCTGCGCCCTTGATCTTGAAGTTGTAGTAAATCATCAGCGCGAACACGCCGAGTGCGATGCCGAGCGTGCCGTTCAGGTCGGCCGTCGGCACGATGCGGTGATGAGGAATGACTTCCGACAGGCCCAGCCAGCCGATCACGCGGCCCGGCAGATCGACGGGGATGAAGTCGAGCGAGTTCATCAGGGCAACCCAGACGAACACGGTCAGTGCCAGCGGTGCGATGAAAGTACGCGAGCCGTGGATCATCGACTTCGATTGATCCTCGACCATTTCGACCAGCATTTCGATTGCGCACTGGAAACGGCCCGGCACGCCGGACGTTGCCTTGCGAGCAGCCAGATGAAGAATGGCGATGGTGGCCAGACCGCAAACGATCGACCAGAAAAGGGTGTCCAGATTCCACACGTGAATGTCGAAAATCGACGTCTGGTGCGCGGTGGAAAAGTTCTGCAAGTGGTGCGCGATGTACTCGGACGGATCCAGAGCGCGCGTGCCTTCGCTAGCTGCCATATCGTTAATGCCACCCAAATTGTCGAAAATCGTCTTAGGCCGTTCCCGCCGCAATTCTCTATTGCGGGAACACACCGGGTGCGGATCGTGTCATATCCGCACTCCTTACGCCAGCGCTGCGCGCCAGCCTGAATTTTGTGCTGCTTTTTGTGCTGCCACTCTCTGCTACGACCTTAACGCCACGCGAGGGCGATCCAGTACGTCTTGAGCGCGATGAGGTAAGTCACGAGCAGCGGCACCCAGCATACGTCGTGATACCAGAAAGCGATGACTACAAACATCGCGATCGTTGTCCCCATCTTGAGCGCTTCGCCGATCATCCAGCTCATCGCTGTTTTGGCGCCGCTCAACGTTCTAAGACGTGCCGCGAACAGCGCGCTCGGCACCCAGCAGATCGCTCCCCCCAGGAACGCGGACAGCGCAGCAGCGCCCGGCGGCTTGTAAAACAGCCACCACACCAGCGTCGCACCCAGGGACAAAACCATTTGCGCCGCCACGACCTTGAAAGGCGTAACGCGCGATGGACGACTCACATTCGGACCAAACAGCTTTTCGGCCTCGACCCGGGTGAGCGGAACGATATTGTTATCTTGTTGCTCGACATCCCACGCATCGTCAGTTGTAACGTGCTGACCGGTGGACGCATCGGAAACGGTGCGTTCAGCGCGGTGGTCGTCACGCCCATTCTTCGGCGCTTGATTCGACGTTTTAACCGCCATCGCAGTGTTCCGAAAGTCTTGTGCCAGCCCGCGAGCTTACGCTGCGCTTACGGGGTTGCCGTGCAATTAAATCCGGGCGATTGTAAGCGATAGTTGCAGGCAATTCAAGACTTTAGGCCGCTCAATAACCTGTGTGAAAACGACCCTCACGATGCGGAAGCGTGCGTTCAGGCAGCATATACACGGCAAATGTAAGGCGGCCGGGGGGTGGCAAAACATGCGCGATGAGTCGAGGCGATCGAAGTTCGCTGATGCGGCGTTTCGACGCTGTTGCGGACGTCTCAAAAATGCAACAGACGATCGTTTTTGCCAGCTTTGGTGGACATAAAGGACGGCGCCGGGTAGATGCGAGGCGGCGAACCCTGGCCGCGCCGTCCCCATGCGATCAAACAATGTTGAGCGCCGCCCACAACGCCGGGAGATCGACACGACGAACCGTCAGGCGCCTGCTACTTCATGTCGACACCTGCCCTACCGCCGCAAACTGTCACCTCCGCACAGCACGCCCCTATCTTGTCGCACTATTGGGAAAATGACGGCTCAGGTAAATACATCGGAATCCTGATTATTAAATACACTAAATAGTCAGGATTCCAACTGAAATACACGTAAGTATCGATCTATCAGGGAAATCGTCAGACGGGCGATGCTGGCGGCAGGTCCGACCGCGGCGCCCCGCTACTGCCGAAAACCCGCCTAACGGCGCTCATCAAGCGGGAGCGCGGCCCAACCAGGCCGCAAGCCCACTCAATATCCGCCACACAGATTCAGCCCACGAGGATCACACCGTAGCGTTACCGCGTAACCGGACAAGAATGCCTTCCAGTGCGTCCAGATCGCCGAAGTCCACCAGCACCTGGCCGCGGCCGCGTCGGCCGAGCTTGATCTTGACAGTCGCGGCCAGCAGATCCGACAACTCCTCTTCGAGTCGTCGCGTGTCGCGGCCGCCGTCCTGATTCGCCCGAGCCTTCACGGTGGGCGCAGCCTTGGTCGTCGCAGTCACCAGCTTTTCGGTCTCGCGGACCGACATGCGTTTGTTGACAACCTGATTTGCCAGCGTGATCTGCGTCGCCGCGTCGACGGCCAGTAGCGCACGTGCATGCCCCATATCGAGATCACCGGCCAGCAACATCGTCTGCACGGGCGTCGCAAGATTGAGCAAACGCAGCAGATTCGAGACAGCACTGCGCGAGCGGCCCACCGATTCAGCCGCCTGCTCGTGCGTGAAATTGAATTCGTCGAGCAAGCGCTGAATGCCCTGCGCCTCTTCCAGCGGATTCAGATCTTCGCGCTGGATATTCTCGATCAGCGCCATCGCCGCGGCGGCCTGGTCCGGTACGTCCTTCACCAGCACCGGTACCTCGTCGAGACCGGCTATCCGCGCGGCACGGAACCGCCGCTCGCCGGCGATGATCTCGTATTTGTCCGCCGAAACCGGCCGCACGAGGATCGGCTGCATCAGCCCTTGAGCACGGATGCTGGCCGCCAGTTCCTGCAACGCGCCTTCGTCCATACGCGTGCGCGGCTGGTACTTGCCGGCCTGCAGCTTGCTGAGCGGCAGTACATTCGGCGCACCTTCGATCGCCGCGACCTCGGTAATATCGGCACTGCCACCCAGCAATGCTTCCAGACCGCGGCCCAACCCCTTCTTTCTTGCTACTGCGTTCATTGTGCTTCCTCGATCCGCTTAGGACGCCTGGGGCGCGTCATTCAATGTGCGCACCCGCTCAATCATCTCTGCACCGAACTGCACATACGCCTGCGCACCACGCGACGCCTTATCGAACACGACACCCGGCAGCCCATAGCTCGGCGCCTCGGCAAGACGAACGTTACGCGGGATCACCACGTCGAACACCTTGTCGCCGAAGTGCTCCTTCAACTGATCCGAAACTTGCTGTTGCAACGTGATGCGCGGATCGAACATGACGCGCAGCAGGCCGATCACCTTCAGATCGCGATTCAGGTTCGCGTGCACCTGCTTGATCGTGTTGACCAGATCGGACAGTCCCTCGAGCGCGAAGTACTCGCACTGCATCGGAATCACCACGCCATGCGCGGCGCACAACCCATTGAGGGTCAGCAGCGATAACGCCGGCGGGCAGTCGATCAGCACGAAATCGTATTCGCTTTCGACCGCCGCCAAGGCGATCTTCATTTGGCGCTCACGGTTCTGGACGCTGACCAGCTCGACTTCGGCACCCGCCAGTTCACGGTTCGCGGGCACTACGTCGTAGTCGACGGCCTCAGGGCGCACTCGCGCATCTGCGACCGACACCCCATCCACCAGCACTTCGTAGACGGTGTTCGCGCATGCGGCCTTGTCGATGCCACTGCCCATCGTGGCATTGCCTTGCGGGTCCAGATCGATGAGAAGGACTCGCTGTCCCTGCGCTGCCAAGCTCGCGGCCAGATTGACTGCCGTCGTCGTCTTGCCGACGCCACCCTTCTGGTTTGCAACGCAGAAGATTTTTGCCATCGTTGGTGTGTCCCTTTTGCTGCTTGAAGCTGCTTGAATAAAGTAGAAAGCGCTTTTCGGTCGCGATGTGCGCCTCGGACCGGCCCGTAGCCGTTAGGTGCCGGCGTTCACCAGAACCTTGACCAAATGCCGCTCCGCGTCGAGCGACGGCACGTTCAGCCGGATGATCTGCTCCACGTGAGCACCCGCCGGCAGGCGCTCGATCTCGCCGTCAGGGCGCACACCCTTCATTGCCCAGATCGCACCCTCATCCGCAACCAGATGACGGGCCAGTGTAACGAAATCCGCGAGCTCTGCGAACGCGCGCGAAACAATTACGTCGAACTTTGCCGGTACTTCGGCGCCTGGCTGTAAAGTCTCGACGCGGCCGGTGACAACCGACAGATTCGCCAGGGCGAGTTCGGCTTTCGCCTGCGCCTGAAAAGCCGTCTTCTTATGAACGATGTCGTTCACGGTGACGGTCCAATCAGGCAACACAATAGCGAGCACGATACCGGGCAGGCCACCGCCGGAACCCACGTCCAGCACAGAGGATGCGCCGCGCGTAGCAAGATGCGGCACGATCGAAAGCGAATCCAGGATGTGCTGGATCAGCATCTGCCGCGGATCGCGAATTGCCGTCAGGTTGTAGACGGCGTTCCATTTGGACAGTAACGCAACGTAGTCGAGCAGCTTGCCGAGTTGCGCTTCGCTCAAATCGAGGCCGAGTTCGCGAACGCCGCTCGCTAGCAGCGGCGCCAACGCCTCGCTACCACTTGCCTTCTGACCCACCATCATTGCGCCACCGGCGTGCTGTCGGTGCCGGGTTCGGCGGGTTTCGTCGAACGGCGCCCCAACCCGCGCTTCAAGTGGACCATCAGCAAGGAGATCGCCGCCGGCGTAATGCCGGAGATACGCGACGCCTGCCCGATGGTCTCCGGGCGGAATTGCGTTAGCTTCTGACGCGCCTCGAACGACAACCCTCTTACCTCCGCGTAGTCCAACCCCTCCGGCAAACGCGTACTTTCGTGCGACTCATTCCGCTCGATCTCGTCGGCCTGACGGTCGATATAGCCCTGATACTTGATGCCGATCTCGATCTGCTCCTTGATCTGGGCAAGCAGAACGTCGTCTTCGGCCAACGTTTCAGGGGCGGCGCATGCGCCTGCGCGCAAACCACAGACTCCGTCATAGGTCACACCTGGACGGCGCAGCAGATCAGCCAAACTGTATTCGTGGTCGATCGGTTTGCCGAGCAATGCGGTCGCTTCTTCCGCCGGTAACGTCTTAGGATTGACCCACGTCGCGCGAAGGCGCTCTGTTTCACGTGAAACAGCATCACGCTTGCGGCTGAATGCATCCCAACGGACATCATCAACCACACCGAGTTCGCGGCCCATCTCCGTCAGACGCATATCAGCGTTATCTTCGCGCAGGCTCAGGCGGTATTCGGCACGACTCGTGAACATTCGGTATGGCTCAGACACGCCACGCGTCACCAGATCGTCGACCAGAACACCCAGATACGCCTGATCGCGGCGCGGGCACCATGCATCCTTGCCCTGCACGTGCAAGCCGGCATTAATCCCTGCCAGCAAGCCTTGCGCAGCGGCTTCTTCGTAGCCGGTCGTACCGTTGATCTGGCCCGCGAAGAACAGCCCGTTGATCACCTTGGTTTCCAGCGATGCCTTCAACCCACGCGGATCAAAGTAATCGTATTCGATTGCGTAGCCCGGCCGCAGAATATGCGCGTGCTCCAGACCACGCATCGAACGCACGAGTTCCAGCTGCACATCGAACGGCAGGCTGGTGGAGATCCCGTTGGGATAGAACTCGTTGGTCGTCAGTCCTTCCGGTTCGAGGAAGATCTGATGCGATTCTTTCGACGCAAAGCGGTGAATCTTGTCTTCGATCGACGGGCAATACCGCGGTCCGACCCCTTCGATCACGCCTGTGTACATCGGCGAGCGGTCGAGACCACCCCGGATGATGTCGTGCGTACGCTCATTCGTATGCGTAACCCAGCACGGCACCTGACGCGGATGCTGCTCGACACGGCCCAAAAACGAGAAAACCGGCACCGGATCCAGATCACCCGGTTGCTCTTCAAGCTGCGAAAAGTCGATCGTCCGGCCGTCGATGCGCGGCGGCGTCCCTGTCTTGAGGCGGCCTTGCGGCAGCTTCAACTCTTTGAGGCGGGCCGACAGCGACACGGCTGCCGGATCGCCGGCACGGCCACCGGTGTAGTTATTCAAACCCACGTGAATCTTGCCGTCGAGGAACGTCCCAGCCGTCAGCACCACCGCGCGTGAGCGGAAACGAATCCCCACCTGCGTCACCGCGCCAACGACACGATCACCCTCCACCATCAGATCGTCGACCGCCTGCTGGAACAGCCACAGGTTCGGCTGATTCTCCAGCCGATGCCGGATCGCCTGCTTGTACAGCAGACGGTCCGCCTGCGCGCGCGTTGCGCGAACGGCAGGCCCCTTCGACGAATTAAGGATGCGGAACTGGATCCCGCCCTCATCCGTCGCGGCCGCCATCGCACCGCCAAGCGCATCGACTTCCTTGACAAGATGACCTTTGCCAATCCCGCCAATCGACGGGTTGCAGCTCATCTGACCGAGGGTTTCGATGTTATGCGTCAGCAGGAGCGTCGTGTTGCCCATGCGTGCCGAAGCCAAGGCGGCTTCGGTGCCGGCATGACCGCCGCCGACGACGATTACGTCAAATTCTGTGGGAAAAAGCATCGCGGATCTCACGCCAGATCGTCGCGTGAGCCTTTCAAAGGAAAATGTATGGGCGAATTATAACGGGTTCGGTTTAGGCCCGAATTTCGGCCGAATGGCCAGGCAACAAAAAAGCGGTGTGTTTCACGTGAAACACACCGCCTTAAACCACAGCGCCACGAGCCAAAAACGGAGAGTTAGGCCACCTTCTTGGCCAGCCCCAGATACGTTTCAATCACGCGCGGATTCTGCGCCAGATCAGCCGCAGGTCCCTCCAGCGCCAGCTCACCGGTTTCAAGCACGTAGCCGTAATCGGAAATCTGTAAAGCAGCGCGTGCATTCTGCTCGATCAGCAACGTCGCGACGCCGGTCTGTCGCAGCGCACTAATGATATGGAAAATTTCCTTCACGATCAGCGGCGCGAGACCCAAGCTCGGTTCGTCGAGCATCAACAGATCGGGTTTGCCCATCAATGCACGGCCGACGGCGAGCATCTGCCGCTCGCCACCGGATAGCGTTCCGGCCGCCTGCTTCCGCCGCTCTTTCAAACGAGGAAAAAGCGTAAAGACCGGCTCGAGTTGATCGAGAAAGTTACGCTCCCCTGCCCGCTTGCGTCGATAGGCGCCGAGGACCAGATTGTCTTCAACGGTCATCGACGCGAATAGCTCGCGCTTCTCCGGCACCAAACACATGCCGCGCGCGACTCGCTTTTCGACCGGTACAGCGCTGACGTCTTCACCTTGATAGAGCACAGCGCCTTTCGCGTGGCCCGTAGTCGGCAGTGCGCCCATGATCGCGTTCAGCAGCGTGGACTTGCCCGCGCCGTTCGGACCAATCACCGAAACAATCTGCCCAGGCCGCACTTTGATCGCCGCGCCGTGCAGGGCTTCGACCTTGCCATAGCGGACCGACAAACCGTTCACATCAAGAATCGGAGCAGCCGCATTCATCGTGTTCTCCATCACTCCACCCCGCCCAGATACGCCTCAAGCACAGCCGGATCTTGCTGGACATCTTGCGGCAAGCCCTCCGCGATCCGCGTGCCGAACTCCATCACCACCAGCCGATCGGTGAGATTCATCACGAAATCCATATCGTGCTCGACCAGCAGCACGCTCATGCCCTCAGCCTTGAGGCGACGCAGCAAGTCCGCCAACTGCAGCTTTTCCTGATACCGCAGACCAGCGGCAGGCTCGTCCAGCAACAGCAAGGTCGGATCACAGCACAAGGCGCGAGCAATTTCGAGAATGCGCTGCTGCCCCAATGCCAGGCTGCCCGCCTCGTCGTACATATGCTGCTCGAGCCCGACGCGGCGAATCTGGCGCGCCGCTTCGGCCATCAAGCGCGCTTCTTCAGCGCCGTTCAGCCGCGCAACGCTGCGCCACACGCCGGCCTGGCCACGCAGATGCGCGCCGATCGCAACGTTCTCCAGCACCGTCATCCCCGGCAACAGCTTGACGTGCTGGAACGTGCGGCCAATGCCGCGCTTGACGATTTCACGTGAACTCAGCGAATCGATACGCTCGCCGCGGAAGGTGATCTCTCCGCTCGTCGCCTGCAATACACCGGTGACCAGATTGAAGGTGGTCGACTTACCGGCGCCGTTTGGACCGATCAAGCCGATGATCTGCCCCGCTTTCACCTCGAAGCTAACATCGTTCACCGCAACCAGACCGCCGAACTGCTTGCGCGCTTTGTTCACGGTCAGCAGATCTTCACCACCAGCCGGCTTGCTGCGTTGCGGCAACGGTTCGGCATGGTCCGACAGATGCGCGCGCGGCCCCTTCGGGAAAAATCGCGCGACAAACGGCCAGACGCCTTGGCGAGCGTATTGCAGCAGCAGCACCATCAGGATGCCGAACACGATCACTTCGAAATTGCCGTTCTCGCCCAACAGCTTCGGCAGCAACGTTTGCAGATAGTCCTGCAACACAGTCAGGATCGCTGCCCCGAGCACCGCGCCCCAGACATGCGACACGCCACCCACCACCGCCATGAACAGAAACTCGATACCGTGATTCAGACCGAATGGCGTCGGATTCACCGCGCGCTGCAGATGGGCATACAGAAAGCCGGAGATCGACGCCAACACCGCGGCATAGACGAAGATCACCACCCGCATCCACGCCGTGTTGACACCCATCGCTTCGGCCATCATGCCGCCGCCGCGCAAGGCGCGGATTGCCCGCCCCGGCCGGCTATTAAGCAGGTTTTGAACAGAAATCACCGCACCGAGCACCACCACCCAGATCAGGTAATAGATATGGCGACCGGACTCCAGGTCAATGCCAAAAACATTCAGCACCGGAATTCCGTTGATGCCGTCGTACTTGCCGAGCATCTCCAGGTTGCCGAACAGATAGAACAGCGCCAGCCCCCACGCGATCGTGCCGAGCGGCAGAAAATGGCCCGACAGCCGCATCGTCACGAGGCCCAGCATCAGCGCGATCAAGGCCGTCACCACCACGCCCGCGATCAACGCGAGCCACGGCGACACGCCGTACGTTGTCGTCAGATACGCAGTCGCATAGGCACCGATGCCAACGAACGCCGCCTGCCCGAAGCTCGTCATCCCGCCGATACCTGTCAGCAGCACGAGGCCGATCGCGACGATCGAATACAGGCCGATGTAGTTGAGCAGCGTCACCCAGTACTCGGGCACATGAATCGGGTGCGGCAATACCGGCAGCGCGAACAGCACCACGAGGAACAACCAGAAGAACTTGTTTTGCATGATCCGTTTCATCGCGTCACTCCTCTTCCTCTTCCGAGTGCGGGCTGGCGAGGCTCCGCCACAACAGCACCGGGATGATCAGCGTGAACACGATCACTTCCTTATAAGCGCTCGCCCAGAACGACGAATACGACTCCAGCAAACCGACGAGGATCGAACCCGCGGCGGCCAGCGGATAGCTGACCAGGCCGCCGATAATCGCGCCCACAAAGCCCTTCAAACCGATCAGGAAGCCCGAGTCGTAGTAGATGGTGGTCAAGGGTGCGACCAGGATGCCGCACAGCGCACCGAGGCCCGCAGCGAGCGTGAACGCGAGGCGCCCCGCTTGCGTCGTACCGATGCCGACGAGCCGTGCGCCGAGCCGGTTCACCGAGGTCGCGCGCAACGCCTTGCCGGAGATCGAACGATCGAAGTACAGGTACAGGGCACCGATCAGCACCACTGCCGTGCCGACCACCCACACGCTCTGTCCTGAGATCGACAAGCTGCCGATATTGAAGGTCGCGTCGGAGAACGCCGTGGTGCGCGAGCCTTCCGCGCCGAACATCACGAGCCCGAGGCCGACCATCGCGAAGTGCACCGCCACCGCCACGATCAACAAAAGCAGCGTGGTCGCCTCCGCGATCGGCTCATACGCGAGCCGGTAGACGAACGGCCCCATCGGAATCACGATCAGCAGCGTGAGTGCGATCTGCGCGATCATCGGCAACGGGTGCAGAAAAACGCCTTGTGTGAGCGCGTAAACCGCGATCGGAAACAGCAGGTATTTGCCGACCAGCATCACCAGCGTCCGAGCGGCATGCCGGCGTCTTTCGGGATGCCGCACCAGCCCCGCTATCTCGACGACAAAGCATGCCGCGCCCATCGCCATCAGCAACCAGCACGTTGCAGGAAATTTTTGCGTCTGCAGTGCGGCGAGCGTCAGCGCGCCGTACGACACAAATTCCCCCTGCGGGATGAAGATCACTCGCGTCACGGAGAACACCAGCACCAGCGCAAGCGCGAGCAGCGCGTAAATCGCGCCGGTGGTGATGCCGTCCTGCGCGAGGATCGCCGCAATTGATAGATCCATACTTCCTCGTCCTGAAGCGTCGAAATCGAAACCGGGAAATAGTCGTGGCGGCAGAACCCGCGGCCTGCCAGCGACCTGCAATACCTGAAAAGGCGACCGCCGCGCCGTGTCCCGGCGCGGCGGTCGTTGCCATTGTTATCGAACAGAATGGCAATGCGGCATCAGTCATGCGCTGCAAGTTGCGCGAGAGGCGCGTACCGCTTTTGTTATTAGTCGTTCTGCAGCTTCCACTTGCCGTCGACGATCTGCACGATCACGCGTGCGCGCTTGTCGAGACCATTGTGGTCGGTCGTCGTGGTGTTCATGATGCCGTGCGAGACCGGCAACTCCTTGATGTTTTCCAGCGCACTGCGCAGTGCCACGCGGAACGCTTCAGTGCCCGGCTGAGCCGTCTTCAGCGCGACCGGAATCGCCGCTTGCAGCATCTGGCCGGCATCCCACGCGTGACCGCCGAAGGTTGCCACCGAACCCGCGCCATACGCTTTCTCATACGCGGCCTTGTAGGCTTCCGACGACTTCTTCACCGGATTCGATTCCGGCAACTGGTCCGCCACCAGGATCGGACCGGCCGGCAGGAATTCGCCTTCGCAATCCTTGCCGCATACGCGCAGGAAGTCGTTGTTGGCGACGCCGTGCGTCTGATAGACCTTACCCTTGTAGCCACGCTCCTTGAGCGTCTTGGCCGGCAGTGCCGACGGCGTACCCGCGCCCGCGATCAGCACTGCATCCGGGTTCGCGCCCATCGTCTTCAGCACCTGGCCGGTCACCGATGCATCGGTGCGGTTAAAGCGTTCGTTGGAGACGATCTTCAGATGGTGTGCCGCGGCCGCAGCAGTGAAAACGTTGTTCCAGCCGTCGCCGTACGCATCCGCAAAACCGATGAAGCCGACCGTCTTCACGCCGTGACGTTCCATGTAGTCGGCGATCGCGTCAGCCATCAGGCTGTCGTTTTGCGGCGGCTTGAAGGCCCATGCGCGCTTGGTGTCCATCGGCGAAATGATCGCTGCCGACGCCGCCAGCGAGATCACCGGCGTCTTGCCTTCGGCTGCGGGGTCGAGCATCGCCAGCGAATTCGGCGTGACGGTCGAGCCGATGATGGCGTCGACGTGGTCTTCGTCGATCAGCTTGCGCGTGTTCTGCACGGCCTTGCCGGTGTCCGACGCGTCATCGAGGATGATGTACTGCACCGTTTTGCCGCCGATCTCTTTCGGCAGCAGCGCAATCGTGTTCTTTTCAGGAATCCCGAGCGATGCCGCCGGCCCCGTGGTGGACAGCGTGACGCCAATTTTCACCTGGGCGAAGGCAGCACCCGCGCCGCACATCAATGCCATTGCGATACCGGTGCGTACCCATTGCTTTGTCTTTTTCATGCAAGTCTCCAAACGCTTTGAAGCGCGTATCTGTAATCCGGCGCACGGGCCGGGTGTCTGAATCTAGTTATAGGGTTCAGGCATGCCAAGCATGGTTTTCCCTGCTCAGCGTCAATGCCCTCGCCGTTCTGGTGCCACTCCCCTGCTGCGAACCATTGCTGCGATTTCTTACGGACAAACTACTAACATGTTAGTAGTATTGCGTTCTGCATCGTTCACGGTCAATAGACTGGCGCCCGAATTCGGGTTTGTCCCGAAACCCGCCGCCTTAGCTACGCTGTTTTAGCCCCGTTTTGACCGTGTTCTCATCACCGGTTCCTCGCTTGTTCAACGCATTTCACGCACCACCCACCATCAAACGCCGGCAATAAAAAAGACGCGTCAACTGCTCGCGTCTTTTTTGATGGGGTTCCGTATCGCTTTGTCTCCGCTCAGTCGCCAGACAGCTTCCACTTGCCGCCGACGATCTCCACCATCACGCGCGCCCGCTGGTCGAGACCGGCGTGGTCGTTCGCGCTCATGTTAAAGATGCCGTGGGAAGCGGGCATGTCTTTCGTGTTTTCGAGTGCCGCACGCAGCGCTTCACGGAATGCAGGCGTGCCCGGCTGACCTTTCTTCAGTGCAAGTGGAATCGCGCGTTGCAGCAGCAAGCCTGCGTCCCACGCGTGACCGCCGAATGTCGACACCGAGCCGGTGCCATACGCGGCTTCATATGCGTGCTTGTACGCAAGCGATGTCTTCTTCACCGGGTTCGAATCAGGCAGTTGGTCGGCAACCAGCAACGGACCTGCCGGCAGATAGGTGCCTTCGCAATCCTTGCCGCACACGCGCAGGAAGTCATTATTGGCGACACCGTGCGTCTGATAGTACTTGCCCTTGTAGCCGCGCTCCTTGAGCGTTTTTTGCGGCAACGCGGCCGGGGTGCCCGCGCCGGCGATCAATACCGCATCAGGATTCTGCGACATGATCTTCAGCACCTGACCGGTCACCGAAGCATCGTTGCGCGCGAAGCGTTCGTTCGCGACGATCCTGATCTTCGCGAGATCGGCCGCCTTGCTGAATTCCTTGAACCAGCTCTCGCCATACGCATCCGCAAAACCGATAAACCCGACCGTCTTCACGCCGTGATTCGCCATGTGCTGCGCGATCGCGGTGGCCATCAGAATGTCGTTTTGCGGCGTCTTGAAGACCCATGCGCGCTTTGCATCCATGGGTTCGACGATGCTCGCCGCAGCGGCCATGGAAATCATCGGCGTAGTGCTTTCGGCGGCGACGTCGATCATGGCCAGCGAGTTCGGCACGACGGTCGAGCCGATCAACGCATCTACGTGCTCTTCACTTGTGAGCTTGCGCGCGTTCTTGACGGCCTGGGTCGAATCCGTGGCGTCGTCCAGTACGATGTAATCGATTTTCTGGCCCGCCACCTCTTTCGGCAGCAGCGCGATCGTGTTCTTTTCCGGAATACCGAGCGACGCGGCCGGCCCCGTTGCCGACACCGTGACACCGATTTTCACGTCCGCGAATGCATGGCCGCTCCATGCTGCGGATACCCCAGCGGCGACCCATGCCGCGCTCATCCAACGCAATGCCAAATTCATCCCGCTCCCCGAACTACCCCGTCATTCAATTGAATTGAAATGCATGAACTTAAATCGCCGACCAGGCGGTCGGTGAATGGCGAGTTTAGCGGACGAAAGCCCCGCGCTGCAAGCATTTTGCAGGGTAGCAACAGGTGAATTTAGGGGCGGTTCGATGAGCCAAAAAGGGGCATCGAATTAGCGGAAGATTTGAATGACGCTTTATGGAAAATACAAATAAAAAGCGCTGTTGGATATCAATCCAACAGCGCTTTCGTCTGGGCACTGAGTGCCTCATTGTCTCCTCGTTCTCCACCTGCAAAATTCGTGGTGCATCAGAACTGCATGAAGATTAAACGAGCACCTAATCCCTTACAACTAGCAATTACCCTAGTGGTGCACTGCGGCACAAATTTGGGGCACGTTTCGTGCGAGCTTGATTGCGGGCGGCAATCCACGCACAACACAGGATCAACTCTGGCCGATCCAGGCGGCCGCCGAATTATATCGGACGCCAAAGCAATTTAAAATCCAGCGCGGTTTCAGGCCCGCAATGGACGCACGCGCGCGACAATTTCACCGACAATCCCGCGCCGGAACGCCAGCACGCAGGCAATGAAAATCACGCCCGTCACGATGGTCACGGATTCGCCCAGCGATCGGAACCAGTCAATTCCCGTGGTCGCTGCCAGCGCCGTGCCGATATCGCCGAGCCGGTCTTCGAGCGCAACGATCAGTGCGGCACCGAGCAGCGGGCCGAACAGCGTGCCCATGCCACCCACGAGCGTCATCAGGATCACCAGACCCGACATGGTCCAGTACGCGTCGCTCAGCGTCTCGAAGCCCTGCACCAGCACTTTCAGCGAACCCGCCAAACCGGCGAGCCCCGCGGACAGAATGAAGGCCAGCAGCTTGAAGCGATCGGTGTCGTAACCGAGCGACACGGCGCGCGGTTCGTTCTCCTTGATCGCCACCAGCACCTGCCCGAACGGCGAATGCACGATCCGCACGATCAACAGGAAAGCCGCCACCATCACGGCCAGCACGACAAAGTAGAGCGTCACGTCCGACGAGAGATCCAGCAAGCCGAACAGCTTGCCGCGCGGCACGCCTTGCAGGCCGTCCTCGCCGTGCGTGAACGGCGCCTGCAGGAACACGAAGTAGACCATCTGCGCGAGCGCCAGCGTCACCATCGCAAAGTAGATGCCCTGCCGGCGGATCGCAAACAGCCCGACCACCAAGCCCAGCAGCGTAGCCGCCGCGGTGCCGGCCAGTACACCGAGCTCCGGTGAGAAGCCGAGCGTCTGCATCGCATAGCCCGTGACGTAGCCGGCCGAGGCGAGAAACATCGCGTGACCGAACGAGAGCAAGCCCGTGTAGCCAATCAGCAGATTGAAGGCGGCCGCGAACAACGCGAAGCACAGCACCTTCATGACGAATAGCGGATAGATGCCGAGCACGGGCACCGCGAGAAGCGCGATCAGCAGCAGACCGTAGAGCACTTTTCTCTGCATCATTTTTCCTTGCCGAAGAGACCCGCCGGGCGCACCAGCAACACGAGCGCCATGATCACGAAGACGACGGTCGCCGACGCTTCCGGGTAAAACACGCGCGTCAGCCCTTCGATCACGCCAAGCATCAGGCCGGTCAGAATCGAGCCCATGATCGAACCCATGCCACCGATCACGACCACCGCGAACACCGTGATGATCATCGGCTGGCCCATCAACGGCGAGACCTGGATCACCGGCGCGGCCAGCACCCCGGCGAACGCCGCCAGCGCGACGCCGAAGCCATAGGTGAGCGTAATCATCAACGGCACGTTGACGCCGAACGCCTCGACCAGTTTTGGGTTTTCAGTGCCTGCGCGCAGATAGGCGCCGAGGCGCGTCTTCTCTATCACGAACCACGTCGCGAAGCAGACCACGAGCGACGCCACCACCACCCACGCCCGATAGTTCGGCAGGAACATGAAGCCGAGATCGGTCGCTCCGGACAGTGCCGACGGCACATCGTACGGCTGGCCGGACGAACCGTAGACCGACCGGAACACGCCCTCGACAACCAGCGTGAGTCCGAAGGTGAGCAGCAGCCCATACAGGTGATCGAGCTTGTACAGCCAGCGCAGCATCGAGCGTTCGATCACCATGCCGAACACGCCGACAATCAGCGGTGCGAGCACCAGCATCACCCAATACGGCAGACCGAAATAGGACAGGCCCATCCACGCGAGCATCGCGCCGAGCATGAACAACGCGCCGTGCGCGAAATTGATCACGTTGAGCAAGCCGAAGATCACTGCAAGGCCGAGGCTCAGAATCGCGTAGAACGAGCCGTTCACGAGCCCCAGCAAAAGCTGGCTCAGCATCGCCGGTAGCGGAACGCCAAAGATTTCCATTGAAGCCTTAATCCCTTAAGCCATCGTCAGGGAGAGATCGGTTATGTACGGTCCGGCGGGCATCCGGTCAGTGATCCATCGGCCTGATCGCAGGCCTCATGCGAAACGGTTCGCCGTCAGCCTGTGTACCAACGCAGCGCTACGTATTGCCCGTCACGCAAGGCAGCGTGACGGGCATCTGGTTATCAACCCGTGCTTATTTCCACAACGCGCAGCGCGTTTCAGCCTTGGTCGTGAACGCCTGCTCGCCCGGAATCGTCGCGGTGATCTTGTAGTAGTCCCACGGCTCTTTGGATTCAGCCGGCGTCTTCACCTGCATCAGGTACATGTCGTGGATCATGCTGCCGTCCTGACGGATGTAGCCCTTCGCGTAGAAGTCGTCGATCTTGGCCTTCTTCAGTTGTGCCATCACCTTGTCGGAGTCGGTCGAGCCGACCGCCTGCACGGCCTTCAGGTAAGTCATGGTCGCCGAGTAGTCAGCAGCCTGCAGGCTCGACGGCATCTTCTTCATCTTGTCGAAGTAGCGCCGCGCCCACGCGCGCGTAGTGGCGTCCTTGTTCCAGTACCAGCTGTCCGTCAGCACCAGGCCTTGGGTCGTTTCCAGACCCAGACTGTGGACGTCGTCGATAAACATCAGCAGTGCGGCCAGCTTCATCGTCTTCGTGATGCCGAATTCCTTGGCGGCCTTGATCGCGTTGATCGTGTCGCCGCCCGCGTTGGCGAGGCCGAGGATCTGCGCCTTCGACGCTTGCGCCTGCAACAGGAACGACGAGAAATCCGATGCCGACAGCGGATGACGCACGGCGCCCAGTACCTGGCCGCCGTTGGCCTTCACCACGTCCGACGTGTTCTTTTCGAGTGCCTTGCCGAACGCGTAGTCAGCGGTCAGGAAGTACCACGTCTTGCCGCCCTGCTTCGTCACCGCCGAGCCCGTGCCCTTGGCGAGCGCCGTCGTGTCGTACGCGTAGTGGATCGTGTACGGTGTGCACTGCTCGTTGGTCAGGGTGTCGGCGCCCGCGCCAATGCTGATGTAGACCTTGTGCTTTTCACCGGCCACGGTATTCATCGAGAGGCCGGTTGCCGAATTCGTGCCACCGATCAGCAAATCGACGCCGTCCCGATCGAACCATTCGCGCGCCCGCGACGCCGCGATATCCGCCTTGTTCTGGTGATCGGCGTAGACTACCGTAACCGGCTTGCCGTTGACCTTGCCCCCAAAGTCCGCCACCGCCATGCGGATCGCCTCAAGGCCGCCCTGTCCGTCGATGTCCGCGTACAACCCCGACATGTCGGTGATGAAGCCGATCTTCACCGCATCGTCAGCCGCTTGCGCGCTGCTCATCGTCAACGCGGCGCCGGCGGCAACCGCGAAACACAGTGTGGCAAGCCGCGCGAGTGGGTTCTTTTTCATTCCTGTCTCCTGTTTCTTCACTTGTGGTTATCAGAGGCAATCAGACGCTTGTTATACGCCCAGTAGATCGTGCAACACCGGCATCTTGCTTTCGAGCTCACTGGCCTCGAAGTGCTCGACAATCGCACCGTGCTCCATCACGTAAAAGCGATCGGCAAGTGGCGCGGCAAAGCGGAAATTCTGTTCGACCATCACGACTGTGTAGCCGCGCGCCTTGAGCGTCATGATCATGCGCGCGAGCGCTTGCACGATGACCGGCGCCAGGCCTTCCGAGATTTCGTCGAGCAGCAGCAAACTCGCGCCGGTACGCAGAATGCGCGCGACGGCGAGCATCTGCTGTTCGCCCCCCGAGAGGCGTGTGCCCTGGCTCATGCGGCGTTCCTGCAAATTCGGGAACATCGAATAAATTTCTTCGAGCGACATCATGTGCGCCTTGTCGCCGACAGGCGGTGGCAGCAACAGATTTTCCTCGCATGAGAGGCTCGAAAAAATGCCGCGCTCTTCCGGGCAATAGCCGATGCCGCAATGGGCGATGCGGTGGGTGGGCAGATTGACGGTTTCGCGTCCGCCGATGCGGATCGAACCGGTGCGCCGGCCGGTCAGCCCCATGATCGCGCGCAGTGTGGTGGTGCGCCCCGCGCCGTTGCGGCCCAGCAGCGTGACAACTTCGCCGCGGTTCACCGTCAGATCGACGCCATGCAGGATATGGGACTCCCCGTACCATGCCTGCAAACCCGCGATCTCCAGCGCGGGGGCACCCCCAGCCGTGCCGCTCACCTCGACGCTCTCGCGCTCGGCAATCGTATTCATGCGTGGGCTCCGGCAAGCGCAGCGTCCGCGCTGCCCATATAGGCCTGCATCACGAGCGGATTCTTCGACACTTCGGCGTAGCTGCCTTCGGCGAGCACTTCACCCCGTTGCAAGACCGTAATGGTGTCGGAAATGCCGGCGATTACGTTCATGTTGTGCTCGACCATCAGGATCGTGCGACCGCTCGATACTTTCTTGATCAACGCGGTGACGCGATCGACGTCTTCATGACCCATGCCTTGCGTGGGTTCGTCGAGCAGCATCAACTCGGGCTCCATCGCGAGCGTGGTGGCGATTTCCAGCGCGCGCTTGCGGCCATATGAGAGCTCGACGGTCAATACATCGGCGAAATCGGTCAGACCCACTTGTGTGAGCAGGTCCATCGCCCGATCGTCCAGCTGGTGCAGCGTGCGCTCGCTCTTCCAGAAATGAAATGCGGTGCCGAGCACGCGCTGCAAACCGATTCGCACGTTCTGCAATGCTGTCAGATGCGGAAACACGGCAGAGATCTGAAACGAGCGGATGATGCCGCGTCGGGCGATTTGCGCCGGACGTTCATTGGTGATGTCGATTCCATTGAAGACGATCTGGCCCGCGGTCGGTTCAAGAAATTTGGTGAGCAGATTGAAGCAGGTGGTCTTGCCTGCCCCATTGGGACCGATCAGCGCATGGATCGAGCCACGGCGCACGCGCAGGTTCACCCCGTTGACGGCGATGAAGCCTTTGAACTCGCGGGTGAGGCCGCGCGTTTCGAGAATCGTATCGCCGAGAATCATGTTCCCTTCCATACGGAGTAAGGCGAAGCACTACGATCTTCCGCGCGAACGGCTGCGCGACGTTTGATGACGGCGACACCCCCGTGCCGCTCGTTGGCGTGCTGCACCAATCCGGACGGTAATCCATGGGGCGACACGCAGCATGGCTGCCATTGTCGCGCCAATGATGCAGCGCATTCATCGGGATTTGCACTTAGTGGATGAAGACTGCATCAGTCAGGCTCGGGCAGGCTCGCGGCATGCCCGAGCCGTACCCGCATCGTGCCCGGGGTATGCCAGGGCACTGTTCCAGGGGAAGTTCGAGGCCGCGCTGCGGCCCCGCCTCCCACTGACTGTCACACAGCGGACATGGACGGTGCAGCGCTCGTCTGAACGGGAACGCTGCCGGCCACGCGTGCGCGACGGTCGTCACGGATCATGTCGCTGGCGCGTTCGGCGATCATCAGCGTCGGCGAGTTGGTGTTGCCCGATGTGATGGACGGCATGATTGATGCATCGACTACACGCAAACCGTCAACTCCGAGAACGCGTAGCCGATTGTCGACGACGGCGCCGGGATCGTCGGCTGCGCCCATACGGCAGGTGCCGACTGGATGAAAAATGGTGGTGCCGACCGCACCGGCTGCCTGCTGAAGTTCTTCTTCCGTCTGGTACTGGATACCCGGCAGAATCTCTTGCGGCCGATACGGCGCGAGCGCGGGCGCCGCGGCGATGCGGCGCGTGAGACGCAACGCGTTGGCCGCGACGTGCCGATCGTAATCGGTGGACAGGTAGTTCGGCGCGATCAGCGGTGGCGCCGACGCATCGGGTGATTCGATGTGAATGCTGCCACGCGAGGTCGGCCGCAACTGGCACACCGATGCGGTGAACGCGTTGAAGCGATGCAGTGGTTCACCGAAGCGATCGAGCGAGAGTGGCTGAACGTGATACTCGAGATCGGGGCGCGTGAGCGAGCGATCGTCCGGATCGGATTTGGCGAATGCACCGAGTTGCGACGGCGACATCGACATGGGACCGCTTTGAAAGAGCGCGTACTGCATGCCGATCATCAGCTTGCCCCACCAATGGGCGGAGGCGGTATTGAGCGTGCGCACACCGTCAACTTTATAGGCCATGCGCAATTGCAGATGGTCCTGCAAATTTTCGCCGACACCGCGCAGATCCTTCACGACCTCGATGCCGAGAGTCTGCAGACGCGCGCCATTGCCGATGCCGGAGAGTTCGAGCAATTGCGGTGAGTTGACCGCGCCCGAACTGAGGATCACTTCGCAACGGGCTTTGGCGAGATAGTCGGTGTTATCGCCGCGATATTCGACACCGGTGCAGCGGCGTCCTTCGAATACGACGCGTTGTGTGTGCGCGCCGGTGATGACGGTGAGATTCGGGCGCTTGAGCGCCGGCCGCAAGAATGCTTTCGACGCGTTCCAGCGGATGCCGCGTTTCTGATTGACGTCGAAGTAGCCCACGCCGGTGTTGTCGCCGCGATTGAAGTCATCGGTAGCGGGTATGCCGGTTTGTTGCGCCGCTTGTGAAAACTCTTCGAGGATCTTCCATTTCAGGCGCTGCTTTTCGACGCGCCATGGGCCGCCTGCTCCATGTGATTCGGACGCGCCGGCGTAGTGGTCTTCGCTGCGTTTGAAGATGGGGAGGACGGAGTTCCACGACCAGGCGGCGTCGTTGGTGACGCGAGCCCATTCATCGTAGTCCTCGCGCTGGCCGCGCATGTAGATCATGCCGTTGATCGACGAGCTGCCGCCTAATACTCTGCCGCGTGGGTATGAGAGGGAGCGGCCGTTCAGGCGGGGTTCTGATTGCGTTTTGTAGAGCCAGTCCGTGCGGGGATTGCCAATGCAGTAGAGATAGCCTACCGGCACGTGGATCCAGTGGTAGTCGTCTTTGCCGCCGGCTTCCAGTAGCAGGACCTGGATTTCTGGGTCTTCCGATAGGCGGTTGGCCAGGACGCAGCCTGCCGTGCCGGCGCCTACTATGATGTAGTCGAATTCGCCTTCCAGGCGGTGGGGTGTTTTTGGGGATTTTTCTGTGGGGGTCATTGTTTCGTCTCCTAAGCTTTTTTTCCTGCGCGGTGCTTCGTGTGTCTGTGGTTTTGGGGTTTTCTTGGTTTGTCAGCTTGCGGGCGATTGTGTGTCTGCGTGCCTGCGGTGTTGGCCTTTCCTTGTTTTCTTATTGGTCTATTAGTGTTGCCCCTGTGCGGGGCGGCACTTACTTTCTTTGCCGCCGCAAAGAAAGATAAGCAAAGAAAGCGGCTCAAACCGCCAGCTCATAAGCGGGTCCCCTGGCTTGGAGGAGGCAGTGGTGCATCTGGAATCCGTGCCCTCGCACATTCGGCGCTAGTGACCAGGCAGTCATACTTCCGGCGGCGCTGCGCGCGCCGAAGCGTATTTCATAAAACATTGGTTTACTTGTACCCACTTCATCCACATACGTTGCCTCTCCGCCGCTTCGCTCTGCATCCCGTATCCACACTTTCGCACCGTCAACCGCATCTGCTTGTGCAACTCACCACCACACGATCCGGCGCTTCGCCGAGGCGAAGCCAATGGATCCCCCGAACGCAAACGAAGCCCCCGGGTTTCCCTGGCAGCCCCGTCCGCGACGCACGCAGTGCGAAGTGGGAACGGATGAGCCCTTTGTCACACACGCCGAATGTGCGAGAGCACAGATTCCAGATGCACCACTACCTCCTCCAAGCCAGGGGACCCGCTTATGAGCTGGCGGTGTGAGCCGCTTTCTTTGCTTATCTTTCTTTGCGGCGGCAAAGAAAGTAAGTGCCGCCCCGCACAGGGGCAACGCTAATAGACCACTAAGAAAACAAGGAAAGGCCAACGCCGTAAGCGCACAGCCAAACCAGACCACTAAAAAAACAAGAAAAAGCCCCCCCAAGCGCCGCGCAGGCAAACCAACCAAACTACTTAGCCACAGGCATAGTGAACTCAGCCCCCTTCCCGATACTATCGGGCCACCGTTGCATGATGCTCTTGTACCGCGTATAAAACCGCACACCCTCTTCCCCGTAGGCATGATGATCCCCAAAGAGAGACCTCTTCCACCCACCAAAAGAATGCCACGCCATCGGCACAGGAATCGGCACATTAATCCCCACCATCCCAATCTGGATCTGCCGCGAAAAAGCTCGAGCCACCCCGCCATCGGAGGTAAACAACGCCACCCCATTGGCAAACTCGTTAGCGTTAATAAGCTCAACAGCCGAAGCAAAATCCGGCACCCGCACAACACATAGCACCGGACCAAAAATCTCTTCCCGATAAATCTTCATGTCGGTCGAGACATCGTCGAACAACGTACCGCCGAGAAAGAATCCCTTCTCATGCCCGGCCACCTGATGGCCACGCCCATCGACAACCAGCTTCGCACCCGCGTCAACGCCGGCATCGATATACGCCGCCACCTTCTCGCGATGCGCCGCCGTCACCAACGGCCCCATCTCGGCTTCCGATTCCATGCCGTTCAGAATCTTCAGGCTCTTCACTCGCGGCGTCAGTCGCTCGATCAGTTCATCAGCAATATGCCCCACCGCGACCGCCACCGAAATCGCCATGCAACGCTCGCCCGCCGAACCATACGCCGCGCCGATCAGAGCATCGACAGCCTGATCGAGATCCGCGTCCGGCATCACCACCAGGTGATTCTTCGCACCACCCAACGCCTGCACGCGCTTGCCATGCTTCGTGCCTTCCGTATAGATGTATTCGGCAATCGGCGTTGAACCGACAAACGACAAAGCACTCACCTCCGGGTGCACAAGCAACGCATCCACCGCCACCTTGTCGCCATGCACAACGTTGAACACGCCATCCGGCAATCCCGCCTCTTTGAACAATTCAGCCAATCGAATCGCGGCGGACGGATCGCGCTCCGACGGCTTCAGCACAAACGTGTTGCCGCATGCGATCGCCACCGGAAACATCCAGCATGGCACCATCATCGGAAAATTGAACGGCGTAATGCCGGCGACCACGCCCAGCGGCTGACGCAGATTCCAGTTGTCGATGCCGCCGCCGATCTGATCGGTAAAGTCGGTCTTCAGCAGATTCGGAATGCCGCACGCAAACTCGACGATCTCGATGCCGCGCATCACCTCGCCCTTCGCATCGGAAAACACCTTGCCGTGCTCACGTGTGATCAACTCCGCCAGTTCGTCATGGTGACGGTCGAGCAATTCCTTGAACCTGAACAGCACACGCGCCCGCTTGATCGGCGCGGTTTCGCTCCATGCAGGAAACGCAGCCTTGGCAGCAGCGACCGCAGCGTCTACCTCGGCAACGCTCGCCAGCGGCACGCGTGCGCTCACGCTGCCAAGCGCAGGATTGAAGACGTCGCCAAAACGGCCGCTCGTCCCCTCGACCGTCTTGCCGTTGATGAAATGGGTCAGCGCGCGTGCGCCCGTCTCGCTCCGCACGGTCTCGTCCTGATATGTCTCGCTCATCTTCCTGTCCTCTTCCTGTGAATGTCTTCCGCCCACCGTCAACGGCGTGATGAACGCAAGCGTACGGTGCTTCGGGACGACAAATCCAATGAGTAATGCTCAACTGCGCTATAAGCCGAGCTAATATCAGGATATGGATCTGACTCTGCTACGGGCGTTCGTCACCGTCGCGCGCGAGGGCAACCTCACGCGTGCCGCGGTGCAACTTCACCTGACCCAACCTGCCGTCAGCCTGCAAATCAAGCATTTGCAGGAGACGCTCGGCGTGACGCTGTTCACGCGAACTTCGCACGGGCTTTCGCTGACCCGCGATGGCCAGGCCCTGCTGCCCCATGCCGAACGCGCGCTGAGCGCCGCGAACGACGTGCAGCGCGCGGCGGCGTCGCTGCGCCACGAGGTGCGCGGTCGATTGCGGATCGGCACGATCCTCGATCCGGCTTTTCTGCGCCTCGGCGGCTTTCTCAAGCAACTGGTAGAAACCTGGCCGCGCATCGAAACGGCCCTGCGCCACGGCATGTCGGGCTGGGTGCTGGAACAGGTTCGCGCGGGGGAACTGGATGTGGGTTACTACATCGGCCTGCCATCCGATGACGATCCCCGCGACGGCGCCACCTTTCACGCCGTCACCCTGACGCACTTCCAGTACCGCGTGCTGGCGCCGGCGGGCTGGAAAGATCGCGTGAAGGGCGCGCGCGACTGGCGTTCGCTCGCCGCGCTGCCGTGGATCTGGACGCCGCCCGCGTCCGCGCACAATCGATTGCTGTCGCGCTGCTTTGGCGAGGCCGGCGTAAAACCGGTCAAGGTGGCGGAAGTGGATCAGGAGCCGTCGATGCTCGATCTGGTCAAGTCAGGCGTCGGCCTGACGCTCGCGCGCGACGCCACCGCAATCGCCGAAGCGCATGCGCACGCGTTGACCATCGTCGAAGGCGTCACCGTGCCAACCCAGCTCAGCTTCATTGCGCTCGCGGAGCGGAAGGACGAACCGGCGATTGCAGCGGCGTTGAAACTGATCGAGCAGCAATGGGCGACGTGAGCGCGGCGTGAAGCCTGCCTGAGGGCCGTGCAAGGCCAGCACAAGCGCAGCACGACGGCGATATGAGCCGCTCTCATGACACCCATGCACCATGCGGCCGATTGTCATCCCGCCACCGGCCCTCGCTGGCCGCTTTCCGCCAGGGGCGCAAGCAGAGCAACCTTGCTCGCGACCCATCGCTTGTCTCGTGGAAGGCCGCATCTGCTGGCTTCGTCATCTGAAACCACACCGTCACGCACTTTTTGTTAGATTGAGGGTTCGCGCTCACGCGCCGGCCCCGCATCGTTTTCGTTCCGTCTGACTTTGTCCTTCCCGGCAGCTTCGTCCCGGCAACCCCGGAAGCTGCCGACCACGCCATCCTTCGACAGGAGCCTGACATGGCACGCAACATTGAAATCAAAGCCCGCGCCCAGCACTTCGAGCAACTGCGCGAGCGAGCTGCAAAGCTTGCACCGGACGCGCCGCTGATCTTCCGCCAGCAGGACTTTTTCTACGACGTGCCGCGCGGCCGCCTGAAGCTGCGCCAGTTCGACGACGGCACGCCGGCCGAACTGATCTTCTATCAGCGCGACGACCGCGACGGCCCGAAGGCGTCGTACTACACGCTCAGCCCGGTGACCAACCCTGAAGCCATGCACGCCCTGCTCGCCACGGCGCTGACCACGCGTGGCATCGTCACGAAGGAGCGTCACGTGTATCTGACGGGCCGTACGCGGATCCATCTCGACCGCGTCGACGGTCTCGGTGACTTCGTTGAACTCGAAGTCCTGCTGGCTCAGGATGACGACGAAGAAGGCGGTCATGCCGAAGCGCGCGCAATGTTCCAGACCCTCGGTGTGCCGGAATCGGACCTGGTGGCGGTGGCCTACGTCGATTTGCTGAGTCCGGACGGTGAATCGAAGCAAGCTGCATAAAATTCAGGCGTCAGGGGCCGTGACGGCATCAATTCCTGAATCACGGCCCTTACAACACCCGACACCCCGCACCCGAAACGCCGGGAAGCCGCAGCCTCAAGCAGCGGCCGCTCCCGGCGACAGATGGCCGAGCGGCAGCGGTCCGTTGCGCTTGAAGGTGGTCAGCACGATATTGGAGCGCACGCTGTCCACGCCCGGTACACGCATCAACTTCTTCATCACGAAGGTCGACAGATAATTCAGATCAGGCGCCACGATGCGCAGCAGATAATCGGCGTCACCAACCACCGCGTGACACTCCAGCACTTCCGGCAACACTTCGATCTGCTGCTGGAATTGCTCGATGATCGAGTCGCCGTGATGCTTCAGCTTCAGACTCGTGAAAGCGGTCACGCCGAGCCCGAGTTTTTCCGGGCGTAGCACGACACGATAGCCGTCCACCACGCCTACCTGTTCCAGGCGCTGCAAGCGGCGCCCGATCTGCGACGGCGACAGTGGCACCTGCTCGGCCAATTGCTGATGCGTGGCCCGGCCGAAGCGCTGAAGCACATCCAGCAGCGCGAGATCGAAGTGATCGAGTTCCAGCATGATCGATATCCGCATTAAATCAGTTATTGATGCACGATTATTGCATAACGGAATGCTGGAACGCCATCATTGCGCCCTTTCCGCACGCTCGCCGCTCTACACTTGCATCACCGTTTCAATCCCGAGTCACCGTAGAGCACGCAGCATCATGTCCACAGCCAACACCGCCAAACTCAAAGAGCAATTCGACGCCGGCCTCGAAACCCGCGCCGATTTCACCATCGACCAACCGACCGAACGATACGGCGCCGTCGACGACGCGGTATGGCAGCAGCTTTATGCGCGCCAGACCGCGCTGCTCAAGGGCCGCGTATGTGATGAGTTTCTGGCGGGCGTCGACTGTGTCGGCATGCCGTCCGATCGTGTGCCCTCGTTCGATGAAATCAACGCAAAGCTGACACCCGCGACGGGCTGGCAAATCGTCGCCGTACCCGGACTCGTGCCCGACCAGGTGTTCTTCGAGCATCTGGCGAACCGCCGCTTCCCCGTGACGTGGTGGATGCGCCGCCCCGATCAGCTCGATTATCTGCAGGAACCCGACTGTTTTCACGATCTGTTCGGCCACGTGCCGCTGCTGATCAATCCGGTGTTCGCGGACTACATGCACGCCTACGGCCGTGCCGCGCTCGCTGCCAACGACGCCGGCGCCCTGCCGCTACTCGCGCGGCTCTATTGGTACACAGTCGAGTTTGGCCTGATCCGCGACGCGGCCAGTCCGAACGGCGTGAAGATCTACGGCGCGGGTATCGTGTCGAGCAAAGGCGAGACGCTCTACAGCCAGCAAAGCGCGGCGCCGAACCGGCTTGGCTTCGATCTCGAACGCGTGATGCGTACGCGCTATCGCATCGACACGTTCCAGAAAACCTACTTCGTGATCGACGACTTCGCCCAATTGTTCAGCGTGACGCAAACCGACTTCGCGCCGCTGTTGGCCAGACTGGTTGCGCAGCCGGCCTTCGCGGCGGGCGACGTGCTCGCACACGATGACGTCATCACGCGTGGCTCGCAGGACGGCTGGCTAGCCGACGGCGATATCTGAAAACACAATCGGAGCAATCCGACAGCAGGCTGATGGCATCCGTGAAAAAATAGCGGGTGCGCATGCCCACTGGCGTGCCTGTTCAGATCAACGAGGTAGCATCATGATTAATAAACTCACTTCCGAAGAACGCGCCACACTGGTGGCGGAGTTGCACGGCTGGCAAGCCGTGGCAGGCCGCGACGCGATCCAGCGCCAATTCAAGTTTGCCGACTTCAATGAAGCATTCGGCTTTATGACGCGCGTGGCAATCAAGGCGCAGGAGATGGATCACCACCCTGAATGGTTCAATGTGTACAACAAGGTGGAAATCACTTTGTCCACGCACGAAGCCAATGGCTTGACCCAGCGGGACATCAAATTGGCACAATTTATCGACAGTATTACTGCTTAATACAAGCGATCAGGTAACTCGATGCGCCTTGCATCGAGTGATTTGACGGTACTGAAAGGGCATTGCAGGCAATCTGACACCAAAACCTTCAGTTCTACAGGCTATTATTAAGGCGGACGTAAGAATCCCACGCCAGCCTTGCAATCCCGTCCAAACGATCCGGCGATAGCGTCTGCTGACGCTGTACAATCATCAGCGCATACGGCTTGGAGAGCGCGCTTGCCTCCTTGCACAGAACGAGTTCGTCGCCGCTCGAAGGTGAGCGGGCGCGCCAGAAGTTGATTGCGGCTTCCAGTTCGTGAATGCTTATCTCGGACATGACGTCGTGATCGCCCGGTGGCTGCTATCTGGCTGCCTGTGCAACTTCATGGCTGCTCGATAGCTGTTTCGTGACCACCTGGTGCCAGTTCGGCATGGCCACGCAGCATGCTGCCTGTGCAGCAGGCGCCCCGGCGAACCGCTTGCCCAGACGCCTAAAACCATTGTACTTGAGCGAAATCCATGCGACTCCTTCTGATCGAAGATGACCGCCCCATCGCACGCGGCATCCAAAGTAGTCTCGAACAAGCCGGCTTCACCGTCGACATGGTCCATGACGGTATTTTCGCCGAACAGGCCCTCACCCAAAACCGCCATGAGCTGGTGATTCTCGATCTGGGCCTGCCCGGAATCGACGGCATGACCCTGCTCGCGCGCTTCCGTCAGAGCAATCGCCACACGCCGGTGATCATCCTCACCGCGCGCGACGAATTGAACGACCGCGTGCAAGGCCTGAATTCCGGCGCGGACGACTATATGCTGAAGCCGTTCGAACCCACCGAGCTCGAAGCGCGTATCCGCGCGGTGATGCGCCGCAGCGGCCCGCACGGCGATATGCCGCGTCCGGAAGTGTCGCTGGGCGGTGTGCGTCTGTCGGGTGTCGATCGCCGCATTTTCAACGATGACAAGCCGCTCGAACTGTCGCCGCGCGAATTCGCGGTGCTCGAAATGCTGCTGCTGCGCCATGGCCGCGTGGTCAGCAAGGCTCAGCTGCAAGACCATCTGACGCATTTCGGCGGCGATCTCGGCGACACCGCGATCGAAGTTTACGTGCACCGGGTGCGTAAAAAGCTCGAAAACTGCCGTGTCGAAATCGTCACGGTGCGTGGCTTCGGTTACCTGTTGCAGGAAATCCGCCAGGCCGCATAATCGCCACAAGGGCCGCACACTGTGTTGCGGCCTGACGGCGCCGGGCCGGCGCCGCGCACTCGGTGCGCAGTTCGCCGGCATCCGGCGAGTTTTCACGGCGCCACGGTGCGTTTCGCCGTTGCCTCTTTCCTGCGCGTTCGATCATGCCCCAGCCGGCCGCCAATAGTCTGCGCCGCACGCTGCTGCGGCGCCTCGCTGCCCCCCTTTCGCTGCTCGCCCTGATGAGCGGCCTGATCGCTTACTGGCTTGCCTGGCAGTACACGCAGCATGTGGTCGACCGGTCGCTTGCCGACCTCGCCACCGCGATCTCCAAACAGATCCAGATTGCCGGCCCCAACGCCAAGGTGGCGGTGCCGCCGCTTGCGCAGGCCATGTTCTCGGATCCGGTCGAACATCTCGTCTATCGGATCAGCAACGGCGAAACCGAGATCGCCGGCGACCACAATCTACCGTTGCAGGGCACCAGTGTGCGGCGTATGCACTATGCGTACGTCTTCGAGACCCAACACGAGGGCGTGACGGTGCGCGTGGCACAGGTACGGGTCGACCAGCCCACCGGAAATCCGATCGTCGTCGAAGTGGGTCAACCGGTGCATCACCGTTTTCGCATCGCCGCCGAGTTTCTGGTCGCGATCATGATGCCCCTGCTGTTGCTGCTGCTGGCAGGCTGGGCGATCGTGTGGCGCGTGGTCAATCAACAGCTCAATCCGCTCACCGATCTCGCGGACTCGCTGAATCGCCAGACCCACACGTCGCTCGAACCCGTGGACGAAACCTACGTGCCGGTTGAAATCCGCCCGCTCACCGGCGCACTGAACGCTCTGCTCGACCGCCTCAAAACCGCTCTCGACGGCCAGCGCAAATTTATCGCCGACGCCGCGCATCAGCTACGCACGCCGCTCACCGCAGTCAAGCTGCATGCTGAACAGGCCGCGGTCGCGCGAGACCCGCAGCAGACGCTTGCTGCGGTCCGTGAACTGCGCGCGGCGGCCGACCGCGCCGTGCGGCTGTCTAACCAGCTGCTTTCGCTTGCGCGCGCCGAGCCTGGCGAGCAGGCCGCGCGTTTCGTCAACGTGGATATGGCCGCCCTCGCATTCGACACGGGCGCGGAGTGGGTGCCGCGCGCGCTGACCTTCCACGTCGACCTCGGCTTCCAGCGCCTGGACGATCCGGCCAACGATCATCCGCTGATGGTGCGCGGCAATCCGGTGTTACTGCACGAAGTGATCGCCAATCTGCTGGATAACGCGCTCAAGTACGTGCCGCCTTCACGCTTCGATGGTGGCCGCATCACCGTGACCGTGTCGCAAACCGTGATCGACGATCTGCGCATGGCCGAGATCATCGTTGAAGACAACGGGCCGGGCGTGCCGTACACGCAGCAAGCGGATCTGTTCAAACGATTCTTCCGCGGCGACGGTCAAAGCGAGGCCGGTGTGGATAGCGGCGCCGGTCTCGGTCTCGCGATCGTTCACGACATCATGGTGCTGCATCACGGCAGCGTGCATTACGAAGATGCGCCGGAAGGCGGAGCGCGCTTCATCGTGCGTATTCCGCTTAATCCGACCAGCGTTCATCACGACGTCGATACCGAGACACGGCGTCCGGCAAAAAAATCGGCGCACTCGGCGCCGATCGACATCTGATTCTGCAGTAGGTCAACCTACTGCTACGGGCCGCCTCGAGTTCACCGCGTTTAACCCGGTGCTCAACTCAGGCGACCCGCTTCATTTCTTCTTCGCCTTTTTCCCGGACGTTTTCGCCGTCTTGTCGGACTTGGACGACGCGCCCTTCTCCTTCTCCGGCCGTGCCAGCATCGTGCCGCGGCACTTGCGCGCGCCGCAGCGGCATTCGTATTCCTTCTTCAGCTTCTTGGTCTGGCGTGCATCGATGACGAGGCCGTAGTCGTAAAAGACTTCCTCACCTTCGGCGATGTCGCGCAGCGCGTGCACGTACACATGACCGTCGATCTCTTCGGCTTCGCAATTCGGCGCGCATGAATGGTTGATCCAGCGCGCGCTGTTGCCATCCACTTTGCCGTCGATCACCTTGCCGTTATCGAGCGCGAAGTAGAACGTGTGATTCGGTTCGGCCGGGTTATGCGGATGACGGCGCAACGCCTCTTTCCAGGAGATCCGCTCACCCTTGTATTCGATCAGCCGTTCACCCGCCGCAATCGGCTCGGTGGCAAACACGCCTTTGCCGTGCACACCCGAACGGCGCACGGCGATCCTGCGTGAACTCATTGAATGAATCCTTGTGAAGAACTGGGGGTGAAGATCCGGCAGTCGCCAGAAATGCCCGCGTCTGACGCGCTGCTTTTTCTGACGCGGATAGCAAACGCGGCGCCTTGCGAGCGCCGCGTCGACCTGCGACGCTCATGCGCCACATCCGGCATCCTACACGCTCAAGACGGCTTCCTTCAACCGTCAAAAAGACGTGCGCGCGCAAGGCGCGTGGGGAAGTTCACCGTTGTCCGAACGAAATCTCGCCGAACAGTGCCTTTTGTTCGCGCGGTTGCGAACGCCAGTACTGCGGCGGCGCTTCGACCGTCGCGCCGAGTTGAGCTGCGGCATGCCAAGGCCAACGCGGGTTGTAGAGCAACGCGCGCGCCAGCGCGATCAGATCGGCGTCACCTTCTTCGATGAGTTGTTCGGCGTGCAGCGGATCGGTAATCAGGCCGACGCCGATGGTCGTGAGGCCAGTTGCCTGCTTGACGGCCCGTGCAAAAGGAATCTGATAGCCCGGCTCGAGCGGAATCTTCTGCAACGGTGAGACGCCACCGGACGACACATCGATCCAGTCGCAGCCGCGTTTTTTCAGCTCCTGCGCGAACACGATCGTCTCCTCGAGCGTCCAGCCGCCTTCGACCCAGTCGGTTGCCGAGACCCGCACGCCGACCGGTTTATCCGCGGGAAACGCGGCGCGCACGGTGTCGAAGATTTCGAGCGGAAAGCGCATACGGTTTTCGAGCGAGCCGCCGTAGTCATCGCTGCGTTGATTGGCGATCGGCGACAGGAACTGATGTAGCAGATAGCCGTGCGCCGCGTGAACCTCCAGGGCATCGATGCCGAGGCGCGCGGCACGCCGCGCGGAAGCCGCGAACGCTTCGCGAATCCGGTTCAAGGCCGAGGTGTCCAGCGCAAGCGGCGGCTCTTCACCTGCTTTGTGCGGCAATGCCGACGGCGCATGCGGAAGCCAGCCGCCTTGCGACACCGGAATCAGTTGACCGCCTTCCCAGGGCACCTGACTCGACGCCTTGCGCCCCGCATGCGACAGCTGCATCGCAACGCGAACATTCGAATGCTTGCGGATAGCGGCCAGGATGGGCTTCAGTGCGGCTTCGGTGACGTCGTCCCACAGTCCGAGATCGCCTGGCGTGATGCGCCCATCCGGCTCGACGGAAGTCGCTTCGATGCACAACATGCCGGCACCGGACAACGCAAGACTGCCGAGATGGATCATGTGCCACGCCGTAGCCTCGCCACGTTCGGCGGAATACTGGCACATCGGGGAGACGACGATACGGTTGGGAAGCGTCACGCTACGCAGCGTGAGCGGAGAAAAAAGCGCGCTCATGGATTACGCCCTGTAAAAACCCCAAGAGCGGACGAGCATAGCACCGCGGGTGATTGTCTGCAGGCGTGCGCCGATCAGGGTTTCGGTTCCACCTGATCGAGCCACTCGCCAAACATCCGGCGCGCGGCGATTTCCAGCACCGGACCGAATTGTGCAGTCTCGGCCCGCAAGCGGCGTGCATCGATACCGTGACCGGCAATCTCACCGGCGTTGCCGATCAGCCAGGGCTCGAACCGGTCTGCGCGAATCTCGGGATGACATTGCAGACCCAGCACGTGGCCACCCCAGGCGAATGCCTGATTTTCGCAGGCGGGTGTCGAAGCAAGACGTGTGGCGTTATCGGGCAGATCGAAGGTGTCGCCGTGCCAATGCAGCATCGACGTGAGCGCGCCATCCAGATGCCGCACGGGCGATGCACGGCCGGCATCGGTGAGCGTAAGCGGTGTCCAGCCGAGTTCGGTATGGCCGGCGGGGAAGACGCGTGCACCGAGCGCACGCGCGATCAGTTGCGCGCCGAGGCAGATGCCGAGCGTCGGCAGGCCGGCGGCAATGCGCTTTTCGATCATGGAAAGCAAGGGCACGAGCGTCGGATAGAGCGCGTCGTCGGTTGCGCTGATCGGGCCGCCCAGTACCACCATGAGGGACGCGGCAACGGGGTTCGGCGCTTCGATACGGGCAAAGCCTACGTCGAGATAGCGCACCGGCCGACCACGCTCGCCGAGCTCAAGCTCAAGACTGCCCAGATCCTCGAAGTGCACATGGCGAATAGCCAGAACTTCGCGATTCATCAGCCTGCCCCACCTTCAGGTTGACTAAAGACTTGCCGCTACGCGGCGCGAACCGGCCGGCAGACGGCAATCGCCGCCTGCCGGAGCACGGCTTGGCAGTGTAGCGGAATGTCCTGAAAGACGTCGCCTTATTGGGCGAAGATCTTCCAGGTCTTCTTTTGGGTGGCAACGTCAGCCGCTTCGTACACCGAGCAATCGAGACGCACGTCCGTGTCAGACATCTTCAGATTGAGCAGCGCGCAATGATGCGGCGTCTTCTTCGGCGTCTTGCTGGGTTCGAAATGCGTGCAGGTCAGGCACATGCGGTGCGACGGAATCGTGCCTTGCGCTTCCAGCTGATGGATGGTCTTGAGCAGCGTGCGATAGAACAGCGTCTGCTCTTCGTCGCGCAGGGTGCCGACTGCTTTGGCCAGGAAGTCCGGCCATTGTGCAGCGCGCTTCGCGGCGGTGCGGCCACGCGCCGTCAAACGGACCGCGAGGGCGCGGCCGTCGTCGAGGGCACGGCGCTTTTCGACCAGGCCTTTGGTCTCAAGCGTGCTCACGGCATCGCTGGTGGTCGCGGCGGTCAACGCCGTTTCGCGGGCAATTTCGCCAAGACGCATCGGGCCTTTGCGCTGCATCAGCAAGACCAGGATTTCGCCCTGGGTCGGCGTAAGGCCTGCGCCCTCCGCCCATTCCCAAGCCTGGCTCCGCATGGCCGTGCTCAATCGCAATAGGCTGTGGGTCACTCGCCCGGTTGCCTGTTCTCCGTATACGCCTTCGCTCATAATCTTCGTTTGGTTTATTTAAGCTTGCGTGCAATGCCGGCAAACCGCTGCCGAACAAGCCCGTAGCCTGTGTGGGGTAGCCTCGCCCATAAGCAGGCGAGACGGTTTCTACTATCTCAAAAATTTACCGCCTTACCAGCCAAAGGCAGTGGAAACGACATTCTATGCGAGACCGGCCAATCGTACAGCTAAGTTATCCAACATAAGCTGTGGATAACCATGGGAAAACATAGGGGACGGCGTGTGTGTTGATTCTTGATAAGCCGACTCCCGCCTCCACCCTTACCAAAGTTGTCCTCGTTTACCGGCCCCGATGCGCCTTGGATCCACCCAGTTATGGTTTACCTAGCACTTTGACTTTTCAGGGAATTATTCAGTTGTCCACAGGCAGATGCAATGCTTGTTAACTACTACTACGTTTGTATACGTAAACTTTAGAAAAAGCTTAAGCCCCGCGAGCTGGAAATTTATTTACGAAAAAAAACCCGCACGAAGCGGGCCTTCCTTACGGTTTAACGTAAGCAATCCTGTCTTCGGCTAGGCTCGCCACTGCAAACACTGCTGCCTGACGGCTTCGTGCAAGGATTTTTCCCGCTCGAAGACGCCGCGCAGCCACGTCGCGTCATTGACCTGACCGCGCGCGATCGCGCCGATTTCGGCGAGCGCGTTGCCGGAACCCAATGCTTCGGCGTGCGGCGCAATCAGATCCAGCGTTTCGAGGATATCTTCGGAAATCGTCTTGCGCTCGCTCGTTTGCGGATTGATACAGTTGCCCTCCAGACCGAAGCGGCATGCTTCAAAACGGTTGAACGTGTAGACGAGGTAATCGTCTTCTTTTGGCGTAATCGGCTTGTCGAGCAGCAGATGCCGCGCAAGGGTCTGGATGTAGCAGGCAATCGCCGCGGCGCGATCCACAGAAAACGGCGTATCCATCACGCGAACTTCGATCGTGCCGAAACCGGGCTTTGGCCGGATATCCCAGTAGAAATCCTTCATGCTGTTGACCACGCCCGTATGGACCATCTTCGAGAAATATTCCTCGAAGCTGTCCCACGTCAACACGAACGGCGCACGCCCCGACAACGGAAACGCGAACACGGAATTCAGTCGTGCCGAATGAAAACCGGTGTCGACACCCTGTACGAACGGCGACGAAGCGGACAATGCGATGAAATGCGGAATGAAGCGCGACATGGAGTGCAGCAGATACAACGCGCTGTTCGGATTCGGACAGCCGATGTGCACGTGCTGACCGAACACCGTAAATTGCTTGGCAAGGTAGCCGTACAACTCCGAAAGATACTGAAAGCGCGGCGTATCGACGATCTGCCTTTCACTCCATTGCTGGAATGCATGCGTGCCGCCGCCGCATAAGCCGACGTTCAGGTGATCGGCTGCGGAAACCAGCGTGTCGCGGATCTTGCGCAAATCGGTGACGGCCTGTTCATGCGTCGTGCAGATACCGGTCGACAACTCGATCATACTTTCGGTGATTTCCGGCGTGATGTTGCCGGGAATCTTTTCGTCCTTGATGAGGCGCATCAGATCCGAGCCGGCTTTGGTCAGATCATAGTCGTGCGTATTGACGATCTGCATTTCGAGTTCGACACCGAATGTGAACGGTTTCGAATCGATGAAGGGTTCGAGTGACATGGCGTCCCCTGAGTCAGGTCGGCCGGTGTGTCACATGGCTGTGTCACATGTCCGGCCGTTTTTTGAAACGAATAAATCGGAAAAATCGCGTAAATCAGGTGCCTGATGCGTCGAGCGACCGTGCTGTGTTCACTCTTCGCGCCGTTCGGCCACCAGCGCCAGGCTGCGATACACGAGCCACGGCCCGAGAATCTGCAACACGAAAATCGAACACATCACGATCGCGCGCAGTTGCGGATCAAAATTCGGATAAAGGTTGTAGGTGTCGTCGACGAGCAGATACGCGAGCGCCGACATCGGCGAGAGTGACAAACCGAGCGCCATGCCCTGCTTCCAGTTCAAACCGCTTGGCTTGGCAAAAGCCATCACGCCGACCAGTTTCGCCACCAGCCGCGCAATAATCAGACCCAGCGCCGCGACACCGCCGAGCGCGATGTCTTTCCATTCGAACGAAGTCAGCGTCAGCACGAACAGAATCACGGTCAACAACCAACCGGCGGTGCCGAAATGTTCCGGCCACAATTGCGGACGCGCTTCCAGATTCTTCACGATGATGCCTGCGGCCAGCAACGCAAGAATGGTGGAAAGCTTGAACACATGCGCAATCGCAATCGCCAGCAGCACGAGGCCGAACAGCGCGACGAACGAGTGCTCGTCCTGCATGTTCAGACGCCGATAAAAAAACGTGCAGGTGCGCGCGAGCAGATAGGCCAGCACAAGCGAGCCGACCAGCAGGTAAAGCGGTTGCAGAATCGTGGCGTAGACGTTGCCGTAAACCTCCTGATGCAGCCAGCTTGAAACAAGCTTTTCGATCACCACCGCGTACATGCTGTTCAGCGCGGTCAGAGTCAACAAACGTTGAGTCACCTGGCCTTCCGCACGCAGCTCGGTTTTGAGCTGGATCACCATGGCCGGCGAAGTCGCCATGGCTATCGCGGCGAGCACCGTTGCCACCATCAGCGGCACCTTCAGAAACAGCAACACCGGCAACACCAGCGCGAACGTCAGCGTGGCTTCGGCAACGCTCGACAGAATCAGCCAGGGATTGCGGCGGATCCAGCGCAGATCGAGCCGGCTGCCCAGTTCGAACAACAACAAACCGAGCGCCACATCGAGCAACGGCCGGGCGGCGCTCGCGGATTGCGCGTCGATCACGCCGAAACCGGCTGCGCCTGCTATCAGACCGATGACCGCATACCCGGAAATGCGCGGCAAACGCCATGCGCGAAAGCAGAGCTCACCGCACAGACCCGCGGCGAGCAAGGCAAGACCAGCCCAAAAAATGGCGTCGGGGGTGAGTGGCCAGGCTGGGAAAAATGAAAACGCCGACTTCATTGTGATGGGTTCTCCTTGGCAGCAACGGCAGACGACACGAACCGGCGTCAACACCGGTGGGCGGCTGAGCGCATGAGGCACTCACTGTTGCGATCGCTTCGCGTGACCCGCGTTGCGAGTTTTCAATGATCGGATGATCTGAATGCGCCGCAGCCGCTGGGAGCGCGGTGCATTCCGGGGTGCGGCCGTAGCAGCCGGCACGGCACGATGAAAGAACGCCGCTGACTTTGAATCAGAGTCTGATTGAGCCGCACCGTTCCGTTGGAGCGAGTGCCGCCAGAGGCGAGGCACAACGCGGAAAAGAACGGCGATTGTGCCATAGCTTTTTCATACTTGACCGAAAAGACCGGAACACGCAGTCAAAACGGTAAAAACGTACGTTAACTTCGCATACCGAGGAAAATGCGACCGTTTCAACAGCAAGTCAGGCTCTCCTAGGCTACAGATTCAACGTGGCAGAACTGTTTTTGCGACCACCAACGGCAGGGGGTTTTATCGCATTGGCCGAGGTTCGAGCTCGACGATTGCGCTCGATCTCAAGACGGTTCTTCTGTTTACAGGTTTACCGTATGTATACGTAGTAACAGTTAACAAGGTGCCTCGTTTTCTGTGGATAACCCCGGTTTACCGAATCGATTCATTGGGTTGCCGCTCGCATAACGGGATGCACAGCATGTGCGGCAGCGGCGGGTATACAAGGGTAACTTTTCGCGATTTTCGGCGGCGGCGAAGTTACCCCGTTTACGTCCACAACGGTTCCACATGAGTTGCTCGGGTTAACTGCGCAGTTATCCACAAGTTTCAGTGGATAACTTTTTTCGTCACGGATGATCAGCGTAATCGGTTAACCCGCCGTGCCATGGCGCAACGAACGTATGAGGAAGCGAGCAGGATCGATGTCTTCGGCCAGGTCGCGTTCGAGCGGCCACGGCTCACCTTCGATCTGGGAGGCGATCAACTCGGCGCCTAGCGTTGCCCATACCAGACCACGCGACCCATAAGCGAACGCGCCATACAAGCCGTCGATGCGTGGCAAATCGAGCGGCCATGCGCCGCGCAGACGCTGGGCGTCGCGCGCCGATGCCGTTTCGTCGGCGAGGTTGCCGATCATGGGCATCCGGTCGCTCGTCACACAGCGAAACGCGACGCGCCCGGCAAGCATTGCCACGCGTGCTGGATCGACGATGCCGTCAAAAGCCGGCAGCATCTGCGCGACACGCTCGAGGTTCTCCAGGTGCCCGTCCGCCCGTAGCGAGGTGTCAGGGTCATCGAGCTCGTAGGTGGCGCCGGTTAGCGTGATGCCGTTGGCGAGTGGCACTGCGTAGCCTTCGCCCATCACCGGCATGCCGAGCGGGGGTACGGAGCCCGGCGGCAGCAAAGTCAGCTGGCCGCGAATGCTGCGGGTCGGTGCGTGTCGCAAACCGGCGATGCGTGCGGCCTCGTGTGCGCTTGCGACGATGACCACTGGCGCGCGTGCGACGGCTTGCCCTGCCGCGTCGAAGACGGTCCATTGATTGCCGGACCGCTCGAGGCGCGCCACGTCTACGCCGAAACGACGTTCGAGCAGTCCGCCCGCGGCTGCGCATTGCGCGGCGCAAAGCGACGCCGGGTCGATCCAGCCGCCCTGCGGAAAGAGCCAGCCGCCGCGTGTGAGTGGCGTGCCCGCAAGCGCTTGTGCTTCGCTCCGCGTGACGGGCTTCACGTATTCAGATGGGTAACCGAACGCGGCGATGGCTTCGCTCATCGATTGTGCTTCGTCGTCGTCCGCGGCGATCTGCAACAGGCCGGGAGCGCCGCGCAATGGAGCGTAGCCCAGCCGTTCGAGCGCGGCCCATCGTCGGAGCGTGTAGAGAAAGCCCGCACGCGTCACGCGCGACGCGACGCTGTCATCGCGCGAGATCATCGGATGGAACACGCCGGCTGGATTGCCCGAGGCGTCCTGAGCGACCGATGCATGCCGCTCCAGCGAGGTGACGCGCCAGCCACGCGAGGCAAGACGCTCGATCGCCGCGCAGCCGGCGAGCCCGGCGCCGATCACGATCGCGTGCCGTTCATCCACTTCAAGCGGCGCGGGTGGTTCATAGCGGCGCACGCGCCACGCTGGCGCGAAATGGCCGACCAGCATCGCGCGCTTCCAGCCGAAGCCGTCGACTTTTTGGTACACAAAGCCGTTTTGCGTCAACGCACGTTTGATGTTGCCCGCACTGGTATAGGTTGCGAACGTGGCGCCCTCACCGGCCAACCGGGCGAGCGCCTTGAAGATCGCGGGCGTCCACATTTCTGGATTTCTGGCCGGTGAGAAGCCGTCGAGATAGAACGCGTCGGCGCGCAACCTCAATGCCGGCAAGCTATTCGCGGCGTCGGCGAACACCAGCGTCAGCGTGATCCGGCCGTTCTCGAATTCGATGCGGTGCGTGCCGGGAACGAGTATCGGCCATTCAGCGGCGAGCGTTTCGGCCAGCGCGGCAATCTCCGGATCTGAAATCGTCGCCGCGTAGACGCTGCGCAAATCCGCTTGAGTAAACGGATGCTTCTCGGTCGAGACGAAGTGCAGGCGCTCGCAACGCGCCGGATCGGCTCGCCATGCCGACCATGTCGTGAGGAAGTTGATGCCCATACCGAAGCCGGTTTCGAGCACGGTGAAGACGCGCCGGTTCTGCCAGCGCTGGGGCAGCTTATTACCCCGGAGGAATACGTATTCGGCCTGTTCGAGGCTGCCGACGGCGCTGTGATAGATGTCGTCGTAGCGCGGCGAAAAGGGCGTGCCGTTGTCGCGGAATGCGAGGACGGCGGGGATCAGCGGATCGGTCATGCGCGGTGGAAAATGACGCTCGAAAGAGCGGGTCAAACGTTACCGCCGGCGCGGGCAGCTCGCCAGGCGGCGAAAAAGAGGCGCGGCAACGTTGGCAAAAACCAACGCTAAGCCCCGTCCATGCTGGGTTTCAGCCTTCGATTGAGGTCCGCGAAGAGAAAAAAGAAGGGTTTCCCCTCAATATCGGCCCCGGAACCGCTTAAATCTTCGAAACCCTTATCCTGATTGGGTTTGCGCTGCGCTATGATAGCAAGCGCCGCGAAGGGAGCGGCGGCACGGCCGCGGGGCAGTCAACTACCCCACGCTAATTGTCCGGAGGGGATCCGGAGCCGCAGCTGCTCGACGGCGCGGCCCGCGCACGTATAATCGGCGCGTTCGCGCTGTTCGTGTCAACCTAAACTCAGAAAGGAACCTTAATGAACAAACAGGAACTGATCGACGCCGTCGCAGGACATACCGGCGCCAGCAAGGCTCAAACCGGTGAGACGCTGGACACGTTGCTTGAAGTGATCAAGAAGTCTGTGTCGAAGGGTGACGCGGTCCAGTTGATCGGCTTCGGCAGCTTCGGTTCGGGCAAGCGCGCAGCACGTACGGGTCGTAACCCCAAGACCGGCGAAACTATCAAGATCCCGGCCGCCAAGACCGTCAAGTTCACGGCTGGTAAGGCGTTCAAGGACGCAGTCAACAAACGCTAAGCAGATTACTGCCTGGCAGTTGACACCCGCCAATGGCGGGTTTTTTTTCGTCTGCGATTTATGTTTAGCCGCGACAGGTGTCGCGGCTAAACACTCAGCGCAAGGCGCAAAGGCGGCCCGAACTCAACCCGAGCTCAATCGTGACGATGCACGATTTCGCCGTGCCCATGGCCGTCATGATCATGGTCGTCTTCGTCGAAGTCCCATGCCGGGAACGGATCGGCGAATTGCTGCCATGCTTGCGGTCCCGCCGCGAATTCCTCGTCGGTCACGAGGCACGCGTCGAACTTCGCTTTCCACACAGTTGGGTCGATGCCGACGCCGATCATCACCAGTTCCTGACGACGGTCGCCGATGCTCAGATCGTCCGGATCGCCGTACCAGTCGGCGGCGATTTCGGCGGTCAGCTCGTCATCGCCGTCCGGCCATTCGCTCCGATCCTGAGCCGCCCACCACATGCCCGCCGGGCCATGCCGGCAAGCGCCGCCGGCCTGCGACAACGAACCGGCAATGTCGTTACGTGTTGCGAGCCAGAAGAAGCCTTTGCTGCGCAAGACGCCCTGCCACTCCTGATGCAGCAGCGCCCACAGGCGTTCCGGGTGAAACGGCCGCCGTGCGCGGTAAATGAAATTGCCGATGCCGAACTCGTCCGCTTCACTGTGATGAGCATGGCCGTGTTCATGATCATGTCCGTGCTCATTGTCCTGATTGAGCGATGCCAGCCAGCCCGGTGCGCTCGAGGCCTCGTCGAAATCGAAGCGCCCGGTATTCAGCACTTCGGCAAGCGGCACTTCGCCGAAACGGCTCACCACCTGCGCCGCACGCGGATTGATACGCGCGAGGATGCGCTGCAAACGCGTCAGTTCGTCGGCGCTCACCAGATCGGCTTTGTTCACCACCAGCACGTCGCAGAATTCAATCTGCTCGATCAGCAATTCGACCAGCGTGCGATCGTCCTCTTCAGTCGCGGCGATGCCCCGTTCGGCGAGCGCGTCGGCGGAACCGTAGTCGCGCAGGAAGTTGAACGCGTCGACCACGGTCACCATCGTATCGAGCTGCGCGATGTCGGACAGTGACACGCCGTCGTCGTCGACGAAGGTGAACGTTTCTGCAATCGGCATCGGCTCGGCGACGCCGGTCGACTCGATCAGGATCGCATCAAAGCGCTTCTCGCCGGCAAGCCGCTTGATCTCGATCAGCAAGTCGTCGCGCAATGTGCAGCAGATGCAACCGTTCGACAGCTCGACGAGCTGCTCTTCGACATGCGAAAGCGCCGCGGCGTCACGCACGAGGGTTGCATCGATATTGACGGCGGCCAGATCGTTGACGATCACGGCGACGCGCAAACCGGCGCGATTCGCGAGGATGTGGTTCAGGAGCGTGGTCTTGCCAGCGCCCAGAAAACCGGAGAGCACGGTGACGGGCAATAGCGGCTGGTTCATCGCAGTACGGAAAGACAAGAGGATTGGAGGGCGTGCCGGGTGGGGTCGCATGACTCCGGGGCCAGAAGATGGCCGAACACCGGCGGCAGCACGAAGCCGCATTGTGCATCAAACGGGAACGGGCCGCGCGGCGGGGACTGCTCAGCGTGCAGCCGGCATCAGATTCCACTTGCGCAGGATGGCGGCGATCTGCTGTGCGTACTTGTCACGCAGCGCCGGCGTTTCGGAGTGATACGCGCCGACCGCCTGCCAGGTATTGCCGTACTTGTTCATCTGACGGCGCAGATGCCACGCCGCGATGTAGACGTTCTTGCAAGGCTCCATCAGCGTGCCTTGCGAGATGCCGTATTGGGCGAGCGTGGGCAGATGAATTGAATTGATCTGCATCACGCCGTAGTCGGTTGAGCCGTTGGCGTTCTTATGCAACGCATCGGGCCGATTGTGTGACTCTTGCCACGCAATTGCGCGCAGAATCAGGGGGTTGACCTTCTGATATCCTGCGGCCTCGTCAAAGCAATCGGCACGCGCGGACCCTGCTGCGATCAGCACGGCAAGTCCTGCGGCGACAGTGACGAGAGTTCGTTTCATCAGTCAATAAATACGACTAATCAATTCGCAAGGATAAGAGTTGGTAAGGCAATGCATCAGCCATACTTCAGCCGATGGAAGCCGGTGAGGCTCGCTGGCCGGGCCTTTGTCGGGCATCGGGGAAAACCCGCCTCGACAAGTCGCAACCAGGGCCTCGAACGGCTCGTATGATACCGGCAGACCGACACCCGTCAAGTTGGCTAACCGACATAGTCGAGCGTAAAACGAAGGGCTTCTGCGGGTCGGCGCACACAAGCGCGTTTGCTTTCAATTACTTGACGGTTCGAGACGGTCTTTAGAGTAATCACACCGGGTCGTTTGTTTTGTGACAAATCCGACATGAAAAACTGTTACTGTTCATTTTTTTCGGACTTTGGAGGCCCGGCATCGTGGGGAATGACCCCCCGTGAGGCTGGCTGGCAGACCGACAGGGTGGCGGCCTGCTCAAATGTTCGCACTGCATGACCGTCGACGGCTTGGGCCGTCGGCTTCGATCCCACATTCCATGAGAAGAAATCGTATGGCATTGCGTCGCGTCGCAACGGCGCTGCTGGTGGCTGGATTGATCACCGCGCAGACAGCACAGGCACAGGTGACACTCAACTTCGTGAACGCCGATATCGACCAGGTGGCCAAGGCGATCGGCGCGGCAACCGGCAAGACGATTATCGTCGACCCGCGCGTGAAGGGTCAGTTGAACCTCGTGTCGGAAAATGCAGTGCCTGAGGACCAGGCGTTGAAGACCCTGCAATCCGCTTTGCGGATGCAGGGCTTTGCACTGGTGCAGGATCACGGCGTACTGAAGGTGGTGCCCGAGGCCGATGCCAAGCTGCAAGGCGTGCCGACCTACGTCGGCAATGCACCGGTCGCGCGTGGCGATCAGGTGGTCACGCAGGTGTTCACGCTGAAAAACGAATCGGCCAACAACCTGCTGCCGGTCTTGCGTCCGCTGATCTCGCCGAACAATACCGTGGCGGCCTACCCGGCCAACAACACGATCGTGGTGACCGATTACGCCGACAACGTGCGGCGCATTGCGCAGATCATCGCGGGTATCGACACGGCTGCGGGCCAGTCGGTGTCGGTGGTGCCGCTCAAGAACGCCAACGCGATCGATATCGCCGCGCAACTGACCAAGATGCTCGACCCGGGCGCGATCGGCAGCACCGACGCGACGCTGAAGGTGTCGATTACCTCGGACCCGCGCACCAACTCGCTGCTGATTCGCGCGTCGAATGCGGGCCGGCTCGCGGCCGCGAAGCAACTGGCGAAGGAACTCGACTCGCCGACCACCATGCCCGGCAACATGCACGTCGTGGCGCTGCGTAACGCGGACGCGACGAAGCTCGCAAAAACCTTGCGCGGGATGCTTGGCAAAGGCAGCGGCGACACAGGCTCGTCAGGCGGCTCGAACGAAGCGAATTCGTTCAACCAGAACGGCGGTGGCGGGCTGGGCAGCAGCAATTCGACGGGCAGCTCGGGTACGCCGCCGCTGCCGTCGGGCGGACTCAATAGCAGCTCCGGATCGTCGCCGATGGGCGGCAGCGGCGGAGGATACGGCTCGAATAGCGGTTCCGGCGGGCTGCTTGGCAGTGACAAGGACAAGGGCGACGACAATCAGCCGGGCGGCATGATCCAGGCGGACGCGGCGACCAACTCGCTGATTATCACGGCACCCGAACCGGTGTACCGCAATCTGCGGGCGGTGATCGACCAGCTCGACTCGCGGCGCGCGCAGGTCTATATCGAGGCGCTGATCGTCGAACTGAACTCGACCACCAACGCCAACCTCGGCATTCAGTGGCAAGTCGCGAACAGTTCGGTTTTTGCGGGCACCAATCTGGCGACCGGCACCGGCAATAGCATTATCAATCTGTCGGCCGCCGCCGCGGCAGCGGCCACCACCGGCGGTCTCGGTGCGGCGCTCGCAAGTGGCTCCGGTCTCCAGCAGGGGCTCAACGTCGGCTGGGTGCACAACATTTTCGGTGTGCAGGGACTCGGCGCGCTGTTGCAGGCGCTGTCGCAGACCGCCGACGCGAACGTGCTGTCCACGCCTAACCTCATTACGCTCGACAACGAGGAAGCGAAGATCGTGGTCGGCACGAACGTACCGATCCAGACGGGTTCGTATTCGAATCTCACGAGCGGCACGAGCCCGGGTTCGGCGTTCAACACTTACGACCGCGTCGACGTGGGCCTGACGCTGCACATCAAACCGCAGATCACCGACGGTGGGATTCTCAAGCTGCAGCTCTACACGGAAGACTCGGCGATCGTGAACGGCACGACCAACGCGACGACCAACCCGGCTGGCCCGCAATTCACCAAGCGTTCGATCCAGTCGACGGTGCTTGCCGATAACGGCGAGATCATTGTGCTGGGTGGCTTGATGCAGGACAACTATCAGGTCAGCAACAGCAAGGTGCCGCTGCTGGGCGATATTCCGTGGCTTGGCCAGTTGTTCCGCTCGGAACAGAAGACCCGCCAGAAGACCAACCTGATGGTATTCCTGCGCCCCGTGATCATCACCGATCGCGATACCGCGCAGGCCGTGACGGCGAACCGTTACGACTATGTGCAGGGCGTGACGGGCGCGTATAAGTCGGACAACAACCTGATGAAGGATAAGGACGATCCGGTCGTTCCGCCGATGCCGCTCGGCCCGAGCCAAGGCGGCTCGCCGGCGATGAATCTGTTCAATCTCGACCAGATGCGCCGTCAGCAGATCGCGCCGCAGGGTGCCGCTCCCGCTCCGCTCATGAACGGTGGCGCTGTGCAGGCAAATCCCGCTGGGCAGACGAATCCGGTCATGAACGGTGGCGCAGTACAGGTGAACCCCGCAGTGCAGACCAACCCGGTCACCACGGGGCCATCCACCGCATCACCTGGAGTGCAGCCGTGAGCACGTCGTCCACGCCGCCGTCAGCTTCGGCATCGTCGGCAGCGGCGCGAGCGTCCGCGATTCCGCCCGCGGTCGTGACGGAGCAT
>NZ_JAQQFL010000033.1:0-109729 GCF_046026025.1 Paraburkholderia fungorum | reverse complement strand
CAATAAAGACTTAAAGTTTCCTGCATGAAGTGCCGAAAAGATCGGTAAGCCCACTCGCGCCGCGAGCCGATCCCGGACCATCATGATGCCCCGCAACATAGCCGCCATGTCAGTGGCAATCCTGCTGGCCGCGCCAGCCTCAAACGCATGGCCAGCGGGGCTTGCTTCGATCCCGGTGAGCCTGACCGTGCAGGAAACCTGCGTCATCCGCTCGGTGGACGCGGCGATTACCGTTGCCAATCAACCGGCGGTCGCCTGTCTGCACGGGGCGCCGTTCCAGATATCCCAGGTCGCATTGGACCCCGGCGCGCCGGGCGGAACCGGGCCTGATCAGGCGCAGCCGGCGGAATTTGTCGCGACCCACGACGTCCAGCGAACGGTCTGGATGATCAACTTCTAGACGTCATCCATCCATTACTCACGCGAACCGTCGGCAGGCGCGTACAACGCCGAAAAATCAGAAGCTGATCGTCGCGGTAATCGTGTCGCTGTAGTTGCCGGGTATCGGTGTCGTCTGGGCCGGCACCACGCCATACACGGTAATCGACGCCGCATTGCCGGTGCCGGTGCCCGTCGGCATCGTTGTGCCCGCCGTGCCGTCTCCCCACGCGCTCGCGTGGCCGGCATCCGTGTAAAGCTGGTAATTCACCGTCCCTCCGCCGCCCGAGCGTTGCATCTGGCGCGCCGCTACATTTCCGCTCGAACCGCCATTGAGTGCAATCCGGTAAGCGTCGCCATTCGTGCAGCGCGCGGTGATCGAGCCCGTTGCGTTCAACGCCGAACTCAACACGCCGCTTGCGGTGAAGGCGAGATTCGTCGCGCTGATCAGGCAGTCGTTCACCACCGTCGCGTTGGCCGTGAAACCGAAGCTCCCGGCGCTTGTTGTCAGCGCGGCGCAACCCGGCGCGACAAGCAGAAAGAATCCATACGTCAGCGAAGTCTGGCTTAAGGTCTGCGAATAGCCCGTGCTGGCGTTGCCGATGGTCGGCACTGTCGCCTGATTGGCGGTGATCTGTCCGTAGAAATTCACCGACGTCGTCGCGGTATTGCCGAGCAAAGGTTTATTGAGGATTGCCGAAATGGGCGTAGTGCCCAAGGCGGTGGATCCCCACGCGATCGAATGTGCAGCATCCTGATAGAGCCCGTACTGCAACTGGCTGCTACCGCTTCCCAGATAGCGCGGTGTGGTGCCGCCCTGATTCAGGCACACCTGTACGCTAGGCGTTAGCGTAATCGCCGGCCAGGTGCACGAAATGGTGGCGGTGCCGGTCGCGGATACGGAGCTCAATGCGATCGGGCTGATGTTGCCGAAGCTGAGCGCCGAGGCGCTCGCCGTGCAGGTCTGCGCACTTGCGCGTTGCGGTAATACGCCGAGCAGCGCGCATAACACCAGAAGCAGGAGCGGTAGACGCCGCTTCATCGCGCCGCCGCTGCTGAGCCCGTCGCGGCGCTGCGGCAGGTCAATGGTCCAAGCGTCGGCAACGCGCCGTCAGCGGGACGCTGATAGGTGAATTCGACGCTGCAACGCCCGGCGCCGGTATCGATCTCGAGGTGGTTGTCGCGCTGCAGATTCTCGATGAAAGTCAGACCGTCGTAGCCGACGATCGTATCGCCGCCGCTTTCGACGTGATGCACGCGTGTACCGGGCGGCAACAGCTTGCCGTCGGCGCTCTGCAGAATCAGTGAGGCGGCGCTGTAGCGCGACACGCGGAAGTTAGCCAGCACGCCCGTGCGCGATTCCGGCACCAGGTCCATTGAAGTCGTGGCGATGCGAGCGTCGGCGGGCAGATTCATGCTGTCGATCGCGACCTGGTTGTGCTGGTACGCGTTCAGGTCCGGTATCAGCAGATGGCCGTTGCGGTCGGTCGTGCCGATCACGCGGTTCTCGTGCAGTACCGGTACGCCCGCGACGCCGTCCGTGGACACCAGCGCGAAGCCGTCGTCGATCCGCCGCGCCGGCTGGATGCTGCGATCCATCAGCACGATTGCGCCGGTCAGGTCGAGCGAGCCGCTCGCATGCCGGTCGATGTCCTGCGCGAGCGCTGTCACTTCACCGTAGTTGCCGAGATACTGCGCCTGCGCCTGGCGATAGGGCACCGCGCCCGAGCCGCCGGCCTGCACGCCCCAACCCCAGCCGCCGGCGTAGTCGGGCGGCCGCTGCGCATTGAGGTTGTAGGTCGACTGGCCGTTCTGACGGCCGACACTGGCGTTGATCGCGGTGTTGTTGCCGAGGCCGAAGCTCGCGGTCAGAAACACCCCTTGCGCGTTGTGCTGCAAGAAATCCTTGTACGTGCTGAGCGTGAGCGAGGCCAGACTGCCGAAGTTCAACGTGTACGACAGAGAGCCGATCCGCGAGGCAGGGATGCCTGGGAAACGATAGCCGATGTAGCTGAGCGATACTGTCTGGCGGCTGAAGAAGGGTAGCGCCAGCGTGACGCGGTCGGTGGCGGTGGGGACCGGCGTGCCGTCGCGCGCGGCCAGGTCGCCATAGTTGCCGTAGGCGCGCAGTGTCTGTGCGTCGATCGAGAAGTGCGGTTCGATCAACTGGTAGCCAAGACCGACCTGGGTGCCGTTCAGCTTGCCGGCGCTGGCGGAAAATGAACCGTTGATCACGCCGGCCATGCCCATGCGGACCAGCGCACCGGCTCCCGCATTGACCAGTCCGCCGGTGGCTTCCGCGTGTCCTTCGAGCGTCAGCGCGTCGCTCATGCCGCGTCGCGCGGTGGCGCTAAGAGCGGGGCGCGGATCGTAGGAAAACGAATCGATGCCATAGGCGCGGCGCAGGAAGCCGGCTTCGAACGAATAGCTCGACAGGCCCGCGGCCAGCATGCGGGTATCGATATAGAGCGGCAGCGAAGTCGAAATGGTGCGGCCGAGGGCGTCGTGCGTAATGACGGTCGCTTCGCCCGCACCGGTGATGCCCGGCACGTTGTTGACGATGAACGGCCCGCTCGGCACATTGCCGCTGTATTGCCGCACGTTGTTGATATACAGATCCACGGCGGAAGGCACAACGGCCGTGCCTGACAATGCCTGCACCGGAAACGTCACGAGGTCGGGCCGCAACGTGAAGTTGCTGCGCCACTGAAAACCGCCGATACGGATCGAACGGCTCCAGTCGAGCGAGGACGAAATGGTGTCGCCGAATTGCGTGGTGCTGAGTGTGGCGGGATTCGATGTGCTCCACGACGTGTCGTAGCGCACATAGCGATGGAGGTCGCGGTACAGATACGCAATGCCGGTGTTGCTCAATACGCCGGTTGGGTCGAAGTAGCGCTCTTCGCTCCACAGTGCGAACTGTGCATTGGTGTTGGTTTGTACGAACGCGTCGTAGTTGATCAGAAAGCCGCGCGATGCGGCGGCGCTCGGCGTTTGCGTCAGCTCGCGCGTGTCGAACCTGTACGGTTTGCGGATCGCGTCGGGCACGGTGAGGTCGATGGTTTGGCGCGCGGCGTCGTACTGGTAGTGCAGGCCTGGGATCCGGTCGAGTTCGATCGACGCTGCGTCGGCGGCGCCGAGTTTCTCAGTGGCGACGCCGATCTCGCTCAAGTCCTTACCCGTTGCGCTGAGCCGGCCGTCGATGTCGCGAAAGTGCGCGATCAGCGAGGTGCGCTGGCCATTGAGCATGACTTCCAGATACAGATCGCGGCCCGCCGTGACGTTTTGCGCGGGCTTCGCCGCGGCACGTTGGGCGGACTCCGGTGCGGCGTTGGAGGCAGTGCGTGGATGCGCCCCCATGTTGACGACTGGACGGACATCCATGCCGCCGGCCGCATCGTTCGACGGTTCGACACCCGATGTATCGACGTTCGACGTATCGGCGCCCGACGTTTCGACGCCCGCTTCGGCGACTCGCCGCGGCGCCTGAGCGCCGGCCTGAGTCACGCTCAGCATGGCCAGCGTTGCCGCGAGCGTAGTGATCTGCAGTCTCCATCCATGACGTTTTCGCCGTCGTGTCATTCTCATCGATTGCCTGGCGGGGCAGCGTGTCCGTTCCCATCGGCCCAGGCGCGATCACGGCCGGTCTTGCGTGCCTGAGGTCTGCACGCGTGTTGCCCCTTGTGCCTGCGTGGACTTATTCGACATTCACCGTGGCTTCAGCCGGCAGCGAATTGACCGCGGCGCGCACTTTCAGCGGACCGTTCTGGGCGGCGTTGTCCGGCAGGGTGACCGGCCAGTGACGTTCGCGACCGGCCAACGCGTAGCCAAGCAGCCCTTTGTTGATCACGTAGACATTGCCCACGTTGTCGATCAATTGCACGGCGGCGATCTGCGCGCGCTTTTTACCCGCGTTGTCGACGCGCAGTATCCAGCCTTGCGTGTCGCGTGACAGATGCCAGGACAGCTTCGGTTGACCGATGTCGACGGTCGGCTCGACGAACACTGGCACCGAGTAGCGCAGGCGGATCGTCACGCCGCTGGTGGGGGCGGCATCGGGCTCGGGCAATTCGTCGATCAGTACGCGATAGCCTTGTTCGGCGGCCGATGGCTGCGCACTGGTGCGCACTAGCCGCACCAACTGATCGGCATGAGCGGCGATCTGGATCAGCGGTGGGCTCGCCACCAGGTCCTGAGTGGGTGTAAGTGTGTCTTCGCCACGTGCCTGATCCCAGCGGAATACGCGCACCTGGCCGAACAGCGGTTTCTCGCCCGGGTTCTTCAGCGTGATACCGGTTGCGTTGGCGTCCGCGGATATATCGACCATCACGGGCGAAATTTGCAGCGTCGCGGCTTGCGCGAGCGGCGCCGTCAGACACCACGCGAATACGCACGCTGTCAGTAGCCGACGACGTGCGCCCGTGGCGCGCGTGTTCATATTGCGTGTGATAGCAGACCGCGTGCTTACGAACCGTGTCCATACAGACCGTGTCTCTACAGACCGTGTCCATACAGACCGTGTCAAAAGTAGACCGTCGCGGTGATGGTGGTTTGATAGGTGTCAGGTTTTGGGGTGGTCTGCGCGGGCACCTGGCCGTAGACGACGATCGATTGCGCCGAGCCGGTACCGGTGCCGCCGGCCGTGTTGGTCCCCTGCGTGTTGCCCCACAGGGTGGTGTGGCCGGCGTCCTGATACAACTGGAAGCCGACGGTGGTGGCGGTGTTGCCGGTGGCCGTGCCGGCCATTAAGCGGCTCGTCACGGTGGAGCCGGTGACTGTACCGGCGTCGAGCCCGACGTTGTACGGCGTGGTGTTGGTACAGGTAACGGCGACCGTGGTTTGCTGGTTGATCGCAGTACCGAGCACACCGTTGCTGCCGAAGTTCAGCGGGGTGGCGCTAATCGAGCAATTGGCGTTTAACGTAAGCGTGACGGTGAAGGTGGTGACAGCGGTGCCGTTCGAATAGGTGGCGGCGCGTGCAAGCTGCAGAGGCAAGCCGAACATCAAGGCGACGATGAGGCTGGACGACAGCAGTTTTTGTTTCATCATGAGACCTCGCAAGCCGGCAGGACGCGGATTTTCAATTGCATGGATAGTCTGAAAAACGCGCCGGCCGGATAGTGGATCAATTCAATGGACATTCCAAAGCAGCGTAATTGCGTTATGCGGAGATTGTCGCATTTGATGAAATTTAGTCTACACCAGACTTTCTTCGTAATACAAATTCTTGCGCCGGTAATTAATTTTTAATGTCGGGCGCAGGCCTTGCCATGTGCGACGGCTAGATGAATGAATTGGGAAATTGTTTCTGCATCTGGATTCGGGGAAATACCTAATTAAGGTAGTTTTTTCTAATTAATTTGAGTATTTTTAATTTTTATTGATGTGTGGATTGTGCATGGTTATGCGAGTCGAATGGTTGTCTAACGTAAATTGACCTGTTTAACATTTGCGCGATTAAACATCCGGCCGACGTGGGCGCTGCAAATGCGCAACGGTATTGACGGCCTTCAGGCGGGGAGTAAGCGGTGTTATTCCCCAAGCGCCAGCGCGCGCCTGCGCCGCGACAAAGTGGAGCCGATCGATACCGCAGCGCCGATGCAGCCCATGGCCGCTGAAAGAACCACGATCAGCAAGCCGGTTTGTGCCCGCGCCGAAAATACGCCGACCAGCAGACCGGCGAGCGGTTGCGTCATGTTGTTCAACAGGATCACCACGCCGGTCGTCTTGCCGTAATCCTCGGGCGGAATGATTTTCTGCCGTGCGCTGCGGATGTAGACGTTGAACATCTTGTCGAAGCCGACAATCAGCAGAAAGCCGAGCGCATAGCCCCAGGGTGCCGCGCTTGCACCGGCGATCACGCCGCCGGCACAGATTGAAATGAATGCGACCAGGCCGAGTGCCCGCGCAGGCCACGCGTTACGCGCGATGGTCAACAGAATCAGCACGGTCGCGACGGCACCGGCCGTTTGCAGACCGGCATAGTAGCGATTCGATTGTGCGTGAACGCCGGTCACCATCGCGGCGGAGGTCGCGAGCGTCACGCCGATAACCAGATTTTCGGCGGCGGCGAGCAGCACGACTTTCTTCAGGCCGGGCAGCACCAGCACATGGCGCAGCGCGATGCGCAGCGGCATCGTCCAGTGACCCGGTTCAGCAGGAGGCGGATCGCCGGCGCGGAAACCGCTTGTGCGCGCCCACAGCAGCAGTGCCGCATCGGCCAGCAGAAACAGCAGGCCGGTTGCGCCGACCACCCACTCCCAGCGCCACACGCCAAGCAGCAGCGCGGCCAGCATCGGACCCAGCACGAAGCCCAACTGATCGGCCAACTGCGAGTAGGCGAGTACGCGCTGGAACTGCTGCGTGCTGAAAATTTGCGGCAGCATGACTTCGCGCGCGACCAGCCCCTGGCTCGTGAGCACGCCGCACAACGCGGACAAAGCGATGAGCCAGCCGATGCCGCCAAACAGCATATAGGCCAGCACACCGCCGAAACACACCAGCGCCCGCACGGTCTGACTGACCCGCATCAGCCGCAGAGGCGAGATGCGGTCGCATAAGGCACCGAAGAAGGGAAAGACCAGGTAGCGCGGCAGCGTTTCGATAAAGAACGCGAGGCCCGACCACGATACCTGGTGGGTCGTCTGAAACACGACGAGCGGCACGAGAAACAGCAGCACCTGATCGGCGAGACGCGCGACAAACAGCGAGCAGAAGAAAGCCTGATGGTTGACGCGCACCGTTCATGTCTCGCCGTTTATGGGTCGAGACCGATCCTATCAAAGATCGCGCTAGCCGCCCCGATAAGCCTGTTCGGGCAACGCGATGTCGATCGTAAATAGGGCGCGGCGTATTTCTAGCCGCACTCCATACCCTGCATATTTTTCTGAATCTCTTCCGGGGTCAGGTCGCGTGTGTGTGTGGCGAGCGACCAGCTGTGGCCGAACGGGTCCTTCAACTGACCGTAGCGGTCGCCCCAGAACATATCCGCGACCGGCATGGCGACGGTCGCGCCGGCATCGACGGCCTGCTTGAAACTGGCGTCGACGTCTTCGACGTAGTGGTGAATCGTGACCGGCGTGCCCTTCAGCGAGTTCGGGCCGAGCGCGTTGTGGTCAGGCCATTCGTCGGTCAGCATCAGCATGGAGTCGCCGATCTTCAGGCAGGCATGCATCACCTTGCCGCCGGGCCCGGGCAGGCGGAATTGTTCGACGGCGTTGAAAGCCTTGGCATAGAACGCGATCGCGTCGGCGGCATTGGCGCAAATCAGATACGGGGTCAGCGAATGCATCCCATCCGGGATCGGTTTGACAGCGGGGCTGGACATGACGGCGACTCCTTGAAGTAACAGGTTCGTGAATTGAAAGACCGACTGCGTGAGCCGGGTCTTCAACGTTATGACGAGTGAATCGCCTTCGGATCGACACTCCGGGAAAAATATTTTTAAGCATGCTCGTGCGGCACGTGGCCGCCGTGCAGGTTCAATCGACCGGATGGCCGCTTTCCCGGGTTATTTCAACCGGCTGGATTGTCGTCGTCCGGCGGCGCGGCAGGTGTGGACGGTGTTGCCGCAGCGCCGCCCGGCGCGCCGAGAATGCTGATCTGGAACGTCGGGGTTGCCGCGAGCGACTGCAGCGTCGCGTCTTCCGGGATGCGTTCGAGCAGCGGCAGGATCACCGAGCCGCCGATTACCGCGCGCCGGCTATTGTCGGCTGGACGTAAGCCCCATACGTCCTGATAGACCACCGGCACCGCGACGCCGTTGCGAGTCGTATTGCCGATGTAGAGCATCACGTGGCCGCCGATGTAGATCAGCGTGCGCAACGGTTCGCCATGCTCGGCAAGGTAATCGAGCCGTTGCGCCGGCGTCGACGCGGACAGGTCGATCATGCGTCCCGCGCTCATTTGCGTCGACGAATGGCGTGGCAGCCACACGCCGAACGTCGCGAAGATACTCTGCAGTTCCGACGAACAATCGTTGTAGAGGCCGCTATTGCCCCACCCGTACGGACGCCCGATCAGCGTTTTCATCAGCATCGCCAGATGCCGCGGGGTGGCGGCGAGCGGCATGGGGGCGATCTGCGCGTCGCTCAGTTGAGCGGTGCGGATGATCGCCTGCCCGTCCACGTCGCGCACCGGGACCAGGAGTTTGCGGGACGCAGCGACGTCGGCGGTTGCGCCGGCCGCTTCGTCCGGCTGGGTTGCGGGCCGCGTGGCGCTGTCCGGGACGAGCGGCAGCAGCGTGCCGGCGGGCGCGTCGAAGCGGAATACGCCGCGGCTGTCGCGCACGGGCGCCGATGCCACCGTCACCGCGCCAAGCGATTTGGTGGTGGCGGCGCGCCATGTGTCGACGAAGGTATCGCCAGTCAGGGCGACACCGTCGCTGCGCACCCAGCCCTGCACGTCGGGCGTCTGCACGTAGCGCCACGCGCCGTCGGCGCTGGTGCCCAGCACATAGAGCGGCGTGCCGGGGCGTACCGCCGAGATCTGCAGGTTGTCGAACGGATAGCCTTCGCCGGCCAGGTGCCGATCGTAGAACGAGGGGTCCATGGTCGGCAGTTCGCGCACCATCAGGTTGCCGGTGGCGATCGCGCGGCGTTCGGGCGTGTAGACGGCCTTCTGGGTGAACTGCTCGAGCGCCATGTTTTGCGCGATGGCGTCGATCCACGCCTTGTCGTGTGGCCGGAAATTTTCGCCATAGCCGAGCGCCGCGCCGCTCTTGCCCGTGTTGTCGAACTTGTCGATGCGGCGCTGCTGGAGCGCGACAATGTCCGCGCCTTGCTGACGATAGACGCGCATTGCCACGTAGGCGGAATTCCACGGCGACGGCGCGCTCGTGCCGGTGCCGAAATAGCGTGCGTAGAGGACCCTGAAGTGCGCCTGCTGATCCGCGGGGCTCAGGAACGGCCGGTCGTAGCCGGGGCTGTCCGGGTCGAGCCAGTGATCGACGTTCTGGTCGTAATTGGCGATCGGGAACAACGTGATCGTGTCGACGTTCGCGTGGGCGTCGCGCGTTGGCGACGGATTGCTGCAGGCGCCGAAGCTCGCGGCGGCGGCGAGAGCCACGCATAAGGCGGCGGCACGGCGGGCGTGCGGCAACCGGGCGGCGAGGTGTTCGGCAAAACTCGCGGCAAAACGCACGGCAACGCGGGGCAGGACGGCGACAGGCATAAGGTTCGACGGTTAGGGTCCAGGGCACGATGATACGGTGTCACGCGATGGGCCGGGCAGTGGATGCCTGTGCCCTGACGGCGCTATGAGTGTATTTACACAACGCTTATGTGGTTTCATTGGGGTCCGAATCGTCAATAGCGGCAGTGCGACACCGCACTTCAAGCATAAGCAGCCACTCGGGCTGAGCGTTTCGTCACATTGGATCCATCGCCTCGAAGCGTCTATGACGAGGCTCATCAACCAGGAGAACAACATGCAAACCAGCGCACGCAATCAATTCGCCGGTGAAGTCGCCGAAGTCAAACACGGCGCAGTGAACGACGAAGTCACGTTGCGCACCCAGGACGGTCTCGAGATCGTCGCGATCATCACGCACGGCAGCGCGACCTCGCTCGGCCTCGCCGCCGGCAAGAAGGCGTTCGCTCTCGTCAAGGCGTCGTCGGTGATCGTCATGGTCGACGTGACGAAGAGCCAGGTGTCGGCGCGCAACTGCATCGCCGGTACGGTGTCGGCTGTCACCAAGGGTGCCGTGAATTCGGAAGTGACGATCAGCGCGGGCGGCGCGCAGATCGCTGCGATCATCACCAATGAAAGCGTCGATCGTCTCGGCCTCGCGAACGGCAAAGCGGCGACGGCGATTTTCAAGGCATCGAGCGTGATCGTCGGCGTCGAATAAGGCTTCACGGATGGTGTTGTCCACGGCGTGAGTGTCTGGATTGCGCCATTAGCGCGTACGTAGAGCGGATGGAAAGAGGGCGGCATGCCGAACGCGGCGCGCCCTGAAGGAAACGGCGGCTTGCTTTACACTGCACGCCTTGCCGTTCCTCTTTCCGCTCTCATCACGGACGCCGTCATGTTCGAAACCTCCTCCGCCTCGCATCTGCCCAAAGCCGCGCAATACGAAGAACTGGTCGCTCAGGCGCGCGCGCTGCTGGCCGGCGAAACCGACTGGATCGCCAACGCCGCGAACTTCTCCGCGTTCGTTTTCCATTCGCTCAGCGATCTGAACTGGGCCGGTTTTTACTTCCACGACGGCCGCGAACTGGTGGTCGGGCCGTTCCAGGGCAAGCCCGCTTGCGTACGTATCGCGCTTGGCAAGGGCGTGTGCGGCACGGCGGCGCAAACGCGTCAGACGCAAGTGGTGCGCGACGTGCACGAGTTCCCCGGCCATATCGCCTGCGATTCGGCATCGCAATCGGAAATCGTCGTGCCGCTGGTCGCACCGGACGGCACGTTGATCGGCGTGTGGGATGTCGACAGCCCGGTCGTCGCGCGCTTCGACGCCGAAGACGCGAAGGGCATGGAAGCGCTGTGCGCGGTGTTTATCGAAGCCGCGTTGCCACGCGCCTCGTAGGCGTTTCAGCAGGCGCTGATCCAACGGGGTGGCGGCACCCTATGCTTTTTCGTACATAGACTAGATGCATGTCGGGGGATGGGTCGGCGGACCTCATCCCGCTATCGTTCTCTCCACGCGCTCAAGACGCCCCGAAGGAAGTCTCCTAGGGGCAGACCATAAGCGCGACGAACCCCACAGGTTTTGGAGACATGCATGAGTTCCGCCACCGCTACTGCCAGCGCTATGCCGCTGACATTTCAACGTTCCCCCGCTTTACCCCGCAACTGCACTTTCGATAGCCAGGACTGGGAGATTCTCAGCCGCTACTGGCATCCGGTGGCGTTCGCCGCCGACGTGACCGACAAACCCATCAGCGTGACGCTGCTCGACGAACCGCTGGTCGTGTTCCGCTCGAACGGACAACTGGTGAGCGCGCGCGATATCTGTCCGCATCGCGGTGCACCGCTTAGCCAGGGATGGGTCGATAACGGCAACATCGTGTGTCCGTATCACGGCCTCGCGTACGGTAACGACGGTAAGTGCAAGCACATCCCGTCGCAAACGGACGGTCCGATTCCCGAGCGCCTGCATCTCGTCACGTATGCAACGCAGGAAGCCTACGGCCTTGTGTGGGTCTCGCTGGGTGGCGGTACCGAAGCGTTGCCCGTGTTTCCCTACTGGGACGATCCCGCCTTCCAGCAAATCCTGCCGCCCTCGATCGACATCAACGCCTCGGCGGGACGTCAGACCGAAGGTTTCATCGACGTCGCGCATTTCGCATGGATTCACCACGACAGTTTCGCTGACCGGCACAACCCGGTGGTGCCGCAGTACTCGGTTGAGCGGCGTGAACGCGGCATGCATGCGGAGTACGTGAGTACGGTCAGCAACTTTCCGAAGTCGATGCAGCATCGCGCGCCGGAGGGCTATTTGTGGCACCGCTTCTTCGACGTGGACGTGCCGTTCTTTGCACGCCTGACGGTTCATTTCCCTGAAAACGGCCGCCTGTCGATCCTGAATGCCGCGAGCCCGGTGTCCGCGCGCAAGACGCGTCTGTTCGTGCCGATTGTGCGCAACTTCGACAAGGATTTGCCGCTCGACGACGTCTACGCGTTCAACCGTCAGGTGTTCGAAGAAGATCGCGCGATTGTCGAACAGCAACGCCCGGAAGACCTGCCGATCGACCGCGCGGCAGAAGCGCCGATCCTTGCCGACCGTTCATCGGGCGCCTACCGTCGAGCCTTGGCCGAGATCGGTCTCGGCCAGAACTATGTGCGCTAGTTCGCGGTGCGATTCGGGAAACATGAGGCGTGATTCGGGAGAGAAGCCATGAAAGTATGGGAATGCGTGATCTGCGGCTTTCGCTATGACGAAGCACTCGGTCTGCCGGAAGCGGGCATTGCACCGGGCACGCGCTGGGAAGACGTGCCGGACGACTGGTTGTGCCCGGATTGCGCCACCGGCAAACACGACTTTGAAATGCAGGTGATCGCATGACGGCCGCTCAGCAGGGTGACAAGGGGCTGCCGGTGGTGATCGTCGGCACGGGCATGGCGGGTTACACGGTCGCGCGCGAATTGCGCAAACTCGACAGCACGGTGCCGATCGTGATGATCAGCCGCGACGACGGCAGCTTCTATTCGAAGCCCATGTTGTCGAATGCACTGGCGATGAAGAAAGAGCCGCAAACGCTGGCGAGTTTCGACGCCATTGCGATGGCGTCGCAGTTGGGCGCGTGGATACGCGTGCATCAGCACGTCGAGCGCATTTTGCCGGCCGAGCACACGCTGGTTGTCGACAACGCGTTGCTGGGTTACAGCAAGCTGGTGCTGGCCACGGGCGCGGACCCGCGCCGACTGAAGGTGGCGGGTGACGGTGTGGCCGATGTGATGTCGATCAACGATCTCGGCGACTATGCGCGCTTCAGGTTGGCGCTCACGCGTTGCCGGTCAGTGGCGATTCTGGGCGCGGGGCTGATCGGCTGCGAGTTTGCCAACGATCTGGCTGCCGCCGGTTATGCGGTCAGTCTGATCGATCCTGCCTCGACACCGCTGGCTCGTTTGCTTCCGCAAGACGTGGGTGCGATCTTCGCCCGCGCGTTGGACGATGGCGGCATTCGTTTTCATGCCGGCCGCAGCGTGAATCGTATCGACCGCCTGCCGGCGAGCTATCGGTTGACGTTCGACGAAGGCGAGCCGATCGACGCGGATCTGGTCGTGTCGGCGATCGGCCTCGCGTCGCGCACGGGCCTTGCCGCGGCAGCGGGCCTTGAAATCGATCAGGGCATTCGAACCGATGCGTGGTGCCGGACCAGTGCGCCGGATATCTACGCACTCGGCGACTGTGCCGCGATCGACGGCCGGGTGCAGCCATATGTCCTGCCGATCATGCATGCGGCGCGAGCGCTCGCGCGTACCCTGGCCGGGCAGCCGACGCGCGTCGCCTTCCCGGTGATGCCGATTACCGTGAAGACGCCGGCGAGTCCCGCTGTCGTCGTGACGCCGGAGGGCGAGGGCGCATGGTCGCTTGAAACCAGCAGCGGCGCGGCGAAGCATGCAGCGCGCGCCGTATGCCGGCATGTCGCCAGCGACCGTCCGGTAGGGTTCGCCCTGCTGGGTGCGGCAATTGAAGGCAAGGCCGCGTTAATCAAGGCCATGACAGAAGGGCCATTGGCGGCTAGCTGACCCATAACAATCTTCCGTCTGACCGACCTCGCTTTGTGATCGCTCGGTGTTTTAAAGGGCCTGTCACCTGCAACACATCCGATGATCGCATTCGCGCCGCAAGCCTTGCTTGCGGCGTTTTTTTATCTGCCTGAAATGCCTGAATGAGACTTCTCGAAAGAGACGCGTGCAAGATGTGCGTACAAGATGCGCGAGCCGCCGGAAAAAACTTAGGAAACCAGATCTTTGGCGACATTGGCGATCAACCTGCGCAGCCAGATCGCGGCGACGCTGCGATGCGTGCGGTCGTGCCAGAGTTGATAGTAGGTGAGCGCCTGCGGTTCGCCGGGAATCGGCTCGATGCGCAGCGGCAGCATCCTGGTGTAGTGCGTGGCGAGCGCACGGGTGGTGGTGAACAGCAGATTGGAACGCGCCAATACGTAGGGCGCCATGCCGAAATAGGGCAGCGTCGTGGTGACGGTGCGCGATAGGCCGTTGCGGGCGAGTTCGACATCGACCGTGCCCCAGGACGTCGTGTTGTAGGTCATCACGGCAAGGTGTTCCGCTTCCTCGTACACGGGCTTGCTCAGCCGTCCTGGTTTGATCGGATGGCCGTTGCGCATCAGGCACACCAGTTCGTCCTTGCACAACGGCTGTAAATGCAGATGCTCCGGCGGCGTGCGCCAGTTGCCGATCACCAGATCGAGAAAACCGCTTTCCAGACCGTGTTCGTAGCCACCGTCCACCATCATCAGATGCCTGAACTCGAGCTTGGCTCCGGGCGCCTCGCGATGAAACGCATCGACCACGGCGGGGACGAAGAACGCATCGAGATAATCCGGCGAGCCGATGCGAAAGGTCTGGCTGGTGGTGGCCGGGTTGAACGACGTGGTGGGATGCAGAATGGCCGCGATACTGTTCAATGCCTGCGCGGCGGGTTCGATCAATGTGAGTGCATGCGCGGTGAGAACCATCCGGCTGCCGCTGCGCACCAGCAGCGGATCACCCGTCATGTCACGCAATTTGCGCAGCGCCACGCTGACCGTCGGCTGCGATTGTCCGAGTAACGTTGCCGTGCGCGATACGCTCGATTCGGTGAGAAGCGTGTGCAGTACCTTGAGAAGGTGCGAATCGATGATTTCCTTGGACATGAAAAGCGGGACCCTGTTTCGTGCGGATCCATGCAGTGGGGCGGTGGTTTTCTATTGAGGGATCGCGAGCAAAATATATCGGCGGATATAACGGTCGTCAATCCGTCAAAGCCCTGTGCGAAGGCGTCGAAAGCCGATATAGCCTGGGTCATGAGGTGTGGAGTATCCCGGCAATAGCGAACGCTTTATGATGTGCGCGATGAAGCGCGTGTTAGCGCCGGGATTGGGGAATACACCAAGGAAAGCGATCACCGCCAGGAATGCGCGGCTGGCGCGGCGGTGTCGACCAGGAAAGCCGCTATCATAGTGACGATCGCCCGGCGGATTGGACCGAATTCGCCGGCTTTGCCGGTTGCGCCGTAAGCATCAAGAAAAACGCTCACTCGCTTTCAATATTCAGGAAATTCAAAGGCCGGCGCGATGCAAGACCACTACTACGCCGACGGCCGCACGCGCGACGCCGCGCTTGCGGCGGCACCATACGGCATGTTCATCTGCACGGCGGACGGCACGCTCGACTCGGTCAACGCTGCTTTCGAAAAGTTGACCGGTTTTACCGCCGAGGAATTGCTCGGCCGGCGCACCTTTGAGTCCTTGATCGACCCGGCCGAGCTCGCGAGGCGGCGCGCCGAATTGCCGCCGCTGGCGGCGGTAGGTTCGCGCTACGAAGGTGAATGGACCTGTGTACGGCGCAACGGCACGCCGATTCGCGTGGTGTTCGCGCTGGCGCCGCTCATTGTCGAACCGGCGCATCCCGGCGGGATGGCCGCCGGACCTGCTCGCTATGTCGGCATTACCATCGACATGACGCGTTACGCGCAATCCGAGGCGCGCCTGTGGTACGTCTCGCATCATGACGGCGTGACGCGGCTGCCGAATCAGACATTGTTCACCGAACGCCTCGAACTGACGATCGCGCGCTGTCAACGTAGCGGCAACGGCTTTACCGTGCTGATCGCCGAGCTCGATCATTTGCGCAAATTGCGCGACGCGCTCGGTTTGCACGCGGCCGAACTGGTGCTGCAGATCGTCGGCGAACGGCTGCGCGGTCTGTTTCCCAACGACGGTACGATTGCCTCGATCGGCGGCACACAATTCGCGCTGCTGATCAACGAAACGGGCGCGGCGGCCGATGCTTTCGCGGCGGAGGCTCTGGGCCGCATCGCCGAATCGATCGACTACGCGGGCACCGCGTTGAACATCACGGCGAGTATTGGCATCGTCGCTTATCCCGCCGACGGCGCGGATGCGCCGACGCTGATGCGTCGCGCGGGCGTGGCGTTGTCGGCGGCTTCGGCGGTGAACGGCAATGCGGTGCGGCGCTTTTCCACCGCGCTCGAAGGGCAGGCCGCGCGCCGCTTCGAACTGGAAGGGATGCTGCGCGAAGCGCTCGAGCGTCAGCAACTGCATCTCGTATATCAACCGCAGGTGACGCTCGCCAACGGACGCATCGCGCAAGTGGAGACGCTGCTGCGCTGGAATCATCCGCAGCGTGGCTTGATCAGTCCGGTCGAATTCGTGCCGGTCGCGGAGGAGGCGGGTCTGATCGAGCAGATCGGCGAGTGGGTGATCCGAACCGCGTGCCGCGATGCCGGCAAATTGCTGCGGCTCACCGGCACCTTGCCACGGGTCGCGGTGAACGTGTCGCCGCAGCAATTCCAACGGCAAAATCTGTTCGAGACGATCCGCGGGGCGCTCGAAGACGCGGCACTCGACCCTTCATATCTTGAAGTGGAGATCACCGAAGGTGTGCTGCTCGGCGACACCGAGCAGGCCTTGCAGACGCTGCACGCGTTGCGCGAATTGGGCGTTGAAGTCGCGGTGGATGACTTCGGCACCGGCTATTCGAGTCTCGCCTATCTCACGCGTTTTCCGCTGAATCGCCTGAAAATCGATCGTTCGTTTGTGATGCGCATGAGTACCGATCCGCAATGCGAGGCGCTGGTCGGCGCCATTATTGCCATGGCGCATGCGTTGAAGCTGCGGGTAACAGCCGAGGGCGTGGAAACAGCCGAACAGGCCACGCAACTGGAAGCGCTGGGCTGCGACGAGGCGCAAGGGTTCTGGTTTTCACGGCCCATCACCATTGCGGCATTGCGCAATCTGCTGAAGCCGTTGGGCACCACCTGACGCTGCAGTTGGGAAACGGCAGCTAACACCGTTTTAGCATGCGATGTACGTTGACTCCAGCGGTGAACACCTGAGCTGTGCGCGTGCTTGTCTTCATCGCGGCGGTCAGTGTGTGCCCGACGCACGCGGGTGAGCGAAAAAGAAACGCAGCATCTCGGCTGTCGCATCGGGACCGGATGGGTCCGTGTACGAGCCGCGCTGGCTACCGCCTGCCCATGCATGGCCTGCACCATGAATCGACCAGACCTCCCCGTCGACACCATTCGCAGCGACCAGCCGCTGCACCGTGCAACCGCGCTGGCCGCTCGCCGTGCCTGCCTTGGGTGGCGGCGTGGGGACTGTCGAGACACCGCCGTCGAAGCCCGCCACGAGCGCTGTGGCGTTCGAGGGATGCACCGTCGTATCCGCATCGCCTTGAAACACGATGAGCGGGCGCTGCGGTTCGCCGCGTGTGCGGTTGCGATGCGTCTTGCCGCCCTTCATCGCGGCGAGCGCGGAGGGCAGATCCTTCGCGCATCCGTAGGCGAGGCCGGAATGCACGCAGGCTGCCGCATACAGATCGGGCGAGGTCTTCAGCATGACGTCCGCCATTGCGCCGCCCGCGGACAGTCCTGCCACGTACACGCGCGCCGGATCGACGCGATAGCGCACCATCACCTCACGCGTGATGCCCGCGATCAACGACGGCTCGCCCTGATCGCGCTGCTGATCGCCCGGCTTGAACCAGTTCCAGCACAACGAATGATTGGCCGCCTGCGCCTGATTCGGATACACGACGATGAAGCCGTGGCGCTCGGCCATTTCATTCATGCGCGTGCCAGTGGCGAAGTCGTCGGCGTTTTGTGTGCAGCCGTGCAGCATCACGATGAGCGGCAACGGTTCATTGTTGTAGACGGCTGGTACGTATAGCTTGTATTGGCGTTGGCCGGCGCTGTTGCTGAACGTGTGGGTGCTGAAGGTGCCGGGTGTGTCGGCGTCGAGAATGCGCTCAGCAGGGGCGTGTGGCGCGGTGTGTGACTGCGCCTGGTTTTGTGCCTGCGTCCACGCTTGTGCCCATTCGTTGACGCTCTGCGGCATGTGCGGGGTTTGCGGGTTTTGCGTGTGGCCGGCTTCGGCCGTGCCTTTCGCGAGCGCGCGCTGAACCGCGGCGGTCGCTTCCTTCGGCCCCTTCGTGCGCAACAGGTCGAAGGCTTCTTTCATTGACTTCAGAAAATCTTCATTCATTTTCACGATCGTAGGCGACTGCGTTGACTTGCTTGGGGTGTGGCCGGGTCAGGCGAGGCACTTCACGGCTTCAGCATGGGTTTAACCACAGGATCAGCCAATGCCGGGCGCAGCTACCTGATGCGGCCGACGAGCGCCGCCTTGACTGCGGGCGATGCGTGAAACGCGCCGAGCACCACCACCGATGCGATCGTGGCCGCCGCAAGTTCCGGCGCCACGTCGGCGGCGATGCTGGCGAGGCCGAGCACGTGGATGTCCAGTTGTTCGTTTGCGACTCGAGCTGCTTCGAGGTCTTGCTTCGAGAAGTGTTGCAAGCCGAGCACTAGCGCGCGCCGAGTCACCGTCTCAGTGACGACCTGCGCGTGCACGGCGAGCTGGTTGCGGATCGCGGTACGGATCAGGTCGGTACGGTTCGTGTAAAAGCCCTCTTCGACGAGCAGATCGATCTGGCCCAGGTCGACCGGGCCGAGGTTGATCGTGATTTTTTCGGTCTCGCCGCCTTTGGGGCGGGAGGTGTCGATGAGTTTGAGGTCGGCCATTTCTTTTCCGTTTGACGTGCGTTAAACATCCGCTTGCCATCCAAATAACATCCAATGGGATGGTTATACGCGTCTCGTTCGGATAACGTCAATGGGGAAATTAAGGGCCGGGAGAGGTGTTCCGGCGGCACTATCAATCGCGCCGCCGACGTTCATGCGGGCGTTGGACGCGCGACCGCCAGTTTGGGCCGAACAGGTCGCGGAAGTCAGGCAAGAGCAATGATTGAGTCGATCAGCTCTGCACCCCCTTCGATATCCTCATGTCCAATGAAACGGGAAATTTCCATGTGACCATCGCGAAACACATCGATTTCGATTCGCTGACCGATGACCGGGACGGACACCAGTACGGTATCCGGACGATGGCGAGAAATTAAATAATGGACCTTCGCTGAGTCGAGTTTTTCCAGCAGATCAAAAAGAGCGTTACTCATGCTTTTCCCTATTCTCCGCGTTAACGAAAAAACCGACCATCGCGGGTCGGTTTTCTCCTGCCGGGTTCTTTGATTACCCGTTCGAGCTGCTAGTGGAGTTCTTCCTGGAAGCAACGTCGTGGGAGCTTAGTCGTATAAGACTTGGGGCCCGTTCACATCAGCACGATATCGTACTGCTCCTGGCTCAAATTCGATTCCACCTGCAACGACACCGGCTTGCCGATGAAATCGATCAGCATCGCCAGATGCTGCGACTCTTCCTCAAGAAACAGGTCGATCACCTGCTGCGACGCCACCACTCGGAACTCGCGCGGATTGAACTGCCGCGACTCGCGCAAAATCTCGCGCAGCACGTCATAACACACCGTACGCGACGTCTTGACCTGCCCCTTGCCCTGACACACCGGGCACGGTTCGCACAACACATGTGCCAACGACTCGCGCGTGCGCTTGCGCGTCATCTCCACGAGCCCCAACTGCGAGAAACCATTCACGGTCACGCGCGTGCGATCGCGCGAGAGCGCCTTCTTCAATTCACCCAGCACCTGATCGCGATGCTCGATGTTCTCCATATCGATGAAATCGATGATGATCACGCCGCCCAGATTGCGCAACCGCAATTGCCGCGCGATCGTGTGCGCGGCTTCGAGGTTGGTCTTGAAGATCGTATCGTCGAAGTTGCGCGCGCCCACGTAGCCACCGGTGTTCACGTCGATGGTGGTCATCGCTTCGGTCTGGTCGATCACCAGATACCCGCCGGACTTCAGATCGACCCGGCGTGACAATGCGCGCTGGATCTCCGCCTCGATGTTGTACAGATCGAAGAGCGGCCGCTCGCCGGTGTAGTGATGCAGCTTGGACGACACCGCCGGTGTGAACTCGGCCGCGAAGTCGGCGAGCATCTGATAGGTCTCGCGCGAGTCGACCTGAATGCGCGAGGTCTCGTCATTCACGAAATCGCGCAGCACCCGTTGCGAGAGATTCAGGTCTTGATACAGCAGGCTGGTCGGCGGCATGCGCTGACCTTGCGAGATGATCGTCGCCCACGTCTTGCGCAGATACGCGACGTCCCCGGCCAGTTCTTCACTGGTCGCATCTTCGGCGATGGTGCGTACGATGTAGCCGCCTTTTTCATCGGCGGGCAGCACCGCGGTCAAACGCGCGCGCACGGCTTCGCGTTCGGCTTCGCTTTCGATCTTCTGCGAGATGCCGATGTGCGGCTCCTGCGGCAGATACACGAGCGTGCGCCCGGCGATACTCACTTGCGTGGACAGTCTTGCGCCCTTGGTGCCGATCGGATCCTTCACGACCTGCACCATCAGCGTCTGACCTTCGAAGACGATCTTCTCGATCGGCTGATGCGGCGTTTGATGTTGCGGCTCGCCGGCAATGCGCGGATGCCAGATATCCGCGACGTGCAGGAACGCGGCGCGTTCCAGACCGATGTCGATGAAGGCGGATTGCATGCCCGGCAACACGCGGACGACTTTGCCGAGATAGACATTGCCGACGCGTCCCCGCGACAGCGTTCGTTCGACGTGAAGTTCCTGGACGGCGCCTTGCTGGACTAGCGCGACGCGCGTTTCCTGCGGCGTGACATTGATCAGGATTTCTTCATTCATAGTGTTATTTTAGAAGTCGATGCGCGCTGCCCGCAGGAGGGCAGCGGTTTCAAAAAGTGGCAAACCCATGATACCTGAATAGGACCCGTCGATATGTTCGATAAACTCCGCGGCGCGTCCCTGTACTCCATATGCGCCTGCTTTGCCGAGCGGCTCGCCGCTCGCGGCATAGCGGCGCACGGCGTCCGCTTGCAGTGCAGCAAAACGCACCTTCGATACCGATAGCGCGGCGGGCAACAGCACGCCTTGCGCATCGACCACCGCGACGGCCGTCAGCACTTCGTGATCGCGGCCCGCGAGGCGCGTGAGCATCGCGACGGCATCGTCGACGTCGACGGGTTTGCCGAGGATCGCGTCGTCGACCGTGACGGTTGTGTCGGCCACCAGGATCGGCCGCGCGGCATGCCCGCCTGCCACGAGACGCGCGCGCGCAGCGTGTGCCTTGGCGATGCACACGCGCTGCACGTAGTCGCGCGCGCGCTCGCCGGGTAGCTCGACTTCGAGCGCTTCGGCATCTTCATCGGGACGCGGCAGGAGCAATTCGAAACGCACGCCGAGCTGTTGCAACAGCTCCTGACGGCGCGGACTCTGGGAAGCGAGGTAGACGAACGGATGCAGCGAAGCGGCGGGCGTGGGCATGAACAGGTCTCGATGAGGCGGGTTGCGTCAATGCGCGAGAAGCGCGCGATGAGCTCGTCTGGCAAGCGACGATCGGCGTGCCGAAGGATACGGCACAGGCAACGAGACCCGAACGCGCGATCTGTTCGCGGCCTCGTACGCTCAAGCGCGGTGATAGGGGTGATTTTGCGTGATGGTCCACCCGCGGTAAAGCTGTTCGGCGAGCAGTACACGGACCATGGCGTGCGGCAGCGTCAGGCTGGAAACACGCAACAGCATATCGGCGCGTGCTTTCAGGTCGGGATCGAGCCCGTCGGCGCCGCCGATCAGAAACGCCACGTCGCGGCCGTCCTGCTGCCAGCCGGGCAGGGCGCCGGCGAGCTGCATCGTGGTCCAATCCTTGCCGCGTTCATCGAGCGCGACAATGCGCGCGTTCTTCGGCAACGCGGCTTCGATCTTCTGCCGCTCGGCGGCCATCACGCTTTCGGCCGGTCGCCCCGACGAACGCTGCTCGGGCTTGATCTCGCGTAACTCGATGCGCAGCTCGGGCGGCATGCGTTTCGCGTATTCGTCGAAGCCGGTGGCGATCCAGTCCGGCATCTTGTGGCCGACGGCGAGGATGTGCAGTTTCATGACGGATGGTGTCGGGGGCGCAAGCGCTGATCATGCGTCACATACTTCAGCGGTTGGCCCGTCAGGTACTTACTTGCGGCGTACCGGCGTCTTGCGTGCGGGCTTTTTGACAGCCGGCGCTTCGTCCTCTTCTTCCTCGTCGTCCGACTCGCTCGCGCTGGCGCCGCCGAACGGATTCGGCGTGGACAGCTTGATGCGTACCGGCTTGTCACCCCAGATTTCTTCGAGGTTGTAGTACTGGCGCAGCGCCGGTTGCAGGATGTGCACGATCGCGTCGCCGCAATCGACCAACACCCATTCGCCGACGTCATCGCCTTCGGTGCTGATGACGTCGCCGCCGTTTTCCTTGACGCTCTCGCGCACGCTCGAAGCGAGCGCCTTGGTCTGGCGGTTCGAGCTGCCGGAGGCGACGATCACGCGATCGAACAGGGCGGTCAGGTGGCTGGTGTTGAACACCTTGATGTCTTGCGCTTTGACGTCTTCGAGGGCGTCGACGATCACGCGTTGCAGTTTGCGAATATCCATGGGGTTACCGGTGGTACAGATGATGTTGAAGAATATAGTCCCACACCGCGGTGGGGACATGGCTTGCGGCCCGGGCCTGGCTCTTGTCCTGCGGTTCGCCGCCCGCAAGGGCAAGCCGCTGGGTCACCTGTTCGCGCAGATGCGCGCGAATGTCGGTGGCCGAGACGTTGAACGCAAGCGTCGTATCGATCAGCAAGTGGCCGCAGGGCGTGGCTTGCAGAACGTCGGCGCGGGCACGGCGCGCGTCGATTTCTTGTGCGACCACGGGCGGAATCGACGCAAGGTCGAAACCGGGACGCGTGGCCGCGCAAATGTGAGCAAAGTCGAACAGATGGCGCCAGTCGCGCCACGTGTCGAGATGCACTAGTTGATCCGCGCCGATCAGCAGCGCAATCGACGCATCCTGACCTTCGCGTTCACGCCACAACTGCAGCGTGTTGATCGTGTAGGTCGGGCCGTCGTGCTCGATCTCGTCGGTCGCCACCCGCACGGTGACGCCCGGCAGCACTAACGCGCCGGCGGCGGCGCGGGTCATGGCCAGCCTGTGCTCAGCGGCCGACACGTCCGTTTTTTGCCATGGCTGGCCGGCCGGCAACAGCACCAGCTCGGTCAGATTCAGCACCTCGGCGAAACGCCGCGCAAGCGCGAGGTGGCCGTCGTGGATCGGATCGAAAGTGCCGCCGAGCAGTCCGATCCGGCGAGGCAGGGCAACAGGATGAGCGTTCGGCTTCAGGTGAAGATCCTTTGTCGTGGTCACGTGGTGTGGGGCGGGCTTAGCGCCTCACACCCACTCGCGCGGCACGAGAAAATCGCTGTAAAGACGCGCTTCCGGCGTGCCCGGTTCGGGCTGCCAGTTGTAGCGCCAGTTCACTACAGGCGGCATCGACATCAGAATCGATTCGGTGCGTCCGCCGCTCTGCAGCCCAAATAGTGTGCCACGGTCGAAGACCAGATTGAACTCGACGTAGCGGCCACGCCGGTATGTCTGGAAGTCCCGCTCGGCTTCGCCGTACGGAATGTTGCGGCGCTTTTCGATGATCGGCAGATACGCTTTGAGGAATCCCTCGCCGACACTTTTCACCATCGCAAACGATTGATCGAAGCCCGGTGCCGAGAAGTCGTCGAAGAAAATCCCGCCAATGCCGCGTGCTTCGTTGCGATGCTTGAGGAAGAAATACTCGTCGCACCAGCGCTTGAAACTCGGATAGAGGTCCGCGCCATAAGGCTGAAGCGCATCGCGGCACACCTGATGGAAATGCCGCGCGTCATCCTCGTAGCCATAGTACGGCGTCAGATCCATGCCGCCGCCGAACCAGAACACCGGCTCTTCGCCGGCCTTGGTCGCGATCAGCAGACGCACGTTCATATGCACGGTCGGGCAGTGCGGATTGTGCGGGTGCAGCACGAGCGAAACGCCCATGGCTTCGAAACCGCGTCCACCCAATTGCGGGCGCGCGGCGCTCGCCGAACCGGGCAACGCATCGCCCGCTACGTCCGAAAAACCAATGCCGGCCCGCTCGAAAAAGTTGCCGCCTTCCAGAATCCGCGTGCAGCCGCCGCCGCGCAGCTTTTCGCCGGGGGCGCGCTGCCATGCGTCAGTCGCGAACGGCTGGCCGTCGAACGCGCCGAGCGTGTCCGCGATATGCGTTTGCAGGCCTTGCAGCCAGCTGCGCACGGCCTGTGCGTCGTAGCTCGAATCGGTCATGAATGCAGGTGCTGAGGGCGGCACGCTTGTTGCGCCGCGGGTTCTTCGTGAAGGGCGAGGGCCGGGCCTGGGTCAGGACATTCCTGCGAAGGCGCGGCGCTATGGTCATTCTGGTCGTGCGTGCCGGCTGAAATGCCGGTCAACCGACGCGCGCCCACGTGGTGCGGTGGGCGCTGCAACGGCCGCGAAAACCCGCAGTGTAGCGCCGTTGGCGCCGCACGCGGGCGAGTGGGGCGGGCTTAGTGCTTGCCGTCAGTCTTGACGTCGTGCTTGCGGTTCAATGCGCGGTAGCCAATGTCGCGGCGATACTGGATGCCGTCGAACGAGATCTGGTTGATTGTCTCGTACGCGACCGATTGTGCGCTGCGCACCGAATCCGCCAGACCGACCACGCACAGCACACGGCCGCCCGAGGTGGTCAGCTTGCCGTTAGCCAGCGTGGTGCCGGCGTGGAACGTGACTGAATCATCGGTTTCGGCCGGGATATCGCTGATCCGGTCGCCTTTGCGCGGCGCGTCCGGATAGTTGTGCGCGGCGAGCACCACACCCAGCGCGGTACGGCGGTCCCATTCGAGTTCAATCGTATCGAGCGTGCCGGCGATGGCCTGTTCGACCACCTTCGAAAAATCGCCTTTCAGGCGCGCCATGATCGGCTGCGTTTCCGGGTCGCCCATCCGGCAGTTGAATTCGAGTGTCTTCGGATTGCCTTGCGCGTCGATCATCAGGCCGGCGTACAGAAAGCCGGTGAAACGGATGCCTTCTTTCTCCATGCCACGCACGGTCGGCTGGATGATTTCGCGCATCACGCGGGCATGCAGTTGCGGCGTGACGATCGGCGCGGGCGAATAAGCGCCCATGCCGCCGGTGTTCGGACCCTGATCGGCGTCGAGCAGACGCTTGTGGTCCTGGCTCGAGGCAAGCGCAAGCACATGCTTGCCGTCCACCATCACAATGAAGCTGGCTTCCTCGCCAGCGAGGAATTCCTCGATCACGACACGTGCGCCGGCATCGCCCAGCTTGTTGTCCGACAGCATCATGTCGACCGCGGCGTGCGCTTCTTCCAGCGTTTGTGCAACCACGACGCCCTTACCGGCGGCGAGGCCGTCGGCCTTGACCACGATCGGCGCGCCCTTGGCGTCCAGATACGCATGCGCGGCGGCGGCGTCGGCGAAAGTTTCGTATTCGGCGGTCGGGATCGCGTGGCGCTTCATGAACGCCTTGGCAAAATCTTTCGAGCTTTCGAGCTGCGCGGCTTCCTTGCTCGGTCCGAAAATTTTCAGACCGCGCGAGCGGAACAGATTGACGATACCCGCGGCGAGCGGCCCTTCGGGTCCGACCAGCGTGAAGGCGATCTGTTCTTTCTCGACGAAATCGGCGAGTTCGGCCGGATCGGTGATGTCGATGTTGCGCAGACGCTCGTCCTGGGCGGTGCCGCCATTGCCAGGGGCAACGTAGACGAGCTGGACCCGTGGCGATTGCGCGAGCTTCCATGCGAGCGCATGTTCGCGACCGCCGGAACCGACGACGAGTAACTTCATGTGAATCCCCGAGACTTAAAAACCATAAACGGCTAAAGCATGCTCAGCCGTGAAATAACAGCAAGGTTTGCAATGGGCCCGCAGCCGGACAGGGGCGCAGGGCACATGGCGAACCTGGGCAGAGGCGGTGCGCAATGGCCAAACGATGCCAAAGCAACGCCAAAACGACGCCCGACCAACGCGCGTTCAGCAGCAACGCGAGGGCCAACGGGCGGCGCGGGCGTGTGGTTCGATGCCAATCGATCCACGCGCCAGACGCCGCCGGGGCACGCTCACTCGTCGGCGATCGCGGCGTTTGTATAGACTTCCTGCACGTCGTCCAGATTTTCCAGCGCGTCGAGCAGCTTCTGCATTTTCAAGGCATCCTCGCCCGTGAATTCGACTTCCGTCTGAGGTTTCATCGTTACCTCGGCCACTTCGGCCTTGAAGCCCGCAGCTTCAAGCGCGGTCTTCACCTTCGGGAAGTCGTTCGGCGGGCACAGCACCTCGATACTGCCGTCTTCGTTCGTGACGACGTCGTCGGCGCCGGCTTCGAGCGCGGCTTCCATCAGCTTGTCTTCAGCCGTGCCGGGCGCGAACAGGAACTGGCCGACGTGATCGAACATGAACGACACCGAGCCGTCCGTGCCCATGTTGCCGCCGTTCTTCGAGAACGCGTGACGCACATCCGCCACCGTGCGGGTGCGGTTGTCGGTCATGGTGTCCACGATCACCGCCGCGCCACCGACGCCGTAGCCTTCGTAACGGATTTCTTCGTAGTTTGCGCCGTCGACACCGCCCACACCGCGCTGGATCGCACGGTTGACGTTATCTTTCGGCATGTTGGCGTCGTAGGCCTTTTCGACGGCGAGCCGCAGGCGCGGGTTCGAGTCGATGTCGCCGCCGCCCATGCGGGCCGCCACCTGAATTTCCTTGATGAGCCGCGTCCAGACCTTGCCGCGCTTGGCGTCGGCCGCTGCTTTCTTATGCTTGATGTTGGCCCATTTCGAATGACCCGCCATACCTTTCTCCGTCGCGCGCGCCAGTGGGGCGCACGCATAGTGCAATTGTCGTTGCGATGTCGGGCGCGCGACGCTGCTGATTGCGACCTTGCGCCTCGATGCCAAACCGCTCGGCGCCAGACCGCCCGGTATCAGGCCTGCATCAGCTTGATCGCGCCCCGTGAGGCCAGGCTAGCGGAGCCGGAAGCCGGCAACGCGGATGGAGACGGGGTAGTGCGGTCAGCGGGGGCTCAGCGGCGCCTTATTGGCGCCGCATTGGCACCACATTTGGTAACCCAGGCGCGCCGGTTCCGGCAGATCCCGCGTAAAGGCGCGATGCACCGGGTGGCAGTGCAAGTCGAGCCGCTCTTTGAGCGGATTCGAATTTTATCACGCCGTGAGGGCGCGGCAGAGGGGGACGTAGCTGGAAACCATGCGAAAACAGCGCGGAAATCGAACGGCGGCCGCGTTTTTGCGCGCGCCGCCGCCGGTTTTCTGCGCCCGCTGTCAGTTTTTCGTGCCGAACAGGCGATCGCCGGCGTCGCCGAGACCCGGCACGATGTACGCATGCTCGTTCAGGTGCGAATCGAGCGACGCAACGTACAGCTTGACGTCCGGATGCGCGTCCTGGAACACCTGCACGCCTTCCGGGGCCGCCACCAGCGCGAGGAACATGATGTTCTCGCCGCTCACGTTGCGGCGCTTGAGCACGTCCACTGCATGGACGGCGGAATAACCGGTCGCGACCATCGGATCGCACAGAATGAACACGCGGTCTTCCAGATCCGGCAGGCGCACCAGGTATTCGACCGGGCGATGGTCCTCGGCGCGATACACGCCGATGTGGCCCACGCGCGCCGACGGCACCAGCTCCAGCAGGCCGTCCGACATGCCGATGCCGGCGCGCAGCACCGGCACGATCGCCAGCTTCTTGCCGGCGATCACGGGCGCGTCGATGTCGACCAGCGGCGTGGTGATGCGGCGCGTGGTCATCGGCAGGTTACGGGTGATTTCGTAGCCCATCAGCAGCGTGATCTCGCGCAGCAGTTCGCGGAATGTGCGGGTGGAGGTGTCCCGGTCGCGCATATGCGACAGCTTGTGCTGGATCAGCGGGTGATCGAGGATGAAAAGATTGGGAAAACGGCTGTCCTGAGTCATGGCGGGGGCGCAAGCGGCGGCTAGAGGGATCGGTTCGGCGCGCCGCCCGGTCTGAAATCGGCCGGCGGACGCGCCACGGCGCAAGTTTACCGAAAGAGTGGCGCCGGAAGATACCGGAGATTGCATGGGCCCGGCACAGTCCGGCACCGATTCTTCTAGAATCGGGGGAAACTTTGCAACGATTGGGCAACCGCGGGGCTCTCCCGCGCCACGATTACGCCACGAGGATACGCACATGGACATGGGAATCGCAGGACGCACCGCGCTGGTTTGCGCGGCTAGCAAGGGACTGGGGCGCGGCTGCGCAGAAGCGTTGGCAGCCGAAGGCGTCAACCTGACGATCGTCGCCCGCACGCAGGAGACGCTGGAGGCAACCGCCGCCGAGATTCGCAAGCAGAGCGGGGTGGACGTGAAGACTGTCGCGTGCGACATCACCACGCCCGAAGGACGCGCCGCGGCGCTTGCCGTCTGTCCACAGCCGGACATTCTGGTCAACAACGCCGGCGGCCCGCCGCCGGGCGATTTTCGCAATTTCACGCACGAAGACTGGATTCGCGCGCTGGAGAGCAACATGCTCACGCCGATCGAGCTGATCCGCGCGACCATCGACGGGATGAGCGAGCGTGGCTATGGGCGCATCGTCAACATCACGAGTTCGGCGGTCAAGGCGCCGATCGACGTGCTCGGCCTGTCCAACGGCGCGCGCTCGGGGCTGACCGGTTTCGTGGCGGGACTTGCGCGCAGCAAGGTGGCCGGTGCGGGCGTAACGATCAACAACCTGCTGCCGGGGCTGTTCGACACGGACCGCATCGCCACCACCGTCGCCGCGCAAGCCAAGGCGCAAAACATTTCCGTCGACGATGCGCGCCAGCAGCGCATGAAGTCGATCCCCGCCGGCCGCTTCGGCAATCGCGACGAATTCGGCCGCGCCTGTGCGTTCCTATGCAGCGTGCATGCCGGCTACATCACCGGCCAGAACTGGCTGATCGACGGCGGCGCTTACCCCGGTACGTTCTGAACGGGCACGTTTTGAAGCACCGGCATCGCCAACACTACAACAACGACAATCACAACGGTTTCAGGAGTCTTACGTCATGACCACCCGCATTGCATTGATCGCGCACGATCACAAGAAGGACGACATCGTCAAACTGGCCGGCGAATACGTCGATACGCTCAGGCGTTGCGAGATCGTTGCAACCGGCACCACCGGCACGCGCATTGGTGACGCGCATGGCCTCACGGTCGAGCGCATGCTGTCCGGCCCGCATGGCGGTGATCTGCAGATCGGCGCGCAACTCGCGGAAGGGCGGGTGGACATGGTGATTTTCCTGCGCGACCCGATGACGCCGCAGCCGCACGAACCGGATATCAATGCGCTGGTGCGTGCCTGCGACGTTCACAACATTCCGTGCGCCACCAATATTTCGACCGCGCGCATGATTCTCGACGTGCTGACTTTGCGCTTCACACAGCAGGTCTAGATCCACGCGGTAGTGCTTCACGATCGAACGTAACCACAAACCAGGGAGACATGATGGTCAAAGCAATCCGATTCGATAAAACCGGCGGCCCGGAGGTGATGAAATGGGTCGACGTCGAAGTGGGCGAGCCGGGCGCGGGCGAGATTCGCATCCGGCAGACCGCGGTGGGCCTGAACTATATCGACGTGTATTTCCGCACGGGCCTGTATCCGTTGCCGTTGCCGGGTGGTCTCGGGATGGAAGCAGCGGGCGAAGTCACCGCACTCGGCGCAGGCGTGAGCGGTCTCAAGGTGGGGGACCGCGTGGCCTACGTGGCGCGTCCTCCAGGCGCATACACCCAGGAGCGTGTGCTGCCGGCGGCGCAGGTCGTCAAAGTGCCGGACGCGGTGAGCGACGAGCAGGCGGCCTCCGTCATGCTGCAAGGCTTGACCGCGCAATATCTGCTGCGCCGTACCTATCCGGTGAAGGCCGGCGACACGATTTTGATCCAGGCCGCGGCAGGCGGCGTCGGCCTGCTGGCTTGCCAATGGGCGAAAGCGTTGGGCGCGACGGTGATCGGCACGGTCGGCTCCGATGAGAAAGCCGAAATCGCCAAGGCGCACGGCTGCGATCACGCCATCGTCTACACGCGCGAAAACTTTACGAAGCGCGTGCGCGAGATCACCAATGGCGCGGGTGTGCCGGTGGTGTACGACTCGATCGGTAAAGACACGTTTACGGGTTCGCTCGACTGCCTCGCGCCGCTCGGCATGTTCGTGAGCTTCGGCAATGCATCGGGCCCGTTGCCGCCGATCGATTCGTCGGAATTCGCCGGACGCGGTTCGCTGTTCTTTACGCGCCCCACGCTTTTTACCTATATCGCCAAACGCAGCGACTACGAAGCGATGTCCGCCGAATTGTTCGACGTGCTGGTATCGGGCAAGGTGAAGGCGAGCATCAATCAGCGCTACGCGCTGGCGGACGTGGGCAAGGCACACGCCGATCTCGAAGGGCGCCGTACCACGGGCTCGACGATTCTGCTGCCGTAAGTGCAGGCATAGCGCAAACCCGCACCCCATCGGCACAAGGCCGCTCCATCTCACGATGGAGCGGCCTTTTCCGTTTACGCGATTTTTACGCCCTGTCTCAGATCTTTGACCAGCCCTTTACGCGCTTCGGCATAACGTTCCACCTATCCAAAGTCCGTGTATGGAGAACAAAAATGGATGTGCTGTATGTCGGGGGGCTGGTGCTGTTTTCCGCGCTGACCTTTGCATTGATTGCCGGCTGCGAGAAGTTGATGCAGTTCCGGCGCGGCCAGGGAGCCCGCTCATGAACTGGATTCTCTGGTTGTCGGGCGCGGCTACCGCGCTGCTGTTTGCGTACCTGGTCTATGCGCTGTTGCGCGCGGAGGACATTGAATGAACTCGAACAATGTCCTGCAAGCGGGCCTTTTCATCGTCGTGCTGCTGGCAGCCGCGGTGCCGATGTCCCGCTATCTGAGCAACGTGATGGACGGCAGCTCGCGCGTGGTCCGCCTTGGCGGCCCGCTCGAACGTTTGCTGTACCGTATCGCGGGCGTCGATCCGTCGGCGGAAATGAGCTGGAAGCACTACGCGATCGCCACGATCGCGTTCAACGTGCTCGGCGTGCTGTTCCTTTACGTGCTGCTGCGCGTGCAAGGCTGGCTGCCGGGCAATCCGCAGCAGTTCGGCCCGATGACGGTGGACGGCGCCTTCAACACGGCGGTCAGCTTCGTGTCGAACACGAACTGGCAAGACTACACGCCTGAGCAAACCGTCAGCTATCTGACGCAGATGCTCGGCCTGACCGTGCAGAACTTCCTGTCGGCGGCGACCGGCATCGTGGTGGTGATCGCGCTGATTCGCGGCTTCGCGCGTCATACGACACAAACCATCGGCAACTTCTGGGTCGACATCACGCGCGTCACGCTCTACGTATTGCTGCCGATGGCGGCAATCGTCGCGGCGCTTCTGATGAGCCAGGGCGTGGTGCAGAACTTCAAGGCCTATCAGGACGTGCCGACGCTGCAAACCACCACGTACGCCGCGCCGAAGCTCGATGCGCAAGGCAATCCGGTGAAGGACGCGAAGGGCAACCCGGTTACGGTCGACACGCCGGTGAAGACGCAAACCATCGCGATGGGTCCGGTCGCTTCGCAAGAGTCGATCAAGATGCTCGGCACCAACGGTGGCGGCTTCTTTAACGGCAACTCGGCGCATCCGTATGAAAACCCGACGCCGTTCTCGAACTTCCTGCAGATCTTCTCGATCCTGATCATTCCGGCGGCATTGGCGCTGGTGTTCGGACGCATGATCGCGGACCGCAAGCAGGGTATCGCCGTGCTCGCCGCGATGACGATTGCATTTGCTGCATGCGTGGTCGGCGAAATCAGCGCGGAGCAAGGCGGCAATCCGGCCTTCGCTGCGTTGAATGTCGATCAGTCGGCCAATGCGTTGCAGTCGGGCGGTAATGCGGAAGGCAAGGAAACGCGCTTCGGTATCGCCCAGTCGGGCATCTTCACGGTAGCGACCACGGCGGCTTCCTGCGGCGCGGTAGCGAATACGCACGACTCGCTGACGCCGATCGGCGGCCTCTATCCGATGCTGCTGATGCAACTCGGCGAAGTGATCTTCGGCGGCGTGGGTTCCGGTATGTACGGCATGCTCGTGTTCGCCCTGCTGGCCGTGTTCGTGGCGGGCCTGATGATCGGCCGCACGCCTGAGTACGTCGGCAAGAAGATCGAAGCGTACGAGATGAAGATGGTGTCGATCGTGGTGCTGCTCACGCCGCTGCTGGTGCTGGTGGGCACGTCGATCGCGGTGCTGACCGACGCGGGCAAGGCGGGTATCGCCAACCCCGGCGCGCACGGCTTCTCCGAAATCCTCTACGCGTTCAGCTCGGCCGCCAACAACAACGGCAGCGCCTTTGCCGGCCTGACAGTGAGCACGCCGTTCTACAACTGGCTCACGGCTATCGCGATGTGGTTCGGCCGCTTCGGCACGATCATCCCGGTGCTGGCGATCGCGGGTTCGCTCGCCGCCAAGAAGCGCATCGGTGTGACCGGCGGCACGCTGCCGACTCATGGCCCGCTGTTCGTCGTGCTGCTGCTCGGCACGGTGTTGCTGGTCGGCGCGCTGACTTATGTGCCCGCGCTTGCACTCGGACCTGGTGTCGAACATCTGATGATGATGGGCGCCCACTGAGGCGACTCATTGGGATGACACAGGCGACCAACGAGTGAACACGCGCAAACGGGAAATTCGAGGATTCAATGACTGAACATAATGCAACCAGGTCCATGTTCGACCCGGCGCTGGTGCGCCCGGCGATCGTGGACTCCTTCAAGAAGCTCACGCCGCGCACGCAGTTCCGCAATCCGGTGATGTTCTGCGTGTACGTCGGCAGTATTCTCACGACCATTCTGTGGATCGCCGCGCTCGGCGGCCAGGCCGAGGCGCCCGCGGGCTTCATTCTCGCGGTCACCTTGTGGCTGTGGTTCACGGTGTTGTTCGCGAACTTCGCGGAAGCGCTCGCCGAAGGCCGTTCCAAGGCCCAGGCCGCGTCGCTGCGCAGCGCGAAGAAAGACGTGATGGCCAAGAAGTTGAACGAGCCGCATCCGAAGTCGCCGATCCGTATTCTGACGGCGTCCGATCTGCGTAAAGGCGACGTCGTGCTGGTCGAAACCGGCGACGTGATTCCGGCCGACGGTGAAGTGATCGACGGTGTTGCGTCGGTTGACGAATCGGCGATCACGGGCGAATCCGCGCCGGTGATCCGCGAGTCGGGCGGCGACTTTTCGTCGGTGACGGGTGGCACGCGCGTGCTGTCGGACTGGATTGTCGTGCGTGTCACGGCCAATCCGGGGGAAGCCTTCCTCGACCGCATGATCGCGATGGTCGAAGGCGCGAAGCGTCAAAAGACGCCGAACGAAATCGCGCTGACGATTCTGCTGGTCGCGCTGACGATCGTGATGTTGCTGGCGACCGCCACGCTGCTGCCGTTCTCGATGTTCTCGGTCGAAGCCGCAAAGGCCGGGCACGTGGTCACGATCACGGCGCTGGTCGCGCTGCTGGTGTGTCTGATTCCGACCACCATCGGCGGGCTGTTGTCGGCGATCGGTGTGGCCGGTATGAGCCGCATGATGCAGGCGAACGTGATCGCCACCTCGGGCCGTGCTGTTGAAGCGGCCGGTGACGTCGACGTGTTGCTGCTCGACAAGACCGGCACGATCACGCTCGGTAACCGTCAGGCATCGCAATTCGTGCCGGCGCCGGGCCTGACCGAAGAAGCGCTGGCCGACGCCGCGCAGCTTTCGTCGCTCGCCGACGAAACGCCGGAAGGCCGCAGCATCGTTGTGCTGGCCAAGCAGCGCTTCAATATCCGTCAACGCGATATGGCCACGCTGCATGCCGAATTCCTGGCGTTCACGGCGCAAACGCGGATGAGCGGTGTCGATCTGCCAGGCCGTGAAATCCGTAAGGGCGCGGCCGACGCGGTGAAGAACTACGTCGAAGCGAATGGCGGCCGTTTCCCGAACGAAGTCAGCACGGCAGTAGCAGAAGTGGCACGTCGCGGCAGCACGCCGCTGGTGGTCGCCGAGAAAGGCGAGCAGGGCGCACGCGTGCTCGGCGTGATCGAACTGAAGGACGTGGTGAAGGGCGGCATCAAGGAGCGTTTCGCCGAACTGCGCAAGATGGGGATCAAGACCATCATGGTGACGGGCGACAACCGCCTGACGGCCGCGGCGATTGCAGCCGAAGCCGGGGTCGACGATTTCCTCGCCGAAGCCACGCCGGAAGCTAAGCTCGCCACCATCCGCTCACATCAGGCCGAAGGCCGCCTTGTGGCGATGACCGGCGACGGCACCAACGACGCTCCGGCGCTCGCCCAGGCCGACGTCGCGGTGGCGATGAACACCGGCACGCAGGCGGCGAAAGAAGCCGGCAACATGGTCGATCTCGATTCGAATCCGACCAAGCTGATCGAGATCGTCGAGATCGGCAAGCAGATGCTGATGACGCGCGGTTCGCTCACCACGTTCTCGATCGCCAACGACGTCGCCAAGTACTTCGCGATCATTCCGGCTGCGTTCGCGACCACTTACCCGGCACTGAACTCACTCAACGTGATGCATCTGGCCACACCGGCCTCGGCAATCATGTCGGCGGTGATTTTCAACGCGCTGATCATCGTGCTGCTGATTCCGCTGGCGCTCAAGGGCGTGAAGTACCGGGCGCTGGGTGCCGCGATTCTGCTGCGCCGCAATCTGCTGGTCTACGGTCTGGGCGGGATCATCGTGCCGTTCATCGGCATCAAGCTGATCGATATGGTGCTGGCCGCGTTCGGCTGGGTTTGAGAAGCGGCAGCTTAAAAGGAGTTACCTGTCATGAAAAATCTGTTTCGTCCGCTGATCGTGATCTTCGCGGTACTGACCGCCGTTACCGGACTCGCTTATCCCGCCGTGATGACCGCGGTCGGTCAGGCGGCCTTCAACAACCAGGCCAACGGCAGCATGCTCGAGCAGAACGGCAAGGTGGTCGGCTCGAAGCTGATCGGCCAGCAGTTCGACGCGCCGCAGTACTTCTGGGGCCGTCTGTCGGCCACCAGCCCGATGCCGTATAACGCGACCAACTCGGGCGGTTCGAACCTCGGCCCGACCAACCCGGCGCTGACCGACGAAATCAAAGGCCGTATCGACGCATTGAAGGCGGCCGGCACGGATATGTCGAAGCCGGTGCCGGTCGATCTGGTGACGTCCTCGGGCAGCGGTCTCGATCCCGAGATCAGCCCGGCGGCCGCCGCGTATCAGATCGAACGTGTCGCCAAAGCGCGCAAGCTCGCCAGCAACGATGTGCAAGCGCTGGTCGACCGTTATACGACCGGGCGTCAGTTCGGCATTCTCGGTGAACCGCGCGTGAATGTGCTGCAACTGAATCTGGCGCTGGACGAGATGAAACACAGTTGAGCGCCGATTAGCGTCGTTGATGGCTGTGGTTCGAGGAGGCGGCGACCATGCGGTGCCGCCTTCGCCATTTGCGATTGCCGTTTGCGGTGCGGCCGCTGCCGTGCCACCATGCATGCACTATCGCTCGCATTATCATGAAAACCATTGAGCATGAACCGCCCCGATCCTGATGAGCTGCTCGACAAGCTGCAACGCGACGAAGAAAAGCGTCAACGGGGCAGGTTGAAGATTTTCTTCGGCGCCTCGGCGGGCGTCGGCAAGACCTATGCGATGTTGCAGGCCGCGCGCCGCCGTGCCGATGAAGGCACGGACGTGGTGATCGGCATCGCCGAAACGCATGGCCGCAGCGAAACCGCCGCGCTGCTCGAAGGCCTCGATGTGCTGCCGCTCGCGGTGATCGAATACCGCGGCCGCAAGCTCGGCGAGTTCGATCTCGACGCCGCCCTTGCCCGCAAGCCGCAACTGATTCTCGTCGACGAGCTCGCGCATTCGAACGTGCAGGGCGCACGGCATCTGAAGCGCTGGCAGGACGTCTACGAACTGCTCGACGCGGGCATCGACGTCTACACCACGGTCAATGTCCAGCACCTCGAAAGCCTGAACGACGTGGTCGGCCAGATCACCGGGATTCGTGTCTGGGAGACGGTGCCCGACCGTGTGTTCGATCGCGCCGACGAAGTCACGCTGGTCGACCTGCCCGCCGAGGAGCTGCTCGACCGGATGCGCGACGGCAAGGTGTATTTGCCGCAGCAGGCCGAGCGCGCGGTGCGCAACTTCTTTCGCAAGGGCAATCTGATCGCGCTGCGCGAGCTGGCGTTGCGCCGCACCGCGGACCGTGTCGATGCGCAGATGCGGGAGTATCGCGCCGACCGTTCGATCGAGCGAATCTGGCAGGCGCGCGAGCGTTTGCTGGTGTGCGTCGGTCCGGGTCCGGAAGCGCCGATGCTGGTGCGCGCGGCGGCACGCCTCGCCGCCAGCCTGAAGGCCGACTGGATCGCCGTGTATGTGGAAACGCCCGCACTGCAGCGCTTGCCCGACGCGCGCCGCGAACGCACGCTGAACGCCTTGAAGCTCGCCGCCGAACTCGGCGCCGAAACCGCGACGTTGGCGGGAACCGATGCGGTCGCCGCGCTGATCGGCTACGCGCAGGCCCGCAACGTCTCCAAGCTGGTGGCCGGCGCGTCGGCGCGCACAGGTTTCAGGCGGTGGGTACGCCGGCCCCTCGGCGAGCGCATCGCCGAACGCGCGGGCGACCTCGATCTCACGCTGATCCGCGCGTCGTCGGAACGCGACGGCGGTGAGCAGCGCCGCTTGCTCAATACCACGGCGAATGCGTGGCGCGAGGCGCTGAGCACGGCGCGCGAACGCCGATCGCCGCCGCGCGCCTACGGCTTCGCGTTGGCGATTTGCGCGGCTATTACGTTGTTGTCGAGCCAGTTGATCGACCATATCGATCTGACCAACCTTGTCATGCTGTACCTGCTCGGCGTGATCTTCACGGCGGTGAAACTGGGGCGCGGGCCGGGCGTCGTACTGTCGTTCATGAGCGTGGCCGCGTTCGATTTCTTCTTCGTGCCGCCGCGCATGTCGCTGTCGGTGTCCGATACGCAATACCTGCTGACCTTCATCGGCATGCTGTTGACCTCGCTCGTCATCAGCCATCTCACGTCGAGTCTGCGCCGCGAGGCGAGTGTCGCGCGGCGTCGCGAGCAACGCACCGGCGCAATGTATGCGATGGCGCGTGAGCTGGCGGCGGCGCTGACCACTGAGCAGATTGTCGGCATCGGCAGCCGGCATGTCAGCGAAGTGTTCGGTGCGCGCGTCGCGATCCTGTTGCCGGACAGCGTCGATCAGGTGAAGCAGAAGATCGAAGATCCCGACGCGACGATCACGCTCGAAGGCGAGATGCTCGATATCGACGTCGGTCAATGGGTCTACGATCAGCAGAAGCCGGCCGGGCACGGTACCGATACGCTGCCGGCAGCCGCCGCGCTGTATTTGCCGTTGAAGGCGCCGATGCGCACACGCGGCGTGCTCGCGGTCGTGATGCGCGACGAGCGCGAGCTGGACGTGCCGGAGCAGCAACGCATGCTCGACGCATTCGCCGCGCAGATCGCGCTGGCGCTGGAGCGGGTGCATTACGTCGACATCGCGCGCGACGCGCTCGTCAATATGGAATCGGAGCGCTTGCGTAATTCGCTGTTGTCGGCGATCTCGCACGACCTGCGTACGCCGTTGACCACGATCGTCGGCTTCTCGTCGATGCTGGCGCAATCGCGCGAGGCGCATCCCGGTGCACAACCCGGCGACGATCTCGTCGATGCGATTCATGAAGAGGCGCTGCGCATGACCGGCATCGTCACCAATCTGCTCGACATGGCGCGCTTGCAGGCAGGCAGCCTGCAACTGAATCAACAGTGGACGCTTCTCGAGGAAACGGTGGGCGCCGCGCTGCGCGCCTGCAAACGCGTGCTGGCGAATCATCCGGTGCAAGTAAAGCTGCCCGCGGATTTACCGCTGCTGCATCTCGATGCCGTGCTGATGGAGCGGCTCTTCTCGAACCTGTTCGAGAACGCGGCCAAATACACCCCGCCGGATACGCCGTTGACGATTGGCGCGCAGCGTCTCGACGCCGACGGCAAATCGTTCGTTCGTGTCGCGGTCGACGATAACGGGCCGGGTCTGCCGGCCGGCATGGAAGCGCGGGTGTTCGAGAAATTCACGCGCGGCGAGAAGGAATCGGCCAAGCCGGGCATCGGCCTTGGCCTCGCGATCTGCCGCGCGATCGTGGAAGCGCACGGCGGTACAATCGGCGCGCTCAATCGTCTGTCACCGGACGGCCGCGTCGAAGGCGCGCGCTTCTGGTTCACGCTGCCGGTGGAAACGCCGCCCGAAGCACCCGATGCGCTGGAAGACGAAGGCGCCGACGCTTTGCCCGACCGCGATTCAACTCCTAACCTGCTGTCCAGACCTAGCCATGAGTGACCCGAGCATCACCGTCGTCCTGATTGAAGACGAAAAGCAGATTCGCCGCTTTGTGCGAACCGCATTGGAAGGCGAGGGCATCGTCGTGCACGACGCCGAGACCGGCAAACAAGGTCTCGTCGAAGCGGCGACGCGCAAACCCGATCTCGTCATCGTCGATCTCGGCTTGCCGGATACCGACGGTCTCGATGTGATTCGCGAGCTGCGCGGCTGGAGTGAGTTGCCGGTCATCGTGCTCTCGGCGCGTACCCAGGAAACCGAGAAAGTCGCCGCGCTCGACGCCGGCGCGGACGATTACCTCACCAAGCCATTTGGCGTTTCCGAACTGCTGGCGCGAATCCGCGCGCATATGCGGCGTCGCAATCAGGGCGGCGCGAATGAATCGCCGCTGGTGCGCTTCGGCGCGGTCACGGTCGATCTGGCCTTGCGTCAGGTGACCCGCGACAGCGTCGCCGTCCATCTCACACCGATCGAATATCGCCTGCTCGCGACGCTGGTGCGCCATGCGGGCCGTGTGCTGACGCACCGGCAATTGCTGCGCGACGTGTGGGGGCCCTCCCATGTGGAGAGCCATCACTATCTGCGTATCTACATGGCGCATCTGCGCGGGAAACTGGAACGCGACCCGGCGCAACCGGAGCATATTGTCACTGAGACGGGTGTGGGCTATCGGCTGGTCGGCGCGGTTTGACGTGATTTTGGTATAATTACAGTTCGTAAGGACGACCTTGCGCTTCTGCTTCAAACGGGGACGGCCCCATCTGACCATGGAGCTGTCTCATGTCCTGGATTCTTCTGCTGATTGCCGGTTTGCTCGAAGTTGCCTGGGCGGCCGGCCTTAAAACCTCCGAAGGCTTTACCCGACTGTGGCCGTCCGTATTCACGGTCGTGACCGCGCTCGGCAGTTTCGTTCTGCTTGCCATGGCGATGCGCCAGTTGCCGCTCGGCACGGCCTACGCCGTGTGGACAGGGATCGGCGCGGTCGGCGCGTTTATCTTCGGCATCGTCATGATGGGCGAGGCCCTGACGGTCGCGCGGGTGGCGAGCGCGGCGCTGATCGTGATCGGATTGATTGGATTGAAGCTGTCGTCGGGGCATTGAGCCCTCATTGAGTCTTGGGTGTTTACGCGGATTATCGTGTCCGGGCGCGCTCAAACCGGGCGCCAACTGCCTGTCATTAGAGGCCACCATTTGTTCGCCACTCTGCGTTCTGCGAATTAACGTGGCTATAATGGGATTGAATCCAACCTGAAATTGTCCGCGGCCTGGTTGGCGCGGGTCTGACGACTTCGGTGCGGCGGCTCCCTTTGCTTTGCCCATCGAAGCGCCCGGCACGCACAGCGCGCCTGGAGGCGGCCATGCTTGAATCACTTTCGCTCGCTGCGGGCCTCTCATGGGGCAGCGGTCTGCGCCTCTATCTGACAGTCCTGCTGGCCGGCGTGTTCGCACGTCTTGGCTTCATCCATCTTCCCGATACGCTGTCCGCGCTGTCATCGCCGTGGGTCATTGGCGTGGCCGGTGTGCTGACGGTCACTGAATTTCTCGCCGACAAGATTCCCGCGTTCGATTCCCTATGGGACGCGGTCCATACCTTTATCCGCATTCCCGCCGGCGCGGTACTCGCGGCCGGCGCGCTCGGCCATGCCGATCCCGCGCTGCTGACGGTCGCGGCGCTCGCGGGCGGCACGCTGGCGGGTACCGCGCATCTGGCCAAAGCGGGCACGCGGGCACTGATCAATCTGTCGCCGGAACCGGTGTCGAACGTCGTGACCTCGACCGCTGAAGACGGTCTCGTGTTCGGCGGCATGCTGCTTGCGCTATTCGTGCCGCTGCTGTTCCTGGTATTGATGGTGGGCTTCCTGATGCTGGCCGGCTGGGCGCTGCCGCGGTTGTGGCGCGGGGTGCAGGGCGGTTTTCGCGGGATGGCGACGCACATGGTGTCGCGCTTTGCCAGGAGTCGGCACGATTGAGCGATACGGTACGGGGTGTGACGGCACGGGCGACCTCGCGGCCCGCGCGCCGGTTGGGCGGCGTAGACGTACTGCGCCAGGCCATCCGCATGACGGCGCGCGACTGGCGCGCGGGCGAGTTGACCATGCTGCTGCTGGCACTGGTGCTGGCTGTTGCGGCATTGTCGAGTGTCGGCTTTCTGGCTGACCGCTTGCACCAAGGGCTCGAGCGCGATGCGCGGCGCATGATCGCCGCCGATTTCATCGTGCGTGCCGATCATCCGGTCGACCCGCAGTTCACGCAGCAGGCGAGCGCGCTCGGTTTGAATACCGCCAGCACGGCGATCTTCCCCAGCATGATCAACTCCACCGGCGCGCAGCCGGTCTCGCGGCTGGCCGCCGTCAAGGCAGTCTCGCCGGGTTATCCGTTGCGCGGCGAATTGCGGATCGCGTCGGCGCCAGGAGCCGCGGACCACCCTATCCACTCGATTCCTGCGCCGGGTACGGTATGGGTCGATCAGGCATTGCTCGATGCATTGAAGCTGCATGTCGGCGATGCCGTGAAGGTGGGGTCTCGCAGCTTCACGATCGGCGCGATGATTACCCGCGAACTCGACCGCGGTTTCTCATTCGTCAATTTCTCGCCGCGTTTAATGATGCGTGCCGACGAGGTCCAATCGACCGGCCTCATCACCTTCGGCAGCCGTGTCACGTACCGGCTGCTGGTGGCGGGCGCGGATGCATCGGTGGCGCGCTTCGCGCAATTCGCGCATGACAGGGTGGACGGCGGCAAGATGCGCGGCGTCGCGCTCGAGTCGTTGCAGGACGGTCAGCCGCAGGTGCGTCAAACGCTCGATCGCGCGAGTCATTTCCTCACGCTCGTCTCACTGCTCACCGCCTTGCTCGCGGCGGTGGCGATCGCGATGGCCGCGCATCGGTATATGCGCCGCCATCTGGACGGCTGCGCGGCGATGCGCTGTCTCGGCGTCAGTCAGTCCACGCTGCGCACGCTGTTCACGCTTGAGTTCATCGGGCTGGGTTTGATCGGCGGCGCGCTTGGCGTGGCGCTCGGTTACCTGGGACATATGGCTTTGCTGACGTGGCTCGGCAGTCTGATCGACGTCACGTTGCCGTACCCCACAGTCTGGCCAGCGCTCGAAGGTATCGCAGCCGGTCTTGTGCTGTTGCTCGGTTTCGCGTTGCCGCCGCTGTTGCCGCTGACGCGCGTGCCGCCGGTGCGCGTGCTGCGGCGCGAATGGGGCGAAGCGGGGCGCACCGCGTGGGCTGCCTATGCGCTTGGCATCGCGTTGTTTGCCGCGCTCCTGATCGTCGCAGCGGGCGAGTTGAAGCTCGGCGGGATTGTCGCGGGCGGATTTGCCGGTGGCCTGCTGGTGTTCGCGGGTATTGCGCGGCTGGCGTTGTGGGGCGCGTCGCGCGTGGTGCGCAGCGAGCGTGTGAATGCGGGTATCGGCTGGCGTTATGCGTTGGCGTCGCTGGAGCGGCGCAGCGGCGCGAGCGCGTTGCAGATCACCGCGCTCGGCATCGGTCTGATGTGCCTCCTGCTGATCGCGATGACACGTAACGATCTCGTGGCCGGCTGGCGCAAATCGACGCCGCCCGATGCGCCGAACGAATTCATCATCGACATCCAGCCCGACCAGCGCGACGCCGTCACGCACTATCTGGGTTCGCACGGCGTGTCCGGCACCGTGCTCTCGCCGATGGTGCGCGGCCGGCTGATCGCGATCAACGGCAAGCCGGTCAATCCGGATTCGTTCAAGGGCGATGACGCCAAACGCCTCGTCGATCGGGAATTCAATCTGTCGTACACAACCGAGCTGCCTGACGACAACCGTCTCTCCGCCGGCACCTGGTACGGCGACACGAAGACGCCGCAGATTTCGATCGAGCAGGGGCTCGCGAAGCTGATCAACGTGAAGCCTGGCGATACGCTGCGCTTCGACGTGACGGGTCTGCAGATCGATGCGCCGGTGACGAGTGTGCGCAAGCTCGACTGGGGCTCGTTCAAGGTCAACTTTTTCGTGCTGATGCCGCCGGCCGCCTTGCAGGATTTCCCGGCGACATTCATCACCAGTTTCCATTTGCCGCCCGAAAAACAGTCGACCATCGACGGCTTGATCGCCGCTTATCCGAACCTCACGGCAATCGACACCGGTCCGATTCTGGCGCAGGTGCAGCGTGTGTTGCAGCAGGTGATCGGCGCGGTGCAGTTCCTGTTCGCGTTCACGCTCGCGGCCGGCGTGCTGGTGCTCTACGCGGCGCTCGCCGGCACGCGTGATGAGCGTATGCGAGAATCCGCGCTGCTGCGCGCGCTGGGGGCGTCGCATCGGCAGGTGCGGGCGGTGCAGATCGCCGAGTTCGTGTCGGTGGGGGCGCTGGCGGGCTTGATGGCGGCGCTCGGTGCGCAGGTGATCGGCTGGTTGCTGGCGACGCGGGTGTTCGAATTTTATCTGGGCTTCAATCCCTGGCTGTTGCCGGCAGGTATCGCGGCCGGGATCGCTTGCGCGGGCGTGGGCGGTTGGCTCAGCTTGCGGCATGTGCTGACGCGGCCCGCATTGCAGTCGCTGCGGGATGCGTGATTTTTCTCTTCTGTTTTTTGTGATTGGGTATGAGCGATCTTAACGACGAAGTGTCCGCCGCACAGCCGACGGCCTTCGAACTGGTGGGCGGTGAAGCGCGCGTGCGCGAATTGGTCGACCGGTTTTATGACCTGATGGATCTCGAAACGGAATTCGCCGGGATCCGGGCCTTGCATCCGGAATCGCTCGATGGTTCGCGCGACAAGTTTTTCTGGTTCTTGTGCGGCTGGATGGGCGGGCCCGATCATTACATCAGCCGCTTTGGCCATCCCAGGTTGAGGGCAAGGCACATGCCGTTTCCGATCGCGTCCAGCGAACGGGATCAGTGGCTTCGCTGCATGGCGTGGGCGATGCAGGACGTTGGGCTCTCCGAGCCGTTGCGGGAGCGGTTGCTGGCGTCGTTCTTCGAGACCGCGGACTGGATGCGCAATCGCAATGGTTGAGCGGGCAGCCGGGCCGCAAGCGGCTGAGGCGCGCGCGGTTCTCGACTGCTGGTTTGGCGCGCCGGATTCGCCCACGTTTGGCCAGACGCGCAAGCTCTGGTTTGCCCGCGATCAAGCCTTCGATGCGATGCTGCTGGAACGCTTCGGGCCGCTAATCGACGCGGCACGCGAAGGTACCCTCGACAACTGGACGGAGATGCCGCTCGGCGCGTTAGCGCTCGTCATCGTGCTGGATCAGTTTTCCCGCAATTGCCATCGCGATACACCGCGTGCTTTCGCGGCCGACCATCAGGCGCTGCGCATTGCGCAACAGATGATCGCAAGCGGCGCCGATATCGTATTGCCCACCGCGCATCATCGTGCATTCGCGTATTTGCCGTTCGAACACGACGAAACGCTCGCCAGCCAGCACGAGTCGTTGCGTCTGTTCACACTGCTAAAGTCAGAGCCGGGCGGTGCGTCCTATTACTCGTCGGCAGTCAGGCACGCCAGAATCATCGAGCGTTTCGGACGCTTTCCACATCGCAATGCGGTGCTTGGACGCCAATCGACGGACGAAGAAACCGCTTTCCTGAAAGAACCCGGCTCGTCGTTCTAGGCGTGAGCGAAACACGCCGGCACAGGCCCCGCGCCGGGTGCCGCCGGGTGCTGCGGTGTGCTATTCGTCCTGCGTGGGTGTCGCGGGTGTGCGCACGAACACACGCAGCAGTTCGTCGGTGTCGCCCGGACGCGCACCCGACCAGAACAGCCGCCAATCACCCTTCGGCACGCGTGGATTGTCGCGGCGGCTCTGGTCGATCAGCCACGTGCACTCGGTCGTCGCGGTGTTCGCAACCGGTTGATGCTCGATACCGGTGTAGTAGTACAGCATCGGCGCTTCGGATTCGCCGAGTCCCGAGCTGGCCATGCAATCGCCATCGTTCCATTCGACGTTCATGCTGGCGCCGAGATTTTCGAACACGGAGCGGTAACTCTTCGCATAGTCGAGCCAAGGCAACAGCAGCGTGCTCACCAGTCCCCACGCGAGAATCGCGCCGGCGCACCAGCTCAGCGCGCCGCGCCATTTGCCGGTGTGCCTGAACATCGGCAGCAGCCACAGCCAGCCTAGCGTCATCAGCAGCGCGGCCGCGATCAGCGTGGGCTTGACCGGCAACACCCAGTCGAGCGGCAACCAGCGGCCGAGCCAGTGCAGCGACGCATGCGTGTTGGCCGGCCCGCTCATGATCGACCAGATGATCCACGCGATCGCGGCGGTGCTGCCGAACAGCACGCGGCTCACTATGTCCCAGCCTGCGTGCAGGCGCTGCGGCAGCCTGTCGACCCCTTCCATCGCCACCAGGGCGAGCGGGGCGATGAACGGCAAAATGTATAGTTCGCGAACCGTTGCCGAGGTCTGCAGTACTGCGAAACCGGTACCGGAGAAAATCACCGGCAGCGCCACGCGCGGATCGCGCCAGCGGCGCCACCCGCCGCCGGCGAGCGCGGCCAACGCAAGCGGCACTACCGGAAAGCCGACGCTCAGCACGGTGCGCAGCACGAACCAACGGCTTTCGTTTTCAGAGCCGAGTTCCGCCACCGAAAAACCGAGGAAGCGGCCAATGTTGTTGTCCCACAGCCAGACCTTGAAGAGCGCCTCGGAGCGCAGATAGAAACAGATCGGCCAGATGAGCGCGAAGGGTGCGCAGACCAGCGCGGCGACGCCGAGCGCTCCTGCGAAGCTGCGAGTGCGGCAGGCGGGATACAGCACCAGCACGGCGGCAGTGGTCGCGCCGAATACGAGCGGCACGAACAGGCCCTTGGCCAGCAACGACACGCCGACACCCGCGCCGAACATCGCCGCGCCGCTCAGAATCGCGTGACGCCGGCGGCGCACGTCGACCGGCAGCAGGCGCGCTTCGTCGCGCAGATGCACCAGCACCAGTTCGAACAGTCCGCAGAAACCGAGCGCGGCCCCGGCCATCAGCGCGACGTCGGTCATCATGTCGTGCACATGCTTGATGACGACGAGCGTGCTCGCGAACAATGCCAGCGTGCCGATCACGCGGATATCGAACCAGCTGGACGCGGTGACCGCGCGGCGGGCAACGCGTGCCGTGTAGTAGAGGGTCAGGCCGGCGAAGAGCGCGCTCGCGAGGCGTGCAGCGTCATGCAGCGGCAGATAGCGGCCGAACATCCAGGCGAGGCCGGCGGCGACCCAGTCGTAGATCGGCGGTTTTTCCACAAAGGGCTGGCCGGCGTTGGTCGGCACGACCAGATCGCCGGTATCGAGCATGTGCTGGATGATGCCGAACGTATAGGTCTCGTCCTGCTTCCAGGGCTCGTGGCCCAGGGTGCCGGGCAGGAGCCAGGCACACAGAATGACGAGCGCGACCAGCCACATGAGCGGACGGGCAGCCGTGAGCGCGCGCAAGCGCCGGGCGCCACGCGAAGCCGGAACCGGCGCCGCAGCATTGGGCGCCGAAGGGCCGGCAGGCGCGGCGGGCCTTGCCGGCGCCGCGGCTTCGGCAGCGGCAGCGCTGTCTGGCAAGGCCGCGCCGGATTCGGCAAGGTGTGGCGAGCCGGGGTGCGTGCCCGGTACACCGTCGGCAGGGCCGGCCGGTGCCGATGTCGCAACCGCGACGTTCCCCGTGCGCCAGGGCGCGGATGGGTTTTCGTACATGAGAATCTCTGATTGCCCTATGCGGCGACGTGGGCCGCGGGCTTGTGGTCTGGCAGTGCACCGCATACGGCTGCATGCGATTGCTGCGATTGTAGACCCAGTTTGTTACGGACGATTACAGAATAAGCGAAGAATATCGCGGTGAATCGAACGGATTGCGCCGATTCCTCGCCAAATCGACGGGAATGGAGGGTCGGGGAGGGAAAAGCGGCCGCGGGAAACCGCTGGCCGCGCAAACAGGGGAAGGGCGCTCAGGGGCCCGCTTAGCGTCCGCCGGTGACGTCGAGTAGCGCGCCTGTCACGTACGAGGCGGCATCGCTCAGCAACCACACGATCGACTCGGCGACTTCGTCGGCGCTGCCGGGGCGGCCGAGCGGCGTGGTCGCGCCGAGTTGAGCGGCGCGCTCGGGCTTGCCGCCGCTGGCATGGATTTCGGTATCGATCAGGCCGGGGCGCACCGCGTTCACGCGCACGCCCTGCGGGCCGAGTTCCTTGGCGAGGCCGAGCGTCATGGTGTCGACGGCGCCTTTCGAGCCGGCATAGTCGATGTATTCGTTCGGCGAGCCCAAACGCGCAGCCGCCGACGAGATGTTCACGATCACGCCCCCCGCGCCGCCCCGGGTTGTCGACATGCGGCGCGCGGCTTCGCGTGCGCACAGGTAGGCGCCCAGCACGTTGACGTCGAACATGCGCTTCAGGCGCGCGAGGTCCATGTTCGCAAGCTGGCTCGACGGCGCGACGATTCCGGCGTTATTGACGAGTGCATCGAGCCGGCCGAACTTCTGCTGGACCGCGTCGAACATCGCGATCACATCGGATTCGCTGGCGACGTCGCCGGCAATCGTCAACGCCTGGCCACCGGCGCGTTCCACTTCGGCAACGGTTTCCTGCGCGGCCATGAGGTTTTGCGCATAGTTCACGCCCACCGACCAGCCGCGCGCGCCCAGCAAACGCGCAGTTGCGCGGCCAATGCCGCGGCTGCCACCGGTGATCAGAACGGCTTTCGTCATCGCAACCTCATGATTGGGTGGTGGCCGCGGGAGCGTGCGGCGGGGCTTCGTTCAGCGGGGTGAAGGGGTGCGGCAGGCGGCGATCAAACAGCGTCGCGTTTCATTGCCCATTTGTCGTTGGCGGGCGGCTGATAGCGTTGCAGCTTGTCGATCAGTGCGACCGGGTCGGCATCCTGTTGCAGGATGTCGAAGTAGGTCTGCCGCATGAAGCCCTCGTCGACCGTGTGTTTGAGCAGCGCGATCAGCGGATCGTAGAAACCGTCGATATTCAGCAGTGCCACCGGCTTCTGGTGATAGCCGAGTTGCGCCCACGTATAGACCTCGAACAGTTCTTCGAGCGTGCCCGCGCCGCCGGGCATGGCAACGAACGCATCGGACAGGTCGGCCATCATCTTCTTGCGATGATGCATATCGGGTACCACATGCAACTCGGTCAAGCCGTTATGGCCGACTTCTTTATTGACCAGCAACTCGGGAATCACGCCGATTGCGCGGCCGCCTTCGGCCATCACCGTATCGGCGATCACACCCATCAGCCCGACCTTGCCGCCGCCATAGACGAGCGCGAGATCGGCCTGCACCAGCGCGCGGCCAAAGGCGCGCGCGGCTTCAGCGTACAACGGTCGGGCTCCGTCTGAGGAGCCGCAATACACACACACCGACTTCATACTCAAACGTCCTTCGGTTCGTTGCGGGGCGCGGCGCCTTCCTTCGGCGGCAGGTAGTCGTAGAACTCGCGCTTGGGCAGCTTGCCTGAGACGAGGTCGTCGAAAATCTGCCGCGAGCGGCCGCGCAGATAAGGCGCCATCAGCGACACGATCTGCACGCTCACCTGATGCAGTTCAGCGCGAATGGTTTCCTGCTCGTTGTATTTACGCGGGTTCATCACGAACTGGTACGACAGCCAGTACGTTGCGATCACGCCGATGTTGGTGGCGATCACCTGCAATTCTTCGGGCGTCGCGACCATTTCGCCGTCTGTCACGAGCTGCTCGCAGAACTGGCTCGCAAAACGCACCTTGTGGCTGATGATTTGCTTGAAGTGCGTTTCGAGCGTGCGGTTGCGCGCCAGCAGATCGTTCAGATCACGATACAGGAAACGATAGCGCCAGGTGAAATCGACCATGTACTGCAGGTACGACCACATCTCGTCGATGGTTGCGCGGTGATCGTCGGGAAAGCGCAGACGCTTTTCGATCTCCTGCTCGAACTGGCCGAAGATGCTGTTGATAATGTCGTCTTTGTTGCGGAAGTGGTAGTACAGGTTGCCTGGACTGATTTCCATTTCCTCGGCGATCGTCGTTGTCGTGACGTTCGGCTCGCCGATTTCGTTGAACAGTTTCAACGACAGTTCGAGGATCCGTTCGCGGGTGCGGCGGGGAGGTTTGGCTTCCATGTCGTCCGGCCCTGGTTACGCCGGGCTGGGCGCGTGGCGGCTTGCCGCTCTAGCGTGATCCACCCGGACGCGGTTGGTATATTGAGCGCCCCAGCGATTTTCTGTGGGGCTGTCGGACGATTATAAACCGACCGTTCTAATACCAAGCGGATACTCAGGGTTTTCATTCTTTGGCGCGGCGGATGGGTGCGCGAGGCGCCGCGGAGTGCGGGCCGCACTCACGCTCATAGCCACGCTTTGATCCAGTGCACGACGAGCGGCCCGACGATCAGTCCCCACGTCATCACACACATGCCGAGCGCGACCATCACCGCCGCGCTGCCAAGATCCTTGGCGCGGCGCGACAACTCGTGGCGCTCGAGCGAAATCCGGTCGATGGCCGCCTCGACGCTCGAATTCAGTAATTCGACGATCAGTACCAGCAGTACCGAGCCGAGCAGCAATACGCGTGACACGGGGTCGACCGGCACCAGCACGCCGCACGGAATCAGGATCGCGGCGAGCGTGAGCTCCTGGCGAAACGCGCTCTCCTCGCGGATCGCCACGCGAAACCCGGCCAGCGAATTTTTCATCGCGTGCCACGCACGGGTCAGGCCACGATTGCCCTTGTACGGGTTGAAGGGGAGCGGTGCGAACGGGTCGTCGGGACTGAGCGGTTCGTGGTGGGGCTCGTTATCGATGTTATCGAGGTGTTCAGGGCCCTCGGTGCCCTTGGAATCCGCGCCGTTCATGCCGCGCCGACCGTGCGCGTGATGGCCGTGATCCGGCGCGCCGGGCTCGCTCACGTCTTCGAACGGCTCGGCCCCGGCGTCGTTGCTGCCGGTTTTGACAGCGCGCAATGCGCCGTTCGACGTGCGTGCTGCGTTGGAGTGTCGGGTTGGCATAAGCGGCTCGGCGCGTCGCTTCATGCGGCGGCGCTTTCCTCGCTATACGACGTGCGCGGCAGCGGTTTCAGATGTGCCGCGAACTGCTCGGACGCCGCAGCCCACGAGAAACGTTCGGCCCACGCGCGTGCGTGGCTGCGTTCGATCTTCAGCGCTTCGAGGCAGGCCTCGCGCAAGTCTTCGTTCATGGCGCCGGCGCCGCCTTCGCCGAGCACGTCGATCGGGCCGGTTACCGGATACGCCGCGACCGGCGTACCGCAGGCCAGCGCTTCGAGCAGCACGAGCCCGAAGGTATCGGTGCGGCTCGGGAACACGAATACGTCAGCGGCGGCATAGACTTTGGCCAGTTCGGCTTGCGTCAGTACGCCCAGGTAATTCGCTTGCGGATAACGTGACTTCAGCTCGGCGAGTGCAGGGCCTTCGCCCGCGACCCACTTCGAGCCGGGCAGATCGAGCTTGAGAAACGCCTCGACGTTCTTTTCGACCGCCACGCGTCCCACATACAGAAAGATCGGCCGCGCGGTGTTGAGCACCTTCGAGTCCATCTGGTGAAAGATGTCGAGATCGACGCCGCGGGTCCACAGCACCACGTTGGTGAAGCCGAATTTTTCGAGGTCTGACTTGACCACCGGCGTGGGCGCCATCACCGCCAGCGACGCCTTGTGGAACCAGTGCAGAAACTTGTAGGTGATCGCGATCGGAATGCCGAAACGCGCCTGCACGTATTCGGGAAAGCGCGTGTGATAGGCGGTCGTGAACGGCAGCTTGTGCTTGATCGCGTAGGCGCGCGCGGCCATGCCGAGCGGGCCTTCGGTGGCGATGTGAAGTGCGTCCGGTGCGAATTCGTCGATCCGCTGATGCAGCTTGCGACGCGGCAGCAGCGACAGGCGGATCTCAGGATAGGTCGGGCACGGAATCGTCTTGAATTCGAGCGGTGTCAGCAGATCGACGCGGTGGCCGAGCGCGATGAGCTCGCGCGTGGTGTTTTTCAGCGTGCGCACGACGCCATTGACCTGCGGTTCCCATGCGTCGGTGACGATCATGATCTTCATCGATTTCGGCCCAATAGAAGTGGAGAGGGATTACGCGGTCGCCCGGGCCTTTTGCACGCCGACTTCCGGTGCGCGCATCACGGTCCAGTAGATCACCTTGAGTTCGCCTTCATACGTCTCGACGAGTGCCGACAGGCTTTCGACCCAATCGCCGTCGTTGCAATACAGCACACCGTCGATGTCGCGGATTTCGGCTTTGTGAATGTGTCCGCAGACCACCCCGTCGCAACCGCGGCGGCGTGCTTCGTCGGTCATCACGCGCTCGAACGACGAGATGAAATTGACCGCGTTTTTCACCTGATGCTTCAGGTATTGCGACAGCGACCAGTACGGAAAGCCGAGGCGGCTGCGGATCCGGTTGAACCAGCGGTTCAGGATCAGGATCATCGTGTAGAGCGTGTCGCCGAGATAGGCGAGCCACTTGGCGTGCTGGATCACGCCGTCGAACAGATCGCCGTGCACGATCCAGAGGCGCTTGCCGGCGAGCGTCGTGTGGAACGCTTCGCCACGCACGTGGATATCGCCGAACGCGAGGTCGCAGAACTGGCGCGCGGCTTCGTCGTGATTGCCCGGCACGTAGATGACCTGGGTGCCTTTGCGCGCTTTGCGCAGCACCTTCTGCACGACGTCGTTGTGCGCCTGCGGCCAGTACCAGCCTTTTTTCAACTGCCAGCCGTCGATGATGTCGCCCACCAGGTACAGATATTCCGACTCGTTATGCCGCAGGAAGTCGAGCAGATACGGCGCCTGACAACCGCTCGAGCCGAGGTGGATATCGGACAGCCAGATGGTGCGATAGCGGTGCGGTTCGCCGTGCTCGTCGTCCTGATGGCCGGCTTGCTCGTCGAGTGGCAGTGACGGCACAGGCAACGGCCGTCCGTGACTGGGGTTGGGTTCCGGGCGGAACGCGACAGGGTCGACGCTCGGGCCGGTCTGGCGGAACAGGGAAGTCGCGGACGTTTTGGGGTCCATGGCTCACGCGTCGAGTTGCGGTGCCCGTATTGCGCCAGCCGCGCGTGACCCTGCCGTGACAGTCACGAGAAGTTCTTATTACTGTGTCGGGAGAAGGAGACGGCGGAATGGGAGCAGCGGTGCGCGGAGCGGCGTCGTGAAAGCGTCGTGGCGAGCGGTGCACGCCGTCTCAGGCAAACGCGAACCGGGGGTGCGGGAGCGCGAATGACCGGTGACCGGCTTGCTCAGCGTGCGACGTCAATCGATGTTAAGCGACGTTGGGCGACGTCAATCGACGCTAATGACCCGCGTACCGGCGAGGCGGTCGTGCAGGAATCGACGCTGCGGATCGAGGCGGCCGGTGGCGGCCCATAGCACGAACCAGATCGCGGCGATCAGGAGCGTCTGCGGCACGGTGAGACCCAGCAGCGGATGCAGCGCGAGCGGCGGCAAAAACCACAGCCACGCCAGCACGTAACGAACGATCGCGCGCCCTGTGGACAGCGGCGCGCCGTTGGTGGCGACAACGCGCAGGCGCCACGTTTTCATCGGCAACGTCTGGCCGCCGTGGGTCCAGAACCAGACGAAATACAGACCGACCACGAGGCCGATCCATGCGGCGAGCAGGTTGTGATGGGTGAGGCCGTTGCGCTGCTGCGTCAACGTGCTGAACAGATAGCCTGCAATGAACACGATGCCGAACAGGATCACGGCTTCGTAGAGCAGCGTGGCAAGACGGCGGCGAACGGTGGGGGCAACGCCGGATGAATCGGCGGGCAGTGTCGAGGTGGTGAGCGGCTGGGACACGGTCGGGCTCCGATCAGGAGCCGTTGAAGATCGACGGCGCCTCGGACGGCGAAACCGGCACCGGGATGGCCGGCACGAAGCTACCCGCAGCCGGAATCGCCGGCGTGGCGGCGGGGCTCGGCAGCGCAGCGGCAGCCGCGGCACTCGCCGCTGCGGCACCGCTCGCCTCGTGCTCCCGGGCATTGACCAGACGATCCAGACCCTTGATCTCGGTCTTGCCGGACGGCGGCGCGCTCACCACGCTCGGCCGCCGCTTACGCTCGCTCGCCGCGAGCCGCTCCTTCTGCTCTTCCGGCAATTGCTGATAAGCCTGCCACGCATTCTGGCGGGTTTCGCGCGGCAATTCTTTCGACACCTGGTAGTTTTCGCGCGCGACACGCCGCTGATCGGGGGTCATGCGCACCCATTCAGTCATTCGGTCATGCAAGCGTTTTTGCGCATCAGGCGACAACTTCGGGTAACGCGATGCGATCTTGATCCATTTGCGCTTGCGCTCTTCGCTGAAGGAGTCCCATTGGCTGGCGAACGGCGCGAGCGCGACGTGGTCGGCCGGGCTTAGGCGGGACCATGCCATTGGACTCTTGCTGCCGGGCAGGCCCGGCAGTTCGACGGCGAGGGCGGGTGCCGGCGCCTTGGACGGCGCGTTGCCGCCTGCGGCAGGCGCGCTGGCGATCGACGGGCTCGGATAAAAGCGCGGATACGTCGCGGCAAACGACACCAGGGCCGCGATCGCGCATCCGAAAACAACGGCCAAGCCGCGCTTGTAACTCACCCGAAGAATCTCCCGCTCAGTGGGCGCGTGATAGGTACGCGTTGAAACCGTGGTCGAGATAGGCATTGAGCGGCAGGTCGTCGCTTAGCATGGCTGCATCGATATCGGCGAGTTCAGCCGTACGTTGCTGGTCTTCCCAGTAGGCGATAGCCACGAGGCTGACGACCAGCGCGACGAGCGGCCACGCAAGCGCAAAGCGGCGCAGCGGCGAACGGCGGCGCTGCGGCATGTCGACTTGCGGTATGCCAGCCGGCATGCCTGCACCGGCGAAGGCGGGCACGAACACCGGCGCGCTGACGGCTTCGGGCTTCTTGCGGGCAAGCGCGGCACGGCGCGCCACAGCGAGCCGGTCGGCGGTGGCGGCCGGAATGCTGGCGGCGTTTTCGTCGAGCGCGCGGCGCACCTGGCGGGCGAACTCGAGTTCTTTGGTTTCTAGGGAGCTCATAGCGTGATTCCTTTAGCCTTGAGCGCTTGCGCCAGCGTGTGCGTGGCCCGCGAGCAGTGCGTCTTCACGCTACCCTCGGAGCAGCCCATCGCGGCGGCAGTCTCGGCGACATCCATATCTTCCCAATAACGCATGAGAAACGCCTCCCGTTGACGTGCCGGTAACTTTTGGATCTCGTCGTCGATCAACTGTAAGACTTGTTCGCGTTCGAGTTTCTGTTCGTTGCTTTCTGAGCCCGCTGAACCTTGCTGCGCCTCGAATGTTTCGAGGGGGTCGAATTCGTCGTCGTCGGCGTTGCCGAGCGAGGAGAACAGACTAACCCAAGTATTGCGCACTTTGGCACGACGGAAATAGTCGTGCATCGCATTCTGAAGAATACGCTGAAACAGGAGCGGAAGTTCGGCGGGGGGACGGTCGCCGTATTTTTCGGCGAGCTTGATCATCGCGTCCTGCACGATATCCAATGAGGCGTCGTCGTCCCGCACGGCGTAGACCGTTTGCTTGAATGCGCGCCTTTCGACGCCCGCCAGAAAATCGGCGAGTTCCTTGTCTGATGCCATCCGTTTGGGGGTCGGCGCAGCGTGCGTGCGCGTAATCGGGTGAAAAATGTCGTAAAACTCGCGGATGCTAACAAACTTTCGTGCCGCTGGGGCGAAACCCGCCCTACCTTGCATCTCTATAACAGGCTTTCGGTCAATATTGGGATTTGAGGGAAGCCGCTTGGGCAATATTTGCTTGACCGCGCGGGCATCTGCAGATATCGTCGCTGGTTCGCAACATAAGTGACTTGTCTCAATTGAGGTGTGGCCCAAGAAGCTCACCTGTCAACTGGACGCGCCGCTTGAACCCGAGCCACAAGCCCGGCAGAGAGCACCCGATCAATTTTTTGCCGAAAATTCGAAAGGTGAATAAATGAATATGCCCAGCGCGGAATTCTCCACGTCGGATACGACCCTCCATCCCGAAGCTGACTCTATCGGCGCCACCGTGCTCATGAAGGCACTGGCCGACGAAGACGTCGAGTTTGTCTGGGGCTATCCCGGCGGCTCGGTACTCTACATTTACGACGAGCTGTACAAGCAGGACAAATTCCAGCACATCCTCGTGCGCCACGAACAAGCCGCAGTCCACGCCGCTGACGCCTATGCGCGTTCCACCGGCAAAGTGGGTGTGTGCCTCGTGACCTCCGGCCCCGGCGTCACCAATGCGGTGACCGGCATCGCCACCGCCTACATGGATTCGATTCCCATGGTGGTGATCAGCGGCCAGGTACCTACCGCCGCAATCGGCCAGGATGCGTTCCAGGAGTGCGATACGGTCGGCATCACGCGTCCCTGCGTGAAGCACAACTTCCTCGTGAAGGACGTGCGCGACCTCGCCGCCACCGTCAAGAAAGCTTTCTATATCGCCCGTACCGGCCGTCCCGGCCCGGTGCTGATCGACATTCCGAAAGACGTGTCGAAGACGCCGTGCCAGTACGAACCGCTCAAGACCGTTTCGCTGCGCTCGTACAACCCGGTTACGAAAGGGCACTCCGGCCAGATTCGCAAGGCCGTGGCCTTGCTGCTGTCGGCCAAGCGTCCGTATATCTACACCGGCGGCGGCATCATCCTCGCGGATGCATCGCGTGAACTGAACCAGTTCGCCGATCTGCTCGGTTATCCGGTCACCAATACGTTGATGGGTCTGGGTGGCTACCGCGCGAGCGACAAGAAATTCCTTGGCATGCTCGGCATGCACGGCACGTACGAAGCCAACATGGCGATGCAGCACTGCGACGTGCTGATCGCGATCGGCGCGCGCTTCGACGACCGTGTGATCGGCGACCCGGCGCACTTTGCTTCGCGCCCGCGCAAGATCATCCATATCGACATCGATCCTTCTTCCATCTCCAAGCGCGTCAAGGTCGACATTCCGATCGTTGGCGACGTGAAGGAAGTGCTGAAGGAACTGATCGAGCAGTTGCAAACGGCCGAACATGGCCCGGACACCGCGGCGCTCGCCGACTGGTGGAAGGACATTGAAGCCTGGCGCGCCAAAGACTGCCTGAAGTTCGACCGCAAGAGCGACATCATCAAGCCGCAGTACGTGGTGGAAAAAGCGTGGGAGCTGACCGACGGCAATGCCTTCGTGTGTTCCGACGTCGGCCAGCACCAGATGTGGGCGGCGCAGTTCTATCGCTTCAACAAGCCGCGCCGCTGGATCAACTCCGGTGGCCTCGGCACGATGGGCTTCGGCCTGCCGGCGGCGATGGGCGTGAAGATGGCGCACCCGGACGACGACGTGCTCTGCATCACGGGCGAAGGCTCGATCCAGATGTGTATCCAGGAACTCTCGACCTGCAAGCAGTACGAGACTCCGGTGAAGATCATTTCGCTGAACAACCGCTATCTGGGCATGGTGCGCCAGTGGCAGCAGATCGAATACAGCAAGCGCTATTCGCATTCGTACATGGATGCGCTGCCTGACTTCGTGAAGCTCGCCGAAGCGTACGGCCATGTCGGCATGCGTATCGAACGCACCGCCGACGTGGAACCGGCGCTGAAGGAAGCGCTGCGCCTGAAAGATCGCACGGTGTTTCTCGATTTCCAGACCGATCCGACCGAAAACGTCTGGCCGATGGTTCAGGCCGGCAAGGGCATCACTGAGATGCTCATGGGATCGGAAGATCTATAACGACGGCGCGTTGAGATAAACGCAGCGTTGGCTTCGTCATGCGCGCCTTCACAAAGGGCGAAAGCGGACGAAGCGGCGCGAACCGGCTCGCATACATCGACAAAACATCTGGAAGAAGCGAAACATGAGACACATCATTTCAGTCCTGCTGGAAAACGAACCGGGCGCGCTGTCACGCGTGGTCGGTCTCTTCTCGGCACGCGGCTACAACATTGAAACCTTGACGGTGGCTCCGACCGAAGACCGTTCGCTGTCGCGCATGACCATCGTTTCCATTGGCTCGGACGACGTGATCGAACAGATCACGAAGCATCTGAACCGCCTGATCGAGGTGGTGAAAGTGGTCGACCTTACCGAGGGCGCCCACATCGAGCGCGAGCTGATGTTGATCAAGGTGAGGGCGGTCGGCAAGGAACGTGAGGAGATGAAACGGATGTCGGATATTTTCCGCGGCCGCATCATCGACGTCACAGAAAAGACCTATACGATCGAACTGACGGGCGCGAGCGACAAGCTCGATGCCTTCATCGAAGGGATCGACGCGACTGCGATTCTCGAAACCGTCCGTACGGGCAGTTCCGGTATCGGCCGCGGCGAGCGCATTCTGAAGGTTTGACGCGCGCGCTGAGTTGCGGGCGTTATTAACCGTCTCGATCGAAGCCGGGCAGTGCCTTTAAGAACCCGGCGAAGCAACACACCATTCGCAGTATTTGTATTTCACTGATTTCACCGAATTTAGCCAAGGAACCGACATGAAAGTTTTCTACGACAAGGACGCCGACCTCTCCCTCATCAAGGGCAAGCAAGTCACCATCATCGGCTATGGCTCGCAAGGCCATGCTCACGCGCTGAACCTGAAGGAAAGCGGCGTGAACATCACGGTCGGTCTGCGCAAGGGCGGCGCATCGTGGAGCAAGGCCGAGAACGCCGGCCTGCAAGTCAAGGAAGTGGCGGAAGCCGTCAAGGGCGCGGACGTCGTCATGATGCTGCTGCCGGACGAGCAGATCGCTGAAGTCTATGCCAAGGAAGTGCACGCTAACGCCAAGCAAGGCGCGGCACTGGCCTTCGCGCACGGCTTCAACGTGCACTACGGTCAAGTGATCCCGCGTGCGGACCTCGACGTGATCATGATCGCGCCGAAGGCGCCGGGCCACACGGTTCGCGGTACGTACTCGCAAGGTGGCGGCGTGCCCCACCTGATCGCCGTTGCGCAAGACAAGTCGGGCGCAGCACGTGACATCGCTTTGTCGTACGCGGCAGCGAACGGCGGCGGTCGTGCCGGCATCATCGAAACGAACTTCCGCGAAGAAACGGAAACCGACCTGTTCGGCGAACAAGCCGTGCTGTGCGGCGGTACGGTCGACCTGATCAAGGCCGGCTTCGAAACGCTGGTGGAAGCGGGTTACGCGCCGGAAATGGCGTACTTCGAGTGCCTGCACGAACTGAAGCTGATCGTCGACCTGATCTACGAAGGCGGCATCGCGAACATGAACTACTCGATCTCGAACAACGCCGAATATGGCGAGTACGTGACGGGTCCGCGTATCGTGACGGCTGAAACGAAGAAGGCGATGAAGGCTGTGCTGACGGACATCCAGACCGGCGAGTACGCGAAGAGCTTCATCATCGAAAACAAGGCCGGCGCACCGACGCTGCAATCGCGCCGCCGCCTGACGGCCGAGCACCAGATCGAAACGGTGGGCGCGAAGCTGCGTTCGATGATGCCGTGGATCGCTGCGAACAAGCTGGTCGACCAGTCGAAGAACTAAGAAGCCAGCTTTACGGCATCTGACCGGCGCGGCGCATCGTCGCGGCAGCCGGTAATGCAAAAAGCCGTCCAAGGGTGCTGAACCCTGGGCGGCTTTTGCTATCCTACGGTTTTACAAAAATACAGAAGCCATCCATGAATTACCCTCATCCGATCATCGCGCGAGAAGGCTGGCCGTTCATCGCCATCGCGGCCGTCGTTGCTTTACTGGTTCACGCCTTCGCGGGGTTCGGCATTGCATGGCTGTTCTGGCTGATCCTGATCTTCGTGGTGCAGTTCTTCCGCGATCCGGCACGCCCGATTCCGACCCAGGCGAATGCCGTGCTGTGCCCGGCCGACGGCCGTATCGTCGCGGTCGAAACAGCGCATGACCCGTATGCCAACCGTGAAGCGCTGAAAATCAGCGTGTTCATGAACGTTTTCAATGTCCACTCGCAACGCTCGCCGGTGGATGGCGCGATCTCCAAGGTCGAATATTTCCCGGGTGCGTATCTGAATGCCGCCGTGGATAAGGCTTCGACCGAAAACGAGCGCAACGCGGTGGTGATCGAAATGGCCGGCGGCCAGACGGTGACCTCGGTGCAGATCGCCGGCCTGATTGCACGCCGGATTCTTTGCTACGTGCGGGCGGGTGAACCGCTCACGCGTGGTCAACGTTATGGATTTATCCGGTTTGGCTCGCGCGTCGACGTGTATCTGCCGGTTGGCAGCCGTCCGCGTGTTTCGATCGGCGAGAAGGTTTCCGCGTCGTCCACGATCCTCGCTGAACTATAAAGCGGCACCAAGGAGGTTTCCCGAATGGCCGCATTCAAACCGCGTCGACCCCGTAACAGTGGACCGCTCCCGCGTCCGTTCCGCCGTAACAAGCCGATCGTGGCGGAGTCGCCGGCAGTCGATAGCCGGCGTGCGCAGCGTCAGCAGTTCCTGAGAAAGCGCGGCATTTATCTGCTGCCGAACGCGTTCACCACCGCCGCGCTGTTCTGCGGCTTCTTCGCCGTGGTGCAGGCAATGAACGTGCGCTTCGAAATCGCGGCGATTGCGATCTTCGTGGCAATGGTGCTGGACGGCATGGACGGCCGCGTCGCGCGTATGACCCACACGCAGAGTGCATTCGGCGAGCAGTTCGACAGCCTCTCGGACATGGTGTCGTTCGGCGTGGCGCCGGCGCTCGTGATGTACGAGTGGATTCTCAAGGATCTCGGGCGCTGGGGCTGGCTTGCCGCGTTCGTCTACTGTTCGGGCGCGGCGTTGCGGCTCGCGCGCTTCAACACGAACATCGGCGTGGTCGACAAGCGGTTCTTCCAGGGTATGCCCAGTCCGGCTGCTGCTGCACTGATCGCAGGTTTCGTGTGGCTCGCCACTGACAACCGGGTGCCGCTCAAGCTGGTGTGGCTGCCGTGGGTCGCCTTCGTGCTGACCATCTACGCCGGTGTGACGATGGTGTCCAACGCACCGTTCTACAGCGGCAAGGCGCTCGACGTGCGGCACCGCGTGCCGTTCGGCGTGATTCTGCTGGTGGTGGTGGCGTTCGTGCTGGTGTCGTCCGATCCGCCGCTGATGCTGTTCGGCCTGTTCGTGCTGTACGGTCTGTCGGGCTATGTGTTCTGGGGCTACCAGGCGCTGCGGGGCAGGGCGAATCCGGCTCGATCGGTGGCGCGGGACAGATAAAGCGCCCCCGTCGGTGCATGAAAGTGACACGAGAAAACGGCAGCCTTTCCAGGCTGCCGTTTTTCGTTTTGGCCCCCTCCCGCAGCGCGCGGCAGGCAGGTCTGACGCCAATTGCACGATGAAGGGAATGCCGCTATAGTCGTTCGGTAAATGTGTTCACGTTCCCATTTGAGCCGCAACACGAGCCCCAACAAGCCGGTGCCCAGCCAGGCGCGCTAGTGCGGCGCGCCACCCTCGCTGATTGCTGAGTTTTGTGCCCTCCGTCTGCCTCGTCTGTGGTTTGTAGCGTCGCTAACGGTGGCGCAAACACCCGAATTCCAATATCCGATCCCCACAATTGAACGACTCCCCAGGAGACCCGACATGGCCGACAAACTGATCATATTCGACACCACGTTGCGTGACGGCGAACAATCGCCCGGCGCGTCGATGACGAAGGAAGAAAAAATCCGCATCGCGAAGCAGCTCGAACGGATGAAGGTCGACATCATCGAGGCGGGCTTTGCAGCCAGTTCAAACGGCGATTTCGATTCGATCCATACGATCGCGGGCCTGATCAAGGACAGCACGATCTGCTCGCTGGCCCGTGCCAACGACAAAGACATTCAACGCGCTGCTGACGCACTCAAACCCGCCGATCATTTCCGCATCCACACGTTCATCGCAACGTCGCCGCTGCACATGGAAAAGAAGCTGCGCATGACGCCGGATCAGGTGTTCGAGCAGGCGAAGCTGGCGGTGCGTTTCGCCCGCAAGTTCACGGACGACGTCGAGTTTTCGCCGGAAGACGGCAGCCGCTCGGACATGGATTTCCTGTGCCGCGTGCTGGAAGCGGTGATTGCCGAAGGCGCGACCACCATCAACATCGCGGACACGGTCGGCTACGGCGTGCCCGAGTTGTACGGCCAACTCGTGAAGACGCTGCGTGAGCGTATTCCGAACTCGCATAAGGCAGTGTTCTCGGTGCATTGCCATAACGACCTTGGCATGGCGGTGGCGAATTCGCTGGCCGGCGTGCAGATTGGCGGCGCGCGTCAGGTCGAATGCACGATCAACGGTCTCGGCGAGCGCGCGGGCAACACGTCGCTCGAAGAAATCGTGATGGCGGTGAAGACCCGCAAAGATTACTTCGGCCTCGATGTCGGCCTCGATACGACGCAGATCGTGCCGGCTTCGAAGCTGGTGTCGCAGATCACCGGTTTTGTCGTGCAGCCGAACAAGGCGGTGGTCGGCGCGAACGCCTTCGCGCACGCGTCCGGCATCCACCAGGACGGCGTGCTGAAGGCGCGCGACACATACGAAATCATGCGTGCCGAAGATGTGGGCTGGAGCGCGAACAAGATCGTGCTGGGCAAGTTGTCGGGCCGCAATGCGTTCAAGCAACGCCTGCAGGAGCTGGGCATCGCGCTCGATAGCGAAGGCGAGTTGAACACCGCGTTCGCACGCTTCAAGGAACTGGCCGACCGCAAATCCGAAATCTTCGACGAAGACATCATTGCGATCGTCACCGAGGAATCGGCCGAAGCGCAGGAGAAAGAGCACTACAAGTTCCTGTCGCTGTCGCAGCATTCGGAAACCGGCGAGCAGCCGCACGCGAAGATCGTGTTCTCGGTCGAAGGTAAGGAAGTCACCGGGGAAGCGCGCGGCAACGGTCCGGTGGACGCCACGCTCAATGCGATTGAAACGGAAGTGGGAAGCGGGTCGGAACTGCTGTTGTATTCAGTGAACGCCATCACAACCGGTACGCAGGCGCAGGGCGAAGTGACCGTGCGGCTGTCGAAGAGCGGGCGGATCGTCAACGGTGTGGGCACCGATCCGGATATTGTCGCGGCTTCCGCGAAGGCGTATATCTCGGCGCTCAACAAGCTGCATTCGAACTTCGATAAGTTGAATCCGCAACGTTCGGAGTGAAGCGGCCGGCGCGCTGGCTGCGTGCTTGCTGAACCGGATTGACGCGAAGCCCCGTGCCCTGAAAAGCACGGGGCTTTGTGTTTTGCAGCACCCGTTATGTGCTTGATCCCGGTTCGCGCTACTCCGTCGCCGCGCGCCGCATTGACCACCCGCGTGCCGCGCGTGCCTGTGCCTGCACCTGGTGCCGCACTTCAACCGCGATCTCTCGGCGCGGCGCATCGGCGACAAATGCGTCCAGCAATTCACGCACATCGTGATCGACGAAGTCGGCGCGCGTTGCGTCGACGATCAAGGTCGCGCCGTCGGGAATCTGCTGCAGATAATGCTTGAGCGGCACCTTGCCGAGAAACGACACGTCCTTGCGAAACGACAGCAGATAGTGGTCGCCATGTTGCGCGAGCACGATCGGGCTGCGCAGGTTCGCGTACAGCGCGAACAGCACGCTGCACAGAATGCCGAGCACGATGCCGATCAGCAGATCGGTGGCGAGCACGCCAACCAGTGTGACGATGAACGGCGCAAACGGCGCGAAGCCTTGCTTGGCGACGGCTACGAACAACGAAGGCTTGGCGAGTTTCACGCCGGTGAAGATAAGAATGGCGGCGAGGCAGGCGAGTGGAATCAGGTTGATGACGCTGGTGAGCGCGAACACGCTGACCAGCAGCAACACGCCGTGAATGATCGCGGAGAGCCGGCTCTGTGCGCCCGCATGCACGTTGGCGGAACTGCGCACAATGACCGAGGTGATCGGCAGACCGCCGAGCGCGCCGGCAATCAGATTGCCCACCCCCTGCGCTTTCAATTCCCGATCCGGCGGCGCGGTGCGTCGCGCGGGATCGATCTGCTCGACGGCTTCGAGGCTCAACAGCGTTTCGAGACTCGCGACGATCGCCAATGTGATGGCGACGCGCCAGACATCCGGATTGACCAGTTGCGCGAAGTGCGGCCCGAAGTCGACCCATGCAAGGGCGAGTCGCAACGCGCCGAACGATTCGAGCGACGGCAGCGCGACGCGATGCTCGGCAGGCGGCGCCAACGACGGGGCGAGCAGGCCGAGCAGCAGCGTCGCGCCGATCCCCAGCAGAACCACGGCGAGCGGTGCGGGTACGAGACGCACGAGCTTGAAGCGGCGCAGCGCGCGCGTCTCCCAACCCACCAGAATCGCCAGCGACAGCAACGTGATCACACAGGCCGCAAGCGAGATCGAGCCGAACGGGGTGGTCACGCTGCCGGCCATCTGAGCGGCAGCTTGCGACCCAGCCGACGTATTCGAACCGAACAGCCCGAGCGCCAACGGGAATTGTTTGACGATCAGCAGCACGCCGATCGCCGCAAGCATGCCTTTGATCACTGGCGAGGGCACATAGGCCGCAAATCTGCCGGCCTTCACCATGCCGAAGCCGAACTGGATCGCGCCGGACAGCAGCACAGCCAGCAGGAACGCGGAGAAGCTGCCGAGTTGCGCGATTCCGTCGACAACGATCACGACGAGGCCCGCCGCCGGTCCGCTGACGCTCAAGCGCGAGCCGCTCAGCACGGCAACCACGAGACCGCCGACGATGCCCGACACGAGCCCGGCAAATGGCTCGACGCCCGAGGCGTTGGCGATGCCCAGACATAGCGGCAAGGCCACCAGGAAAACGACCGTGCCGGCCAGCAGATCGCGCTGAAACGTGGACAAAAAAGCTCGAAGGTTCATGGAGTTGGTGCGGTAATGTGTGGAGTTGCGGATGCGGCAAACGCCGGACTCAGGCCGGTCCCCGATCAAGGGGCGTGCTAGGCGGCGCTATGGGCGGCCGTCGTGCAGGTCATCGCGTCGTCGGCTTCATAGCCGGACGTGAGTACCTTGATGCGCCCGTCCTCGAGCGCGAAGATCCAACCGTGTACGAGCGGCGCCGGGTCGGCGTCCCGCACGATCGAACTCGCGCGTAACTGGCGAACCTGTTCGAGCACGTTCAATTCCGCGAGGCGATTAACACGCTCCTGCTCGCGCGCATGACTCTTGAGCTCGGCGCCATGTGCTTTTGCTAGCGCGCATAACGGCGCGATCCGGCGATTCACGTGTGGCAGCGTCGGTTCCGGCGGCAGCAACGCGGCGCGCACGCCGCCGCAGCCATAGTGGCCGCAGACGATCACGTGGCCCACCTTTAGCACCCGCACGGCATATTCGAGGACACTCGCGGCGTTGTCGTCGTCGGGATGGAAGAGATTGGCGATGTTGCGGTGAACGAACAGATCGCCCGGTTCGCAATGCGTGATGGTTTCCGCAGGCACGCGGCTGTCCGAGCAGCCGACCCACAGCACATGCGGATTCTGACCTCGCACCAGATCACGGAAAAATTCGGGGTTGCGCGCGGCGGTTTCGTGCGCCCATGCGACGTTGGCGACCAGCAGGCGTTTCGGACGGTTCATCGATAGCGGCTCCGTAAGTGGGGCGCACCGATTCGTGGCCGGATTTACGGCTGCGCGCGGACCGCCGGGAACGCGGGCAACGCCGAATCAATGCTTACGAATACCTTTCTATCAAAAAATAAATCCGCCGAGTACGAAATAAAATTCGCCGTCATGCGACATAAATAAAAAAAAGCCGCCTGAGGAGGCGGCTTCGCAGATTCATGCGCAACGGGTTCGGACGGTGACTCAGAACAGGCTGCGGCGATCCGGATCGTGCAGCGGATCAGGCGTTTTCTGCGTGAGCCGCACAATGCCCTGATCGTCGAAATAGAAGCTGTACATCATGTACCAGACGTTGTCTTCCAGATAGCGATACGTCCAGACCTCACGCTTCATCAACGGGAAGTACGACGTTTCGACCGGGCGGCCGAAATTTACCAGTACATCGCTCTTGGTCCACTTGCCGATTTCAGCCCGGTAGAACTCGTTGGGCTGCAGCACCTGGCGCACGGTGACGATCTTGCCGGATGCGTCGATGTCGGCGGCGGTCGTGGTTTCACCCATTGGCTGGGTTGGCCACATCAGCCGCTTGCCGCCGTTGGGCAGATCGTAGCTTTCACGCGGTGCGCCGAGACGGGCGACGATGGTCGATTCGTCCGCGCCTTGAGTGTATTGCTGCCAGGGTTGCACGCAGCCGGCGAGGGTAACCGTGAGCGCTAGCGCGCTCAGGCAGACGAGCGCGGCGCGGCGCAGGCGTGCTGCGGGCTGTGTTTCGATCGAGGCCGCCGTGAATGGGTGGCGGTTGAACATGAATTCCTCCGATGGCATTTGAGTAGCGGTTTTTATCATCGAGACGCATTATTTTGACACGGGCGGCAGCAAAAGATTTGCGCTTCGTGTGAGGCATTGCCGGAGGCACATTAACGAATTTGCCGGCTTGCTTATTCCGTCTGGAACGCCCTATGATCCGCGCTTCAACGAATCAAGCGGGGCAATCAAGATGGCGAAGTGGCAACGGGCGGCAGCAGCGGCAATCGTCGCGCTGGCGGCGATTTCGACGAGCGCGGCGTCTCACGCCGCGGCGGAGGCGGCGTCGGGTCCGGCAGGCAAGCCGGTAGACAAGCCCACGGGTACGCCGATCCAGCTGGCGCTGATCGAAGGGATGTCCGGCCCGTTCGCGAATGCGGGCGCGGCGGTGGAGCGTAATCTGCGCTTCGGCGTCGAGCAGGTGAATGCGCAAGGCGGCGTGAAGCTCGCCGACGGCGCGCATCCGCTCGAACTGGTGGTACTCGATAGCAAGGGCAGCGCGGAAGAAGCGTTGGTGCAACTGCGCGCCGCCGCTGACCGGCACATCGGTTACGTCATGCAGGGCAACAGCTCGGCGGTGGCGGCCGCGCTGATCGGCGCGATCGATAAGCAGAACAGCCGCGAACCGGGCAATCGTGAACTGTTCCTCAATTATTCCGCCGACGATCCCGCCCTGACCAACGCCAATTGCAGTTTCTGGCACTTCCGCTTCGACGCGCACGCGGGCATGCGCATGGACGCGCTGGTCGACGTGATCCAGCGCGACAAGGCGGTGAAGAAGGTTTATCTGCTGAACCAGGACTATAGCTTCGGTCACGATGTCAGCAGTCTCGCGCGTTCGGCGCTGGCCGCGAAACGGCCGGACATCGCGGTGGTGGGTGACGAATTTCATCCGATCGGCCGCGTGAAGGACTTCGCGCCGTACATTGCGAAGATCCGCGCGAGCGGCGCGGATGCGGTGATCACCGGCAACTGGGGCAACGATCTGACACTGCTCGTCAAAGCGGCGCGGGAGCAGGGGCTGGACACCCGGTTCTACACCTTCTACGGCAATAGCCTTGGCGCGCCGGCCGCGCTGGGCGATGCCGGCGTCAAACACGTGATCGCGGTGGCCGACTGGCACCCGAACGCCGGCGGGGCGGCCTCCGACGCGTGGTATGCGGCATTTCGCGTCCGTTTTCCGGCTACCCAGGACGATTACCCGGTGCTGCGCATGCCGTTGATGATCGAAACCCTTGCCGCCGCCATGAACCGCGCCAGCAGTGCCGACCCGACGGCTGTCGCGCGGGCTCTGGAGGGGATCAAGTTCGACAACGGCTTTCACGCCTCGTGGATGCGGGCCGACGACCATCAGCTGATCCAGCCCCTTTACGTCATGGAGATGGATAAAGCCGGCACGCCGGGCGTCAAGTTCGACAACGAAGGTTCAGGCTACGGTTTCCGCACGGTGCTGGCTTTGCCGTCCGAGCGCACGGCGCCGTCGACCGTATGCAAGATGAAGCGGCCGTAAAGCGGGCCTCGCGCCGACCCGGGCGGCCCATGATTCCGCCCGGTACAGCAGGGTTCGCGGCCGGATCGGGCTGTGCTACAATATGCGTCCCGTTGTGGGGCATGCTTGCAATGAGATTGCATGTATTGCACACGCGGGGGTAATCCACGGCACGGCCTTTCTTCCGTGACCGCCTGTCTAGTTCTCAAGGAAATCGACATGTCCGCAGTTGAAACAAGCAAGAAGTCCGACGTCGTTGCGCAATTCGCACGCGCAGCTAACGACACCGGCTCCCCCGAAGTTCAGGTCGCGCTGCTCACGACCCGTATCAACGAACTGACCGTTCACTTCAAGGCTCACACGAAAGATCACCACAGCCGCCGCGGTCTGCTGCGCATGGTGAGCCGCCGTCGTAAGCTGCTCGACTACCTGAAGGGTAAGGACGCGGATCGTTACCGCGCACTGATCGAGAAGCTTGGTCTGCGTAAGTAATCGGCCAGTCGTTCAGCAAGATGCCTGTGTCAGTTCCACTGATACAGGCATTTTGTTTTTGCACGGTGCGCTTCATGTGATGCGCACCGCCTGTTGGCCGCGGTGGCGTGACGATTCATGCGGCGACTAGCAGGAAAGCAGCAGTAAAAAAAGCAGCAAAAAGGCAGAAATACGGCCGGGCTTCAGGGCAGAGCTTTGTGTCATTCCAGCGGTTCGCGCGCGTACATCACGTAGAGCGTGGTTCTCTGGAATGGCATAACACTACTCTTCCCCTGTGGTGCCGGTCCTGGCGTTGCCGCGCCGCTTCTGGTCCGCGCGGCATAACGAAGAGGAAAAGCAATGACTATGTTCAATAAGATCGTCAAAGAATTTCAGTGGGGCCAACATAAGGTTCGCCTCGAAACGGGCGAAATCGCTCGTCAGGCAAGCGGCGCCGTGATCGTCGACATCGAAGACACCGTTGTGCTGGCTACCGTGGTCGGCGCCAAGACCGCCAAGCCGGGCCAGGACTTCTTCCCGCTGACCGTCGATTACCTCGAAAAGACCTACGCTGCAGGCAAGATCCCCGGTGGTTTCTTCCGCCGCGAAGGCCGTCCGTCGGAAGGCGAAACGCTGACCTCGCGCCTGATCGACCGTCCGCTGCGCCCGCTGTTCCCCGAAGGCTTCTACAACGAAGTTCAGGTCGTGATCCACGTCCTCTCGTTGAACCCCGAAATTCCCGCTGACATCCCCGCGCTGATCGGCGCGTCGGCGGCGCTCGCCGTGTCCGGTCTGCCGTTCAACGGCCCGGTCGGCGCAGCACGCGTGGCCTACATCAACAACGAATACGTGTTGAACCCGACGCGTCCGCAAATGAAGGAATCGGCCCTCGACCTGATCGTCGCCGGTACGGAACGCGCGGTGCTGATGGTGGAATCGGAAGCGCAGCAACTGAGCGAAGAAGTGATGCTCGGCGGCGTGGTGTTCGGCCACGAGCAAATGCAGATCGCGATCAACGCGATCCACGAACTGGTCGCCGAAGGCGGCAAGCCGGAGTGGGACTGGCAGCCGGCGGCGAAGAACGAGCCGCTGATCGCCCGCGTGACGGAACTGGCGCAAGCTAATCTGCTCGCTGCTTACCAGCTCCGCGACAAGCAGGCTCGCTCGGCCAAGCTGAAGGAAGTCTACGCAGCAACGTCGGCCAAACTGGAAGAAGAAGCAGCGGCAGCCGGCACGGTTGCTGCGGACAAGGCTACCGTTGGCAACGTGCTGTTCGACATCGAAGCGAAGATCGTCCGTACGCAGATCCTGAGCGGCGAGCCGCGTATCGACGGCCGCGACACGCGCACGGTGCGCCCGATCGAAATCCGTACCGGCGTGCTGCCGCGTACGCACGGCTCGGCGCTGTTCACGCGTGGCGAAACGCAGGCCATGGTGGTTGCAACGCTGGGTACGAAGGGCGACGAGCAGAACATCGACGCGCTCGAAGGCGAGTACCGCGAACGCTTCATGCTTCACTACAACATGCCTCCGTTCGCGACCGGCGAAACGGGCCGCGTCGGTTCGCCGAAGCGCCGTGAAATCGGTCACGGCCGCCTCGCCAAGCGCGCGCTGGCTGCGTGCCTGCCGAGCGCCGAAGAATTCGGCTACTCGATCCGCGTCGTGTCGGAAATCACCGAATCGAACGGTTCGTCGTCGATGGCTTCGGTGTGCGGCGGCTGTCTCGCACTGATGGACGCCGGCGTGCCGATGAAGGCGCACGTCGCCGGCATCGCGATGGGCCTGATCCTCGAAGGCAACAAGTTTGCTGTGCTGACCGACATCCTCGGCGACGAAGATCACCTCGGCGACATGGACTTCAAGGTGGCGGGTACCGAGCAAGGCGTGACCGCGCTGCAGATGGACATCAAGATCCAGGGCATCACCAAGGAAATCATGCAGGTCGCCCTCGCGCAAGCGAAGGAAGGCCGTATGCACATCCTCGGCAAGATGACCTCGGCTGTGTCGGGCGCGAATACGGTGCTGTCGGACTACGCACCGCGCATGATCACCATCAAGATCAATCCGGAAAAGATCCGCGACGTGATCGGCAAGGGTGGTTCGGTGATCCGCGCGCTGACCGAAGAAACCGGCACGACGATCGATATTTCGGACGACGGCGTCGTCACCATCGCCAGCACCAGCAGCGAAGGGATGGCCGAAGCGAAGAAGCGTATCGAGAACATCACGCTGGAAGTCGAAGTGGGCCAAGTGTACGAAGGTACCGTGCTCAAGCTGCTCGATTTCGGCGCGATCGTGAATATCTTGCCGGGCAAGGACGGTCTGTTGCACATCTCCGAAATCGCCAACGAGCGTATCAAGGACATCAACGACTACCTGAAGGACGGCCAGCAAGTGAAGGTCAAGGTCATTCAGACGGACGAAAAGGGCCGCGTGCGCCTGTCGGCCAAGGCGTTGCTGAACGACACCCCGAACGGCGCGCCGCAAGGCGAATCGACGCCGCAGTAATGCGGTAGAAGGGCGACGGCCGGCAGCGCGAATGCGTGCCGGCCGTTTTTCATGAAGGGTGCAGGGTGGATTGCGTTGCCGACAGGCACAAGCAGGCGCGGGCAGGTGCAAACCGGCACAAACGGGTACTCTGTCTGCGTGAGGCGTTTCGTCTCGGCTCAGACGATTTCCGATGGTAGGCAACGCAATCCAATCTTGGAGTTGACGCAGATGAAAGCGATCGAAATCACCGAATTCGGTGCGCCGGAAGTGCTCAAGCTGGCGGAGCGGCCCATGCCGCAGCCGAAAGCGGGCGAAGTGCTGATCAAGGTGGCGGCGTCAGGTATCAATCGTCCGGACGTGTTCCAGCGCAAAGGTGGCTATGCACCGCCGCCGGGTGCTTCGGATCTGCCGGGGCTGGAAGTGGCGGGCGAAATCGTCGGCGGGACCATCGACGAGAAGAACAATCCGTTCGGCCTGAAAGTGGGTGATCGCGTGTGCGCCCTGCTCGCTGGTGGTGGTTACGCGGAATACGCGACCGCGCCACTTTTGCAGTGCTTGCCGGTGCCCGCTGGCTTGTCGGACGTCGAGGCGGCTTCGCTGCCGGAAACATTCTTCACGGTGTGGAGCAATGTGTTCGACCGTGCGCAACTCGGCAAAGGCGAAGGCGCGCCGAACGAGACGCTGCTGGTGCAAGGCGGCTCGAGCGGCATCGGTGTGACGGCGATCCAGATCGCGCACGCGTTGGGTTTTCGCGTGTTCGCCACGGCCGGATCGGACGAAAAGTGCCGCGCGTGCGAAGCGCTCGGCGCCGAACGTGCGATCAACTACAAGACTGAGGATTTTGTCGAGGTCATCAAGTCGCTGACGAACGATCGTGGTGTCGACGTGATCCTCGACATGGTGGCGGGCAGCTATGTGCCCCGCGAGCTGACCGCACTGGCCGATGGTGGCCGCATCGTGCTGATCGCCTTGCTGGGCGGCGCGAAGGCGGAGCTGAATCTGAACGAAGTCCTGCGCCGCCGGTTGACGGTGACGGGGTCGACGTTGCGTCCGCGGCCAATCGAGTTCAAAGCGAAGATTGCCGCGCAATTGAAAGAGCATGTGTGGCCGCATCTCGAAGATGGCCGCATCAAGCCGGTGGTGCATCGTGTGTTTCCGGCCGGGCGAGCCGCTGAAGCACACGCGCTGATGGAAAGCAGCACGCACGTCGGCAAGATCGTGCTGACTTGGGGTCAGGACGCTTGACACGGTCGGTTTGACCCGATCCACCTCACGCAGTAAAATTGCGCGTTTTGCGCACGCCGCATGAATCCGAAAGGCGGGCATAGGCGCAAACCAAGTCCGCCGCCATTACAAGACGAGACGATGTCGAAACAACGAGCCAAGCTGGTAGTCGGTAACTGGAAGATGCACGGGCGCCTCGCCGAGAACGCAGCGCTGTTGCAGGCCGTGGCGCAAGGTGCGGGCCAATTGCCGGCCGAGGTGCGTGTCGGTGTGTGTGTACCGTGCCCTTATCTCGCGCAGACGCAATCGTTGCTGGAAGGCAGTCAGGTCGTGTGGGGCGCGCAGGATGTCTCTGCATTCACGCACGGGGCTTACACCGGCGAAGTTGCGGCGCAAATGGTCGTGGATTTTGGCGCCACGCTCGCGATTGTTGGTCACTCGGAGCGCCGTGCTTACCATCGTGAAAGCTCAGAGTTGGTTGCGGTGAAGACGCAGCGCGCACTTGAAGCGGGTTTGACCCCGATCGTGTGTGTCGGCGAAACGCTCGAAGAGCGTGAGGCCGGTTCGACGGAGCAGGTGGTCGGCGCGCAGCTGGATGAGGTGTTGGCGAAGCTGTCAGTGGATGACGCGGCACGCATCGTCGTTGCGTATGAGCCGGTTTGGGCGATCGGTACCGGAAAGAGCGCTACGTCGGACCAGGCGCAGGCAGTGCACGCTTTTCTGCGTTCCCGTCTGGCGGCAAAAGGTGCGGCGGTGGCGGACGTACCGCTGTTGTATGGCGGCAGTGTGAAGCCGGAGAATGCGGAAGAATTGTTCCGCGAGCCGGATATCGATGGCGGCCTGATCGGCGGCGCGTCGTTGAAAGACCAGGATTTCCTGGCGATCTGCAGGGCGGCGGCCGCGACAAGCGTCGCCGGTTAAGCAGGGCGCCTTGGCGAGGATGACCCAATCCCGCGCGGCACAATTTGTGTGGCGCGGTTAAATAAAGACTCAGGTGAGTGTGATGCTGTATTTGAAAACATTGATTATCGTCGTTCAGCTGTTGTCGGCACTTGGGGTCATTGGCCTCGTCTTGCTGCAACACGGCAAGGGCGCCGATATGGGTGCCGCTTTCGGTAGCGGCGCATCGGGCAGCCTGTTCGGCGCGACCGGTTCGGCCAACTTTTTGTCGCGTACCACGGCCGTGCTCGCAGCCGTGTTTTTTGTCACGACATTGACGCTCACCTACCTCGGTGCGTATCGCGCGAAACCGTCCGCAGGCTTGCTGGGCGCGGCTGTGACCGCACCGGTTGCGGCGTCTGCCGCGTCTGCACCGGTAGCTGGCTCGGCTGTGTTGCCGGCGTCGGCTGCGTCCGTCCCGGCAACCGATGTTCCGAAATAAATTTTTCGTTCAAAGTGCTTTTGTGCGTTGAACAAACTGTTTAGACCAGTTACAATCTAAGTCTTGAAGCGATTCGCGGGTTTTATAAGTTGTTTTCCCGGATTGCAATTAGTGCCGACGTGGTGAAATTGGTAGACACGCTATCTTGAGGGGGTAGTGGCGAAAGCTGTGCGAGTTCGAGTCTCGCCGTCGGCACCAAATGTTATCTAAATGCCAGCCGCTTGCTTCGCTTCGGCTGGCATTTTCACTTCTGGCGGGCGGCTTGCGTTGAGCTTGCGACGTGTGCATTGCCGAAGTGATTTCGCGTCAGGAGTGCTATGCTCTTGGCGGCATTCAGAACCAACCGATAGAGGATAGTCTTGAACCTCGCAGCCTATTTCCCCGTCTTGTTGTTCCTCATTGTGGGCACCGGTTTAGGCGTAGCACTGGTCAGCATCGGCAAGATCCTCGGTCCCAACAAGCCCGATACCGAGAAAAACGCACCATATGAGTGCGGCTTCGAAGCATTCGAAGATGCGCGCATGAAGTTCGATGTGCGTTACTACCTCGTCGCCATTCTCTTCATCATTTTCGACCTTGAGACCGCGTTCCTGTTTCCGTGGGGTGTAGCCCTGCGCGATATCGGCTGGACTGGCTTCATGGCGATGATGATTTTCCTGCTCGAATTCCTGCTGGGCTTCGCCTATATCTGGAAGAAGGGCGGCCTCGACTGGGAATGATGGATTAATCGCCGGTTTGCGTGGGTGGCCAAGGCTCGCCGCCCCGTCTGGAGTGGAAAGCAAATGAGTATTGAAGGGGTCTTGAAGGAAGGGTTTGTCACCACTACGGCAGACAAACTGATCAACTGGACGCGCACCGGCTCGTTGTGGCCGATGACGTTCGGTCTTGCGTGCTGCGCGGTCGAGATGATGCATGCGGGCGCTGCCCGTTATGACCTTGACCGTTTCGGCGTGGTGTTTCGTCCAAGTCCGCGTCAGTCGGACGTGATGATCGTCGCCGGCACGCTGTGCAACAAGATGGCGCCGGCTCTGCGCAAGGTCTACGACCAGATGGCCGAGCCGCGCTGGGTGATTTCGATGGGCTCGTGCGCGAACGGCGGCGGCTACTACCACTATTCCTATTCGGTAGTGCGTGGCTGTGATCGGATCGTGCCGGTCGACGTCTACGTGCCGGGTTGTCCGCCTACAGCGGAAGCGCTGGTGTACGGCGTGATCCAGTTGCAGGCCAAGATCCGTCGCACCAACACAATCGCCCGTCAATAAGGCCAACGCCTCCCCCACAATATGGCAAGCAAACTCGAGACCCTGAAAGCGAACCTCGAGGCGGCCTTCGGCGGCCTCCTGTTGAGTACCACCGAGGCAATCGGTGAGTTGACGATCGTCGTGAAGGCGAGCGACTACATCAATGTGGCAACGCGTCTGCGCGATGACCGCTCGCTCGGTTTCGAGCAGCTGGTCGATCTATGCGGCGTCGACTATCAGACCTACGCCGACGGCGGATATGACGGTCCGCGTTTTGCGGCCGTTCTGCATTTGTTATCGGTGCAGAACAACTGGCGTCTGCGTTTGCGCGTATTCGCGCCGGACGACGAAGTTCCGATCGTCGCGTCAGTCGTCGATATCTGGAGTTCGGCCAACTGGTACGAGCGCGAAGCATTCGATCTGTACGGCATCGTCTTCGAGGGTCACCCGGACCTGCGCCGCATCCTGACCGACTACGGTTTCATTGGTCACCCGTTCCGTAAAGATTTTCCTGTCTCCGGCTACGTCGAAATGCGTTACGACCCGGAAGAGAAGCGCGTCGTCTATCAGCCTGTGACGATCGAGCCGCGGGAAATCACGCCGCGCGTGATCCGCGAGGATCGCTATGGCGGTCTGAAACACTAAGAGAACGCCATGGCAGAGATCAAGAACTACACGCTCAACTTCGGCCCTCAGCATCCGGCCGCGCACGGTGTGCTGCGCCTCGTGCTCGAACTCGACGGCGAAGTCATCCAGCGCGCCGATCCGCACATCGGCCTGCTGCATCGCGCGACCGAAAAGCTCGCGGAAACCAAAACTTTCATTCAGTCCGTGCCGTATATGGACCGCCTCGACTACGTGTCGATGATGGTCAACGAACACGGCTACGTGATGGCGATCGAAAAGCTGCTCGGCATCGAAGTGCCGATTCGCGCGCAGTACATTCGCGTGATGTTCGACGAAGTTACGCGCGTGCTGAACCACCTGATGTGGATCGGCGCACATGCGCTGGACGTCGGCGCGATGGCGGTGTTCCTGTATGCGTTCCGTGAGCGCGAAGACCTGATGGACGTGTACGAAGCGGTGTCGGGCGCACGGATGCACGCGGCCTACTACCGTCCGGGTGGCGTGTACCGCGATCTGCCTGACGCAATGCCGCAATACAAAGCGTCGAAGATCCGCAATGCGAAGGCGTTGTCGAGGATGAACGAGAACCGTCAAGGTTCGCTGCTCGACTTCATCGACGATTTCTTCACGCGTTTCCCGAAGTGCGTTGACGAATACGAAACGCTGCTCACCGACAACCGGATCTGGAAGCAACGTCTGGTCGGTATCGGTGTGGTGAGCCCGGAGCGCGCGCTGAACCTCGGTATGACCGGCGCGATGCTGCGCGGTTCGGGTATCGAGTGGGATCTGCGCAAGAAGCAGCCGTACGAAGTTTACGACAAGCTGGATTTCGACATTCCGGTCGGCGTTAATGGCGATTGTTATGACCGTTATCTTGTTCGTGTCGAAGAAATGCGCCAGTCCACACGGATTGTGAAACAGTGCATTGAGTGGTTGCGTAAGAATCCGGGTCCGGTGATGGTCGACAATCACAAGGTTGCGCCGCCGTCGCGTGTCGGCATGAAGTCGAACATGGAAGATCTGATTCACCACTTCAAGCTCTTCACGGAAGGCTTCCATGTACCGGAAGGCGAGGCATACGCCGCCGTCGAACATCCGAAGGGCGAGTTCGGTATCTACCTGATCTCGGACGGCGCGAACAAGCCGTATCGCCTGAAGATCCGCGCGCCGGGTTACGCACACCTGTCCACGCTCGATGAAATGGCGCGTGGTCACATGATCGCCGACGCCGTGACGATCATCGGTACGCAAGACATCGTGTTCGGCGAAGTGGATCGCTAGGACGTATTCATCCGCGCGCGTCTTCAGGTTGCACCGAAGCGCGCGTCAAGCAAAGGAACGCCGGGTCTGTCGCAACATGCAACGCGCGACGGGTTTTCGTTCGGTAGGAATTGAAAGAGTCGTGTCTGAAAATGATCTCAGCTGAAGGCCTGAAAGAAATCGATCGTGCGATCGCGAAGTATCCCGCCGATCAGAAACAGTCCGCCGTGATGTCGGCGCTGGCTACTGCTCAGGAAGAGCATGGCTGGCTGTCGCCCGAACTCATGCAGTTCGTCGCGGACTATCTCGGCATGCCGGCGGTCGCCGTGCAGGAGGTGGCTACCTTCTACACGATGTACGAGACCTCGCCGGTCGGCAAGTACAAGATCACGCTCTGCACGAACCTGCCGTGCCAGCTCGGTCCGGACGGCGGCTCCGACAACGCGGCGGAATATCTGAAGCAGAAGCTCGGCATCGACTTCGGCGAAACCACGGCTGACGGCAAGTTCACCCTGAAAGAAGGTGAGTGCATGGGTTCGTGCGGCGACGCGCCGGTGATGCTGGTGAACAACCATCGCATGTGCAGCTTCATGAGCCGCGCGAAGATCGACCAGCTGCTCGAGGAACTTTCGAAATGACGTCTTTACACGATCGTCACATCAAACCGCTGATTCTCGCCGGCCTGAACGGCGACAACTGGCATCTCGAAGACTATGTGGCGCGCGGCGGTTACGCCCAGCTGCGCCGCATTCTCGAAGAAAAGATTCCGCCCGAGCAGGTGATTGCCGACGTCAAGGCGTCGGGTCTGCGCGGCCGTGGCGGTGCAGGTTTTCCGACCGGTCTGAAGTGGAGCTTCATGCCGCGTCAATTCCCGGGGCAGAAATACCTCGTCTGCAATTCGGACGAAGGCGAACCGGGCACGTTTAAAGACCGCGACATCCTGCGTTTCAATCCGCACTCGCTGATTGAAGGTATGGCCATCGGCGCGTACGCGATGGGCATCACGGTCGGCTACAACTATATCCACGGCGAAATCTGGGAAGTTTACAAGCGCTTTGAAGAAGCGTTGGACGAAGCCCGTCGCGCCGGGTTCCTCGGTGACAACATCATGGGTTCGGGCTTCTCGTTCGAACTGCATGCGCACCACGGTTACGGCGCCTACATCTGCGGTGAAGAAACCGCGCTGCTCGAATCGCTCGAAGGCAAGAAAGGCCAGCCGCGTTTCAAGCCGCCGTTCCCGGCGAGCTTCGGCGTGTATGGCAAGCCGACCACGATCAATAACACCGAGACGTTCGCAGCGGTTCCATTCCTGCTCGCGATCGGTCCGCAGAATTACCTCGAAATCGGCAAACCGAACAATGGCGGCACGAAGATTTTCTCGGTCGCTGGCGACGTCGAACGTCCTGGCAATTATGAAATTCCGCTTGGCACGCCGTTCGCGACGCTGATGGAATTGGCCGGTGGCATGCGGGGTGGCAAGAAGATCAAGGCCGTGATTCCTGGCGGCTCGTCGGCACCGGTGATCCCGGGCGACATGATGATGCAGACCGACATGGACTACGACTCGATCGCCAAGGCTGGCTCGATGCTCGGTTCCGGCGCCGTCATCGTGATGGACGAGACGCGTTGCATGGTGCGTTCGCTGTTGCGTCTGTCGTATTTCTATTACGAAGAGTCGTGCGGTCAGTGCACGCCGTGCCGCGAAGGCACCGGCTGGCTGTATCGCGTCGTGCATCGTATCGAACACGGGCAAGGCCGTCCGGAAGATCTGGACTTGCTGAACTCGGTTGCTGAAAACATCATGGGCCGCACGATTTGCGCGCTCGGCGATGCAGCGGCCATGCCGGTTCGCGGCATGCTCAAGCACTACTGGGATGAATTCGAATACCACGTCGCCCACAAGCATTGCCTCGTCGGCGGTCACGCCGGTGCGGCAGCGGCGTCAGAAACAGTGGCTGCCTGAGTACGCTAGTTAGCGCACCAGAACACGTCAACCGCGGGATTCATCGCCTGAAATGGGCGATGAACAGGGCGAACGATTGAGCGGTAACAGGTTAAGGAAGATTGACCATCATGGTTGAACTTGAAATAGACGGCAAGAAAGTAGAGGTGCCTGAAGGCAGCATGGTGATCCAGGCTGCGCATAAGGTCGACACATACATTCCTCACTTCTGCTATCACAAGAAGCTGTCGATTGCGGCCAACTGCCGGATGTGCCTGGTCGATGTCGAAAAGATGCCGAAGGCCGTGCCCGCATGCGCCACGCCGGTGTCGGCGGGCATGATCGTGCGCACCAAGTCCGACAAGGCGGTGAAGGGCCAGCAAGCCGTGATGGAATTCCTGCTGATCAACCACCCGCTGGATTGCCCGATCTGCGATCAGGGCGGTGAGTGTCAGTTGCAGGATCTGGCCGTGGGTTACGGCAAGTCGTCGTCGCGCTATAGCGAAGAAAAGCGCGTGGTGTTCCACAAGAACGTCGGCCCGCTGATCTCGATGGAAGAGATGTCGCGTTGCATTCACTGCACGCGTTGTGTCCGCTTCGGCCAGGAAGTGGCCGGCGTGATGGAACTCGGCATGTTGGGCCGCGGTGAGCATTCGGAAATCACGTCGTTCGTCGGCAAGACGGTCGACTCCGAACTGTCGGGCAACATGATCGATCTGTGCCCGGTCGGTGCGTTGACCAGCAAGCCGTTCCGCTACAGCGCCCGCACGTGGGAACTGTCGCGCCGCAAGTCGGTGAGCCCACACGATTCCGTCGGCGCAAACCTCGTGGTGCAAGTGAAGAACAACCGCGTGATGCGTGTTCTGCCGTTCGAAAACGAATCCATCAACGAATGCTGGATTTCGGACAAGGACCGCTTCTCGTATGAAGCCCTGAATAGCCCGGAACGTCTGACGCAGCCGATGCTCAAGCAAGACGGCAAGTGGGTCGAGACCGATTGGCAAACCGCGCTTGAATACGTGGTCAAGGGTCTGAAGGGCATCAAGGGCGATCACGGCGCGAACGCGCTGGCCGCCCTCGGCAGCGCCCACAGCACTGTCGAAGAACTGTTCCTGTTGAAGCAATTGGCCCAGGCGGTCGGTACGCCCAACGTCGACTTCCGTCTGCGTCAGTCGGATTTCTCTGCACCGGTCAACGGTGCACCGTGGCTCGGCACGACCATCGCCGATCTGTCGAACGTGGATTCGGCGCTCGTGATCGGCTCGGACCTGCGTCGCGATCATCCGCTGTTCGCCGCGCGTCTGCGTCAAGCTGCCAAGAGCGGCACGAAGCTCACGCTCGTGCAAGCCACCAACGACGACGCGCTGATTCCGCAAGCGCGACGCGTGGTGGCCGCACCGTCGGCATGGCTCGACGTACTGGCTGGCATCGCTGGCGCGGTCTCCGAAGCGAACGGCGTGGCATTGCCGGAAGCCTTCAGCGGCACGCAGCCGACCGACGCCGACAAACACGTCGCGAAGTCGCTCGCCACCGGTGAACAGCGTGTGGTGCTGCTCGGCAACGCCGCGGTCCGTCATCCGGACTTCGCCGCGATCCACGCCGCGGCGCAATGGATCGCAGACGCGACCGGTGCCACGCTGGGTTTCCTCACAGAGGCCGCCAACACGGTCGGCGCGCATCTCGTGAACGCATTGCCGGGCGAGGGCGGTCTGAACGCTCGCGAAGTGTTCGAGCAACCGCGCAAGGGTTATGTGCTGCTGAATGTCGAACCCGAGTTCGACACGGCTAATCCGGTGCAGGCCTTGGCCGCGCTGAAGCAGGCGGAAATGGTCGTCGTGATGTCGCCGTTCCAGATTGGCGCCGACTATGCAGACGTGCTGCTGCCGATCGCACCGTTCACGGAAACGGCCGGCACGTTCGTCAATGCCGAAGGTACGGTGCAGACGTTCAATGGCGTCGTGCGTCCGCTTGGCGATACGCGTCCGGCATGGAAGGTGTTGCGGGTGCTGGGTAGCCTGCTGGGCGCGCCGGGCTTCGAATTCGACACCTCGGAAGAAGTGCGCACGGCAGCGCTTGGCGACGGCGAGATCAAATCGCGTCTGTCGAACAAGACGGGCGTGACGGTTGCGCGCGGCAAGGCAGCGAAGGCGGCGGAAGGCAAGTTCGAGCGAATCGCCAATGTGCCGATTTATCACGCCGACGCAGTGGTGCGTCGCGCCGAGTCGCTGCATCTGACGGCGGCGGCGCGCTCAGCGAATTCGGTCGGTCTGCCGGCTGCGCTGTTCGACAAACTGGGTTTGAAGGAAGGCGACGCAGTGCGCGTGCGCCAGGGCGAGCAATCGGTGCAGTTGCCGGCCGTGCGCGATGCAAATCTTGCGGAAACGGTCGTCCGCGTATCGGCGGCTACGCCTGCCGGTGCAGCGCTGGGCAGCCTGTTCGGTGAACTGCTGGTGGAGAAGGCGTAAATGAGCTTGTTCGATACGATCAACTCGGGCGGCACCCAGCTTCTCGGTGTGGCATGGCCCACGGTGTGGGCACTCGTGCGCATCCTGGTGGTGGCCGTCGTGATCCTGCTGTGCGTGGCTTACCTGATTCTGTGGGAGCGTAAGCTGATCGGCTGGATGCACGTGCGTCTCGGCCCGAATCGCGTGGGCCCCGCAGGTTTGCTGCAGCCGATCGCCGACGTGCTGAAGCTGTTACTGAAAGAAGTGATTCAGCCGGCCCAGGCGAGCCGCTGGATTTACCTGATCGCCCCGATCATGGTGGTGGTGCCGGCCTTCGCGGTCTGGGCGGTGATTCCGTTCCAGGCGGGCGCGGTCCTTGGCGACATCAACGCGGGTCTGCTTTACGCGATGGCGATCTCGTCCATCGGCGTGTATGGCGTGATTCTGGCGGGCTGGGCATCGAACTCGAAATACGCGTTCCTCGGCGCCATGCGCGCGGCCGCTCAAATGGTCTCGTACGAAATTTCGATGGGCTTCGCCCTCGTCGTCGTGCTGATGACCTCGGGCAGCCTGAATCTGTCGGATATCGTCACTTCGCAGGAACGCGGCATTTTTGCCGGCTACGGCTTGAACTTCCTGTCGTGGAACTGGCTGCCGCTGCTGCCGATGTTCGTCGTGTACTTCATCTCGGGCATCGCCGAAACGAACCGTCACCCGTTCGACGTGGTGGAAGGTGAGTCGGAAATCGTCGCGGGCCACATGATCGATTACTCGGGGATGGCGTTCGCGCTGTTCTTCCTCGCCGAGTACATCAACATGATCGTGATCTCGGCATTGGCTGCAACACTGTTCCTCGGCGGCTGGAGCGCACCGTTCGGCTTCCTGTCGTTTGTCCCGGGCATCGTTTGGCTCGTCGCCAAGGTTTTCTTCCTGTTGTCGGTATTCATCTGGGCGCGTGCCACGTTCCCGCGCTATCGCTATGACCAGATCATGCGTCTGGGCTGGAAGGTTTTCATTCCGGTTTGCGTGGTGTGGCTCATCGTGGTCGGCTTCTGGATCATGTCGCCGTTGAATATCTGGAAATAAAGGGCGGATGAACCCATGACCGCAATCCAAAATTTTTTCAAGACCTTCTTCCTGACGGAGTTGCTTAAAGGCCTCGCGCTGACCGGACGTTACACGTTCCAGCGCAAGGTGACGGTGCAATTCCCGGAAGAGAAGACCCCGATTTCGCCGAGATTCCGCGGCCTGCATGCGCTGCGTCGCTATGAAAACGGCGAAGAACGCTGCATCGCCTGCAAGCTGTGCGAAGCGGTGTGCCCGGCGCTGGCTATCACGATCGAATCGGAAACCCGTGCGGACAACACGCGCCGCACGACGCGTTACGACATCGACCTGACCAAGTGCATCTTCTGCGGTTTCTGCGAAGAGAGCTGCCCGGTCGATTCGATTGTCGAGACGCACATTCTCGAGTATCACGGCGAAAAACGCGGCGACCTGTATTTCACGAAGGATATGCTGCTGGCCGTGGGCGATCGGTACGAAGCGGAGATCGCTGCGAACAAGGCAGCCGACGCGCCGTATCGTTGAAGCGCTTCTGTTGAAGCAGTAAATGCAGCAGTAATACGGCCTGTTGTCGGGCCGAGCGCCGCGGTCTGACCGCCGCGGCACGGCGCACCTGTGCGGCTGTTCTGGTGGTTTCGGCCGCTTTTACCCGCCATGTGCCAAAGAACAATGCCTGACGATGGCCTAACGATGAACCGGTAATCATGGAATTCACGACCGTACTGTTCTACATCTTCGCGCTGCTCCTGGTGGTTTCAGGGCTGAAGGTGATCACCTCGCGCAACCCGGTTTCGTCCGCACTGTTTCTGGTGCTGGCGTTCTTCAACGCAGCCGCGATCTGGATGCTGCTGCAGGCCGAGTTCCTCGCGATCCTGCTGGTGCTGGTGTATGTCGGCGCGGTGATGGTGCTGTTCCTGTTCGTCGTGATGATGCTGGACATCAATATCGACGTGCTGCGAAAAGACTTCAAACGCTTCGTTCCGATGGCCACGCTGGTGGGCGCGATCATCGTGATCGAGACCGCGCTGATTCTGTGGCACGGCTATGGCGCGACCGCCACCGCGCTGCGTGACACCACGGCTGCGGCGAACGGTATGGGCGACTGGTCGAACACCCGCCTGATCGGCAAGGTCATCTACACCGACTACATCTTCGCGTTCGAAGTCGCCGGCCTCGTGCTGCTGGTGGCAATCATCGCGGCGGTTGCGCTGACCACGAGTCACAAGAAAGACAGCAAACGCCAGAACGTCAGCGAGCAGGTCAAGGTGCGTGCTCAGGACCGCGTGCGCATCGTGAAGATGGCATCCGAAAAGACCGCGGCAACTGTCGCGGCGGAAGAAGCCGCCGCAGCGGCAGCAGCGGCGGCCGACTCGGCACCCGCTAAAAACAGCTGAGCGGACAGGAGATAGAAATCATGCTGACCCTTGCTCATTACCTTGTCCTCGGTGCGATCCTGTTTGCGATCAGCATCGTCGGCATTTTCCTGAACCGTCGCAACGTCATCATCATCCTGATGGCGATCGAACTGATGCTGCTGGCGGTGAACACCAATTTCGTCGCGTTCTCGCATTACCTCGGGGACGTGCACGGTCAGATCTTCGTCTTCTTCGTGCTGACGGTTGCAGCAGCTGAAGCGGCGATCGGACTCGCAATTCTGGTGACCCTGTTCCGTAGCCTCGACACGATCAATGTCGAGGACCTCGATCAGCTCAAAGGTTAATTTCAGGTAAAGCGGTTATGTCAACGACACTCAATGAAAACCTGCTGCTGGCGATCCCGCTGGCACCGCTGGCCGGCTCGCTGATTGCTGGGCTGTTCGGAAAAGCGGTAGGGCGAGCCGGCGCGCACTCGGTTACGATCCTCGGCGTCGCAATCGCCTTTGTTCTCTCTGCGATCGTCTTCTTCCAGGTGCTGAACGGCGCGAGCTTCAACGCGACCGTCTACGAATGGATGACGATCGGCAAGACGAAGTTCGAGGTCGGCTTCCTGGTCGACTCGCTGACGGCGATGATGATGTGCGTGGTGACCTTCGTGTCGCTCATGGTGCACATTTACACGATCGGCTACATGGCCGACGACGACGGCTACCAGCGCTTCTTCTCGTACATCGCGCTGTTCACGTTCTCGATGCTGATGCTCGTGATGAGCAACAACTTCCTGCAGCTGTTCTTCGGCTGGGAAGCGGTGGGTCTGGTGTCGTACCTGCTGATCGGCTTCTACTTCACCCGTGAGAGCGCGATCTACGCGAACATGAAAGCGTTCCTCGTGAACCGCATCGGCGACTTCGGGTTCCTGCTCGGCATCGGCCTGCTGTTCGCGTTCGCCGGTTCGATGAACTACGGCGACGTCTTCGCGAAGCGCACCGAACTCGCGGCATTGAGCTTCCCGGGCACAGACTGGGGTCTGCTGACGGTCGCCTGCATTTGCCTCTTCATCGGCGCGATGGGTAAGTCGGCGCAGTTCCCGCTGCACGTCTGGCTGCCGGATTCGATGGAAGGCCCGACACCGATCTCCGCACTGATTCACGCGGCAACCATGGTGACGGCCGGTATCTTCATGGTCGCGCGCATGTCGCCGCTGTTCGAATTGTCGGATACGGCGCTGTCGTTCGTGATGGTGATCGGTGCGATCACGGCGCTGTTCATGGGCTTCCTCGGGATCGTCCAGAACGACATCAAGCGCGTGGTGGCTTACTCGACGCTGTCGCAGCTCGGCTACATGACGGTCGCGCTCGGTGCATCGGCTTACTCCGTCGCCATCTTCCACCTGATGACGCACGCGTTCTTCAAGGCGTTGCTGTTCCTCGGCGCGGGTTCCGTGATCATCGGCATGCACCACGATCAGGACATCCGCAATATGGGCGGCCTGCGCAAGTACATGCCGATCACGTGGATCACGTCGCTGGTCGGTTCGCTGGCGCTGATCGGCACGCCGTTCTTCTCAGGCTTCTATTCGAAAGACTCGATCATCGACGCAGTGAAGCTGTCGCATCTGCCGGGTTCGGGTTTCGCGTATTTCGCGGTGGTGGCGAGCGTGTTCGTCACTGCGCTGTATTCGTTCCGTATGTACTTCCTGGTGTTCCACGGCAAGGAGCGCTTCCGCGATCCGAAGCATCCGGAATCGCCGATGGGCATCGAAGCGGCCGCGCATGCGCATGACGGTCACGGCCATGATGCACACGGCCATGGTCACGACGACCACGCACACGAACCGCACGAAACGCCGTGGGTGGTGTGGCTGCCGCTGGTGCTGCTGGCAATTCCGTCGGTGGTGATCGGCGCGATCGGTGTCGGTCCGATGCTGTTCGGCGACTTCTTCCAGCACGGTGTGGCGTTCGACAAGGTGATCTTCATCGGCGAAAACCATCCGGCGCTGCATGAGATGGCGGAAGAATTCCAGGGCTGGGCGTCGATGGGCCTGCATTCCGTCTCAGGTCTGCCGGTGTGGCTGGCGCTTGCGGGTGTGGTGACTGCGTGGTTCCTGTATCTGGTTCGTCCTGATCTGCCGGCTGTCATCAAGCGCGCGTTCGGTCCGATCTATACGCTGCTCGACAACAAGTACTACATGGACAAGATCAACGAAGTCGTGTTCGCGCGGGGCGCCGTGGCAATTGGCCGTGGTCTCTGGAAGGAAGGCGACGTCGTGGTGATCGACGGCATCGTCAATGGCAGCGCGCGCTTTATCGGCTGGTTTGCCGGCGTGATCCGCTTCCTCCAATCCGGTTACATCTACCACTACGCGTTTGCCATGATTATCGGCATGTTGGGGCTCCTGACCCTGTTTGTAACGCTCGGCGGCAAATAAGGCGAGGGACACTAATGCACGCTTATCCGATTCTCAGTATCGCGATCTGGTTACCGATCCTCGTAGGTCTCCTGGTCCTGGCTATTGGTTCCGACCGGAACCCGGCTCCGGCGCGCTGGATTGCGCTGATCGGCTCGGTCGTCAGTTTCCTCGTGACGATCCCGCTGATTACTGGTTTTGATTCGAGCACCGCCGATCTGCAGTTCGTCGAAAAGGCGAACTGGATCGAGCGCTTCAACATCACGTACCACCTGGGTGTCGACGGCATCTCGATGTGGTTCGTCGTGTTGACTGCATTGATTACGGTGATCGTTGTGATCTCCGCGTGGGAAGTCATCACGAAGAATGTCGCGCAGTACCTCGCGGCGTTCCTGATCCTGTCCGGCATCATGGTCGGCGTGTTCAGCTCAGCGGACGGCATGCTGTTCTACGTGTTCTTCGAAGCGACGCTGATTCCGATGTACATCATCATCGGCGTGTGGGGCGGGGCGAATCGCGTGTATGCGGCGTTCAAGTTCTTCCTGTACACGCTGATGGGTTCGCTGCTGATGCTGGTCGCGCTGCTGTACCTGTATATTCAGACCGGTACGTTCGATCTGGCTACGTGGCAGAACGCGCAGATCGGCATGACGCCGCAGATATTGTTGTTCATAGCGTTCTTCATGGCCTTCGCCGTGAAGGTGCCGATGTGGCCGGTTCACACGTGGTTGCCTGACGCCCACGTGGAAGCGCCGACCGGCGGCTCGGTCGTGCTGGCCGCGATCATGCTGAAGCTGGGCGCGTACGGTTTCGTGCGCTTCTCGCTGCCGATCGCACCGGACGCGAGCCATTTCCTGGCGCCCGTCGTGATCACGCTATCGTTGATCGCCGTGATCTACATTGGCCTGGTCGCGATGGTGCAAGCCGACATGAAGAAGCTGGTCGCGTATTCGTCGATCGCGCACATGGGCTTCGTGACGCTGGGTTTCTTCATCTTCAACCAGCTCGGCATGGAAGGCGCGATCGTGCAGATGATCTCGCACGGCTTCGTGTCGGGCGCGATGTTCCTGTGCATCGGCGTGTTGTATGACCGCATGCACTCGCGTCAAATCGCCGATTACGGCGGTGTCGTCAACGTGATGCCGAAGTTCGCGGCGTTCGTGATGCTGTTCTCGATGGCCAATTGCGGCTTGCCGGGTACGTCCGGTTTCGTCGGCGAGTTCATGGTGATTCTGGCTGCTGTCCAGTACAACTTCTGGATCGCAGGCGGTGCGGCTGTCACGCTGATTCTCGGCGCGGCCTACACGCTGTGGATGTACAAGCGTGTGTATTTCGGCGCGGTCGCCAACGATCACGTGAAGGGCCTTCTCGACATCAACCGTCGCGAATTTTTCATGCTGGCAGTGCTCGCCGCACTGACGCTGTTCATGGGCCTGTATCCGAAGCCCTTTACCGATGTGATGCACGTATCCGTGGAAAACCTCCTCTCCCACGTCGCGCAGTCCAAGCTGCCGTTGCCACAGTAATGCAGAGCGGAGGAATTTAAAGATCATGCAAAACGCCCCTATGACTGCCCTGTTGCCCGACGCACTGGTGATGCTCGCCGTTGTCGTTGCGTGGCTCAACGACACGTTCGTCGGCCAGGCCGGTCGCCGTACCACGTATTTCATCGCGTTCTTCTCGACGCTGATTGCCGGCGTCTGGTTCGCGGTGAACGCGTTCGATCCGCAGGTGCACTACTTCTTCGGTCACATGTATGTGGTGGACTCGTTCGCCAGTGTGATGAAAGCGGTGGTGACGCTCGGTTATGCCGTGTCGATCGTCTATTCGCGCCGGTACCTCGAGGATCGCGGGCTGTTCCGCGGCGAGTTCTTCCTGTTGGGCATGTTCTCGTTGCTCGGCCAACTCGTGATGATTTCCGGCAACAACTTCCTGACGCTGTACCTCGGTCTGGAACTGATGTCGCTGTCGCTGTACGGTGCCATCGCGTTGCGTCGTGATGCGGCGCCTTCGAACGAAGCGGCAATGAAGTACTACGTGCTCGGCGCGTTGGCTTCCGGCTTCCTGCTGTACGGCATTTCCATGTTGTACGGCGCGACCGGCTCGCTCGACCTGAACGAAGTGTTCAAGGCGATCGGCACGAGCCACTACGATCCGAGCGTGCTGCTGTTCGGCGTGATCTTCATCGTGGCAGGCGTGGCGTTCAAGATGGGGGCGGTGCCGTTCCACATGTGGGTGCCTGACGTGTACCAGGGCGCTCCGACGGCCATGACGCTGATGGTCGGCGGCGGTCCGAAGGTGGCGGCATTCGCGTGGGGCCTGCGCTTTCTCGTAATGGGCCTGTTGCCGCTCGCGGTCGAATGGCAGCAAATGCTGGTGATTCTGGCTGCGCTGTCGATGATCGTCGGCAACATCACCGGTATCGTGCAACGCAACGTCAAGCGCATGCTCGCGTATTCGGCGATTTCGAACATGGGCTTTGTGCTGCTCGGCCTGCTGGCTGGCGTAGTGGATCAGAAGACCTCGGGCGCCGCCAATGCGTATGGCTCGGCGATGTTCTACAGCATCGTCTACCTGATTACGACATTGGGCACCTTCGGCGTCATCATGCTGCTGGCACGCCGCGATTTTGAAGCGGATACGCTCGAAGACTTCAAGGGCCTGAATCAACGCAGCCCGGTGTTCGCTTTCGTCATGATGGTGATGATGTTCTCGCTCGCTGGCATTCCGCCTGCGGTCGGCTTCTACGCCAAGCTTGCGGTCCTGCAGGCAACCATGAATGCCGGATTGACCTGGCTGACCGTACTGGCTGTGATTACGTCGCTGTTCGGTGCGTTCTACTACCTGCGTATCGTCAAGTTGATGTACTTTGACGAAGCGCAAGACAAGTCGCCGATCGTCGCCGACACCAGCACGCGTGCTTTGCTCGCGCTCAATGGGGTTGCCGTGCTGGTGCTCGGCATTGTGCCAGACCCGCTGCTGAAGGCCTGCCTGCAGGCTATCCAGCACACGCTGCTGCTCTGATGTCGGCTGCGGGTTGGTTTATCGTGTTGTTGGCGCTGGTCGGCGCCAACCTGCCGTTCCTGAATCAGCGTCTCTTCGCCACCGTGCCGTTGAAAGCGGTGAAGAAGAGCGCCTGGATCCGGATTGCCGAATTGATCGTGCTGTACTTTGTGGTCGGTGCGCTCGGCTTTCTGCTGGAGGCGCGCGCGGGTAACCGCTTCGAACAAGGGTGGCAGTTCTACGCGATCACGTTCGCGTTGTTCATCGTGTTCGCATTCCCCGGCTTTACCTTCCAGTATCTCGTCAAACGTCGCTGACGGCGTCTCGCCGTCGCGCACCATGCCGTCCTGAGGTCGCATATGGCTGAACTTCCCGATCACGACGCCGCGCTCACCGAAACCTGTCTCGAGAGCAAAACGATCCATCAAGGGCCGTTCCTGACGCTCAAGTGCGATACCGTCCGCCTGCCCGACGGTAAGCAGGCCACTCGCGAGTACGTTCAGCATCCGGGCGCGGTGATGGTGATCCCGTTATTCGACGATGGCCGCGTGTTGCTGGAAAGCCAGTATCGCTATCCGATGGGTAAGGTCATGGTCGAGTATCCGGCGGGAAAGCTCGATCCGAACGAGGGCGCGCTGGCCTGCGCGAAACGGGAACTGCGGGAAGAGACTGGCTATACGGCGCGCGAATATGTTTATTTGACGCGCATTCATCCCATCATTTCTTACTCGACGGAATTCATCGATATCTACCTCGCGCGTGGGTTGACTGCCGGCGAGCGCAAACTCGACGACGGCGAGTTCCTCGAACTGTTCACGGCGACTGTTGCGGATGTATCCGAGTGGGTGCGTACCGGCAAGATCACTGACGTGAAAACCGTCATCGGTACGTTCTGGCTTGAGAAGGTGTTGTCGGGTGTGTGGCCGACGGCCGCACCGCAATAACGCGCCCAGTCCGGAACGCAGGGCGGCCACGAGTCGCGCGCCGGGCGGATAATCTGCCCAAGGCCCCTGCCGGTCCATGACCGGCAGGGGCTTTGTCATTGGAGCACGGTATCGACCCGATGCAGTGCATCCATGCCCGAAAAGGCTTTTGTCCTATGCCATCCGATAGTCTCGCCGCGTGGCCGTTGCCACTCTAGTATCGACGTCTGGCAACGAAGTTTGTTATCGCATTTATTTTGGATAACGAAGGGTGTGCGGCGGAGTCGATTGCGCCCATGGTTGTCACTTGACAACCATGGGCGCATGCACTAGATTGGAGGGTATAGATGGTTCGTGGAGTCCATTCAAAAAAAGAGGTTGAGGCCGCGCTGGCTTACGCGGAAAGCCACGGCTGGCACGTCCAGGGTGCAGGCAAAGGTCATGCGTGGGGAAAGATGTACTGTCCGTACAACGACGCGGAATGTCGTTGTGGCGAGTTCTGCATCTCGAGTGTGTGGAGCACGCCGAAGAATCCCGGCAATCATGCAAAGCACCTCAAGCGCATCGTCGACAATTGCACGACGCACCGGCGGTAAAAATGTTCGAAGGGTGAAACCCGAGGCTGAATGAAGGCAGGAGTAACTTATGGAATATGTATTCACCTTGAAGTACCAGCTCGCCGCGGAAGATTGCGATCTCGACGAGATCGTCGAGCGCCTGGGCGAAGCCGGATGCGATGACGCTACGATCGGCGTAGGGCAGCCGGGGCGTATCGCGCTGGTTTTCGCTCGCGAAGGCACGTCGGCATTCGAGGCGCTTTTCAGCGCGCTCCAGGATATCAAACAGGCGGTGCCGTCCGCGCGCCTTGTCGAGGCGGGACCGGATTTCGTCGGCCTTACTGATGTCGCGGAGGTAGCGGGTGTCTCACGGCAAAACATGCGTAAGCTGATGTTGAGCCACGCTCTCGACTTTCCGCCGCCCGTTCATGAGGGCAGCGCGTCGGTATGGCATCTGTCGGACGTCCTTGGCTGGCTGACTGCGCGTGGCGGGTATGAGATCAAGGCGGACGTACTCGACGTCGCGACATCGGCCAAACAGGTCAACCTCGCCAAAGAGGGGCTTCAGATCGAGCCGCGGCTCAACCGCCGGCTCGGAGTCCTTCTGGCTTAAAAGGAGCGGGGCGGCAGGTGCGCGGACCCATGAGTGCCATGCGATCAGCTCGCCATTTGATCCACGGGTTCCTGGTGTGCCGTTCGCCGGTTGAGCCACCTTCGGCAGTCTGTTGCACAAAGCGTTAGAATCGCCCACCGCGTTCGATTTGTAGACGGCGCCGGGTGTCGATAGGTCGCCCGTAAAAATTTACGAACGATCGTTCACAAATTTCCATTTTGCGCTAAACTGGCACGCAAGCCCTGATTCCACATGAAGGTCCTCGATTTACAGTGTCCGCATGGCCATCGGTTCGAAGGCTGGTTTGCTTCGGCTGATGACTTCGAGTCGCAGCAGTCCCGCAAGCTCGTCGAATGTCCGATCTGCGGTGCACACGAAGTGAGCCGCCTGCCGTCGGCGCCCCGACTGAATCTGTCGGGCGCGACTGACAAGAAAGTCCCTGCGGGCACGGGGGACATGCAGGCGCGTGTAATGCGCGCATTGCGCGAGGTACTGGAAAAGACTGAGAACGTGGGCGACCGCTTCGCCGAGGAAGCACGGCGCATTCACTACAACGAAGCGCCCGCACGCAATATTCGCGGTGTTACGACACCGGAAGACGCGAAAGCCTTGGTCGAAGAAGGCATCGAAGTGATGCCGCTACCAGTCCCGGCTGCCTTGAAGGAACCGCTGCAATAGTGCAGTGGCTCACTGGCAGCGGGCGGTTGCGGCCAGGAGACACTACGCATGAATCTGGACTATTCCCCCGCTGACGACGCGTTCCGCGCCGACATCCGCGCTTGGCTCGAAGCGAATCTGCCTCGCGAGCTGAGCGACAAAGTACTCAACCACAAGCGTCTGAATCGCGAAGACTTCGCGAGTTGGCACAAGCTGCTCGGCACGCGCGGCTGGTCGGTTGTCGCCTGGCCGAAACAATACGGCGGCCCGGGATGGGACGCGACCCAACGGCATATCTGGGATGAAGAGTGTGCGCGTATCGGCGCGCCGTCCGTGCTGCCGTTCGGCGTCTCGATGGTTGCGCCCGTGCTGATGAAGTACGGCAATGAGGCGCAGAAGCGTCACTATCTGCCGCGGATTCTCGACGGTACGGACTGGTGGTGTCAGGGCTACTCCGAACCGGGCTCCGGTTCCGACCTGGCCTCGCTGCGCACGCGTGCCGAGCGCGTTGGCGATCACTATGTGGTCAACGGTCAGAAGACCTGGACTACGCTGGGCCAGTACGCCGATATGATGTTCTGCCTTGTTCGCACCGACAGTGGCGCGAAAAAGCAGGAAGGTATCTCGTTTTTGCTGATCGATATGAAGACGCCCGGTATTACGGTGCGCCCGATCATCACGCTCGACGAGGACCACGAAGTCAACGAAGTCTTCTTCGAAGACGTGAAGGTGCCGCTCGACAATCTGGTCGGCGAAGAGAACCGTGGCTGGACCTATGCGAAGTACCTGCTCGGACACGAGCGCACGGGTATTGCGCGCGTCGGGCAATCGAAGCGCGAACTCGTATTCCTGAAGCGCCTTGCGCTGGATCAGAAGAAGAACGGCAAGCCGTTGCTGCAAGATCCTGTGTTCGCCGCAAAAGTCGCAAGCCTCGAGATCGAACTGATGGCGCTCGAAGTCACCGTGCAACGGGTAGTCGCCAATGAAACGGGCGGACGTGGACCAGGGCCGGAAGCATCGATGCTCAAGATCAAGGGCACGGAAGTGCAGCAGGCGCTAACCGAACTGATGTTCGACGCAATTGGACCACTCGCCGCACCGTTCGACGTGCCCTTCCTCGAAGGCGAACGCGAGCATAGTGTCGCCGGTGACGATGACGCCGCGCCGCTGGCCGCGTACTACTTCAACTTCCGCAAGACGTCGATTTACGGCGGCTCGAACGAAATTCAAAAGAACATCATCGCGCAGATGATTCTGGGACTTTGAGGAGTGGCGCATGGACTTCACTTTCAACGACGAACAACAGCAATTTGCTGACGCGCTGCGCCGCTATCTGGACAAGAACTATGGGTTCGAGGCGCGCCAGGCGATTGTGCAATCGGAAGCCGGTGTGTCGGATGTGCACTGGAACGCCTTCACCGAGTTGGGGCTGACCGCGTTGCCGGTGCCGGAAGCGCAAGGTGGTTTTAACGGCAGCCCGATCGACATGCTGGTTGTGATGCAGGAGCTGGGCCGTGCTCTGGTGGTCGAGCCATATTGGGCGACAGCGGTGGGTGTCGAAGCGCTGCGGCTGGCGGGCACTGAACAGGGCGAAGACGCATCGCTGCTCGAACGCGCGGCCCAGGGCGAGATCAAGCTCGCAGTGGCATTTCACGAGCCGCATGCACGCTACGACCTGTTCGAGGTCGAGACCGTGGCGAACGCTCAGGGCGATCAACAGACGTTGACCGGCACGAAGTCAGTTGTGCTGCACGGCGCGCAAGCGGATTACTGGATCGTGCCGGCTCGGCTGAATGGTGAGATCGCGCTCTTTGTCGTCGCTCGCGATGCGGCCGGCGTCAAGGTCACTGACTATCGCACAATCGACGGCCAGCGCGCCGCGACACTCGAGTTCGAGAGGGCGCCTGCACGCCGGCTCACAGGTAAGCACGCGGGCGCCGCAGCGCTCGAGCACATCGCGGATTACGGTACGGTGTTGCTCTGCGCGGAAGCGGTTGGCGCGCTCGATGCGCTGAATCATGCAACGGTCGAGTACACCAGGACGCGCCAGCAGTTCGGTCAGCCGATCGCGCGTTTTCAGGCTTTGCAGCATCGCATGGTCGAGATGCTGATTCACGCCGAGCAGGCGCGGTCGGTCACTTATCTCGCGGCGATGCGCTACACGAGCGCAGACGGCGACGAACGTCGCCGTGCGGTCTCCGCAGCGAAGGCGCGCGTCGGTCAGGCAGCCCGGTTCGTGGGTCAGCAGGCCGTCCAGTTGCACGGCGGCATGGGCGTCACGAACGAAGTCGCAGCGGCGCATCTGTTTAAACGTCTTGCAATCATCGAAACCACCTTGGGCGATGTCGATCACCATCTTGCGCGGTTCGCCGCGCTGCCCGGTTTTGTCACTGCCGAAGCTTGATCAGCCGGGCGAATCGGATAGGAAGGAGGTGTGGCGATGGGTTTGAGTTTCGAGGACATGGTAGTCGGCACGACTACCGAAATCGGCAAGCATACGTTCACGCGTGAAGAAATTGTCGAGTTCGCGGAGAAGTTCGATCCGCAACCGTTTCACGTGGACGATGCCGCCGCGGCGGAGTCGCCGTTTCGCGGATTGATCGCAAGCGGCTGGCATACCTGTTCGGTCATGATGGGCATGCTGGTGCGTAACCTGATCGCGGGTTCCACGTCCATGGGTTCGCCCGGTATCGACGAGATCCGCTGGCTGAAGCCGGTGCGCGTCGGCGACACGATCACAATGATGAACGTTGTGCTCGACAAGCGTGTTTCGGAGAGCAAACCGGATCGCGGCATCGTGTCGACGCAGTGGGAAGGTATCAATCAGCACGGTGAAACGGTGATTACCGTACGCTCCAAAGGCTTGTTCGGACTACGCAATCCGGGAGCTGTGTCGTGACGGGCAGCAGCGCGGCGGCGGCCGCAACCTTTGGCGACGCAGCGGCGTTGCGTGCGCTGATTGGCGCTGAACCGCTCGTCAGCGACTGGCTGACGGTCGACCAGGCGAGCGTCGACCGTTTCGCCGAAGCCACCGGCGATCACCAGTGGATTCACGTCGACCCCGAGCGGGCGCGGCGTGAGTCGCCGTTCGGTGGTCCGGTCGCACATGGGTTCATGACACTGTCGTTGATTCCTGCGTTGCTCGGCAAGACGGTGGTGCTCGAACAGCGCATGGGCGTCAATTACGGATTGAATCGCGTGCGGTTCACGTCGCCGGTGCTGGTCGGCTCGCAGTTGCGTGCACGGTTTGCGGTGGAAGCCGTCACTGACGTCGACAACGCCGGCGTGCAGGTTGAATGGAATGTGACGCTGGAGCGGCAGGGCAGTGAGCGGCCGGTATGTGTCGCGGAGTTCATCACGCGGCATTACTTCTAACCGTCCATAGCCGGCAGGTTGATAAAAAAGCGCGAGCGGCCGTGATGCCGTCTCGCGCTTTTTTATGGCGCTGCAACGGTTGCGCTCATCTCATCGTCAATGCGAATGAGCGCCGCTGCAGCAGACCGACGGCACGACTACCGCTTGGCGTACTGCGTCGCACCGAACAGCATCTCTTTGGCCTTATCGTCCATGAGCGGCTTACGGGCCGACGCCAACACTTCGACGCCGCGCACCACCGCAGGACGTGCGGCAATTTCTTCGTGCCATCGCTTCACATGCGGAAACGCATCCAGTTCGATCCCCTGGTTTTGCCACGAGCGTGTCCAAGGAAATGCTGCGATGTCGGCGATCGTGTATTCATTGCCGGCGAGGTACGGCGTCTTGCCGAGCTGCGTATTCATCACGCCGTACAGACGCCGCGCTTCGTTCGTATAACGGTTGATCGCATATTCGAGCGGCTCCGGCGCATAGATACGGAAATGATGCGTTTGCCCTAGCATTGGACCGAGGCCGCCCATCTGGAACATCAGCCATTGCAGCGTCGCATAGCGTGCGGCCGGATCAGTGGGCAGGAATTTGCCGGTTTTCTCCGCGAGGTAAATCAGAATCGCGCCCGATTCGAACAGGGCGAACGGTTTGCCGTCGGCGTCTTTGGGACCTTCCGGATCGACGATCGCGGGAATCTTGTTGTTCGGGCTGATGGCAAGGAACTCGGGTTTGAACTGGTCGCCTGCACCGATATCGACGCCGTGCGCCGCGTACGCGAGGCCCGTTTCCTCGAGCATGATGTGAACTTTATGGCCATTCGGGGTTGCCCAGCTATAGACGTCGATCATCCTGGCTCCTTCGTTTTGTGAAAGCGGCGCCGCAAAGGGCGCCGCAATTGACGAAAATTAGAGCACAGATCGAGCGATGCTGCTGGCCGTGCCGTTGTGAGCCAGGTCTCGACGCCGTGGCGTAATCGACCGCCGCGAAGCCAGGCTTGAACGCCCCCTCAAGCGATCAAACGATCAAACGATTGAACGTTCAAACCCGCGTAACCGGCATCTCCACGCGCGCCGCAGCGCCCGTATCCATATAGCGCGCCAGTTCGAGCTTTGCGATTGCGTTGCGGTGCACTTCGTCGGGGCCATCGGCAAAGCGTAGCGTCCGTGCGGACGCATACGCATACGCCAGCGGAAAATCGTCGCTGACGCCACCGCCGCCGTGCGCCTGGATCGCCCAGTCGATCACCTGGCATGCCATATTCGGCGCGACCACCTTGATCATGGCGATCTCGCCGCGCGCGCCCTTGTTGCCGACGGTGTCCATCATGTACGCGGTTTTCAGCGTCAGCAGACGCGCCTGTTCGATCATGCAACGCGCCTCGGCCAGGCGCTCCTGTGTGACGCCTTGTGCAGCAACCGGCTTACCGAAAGCGATGCGTTGCATGGAGCGCTTCGCCATGAGTTCGAGTGCGCGCTCGGCGAGACCGATCAAACGCATGCAGTGGTGAATGCGTCCTGGTCCGAGGCGGCCTTGGGCGATTTCGAAACCGCGCCCTTCACCGAGCAGCATGTTGGTGGCCGGCACGCGCACGTTCTCAAGCGTAATTTCCATATGGCCATGCGGCGCGTCGTCGTAGCCGAATACGGTGAGAGGCCGATGTACGGTAATGCCGGTGGCATCGGCGGGAATCAGAATCATCGACTGCTGTGCATGGCGCGGCGCCTCAGGGTCGGTCTTGCCCATCACGATGTAGATCTTGCAGCGCGGATCCCCTGCACCAGACGACCACCACTTGTGGCCGTTGATCACGTAGGAGTCGCCATCGCGCACGATGCTCGTCTGGATATTGGTCGCGTCGGACGACGCCACTTCCGGCTCCGTCATCAGAAACGCGGAGCGGATGTGCCCTTGCAGCAGCGGTTCGAGCCACTCGCGCTTGTTGTCGTCGCTGCCGTAGCGTTCGATAGTTTCCATGTTGCCCGTGTCGGGCGCGTTGCAGTTGAACACTTCCGGCGCCCAGGGCACACGGCCCATGATCTCGCATAGCGGCGCGTACTCAAGATTCGTCAGACCGGCTCCGCGTACCGATTCAGGCAGGAACAGGTTCCACAGGCCGGCGTCACGCGCCTTCTGTTTCAGTTGCTCCATCAACTCGGTCGGCAGCCACGCATTGCCGTTCTGGCGATTGCGCGCAATCTCGGCATAGAACGCCTGCTCGTTCGGATAGATGTGCTCGTCGAAGAAGGCGAGCAGTTTCTCGCGCAGCGCCTGAACCTTCGGGGTGTAGTCGAAATTCATGTGTGACCTCGCGGATGACGAATGACGTGTGTTCAGAAGCGCAAGCTGGTGCGCCGATTTTCTTAACGTACTTTCTGTGCGTAGCGCCAGGCGAGTTCGGCCATCGGCTTCGCACGGCGGCCGGCATCGAGCGCCTGAGCACTGGCTGCCGTGCCGTCGACCACGCGTTTCATGATCCCTTGCAGGATGGCCGCGATGCGGAACATGTTGTACGCCAGATAGAAATTCCAGTCGCCGTGAATCTCGAAGCCGGTGCGCTTGCAATAGCGTTCGACGTACTGCGCTTCGTCGGGAATACCGAGCACCGCCCAGTCGAGGCCCGCAATGCCGCGAAACTGCGCCGGGTCGACGTGCCACGCCATGCAGTGATAGGCGAAGTCGGCGAGCGGGTCCCCGAGCGTTGACAGTTCCCAGTCGAGTACGGCCAGTACGCGCGGCTCGGTGGGATGGAAGATCAGATTGTCGAGCCGGTAGTCGCCATGCACGACCGAGGCGCGCTCGCTCGTTTCCGCTGGCATATGCTGCGGCAGCCATTCGATCAGGCGTTGCATCGCGTCGATCGGCTCGGTTTCGGAGGCGATGTACTGTTTGCTCCAACGGCCGATCTGGCGAGCGAAGTAGTTGCCCGGTTTGCCATAGTCGGCAAGACCGATTGCGGCGACGTCGACGCTATGCAGCGCGGCGATCACGCGATTCATTTCGTCGTAAATCGCCGTGCGCTCCGCAGGCGTCATGCCGGGCAATGACTGGTCCCACAGCACGCGGCCTTCGACGAACTCCATCACGTAGAACGCCCGGCCGATCACACTTTCGTCTTCGCACAAGGCGAGCATGTTCGCGACCGGCACGTCGGTGCCGGAAAGCGCATGCATCACACGGTATTCGCGTTCGACGGCGTGCGCCGAGGGCAGTAATTTCGCGGCCGGCCCGGGTTTCGCGCGCATCACGTACGAGCGCGATGGCGTAACGAGTTTGAAGGTGGGATTCGACTGGCCGCCGGCGAATTGCTCCAAAGTGAGCGGGCCGGCAAATCCGTCGACATGCTGGGCTAGCCACGCGGCGAGCGCGTCACTGTCGAAGCGTTGCCGCTCGTTGACCGGACGCGTGCCCTCGAAGGCCGAGTAATCCGGCTTGTGTTCTGGTTCGCCGGTCTGTGTGGCTTGCACCATGTGTCTCCTCCAGTTCGGGTTCAGCTACGCTGGTATTGAATGAATTGTGCGTAGAGCATTTCCATCGTGGTATTGCGAACGTCGCGATGGAGCGGCGACGGCGGGGAATAGTTGATCGTGCGTAACACCCAGTCTCGCGGCGCGGCGCCGACGTCGAGCGCGTTGATGCAACCGGTGGCCTGCGCCAGATGGCCGAAGAAAGTGCGGCCGCCGGCGGTGAGCGCGTGCGACAGAATCGCGCGATTCACGCCGCCGTGCAGCACCAGCAGCACGGTGTCCCACGACGTGTCCTCGCGCAACGCCGCCACTGCCGGCAGCACACGGTCGAACAACGCACCGATGGTTTCGCCGCCGAGAAAGCGCGTGCTTTCCGGCACGATGCCGTCGAACGCGCCGAGAAACGCTGCTTCGATATCCTGCGGCGGAATGTTGCTGAGCTTGCCACCGCGAATTTCTTGCAACGCGGGTTCGATATCGAGTTCGATCTGCTGACCGGTCTCGGCCAGCACACGTTGAGCGGTTTCGACCGTGCGCGGCAAACCGCTTACGATCACCCGATCGAACCGGATTTGCTGGTCGGCGAACGCCCGGCCTGCCGCGCTTGCCTGTTCGCGGCCGTGCGCGTTCAACGGCACGGTTTCAGGATCGATCGCGCGGCCGGAGTCGTCGAAGTAGGTCACGTCGCCATGACGCATCAGAAAGATGCGGCGGCGCCTGGGGAGTTGAAAGTCAGGCATCGTCCCTTCGTTCACTTAGGTTCACCCGCATTCATTTGTAGACCGGTGCGCGTTTTTCGAGGAAGGCGGAGATCCCTTCGAGCCCGTCGCGGTGGTGCAGTGAGGCAACAAAGCTGTCGCGTTCGGCGACCAGATGTTCAGCGAGCGGCTGTGCGCCGGCCGCGCCGATGAGCCCCTTGATACGCGCGACCGAATTCGGCGAAATCTTGCCGAGTTCATCGGCCCACGCAACAGCTGTGTCGCGCACGGTGCCGGCCTTCGCCAGTTTGTTGACGACGCCGAGATCGTAGAGACGCGTGGCGCCGATCGGTTTGCCTTCGATCAGCACTTCGGTTGCCAACTGACGGGGCAAGGCTTGTGCGAGAAACCACGATCCACCGCCATCGGGCGTGAGCCCTACGCGTGCATACGACATCACGAATTTGGCGTCTTCCGCGGCGACGATCAGATCGCACGCGAGCGCGAGCGAAAACCCCGCACCGGCGGCGGCGCCGTCGACGGCAGCGATCACCGGCTTCGACGACAGACGCAGCGCCGAAATCCATTCGCCGAGCAGATCGATACTCTCCGCCTGCACCGACGGGTCTTTCGCGCGATTTTCCAGCAAGCGGTTCAGATTGCCGCCGGCACAAAAGAAATTGTCCGCGCCGGCAATCACGACCGCGCGTATGGACGGGTCGCGCTCCACGGACTCGAGCGCTTCGATGCCCGCGGCATACATGTCCGGATGCAGCGCATTGCGTGCGCCGGGGTTCGACAGCGTGAGGACTAGCGTCGATTCGCTTTCGGTCGGGCGCGAGGTCAGCAGTTCGGCGCTCATTGTTGGGTCTCCGTTTGAGTGTCGGCAGCGTCGCGTTGTGTCAGCGACAGGCCAAGCTGCGCACGCCGTGCCAGCCAGGGGGATGGACGATAGCGCGGGTCACCGAGCACGCTGAAGATATTGCGCAAGATGGTGAGAATCGTTTTCGCGCCGAGCGCATCGCCGAGTGCGAGCGGCCCGCGCGGGTAGCCAAGGCCCAGCGTCACCGCGAGGTCGATGTCGTCCGGCGTCGCGATCTGTTGTTGCGCAATGTCGCAGCCGATGTTGACGATGGTTGCCACAATGCGTTGCGCGACGAAGCCGGTCGAATCGCGGATCATGGTGACGGGCACGCCGTCGGCGGCAAATAGTGCGTGCGCGGTCTCGCGTGCCTCGCGGGTGGTGGCGGGTGTCGTCATCAACGTGCGACGCGGCACGACGGCCAGCGGGAAGAGGGTATCGATAGCGACAACGCGAGTCGCATCGAGTGCTTCGTCGGCGGCAGCGGTGGTTGCGTCATGACCGAACGGCGTTACGACGATCAACGAGTCCGCTGCGGGTATGGCGCCTTCGTCGAGCTTTACGCCGGCTTTGGCGACGAGTTGCACGACGGCTTCATGCGCTTGCGGATAGCGCTTGCTGACCCACACGCTTTGGGGCAGTTCGGTCGGCGCGGGCGCTTCTGCGGGCACTTGCTGCTTGCCGTCTTCGTAGCGATAGAAGCCTTCGCCCGTTTTGCGGCCGATCAGTCCGCCCGCAAGCCGCGTGCCGGTGATCGGCGAGGGCGTGAAGCGCGGTTCTTCATAGAACTGGTGATAGATCGATTCCATCACCGGATGCGATACGTCGAGCGCGGTCAGGTCGAGCAGTTCGAACGGCCCGAGGCGAAAACCTGCCTGCTCGCGCATGATGCGGTCGATGTCGGCGAAGCTCGCCACGCCTTCGCCGACCACGCGCAGACCCTCGGTATTCATACCGCGGCCGGCATGGTTGACAATGAAACCGGGCATGTCTTTCGCGCGCACCGGCGTGTGTCCCATGCGGCGCGCGAGATCCATCAATGCATCGCCAACGGCGGGATCGCCGCGCAGGCCGTCGATCACCTCAACGACCTTCATCAGTGGAACAGGATTGAAGAAGTGATAGCCGGCCACCCGCGACGGATTCGTGCAGCCCGCCGCGATCGCCGTAATCGACAACGACGAGGTGTTCGATGCCAGCACGCAACGGTCGCTCACCACCGTTTCGAGTTCGCGAAAGAGGGCCTGTTTCACATCGAGCTTTTCGACGATCGCCTCGACGACCAGATCGCAATCGGCCAGATCGCCGATGACCTGCGCACCGCTCACGTTCGCCAGCGCGGCGAGCGAGCGGGCCTGGTCGAGCTTGCCTTTGGCGGTCAATTTGGCGAAAGTCTCGGCAAGGTAGTCGCGCGCGGCGCCGATTGCGGTGGGATTCGTGTCATACAGACGCACGGTGAGACCGGCCAGTGCGGCGATCTGAGCAATGCCGCGCCCCATTGCACCGGTTCCGACAATGCCGATAGTCTCGATGCTGAAATTGCGAGAGGTCATTGTGATGCTCGACTCCATGGTTATTTTAGAATAGCACGATCGTGCAATTTACTGGATGATTGATCGAAGGCCGCTGCTTTGAATTTGACGAGCGGTCTCAAACAACCCGAAGGAAGGAGACTCCCGATGATCAAGCTGTGCGGTTTCGCGCTGTCCAACTATTACAACAAGGTCAAGTTCGTGCTTCTCGAACACGGCATTCCGTTCGAAGAAGTGTTCGTGATGCCGAGCCAGGAGGAGACCATGCTCGAACATTCTCCGCTCGGCAAGGTGCCCTATATCCAGACCGAACACGGCGATCTGTGCGAATCGCAAAGCATCGTCGAATATCTGGCCGCGCGGTTTCCCGACAAGGCGATTTTTTCCGCTGACCCATGGGAAGCGGCCAAGGAGCGCGAATTGATTACGTTCGTGGATGTGCATCTCGAACTGACCGCGCGCAATCTCTACAAGGAAGCGTTTTTCGGTGGCACCGTGACGGACGCGACCAAGGGGCGCGTCGAGAAACTGCTTGCGCATCACATTGCCGGCTTCAAGCGAATCGCGGAGTTCGGGCCATATTTGCGCGGCGAGCGTTTCAGTGTCGCCGACACAGCAGGGTTTGTGAGTTTGCCGCTGGTGGGCATGGCGACGCAGACCATCTACGGCCGCGATCTGCTGCTCGACGCCGGCGTGGACTGGAAAAGCTATGTGAAGGCGATCAACATGCGGCCAGCCGCGCAACGCGTGACCGAAGATCGTAAGGCGCATATCGCGGCCTCGCGTCCAGCCTGACGAGCGGCAGGTTTGCGGGCGAGATGAACCCGGGCGTGCAACATACACGTGGGCGGCTGCGCGCGATGGCGAGGAACGTGGGTTCGTTCGCAGCATCGCGCGGGGCATCCTAGAGCCGCGCCAGCCGGTCGAGCGCGGTGGCGAGGGTGGCCTCCTGCTTGGCAAAGCAGAAGCGCACCACGCCCGATTCATGCGCCTCGTGATAGAACGCCGACACCGGAATCGCTGCAACGCCGATCTCGCCGGTCAGCCATTGCGCGAATTCGGCTTCGGGCAAATCGCTGATTGCCGAATAATCGACACACTGAAAGTAGGTGCCCGTGCAAGGCAGCAGCCTGAAGCGTGAATTCGCGAGGCCTGCACGGAAGAAGTCGCGTTTCTTCTGATAAAACGCGGGCAGATCCAGATACGGCGCTGGATCGTTCATGTAATCCGCGAGGCCGACCTGCATCGGCGTGTTGACCGTGAACACGTTGAACTGGTGCACTTTGCGGAATTCAGCCGTGAGTGCGGCGGGTGCGGCTACGTAGCCGACCTTCCAGCCGGTGACGTGGTAGGTCTTGCCGAAGCTCGACACCAGGAAACTGCGCTGCGCCAGCTCCGGATAGCGCGCGACGCTTTCGTGCGGCGCGCCGTCGTACACCATGTGCTCGTACACTTCGTCCGACAGGATCAGCACGTTGGTGCCGCGCACGATTTCTTCGAGCTTGCGCATGTCTTCCGCGCGCCAGACCGTGCCGGTCGGATTGTGCGGCGTGTTGATCAGCAGGAGCCGGGTTTTCGGCGTGATCGCGGCGGCGAGCTTGTCGAACGGGATGGCGTAGTCGGGCGCCTCGAGCGTGACGAATACCGGCTTGCCGCCGGCCAGTTCGATCGACGGCACGTAGCTGTCGTAGTTCGGCTCGATCACGATCACTTCGTCGCCGGGGTGCACGGTGCAGAGAATCGCGGTTAGCAGCGCCTGCGTGGCGCCCGCCGTCACGGTGATCTCGCTCGCGGCGTCATAGCGGCGCCCGTAGAGGTTTGCGATCTTATCCGAAATCGCCTGACGCAGCGGCGCGGCGCCGGCCATCGGCGGATATTGATTGTGGCCGTCGCGCATGGCGTTCGCGACCGCGTCGACAATGCGGGGATCACAGCCGAAATCGGGAAAACCCTGGCCGAGGTTCACCGCGCCTTTTTCGGCGGCGAGTGCGCTCATCACGGTGAAAATCGTCGTGCCGACGTCCGGCAGGCGAGACGGAAACGAGGGACTCATGGGCGTGTCGTGCGGTGCATTCATGGCGCTGTCCTGAGCGTGGTCGAGTGAGTTGGCGAATTGACAGAGGGCGTCGTTCGAAAAGGACGAAGCCTGATTGTAGGGAATCGCGGCGTTATGTGCGCGCGCTCGACCCGACGTTGGCCATCTGGCCAGGGGTCATACCGGTGCGGGCTCGTCCGCGATTGTCATGCAGGCGCTGACGAACGGTGCCGGCTGTGCAATCTGGAAACCGAAGTCGCGCGCAATCCGCTTGGCGAGTTTCAATACCGCGCGGTCTTTCGACACCAGCCAGTCGGCCTGCGCGGCGTGCGCGAGTTCGAGGAATTTCTGGTCGTCGCGGTCTTTGCATTTGGGCAAGGGCCTGGCATCTTCCGCAGGTGCGGCGGGTTCGACCAATTGCGTCAGGCGTGCGACGACAGCCAGCGCCGCCGACTTGTCGACCTTGCGATGCACGAATTGCGGATAGTCGAGCACGTAGGTGAGTTCGGCGAGGCAGCGCGCGTCGATCAGCGCGGCGAGCGCGCCGCTTTCGAGCGCGGCGCGGATCGGCCGCGTGTGCGGATCGTCGAACACGAGAATATCGATCCAGACATTGGAATCGAGGACGACGCGCAAAGCGCCGTGTGAGGCATGGGAACCGGGCATTCGTTACAATCTGGCTTTCGTCTTTGACCGCCAGGCACGGCGTGCCTGCAAGGCCTCTATGATAATCGTTCTGTCGCCGGCGAAATCGCTCGACTACGAAACCCCTCCGCATGTCAAAAAGCACACGATCCCCGATTTCGTCGACGACGCGGCCGAATTGATCGGTGGATTGCGTCTTTTGTCGCCGCAGCAGATCGGCTCGTTGATGAGCATTTCCGATCAGCTTGCCCACCTCAATTTCCAGCGTTACGCGCAATGGTCCCCCAGTTTCGGCACGCACAACGCCAAGCAGGCCGTGCTCGCGTTCAACGGCGACGTGTACGAAGGCTTCAACGCCAGGACCTTGTCGTCGGCCGATCTGGATTACGCGCAGAACCATGTGCGCGTGCTTTCGGGCCTGTACGGATTGCTGCGTCCGCTCGATCTGCTGCAACCCTATCGCCTCGAAATGGGTACTCGCTTTGCCAATACGCGCGGCAAGGACCTATACGCGTTCTGGGGCGAACGGATCACTCAGGCTTTGAACGCGCAACTGAAGAAGCGCGCTGCCGCCTCGCGCGTGCTGGTCAACTGCGCTTCCGGCGAGTACTTCAAGTCGGTCAAACCCAAGCTGCTCGAAGCGCCGATCGTCACCCCCGTGTTTGAAGACTGGAAGGGCGGCCGCTACAAGATCATCAGTTTCCATGCAAAGCGCGCGCGCGGACTGATGGCGCGCTACGCGGTCGAAAACCGTCTCGACAAGCCCGAGCAGTTGAAGGACTTCGACGCCGAAGGCTACGCGTTCAACGGCGGGGCCTCGAACGATTCCACTTACGTATTCCGCCGCCGCATCGCCGATTAGGCGGTTGCGGCGCACACAAGCAGGGAAGAACATCATGACGTTATCGATTACGAGCAACTTCGATGCGGGCGCGATTGAAGTGCTGGCCTGCGAAGATGCCGGCAACATCCGTTTGCGCGTGCGGCCCGACAGTCATGCTGATTTCGCGCAGTGGTTTTATTTCCGTTTGTCCGGCGCGGCCGGCGAGCGCTGCGTGATGACCTTCGAAAATGCCGCGGCGTGCGCTTTCGCCGAAGGCTGGCGCGACTACCGGGCGGTAGCAAGCTACGACCGGGTGAACTGGTTCCGCGTGCCGACTTCCTACGACGGCCGTGTGTTGACGATCGACCACACGCCGGATTTCGACCGCATCTACTACGCGTATTTCGAGCCGTATAGCGAGGAGCGTCACTCGGAATTTCTCGGTGCGATCCAGCAGATGCCGCAGGCCACGCTGACGGAGTTGGGCAAGACCGTCGAAGGCCGGCCGATGTCTCTGTTGACGCTCGGCACGCCGCAAACCGGCGATACGCCCAAGAAGAAAATCTGGCTGATCGCGCGCCAGCATCCTGGCGAGACGATGGCCGAGTGGTTTATCGAAGGTCTCGTCAAGCGTCTCGCGGGTTGGGGCGATTGGGCGGGCGATCCGGTGGCGCGCAAGCTCTACGATCACGCGGTGTTCTACGTCGTGCCGAATATGAATCCGGACGGCAGCGTGCACGGCAATCTGCGCACCAACGCGACGGGCGCGAACCTGAATCGCGAATGGATGGAACCGGACGCCGCGCGCAGTCCCGAGGTGCTGGTGGTGCGTGACGCAATTCACGCGATTGGTTGTGACCTCTTTTTCGATATCCACGGTGACGAGGCGCTGCCGTACGTGTTCGTGGCCGGCTCCGAAATGCTGCCGGGTTTCACGGAGCGGCAGGCCGAGGAGCAGAAAGCGTTCATCGAAGCATTCAAGCATGCGAGTCCGGATTTCCAGGACAAGTTTGGCTATGCCGCGAGCAAGTATCGTGAGGACGCGCTCAAGCTGGCATCGAAGTACATCGGTAATGAATTCGGTTGCCTGTCGTTGACGCTGGAGATGCCATTCAAGGACAACGCCAATTTGCCGGACGGGCGCGTGGGTTGGAACGGCGAGCGTAGCGCGTCGCTGGGCGCAGCCATGTTGCAGGCGATTTTGCGGCACGTGGAGACATTCGCCTGACTGGACGCCGCATGAAAACGGGGCACGCACTTTCGAAAGTGCGTGCCCCGTTTTTTGGATGGGGGCCGGTATAGCCCACCGCGTGGGTCAGTCGAAACGGCTGCGGGCCACGCTCTTTACGCAGGCCACGCTCATTATTGAGTCTTTTTCGCCGGGGATTTCTTCGCCGCCGATTTGCCTGAAGACTTGCCCGAAGATTTGCCGGAAGTTGCTCGCGAAGATTTCCCCGAACTTGCCTTCGAGGACTTTCCGGTCGCTTTCTTTGTGGTTTTGCCACTAGCGGAGTGCTTGCCCTTCACGCTCTTATGCTTGCCCGAGGATACCCGCGATCCGCTGGAGCCGGAGCTATGCGCACGGGCTGGCGGCACTGGATCGTTCCAGCTGAATGCGAGCATCTGTGAGCCGACGTAGCCACAACGGAATTTGAGATCGGCCGGATCGCCGCCGCTCTGGGGGATGCCGAGACCTTCGACGGTAACGATGCTGTCTACCTTGACGCGCTGCTTGCCCTCGTCGAACGAATCGTTCCAGGGCGTGACAGACGCATGCGCACTGTCGAAAGAGCTGGGCGGGAATTCGACGTGGTCGAAGGCGGTCGATGTACTCGCAACAAAATTGCCATGAGCGGCGCAGTCCGCGACAAGCGGGTCCGCATGCATGTCATTGACAAATTTGTTGACGAGATCGTTGTGCTGTTCGAGTTGATCGGCGTATGCGGGAGCAGTGCAAATGAGCGAGAGACTCGCTGCAAATGTTGCTAACCGGCCGACCAACCGCAGCAATCGGCGCGGTACGTTGGTGCGATCCATCAAGTTCGTTAGACGCTAATGAGACGTGAGGCACGTAAGATGCCTGGCGAGAGGAATGAGTTCAATCCTGACACAAATATTTTGTCCTGTCGTGGTGCGTGAACTCGGGCGCTTTGTGGGCCAAGGTGGCCGATTGCCGCGGATATGTGCTCGACGTCGCGCTCGTGTCAGGTGCGTGGCCCACCCAATCGATATCGACGCACATCATAAGTGGTAACCCACGCCGGTCGGTAGACCGCGATCAATGCCGTCGACATGCCGGTGAACCAGGCCTCGCCAGTGGCCAGCAGAAGCACGCTGAATGCGTACCCGGCTGGCACCACGGTCATCGAGCCGTCGGCGAGCGCAATGTGAACGCCGAGTGCCGCCGCCGCCGTGAGCGATACGGCAATGGCGGGTGAGACAAAACCCTGGCCGAAGATAAACATGAAGAGGTTACGCGGCAGCCAGGCGATGCTGGCGCGCTGGATTAAAGTCGAGATACCGACAGGCAGCGCACCGAACACGAGGAAAGTCAGCGCGATGCCCTGCCAGGGGGCGTCGAAGACGACGGCGGCAAGACCGGTGACTATCGCCATCGCGATCAGCGCCAGTCCCCAATCGAACAGCGTGACGACCAGCGTGGCACCCAGCAGATGCATGACCGTGCCGTCGTCGAGCCAGGCGTTGCTCGCCCACAGCACCGACACCGCGACGATGATCGCGAGCCAGACATGCTGGAGTGTGCCGTCCTGAAGTCGTTTGAAAGGATTTTTCCACAGAGCGAGCGCGACCACTATCGCAGTGGCGATCCAGCCACCGACAGCGACCCAGAACGGAAGCGGTGTGTAGAGGAAACCCATGTATCTCATATTACTCGTTGGACGAGAAAAGGTGTGAGCGGATTCCATGCCAGCCGGCATGAACGCTGCCAGAAAGTGCGCGTTCCGATCCTGGCGCGCACGCCGGCTGACGTCATGCCGAATCTTGCGTAACCTGTTCCGTCACCAGTCCGGCGGGCGCATCGCCGTATGGCGTGCTCGGTTCGGCCGCCACTGGCAGCGTGTCGGCCGTGTCGTTCGCGGGCAACGGATACTGAAAGCGCCGAGGCGCACGGCGCCGCAATGGCACCACGCCAGCTTGCCCCATGGCCGGACGAACCGGACCTTCGTCATCGTTGCGCAGCACTTCCAGATGAGCCGACAGCCAGCCGTTGTAGAGCGCGACTGCGGCGGCGCGGTTAGGTGCTCCGAGCTGCTGAAATATGCTGGTCAGGTGGATCTTGACAGTGCCTTCACTGATGCCGAGCGTGCGCGCGATCATTTTGTTGGTGCTGCCCATGTGAACGCAGCGCATGATCTGCTGCTGGCGGGGCGACAGGCCGCCGGAAAGTTTGCTCCGGCGTGGTGGTGGATTCTTCTCGTCGAACGGCCGGATGGCGGCATCCGGCGGTAGCGGAGGATTGAGCGCCAACGCACCCGGCGGCACATAGTGACCGCCCAGCAGAACCATCTCGAAAGCACGCACGATCAGGCACGGGTCGGTTTCGCGCGGAACTACGCCTAGTACACCTTCGTCCATGAGGTTCCGCACGACGGTTGGAGAGGCCTCGTCGGTCAGCACGGCAATACGCAGGTCCGGGTAGTGGCTGAGCAGGTGACGGGTATCGTCAACCGACATCCAGTCCTGCCAATCGATCACTAGCAGATCGGGCCGCAGGCGCTTGAGCGTGCGTTCGACCTGACGCCAATCCTGTGCTTCGTTAAAGCGCGCCAGCCGGTCGATTTGCCGCAGCAGTGCCTTGAGCCCATCGCGTCGTTCCGCGTCTGAGTTGAGTATTGAGAATCGCATGCCATGTCTCCAGATGAATCGGACGAGGTGGCGCGATGCATGCGAACCGGCGAAGGTGCCAGGAGCATTGCGAAGCGCCACCGGCACTATGATGACAAATTCCCTTGGCTTTGACGGCCTGTCCAAAAGGCATAGGAGGAATGGCATAAAAAACCCCGCGCGCGGCGGGGCTTCCTGATGTCGACGGTGCGGCGCAATGACGCCGGCGCCCGGGGATCAGTGGAAATGCGGTTGCGCGGGCTCTGCGTCTTCCGGCATTTCGGCATGGACGATTTCGCCGAGCGGGTCCGCGTAGAGCGGGACGCCGCAGTCATCGCAATATTCAGGCTCGAAGCGACCCGCGTGGCGGCGTACGTCTGTCACACCGGTTTCCTTGAGCAATGCGACGATTTCTTCGAGCGGATCGTCTGACGCGGCAGTCTCTTGCGGTTCTTCGTCAATGCCGGGTTCGCCGTTCTCGCGGCCATAAAGTGGCCACACGACGCCGTAGATCACATCATTGCTGCCCTTGCGTGTGAAGCCGACGCGATATTCGTCGATACGGCGCTCGCCGAAACCTGCGACAACCGCGCGCAACTCCTGCGGCGCCGCGCCGATTGTGTCGAACAGGTAACGCACGGCGGTACGTACCGTGTGAGGGCGCACGCTTTCGTCAGCGTCGCGGCAGGCTGAATAGTAGGCATCCGGCAGCAAGCACTCGAATTCGCATCCGGGCAGCACCAGCGATAGATTTGCGCCGCCTTGCGTTGCCCATTGTTCGAGGCATTGGCCGCGCTCGATCCGGCTGCCGTTCTCTTCTTCCTGCCAACGAAACGCCGGCTCGCCGACCGGCGCCGCGACCACCGCCAGCAGAAAGCGCGGGTCGGCCAGGATTGGCGAGGTTTCTGGCAGTTCGCCAAAATTAAGTTTGACGTTGCCGCCAGCCATGGCTGCCTGAGCGAGTTGCTGGGAAATACGCCAGGTTTCGACGTGGTGGCGCGGCAGTTGGTCGATGCTGTAAAGGAACGGCACCATGGCGACACGTGTATTGGCCGCGAGCACGTGAGCCTGCAGGTGCGCGCGCAGCGCGTCGGCCGCGTCCGCTTTGAGCGGGCCGGAAGGAATCATGTAGCGAGTCCAGGCCAGCACTGGCGCGGCAATCAGCAGCGCTTCGTAAGGAACGCCTTCATGTTCGACGATGAACGACTCGCTGTGCGTTTCCGCCATGTCGGCGAGCGCGCCGTAAGCATCAGGATGATTCTGCTGCAGATGATCGAGCGCGGCGTCCAGCGTTGTCTGGTTGGCGTTGCGGATGATCTTGGCCAGCAACACATCGAGCTTTGCTTCCCAGAAGCGGTCCTCGGTGCGGCTGCCCGACGCGAAAAGCGCGAGCGAAAGACCGACAAGCTTGTCGGCATCGGGGGGGAGACGTTTGGCGATTCGCGAGCGCATAAATCCAGAAATTTGGGGGCACAGAACCTTATATTCTAGTCTTTTCTATGCCGCCATATTATTTGGCCGGATATGCGGGATGGATTGCGAGATTCTCGTATTGAAAATAAGCCTGCGACTGCCGCCGTCAGATGCGTTGCATGGCATCCTGGCCGGATGATATAAGACATGCCCGAGGGTAGGACTCGCTTCTATACTGACCGCGTTCAGTGGGCGCCTGGCTGGTGCGTGCCTATTCGTCGCTGTGGTCTGGCACAACAGGAGATTCATAGTGAAATCGGACCAACTGATTGAACGTCTCGCCGCGGTGTTCGCGTTGATCATATTGGTGGGCGGCTCCCTGCTGGTGCTTGCGCCTTTTACGACCGCGCTGCTGTGGGGCGCCATCCTCAGTTATAGCTCGTGGGGCTTGTACCGGCGCCTGACTGCGGCGGTTGGAGGGCGGCGGAAGCTGGCCGCGACCTTGATCGTGCTCATCATTCTGGTTGTGGTGCTTGGTCCGTTTGTCTATGCGGGCTTTGCTTTCGGTGCGCACGTTCACGAGATCGTCGCGTTGGTACAGAGGCTCTTCGAGGCTGGCTTGCCGGATTTACCACCGTGGGTGGGGCGAATCCCGCTGGTTGGCTCGAACATCGAGACGTTTTGGGCGAATGTAACGAGTAGCAACTCCGAACTGATCGCGCAAATGCGTGCGCTTGCGGCGCCGGCCGGCAAGTGGATTCTGGCGGCTGCGATCGCAGTGACACACGGTCTGGGATTGCTGGCGCTGAGTATCGTGCTCGCGTTCTTCTTTTATACCGGAGGAGAGGGCGCGGCAGCCTGGCTGCGGGCGGGCATGCGGCGCATCGCCGGCGAACGCGCCGATTACTTGCTGACGCTGGCGGGTAGCACGGTGAAGGGCGTGGTTTACGGAATTCTCGGCACGGCGCTTGTGCAAGGCATTCTTGCCGGATTTGGTTGCTGGATTGCGGGTGTCCCTGCACCGGCGCTACTTGGACTGGCGACCTTCTTCCTGTCGGTTATACCGGGAGGCCCGGTTGTCGTCTGGTTGCCCGCAGCGATCTGGCTATATCACGGCGACGCAACGGGTTGGGCAATCTTTCTGGTTGTGTGGGGCGTGTTGGTCGTCGGTATGTCCGACAATGTCATCAAGCCGATTTTGATCGGTAAGAGTAGTGACATGCCGCTGATCCTGGTGATGCTGGGTATCTTGGGCGGTGCGTTTGCTTTTGGCTTCCTTGGCGTTTTCATCGGCCCAACGTTGCTCGCGGTTGCCTATACCGTGCTACACGATTGGACGATCGGCGCCCCGGCAGCACGCGCTCAGGCATCCGACGCGGAAGTACCGGTTGTCGATGAGCAAAGACGCATAGAAAAGGCGCCTTGAAATAAATCCCGG
>NZ_JAQQFL010000032.1:0-110669 GCF_046026025.1 Paraburkholderia fungorum | reverse complement strand
TAACACAGCAAGGAAAGACCAACACCGCAGACACACAAACAAAACAGACCACTAAAAAAACAACGAAAGACCAACGAAGAAACCAAGAACAAAAAAAAAAGACCAACAAACAATTCCCCCATCACAACCCTTGACACTTTCCCCACCGCATCATAAAGTCTGCCTGCAGATCTAGATAAGAGACTATCTGTAAGATGGTCTCTTGCGCGTAAACGGAACGCATCCGAATACGCACTCGCGATTTGCTCCGCGAACAGCACCGGCCTCTTACAGAAAAACTAAAGGAGACCGATTGTGCAAACGATCGCGATTAAGATTCGTGGCATTGACGATGTCATTTCATTCATCGATTCATGTTCAGGCATTCCCGGTAGAGCCGGCGTCATCTGGTGGCTCGCACTCGGCGGCCTGTTTCTAGACGCATTCTCCAATTCCGCTTTGAGCGCGGGCCTCGGGCCCATGACGCGAGATCTCCATCTCGGCGCGCCTCAAATCGCGCTCATGACGTCGTTTGCTTCCTGGGTCGCCATCGCGTTTAACCCGATCGGCGGCTGGATGGCCGATCGCTGGGGGCGTATCCGTCCTTTGGTTCTGGCCAAATTGCTCGCGGTGATCGGCGCCGTGCTGGTCGTATTCGCACCGGGCTTCGAAGTCATTCTGGCCGGCCGTTTCTTTGTCGGCATGGCATACGGAATCGACTTCGCGATTGCCATGGCGATGCTCGCCGAATTCACGCCCGTCAAGCTGAAGAGCCGCCTGAATGCCTGGCAGGGCATGTGGTACACCGCTGTCTGCTCCAACCTGCTGCTCGCGCTGCTCTTCCAATCGTGGCACGTGGGTGATTCGATCTGGCGTTATTCGGTGGCTGCAACGGCCTTGTTCGGCGCCGCGATCCTCGTGCTGCAACGGGTGTTTCTGGTCGAGAGTCCAATCTGGCTGGCGCGCAAGGAACGTCTCGTGGAAGCCGCCACGGCGATGAGCCGTATCTACGGGCGTCCCTTCTGCGCCGCGCCCGTCGAAGAACGCGTGCCCGTGCTGAATCAGGCCACGCGCGGGCTCGCCAACGTCGCATTGATCTTTCGCGGCATCTATCTGCCACGCACCCTGCTTGCCGCCACCGTTCAGGTCGGCCAGTCGATTCAGTACTTCGCGATTGGCTGGTATCTGCCGTTGATCAGCGCGGCCCTGTTCGGCAAGGATTTCGTCTACGCCACGCTCGGCGCATTGCTTTTCAACGTGTTCGGTATCTTCGGCGGTTTCATGTCGCCGGTCATCGGCAAGCGATTCGGCTTGCGGCGTGCATCCGCATTCGGCTTCGCCGCGGTGTTCGCGATGCTGCTGGTGCTCGGCCTGTTCGGCTCGAAAATGCCGCTGTGGCTCGCGGTCATCGTGCCTTCGCTGTTCATTCTGTTTCACTCTTCGGGACCAGGCGCGAACGGTAAGAGTCTGTCTTCGCTGTCGTTTCGCAGTGAGATTCGCGCCGGCGCCAACGGCGTAATCGGCGCATTGGGTTCGATCGGCGCCGCGCTGGGCCTGCTGGTGTTTCCGCTGTTCCGTGAGCACTACGGTCTCGACAAGACCTTCCTGATCCTGGCCATCGTGCCGCTGGTGGCGAGCGTGATCTGCTTTGTCATCAAGTGGGACCCGACGCGCACCGCTATCACCCCTGACAACGAACCCAATGCGCCGCAATTCAAAGGCGATGGCAAGGACGCATCCGTATTCATGACCCCGGTAATCGAGAAATCCCAGCAATGATCAGCAATCGAAACGTTATTCTCGCGATCGACGAGGGGACGTCCGGCACGCGCGCTGCAGTCGTCGACGCTGACGGGCAGGTCTCCTGTCTGGCCTACCAGCCGCTCAGTGTCGACAGCCCGCGGCCAGGTGTCGTCGAGCAGGACGCGAACGTCATCCTCGAGAAAACCATCGCCGTATGCCGCGCAACGTTGGCACGCGCGGCCAGCGAACAGTTGAACGTGGTCGCCTTGGCCGTTGCCACGCAACGCGCCACCGCCGTGCTGTGGGACACCCACACCGGCCGCGCGCTGGTGCCCGCGATGGTCTGGCAGGACACGCGCCACGCAGGCGAACTGGACCAGTTGGCCGCGAAGTGGGACAGCACCCTGATAGAGCGCGTGGGACGCCCTGCCGGCGTGCGCTCGCCTTATCTGTGGGCAGCCCATCACCTGCAGAACACGCCCTCCGTGATCCTCGCGCAGCGCGAGCGCCGCCTCGCGTTCGGCACGATCGACACATGGCTGCTCTGGCATCTGTCGAATGAACGCGTGTGCGTGACGACGCCGACCAACGCGACCTCGGCGAGCGCATACCTGCTTGCCGAGCACCGCTATTGTCTCGACTGGATCGACGCGCTGGGTTTCCCGCAGGCGCTCCTTCCGGAACTTCGTCAGGATGCCGATGCATTTGGCCGCACTCGCGCCGAGCTGCTCGGCATCGACGTGCCGATCCTCGCCTGCTCCGGAGATCAGCTTGCGGGCGCCGTGGGGCTCGGCTGCCTCGATCGCGGCCAATCGATGTGCGTGCACGGCACCGGCAGCTTCGTCGATCTGCTGGTGGGCACGCAGGTCCCGCCCGTCACGGGGACTTCGCACGACGGCACGTTGACCATGACCGCACGGCGCCAGCACAACGTCTCGCACTATTCGCTCGAAACCTTCGTCGCGACCACCGGCTCGGCGCTGAACTGGATCTGCGAGAAATTGCACTGGTTCGACAATCCCGCGCAAATCAGCGCCCTTGCCGCGACGGTGAACTCGGCGCGCGGCGTGACCTTCCTGCCCGCCTTGACCGGTTTGCGCGTGCCGCAATTGCAGCCCAACGCTCGTGCGTCGCTCTGCGGTATTTCCATCGCCACGACGCAAGCCGAAATCGCCTACGCGATTCTCGAAGGCATCGCGCACTCGGTCGCGTTGTGCATCGACGCAAACCAGGCAATCGCGGACGTCGAAGCCTCCGAACTCGTGGTCGGCGGCGGCCTGTCGAGCAGCGACATCCTGTTGCAGATTCAGGCCGATCTGAGCGGCATGCCGGTGCGGCGCATGCATGAAAGCGATCGCGCGAGCCTGCGTGGCGCCGCGTTTCTCGCGGGTTCGTCCGGCCTGCTGTGGGATTCGTTGCAGCAGGCGCGCGCCACCGCCGTCACCGACGCGGTGTTCGAACCGTCAGGGGATTCAGGTGCGAGCGCGAAGCGGCGCGCCTCGTGGCAGGCAAGGGTCGAGGCCGAACTCGCCCATGCGAGTGCCTTTGATAATGGTTGTGGGGACTGATACACATGTTGTTTATTCCATCCAGAAAGGCCTCGAAAGAACGCGCCGAGATGACCGGTACCGAGCCCCTGCGCATGGTGCGCGGCGAGCAGCTCGACCGCCTCGGCAGAGAAACCTTCGACATCGTGATTGTGGGCGGCGGCGTAACCGGCGCCTACGCGGCGCTCGACGCAAGCTTGCGCGGCTATCGCGTGGCTCTGCTGGAAAAGAGCGATTTCGCCTCGGGCACCTCGTCTAAGTCATCGAAGATGGTGCACGGCGGCCTGCGTTATATCGAGCAAGGCAATCTTGGTCTGGTGCGTCACTCGTTGCTGGAACGGCAGCGTCTGCGCAAAAACGCACGGCATCTGGTGCAACGTCTGCCGTTCCTGTTTCCCGTCATGGAGAAGGACGGCGTGTTCGACAAGCGCCTCGCCAAAGCATTCGAGAGTCTTCTGTGGACCTATGACATCGCGGGCGGCTGGCGCGAAGGCATCCTGCATCAGAAGCTCAGCAAGGCGGAAGTGCTGTCGCACTGCCCCACCTTCAACGAAGAGAATCTCACCGGCGGCTTCATGTATTTCGACGCGCGCGTGGACGATGCGCGCCTCACGTTGAATCTCGCGCGCACCGCGGCGTTTCACGGCGCGGCCGTCGTCAATCACGCCAAGGTGGTCGAGATTACGCGCGACGGACACGGCAGCGTCGACGGCGTGATCGTGCATGCGGACGAGCGCGAAGTTCGCGTGCGCGGCGGCGTAGTGGTGATGGCCACCGGCGTCTGGTTGCGCGACTGGGACGGCCGCAAGAAAGACGATCCGGCTGCCTTGCAAATCCGTCCCGCGAAGGGGGTTCACGTCGCGATTCCGTGGCTGAAGATTCGCAACGACTGCACGGTGACGATCCCCGTGCCGGGCCGCAGCCGACGCGCGACGATCACCCGCTGGGGCAACGTGTCCTATCTCGGCACCACTGACGAAGACTATCGCGGCGATCTCGACGACGTCTGCTGCACCCGCCAGGAACTCGACTTCCTGATCGAAGGCGCGCGCTCCGCATTGAAGACCGATCTGCAAGCCGAAGACGTAGTGGGCAGCATCGCCGGTTGCCGGCCGCTGGTCGGGCCGCCCGGCGGAAAGACGCTGGAAATGAAGCGCAATCACGAGATTCACACCGCGCCAGACGGACTCGTCACGATCGTCGGCGGCAAGCTCACGACCTCGCGGCACATGGCCGAACAGACCATCGACGCCGCGCAGAAGGTCATCGGCAAACGCGCGAAATGCCGTACGAAGTCGGCGTATCTGCTCGGTGCGGCGGGCTACGACGCGCAAGCGATCGTCGCGTCGGGCGGCTTGTCCGCGCAACTGGGTGAACGCTACGGCACGGAAGCACGTTTCGTCACCGACATTCTCGAGCGCGATTCGAGCTTGCTGAAGCCGATTGTCGAGGACCTGCCGTACACCGAGGCGGAAGTGCTCTACGCCGTCAGACACGAACTCGCCAGCACCGTGGACGACGTGCTGTCGCGCCGCATCCGCGCGCGCCTGATGGCGCGAGATGCATCGGCACGCGCCGCCGCGCGCGTGGGCGAAATTTTACAGACGGAGCTCGGCTTGTCCGATGCGCTCGTCGCAAAGCAGGTGAGCGACTACGTCGCCGCCGTCGCACACGAAAAGTCTGTTCTTATGGGAGAAACCGAATGATCAGCAAGGAAGCAATCAAGCGTGGCTATAACCGTGGCAACTATATCGTCGGCGCGCATACTCCGCCGGCTTACGCCGCCACGCTCAAGGACACGCGCAGTGACGCGATCAAGGACACCGCGGGTGAAGCCGGTCTGCAACGCGATCCGGTCAAGGTCGGCGAGCAGCACATCGGCGCACTGCGCGAAGTCGCCGATCAGGTACTGACGCTTGCATCTGACGTCGTCGCATGGACGCGCGACTGGTGGGCCGCCTCGATGGTGACGGAAACCGCCGGCAAACCGGCCACGCCGCACGCGGTCATCGTGCGCGTCTCGACGGTCGAGCAGATTCAGGCGGTCATGCGTATCGCCCATGCCGCTTCGCTTCCGGTAACCGTGTCGGCGGGGCGCAGCAACGTGACCGGCGCGGCGCTACCCGTGCGCGGCGGCATCGTGCTGGACGTGTGCGAACTGAATCGCCTCGTTGGCTTCGACCGCGAGAGCCAGATCGTCGAAGTCGAAGCCGGCATGTTCGGCGACATTTTCGAGGAAACCATTCAACGCGACTACGGGATGACGATGGGCCATTGGCCGTCGTCATATGCGATCAGCACGGTCGGCGGATGGGTGGCCTGCCGAGGCGCGGGTCAACTCTCGACGCGCTACGGCAAGATCGAAGACATGGTGTTCGGCATGGACGTGGTGCTCGCCGACGGCAGCCTGATCAGCGTGGGCGGTTACTCGCGCGCGGCCGTCGGCCCCGATCTGCAGCAGCTTTTCATCGGCTCCGAAGGCACGCTCGGCGTGATCGTGCGCGTGCGTCTGAAGCTGCATCGCCTGCCGGATTACGGCCGCGCGATTGCCTATGGCTTCACGACCTTCGCGATCGGCCTCGAAGCCTGCCGCCAGATCATGCAGCAAGGCGCGAATCCGGCCGCCCTGCGTCTCTATGACGAACTCGAAAGCGGCGTGCAATTCGGGCTGCCGGAATCGAATGTACTCCTGATCGCCGACGAAGGTCCGCGCGAAATGGTCGAAGCCGTGCTGACGATCAGCGAACGCGTCTGCCAGCAACTGGGCGAACAACTGGACGACACAGTCATCTTCGAGAAGTGGCTCGACACGCGTTACCTCACTGGCAAGAGCGCGGAGGGTTTCAAGCGCAGCCCGGGCTTCGTGGCCGATACGCTGGAAATGATCGGTCCGTGGAAAGACCTGCCGGGCATCTATACCGACGTAGTGGCCGCCATCAACGCGGTGCCCGGCACGCTGGCCGGTTCAGCGCACCAGTCGCATGCGTATGTGGACGGCGCGTGCCTGTACTTCTCGTTGCGCGGCGAAGTCGAAGTCGAGCATCGCGCGAAGTGGTATCGCGCGGCATGGGACGCCGCCAACGCGGTGCTCATCAAATACAATGCAGCGCTAAGCCACCACCACGGCGTCGGCCTGTTGCGCGCGCCGTATATGAGCGAATCGCTCGGTAGCGCATTCCCGGTTCTGCAGGCAGTCAAGCGCACGCTCGACCCGAAGAACATTCTCAATCCCGGCAAGCTTGGCCTGACTGACGAGCAAGCTCAAGACGCGAAGCAGTAATCACATGGATAAGTCACTTGGGGCGCGCCTCACACGCCACCCGGTCATTGCGACGCTGTTCGGCATCGAGCAGATCGACATCTTTCTGAAAAGCGCCGCTGAAATCTCGATCGTCGCGAATGTCGAATTGCGCAAACTGCACCCGGTGGTCGCGGCCCTGACGAAAGCCGGCAAGTATGTCATCGTCAATATCGACAGCTGCGATGGGCTCTCGCAAGACAAGGGCGGTGTGGAGTACCTGGCGGACATCGGCGTCACCAGCCTCGTCTCGACCCGGGTGGCGACTATCCAGCGCGGCAATCGGGCCGGTCTCGTCACGATGCAGAAAGTGTTCGTGACGGACCGCTCGACCTGGCCGCGCAGCGTGAAGGCACTGGAACAAAGCGATCCGAATCTGGTACAACTGATGCCCGCACCCATGCTCTCGCATCTGTCCGCGCAAGACCGCAAGGCCTTGCCGCCGATCGTCGCCTCGGGCTTCGTCTGCAACAAGGGCGACGTGTTGGATGCGTTGAAGAAAGGCGCTGTCGCGGTCTCCACCAGCGACAGCGAATTGTGGAATCTGGATCCTGAACGTTGAAGGTCCCATCTAGTTGGAGTCATCGATGGCTAATGCTTACCTGCAGGTGATCGCGCATTTTTTCGCCAAACCCGGCAACGGCGACGCGATTGTGCAGCCCCTCATGGAACTCGCGGCGGCGACCCGCTCGGAACCCAAAAACCTTTACTACGAATTCTTCCGCTCGCCGGTCGATCCCGATCACTTCGTGATTCTGGAGCAATACAGCGAAGCCGATGGCCTCGCCGTGCATCGCGATACGCCGCACTTCCAAAGGCTCGGCTTCGGCACGATCATTCCGCTGCTCGAGCGGCGTGAAGTCACGAGCCATATGGTGCCGGGAGACGCAGCATGATAAACGCGTTCCGGTTTCAAACCGTGCCGACCATGGTCGTCGAATTCGGCGCGGCACGCCGTCTCGGCGCTTTGCTACGCGCGCAATTTCCGTCGCTCACGCGCCTGTGCGTGGTGACGGACGGTTTTCTTCACCAGAGCGGGCTGCTGAATCCGGCGCTCGCCGATCTCGCGGCGCACGGCTGGAACGCCAGCGTGATCGACGACGTGATCGCCGATCCGCCCGAGCACATCGTGCTCGAAGCGACCTCGCGCGCACGCGAGGCCGGCGCGGAGATCGTGCTGGGGCTCGGCGGCGGTTCGTCGATGGACGTCGCCAAGCTGATCGCCGTGCTGGCCCCGCAGCAGGAGCAGGCACTCAGCGAGATGTACGGCGTGAACAAGATCACAGTATCGCGCTTGCCGCTCGTACAGATGCCGACCACCGCGGGCACCGGCTCGGAAGTCACGGCCGTGTCGATCGTGACGGTGGGCGAGGCGAAGAAGATGGGCGTGGTCGCGCCGCAACTGGTCGCTGATCTCGCCATTCTCGACGCGGAACTCACGCTCGGGCTGCCGGTTGCCGCAACGGCAGCCACCGGCGTCGACGCGATGGTGCACGCAATCGAAGCGTACACGTCCGCGCATTTGAAGAACCCGGTGTCGGACATGCTGGCGGTGAAGGCGCTCGATCTGCTGTCGCGCAATCTGTTGCCCGCCTGCGAGAACGGCCAGAATCGCGCGGCGCGCGAAGCGATGTTGCTCGGCGCGGCGTTCGCCGGTCAGGCATTCGCCAATTCGCCGGTGGCCGCGGTGCATGCGCTAGCGTATCCGATCGGGGGCATTTATCACGTCCCGCACGGTCTTTCGAACGCGCTCGTGCTGCCGCACGTGTTACGGTTCAACGCTCAGGCGGCGGCGCATCTTTACGCGGAACTCGCGGACGTTATCGTGCCGGGGCTGACCGGCAGCGCCGGGAGCAAAACGTTGGCGCTGATCGAGCGAATCGAGCAGATGATTGCCGCGACCGCGATCCCGGCCCGGTTGCGCGATGTCGGCATCGAACGTGGCGGGCTCGAGCGGATGGCGAGCGACGCAATGTTGCAAACGCGGCTTCTGGTGAATAACCCCCGGCCTGTTACCGAGGCCGACGCGTTGGCGATTTACACCGCCGCGTTTTAATCGTCGGCGTGGAGCGTCAGTCAGGGCGGAAGTCGCCCTGCGTGGTGTTTGGCGGCGGCTCCGCGTCGTTACGCAAACGGGACACGTTACGTAGCATGCATGTGGAACACGGTATCTGCGCGTCGGTTGAAAACGTGTTTCTGCCGCGATAAATTCTTCATATTTTATCTTTCCCGACCGTATATGCGCTGAATCATGGAGATGAAGCGATAACTCGCATTTGGCGTGTAATTTGCAGTGATACCCCTTACCAATAGTTTTTCTACGGGGACATCATGCAAAAATTCGCCGGTCGGACAGTCATCGCTGTCGCGACATCAACATTACTCGCGCTCTATGGTTGTGGGTCGACCATTACTTCCCCCGGCACCGGGCTTGGTGGCGGAGGACTAGGGGGCACGTCGGGGTCTAGCTCGGGCGGCAGTTCGGGCGGCTCCTCGGGATCCAGCTCAGGCGGTTCCTCTGGATCGAGCTCGGGCGGCACCTCCGGCTCAAGCAGTTCGGGTACCAGCAGCTCTGGTACCAGCAGCTCTGGTACCAGCAGCTCCGGCACCAGCAGCTCTGGCACGAGCAGCTCAGGCACCAGCAGCTCCGGTACAAGCAGCTCAGGCACCAGCAGTTCGGGTACCAGCAGCTCAGGCACCAGCAGCTCTGGCACCAGCAGTTCCGGCACGAGCAGCTCTGGCACAAGCAGCTCCGGCACAAGCAGTTCCGGCACCAGCAGTTCCGGCACCAGCAGTTCCGGCACCAGCAGTTCCGGCACCAGCAGCTCCGGCACCAGCAGCTCCGGCACAAGCAGCTCCGGCACAAGCAGCTCCGGCACAAGCAGCTCCGGCACAAGCAGCTCCGGCACAAGCAGCTCCGGCACAAGCAGCTCCGGCACAAGCAGCTCCGGCACAAGCAGTTCCGGCACAAGCAGCTCTGGAACCAGCAGCTCCGGTACGTCAGGCACCTCCTCCACTCCTATCGGCAACGTGGTCACCCAGGGCGGCAACCTCATCACTGCCGTGGGTACGACCGTCGCCGATACGGGGTCCAAGATCACCGGTACCTCGATCCCTGGCGTCAACGGCGCAACGACTTCGAATCTCGGCGCCGCACTCACCGATCTCGGCAACGGCGTCAAGGTGCTCGGCAACGGCACGGCCGCAGGCCTCGGCACGCTGGGCAGCTCGACCAATCCGCTTGGCCCGACCCTGACCTCCGCATCGGGTCTCGTCAGCAATGCGGGCGCGGCCGTTACCGCCGTCGGCGGTGTGGTGACGAGCCTCGGAACCGGGCCGCTCGCGCCGCTCGCCCCCGTCACGTCGACCTTGGGTGCGGTTGTCGGCGGTGTGGGTAGCGGTGTCGTCAAGGTTGGCGCCGGACTGAACTCGGCACTGACCAGCGCGCCGGTTCAGCAACTCGAGACACAACTGAGCACGGTCATCAATCCGATCACGCTGGTGGTCTCGAACACGACGCAGACCATCGGCAACACCACGGGTCTTGGCGCGCCGCTCAACGGCTTGCTGAGCACCATCGGCAACGGACTCGATTCGGCCGGTCAGAAAGTGTCGGGCGCGACCGGCGATCAGATCGGCAAAGATGTCGGCGGCATCGTGAGCCAGTTGGGCAAGACGGTCACGAGCACAGGTGGGCTGCTGACGGGTGCGACGACCAATCCGTTGGCGCCGATCGCCGGCCTGCTGGGCCCGCTCGGCGGACTTGGCGGGCTGGGCGGAACGGGTAGCGGCGGCATCGGCATTCCGCCGCTGACCGGCTTGATCGGCAACCTCGGTTCGCTCGGCGGGACCGGCAGCAGCAGCAACCCGCTCGCGCCAATCACCGGACTGCTCGGCGGCCTGGGTTCGCTTGGCGGCACGTCCGGCACCGGCGGTCCGCTTGCACCGGTCACCGGACTGCTCGGCAGTCTGGGTTCGCTTGGCGGCACCTCGAGCGCCGGCGGTCCGCTCGCACCGGTCACCGGCCTGGTCACAACGCTGACCTCGACACTGAGCGGCGCCGCAGGCCAAAGCTCGCCGCTCGCACCTGTCACCGGTCTGGTCACAACGCTGACTTCGACACTGGGCGGCGCAGCCGGCAAGACCTCGCCGCTCGCGCCGGTCACGGGTATCGTGAGCGGCCTGACCGGCGGCACGGCCAGTACGGGTAGCGGTTCGACGGGCAGCGCGAATCTGCTGGCGCCGGTGACGAATCTTGTCACCGGACTGCTCGGCGGCGCACCCGCTAAATAAGCCGCGGTAAGCGGCAACTCGGCACAGCGGCCGGGACTTACAAAATCAAAAGCCCGGCCGCTCTCAATGTCATGAATACGAGGATGACATGAACTCCACTCTGGATAACGTAGGACACGTGGAAGAGCAGCGGCCGCGTTCGGCGACGCCGTTTTCCGTAGGTCTGCTTGGCATCGCGATCGGGCTATCGACGCTCTGGCTCCTGCGCGACAATACCGCGCTGGACGGCGCGGCCCGCAGCACCGCCGCATGTCTCGCGATCATCGCAACGATCGCCCTGTACGAACTGTTTGTCGCGCGCGCGTATTTGCGCCCGAGCGCTGGACTTGCCGGCCAGGCGGTTCGGCCACTCAGTATCGCGCGCGTGGGTTTGCGTCTAGCCGCGCTGGCCTCAGTGTATGTCGGCATCGGGCTGCTCTACTGGCTGTTGCCCGAGTATCACGGCACGTTCTATCAACCCTTCTGGTCCCTGATCAGTACGCTCGCACCGTATCTGATCGTCGCCGCGCCGTTTTACTTTGCCTGGATGGACAGACGCCAGCGCGAAGTCGACGACGCCTATATGTTGTGGGGCCGCCTCGTATTTCTCGGGCAGCGCCCGGGCAACTGGAAGCCCGTGCGTGAAATGCTGGCAGGGTGGATGGTGAAAGCCTTCTTCCTGCCGCTGATGATCACCTATCTTTCCACCGATGCGGACCATATCGGCGCATCGCTTGCGAACGCGATGAACGCGCCGTTTTCGCTTGCGACGTTCAGGTTCATGTACGACCTGTCCTTCACGATGGACCTGATGTTCGGCACGGTAGGCTATCTGTGCACGCTGCGCATTCTCGATACCCACGTGCGCAGCGCGGAGCCCACCACGCTCGGCTGGCTGGTTGCGCTGGTCTGTTATCAGCCGTTCTGGTCGCTGATCTCCGGCCAGTACATTCACTACCAGGGGGCGATGTTCTGGGACAACTGGCTGATATCCGTGCCCATAGTCCGAATCGTTTGGGGCAGCGCGATTATCGCCCTGGTGTTCTGCTACGCGCTTTCCACGATCGCGTTCGGCTTGCGGTTTTCGAACCTGACCAATCGCGGCATCATCACCTCGGGACCGTACCGCTTCACCAAGCACCCCGCCTACATCACGAAGAATCTCTCGTTCTGGATGGTCTCGGTACCGTTCATCGAACCGTTGGGCTGGCAAGTCGCGCTCACGCACTGCGCGGCGCTGACGGCCGTGAATCTGCTGTATTTCATGCGCGCCAAAACCGAGGAACGGCATTTGATGAACGATCCCGACTATCGGGCTTACGCAGAATGGATCGAGAAGAACGGCTTGTTCGCCAGAATCGCGCGCGCGTTTAAATAAGACGTTTATTCTACAAATGCGATGCGTTGCATTTTCCGCAGCGCACCATTCCTCACATGAATAAGCGTGATGGTGGTATTTTTTACCGTTGATGCCCGATTGCCGATGGAAGCAGACGATAACTTTCGCTGCTCATTCCCCGTGAGCAACAGATGCCCGTCTCAGCGGAATTGCGCGCAGGACGTTACGTAACGTCCTGCGCCGTGATCAGGATTCTCGGCCGGGTTCCAGCATGGTGGCCAGCCCGGCCTTCGGGCGCGAGAACAGGAAGCCCTGCGCCAATGCTTGCGGCCATGCGCTCAACCATTGCAGTTGTGCCTGGGTCTCGACGCCGTTCACCACCACCCGCACATCGAGCGTGTGGAGCAGATCCAGCAACGCCGACATCACCGCAGAGGCGCGCGGATCACGCGGAACCGTTGCCATCAGTTCGGGCGCGATCGTGACCGTGTCCACGTCGAGTGCGCCGAGTAGCGCGAGCGACGACGCGCCGTTGCCCCAACGGCCCAGCGAGATCGCGGCTCCCGCGGACCGTAGTCCGGCTGTCAGCGTACGCAAAGACAACAGACGTGCTGCATCCGCGCTATCGGGCACGTCGATTTCGAGCAGATTGGCCGGCACGCCATATGAGCGCGCGATACGTCTGAGGTCGCCGGCAAACGATTCGCTCACGGCCACCTGTGGCGGTACCGTGATCGCGACCGGCAACAGCGCCATCTTCGAGGAGAGGCAGTCGCGCAACTCGCGACACACGCCGTCGATGACGAACAAGGCCATCTCCTGCGCGACCTGCGGGTGCTCGAGGGGCATCATGAAAATGCCGGGCAGCAGCAGTCCATAGTCGGGATGCGTCCATCGCACTTGCGCCTCGAGGCGCGCCAGCGCGCCGCCTGCCACGCGATAGGCCCCTTGAAACACGAGATGAAACTCGCCCGCGCGCAGACCTTGGCGGACGCGGCTTTCGAGTTCGCTCAGCGTCACAGGATCGTCGTGCGAGTCGTCCCAATCGGTCTGCTCAACGCAAGCGTTGCGCGTGCCGAACGTCGTTGCGAGCGAGAGGGGTTTTTCGTAGTCGAGCGTTAGCATGGCGGAGGCGCAATTTTTTAACCCGGCTAACGCATGCACATGTCGTGCCAAGCGAGGCGTTCACTACGCAACCCAACGGCAAGCATGACCAATAAACCCTACGGGACAACGGTTTACGTCGATACAGATTGAATCTGCCGAGGCGTGTTTTCCATCGCCAAACGTTTGTATGAGTGCGCGTGTTACGTAGCGCTGCGCATCGACGTTACGCTACGTCACGCGGAACATTGAAGGCGGCGATTACCCCATGCGTGCCTGTTCGCACTGAGAAACCGCGACATGCATCATGAATAAGATGCGATTAACGATCGGTAAAATTGCGACTCTCGCACCGCAGCAATAAAATTTGACCGATAAAAAAAGATTTACTAGTATCGGCACCAACGCAGCATGCAACGACTGCGCATTCCTCACACAGTCATTCTAGGCGGCCGATGCTTCAGATCCCTCTCACCGACGCCGATTGGGCGCGCGTTCAGAATCTCTTTCCCACGACGTCGCCCGGTCGCGGACGTCCTCGTCGCAGCGATCGCGAGATCCTCAACGCGATACTCTGGGTGCTGCAAACGAAAGAAAAATGGCACAGGCTTCCTGGGACTTTCCCACCGCAGCAGACTTGTTATCTTCGGTATATGACCTGGAAGAAAACAGGCGTTCTAGACCAGGTGAATGAACGCCTGCCGCTGTGTGATCGGGCGATGTCAACATGCTGATCTGGCAGCACGCACTACTTTCCATGCCCTGTCGATTCAGAAGCGATCTGCTGTGTCACGGATCGCTTCTGTGAACACCTGCGCCCGGCGCCGTATCGGCACATCAGCCCTTGCCGTTCATTCGATCCATCACGCCCAGTAGATCGATGAGCGACTGCCTGCATTCCGCGGCGTTCGGCGTGCTGGCGCGCAACGCGCTTAGGGTGCGGTCGATCGCTTTGTCGACGATGTGCCAGTCAGCCGCGGCACGCGGCTTCAACGAAGGCTCAGCGTCGTCCCATGCAAGCTCCAGGTCCTTGATGCGCGCCTTGCCGCCCGCGAGATTGCCTTTGTCCACGAGGATTGCGGTATCAGCGGCGATCTTGCGGAATGGCGCCAGGTCGCCGAGTTTCGACGCCTTGGCGGGTTCTGCCGCCGCGGCCAATGAAACGCCGATCCCGGCGCCCTCGCGATGCCCGAAGCTGATAGCGGAGATGGCGATAAAAGAAGCGATGATGGCTTTGTTGAGGGTGCGTTGATTCATGATTATTCTCTTCCGTTTGAGTCGGTTGATTCGACAGACAATTGAAAATGAACGACGTATATGATTGGTCGAGCGGAGCGCGCTCAAGGTTCGCGTGCTGCAACCGCGCGCACGGACCGCTGTTCGAGCGCACTGGCGAAGATAACCAGCGCGACGATGGCGCTCAGGAATAGAACACTCGTATTGATCGTGCCGAGGCCAAAGCCGCCGTAGGCTCGCGATTGCGAAAGCAGGTCGCCAAATGAAGCGCCCAGGGGTCGCGTCAGAATGTAGGCAAGCCAGAAAGTCAGCACCGGATTCCCGCCGACGTAATAGACCACGCTCACCAAGGCAATCAGCGCCCCGAATATCACAACGCCGAACATGAAGCCGAGCCCCAGGGCTTCGGTCGCGAGATCGCCGGCGGCAGTGCCCAGCGCGAACGTGAACAATATGGCAGCCCAGTAGAAAAGCTCCCGTCGCGTCGTGTAGATGGTGTGAATCGACAAGGTCCGCTCACTGCGATACCAGAGCGCGAACACCACAGCCAACGCGAGAGAAAACGCGATCGTGCTGAAATGAAGACTGACGCCGAGCTTGTCGGTCAGTGCATCGGTAATCTGCGTGCCGACCACACTCACCAGCACCACAGTCAACCAATAAATCCACGGCACGTACTTGCGCATGCGGAGCTGAACCGCGAGGGCGGCGATCAGCAACGTGAGCATCATCGCGCCGGTGATCGCGGTACCGAGCCCCACATGCACGGCAAGATAGTCCGCGCCCGTTTCACCAACGGTGGTCGCCATGATCTTGATCGCCCAGAAGACAAGTGTTGCCTCGGGCACTTTGTTGCTCATCTCGGCAACACGATAATTCGATGTCTCTAGCAAGCCGGTTCTCCCATCGGTCAGCATTGATTCGGCGTTTCAAGCAGGCGCGCTTGCGCCTGCTCAACGCGACGAATAATGCAATGCCGATGCTTATGGAAACCTTATGTGAGACATCGATCAGATCGCCGGCGTAGTGGGCATAGCCGGCATTCACACGGAAGACGCAATCGTTCTATTCAAAGCGCCGAAATAACGATCGACGGTTTTACTATGCCTCGGCAAAAACTTCGCGAGGCACTTCTTCGCGCAGGATGTAGCCGAGCCCGCGCAAGGTCATGATCTTTGCGCTGGAGCCGGCAAGATGTTTACGCAGGCGGTGAATGTAGATATCGATGGCATCGGCGCTGGGTTCGTCGTCGAGTGCGAAGACCTTGTCCATCAGGGTGGTCTTCGAGACCGTCTTGCCCTGCTTGAGCATCAGCGTTTCGAGAATCGCATGTTCGCGCCGCCGCAACGGAAACGGTTCGTTCTGCAACACGAATTCACGGGAATCGAACAGATAGCGTAGATCACCGCAGTCGATCGACTGGCCCTTGTCGCCGGCCGCCTGGCGGCGGATCAGCGCCTTGATGCGCGCCACCAGCTCGCGTGCGTCGAAGGGTTTGACCACATAGTCGTCGGCGCCGGCCGAGAAGCAGGCCACCTTGTCGTCCGTCGAGCCATTGGCGGTGAGCATCAACACCGGCACGTTGTCGCGTTTGCGGCGCAGACGCGCCAGCACGTCCTTGCCGCTCATGCCCGGCAAGCGCAGATCGAGCAGCACGGCGTCATAGCACTGCAGGCCGAGCAGCGTCTCCGCCCGCTCGCCGTCCTGCGCCCAGTCAATCGAGAAATTCTCGACCTGCATCAGGTTCATCACCCAGCGTGCGAGGTCGGCGTCGTCTTCCACGAGCAGCAGTTTCATCAGTGTCTCCTCATTAGGCGGCGTATCAAGCCACTGCCGACCATAGCCGCATCTCGACGGTCGCGACCAGACCGACACCGCCCTCTCCCGGCTCGAGTGTGACTGTGCCACCTTGCCGGTGAGCAATCTCGCGCACGATCGGCAAGCCAAGGCCGGTTCCGTCGGCATGACTCGACGCGCGATAGAAACGTTCGAACACGCGCGCCCTCGCTTCGGCTTCGATACCCGGTCCATTGTCGATCACCCGCACGATCGCCTTGTCATGGCTGCGCTGAGTGTGCACGGTGACGCGGCCACCGGGTTGCGTATAGCGCAGCGCGTTGTCGACAAGATTGGTGACGAGCGCCGCCGCCAACGCCTCGTCGCCGGTCACATATAAACCGTCTTCCAGTTCGGCGCCCAGATCGATTTCACGCGACTGCGCGAATGCAATCAGCTCCTCCAGCACGCCCGCGATCAACGCGCTCAGATCGACCCGTTCGCGCGTATTGGACGGTGCCGCCGACTCTGCCTGAGCGAGCAGCAACAGTTTGTTGGTCAAGGTGGTCAGCTTGCGGCTGCTTTTATGCATGCCGGCCAGTGCTTCGGCAAGCGGCACGTCGCGATTCTCACGTTGCCGCGCGAACTGGATCTGCGCCACCAGCAGCGCGAGCGGCGTACGCAACTGATGCGCGGCGTCGGAGATGAACTGGCGTTGAGTCGCGGCCTGCTGGCCCATGCGCGCAATGCACTGATTGATCGCTTCGACGATAGGCCTTAGTTCGACATGCAGGCGCGCCACGCGTATCGGTTCAAGCTGCGATGCGTTGCGATCGGCGACGTCGTCTTTCACCTTCATCAACGGCCGCAGTTCGAAGGTCAAACCGAGGTAGACGAATACCATGGCGAGCACCAGCGTGAGTACCTCGCCGAACAGTTGCGGACGCAACAGACGCCACAGCATGGCGTCGCGCGAGCCTTCCGTCTTCGCGACCGCTACGATGACTGCCTCGGTGCGGCCCGAGTCGTAGAGCTGCCGCACGTAAGCAGCCGCTCGTACGGGCCGGCCATCGTCCAGATGGGTGTAGTAGAGCATCGGGAGGTCGCTCACGCCACGCGGCACCGATAGCTCAGGACTACCGGCTATGAGGCGGTGGCCGCTCGCTTCGACGCGATAGAACACGCTGTCCTGCTCCGGCGATTCGAACAGCTCGAGCGCGGCCGGCGGAATCTGGATCGAAACACTGCCGTTATCCCAATCGATGTCCTCGCCTATGATGCGCATCGACGATAACAATGCGTTGTCCTGAACCAGGTCGGCCGTGGTCTGCGCGTTGCGGTACGAAATCAAGCCGGAAATGGAAACGAACGCCGCCAGTGGCAGCAGGAGCCACCACAGCAAGCGTCCGCGCAAACTGCCTGAAAACACGATTCGTCGTTCCTCTTTACTGAAACTGGCGCGCCTCGCGGCGGGCGCCTGATGGATCGCGTGCCAAAAATTCCAGGGGTGCGAATCCTTCCCGAAGCTTTCGCACCCACGTTTCGTGCACCGATTGCGGGTTTGTCCCGACCACGCCCAAACCCGCGGATCGGACACGCTTGATTTAACCTTAACCGGGCTGCGGCCCTGCGGCCAGCGCGCGCGGAAACGAGACGCTCACATGCACGCCTTTGCCACCTTCTCCTGGCTTGAGCACGATCTCCGCGTGATGCGCGTCCGCGATTTCGCGCACGATGGCGAGACCCAACCCCGTTCCTTCCGTATCCGTCGACACCCGAAAAAACGGTTCGAATACACGGCTGCGCGACTCGGCCGGAATGCCGGGGCCATCGTCCAGCAGCGACACGGTAACCGCGTCCGCATCGGCGTTGACGGCCACCGTGACGTGACCGCCATTGCCGGTATAGCGAATTGCGTTCTCCGCGAGATTCGCGATCAGCGCCTGAAGCAGGCCGCGATGTCCCGCCACCGGTGCGGGGCCGTTCAACTCCGCGCCCAGATCGATGTCCCGGGCCTGCGCGAGCAGCGCAAGGTCTTCCACCACTTCCATGGCCAGCGGCACCAGATCGACCGTTTCCACGGCCAGTTGTCGGTTATCGGCGGCCTCGGCCTGCGCCAGCAACAGCAGCTTGTTGGTGAGCCCGACCATCGAACGGTTACTGCGATGCATCGCCGCGAGCGCTTCGTCGAGCGCGGGATTCAGACCGTCTTGCTGACGCGCGAACTGCAACTGCGTGCCGAGCAGCGTGAGCGGCGTGCGCAACTGGTGCGCGGCGTCGGCGATAAAACGCCGCTGTGCGGCCACCTGCACGCCGAGCCGGGCGATACATTGATTGATCGCTTCGACGATCGGCCGCAACTCGGTATGCAGGCGCTCGACGCGAATCGGTTCGAGCTGCATGGGGTCGCGGTCGGCCACCTCTTCCTTGACTTTCATTAGCGGCCGCAACTCGAAGGTGAGGCCGATGCAGACCAGCGCGACCGCCAGCACGATCATTTCGATCTGCCGAACGAGTTGCGGCTGCCACAATTGCTGCGCCATCGCGTCGCGCGAGCGCACCGTCTTGCCCACTGTCACCCGCACCCGGTGCGTCGCGCCGTTGTCGTACATCAAACGCACGAGGCTAACGGCGCGCACGGGTTGGCCATGAAACTCGGCGTCGTAGTGATCGGCCTGGTCGGACGGCAACACGTCATGCCGCGGAAAATCCGGCGTGCCGGCCAGCAAACGGCCATTGTCGACCCGCACGCTGTAGAACACCTGATCGCGATACGGCGACACGAATACTTCAAGCGCGGCGGGCGGCACGTCCACGCGCAGAAAACCGTCCACCCACTCCACTTCGCCGGCAATCATCCGCGCCGACGAGATCAGCTGGTTGTCCTGCACCAGATCCGCCGTGCGCCGCGCGTTGTCGTACTCCGCCTTGCCGGTGACGAACACATACAACGCGAGCGGCACCAGCAGCCACCACAGCAGGCGCATGCGCAGGCTATTGGTCATCTTCTTTCTTGCGCAGCAAATAACCCAGCCCACGCAGCGTGACGATCGCCGCGGAGCTGCCGTCGAGCTTCTTGCGCAGCCGCGAGATATAGATTTCGACCGCGTCTTCGCTCGGCTCGTCCGCGAGCGTGAAGATCGCGTCGACCAGCGCCGGCTTGGTCACTGTCTTGCCCAACCGCAGGATCAGCGTTTCGAGCACCGAGCGCTCGCGCGGTGTGACATTCAGCGGCGCGCCCTTCAGCGTGAACTGGCGCGTGTCGATGTCGAACGTGAGATCGCCGCAGATCACCTCGCTGGCTTTGGACGGCGATTGACGCCGGATCGCGACCTTGATCCGCGCAATCAGCTCGCGCACTTCGAATGGCTTGACCAGGTAGTCGTCCGCGCCCGCGCCGAGCAGTTCCACTTTTTCGTCGATCGAACCGCTCGCGGTCAGGATCAGCACCGGCGTGGCGTCACCACGCTGACGCAGACGGCGCAGCACGTTTTTGCCCGACAGCTTCGGCAGATTCAGATCGAGCAGGATCACGTCGTAGTGATTGGTGCGCAGCAAACGGTCGGCGGCGTCGCCATCCTGCACGGCGTCGAGCGCGAACGCCTCCTGCTCCAGCATCTTCGCGAGCCAGTGCGCAAGGGTCGGGTTGTCTTCGATAAGCAGCAGCTTCATGGCGGGAACGGCGAATTGGGTAACTCAGTTGGGTAGCTCAATGCGCGGCAAAAGTCAGGAGGCCGATTGTGCCGTAAAACAAGGGCTTTGCGCGCGGCTTCCGCATTTCGTGGCGCACGTCATGGGGTTTGCCTGAGGGTAGCGGGAGGGTTGCGGCAAATTCTCGGGTTAACACCCATAATTTGCCCCCAGCCCCGAAAGCTGCCAGAAGGTTTCCAATTTCTATAATCGCCGTCATTCATCCAGAAAGCGCCGCATCCGCAGATCGCGGCGACCAAACCTAAGGAGACTGCTTCATGCGTACCTTGCGCCAGATTGCCGCTGTGTCAGGTGTTGCGTTCACCCTTGCCGCCGCTTCGGCCGCGGCTCATGCCGAGAAGCTGACGATCATGGTCGGCGGCGCCACCAAGATCATCTATCTGCCGGCCAAGCTCACGGAGCAGCTCGGCTACTTCAAGGACGAAGGCCTCGACGTCGAAATCCTCTCGCAACCGGCCGGCGTGGATGCGGAAAACGAATTGCTCGCAGGCGCGGTGCAAGGCGTGGTGGGTTTCTACGATCACACCATCGATCTGCAGAGCAAGGGCAAGGAAGTTCAGGCGCTGGTGATTTTCGGTCAGGTACCGGGTGAAGTGGAAATGGTCTCCACCAAGGCCTCCGAAACGCTCCAGAGCATGGCCGATGTAAAGGGCAAGACGCTCGGCGTGACCGGCCTCGGCTCGTCAACCAGCTTCCTCACGCAATACCTCGCGCAACGCGCGGGCGTGCCGTCCACGCAATACACGCTGCTGCCGGTCGGCGCGGACAACAGCTTTATCGCCGCCATCAAGCAGAACCGCATCGACGCGGGCATGACCACGGAGCCGACCGTCTCGCAGTTGCTGAAGACCGGCGACGCCAAGGTGCTGGTCGATATGCGCACGCTGGAAGGCACGCGCGCCGCGCTCGGCGGCACGTATCCGGCGTCGAGCTTCTATGTGCAGCGGGCATGGGCCGAGTCGCACAAGGACGACGCCGCGAAACTCGCGCATGCGTTCGCGAAAACGCTGAACTTCATCGCGACGCATAGCGCGGAAGAGATCGCCGCGAAGATGCCGAAGGACTACTACGGCAACAACAAGGACCTGTACGTCGGCGCGCTGAAGGCGTCGCTGCCGATGTTCACGAAGGACGGCAAGATGCCCGCCGACGGTCCTGACACGGTCCTGAAGGTGCTGTCGGCATTCAATCCCTCGGTGAAGGGCAAGCATATCGACCTCGCCAAGACCTACAGCAACGACTACGTGTCGGTGCCGGTCAAGACCGCGGCGAAGTAACGCCCGCGACGTCACGCCCTTTCAACATCAAGATAACTGCGAGGCACCAGCAGATGAATCAACCCATGTCACGCGATACGCCCGCCATCGAAATGCGCAACGTATCGTGCCGTTTCATTTCTCCGGACGGCAAGGCGACCGTCGCATTGCGCGACTTCAGCATGTCGGTGGCGCGCGGCGAATTCGTCGCCGTGGTCGGCCCGACGGGTTGCGGCAAGTCGACCACGCTCAGCCTGATCACCGGCTTGCTCAAGCCGACCACCGGCGAAGTGCGCGTGATGGGCGCGCCGGTGGACGGCATCGATCCGCGCATCGGCTTCGTGTTTCAAGCCGATGCGGTATTTCCGTGGCGCTCGGTGCTCGATAACGTGGCAGCCGGCCCGCTGTATCGCGGCCGCTCGAAATCCGCCGCGTACGACGAAGCCAACGAATGGCTGCGCCGCGTGGGCCTCGACAAGTTCGGCAAACACTATCCGCATCAACTGTCCGGCGGCATGAGAAAGCGCGTGGCGCTCGCGCAAACCTTCATCAACAAGCCGGAAATCCTGCTGATGGACGAGCCCTTCTCGGCGCTCGACATGCAAACGCGCACGCTGATGCAGGACGAACTGCTGCAACTGTGGGGCGGCGCCGGCTCGGTGGTGTTCGTCACGCACGACCTGGAAGAAGCGATTGCGCTCGCCGACCGCGTGTTCGTGCTGACGGCGCGCCCGGCGACGCTGAAGAAAGTGTACGAGATCGATCTGCCGCGTCCGCGCGTCACGTCGGAGATTCGCTACGAACCGCGTTTCATCGAAATCTCGCGCGACATCTGGCATGACCTGCGCGAAGAAGTACAGATCGGTTAATCAAGGAACGGCAAATATGTCTACAACCCCTCAACAAGTCATGCCTTCGGGTATCGATCCCGTGACGCTCGCGCAGGTCGAGCGTGTCGCGCAAAAACGCATTCGCCAACGCCAGGCGCTGGTGATCACGTTACGCGTTGTCGTGCTGGTGGTGGTGCTCGGCGGGTGGGAACTGTCCGCGCGCCTGAAGTGGATCGACCCGTTCTTCTTCTCGATGCCGAGCGCGATTTTCGATCAGATCGTCGACTGGTTCGTGAACGGCACGTCGCAAGGACCGCTCCTGACACAGGTGTGGGTCACGCTTGAAGAAACCGGCCTCGGCTTCATTATCGGTTCGGTGGCGGGCGTGTTCTGCGGCATCGTGCTCGGCCGCAACAAACTGCTCTCCGACGTGTTTAGCCTCTACATCAAGATCGCCAACTCGATTCCGCGCGTGGTGCTCGGCTCGGTGTTCGTGATTGCGCTCGGTCTTGGCATGGCGTCGAAGGTGGCGCTGGCGGTGGTGATGGTGTTCTTCGTCGTGTTCGCCAACGCGTTTCAGGGCGTGCGTGAAGCGGACCGCTACATGATCGCGAATGCGCAGATTCTGGGTGCGTCGCGCCGTCAGGTGACGACCTCGGTGGTGATTCCGTCGGCGTTGAGCTGGATTCTTGCCAGCCTGCACGTGAGCTTCGGCTTTGCCCTGGTGGGTGCGGTGGTGGGCGAGTTCCTCGGCTCGAAGCAAGGTATCGGCCTGCTGATCTCAACGGCGCAAGGTGCGTTTAACGCAGCCGGCGTGTTCGCGGCAATGATCGTGCTGGCGGTGGTCGCACTGGCTGCGGACTACCTGTTGACCGCGCTCGAACATCGGCTGTTGAAGTGGCGGCCTGCCGCGGTTTGATCTGACCGCGGGGTCGTGTGAGGAATAAGGGCGCCAGTGGCGCCCTTTTTTATTGCAAAATTCGCAACAAACATTAGCTGAATTGACGATTACTCCGGCCAGATCGCAAAACTACAATGCAATCACGGACTACGAACAAGAACGCTCGTAGCAAGACAAAGACCGAACTGGAGGTAGTTCATCATGAAATCGCTCATTCAAGCCGTTGTTATCGCCGCTGTGCTGGCCGCTCCTGTTGCCTCGTTTGCGCAGTCCAACCAGCCCGTGACCCGCGCCCAGGTGCGTGCCGAACTGATACAACTCGAAAAGGCCGGCTACCAGCCGGGCCGCGCCGACCCGTACTACCCGGCTGACATTCAGGCTGCGCAAAACCGTGTCGTCGCGCAAAACGGTACCGCGCAATCCGCGGAAAGCAGTTTCGGCGGCGTGGTGAGTGGCTCGTCGCAGTCGGGCCATCCGGTTCCGGCGAACGGCCCGAAGTCGATTTACTTCGGCAACTAAGCTGTAACTAAGCCGCAACCAGGCTAGAACCAGGCTGTCCAGCGGAATAAACCGCCGATGTCAGACTCCTTGCCCTCCCGGCCGCCAGGCGCGCAGAACAACTGCGCGCCCTGATTCAAACGAACTGGCCCGCGACCGAATTTCTCCGATCGCGGGCCAGTTCTGTATTCGATACCTCCGTCATCGGGCTCCCGATGACCTCGCCTGGACCTTTGCGGTCTGGGCACTTTTTCTATCTGTAACGCTACGTCTCGCAGAAGCCTTTGCAGGGCCGGGCCGCCTGCGTTATTCGCGAGCGATCAGATCGCCCACCTGGCCGCGCCCCGTGACAAGACAGCTCGACAGGAAATTTTCACCCTGGCTGCTGGCCCCGGCGTCACCGAAACCCTTTTTCAACGCGTTCGCCTTGACCAGCTCCGCGCCTTGGTGGCACGTTATTGTTCCCATTTCTCCCGCTTGTGCACGCATCAGCGCCCTATCCGCCATCAGATAGCCAAGTAACAGCACCACGGCAATATTGAACGCCTGTCTCATGAATCGTCTCCTCTTTTGAAGAGACTAACGCGAACCATCGACACAGGATGCTAGGGGTTTCCCGATTGCCTGCGATTCAATGATGCCGATTAAGTGAAGGGGCATTCATGAGTGAACCCGCCATGCGGCGTGACTGGATCGTGCGTGGCCACATGGGCTCATGCAAATCGGCACGGCCGGATGCGAGCTTGTACGCGTTTCGGATTCTGCTAGAACAGCAGGTCAATCGCGAACGCGTATACCTGGACCCGAGAAGAATGAATGAAGGACAACCAGCATGGGCGCAAACATTCACGCCCCTTCGGCCTGGTTTTCCGGGCAATTTGCACGGATAACTAACTATCTCTGGAGCAAGCTCGACACTCAGAGTCGGGCTTCGATCTGCTTGATGCGTTTTGCAACCGACGCCCGCACCAGGCCGTTCGAAAGCACCAGCAACAATGACGACGCCATGATTCCATACACCTGATTGCGCCGGACCTTGGAGACCTTGGCCGGATCGAGCCAGGCGTCGTTATCCACCAGCAGCAACAGCGTGTCCAGGCCGATCAGGATCGGCCACAAACAGGCAAGACGCAAACGCATCGACCACGCGGGAATCGCCAGCGTGTAGTCGAGAGCCTCGCGGAAGTGATCCAGTGCGCGGCGCACGAGTTCGACCATCAGAGGCCTCGCACGAACCGAGTTTGCCGGCTGCAGGAGATCTTGCGCGCTCAAACCGTATTGATCGAGCATTGTCTGCGGCAGGTAGCAGCGGCCGATCCGCAAATCCTTGCCGCAATCTCGCAGCACATTGGTCATCTGCAGCGCCTTGCCGAAACGCACGCCACGGCGCGCCATGATTTCGGGCCGCTCTTTCAGCGTACCGGGCATGTGCGCGTAAGTCATGCTGGTCCAGAATTCGCCGACGCAGCCCGCCACCAGATAGGTATAGCGGTCGAGTTCCGCGTATTCGCGCAGCGCGGCGATCTGGCCGGAACGTTCGTCGGGGAACGCACGAAGGTCGAATTCCATGCCCTCCGTCAGCGTCGACACGATTTCGCGTACGGCCTTGCGGTCGGACTCGCTCAGTTGAGAGAGCACTTCGAGTGCGGGTCCAAGCGATTCAAGCAGGAGCTTTTCATCGGACTGGACCTGCTGGCCCGCTACTTCGGCAGCCATGCGCTGGAACAGCGCGCCGCCGTCCGGCGCACCGTTCACCTGGTCGCGCAGCGACAGCAGCAACGCCAGGCGTTGCTCGGGCGAGATCAGCGAGGTGTCCGCAATGGTGTCGGCCGCGCGCGCCAGCAGATACGCAAGGCCGATCGGATCGCGCATCCCCGCGGGCAGCACGCGCAGGGTGAGATAGAAGGAGCGTGAAACGCCTTTCAGGAGCGGGCCGAGAAGAAAGGCCCGGGTCGGATTCGGCATGAGTGAGATCAGATAAGTAAAAGGCAAAAATCAGGCGCTGCCGAATTGTATATGGCGAAGCGCCTTTGTCTCACGCTCTACCACTTCGTTACATCGAATTGAAAAACTCACCCACACGATGGCGATCGCTATCGGCGGATCCCGCTCGCGCACGCCCATCAACGTCGCACACATACTGCGCGCGATCCGCCAACCGGGCGGGAGCTCAGGCCCAATCCATTGCTTGCACGCGGCGTCGACACGATGAACGGGAACGTGAATTGCTGACATGGTGAGATTGAACGATGCATGTTTCGCTTGATTTCAGTTGCAAGCTGTCGCTTCTCCGCGCTTTGAACGCCCTATCGACAATGACCATCCACGAATCTCAGGCATCGTCCCGGCCCGGCGCGCAAACGCGTGTCGCCGATCTTGACGAGGTCCGGGGCGGGGTCTGGTCAGCGGCAAGGTCCATCTGCGGGAAGGCTAACCGTCCATGAAAACCATCCTGATCGTGGACGACGAGACCGACATCCTCACGGCCTGGCTACTGTTGCTGGAGCGGCACGGTTATACCGTGCTGACGGCGACCAATGGGGCGGCTGCGCTTGAACAGATCCACGAAACCCGGCCCGACATCGTCGTGTCGGACTGCAAGATGCCGGTCATGTCAGGGCCACAACTGTGCGCCGCTTTGAATGACGACCGCGATCTGCGCGCCATTCCGATCATCCTGTGCAGTTCGGCCGCGGATATCCCCGCGCAGCCGAATCCCACCATCGAATACGCGCGCAAGCCGCTTCCATTCGCCACCCTTCTCGCGATGCTGGAACGGATCGCGGCTTGACGGCTAGGTAAAACCCCGAATTCCTGCCAGCGACCACACAGATTAATCTCGGCACATTCGTTAAATAGAACGTCGTTCTGTTAGACGGAACGACACAGGCAAGAGACCCCGAAGGAGGATTCCATGGCAAGCCTGCCGCTCGACGCACCCGGCGCGTCGCCCGCTTCAAGCACCGGCGCGCAGGCGCTCACGCCGGGCATCAACGCGCGCATCGACCGTCTGCCCGCAACGCGCACGGTATGGATGCTGGTGTTCCTGCTGTCGATCGGCGGCTGGTTCGAGTTCTACGACCTGTTTTTTACCGCGTATGTCGGCCCCGGCCTTGTCAAAAGCGGGCTTTATGCAACGACAACCGCGTCGTTCTTCGGGGTGTCCGGGCTGGGCGCCTTCGTGGCGGCGTCATTCGCCGGGCTCTTCATCGGCACGTTCTTTCTGGCGGGCCTGGCAGATCGCTATGGCCGCCGAACCGTGTTTACCGTTTCGCTGCTGTGGTATTCCGCGGCCACGCTGGTCATGGCGCTGCAAACCACCGCGCCGGCCATCAACCTGTGGCGCCTGATCGCGGGCATCGGCGTGGGCGTGGAACTGGTGACGATCGACACCTATGTCAGCGAACTCGTGCCGAAACACCTTCGCGGCCGGGCCTTTGCTTTTGTGCATCTGGTGCAGTACACCGCCGTGCCGTCGGTCGCCCTGCTCGCGTGGTGGCTGGTGCCGCAAGCGCCATTCGGCGTGGACGGCTGGCGCTGGGTCGTGATCATCGGCGCGTTCGGCGCGGTGATCGTGTGGGCAATCCGCCGGCGCGTGCCGGAAAGCCCGCGTTGGCTCGCGCAGCAAGGCCGCGCCGCCGAAGCGGAACAGGTCCTGCAAGCGCTCGAAGCGAAAGTCACGCGGCAATACGGCAAGCCATTGCCCGCGCCGGTACCGTCTATCGAGCCTGCTACCACCAAGGCCGCCTTCCGCGAAATCTGGCAGCCGCCGTATCGCAAGCGCGCGATCACGATGCTCGTGTTCAATCTGTTCCAGGCGATCGGCTTCTACGGTTTCGCGTCATGGGTGCCGACGCTGCTGGTCTCCAAGGGCGTGACGATCACGCACAGCCTGCTGTATTCGTTCGTGATTGCGATCTCGAATCCGTTTGGACCGCTAATCGGCATGGCGATCGCGGACCGCATCGAGCGCAAGACCCTGATCGTGTTGTCCGCGTTCGGTATCGCCGTGTTCGGCAGCCTGTTCGCGACGCAAACCTCGCCTGCCATGCTGATGACGCTCGGCGTGCTGATCACGCTGTGCGGGACCTTGCTCTCGGTCGGCTATCACGCGTACCAGACCGAATTGTTCCCGACCCGCTTGCGGGCCCGCGCCGTCGGCTTCGTTTACTCGATGTCGCGCTTATCCGCGATGTTCTCCGGCTTCATGATCGCCTTCGCGCTGCGCCACTTCCAGGTGCCAGGCGTATTCGCGTTGATCACGCTGTCGATGGTGATGGTGATGGGCGCGATCGGCTTCTTCGGACCGCGGACCAACAATCGCAATCTCGATGAAATTTCGCATTGAACGCAACTGAGCGCAACTGCGCGCATTGAACAAGAGGCTTCAAAAATGACGCTGCCGTTAGCCGGGGTGCGGGTACTGGATTTATCGAATGTATTGGCGGGACCGTTTTGCGCGTATCAACTCGCGCTGCTCGGCGCGGAGGTGATCAAGGTCGAGCATCCCGAAGGGGGCGATCTTGCCCGGCGTCTGGGCGCCGACAAGGAAGCGTCGATGCGCAACATGGGGGCTTCGTTCGTTGCGGTGAATGCCGGCAAACAGTCCCTCACGCTCAATCTGAAAGACCCGCGCGGCAAGACCATTTTGCGCGAGCTCGTCAAAACCGCGGACGTGCTGGTCGAAAACTTCCGGCCCGGTGTCATGACACGGCTCGGCCTCGATTTCGACGCGTTGCGCGAGGTGAATCCGAGGCTCGTGTACTGCGCGATCTCCGGCTTCGGCATGGACGGCGAGTTTTCGAAACGCCCTGCCTACGACCAGATCATCCAGGGCATCTCGGGTGTGATGAGCGTGACCGGCGACGCCGGCAGTGCGCCGTTGCGCGTCGGTTATCCGGTGTCCGACACCGTGGGCGGTCTCACGGCCGCATTCGGCATTTGCGCCGCGCTGATCGATGCCCGCGCGAGCGGACACGGCCGCATGCTCGACGTCTCGATGCTGGAAGCCACGCTGGCGACGATGGGCTGGGTCGTCTCGAACTATCTGAACGCCGGTGTTACGCCCGAGCCGATGGGTAACGAGAACTTCACCGCCGCGCCTTCGGGCACCTTCAAAACCGGCGACGGCCCGCTCAATATCGCGGCGAACGAGAACAAGCAGTTCGCGAGCCTGTGCCACCTGATCGGCCGCGCCGATCTGCTCGACGACACGCGCTTTTCCGAGCGCAATGCACGCAAAGTGAATCGCGCGGCATTGAAGGCTGAAATCGAGGCCGCACTGGCAAGCGACAGCGCAACAAACTGGGAAGCAAAATTCTTCGAGGCAGGCGTGCCGGCCGGGCGCGTGATGTCGGTGCCGGAGATCCTCGCGCACCCGCATCTGGAATCGCGCGAGTTCATCCGCGAATTCGCCGGCGACGGCACGACTGAGCGGCAACGCGTCACCCGCGCGGGCTTTCGGCTCTCCGATGCCGACACCGCGCCCGCCACCCCCGCGCCGGTTCTATCGGCTCACACACGTGAACATCTCGCCGCGCTCGGTTACGACGACGCACACATCGACCATCTACGCTCCGAGGGAGTGATCTGAACATGACGCAAGCATTCGACGCCGCCAGGCTCGCCGCCGAGTACTGGAGCACCTCGATCATCGATATTCATCCTGGCACGATCAAGGTGCGGGGTTTTCCGATTCAGGAGTTGATCGGCAACGTCAGTTTTCCGCAGATGATCTGGCTGATGCTGCGCGGCGAACTGCCTGACGCCGCGCAAGCGCGCTTGTTCGAGGCGGCGCTGGTGGCATCGGTGGATCACGGCCCGCACGCCCCCTCGATTGCGATCTCGCGCATGGCGACCAGTTGCGGTTTGCCGTTGAACGGCGCGATGGCCTCGGCGATCAATGCGCTGGATGACGTGCATGGCGGTGCCGGTCAGCAGGCGGTCGAACTGTACGATTCGATCGCCGCACGGATGGATGCAGGCGCCGCGCTGGAAGACGCCGTCGCACAAGGTGTCGATGCTTTTACCGCCGAACGCGGCAAGTATCTGCCCGGTTTCGGACACCGCTTCCATCCGGTCGACCCGCGGGCAATCCGGCTTCTTGCGCTCGTGGACGAAAGCGTCGAACAAAAGAGTATCGGCGGCCGATACGCCGCTATTGCGCGCGGCATTGAAGCCTTGCTCAAGCAGCGCAAGAACAAACCGGTGCCGATGAATATCGACGGCGCAACCGCCGTGATCTACGCGGAACTCGGCTTTGCGCCGGAGTTGGCACGAGGCGTGTTCTGCCTGTCACGCGCGGTCGGCATTCTGTCGCATGCGTGGGAACAGCGCGGACGCAACGAGCGCAACAAGGGCCCCATGCCGCGCCAGATGAGCTACACCTATACGGGCAAGCCCGAGCGTCACCTGTCCTGAACCGCGGCCGCGCGCCGCTGCGCGTTGCGCATCGCGCGCGAGTCGCCGCCTAACGCATCCGTGGCGCGCGCGGCGCAATCGAACAACGCGTCGAGATTCTGCTCGAAAAATGCCTGATCGATACGCGAACTCGGACCCGCCAGCGTCAGCACGCCTCGCAAACTCTGACGCACACCGAATACCGGCATTGAAATCCCGGCTGTCTCGCGATCGCGCTCGCCGATCGACACACAGTAGAAGTCCTCGCGAATCTTCTCGTACGGCGCACCCGCCGCGCCGCCGAACGCCAGCAACGCGTGGCCGCCCGAGCCGCTTTCCAATGGCAGCACGTCACCTTCGCGCACGTGAAAACGCACCGCATGCGTGGAGTCCACGCGATGCAGGCACACGCGCACGGCTTCGTCGCGTACATAGAAGGACACGCTTTCGCCGCTCGTTTCCGCGAGTTCGCGCATCAGCGGAACGAGAATATCGCCGACGTTCAGGCTGCGCTGATACAGCGCGCCGAGCATGAAGGTCGCGGGGCCGAGTTGATAGCGGCCGTCGTCCAGACGCAGCAGCAGGCGATGCTGGATCAACGAGCCCGCGAGCCGTAACAGCGTGCTCTTGTAGAGCCCCGTGCGCGCCGCGAGTTCGGCGAGCGTGAGCGCGGCGTCGTCCGGCCTGAAGGCGAACAGAATCGCGCAAGCACGATCGATGACGGCTACGCCCTCGGTTTCCTTTGAGTTTGATTTGTCCGCAGGCGTTGGCATGAGTTAGCGTTAGTCACTGGCTTCATATCGAAGCTGAATTTTACGCCATGTTGCGTGCGATGACCCATGCTCGCTCAAGCCACGCTTCGATCAAACCGACGCCACCACCAACGCGCCGACGCTGGCGATCGCGGCATTGCAGCGCGCCGCATCGCCGCTCGTCCCAGTGAGGTACACCGTCACGAGAATCGGCCCGCGCCCTGGCGGCCACAGAATCGCAATGTCGTTTGCCGTGCCGTGATCGCCCGTGCCGGTTTTGTCGCCAACGCCCCAATCCTTCGGCAGCCTGGCGCGAATCCGTTCGCCGCCGGTTTGATTGGCCGCCAGCCAGGCCAGCAGTTGCGCACGCGAGGGCGAGGACAAACGCTCACCCAGCAGCAGTTCGCGCAGATTGCCAAGCATTGCGTCGGGTGTGGTGGTATCGCGCGGATCGCCGGGGGTCGCTTCGTTCACCGTCGGCTCGTTACGGTCCAGACGTGTGACACCATCGCCGATACTGCGCGCGAAGGCGGTCACAGCGGCGGGTCCGCCAAAGCTTGCCAGCACCAGATTGGCCGCGGTGTTGTCGCTGAGCGTAAGGGCCGCCTTGCATAAGTCGGCGACGCTCATCCCTGCGTCGCCGGTACGCTCGCGGGTGTGCTGGCTGGTGGCCGGCGAGTACGGCACAAGATCGCTTTTCGAAAACACAATGCGCCGTTCCAGATCCTCTTGACCATGCTCCACGCGCGTCAGCACAAGACCCGCCGCCAGCAGTTTGAAGGTGCTGCACATCGGAAAGCGCTCGTCCGTCCGCAAACCGGCATGCAATCCGGACATGGTGTCGAGGATCGAAACGCCGAGCCGTCCGCCGCTTTCCGCTTCGATCTGCGCGAGCCGTTGGCGGATGGCATCCACCCCGAGCGCGCCGCCGCCCTGCCTGGTGGGGCCCGCTTTCAGCACTTTCCCGAACGCGCCGCCGCTACCAAGCGCAACCCCAGCTATCGAAACGCCAAGCACCGCACCTGCGAATTTCCGTCTTGTGATCATCGCCGCTCCTTATATGAAGCCGCAACTATCGGTGTTCTACCGCCCGTTGGCAAACGATGATAAGTTAGTCGATCCCCAAGAAAAACTTGTGCTTTCGCCATGAGACCGAATCTCCCGTTGAACGCGCTGCGCGCCTTCGAGTCGTCCGCACGGCATCTGAGCTTCACGCGCGCCGCGCTCGAGTTGAACGTCACCCAGGCGGCCGTGAGCCAGCAGGTCAGGACGCTGGAGGAGCGGCTCGGCACCACGCTGTTCAAACGTTTGCCTCGCGGACTGGCGATGACGGACGAAGGCCTGGCGCTACGCCCTGTCCTCACCGACGCGTTCGATCGCATCGAAGCCGTGCTCAAGCAGTTCGAAGGCGGCCACTTTCACGAGGTATTGACCCTCGGCGTGGTGGGAACCTTCGCGGTGGGCTGGTTGATGCCGCGGCTCAAGTCGTTTCGCGAAGCGCATCCATTTGTCGAGCTGCGTCTGCTGACGAACAACAATCTGGTCGATCTCGCCACGGAAGGCCTCGATTTCGCGATTCGCTTCGGCGACGGCACCTGGCCCGGCTCGCTCGCCACCCGGCTGCTCGACGCGCCGCTCGCGATTCTGTGCGCACCTGAAATCGCCAGGCGTCTGTCCGAACCAGCGGACCTCGCCAATGAAATCCTGCTGCGCTCCTACCGGGTCGACGACTGGACAGCCTGGTTCGCGGCCGCCGGCATCCCGCCACGGCCGATTCGCGGGCCGGTATTCGATTCGTCGCGGCTGATGGTGGAAGCGGCTATGCAAGGTGCGGGTATCGCATTGGCGCCCGCGCTGATGTTCGATCACGAGATCAATACAGGCAGGCTGGTACGCCCGTTCGACGTGAAAGTTCATGCCGGCAGCTACTGGCTGACGTGGTTGAAGGGTAAGCCGATGACGCCGGCCATGCTGCTGTTCAGTCAGTGGATCGTCAAGGAAGCGGCCTCGCTCGCGCAAAGCTAGCAAACTGCCACGCGGCGATAGCCGTTCATGGCTGGCCGCTCGGCTTGCGGCGGAAACACGTTCCACGAGCCGTCGTCATGACGGAAGAAGAAGATCGACAGCAAGCCGCCGGGGCGCAATGCTTCCACGCAGACATAGCGCTGATGCTGCGATGCGCGGTGGCAAAACCGCACGACGTGTGCGGGCATCGACGGTGTCGGCGCGAGCCATTTATCGACGGCCCAGTGCAAGGTCTTTTCTGCGGTAACCATGATGTGCTCCTTGAATCCTTAAATCCCTAGGTCCTTAAGTCCGTTATTCCTTCAGTTCCCGAACTCATTCCTGCTCGATCGCGTTCGCTCAGGCGAGCTGGACGGCAGCCTGATCATTCTTTGCAGCGCGCTCGACAAACGCCTTCACCAGACACACCAGCGTGAGCACACCGGCGCGGGGATGCCGCAGGCAGCAATGCACCTGTTCGCTGCGGCTTTCGCCAAGCAGGCACCACGCGCAGAAGTGCTCGCAGTTGTTCGTGAGCAGGCGGTACTGGTTTTCTCCGAGGCGGGAGCGCGCACGGCGCACGGCTTCATCGCCGACATAGCGGGCACTCGGGGTCGCACGGATCGTCAATGCATGACCGGCTGCGAAGCGGGTTAATTCCACCTCTTCCACCGGACCGCGATGCGCCGAACTCGCAAAGCCCGCGTAATGGACTACGCGGCCATTGCCGACGTAAATGCCATGATGTTCATAGCCTTGCCGTTGCGTGACGAGATGCGCGCCGACCGGCAGGTCGATGCTCGACGCTTCGTTGCCGCTGCTCGCCGGAAGAAAGTGGGTGTTCATGGCTGGCCTCGCTTCAATATCCAACACTGTTGCGAGATCTTTTGCATCATTCGGGCCATGCGAGGAAAAGCCTTTATTTAAAGGGCTCACAGGAATTTCAGGCGGGGTTGGGAACGGCAGGTGTCCGTTGTGAGCCGACAGAAATCACGCCGATGTGTTGGCCTGCGTCGATCAATCTGGCGCACTGGCTGGTTTCTCGCGTGCCACTGCGAGCGTCGCGAACATCTGCCTGAGGTGTTGGGTCCCGCACCGGTGCGCGCGCCCGGATGTTGGGTACGTCCCGACCTCTGCGCCACCGTGTGAACCGGCGCTGCCTGCACAAGCGTCTGGAATCGCCGCGCAATCAACGTGTTACGTGAAAGCGTGCGCGCGCGCCGCAAATTGGCATGGCACTTGCACCATTACGCCCAGTTCCTTTTCAAGCGCGCGCCCGACGCACGCAGCCAACCGGAGAACGACATGGCTTCCATCACTGTGAACGACCTCTCGCTCAACCTCGCGCTCGACCGTAAAGCAATGGCGGCGATCCGCGGCGGCGGCGGTGCGCCGTGGGTGTACGGCTGGATTCAGCCCTATGTGCGGGAAACGCCGAGCATTGGTCCGGTTGTGAACCTGTACGACGTTTCCAACAACTTCTATGCTAACCAGATGATCAACACGTTCCAGTCGGTGGATGTGCGCAACACCGGCGCGAACTCGAACATCAACGTCTCCCCGGACGCACGCAGCAGAAACGATACGGTGTAGCTCCTGTGACTTGTCCGAGCCAATTTCGATGGACGTCGTCCGCGCGTTCCGACGTCGGGCGCGTCCGTGAAATCAACGAAGATGCCTGCCTCGACCAGCCCGAACCCGGGCGCTGGGCCGTCGCCGATGGCATGGGTGGGCACGCGGTCGGCGATCTGGCGAGCCGCCTGGTGATCGATGCGTTGAGCCGCCTTACGCCGCCGCTTGCGATGAAAACCGGCATCGCCGACGCGCGCGCGCGGTTGCAAACCGCCAACCGTCAACTGCGCGACGAAGCCGCGCGCCGCCAGGTGCAACGGATCGGCAGCACAGTAATCGTACTGCTCGCGTGCGACCGCTTCTGCGGCTATCTGTGGGCTGGCGACAGCCGCCTTTATCTGTATCGCGACGGACAATTGCGGCAACTCACACGCGATCATAGCCAGGTGGAAGAGCTCAAGTCACTCGGCGTGATTACCGACGAACAGGCGCGGCATCATCCCGCGCAGCACATGATCACGCGCGCGGTAGGCGCCACGGATCTGCTCGAACTCGATGACGATGCAATCGAAGTGGCGAATGGAGACGTCTTCCTGCTATGCAGCGATGGACTCAGCAACGAAGTCAGCGATGCGGAAATACTGGCGGTACTGACCTCGGTGGCGTGTGAACACGCGTCCGACGAACTGGTCGAACTGGCCATCGCCCACGGCGGGCGTGACAATGTCACTGCGGTGGTGGTGCACGCTGAGGACCCGTATGCGTCCGACAAAACGCTGCTGAACCCCGCGCCTTGAACGCACAGGCCTGAAAGTGCGGGACTGAACGTGCGATCGCCGCGCGAATGGCGCGTTACGCCTGCTCCCCCGTTTCAACTATCCTCGTCTTCGTCGTCGTGTTCGTCACTGCCGTTTTTTCCCGTAGGCAGCGCATTGCGGTTGCGAAAATCCTTTGAATGCAGGCCGTGCTTCTTCAGAAGCATTTGCAGATGCGAGCGATTCATATCGATGCGCCGGGCCAGTTCCGCAACGGTGCCGCTCACTTCTCGAAGGCCGCGCTCCAGGAAGGCTTTTTCCGCGTCGTCGCTCGCGGCGCGCTTCGCCTCGCTTAGCGACATCAGATTCGCCACGCTAATCGGCTCCTGCCCCGCCGCAATGCCTTCATGCGACAAAGCCGTGCCTGAACCAGACGCGGCCGGCCGCATATCCACCGGAAGATGATCGAGATCCGCCATCTCCCCCGCCAGACACGACACCCGATACATCACGTTGCGCAGTTCGCGAATATTTCCCGGGTATGCATAGCTCAGCAGAAAGTCCCGTAGACGCGGCGTCAATCTGACCGGCCTGCGTTTCAGCGTGCCGGCAGCCTCGTCGCCGAACCATGCAATCAGCAGCGGAATCTCATCGCGCCTCTCGCGCAGCGGCGGCAAAGTCACGTGAATCACACTGAGACGGTAGAACAAATCCTCGCGGAACTTGCCCGCTTCGCTGAGTTGCCGCAGATTGCGATTGGTCGCCGCGACGATCCGCGTGTCGACGGCAATCGTTTCATCGGAGCCCACGCGCTGAATCTCGTGCGCTTCCAGCACACGCAGCAGTTTCACCTGACCGGCCAGCGGCAACTCGCCGATCTCGTCGAGAAAAATCGTGCCGGTATGCGCGCTTTCGAATTTGCCCTTGCGGTCATTCGAGGCGCCCGTAAACGCGCCTTTGCGATGACCGAACAATTCCGATTCCAGCAGATTGTCCGGAATCGCCCCGCAATTTACGGAGATGAACGGTTTGTCGGAGCGCGAACCATTCGCGTGAATCACCTTCGCCATCAGTTCTTTGCCCGTGCCGCTTTCGCCGTCGATCAATACCGGCAAATCGGTCGGCGCCGCCTTCTCGGCAATTTCGAGCGATTCGAGCAAATGCGGATTGTCGCCGAATGTCCCTTCGAAAATGAAACTGCGCTCGATCAACGCTTTCCTGCGCGCGCCTCGCGACTGGTCGGCAGAAGCGCCGGGTTCCGCAGCCGTCGCGGCTTGTACAAAACGTTCCTTGTGCGAGAGTTGCATCACCTCGTCGCGTAACGAGGTGGCTTGGCGGAGCAGCTTGTCGATGTCGGCGCGTTCGAGCCGCGACGACCAGCGCAGCGTCGAGCGCAGTATCTCGATGCGCTCGATCAGGCCCGCATACGAAATCGCCGGGCTGAGCTCTTCGACCTGGTCGAGTATCTTCATCACGCACTCAACTGTTTCTGGACCAACTGGTAATACATGCCGCCACGCTGGATCAGTTCGTCGTGGCGGCCCTGTTCGACGATCGCCCCTTCGTACAGCACCAGAATCTTGTCCGCACGCATGATGGTGCTGAGCCGATGCGCGATGATCACCGCGGTTCGGCCCTGCAAAATATCGTGCATGTTGCCGAGGATATTGCTTTCCGATTGCGAGTCCAACGCCGAGGTCGCCTCGTCGAAAACCAGCAGACGCGGGTCGTGGTACAGCGCCCGCGCGATGCACAACCGCTGGATCTGGCCACCGGACAAGCCAATGCCACGTTCGCCGACAATCTGCTCGTAGCCGAGCGGCATCTTGCTGATGAACGCGTGCGCGTCGGCCATCTTTGCGACTTCCTCGATGCGGCGCCGTTCGGGCGCGTCGTCACCGCTTGCAATGTTCTCGGCTATCGTGCCGGAAAACAGCAGATTGCTCTGCATCACATAGCCGATCTGCGCACGGTAATAGGCTTTATCGACCACACCGAGATCGTAGCCGTCGATCGTCATCTTGCCCTCGCTTGGCGCGTAGAAGCCGACCAGCAGCTTCGCAAGCGTCGTCTTGCCGGAACCGCTGCGGCCCACAATCGCCACCAGCTCGCCAGGCTTGATGTCGAAGCTGATATTTTCCAGCACATACGCCGAATCGTTCTCGCCATAGCGGAAATAGACGCCGCTGAGACTGATTTCGCCTTGTAACTCAGGCAGCATCACGCGTGACGGCAAGTCCTGCGGTTTCTGTTCCGGCTCGATATCGAGCACGTCGCCAAGGCGTTCCATTGCCACGCCCGCGTCGTTCAACATGCTCCATAGGCCCACTAATCCCATCAGCGGACCCAGCACGCTGCCCATGAAGGCGTTGAAAGCGATCAGTTGGCCGATGGTCATTTCGCGCGCCAGTACCAGATTCGCGCCCACCCAAAGAATGGCGATCGTGGTCGCCGCGTTCAGCAACTGGCTGCCAAGCCCAACCAGAATGTTGAAGGCATGCGCCCGGTATTGCACTTCGAGCGCCTTCGCGTATTTCTTCTCCCAGCGTAAGCGCACCGGCCGTTCAATCCCCATGCCTTTGACGGTCTCGACACCGGCGAGCGCTTCCATCAGAAATGATTTCGATTCGGTCGACGCCGTAAACACCTCACGCGCGTAGTTCTTGATCTTCGGCGTGGCCAGCGCGGTCAGCGCCATGATCGGTATCACGAACGCGATCAGCACCAGCGTCATCTTCACGTTGTAGACGAACATGATGGTGAAGTAGATAAACACCATCAGCAGATTCAACGCGGTGGTCACCGTCGACTCGGTGAGGAAGGCGCGGATCGTCTGGTTCTCCTGAAAGCGCGCGAAGATGTCGCCGGTCTTGCGCTTGGCAAAAAACGAAAACGGTAACGACAAGGTGTGCTTGAAGAACTGCGACATCATCGCGAAGTCCATGTTGCGCACCATGAAATTGGCGAGATACGCGCGAATCGACGACATCAATTGCGAAAACACGTTGGCGATGATCAAGCCGCCGATCAGCAAATGCAGCAGGCTGACGTTCTGATGCACGATCACCCCGTCGAGGATGTTCTGAATAATGAGCGGCGGAATCACCCCGAGCACCTGAATGACGAACGTAGCAAGGAACAGGTGGCCGAGAATCTTCTTATACGGCCTGAGATAGCCGACAAACCGTATCCATGGCGAACGCGCGGCTGACAGGTGCAAGAGATCCGGTCCGCCGGTAAAGAGCAGACACGTGCCGCTCCAGCCGCGCTCGAAATCCTCAACCGTCATTTTCCGAAAACCGAGTGCCGGGTCGGCAACCCACACGTAGTCTTTCGACAGCCCGTACACCACCACATAGTGGTATCCCTCCCAATGCACAATGAAGGGCAGCTCGAAACCGCGCAATGAGTCGAATGTGCATTGCACGCCGCGCGCGGTGAAGCCGAGCGATTCGCCCGCGCGCGCGAGACTGTCGAGCGTCGCGCCTTGCGTCGTCACATTCGCGAGTTCGCGCAGCTTGCCGAGCGTCATGGGGATGTTGTAGTGGCGGCATACCATGGCGAGACACGCCGCGCCGCAATCCATTTCTTCAGCCTGCTCGACCAGCGCAAAGCGCTTGATGACCTTCTCGCCGAATTCGGGTTTGGTCTGCAAATCGAGCATCAGCGGCAACTTGCGTCGCTGTTCGAGGCGCTTTTGCCGTTGCAATTCGCGGTCGCCGTAACGGATCCGCTCGTCCAGGACTTCACGCAGCTTCGGATTGCGCTCCAGAATGAAATGGACTGTGCGCTCCGGAATCACCAGTAGCCGCGTATCGACCGCCGCCACGACCGACGCCATTTGCTCCTGTCGCATCAAACACGCTTTTTCGCCGAAGATTTCGCCTTCGCCTAGTGTCGCGAGCGTGTAGTCATGGCCTTCCTCATGACGGACAATGCGTACTTCGCCCTGGCGCACCACGTAGAGCCGCCGGTCATCGCGCCCGTCCTGCTTGAGGATCTCCTTGCCGGCGGCCACCCGTTTCACGCCGACGCTGCGCACATACTCTTCGAGTTCGGCCTTATTGAGCTTGCCGCGCAGATCGAATAACTGCGCGACGAAACCGCCCGCCGAGTTGATTGCCACGTAGCTCGCGATAAATGCCAACGCGGCCTGATTGGCGGCGAGCACGGGTTCGATCGCGGCGCGGGGAATGAACAGCAACTCGGTTTTTGCCGACGCCCGTACCGACGCCTCATGCACATATGCGCGCAACATCGCAATGTCGGCGAAAATCTCGCCGCTCTTGCGCACCCCCATGCTGGTTTCCTTGCCATGCTCCTCGGTAAAGATGCGTACCGAACCCGAGCGGACCACGTAAAGACCGTCGGCCGTGTCGCCCGCCGAGCACACCGTTTCGCCGAACGAATAGAAGCGTGCCTGCGCGTATTCGGCGAGACGCTCGATCTCGTCGCGCGAAAACGGCGAGAGGATTTCCACCGAGGTGAGAAACTCAGCGGCGGAGGGCGCGGTTTGGGGTGCATCCATATGCTTGCGGACCTCGATTCGGCTGTGCGTAGCTTTGCTTTACCTTGCGTCCCGATGTTGCGTTGCGTTGCGTTCCGTGCGTGCTGGGATGTGACGCGATGCCAGCTACGCGCTTAGCGCGCTTCGATCACATGCTCCTGCGCACGCGCAATCAACCAGTTTTCGCGCAGCAGACGCCTGACTTCAGCGGCCACGTCCGGGTCAAGCGTCGCCGGATATTTCGCCGTTACGGCGAAAATCTCGAAGCACGAGCGATCCGCCGACGTAAACGGCCCGAGCAGATCACCCACCGCCGCGTTGAAAATCTTCGCTTCGATGTCCGGCTTCAACGATCCGCGCAACACTTTGCCGATCACGCCGCCGGTTTCGCGCGTATCCGCAATCGAATGCTCTCGCGCCATGTCGGCGAAGCCGTCGGGATCGTCGTGCAGGTACGAGATCATTTCCTTCGCCTTACCCTCGCTGTCGAGCACGATATGGCTCACCTCGATCGCGTCGAACTTCGGCGAATTCAGCGCGAAGTAATCCTTGATCGCCGCCTCGTTGCCGACCACGTCAAGCATCTTCTCCTGATACAACCCGTCTGTAATGAACGCTTCGAACTCGTCGAGATTCACGCCGAGTGCATCGAGGTACTGATTCATATCCGTCGCGCGATGCAAACCACGCACACGGCGGAACTGATCGGCGCGTTGCTGGATTTCATCCGCGGTGACGGAAATACCCTGCTTTTTCGCCGTGTGCACCGTGAGCTTGTCGCGCACGATCTGCTCGATCAGGCTCTCGAACTGGCCGGTCAATTTCAGAAGACGAATAAACTCGGAAACGTCCACGACTTCGTCGTCGATTCGCACTATCGCAGTCATGTCATCCGCTCCTTTAATTGACGTATAACCGGTGCGCTCAACCCGCGACCTGCCTGAACGGATCGAGACCCAGATCGATCAGGCGCCGTTCGCGCACCACGATTTCCGCGCTCGCCGTCATGCCATAGCGCAGCGGATAGCGGGTGTCGGCGATCTGGTAGTAGTTCTTCTCGAGCGTCACACGGCCTTCGTACACCGGCTGCTTGTCCTGCAGGGACGGCTTGGTGGCCGGCGAAATGTAGGCAAGCGTGCCGTTGATCAACCCGTAGCGCTGATACGGGAACGCATTGAACTTCAGCTTCACCGGCTGACCCTCGTGCAGAAAAGCGCGATCGTGTTCAGCGATTTCGATCTTCAGCACCGGCTTCGCATCTTTCGGCGCAATACCGCCGAGCGGTGCGTTCGCCTGAATCTTGTCGCCCCGCTGCGTGGAGGTCACGTCGGTGATAACACCGGAGACCGGCGCGAGGATCAGCAGAAAATTATCTTTGTCGATGTTCTCAAAGCGTATCCGCGCGGCGGCATCGGCCACGAGGCGCGCGCTCTGCAATTGCAGGCGAACTTTGTCTTCGGCGTCGGTGATGTCGCGAACTGCCGAGTCGTACTGGAGTTGCAGGTCGGTGGTCTGCTGCCCGCTGGTTTCGAGTTGGGCATTGGCCTGCGCGTATTCATGACTGAGGCGAAAATCCAGTTCCGCGAGTTTCGATTGCGCAACCCGGTAGGCGTTATCCGCTTCCATCGCCGCGGTCCGTTTCTGCTCCACCTGCAATTCGGCAATACCGCCGCCACCTGGCTGTGCGAAGAGCTGCGAATAGCGGTCCAATTCCTGATGCGCGGCCTCACGCGTGCGGCGCGCGTTGTCGAGTACGCTGCGCGCTTCGTCGAGTTCGGCCTTCTGGCCTTCAGCGAGCTTCGTCGTGCCTTCGGAAACGCGGTTTTCGTGCAGATGCGCTTCCACTTCCATCTGCGCCTTCAGCGCCGCCGCCTTGCGCTCCATTAGCGCCTTCTTCTCAGGGAACTGTTTCCAGTCACGCTCGGCGTCTTCGAGTTTGAGTTGCGCCTGCAACGCATTGCTCGCGGCCTCGATCGCTCCACGCGCATTCAGTCGCGCCAGCACGTCGCCCTTCGACACGGGTTGCCCCTCGGCGATGTACAGGTCGGCAAGCTCGCCGTCGATCGGCGCATAGATGCGGCGGACCTCCGATTCCGGCGAGAGCGTGCCTTGCGCGCTGACGATCACATCCGCGCGCCCCACGAACGACCACAGCAAACCGGCCACCACCAGCGCGACCATCGCCCAGATCAGCGCGCGCGCGAGCCGCACCGGCTCCGCGGTCAGAATCGCAATGCCTTCGACGCTGTGATCCTCCAGCGCCTCCGACAACGGTCTAGGGTGATTGTCGCGCTTCACTTTGCTCGCCTCCAATCAACGCCAGTTTCGCCTTCAATAGCCCAGGGTCCAGCACCATGCGCAGTTCGGTCAGTGAGCGGCGTTGCAAATCCGCCTCGGCGTCGATATCCGCCAGCAGCCTGTCAAAATCGGCCGGATGATCCGCCTTCAGTTGCGTATAGATGCGCATCCCCTGTTGCGCGGCAGCTTGCGCATCGGAAAGCAGACGCGCCTCGTTACGAAAGCCGGGCGAAATCCCCGCTTCCAGCCGTTGCGTACCGCCGATCGGACCATTCGCCCGATACTGTTTCCAGAGGCTCTGCGCGCTCAGCAGCAGGTCTTGCGCGCGCGCCAGCGCTTTGTCGTGCAATGCGGCGACGTCTTTCTGGATCGATTGCAAGAACCACGCATCCGCCATCGGATCGAGACTGGCGTAGAACGACAGCAGGCGTTGGTCGTAATCCTTGCCGCCGCGCGTCTTCTGCAAATCTGCGAACTCACCGAGCAGCGCTTTCTTATGCGCCAGTTCCGCGGCGATCACGTCGGACCACGGCCCGGCAGGCATGGCCTGCAAGTCGCCCAGCGCCTGCTGGGTATCGCCGCGCTGCCACGCCGCGCTCGCCGCGTCATGACGCTGGATGAGGTCCGCCGACGGCAGACGGTTCGCGGCCAGTAGCTGAAACTGCGCCTGAAATGGCGGGGTACTGAAACGCGCGGTTTTGAGCAACGCGAGCAACGGCGTCAATTGCCGACCGAGCGCGGCGTTCAGCACATCGGTGTAATGGCGCAAATCTTCGCGTACCCGATCGAGACCGGCGAGACGCGGATAACGTTGCGCGTAATCGTCGAGGACAGCAGGCAGCGCGTCGGGCTTGTCACGCGCCAACTCAGTGCGAATGATGCCGTTCAGGCGGTCGATGGCGGCGATATACACCGAGTCGTCGCTTTCCAGTTTGCGCAGATGGCTCAGCGCCTGCGCGTAGGGCTCCGCAAAAACGGACACATACGAGGCAATCCGGTCGAGGGCGCGCTGATGGCCTCCCGCGTCGTCGTCCCAGCGCTGCAGCAGGCGGCTGATGGCGCTCTCGTCGGCGTACATGCGGATCGGCGCCTCGACGCCGCCGCGCCCCATCACGAAGCGCTCCAGATCACCCACCCATTGCAATTCGCCGACCAGAGACGCAGCGTCCGCATTGTTCGTACTCAACGATCTCATCTCCGTGAGCAACGCGTCGGCCTGATCGAACTGCGCCTTTTGCAACGCGTTCAACCACCTGGGGAGTTTTGCCTTCAGTAGCGCTTCGCTCGCCAACGCGCTGATTTTCGCGTCGGCGGGGTGGTTTGCCAGATAGCCGTTCGCCACCGTGACCGCGCTGGTGTAATCGCCGCTCGCCAGCATATTTCTCAGATCGCGCTCGGATGAACCGCGTACGTAGAGCGTCAATGCGATGGCCAGCAGAACGGCGAAGGCCGCGCCACTCCACCACACGGCACGACGCTCCATGATGTGATCGCCTCCCGCAAAGGCTTTGCTGAGTTCACCCGCAAGCAGGCGCCAACGCTGTGGCGGGCCTTTCGCTGCGTTCGTGCCATGTGAGCCGTTCGAGTCTTGCTTGCCGTTCGTTTTGCTGATTCCGCCGCTTCCGTTGCTTCCGCTCGCACCGCCTGTCTGCGTATCGCGCTTCGCTTGCGTGGAGGCGGCCTGTGCGGCCTCATTCACTTCGTCTTCGCGCTGCAGCCCCGGATCGACACAAAAGATATCGAGGAACGAATGCGCGGCGCCGACGAAAGTCGTCTTGTCGGCATCAGCAGTTTCGTCGGCGGCGGGATTGAGGGATAGCTGGGTCACGGTCGGCTCGACATCAGAGGGTTCTTTCAGTGTCACCCTGTAGACGAAGTGGTCGCCGCCAAATGCAAGGACGTCCCCCTCCACAAGCGGCACCGCTGCTTCATCGAGCCGCTTTCCACCGACGAATGTGCCATTCGTGCTACCGAGATCTTCCAGGTAGAGTTCGCCGCCCTTCAGAAAGACGTGTGCATGACGCCGTGAAATATAGTTGACCTGATGCGGATAGCGATCCTTATAGCGGGAGAAGACTTCGTCCGCCTTGCTGACGAGAAACGGAAACGCCTGCACGTCGATCGGCTGAAGCCCGAGGTCGTCGCGCTGTGGCACCAGCAGCAGTTCGGGCGCGGGTGTTACTGTCGCCGCGGCGACGATGCGCGCGCGCGGATCGATACTTACCCGATAGCAGAGCTCACCGCCGAAGCACAACGCGTCGCCGGCACGCACCCGCGCGGGGGCTTGCCGCACCGCAATGCCGTTGAGCGTGGTGCCATTCTTGCTGCCGAGATCGGCGACATAGACGGCGCCGTGCTCCGTGAAAATCCGCGCATGCCGGCGCGACAACCGGGCAATCCGCTCGGCAGGATAGTCGGTAAACGGTGCGTCGCTTCGGCCGATCGCAAACAGGCTGTCGACAATCCGGATCGCGTCGAGTGCGGGACGTTGCGCGGACGCAACCGGCGACAGCACCACGTCGAACGTGGCGTCCAATGTCGCGCGCATCTCAGCAATCGGAATTTCGCCGTCTGTCATTTTATCTGCATCACTAATCGTTTACCCGCTGCGGCGAGAACGCAGCGGAAACGGAAAGAAGAACTACGGCGAATAGTGGATTCTTTAACGAGCCGCGCAGAACCCGGCTCCTTACAAATTTTAAGTCGCGCATGGCCAGTGTCAATTTCCACATCGTCGCTTGTATGGGCCATTTATGTGCCATATGCAGTCGAAATACGCCACACGCACGCAGTCCCGGATTAGCTCAGTGTTCCTTTACTTCCGTTTGCACATCCACGCTCGGCCAGCCACCACCCAGTGCCTTGTAGAGCAACACCGTATCGGACAGAATCAACTGATGGTTGGCGAGCAGTTCCTGCTGCGCTTCCAGCAAGGTCCGTTCAGTTTCGAAAACCTCCAGTTGCGACACCACGCCAAGGCGCAACTGCGACTGAATCTGATCGGCGACGATTTGCAGGCGCGACACTTCCTGCTGCAACTCCACCCGCTGCGCCTTGTGTGAATTCAGATTGACCAGCGCGTTTTCGACTTCCTCGAAGGCGCCCATCACGGCTACCCGGTACTGTTGTTCGGCGACCGTGGATTGCGCTTTCGTGACTTTCACATGAGCCCGCACGCCGGGATCGAGAAGCGGTATATCGATGCTGGGCATGAATCCGTAGGTGAACGACTTCAGCAAATCGGTCAGCGCGAAGCTTGCGGTGCCGCCGTGGCCGGTGAGGTTGATGGTGGGCAGTTGCGCGAGCTTGGCCTGGCCGACCAGGTTATAGGCTTCCAGCACTCTGAACTCGGCTGCCACCACGTCGGGACGTCGCGCCAGGAGTTGTGCGGGCAAGCCGTCGGGCACCACGGGCAATTGCACGCGTTGCTGCAAATGCCCTTTCGGCAACTGGAACTCGCCCGCGGGCACGCCGAGCAGCGTGCATAGCGCGTTGTTCGCGAGATCGCGCGAGCGGCGCAGTTCGAGCAACTGATTCGTCAGGCGGTTGATTTCGGCCTGTTGGCGCAGCACCTGAGTTTGCGGTATGAGGCCGTTGCGGCGTTGGCCTTCGTAGATCGTGAGAATCTGCCGGTTGGTGACGAGCGTCTGTTGTTGCTGCTCGATCTGATCGTCGAATTGCAGGATCTGGAAATAGGTACTCGATACGTTTGCCACCAGTTCCAGATAACCGGCACGCCAATCCGCCTCGCTTGCGTGAAATTCGGCCTTTTGCGCCTGCACGCCCTTCTCCACTTTGCCCCAGATGTCGATGTCCCAACTCACCTGCGTGGCGACGTTGTACTGTTTGGCGAACGTCTGCCCCGTACTCTTTTCGAAATCGGCGCCACCGCCGAGATCCATGGTCGGCAACGCGCCCGCTTTGGCCTCGCCGATCTGCGTGCTGGCTACGTCGATGCGCGCGGCCAGCACCTTGATATCGAAGTTGCCCGCGATCGCCTTCGCGACCAGCGTGTCCAGATACGGATCATGGAAGCCTTTCCACCAGTCCGGCTCGATGGTCGCGGCGGCCGATACCGGTGCGCCTTTCTGATCTGACCACGACGCCTTGGCGGGCGTATCGGGCCGCTTGTAGTCAGGCATGCTGACATCGACACATGCGCACAACGACAACGCGCAGATCGTTGCGGCGCAGAGTCCGCGCAACGCTGCGGCCCGGCGGCTCGCACTCGCCGCTTGACGGTTCGCACCGCACCGCGGCAACGCGTTGAAAGAGCGCTGATGAACCATTGAATCGGACAACGCTGACACGATTTTCTCCGATGACACCCGCTACGCCGCACGAGAAGAACGCGCTGTTTAAGTAAAGCAGGTCCTACCCGGCTTCACCATCGAAGCGGTACAGGAAAGTCGGCGCGGGGATGGTGCGGTGACGCTGGGGTCGTATGGAAAGAACGATTGGATGCGGAATCTTTTGACGGGTCGAGCCTGCGCGTCCCGCGGAGGCCCGAGAGCCTCCGCGGCGGCTTGCGCCGTTCAATACACGTTGATGTTGTTGCTCGAACTCACATGCGGGTCGATCGTGGTCGTCACGCCGGCAACAAACGCCGCGTTGTTGCCGTTGGCATTCTGAATGTTCATCGTTGTGTTGATGAGTTGAGTGGCGTCGACGGCCTTGCTGTTGTTCGGTGCATACACCGGCGAGAAGTTGAGAAACGACGACGACGACGGATAGCCGTAGCCAAGGCCGAGGCCACCACGCACGGCGCTCATGACCTTGCTGTCAAGTTGAGCGGTGGTGGACAGGTCTTTGATCATCAGCGTGTTCATGGTAAATCTCCTGGAAGGGAAACAGCACAGTCTTGCGGTTGGGTTCGAGCATCTTGTCTGCTCGAGTCTCACTAATGCATGGGCTGTGCCAGTTTTCATTCCCGATCCTAAGAAATCTTCGGAACGACTGTAGATAAAGGATCTCCGGGAAGCGAAGCCGCCCGACACAATGCGACGGTTACGAAGCGATGGATCGGAGCTGGTGGATCGCAGCCAACAACGCGCGCGGCGGTGTTGGCTGCGGCATGACACTGAAGCGAGCAAGCCGCGTTATGTCGATACCCCTATGGTCTGCTAGCGCGCAATGACGGTGATCTTCTTCGAATACACCGGCGGATTGTGGGGCATATGCATGTCGTCGCCCATCAACAGTTGCAACGTGTGCTTGCCGGGCGGCAGTTGAATCATCGTTTCCGTTTCGCCCGCGCCGAAATGCAAATGGTTGCGGTCATTCGGAATTTCCTGATCCATCGGCGGCAGCTCGGTATCGATCAGCAGATGGTGGTGTCCGGTGTTCGGATATTTGACGCCTTTCGGCGCCACGCCCATATAGCGCAAGCCGAACCAGACCCGGAATGGCTTATTGGCGGCCACAACCTGTCCATCGTTCGGATAGCCGATATAGGCGTGCGCGCCCGCCGGCGACGGTGTCGTACCGGCAATCGCGATATCCGGCGAGGCCAGTGACGTCAATGTCGCAAGTGCCACGAGCGCCGCGAACGCAATGATCCTGTCCATGTTGGTCTCTCCGTCCTGACGAACCCGCCTTGAATGAACGGGATCGCTAGTCTTTTAGTACGGTGATGGTGATCTTCTTCGAGTACACGGGGGGCACGTGCGGCACGTGATTGTGGTCGCCGAGAATGAGTTGCAACGTGTGCTTGCCCGGTGGCAACTCAACGCGCGCATCGGTCTCACCCGCACCGAAGTGCAGGTGATTTCGATCAGACGGAATTTCCTGGTCGAGCGGCGGCAGGTCGGTATCGATCAGCAGATGGTGGTGTCCCGTGTTCGGAACCATCACACCCTTTGGGCAGACGCCCATGTTGCGCAGTCCCATGCGCACCCACAATTTTCCGCCGTGAATCACCGCGCCATCGGGCGGCCAGATGATGTATTCCTCGGCGCCAGGCGGCGAAGGCGTTTGTTCGGCGCGAGCGGAGTCTGGCAGTGACACGATGCCGAGCAGGAGGAGAATCGTGGCGAACCAGACGGTGCAGCGCGCTGCAAGCGACGCCTTCGTGTCATGACGTAGGTCGACGGGCACGCCGGGTGTGAGGGTTCTTCTCATTGCGCACTCTCCCGAAGAATGGCGATCGCCGCCTCGGCTGCGCACAGCGCGCCGGATGCTCCGGCTGAATGTCGCGGACACTTGCGTACTTCCACGTGGCTTCACGTGGCGGGTTCGCGTCACTCGTCGATGAGCGGCAGCACTATTAAAACGGACGTACTGCGCTACTTTGTGAATTAGCTTAGGACGTAACTTGCCAAAAAGATACGCCACGCTCGTTAACCGAATAACGCATGGACGGCGTGCGGATCAGCGTGGCGTGCAAAGCGCGTGCTATCGTTGTTCATAGGTTGTCGATGGATTGCCGATAGCGGTGCCGATGCTTCGCCGATCCACCTCAACGGCTGCTGCGAGCTTCGCGGTCGTCGAAAACCTATGTTCTGTCCGGAACAAACAGGATATGAATATGTGGCGAACATTCCTGCTGGTGTGCATGGCTGGAGCAATTCAGGCGCATTGGGGCAGTGTTTGTGCCGCGGCGCAGCGCGACGACGCGATGCATAGCGCGACGAACACGCGCACGACGGCGACGCTCAGCGCGCCGCTCACAGTTCAGAAGAACACTCCGCAGCCTGCGCGCATCGCGCTGGTGATCGGCAATGGCGCGTACGGCCAGCACGCGGACCCGGTTGGCCACAATGCGCCGCGCGACGCTGAAGCCATGCGCGACACGCTGCACGCGCTCGGTTTCGAAGTCATCCTCCGCATTGACGCGACGCCGCAGCAGATGCGGCAAGCCATCGGCGAATTCCGCCAACGTCTGCGCGAAGGCGGAACAGGGCTCTTCTATTTCGCGGGACATGGCTTGCAAATCGGACGGCAGACGCTGCTTGTGCCCGCCGGCCTCGATACACGCACGCCTGCACGGCTTGTCAGCGAGGGGGTCGATCTGAATGCCATATTGCAGGCGATGGGCGCACCGCGTGCCGACGCACTCAACCTCCTGATTCTCGACACGTGTCTGAACAATCCCTTCTCCGCTGACGTATCCCGCGATACAGTCACCCTGCCAGCCAATACCCTGATCGCGTACGCAACAGAGCCTGGCGGCTTTGCGGCAGATGGCGCACGTCACGGCGTGTACACGAGCGCGTTGCTGCACGCGCTCAACGACGCATCCCCATCACAGACTCTTGCGCAATGGTTTCAGCGCGTAGCGGCGAGGGTGAGCGAGCTTACCGATGGTGAGCAAACGCCGCGGATTGTTTCATCCTTTGCCGTAGACGTGAACCTGAGCGATCTGGTGTCTCGCGGCGCTGGCGCGAAGCTCACGTCCGCCACCGTCGACGAACCCATCGTCGCGCTGCACAGCAGAGGCATTCTGCCAAAGGACAGCAGCGAGCAGTACGAAATCACTTTCTGGAATTCCATCAAGGACAGCAACTATCCCGGCGATTACGAGGCCTATTTGAAGGCCTATCCGAACGGGCGCTTCGCCACACTTGCCCATGCACGCATTGACCGGCTGCGAGCCGCGGCACCAGCGAGTGCGCCACCGGTCGCACAGTCACCGCAGGCCGCGCGGCCAACACCACCCGCCAGCGCGGTCACGCAAGATCACTCGCACGTTGCTGCGCCGACAGCGACGCCGGTCGTCCCACCTGCGGCATCTTCCACGCCGGCCGTCGCGCAGAAGCCCATCACGCACCCGCCGAGTGCAGGCGAAAGCCGCGATTGCGCCACCTGTCCGATCATGATCGCGCTGCCCGCAGGCGCGTTCTCAATGGGCAGCAACACAGACGATCCCTCCGAAAAGCCTGTCCATCGCGTGACCATCGGCACGCCATTCGCGATCGGCAAATACGAGGTGACTGTCGAGCAATGGAATGCGTGCGTCTCGGCGAACGCCTGTCCGAAGCTGACCCCGGAAAGCAATACGAACAAGACGGCGCCGGCACGCGACCTCAGTTGGGACGACGCGCAGCAGTACGTGAAGTGGCTAGGCAAAACAACCGGCAAGCCGTACCGCTTGCCCACCGAGGCCGAATGGGAATACGCGGACCGTGGCGGCACCACCTCGGCCTACTGGTGGGGCGACCAGATGCGCAAGGGCAACGCCAATTGCACGGATTGCGGCGCTCCGTGGCACAAGGAAGGGCCCGAGACCGTCGGCTCGTTCGCACCGAATCCGGTCGGTTTGTATGACATGAACGGCAGCGTCTGGGAATGGGTCGCCGATTGCTGGCACAACTCCTACCAGAGCGCACCCGCCGACGGCCACGCGTGGGACAGCCCCAGTTGCGACATGCGGGTGATTCGCGGTGGTTCGTGGCGCGAAGGCGGGAGCTACATGCTGAGCGCGACACGTTTCAAGTACAGCGCGAGCGTACGTCAATCGCAGGATGGCTTCAGGGTGGCGAAGGATCTCAAGTGATGCGAAGACAGGTGCGGCAGCGTGCGTTGCGCGCCGCTACGGGGTGCGCGGCTTCGTTGTGATCGGCGCGAAGTCGGCGACGATATGGTCCTGGCCGTATTTGCCGGCGATCTGCGCGAGCCGCGTATCGAGTGCGCGCAGATAATCGGCACGTGATTCGCTTTCGGGCCGCGGCTTATCGAATAGCTGCGCCGGCGTAATCAGAAGCACCACCATCTCCGCTCCAAATGGCTTCGAAATAATCCAGTCACCGCCGCTGCCGATGGTGGCCGCGTAGTGCGGGGGCGCCTGATTGTCCTTGGCGCGCGGGCTCGGCACCATGTGCACGACGCTGCCGTCGAGCTGATAGTAGTCGAGGTTCACGTACGAGTCGTAACCGGGCGTCGTCACGTCGACGACCAGTGGATCGCCCTCACTCAACTGACCGCCGGGTGGCCGCACGTGCAGCGACGCAACGTGGCCTGCTTGCCAGTTGTGGATCCAGTAGGGGGCGAGCGCTTTGATCGTGTCGCATTTGTCGTCCGCGAGCGGCTCGACCTGGAGCGTCAGCGCATCGACGCCTGGCAGTGCCGATAGCGTGTCCTTCAAATGCGCCGCGCCGTAGCGTTGCGAAACATAGCCGCGCACCGTCAACGAGTGATCCTGTGCCGAAGCGGACAACGCCGAGCACGGCACCTGCGTCAGCACCGGCGTGACAGCGCCCAGGGTCAGCGCGGATTCGGGCGCGGGCGGTGCGGAATGTGCCACAGGCGCCACCGCGGTTGGCGCGGCAGGTGCCGGTGGCTCAGGCGCACTCGCCACCGCTGCGGCCACAACAGGCGTCGCCGCCGAGGCCCCCTGCCCCACAGAGGCTTCAGAAGCACCTGCAGCCGGCTGAGTCCCGCTCTGACGATTCGGCGCCGAACGCAAGGCAAACACACTGACAATCGCGGCACACACCACCGCCAGTCCCGCGAATCCCGTCTTGACCAACGTACCGGACTTTTCCGCGCGCGCTTCGTCATCGAACTCCGCGATGAAACGCGCGACACTCGGCATGCGCGTGTTGCGATCGAACGACAGCGCGGCACGCAACGCGCGCCACTGCTTCGCATCGAGATCGGCTGGCCGCTGCGGCTTGAAGTCCGCATTGCGGGCCTGTGTCGCGGATAACCGGTCGAACGGATGGTGGCCCGTCAACAACTCGTAGGTAATGCAGCCGAGCGCGTAAATATCGTCGCGCGGGTCCGGCTCACGATGCTCGATCATTTCCGGGCTCGCGTACGCCGGCGTCAATGCCCCGAGACTGCCGGGGTCGAAGACCGTTGCATCGCTCTCCTCCTCCGGCCGCTGAAACACGCGGGCGATGCCAAAGTCGATTACTTTCACTTCGGCATTCGTCGTGAGAAAGACGTTGGCGGGCTTGAAGTCACAATGAACGAAGCCGTGTTCGTGCGCGTAGGCCAGCGCATTGCACATGCCGCGCACGATCGGCAGTGCTGCGCGAACCGGCATTCCCTGATAGCCCGGCGTGCGCAATAGCTGGCTCAGCGGCTTGCCGGTGAGGTACTCCATCGTCAGGTAGACGATCGGCCCATCGCGGTCGAAGTCGTACACCGCGATGATGTTGCGGTGCGCGAGCACCTGTGCCTTGCGTGCCTCGCGTTGCAGCGCAACGAGGGAATTCGGATTGCCGCGGAACTGGACATTCAGCACCTTGATCGCGACATGTGGCTTGCGATCCGATGCCTCGAGCTTACGCAGGTCGAGCGCCTTGTACACCGTGCCCATCCCGCCTACGCCCAGACATTCCTCGAGAACGAAGCGGTTGTTCAGCGTATCGCCAGTGCCTTTGACCTGATCGTATCCCGGCGCACCGGTGGCGCTCGCTGCGCCTGCAACGCTCGCCGGGTTCGGCCCGCTCGCGGAGCCCACCGACGGTATCTCGACGGTGGTCTGCATGCCGGTTTCTTCACCGCCGGCCGCCACGTTCGACACGCGCAGCTGTTCGATGCGCCGCCGCACTTCAACGTAGAGATCATCGGGCAGCGGGGTTTTGCGGTGCGCTACGCCGAGCATCTCCAGCAGCTGCGTGGGACCCAATCCTTCGGTCGTCAACGTGCTGTCGAGTTGCGCGACGAACTCATCACGGGATAACTCGCCGCGCTGATAGTCGCGAATTACGTGCGCAAGGCTAGCCATATGTGCGAAGCGCCCCCGCTGCCGTTGGGCCGGATCGCATGCGACCGGAGCCTGTCGGGCCGATTGAAAACCTGTCGTAACCAGTTACATGTGCCGCTTCGATACTAGTCCCCGACCCGCGCTTTCGCAAACCAGGATTGCCCCGCTGCGCGCCCTGCCCGCAAGTGTCTTGCCGCATCCAACAGGATCCGGCGCGCTGTTGGGAGCGTGCCGTCAACTTGCGCCTGTTTGTTAATGGCCGCGCCGCGGCTCCGATGCAGCGGTATGACGCGAAAGCCTTGTACATCAAGGCTTTTCCGATTTTGTTAGGAGGGACGAATAAAACTGGCACAACCCATGCGTTAGTGACACTCGAGCAGACAGGATGCTCGAACCCAACCGCAAGACTGTGATGTTTCCTTCCAGGAGATTTACCATGAACACGCTGATGATCAAAGACCTTTCCATCACCGAACAACTCGACAGCAAGGCCATGCGCGCCGTGCGTGGCGGCCTCGGCTACGGCTTCGGCTACCCCAGCAGCACGTCGTACACCAACATTAGCCCGGTGTTCGCGCCGAACAACAGCAAGCAGGTCAGCGCCACCCAGTTGATCAGCAACGAGATGAACATCCAGAACGCCAACGGCAACAACGTCGCGTTCGCCGCCGGTCTCACTTCGACGATCAATCCCTGCGTCACGTCGAGCAACAACATCAACGTTTGACGTCTGATTCGGCGAAGCGGAGAGGCCCTCGGCAGTTTCCGCTTCGCTCCGATCCCGCCCGTCTTCCGCGCACCTTTGGAGAATCACCATGTCATCCCTCACGATTCGCGATCTATCCCGCACCCGCGAGCTCGACCGCCGCGCAATGTCGGCGGTGGCCGGCGGCACCGGCAGCAGCGTGCCAGGCCTGCCGTCGATGGCCGGTCTTGGCGGCATCGCCAATGTCAACGTCAAGATCGACCAGAACCTCACTCAGGTACAAACCGTCAATGTTGCAGCCCTCAACAACATCGGCGTGATCGGCGCCGGTTTCGTGCCGTTGAATCTGAACGTCAGCCCGTCGCTGTGGGGCGCTAACTACGCCAACGTTTGACGGCGCGCAGTAGCGAAGAACCGGGGACTTCCCTACTGCCGCCTGTTCGTATCCGACAGGCGGGCTGCAAACAGATTTCCTATACTGATAGTGCGACGAGACCTGCGCACACCTGAAGACAAAGACACACCTGGCCAGCGGCTGGAAGATCGCATCAGCCGCCGGTTCAATCGTTTCACCGGAGCCTCCATGGCAAAGCTCGTTATCAAGGACCTCACCGAGAGCGTCGAACTCGACCGCCAGGCGATGACGGCCATTGTCGGCGGCGCACGGATCGGTGCGCGCGCGAGCATCGGCCTGCAGGTGGTACCAGCGTCCGCGCGCGTCGTCGACTATCCGCCCGGGTTTCCGGCGGCACGTCAGACGATTGCCGATGCTTCCGGCGCCGCCGTGCCGCTCGCCTCGCCGCGCAGGTAGCCGCCGGCCCGGACATTCCCGGCAACGGCACGCGCCTGACGCGCGTGCCGTTTGCGTTTGATGCACCTGAGTCGGTTCCGCTTGCCATCCGCATGCGTGCCGGTCGTACCGGCGCACTGCATGACGCGCTTCGAACCAGATCGATACCGACATCGCCGACAGCCGTATTAGAAGGTCCCTCTTGTAGGACGCACGAGTGGCCTGCAATTGGAAATTAACGCGACCGCATGCAAAAACGTCGCGCAACGCGAGTGGCGATAACGGCGCACCACGAGCCGGCATCGCCAAACCATAGTGGAGACATGCAATGAAATTTATCGTGCAATGGAATGGTTTGCCGACGGCGGAAAACGCCGTCATCGAGCGCTTCATGAAAACCGGCGGCCAGGCGCCTGAAGGCGTCAAAATGCTGGGACGCTGGCATGCGATTGGTGGATTGCATGGCTTTGCGATTGTCGAGGCGGACGATACCCGCGGACTCTCGGCACTGGCGCTCGAATGGAGCGACCTGCTGACGATGAGTATCGTCCCCGCAATGACTGACGAGGACCTCGGCGCGGCACTGAGCGCGCATCAGGCCGCGCGCAAATAAGTATGCAAATAAGCACGCAAATAAGACGGTCATGACGCCCAGCCTCGATACGCCGCTACCCGGCGGACAGCTACTGCCGTTTCGCGAATCGCTGCTGGCGATGCTGGGTATCGCCTTTGTCTCGATGCTGGTGGCGCTCGATCAGACCATTGTCGGCACCGCACTGCCACGTATCGTCGCCGATCTTAAGGGTTTCGATCTGTACGCATGGGTCGCGACGGCTTATATGCTGGCTTCGGTAATCACCATTCCGATCTTCGGGCGGCTCGGTGATCTGTTCGGCCGCAAGCCATTCCTGATCGCCGCGATTCTGTTGTTTACCGGCGCGTCGGTATTGTGCGGGTTCGCTACGAGCATGCTGTTGCTGGTGATTTCTCGCGGTTTGCAGGGGATAGGCGGCGGCATTCTGATCGGCACGGTGTTCGCCACCGTCGCCGATCTGTTTCCCAATCCGAAGCTGCGGCTGCGCTGGCTCGTGTTCGTCACGTCCGCATTCGGGTTCGCCAATATGGTCGGGCCGACACTCGGGGGCGTGCTTACACAATACGGCGGCTGGAGGCTGGTGTTCTTTGTCAACGTTCCGGTTGGCGTCGTGTCCCTGTTGTTTGTGCAGCGCTTTTTGCCACCCCTGCGTCATCTGCGGCGCAAGGGTCCCGTGCGCCTCGATTGGCTTGGCGCGTGCGTGATCGCGGTCACGTTCGGCGCGTTGCAATTGCTGATTGAGTTGTTTCCGAAGTACGGCGTCAACACGATAACGATCGTGCTAGCCATCGTTGCCGCGAGCTTTGCTCTAACGCTATGGCTGTGGGAGCGGAGGATTGCGTATCCCATCATTCCCGTGGATATGCTGTTGGACCGCAAGCTCTCCGCGCTCTTCGCGATGTCGGTGCTTGGCGGTTTCGCGCTATTTTCGCTGGTGTTTTATGTGCCGCTGCTGTTTCAGGGCGGCTATGCGATGTCCGCGCATGACTCCGGCATGCTGATCACACCGCTGCTGCTCGGCACGACGGTGGGCAGCGTGGTGAACAATCGTATCGTCACCCGGATTCGCCGCGCGAACGGCATCATGTACGTCGGTTTCGCGCTGTCCGCGCTCGCGTGTCTGAGCGTGATCGTGCTTAGAGGTACCGAGCCGCATCTGGTGTGGATGTCGTGTATGGGGATCAGTGGACTCGGACTCGGTCTGGTGGCGACGAGCCTGACAGTCTGTTCGCAACAGATCGTCGCGCGTGACCAGCTCGGTGCGGCCACTGCGCTGCTGCAATCGCTGCGTACTTTCGGCGGAATGCTGGGCACCGTGATGACGGGTGCGTTGCTTGGGCATCTCTACACGCAGGGCGTGCATCGCTCGCTCTCGTCGTATCAGGCTACGCAGTGGTTCAAATCGTTTGCGAGCCCCGAGTTGCTGGTGGACCGCGCGGAGCAGGCGGCGTTGATCAATCGCCTGGTAAGCGCCGGGCATGCGGGCGACGCGATGATGAATTCGGCTCGGGATGCGCTTGTGCAGTCGATCCATATCGGCATTCTGGTGGCGGGCGCGGCCGCGTTGGTTGGGTTGTGCCTTGCGTGGTTTGTGCCGCCGGTGCGGATCGGCTATCCGGAGGCGGAATGGGTGGCGGGCGGAGGAACGGCGCAGGCCGAGGCGCCTCCGCAGCGGGGGCATGTGCTTTAGGCCTGGCTCACTTTCGCCACCGCAAGAATGGTGTGCGCAACAAATGACTTAACGCTGTCAAGCCACTTAGTTATATCCATCCTCCGTTTTCCGCCTGCGTTTTCGGGTTGGGAGGCACTCACTTGCGCCGTTTGACACGTCCCACACCGAAGCACTTTCGTGAGTGAAAGCGTCCTCGTTGCCGGGTCGACCAGCTAGCGTCCAAAGCCCTCTGTGATAGAAATAGACCTGAAATCAAAGCGAAATTTGCTGCGCCGCCCAGGTGAAATTCGGTCAGAAACCTTGACCTGGCGATTCTGTTTTCTTACTATGAGCCTCGACGTTTGCGCAGCGACTACGAACTCGTTCTCACAAAAAGCGCGCACATAAAAAAACCAAAGCTAAATACCGAGGTCTTTCGGGGCTCTTGCATGACAATGGATGAAGACATCGCGCACGTTGCGCGTGTGATGGCGCCGTCGTTGCGCGCCTTTCGTGGTGAACCTGTACTGCCGCCAGCCTATTGGCGAAAACGACTACAACGCATACAGGATGAATTTCCTCTGACTCAATTGCAGACCTTCCAGATCAAGCATTTGCTTGGGGAGTTAGATCGGTTTGAGGCGGAAGCGCAAAGCCGCTCATGTTGACGCGACTCTCGATCGCCTCGTCCATCAAGCGCAAACGTTTTCGCTGAAAGGCGATTCGAAAAGAACGGGTAGGGAATCATTCGATACCTCTGCATTGTGATCGCCTTCGCGAAGCTCCCCTGACCGCGCAAGAAAAGAAACCACTTGCCTCTTCCATGCTCTTCGCGGACTCCGTGTTACGTGCAACGGCACGTAACACGGCCCACGTGTTACGAGTTACGCCGCTGAAATACCACTCAAAAAATGCGAAGTCGCTACCCACAGGCTCACGTCGGGCCTGTCGGTAGCAGGCTAATCACATGGCATAAATCTCGCTTGATCGCAGCGCGTCGTCACGCAAGAGCGTGAGTCATAGCCGCGTCGAGAGAAAACAGATGCTGCCAGGTATACCGGCAGCCACACACGCTACGGGACCGTATGAAAATCGGGTTGAATCTCATCCCCAAACTTTGTGTTTTGGGCGTCTTTTTCTATCTATATGTAAGCGTGAACACCGCCGCATGGGCAACACGGCGCCACGAAGGGAAGCTGCTGTTCCTGGAATGGCAACCCACGCGCGCGCGCGGGTCGCAGGAACTGAAGCGGCTGAACCTGCTTAGGCGGTTGCGTTTTCTTGCTTTCCTGACTGCGATCGTTGCAATCGCTGTGCAAGCATTTATCTTTTTCCGCTAACAAAAGAACGGCACATGAAAATCGGATATACGAAAGGTAACTACCCAGAACAGCGCTGCGTGCTGGGAAAAGTGCCTGACAGCACGTATCAAAAGATCGGCAATCCGATTTTCATCCGACTCCTCGCGAAGATCGAGCGAAAGCTCAGCAGGAAGCAATTGTCGTTCTTCGATTTTTTCCACGTCGAGAAGAGAGCGCCTGATATTGACTGCTTCCATTTCTTCAATGACGTCTCGAACACCCGTAAGCCTTGGGTGTCGACTTTCGAATCGATGATCCCCCGCGAGAATTTCTATCTTGACGCCAAACACTCACGCAACAAAGATGGCTCGCTTAGACACAGCCGGCTGGTCCGGTACAAACTTGGCCTGATCGCCCGGGACAATTGCAAGAAAATCATCGCACTGTCCCAATGCAATATGCGGATGCAACTTCGCATGCTGGAGTCCTATCCCGAACTTCGGGAAGCCATCGTGCGAAAGATGGAGGTTATTCCCCCGCCACAATCGTTGATAAGTGGTTGCGCCGAAAAACCGGATGATGGCATCGTCCGTTTCACGTTCGTCGGGCGGCAGTTTTTCCAGAAGGGCGGCTACGAAATCCTCGAAGCGTTTGCGCGCCTTGAATCGGAGGGGATCACGGGTTTTGAGCTAACACTGATAGGCGATCTTTGCGAAACGTGGAACCACGCGCACCGCGGGGTTCAGGACAGAAAGGAAACGGCGCTACGAGCACAGGCGTTGATTTCCAATAGTCATCGCATCACGCACAAGACGAAACTGCCCAACGCCGAAGTCATTGAACTGCTGAGACGCACCCACGTTGGTCTGCTGCCGACATGGGCGGACACTTACGGCTACTCCGTGCTGGAGTTTCAGGCTGCGGGTTGCCCGGTTATCACAACAAATGTCCGCGCGTTACCGGAGATCAACAATGGTTCGGTAGGATGGGTTGTGGATCTACCACTCAACGAATCAAACGAACTCGACGTGAATAGTGAAACCGTCAAAAAGAAGCTTCGCGACGGGATTATCGACGGAATTTACAGAGCGGCCCGTGACGCGATCGAGCACCCGGAAGCACTACGTGAGCGAGGGCAGCGATGTATTGAACGGGTAGCCTCCGAACACAGCCCTGCTGTCTATGCCGATCAACTGAGCCGGCTTTATGCCTCGTGATTTGCGGTGTCGGTGAGAGTGATCACCTCCAACTGAACCGACATCACCGTCTTTGAGCTTGAGCGCGACGATCCATGCGTTCGCGGCATCAAGTGCAGCCGTTACTCCACCTGTAGTCTCTCCCCCGCTTTGCGAATAGGTACGCGGAGATCCGTGTCCTGCGCCCGCCAGTTGAATCCCATCACCCATTGAGATCAGACGGATCACATCTGTATGGTGAATGCCATTTGGCCTTCGCGCCATGTCGATGGCTGGCGGTGCTCGCGAAGGACCGCTTGCCCGGAAACAAGGTCAGTGATCGTCAGCGAACATACGCCCGATTCGTCAGTCTGTACACTCCGGAAACGTCAGTGAAGCCTGTCTGGTGAAACGGCAAGCATTTCAAAATAAATGGAGTTCGCATGCCCGTACGCTGGATTATTAATATCGTGCTAATGCCATTTCTACTGATTGTAGTGGTGTGCGCTGCTTTAACTGCAATATCCATAGCCAGCTATGACGATCTGCTCGAACGCGCGCGCCGTATCAGGCAATCGTAGTATTCTCGACTCGCAAAGACAGGCATCCAGGGGCTGGGCAGAGTGGATCAGTCAAGACTCGATAACGCAAAGTATCGGACAACACTTCGCCAGGTCTACCGCTATCACCAGCCATTTTTGCCTCCGAAGAAATAAAGCTTATCGGCCCAGAACAGAAAGACCCTGACTGCTCGCTACGCCACTCCCCGGTGTACTTCCGCCGAGATCAGATTGTAGTAATTCATCCGAAGCGTCAGTATTGTCCGCGCTATCCATACTGCCAGACATTTTGTTCTGCATAACCCTCTGCGCGCCTCCACTTCCCATTCCCACGCCAGCAACTGCCGCCACACTTGTTCCTCTGACCATACCCAGACCGCCGGTCGCCCCAAGACCAATACGCGCGCCGGCACCCCTGCCCATGCTCGTGCTCATCCCCCCAGTCACGCCCATACCTGCACTCATACCGGCTATTAAACTGGATGAGTTCAATCCGTGCCCCACCCCTTGCTTCTGCCCGACGCCGCCCGCCAACATGCCTAAAACTTGCTGAGTCTTCACGCTCGAAACTGCGGAAGGGTCAAGCGTATTCTCTGCGAATGCGTCTGGCGTACTATAAGATTGCGCCTGATATTCGGACTCTTCCTTTTCGGCTGCAATCCGGTTTTTTCGTCCCGCGTATCTAATTCGATAATGCCCCTTCAAGGCGTCGGCCTCCGCTTTGCGTGCCGAAAAATTCGATACCGTAAAAGTGCCTTCTCTGTAGCTGGATTGATTCGAAGGCACCATGGAAAGCACATCGCCTTCAACCTGAGCGTACGCGCAGTTAGCCAACAATAAGTAAGCTATCAAAGAAGCAATTTTTATTTTCATAAACCAACCCCGGAAATCAAATAGCTTCAGAATCCTACACAGTCTGGCCGCAGCCGTCCCTGGTCGATCACATCTCATCGCCTTCAGGCATAGCTCCTTCTGCTCCACCTGGCTGCACGACGTATTTCGGATAACGCCGGGCGTATTTCTCCAACAACCTCTCATACTCGGTAAGTATCTTGTTCCACTGAAATTCTTCTTCAAACCGCTTTAAACTCGCGGAACTTAAACGATAGACGAGCTCGTCATCGTCCAACAGCTCAGAGATACAAGCATCGCATTCTTCGGTCGTCGAAAAAAACCTGGCACTATCGCCAGCGACCCAGCGGTTGAACCGATTGCTATGCGCTATCACCGCGCACCCGGCACCCAAGGCTTCCACAAGAGAAGGATTCGTGCCGCCTACCTGATGCCCGTGAAGATAGAAGCGCGCATTGGCGCGAAGCGCACCAACCGCCGCCTGGTCATAGATCGCGCCTGGGAAAATTACCTCTTCACTCGCGGCGTCCAGAACTTTCTGGTGATACACATTCTGCTTCCCGTTATAACTTCCCAATACGATCAGTTTGGCCTGCCGCCGGCGTCGCGAGAACGCGGTAACAATCTCAAGGATGGAGTTTTCAGCCTCCGGTCTCGCTATGAGGATGCCGTACGGTGTGCCCGCAAGATCGTATTTGGTCAACACGGAATGCTGGCCGTCGCGTATTGCCCGATCAGCACCGTAGACAATCGTTGTGATTTTTTTTCTGGACACTCGCGTCGCCAGATGGTCAGCAATCGACGGATGGTCGGCTATCAGATGGTTGCCAACGAGACAGCCGATCCGCTCATTCATCCATAGCCAGATCTTCGCCGGCGTACTCCACTTGATCCGCTGCCACTCAAGTCCGTCCATGTTAAAAATATTGTTTATCCCCGCCAGACGAAGCCAGCTCGAAAAGACCGCCGTGTTGTAGCCCAGCGTCAGCACTACGTCAGGTCTCGCCTCGATTACATGACGTACAGCCTTAAAATCGAAGGCCATCGTGCCCCACGCGCCGGGCGCATTGGTGGAAATCGTAACGCGCCGCACTCCTTCCCATTCGTCTATCTCGCAAAGGTTTTCGGCAGTGTCCGCCTGGCAGTAAACGGTCACTCGCCACCCTTGCTTCACCAGATAAAGTGCCAGGCGCTCAGCAAAAGTCTCGAAGCCACCATGTCGCGCAGGAATCCCGCGCGTCCCCAGAATAGCAAGGTCTTTTTTCATTATTTGATTAAACTATTTAATTTTAAATAATCTTAACGGAATTAATTTTCCTGAGACCACCCCAAAGGCCTGCCAAATCAATTCTGCTCAATATCTAGATGTCCCGAAAAATCCTCCTGTATCCATTCAACACACCACACATGGACAAAAATATTGAACGAAACAGGGAAAACCGTTCTATCAAATATTTAAAATTATCTGAGACGGGTTTATTTCGACTCTTAAAATCCTGGTTCATCAGTAAAATTCTTTCGGCTTCAATGCTGCTTCCAGCGTACTGCGCCGGGTGTGAGAGCACATCGCAGAAAAGTACTTCGCCTTTCGAGTATCTCAAGAGGGCGGCCCAATCGTCCGCCTTGTGCAACATCACGGATTGTTTGGCAAGCAAATCCGCAGCCATGCCTCTGGACAATACATAACAGGCAGTTCGCCACATTTGCCGATAGGAATGTCCGTTGACCGTGAAAACCCCAGCCTCACTCGAATTCCGCTGTTTGCCGAAAAGCCATTTGCGTGAGCGCAATCCATCCTGAGCGCCGCAACAAAGCAAAAAGTCGTTATCCAGTTGCCCCGCAACACGCAGGATCCGTCCGATGTCCTCGTCGCACCCCTCGACGTCATCTTCAAGGATTAAAGCCATTTTTTCGCCGGTATTTAAAAACTGCCGATATGCATCAAGATGGCTCAACGCACAACCCACTTCCGCCGGGCTTAGCAACTCCCGCTTCGCACGATAAAGCGGAGCAGCAAACTGAAAATACTCCCGTGCACTCATCGAACGCCCGTCAATCGTGTTCACAATTTCAAATGCTTCCGAAGCCTGCGGGAATCTACTTTTTAGCAGATCCCTCCGGGCTTCATCCTGCGGCAGTGAAATCAAAAAAATTTTCATCGTAAATACCATTTACACTCAATTGGTACAGCGCACAGGACTTTATTTATTTTTTAAGGCATCAATAATTGTGTTCATTCTGACGGTTCCTCCATTCGAGGCCATGCGCAAAGTAGCTTGCTGGGGGTTCCAGACTGGATTCTCTTTAAACGCGTGGAAAGCCCAGCCGAAGGAAAGCTGATCCATGACACCCAGAAGGTCACCAAGATAACGATCCCCATCATCACCCGATATAACGCTTGCACTAAATTCTCCGATGAAAATCGGAACATGATTTGCGTCACCGTACTGCCGCGCCATGGCCATCGTGCTCCAGATTTTATTCGCGTCCCACTGCTCTCCGGCGATTTTCCCCGGATAGTGAACCGCGGTGGAGAACTGCGGCAGCACACCTTCATGCGTTAATTCCATGGGTGTATACATATGAGGACTTACAACAATCCGATCCGTGTGTGGTAACTTGAGACGTCCCAATGCCGAAAAAAAACTGTCGTAGCCACCCTGCGCGTTAGTCTGTCTCGCGGGCTCAATAACTATGTATGCCGTTTTATTATTGGCCCGGATTGCCGAGACTAACGACCCAGCAAACTTGTTCCAATCAAAATAGTTGTTATCCGCTGACGGCGGCGGCGTTACAGGTTCATTCAACAGATCAAATCCCAACACCGCCCGGTCATCGCCTCGATAGCGCTGTGCAATCTGGATCCACAGTGATTTCAAGCGGTTCTGAAGCAGATCAGATGACCAGAAAACATCACGAGGCGACGTAGTGTATCGATTCTTAAACCCCGGTATCGCATGAGGGTCGATAACTACAGCCAGATGATTTTTACTGGCAGTTTCAATTATGTTATCGAGTTTTTTGAAATTTGCCTCATCGCTTTCATATGAGCCGGTCAGACTTAAGAGCGGCGAATCGCCAAATGAAACCCGAATCACACTGCATCCGATGCTCGCGATATATTCGAGATCCATGTCGGACACATTTGGCGTCACATTAAAACCTCGAGCCGTTGCCCAATCGAAGGCGACAGCCGGCATCGAGGCGAATGCCAACAGGCACAAAAGAATACCTGCAATTGATTTTTTATAAATCATTTAACCGACACTCCCTTCACATCGTAAAATGCCGCTTTGCATGAATTTATTATTTTTCGCCCAACAACGACTTTGGCAAAATCAATGGCGAACTTCCTGACTTTTATCGCACGAAGGAAAAGCGCGGCGACCAATATTCCAGCGGCCTTGACGCGCCCAGAAATTGGACCGTTAGCCAGTTCCGGTGCGATTATTATCGCCATGAATCCGAAAACCGCAGCTTTCGATAGGTTATCTCCGTGCTGCCGAATCCATTGTTTCGATCCATCATTATCTACGAGCGAAGAAACACGGCTAATCTTCGAATCCTGATACCAGATTGTCTCCGCATTCTCAATAAATACAAACTCAGCACCAGTCAACTGCAAGCGAATCGCCAGATCCCAATCCTGATGCTTGACTAACCGCGAGTCGAATAGGCAACTTTCGAAAAGCTCTTTCGACATGAACAACGAACTTGTCTGAATGTGTCCCGAATTTTTGAACAAATAGTCGCCAACCGGCTCTCCACTCCCCATTCCACGGGGGGGTTCCATAAACTCTTTTCCGTCTCGCCTTACCAGTAGCCTTGTATAACAGACAACAGTCTTTGGATTCGTACGTCCCGAAACCGCCTCCATTTGCCGGGCCAATTTTCCCGGCAACCACTCGTCATCTGAATCGAGAAATGCTACATATTCTCCGCGCGCCAACGTGCCGCCTTTGTTTCGAGAGGCGCCGCCCCGGAGATTTTTTTCATTTTTCAAGTATCGGATGCGAGGATCGTTTATCGCCTCAACAATTTTCTGTGTGTCGTCCTTAGAGCCGTCATCTACGACTATTATTTCAATATTCGTCCAGGTTTGTTTCAACGCACTTTCCAGCGCGCGAGCGATAGTCGCCTCCCGGTTGTAGGTAGGAATAACGACACTGATAAGAATATTGTGGTTCATCATTTCGCCTAGGCACGTTTCTCGGCAAATGTAAAAACTGTCTTTTTTATCCACCCAAAACCCAGCAGCCCATAAACCGTCGCGCCGACAGCAGAGACCAATATCGCGAGCGGTAAGGAATTCATTCCAATATCGATCAATTTAATTCGAAGCACGCTCATACAAATCATCATTGCGGCACAAATCGCAAGCGGTTTCGAAATTTTCACCAGTAAATATGAAATACCTGAATCAAGATGTTTCATGGTCACAGTCATGGCCACGAAAAAATTGATCAAATTGGCAATCGCGTACATTGCAGCGACATGATTAACGTCCCAGAATGCACCAATAATGAACCCGCCAACCTGCAGAACCGTGGCAATCAAACCGAGCTTCATTAGTGATTTTGTCTTCCCGGTCGCCATAAAAACAGTACCCGTGGTACTAACCATTGACTGTATAAATCCTACTGGCGCAAGCCACGCCAACACTGGAACTACCGCACTCCATTTCGGACCAAATACGATATGCACGAACTCCGTCCTCAGCACCCAGATTCCACACATCAGCGGCCCTGTGATCGTTACGACCATCATGACGGTCTTCAGGTACAGGTTCCGCAGGAGGAGTGGTTCGTTCTGATGCCGACTTAATAAAGGGAAAAGCGCCCGGGTGGCTACGAACGTCATGTTTTGCAAAGGAAACAACATGACACGATATGCCTGGGAATAAACACCCAACTGCACGGCTCCAAGCAGTTTCCCGACTACAATGCTGTCGGCATTTCGCGCGAAATAATTAATCAGATTGAACGCCGTTAAATTTCCGCTGTACGAAAATAATGACTTGAAAGAATCGACGTTGAATTTCCTTCCCGGCCGCCACCGGCTCAATATCCAGAGTTGCGCGGACGATAGCGTAGCCGCGGTCAATATTTGAGCCGGGAGGCAAAACACCCCGAAACCAAAATGGGCCAGGAGAATGGCTACAGACAGGCCCGCGCCGGAAGATAGAATTTCGACCCTTGCAAGCAATTTGAACTGCGACTGACGTTCAAGCAGCGCTTGATGGACCGCTGCGCTGGCAGTGATAGGGAAGCCAAGGGCGAGCAACCACAAGACCTTCGGAAGATTCGGAGATACAAAAACGTATCCGATCAGCGTGGCCAAGCCTGCCACCAATGCTGAAAGCGCGACTCCGACTCCGAAGTTAAGCCAGAACACCGTGGCTTTCGCATTCTCGTCCAGCTCGTCCCGTTGAACGACGGCCGCCGACGTTCCTAAATCTCGCAGAAGATTCGCGAGATTTACGACTATCATCGCCATCGCCATGACGCCATAATCCGCGGGGCCAAGAAGCCTCGCTAGAAATAGCATGCCTAATAGCTGCAATCCCACGCGAGAAAACTGGGAAACGGCAACCCACTTTGTGTTGTTAATAAGTGTCATGGACCGCCCATAAATCCGTATTCTTTAATCATCGCGGCAATTTGCACGTCGTTCTCGTCGCTCCCGAGATTGGACTTCCACAGTGCGACGTCTTGGGAGCCGAGCCAGAATTTCACGGCTCCGCTCGATGGAACTTTTCTGACCAGAATGCCTCTGGCTCTCGCCATCCAATAAAACCAGACGTCGTCAGCCTGCGGGCAAAGACTTCTCATCCTGTCAACGTTGGTTGCTTCGCTATCGAAGACGTTGGGTGGGTAAAGGACGCCGCCCACTCCCGTAGCGAAATTCAACGGATTTTTTTGCAAGGACTCCGAGCACCAATGCCAGCTTCTGTATGAATCAGGCAGCCCGTCTGAGTTGGTTCTCACGACATGCATCCGGTGGCAAAGGATTTCCGGCGAGCTCTCGGTGTATTGGTCAAGCAGGTCAGCCAGCCACGTCCGCCAATAGACAACGTCGTCATCTGCTGTAACGACTGCGACGCATTTATAGGCATCCAGAGCCGGCACCAGTTTCTTGTACGACCTCAGGTTTTCGCAGAGATGAATTTCCAGCCCCCACCTTTTCAACGCCAGTACGTTGGCCGGCAAATGCACCGAATCCTCCTGCGCGATCCAAAGGACTACCGCGGCCGGTCGCACGCTCTGCAGGAGAATTGTTTTGAGCGTCAAATGCAGGGTCCGGAACCTTGGCGGATATGAGGTCAGGCTGACGACAACTCGCGGATCGAGCTTCGTGGTTCGGCGCGCGGCACGACGAAGGATCCACCCTATTTCAGTGGTTAAATGATCCATCAAGGCTTTCACAACTGAGAAAGCCAACCTGGCCTCTTGCTTTGCGGTTCGCAATCTTTCTTTCATGACATTACCGATCGATACAGTGCCGACAACTTTTCATAGTGCGCAGACCTGCTAAATTTCCTCTCAACGTTCTTTCTTCCCGTACGCCCCATTTTTTCCAGATCGAGTTTTCCATACGCCATTTCTTCGACCGCCGTAATAAGTTCGTCGACATTGCCGGCTTCGACAAGCGTGGAATCCTCCCCGGCACTCAATACCTCGGGCAATCCCCCGATATCAGCGGCGATCACCGGCTTTCCGTACGCCAGCGACTCCGCAGCCGACAATCCAAAGGTTTCGTACCAAACGGAGGGGACGATGCTTGCGGTCGCGCCCCGGACCAAATCGCCGATTTGATCCCGAGTTGCAAATCCGAAGAATGTCACGTTCGACATGGCGTTTTTTCGGCAATACTCTTTTGCGTCGTCATATGCGTTGCCGACGCCCACGATCAAGAGCTTTATGTTTCGAATCTTTTCGAACGCCTCCAGGAGCACCCAGATTCCCTTCTCCTTTTCGATTCGTCCAAAATATATGAAATATCGGCCCGCGCTGTACTCAGGAACCATTTCGCCAATATCAACGAAATTATGGATGGTGGAGACTTTATGCTCCGGAACACCCATACTTATGACCTTTTTTCGTTGAAAATCACTAACGGCTATAAATTTATCTATTTTCTCAATCGATCCGAAAATATAGCTGACGTAACTTTCGACCATAGAAGCTGCCGATCGCACTACGGATCCCTTGTTGCATCTATGCGTGAGGACGTTATGAAACTTGAAATTCGCGCATCTTTCGCAAACAGCGCCGTTAGAGCTGAGTTGGTACGTTGGACATACCACTTTGTATTCGTGAAGTGTCTGCAGCAACGGTATGGCTTGGCTTTTCACCTCAGACAAAATTGAAGACGAAAGCTTCCCGTAGTAAATGTGGCAATGAAATACATCAGGACTAAATTCCTCAATGAATTTCCGAACTGCCTTTTTTGCATCGAAGTTGTAAACGTATCTGGCAACATCGCTCCAGCGCGGGGACGAAATTGACACTTCTTTTTTTGGAAAAAATTCCAGCCATTCACTTGCCTGATTATTCTTATCCGCACCGCAAAACGGAGCAACTTCGTGACCATAGGCACGAAGCATTTTTTCCGTTTCTATAAGAACCTTGTCAGATCCACCTCGTACGAAGTAGTTCTGACCAGCCATGGCGATTTTCATGTTGCTCTCAAATAGACGGGTGCGCTTGTTTTCGTTAGCGATTGCCGAACAACTTCCCCGTTCATGGCCGCTGATATTTCAAAAAGATATAAAAAGACGACGAAATGAGAGTTAAAGCTAACCAGCCTCGACTCAAATGTATTTTCAAGAATAAAGATAAATATGTACCCGAAGAAGAGGGTAAATGTTTTGTTATTTTTCAGATTTTTTACAAACACAGCAATCAGAATGAAAACAATCACTTCCCCACACAATCCCAAAGAGTAAAGCGTTTCAATGAATCCGTTATGCGCCGACGCCACGAGAAATCCCACCTGCGACGTGAAATCGGAACCATCGAGACTATTCGTTACGCTTAGTTGATCGAGCCCGTAGCCCCATATCGGCGACGCAGCAACTTTCGCAAAAATATAAAGCCAGATTACATTTCTATTCGAAAAAGTTGCATATTTCTCGTCGGGAGAATCCATCCCTAACGCTATTGCGGCATAGACCGCGAACGCGCTGAGCAGCAGCAAACCCAGAAGGATCAGAAGACGATAGCGATGTATGAATTTTCTTATAAATTTGAATTCACATGCCGAATTGAACAAAAACAACACGATCACGATACCGATTGCGGTTGTCGATTGACTTCCGATGGTCAATATCGCGGCAAGAACTGCACTTAACGCTGCAAATTTGTTCTTCGAAATCAACCAGTACCAGAACGAAATCGAGAATGCGAGCGCCGAGAACGATCCGAGAGAATTTTTGTGGGTAAAAATACCTTGCCACTTCCCAAGATGCTCACCTACCGCCACGCCGTAGTGGGGAATAATGAATATATATATAAAACTCGACAATTCGAATATCAGAAATCCCTTGATGGCGGCGCGGATCGTGCCGTCCCACCCGGCCAATCTAATATGTGTCGCGATCAACAGATACGCTGCAATCAGGAGCAGAGTCGCACCCAAAGATGCCTTGGGCACCTCTGCCCACAATGCCGAGCAGATCGATAAGGCGCCGAGACCAAGCAGGGTCCAATGGGGCCTGATTTTGAACCTGCAGACAATCCACACAAAAAATACAACCGCCAGCGTTACAGCACCCCAAACAATAGGCAACGCATTGAGGGGGCCGTTATAAGGGATAGCATTGTCCAGGCCCTGGTCGCGCGCCCCGCCATCTTTGATCAAACCTATGTATGCGCCGAACGATAGTATCGTCATAGCAAATGCCAAGAATTCAACTGTTTTCTTAAGCATGTTTTATCTCTAGGGCCACGCTACCGTTTCCCGGCAGAATTCGATCTGATTTTGAAAGTCCACGTATTCGTGGTTTTCGCCGCATACACAGGTTCCGCTCGCCGCCGTCATTTCTTGATGCGGCCATATTGGTAGGTGTAGTACCCGCCGTAATACCTGCCGTAGCCAATGACCCTGCGCGGAATGCCGTTGAAGATCGCGCCCTTCAACACAGCGCCGCCTTGCCGCAACCGTCTTACCGCCTCGGCAATTTCAGGCAACGGGTGCTGCCCGTGACGTAGCGCCATTAGCGTCGTCCCCGCCAGCTTCGCCACAATCGCTGCGTCCGTCACCGCAAGCACGGGCGGCGTATCGACGAGGACAATGTCGTACGAAGAAGCCATTTGCTGAAGCACCTTGGCAAATCGATCAGTAAGGAGCAATTCGGCCGGATTTGGGGGAACAGTTCCTGTCGTGATCAAATCAAGGTTTTGCAATACCTGCCGCCGGGTAGCCTGTTCCACCGTATGGGTACCCAGGATCAACTCCGACAAGCCATTCTCCCTAGGCGTGCCGAAGAATTGATGCAAGTGACCCCGTCGCATGTCTGCGTCAACCAACAGAACCCGCTTGCCCGTTGTTGCCAGTACCGCCGCCAGGTTAGACCCAATGAATGATTTCCCCACGCCTGGGCTCGGACCGGTAACAACAACGATATTGTTCGTACTGTTGAGCATGGCAAACTGCAACGACGTCCGAAGACTGCGGATGCTCTCTATGGTTGGATCGTCCGGCCGGGTATTAGCGAGAGCAAATATGCCCTCCTCGCCTTTTCGCATTGAGCTTTCCAAAGCTGATTGCTGTTCGCTTTGCGGAATGGCGGCGAAGATGCTCACGCCTGTTGCACGTTCAATGACATCGCCGTCTTCTACGCCGCGGACAATAGCCCGGTTGATAAAGGCCGCAACGGTACCCAGGATCAAACCCAGCACAACGCCTAGCGCAATCACCAGCGGCCTCTTCGGCTTGACCGGTTTCTCCGGCTGCACGGCACGGTCTACGATCCGAACGTTGCCAACCTTTCCGGCTTTAAGAACTTTGAGTTGTTGCGCGCTATTCAACAGGCCGGTGTACAAGTCCGTATTGACCGTAACGTCCCGCATGAGTCGCAAGGCGGATTGCTCAAGGTCCGGCAGCGCCGTGATGCGGTGGGAGAGAGCGCCGACCTGATCTTGCGCTGCGCTAATCTGGCTATCGATAGTCGCGACGTTGTGACTTGCAGGATTGAATCGTTGCAAGAGTTCCACGCGCTTCTGCTTCAACTCGAGCAGCGTGGCGTTGGCGTCCACGGACTGTTGCAGAACAAGCTTGGCCTCTTCGCTCAAACTGACTGTCCCGCTACGATTTCGAAAATTGTTATATCGCTCCTCGGACGACTCCAGCTCTTTCTTGAGTGCAGGAAGTTGCTGATCCAGAAAGACCAATGTTTTCTCGGTCTCGGCCGTATTTAGCTGAACGTTCTGATATACATACTCGTCAGCAATCGCGTTTAGCGTGTTCGTGGTCTCTTCAGCATCAGTCCCGTCCAGGGTCGTCTCAAGAATCCCCGACTGCTTACCCTGCTCTGCAATAACCAGCTTGTCCTGGAGATCTTCGATACGTTCCGATTCCGAATAGCGCAGGAGATTAAATTTCGTGTTCTGGCGAGCGTTCAGCGAACTCACCAGAAACGTCACCGGCCCGTCGTCCACTCTGCCATGGGCTTCCTGACCAACCGTACCGTGCAGCACAACATCGTTTTCGTTGTCGAGCAGATGGTATTTGTCTCCCCCATCTGAAACCAACGTGAATTTGCTTTCCACATAGGTTTTCGGAACGTCGAACCGCTCCACTTTTATTTCCTCGCCGCCCCATGCGAAGCTATCAAAACCAAGGAACGATTTGGCCAGAGATCCCGCCGGCAAATTGGCCAGCTCGTGATCTTCAGCGCGACGTGCAAGCCAGCGACCAAAGATTGGAAAATATTTCGGCTTCGCCGAGATATACAACTTCAGCTTTGAGACCGTCTGCCCGAGCACAAGCCGCGACCTGAGGATCTCGATCTCCGCCGTTGTTTCGGACTTGGCGCCAAGAAGAGGAGCCAGATCGCCTAACAGCGCAGCGGACGTATCCGAGTCCTCGACCTGAACAATCATGTTTGCACGGTAAACAGGCTTCGCAATGATCGCGTACGCCGCGCTCAACACCGTTACAACAAGTGTCACAATTAATATCAGCTTCCTGTTGTTCTGAAGCACGGCGATATATTCGCCGATGCTCAGATCGTCGTCTGATTTATCCTCGAGGAGCCGAATGTCTTTTAGATTAGTCATTTTTATATTACCGTTGCGTTCATTTCGCGCAGCGCTACATACCAGTCGTCAAGCGCAGTGTCGATAGTAGACAAGACGTGTTCGAAAACTGAACGGTCTTTACGATACGGGTCGATCACATCAATCCCGCGATGGTGCCCTAGCCGAAAAACCCGTCCCGTAGAGAATGGGTAGCGAGACTCGAAAAATCGCTTCTGGACATCGGTCATGACGAATATCACCGTTGCGTCCGTGACCATGCTTAGCGTTACTTGACGAGCGATATGTCCATCTATGTCTATGCCCCGTTCAAGTAGAAGCTCTCTTGCAAGAGGAGCGGCGCGGTGACCCACTACCGCACCAATACCTGCTGATTGAACATCCAGATCAGGCAGGCGGTGCGACAGAATCCCAGCGGCCATGGGGCTACGGCATAAGTTTCCATCGCAAAGGACAAGTACTGATGTGCTCATTTTCGCCTGAGGCATTTCGTTAGGTTTCGCAACTTGGCTTGGGGCGCGACTACTTCGTCGCAATCGCAGCCGTAAGACCCGCGTTGATCGCTGGAATGAGCAGGCTCAAAACGCGGCTAAATCTGACCAATCCATTTCCATCAACGTAGACAACGTCATTGGTTTGCAGATTGAACTGATTAGCGAGAAGCATGGAGACCGGTGATTTTGCGTCCAGGTGGTACACCTTGTAGTTCTTGTCCGCGGAGCCGCGAATGACGTAAACCTGCGACGGGTCGGAACTCGACGTATTCAAGCTACCGGCCTGTGCCAAGGCGTCGCTCAATGTCAGCTTGCCGTCGCGCAAGGGCACGGCAACAGTCGGCTTGTTAACTTCGCCCATTACGAAAACGCCGCTATCCTCACGCGAGAGAACGCGCAGAAGGTCGCCTTGACGAAGGACGAGCTTGGCCGGGTTGTATCCCTGCTGAAGGATTTTCGGCAAGTCAATCCGGAACGACTCCCCGTTTCGAACGAGCATCAATCTGCTTTGGTCCGCGGTCGGGCTAAATCCACCCGCACGGTTAATCGCCTCATACAGGTTCATTGGTACGTCGTTCAGAACCTGAACACCGGGCGCTCTGACCTCGCCATCTATGTACACCTGTTTCGAGCGATACGACGACACGCGCACGGTCACCTGCGGATCGTTGAAGGTCTTGGCGAGTTCTGCAGTCAGTTTTGTCTGAATCTCCTGCGGCGGCAGTCCCTCGACGTGCAGGCGACCCGCAAATGGAAATTGCAGATTGCCCGACTGATCGACCACGAAGCCGGCCCCGGGGTCTGCCGCCTTTTGCGTTGTAGCCGGCGGCTGCGCACCCTGGGCAAGGGCCAACTCAGGGTGATCCCATACGGTGATTTGAAGCACGTCCCCACGGCCAACCGTATAGAGATCAGCTGCGCCAGTTGAGTTTTCCAGTCGCAAGAATGTCGGGTTTTCTTCTGTTTCGCGCGCCGCCTGGATAGTCGAAAGGTCGATGTCGGTGATCGGAATCTTGAGATCGGTCGTCGCTGTTTGAGCATCACTTCCGTCTTTGAGTGCGACCACGGCCGGGGTGGACATCTTCATCCCGGGGGCAACACTGCATGCGGACAACATAGTGAAGGCAGGCAGGACTATCAGGCCAAGACGCACGAATAGTCGTTGAAATCCTCTTTGGCTTTGCGTAAAGCATATGGAACGCATGGACATACGATGTTTCCCCGTGTATCCCGCACTCGCGGGACAATTTATTTTTCGGATGAGACTTAAGCCGTACTACATGGCGCGATCAAGACGGACAGGTCCCGCCAGTCAACCATCCTTCACCTCAATGAACTGTCGTTCCCAAACTGGCCGGCTCATTTCAGGAACGCTGTCTACCAGTTCTATTGCGCCAACAATTACCGCCGATTGCCAATCGCGATATAAACCGTTGACTCATGTCTCGCAGAAGAGAACTTAGGAGAGTCTCTACGGCGCGGAACCTTCGACGTACAGTTCATCACGCACATGCGTCGAGGCATATTTCGCTGCCCCTACGACACTTCGTGGATGACCAACCTTATTGAGCATTAACCGTGCCAAACAATTCACCCGCTTTCCGGGTCGCTTCCGAGAACGTTTTCACAGATAAGTGCCGATCCAAGCGAGTCCTCTTCCTATACCGTGTTCAATTTGAGTCGATAGGAAGAGGGACCCGGACCGGCGTTACGTAACGTCCTACCGTAACGCTTAAAGACAATCGAGTATGTCTACGATACGAGACTGTCTCTTCGAACTGCTACAACACACCGGCGCTAAAGGCGTAACCCTTGCGTCTCAACCACCGATGCGCCGCACTCATTTGGTCGTAGTTCCGCTGCCGCCCGTACCGCCCGTTCCGCCAGTTGATCCATTGCTACCGCTGCCACCAGAAATCGGCGCAGCTGCACCCGCCGCTGTCGCGGCGCTCGAGAGCGACGCAGCCGGTTGACCATTGCTCGTAATCGCCCCAGCCGTCATCAGCGTATCGAGGTCCGCATCCGCGCCTGGAGCGCCAGGCGTGAACGAAACCGTCAAGAATGAGGAGGAAGAAAGCGTGATCCCATACGTGTTCTTGATCAGTGTCGCAACCGCCGCTTGAGCATTCGCTATCACCGTGCTGTTCGATAGCGCACTCTGATACGACGAGTTAGAAGAAATGCCCGATAGCAAGCCGCTAACGGTCGTGCCCAATTGCCCTGCCAGGTAGTCCAACAACAGCTCCGTCAGCGGCGTCACGTTGTAAGTACCCGCGCCGGCGGCAAACGAGTGAATCGTGATCGCACCGCCGGTTGCCGTAATTGCGCAAGGACCATCAAACGCGAACGTCGCCGTGTAAGCGCCGTTCGAATTTGCCGTCGCACTGCCTGAACCGTTCTTGCAGGCCAGCGTGATACTTGCGTTAGCCAGTGCCGCGCCGACAGCGGCTGTCCCGCCTATCGTTCCGGCCGGCGAACCGCCGGCGCTGGTTCCGCCACCGCATGCGACCAGCGCACTGGTGGCAAGCACGATCGATCCGAACTGCAGCGTGCGCAGCGTGGCGCCGTTTAGAAGCTTCATCGCCTATCTCCAAAGAAAGTCATTCACAATTGACTGGCGCCAACGCCCGTCCGTCGCTTACACCATGCAAACCGTTTTCGCAGATACCGGATGAAAGCGAGGCGCCCGTCGACACAGCGGGCACACTCACTTGCGGTTTCTGCTTCGTTGCGTCACTACCTGGCCGCCCGTAACGCAGATACGCATCACGCATCCGGTAAAGCTGCGTCGAGAAGTACTCACCACTAAAGCGCCCCTGATTCAACAGGTATTGCTGGGTGCTATACGGGAAACTCATGTTCTCGGCCGCATTGGCCGACAGGTAATTCGTCGAACCCACCCGCGTGCGGAAATCGAGCCCGAACTGCTCCGAGCCATACACCTGGCCGATCCCCGGCTTCATGCCCTGGCGCAACGTCAGTGGGAAGCTGACCGCAGCACCGACAAACGTGCCTTGTCCGCTATGCTCGCCATGCACGCTCACCGATACGTCGTCGAACCAGCGTGTCAGCGTCGCAACCGGCCCTTTGTCTCCACCAACAAAACGCGCGACACCGGCCTCGATCCACAGCTTCCAGGACGGCTGCACCCAGCGGTAAGTCAGCTCCGCATTCTTCTCACTCGGTAATTCGTCATGACCTGGCTCATGGTGTAAATAGGCGAGCCGCAATCGAATCAGATCGGGGCGTCCCGGCACGAATACCGTGGTTTCGTTTTGCACGCCGACATACGAGTAATCGAACTTCCCAATCGATGCCACGTTGAACACCTGCGGCGCGATCCAGAAGCTTTGCGCCAGTGCGACCGCATTCAGACCACCGCGCAAGCGGTAATCGCTAAACACGCGGCCTTCATCCATATTCTTCGTGTTGTAGAGCGGTGCGATATAGCTCGCGTACAACTCCGCACCCCGCCAAAGCGGAACGAAACCTTCAATGTTCGCGCCCAGCGAAACGTCGAACACACCGTACTCGGTGCCGTACAGATAGCTAACAACAGGCTCGATCTGAATCCGCGTCAACCCATGCGTGTGTTCGTTGCCATGCCACGCGATCGAATCCGCGTCGTAGGTCGGACGAGTGCGCATCGTCAATGAAGCGCTTGCCGCCGTCGGTGCACCGCCAGCAATGAACTGCGCGAATGCATCACGATCTACCATGACTTCGCCTAATGGCTCATTGGCCTTCTTGATGACCACATGAATCCTGGCGGTGCCTTGGGGTGCATTCACACTCGCCACACCAAGCACAATGCCGAGCGCGTCAGCTTCATTCTGGTTGTATCGGTGGTTCTCGTACTCGACCACCAGATCGCGGCCGCTCATCCCGACACGCACGCGCTCGAGGCCGGCAGCAAACAGTTGTGCGGCGATCTCATCGAGCGCGGAGGTATCCAGCGCTTCCGGAATGGTGGGAGACTGCGCATCCGGCGATTTACCTGCTATCACGTCACTCAGCATCACCGACGCGTACGACTGGAGCGGCGGCACGTACGTGATCGGCGCGGCTGCCAGTGCATTGTTGTTGGCGTTGGCCGGACGCGTGTCCACCGGTTGCAGGCTGGCGAGTCGAATCGAACCGTCGTCGTCAGCACCTGCGGTTTGGGTGTCCGGCACCTGCGGGCCTTCGCACAAACCGTCTGCACAACGCACGCTGCTAAAGCGTTTGCCCAGAGGAATCTGAATGCCCACCGAAAACGACGTGCGCGGCGCCACGCCGTCGGTCGAGCGGATCGAACGCATGAACGTGCCAATCACGTTCGCATCGGCAAGCCAGCTAATTCTCGGAGACTGATAGCGCACACCGGCATAAGGCGTCTTCGAATCGTCTTCAGCGAGCAGCGATAAGCCCGTGTTCCAAAGTGAGACTTGCGCGCCACCGAACAAACCGTCAAGCCGATCGCCCCGGCCGTAGCCTGCAGTCAACGTCACCGGGCCAAACCCTTGCGACACCACACCGTACTTCGAACGGAAGAAATGCGTCTGGCCGCCAATATCGGTCACACCGAACGCGATGCTCGGCTGATACTTAAAGAACTTCGGTACTTCGACCTTGACATTGGCCATCAGATGGCGGAATACGAAATGCTCCTCGCCCGTGAACTGGACCGATTTGATCGCCGGGTAGTTGGCTAGCCCGCCTGAAACCTCCAGGTAAGGCAACAACCCGACAGCGCCCCAGTAAACTTCAGAACCGGTCGCCTGCTTTCCGTATCGTGGGTCGATGTAGTTGTTGTATTGAGCCTCTCCGGTACCTTCCGGCAAAGCAAATGCATACGGAATGACAAGGCCACCGGCTTGGCCCAACGCATTCAACGCCGGCTCAGCCGCTTGTACAGGCGCTGAAAATGCCAGAGCAGAAGCAACTGCGGCGGTCGTCGGCGCCAGTACGAAAAGTTGTCCGCGTAATTTCATGGCCATGTGTTTTTTTATTGTGTTCAGGTGTCAGTACGCGTTGCTATCGACTAGCCCTTTCGCTATCGTCGCCGCGACAATCCGCATGTCGAGTCCAAACGACCAATTGCGCAGGTAATACAGATCGTGTTCGACGCGTCCTTGCATCTTCTCGATCTGGTCCGTCTCTCCTCTGAATCCGTTGATCTGCGCCCACCCTGTTATCCCCGGTTTGATCCGGTACCGATGGATATAGCCATTCACCACTTTCTGATAGAGCTCGTCGTGTTCAATCGCATGAGGGCGCGGCCCTACTACCGACATATCGCCCCGCAGTACATTGAAGAACTGCGGTAACTCATCCAGGCTGGTACGTCTGAGAAACGCACCTACTCGGGTAATACGCGGATCCCCTCGCGTCGCCTGTTTCAGCACGCCTGTTTCCACGGCATGAGGACGCATTGAGCGGAACTTATAGATCTTGAAGATGCGCCCATCCGCACCCTTGCGCTTCTGCGTAAAAAACACCGGCCCGCGCGAGGACAGCTTGATTGCGATCGCAATCGCCACCAGTGCCGGCGCCAGCGCAATCAACGCGCAAGCCGCAAACGCGCGATCAAAAATTTCTTTCTTCACCAACGCACGAGCCGGTACCGGCGACGCGACCAGGTTAATGGCAGGCATCCCGATCAGATCGATCATGCCGCTATCGAACAGCGCGACGCTGCGCATATCCGGCACAAAACGCACGTTCACGAGATCGTCGCGAAACTCAGCCACAAAGCGCGAGATCGTGCGCTCCTCGGAGAGCGGCAACGCAAGCCACAGCTCCTGTACATCGTGAGACCTTACGTAGGCAGCGAACTTGGCGATGTCGTCGTACACCGGCACACCCGAGCCTATCGTCCCCATCACCGGCCGCACATCGAAAGCCGCTACCGCGCGAAAGCCGCTCGCGGCCGAACCCTCGATATTTCGCACGACCTGGTGGCAATGCGACCCGCATCCCACCACCGCAACCCGGCGGAGGTTCATCCCCGCATGCCGGACGCGTGCGAGTACAGCGTGCACCACCAGGCGCGACACAATCAGCGCGCCGCCTGTCATCGCCATCCAATAGGCGAACCAGAGACGCGAGATGAAATCCGTGCGATGCAGCGAGAACATCAGTACGAGACCAAAGCCTTGAACCACGAACCACGCCAGCGATACCTGACCGGCCATGCGCAGCATCGCCCGCCCACGCCACGAACCGTAGACGCCGAAGGTGGGGAATAGAACCAGCGTAAAAGCCGCGGCAAACGCAACGAACGCCGTATCGATACGACTCTGGGTGATATCCTCGAATCGCACTTGCGATGCAGCCAGCGCCCCCAGAACGACGAGCATCACATCGAACAAGCGCGCGATCAGGCCTTGCAACCCCGGTATCGTTCTTCTTTGCTGTGCAAAATTCGCCGTATCCATTCTTATCCCCGCGCTGGTCTCTCGCGCCAAACGTTCTTGTGGAGCTGCTCGACTTGTCTTCGCTTCAGCAGCCCATGTCTCTCGCACATCAACCACCACGCTCTTCGCGACAACAAAACCGCCCCGGCACGCGAAGAAGCGCGCAATGCAAACCAATCTGGATTTCATCCTTCCAGTGCGAAACGACACGACTGGACGTTCCTGAACAGCAACCATGGGGATGTAACTGCAAGCCGCTCGCACCCGTCTAACCTGGGTACTCAGGCAAAACGCCGCCACGATGAGATCCGAACCTGAGATCAGATCGCTTGTGCGTTGAGGAGACTGACCTGATAACCCCCGACCAGGTCAGTCGTTGACTCGAACTTCGCCACTACTGCCACTACTTACTCTGCTTGTCTTGTCTGTGTTATGCACCGCGCCACCTTTAAAGCAGCAACCATGCCAATCGTTATATTTTTTTTACAATCGGCTTGGATATATGGGGCAAACCCTTGTCACACATACGTTTTTTCTCTGACACGGTCTCCGGGAAAGCCCGCGAATAAAACGCAAAACCGTGTTCGGTAACGCGTCCGTTACGTAACGTCGCCCGTAACGGCCCTCATCGAAGAAGGACGGAAGTGGAGGGTGCCCGACGCGATGAAAGTTCGAGAAAATCAGTGTGTGGATATGCCTTCTAGCGGCAGAAGCAGGCGGAGTGACAGAGGCCGAAGCGTCTCGCATTCGAAGAAATCGAACAGCGCACCTACTAAAACAAGCGATCATTTCAAACAGACTCGCCCCGGAACTGTCCGCTCCTGGGCACATGCCTTGCTGAACCCACCGCATCGATACTGCCTTTCGCGAGCTCGCTCAACCGCGAGTTGCATGGCTGTCGTGACAGGCAGGTTCTGTCAATCCAAGCGGAGGTGATGACTATGTTGGGAACTATTCTTCTGGTTGTGCTGATCCTTCTCCTCATCGGTGCGCTTCCGACGTGGCCACATAGCCGCGCATGGGGTTATGGGCCAACTGGCGGTCTCGGGCTCGTGGTAATTGTTGTGATTGTGCTAGTCCTCACCGGCGTGATCTAGCTGAGTCGACGTACTCGGGTCAGCCATTCAAACTGGGCCGGCCGCCGGATATCCAGGCAGTTCGCCACCGGGATATCCGGCGGCCTCCTTTTATTTCTACAGTCGATATGAGCTCGCACTGTCAGCCGATAACGGCTAACGGCTAACGGCTAACTCGCAGGGTTTGAAACGAGAGTTTGAACCTTGCCCGCAGGTCCGCGGCGACGGCCTGAATCGCGTCAGGCACACCGGATGCTCAGTCTCCATCGTATTCAAACTTCGATACGAAAGGAGATCACATCATGCCTTACCTTCTCGGCTGGCTTCTTGGCGTCCCGCTGATCGTACTGGTTATCCTATACCTCATTTTCCACTAATCCTTTTCAACATAAGCAGTTCAACTGAAGATATTCCGCGCGCACGCCACGCTTCCCGGCGAGCGCGTCTCACGCGGAATACCCGCACTCTGGTTGCCGTCCTCCCCGCCCGCACAACTGACGCGTAGGCAACCATGCCTTTTCACTTGCACTGGACAAAACGGTGCGTAAAACTAGGTCCCCTAGCCCGCAAAAAATGTCATATCTGCACGCGTATGCACACACACAAGCACAGGCTGCGTACGAGCAAGGAGGGACCGATGGCAAGCAACGAATACACGCTCTCACATCAGGATGTGGTGAAGGCAGTGATCATTCATCAGAACATTCATGAGGGCTTCTGGACGCTGAACATCAATTTCAACGTCGCGGCCACCCATGGTCCGCAAGTGCCGGACCCCTGCCTCGCCGTGACAATCAAGGGCATTGGCATCATGCGGGCTTCGTCTACCGATCCGCTCGCCATCAACGCGGCGCTCGTCAATCCGGCAGTGCCTGAACGTGTCGAAAGCCCGGAGCGTGCCGTGCATATCGCGGCAGCCGTCAACGGCACACATGAAGGCGGCATGCAATTCTGCCGCGACGTCTATCGCAGTGTCGCGGTGCAAAGCGCGGTCAGAGCGCCGGGCAAACCCGGCTGAACGTGATCAGCGAACCGCCGCCATCACCGCGCCCATGCCGACCAGCAAACTGCCCATCAGACGATTGACCGCGCGTAGCCGTTTCGGCCGTTGCAACACTGTGCGCAATCGGTGCGAAAACACCGCGGTGGATGCCACGCCGAGCGCGAACACCAGTGCAAATGTCGCGGCCAGCAAGAGATATTGCTGATTCGCGGACCAGTGCACCTCATCCGCAGGCGTACTGATGAACTGCGGAAAAAACGACGGGAAGAACAACAGCGTCTTCGGGTTGAGCCCGGACGTAGCGAAGCCGCGCCAGAACAGACCGCGCTGCTGATCCGCGTCGGCGGACACCGCCAGGCTGCCACTGCGCCATTGCTTGCAGCCGAGATACACGAGATAGATCGCGCCGGCCCAGCGCAGTGCGATCAGCGCGCGTGCATCGATCAGCAGCAGCGAATTCAGACAGAGCGAAGTGAACGCCAGTTGCAATAACACGGCGCAGGTGCCGCCCCACACGCAGGGCAAAGCGGCGCGCCAGCCGGCGCTGAGCGCCTGACTCATCGTCAGTACGTTGACCGGACCTGGGGAATAAACGAGTACGAGGGAAGCGAGGAGAAATGAAACGTACAGCTGGATCGACATCGGTAGGCCAGGTTGCGGCTTTGCCGGTCGTGCGCGCCGCCGCCGCGCTCGAAGATCGTTCGAACACGGCGCACAGACGCTCGGTGCTGGCAAGCATTCGGTTTAGAAAATGCCCCATGCCCGGCGAGCGCGTCTTCCGGCGCGGGTGACGCCGGAATTCGCCCGCGTGCCGCCTTCCTGTGAAGGCGGCGAGACACCGGATGGCAGCTTGTGGCCGCGCAAGACCGCAGGCTTGAGGCCCGCGGCCCGGACGGTTGTCCCGGGCATGAATGCACCCTGAAAATATACCCGGACGCAGGCTGGATATGCTTCCTAAAGCAATGCAATCATCCACGGACTGCAGGACGATCTTCCTTTAGAATGGCATTCATCCGAATAACCTTCCGTCTATGCAATGACCACCCGAAATCGCCCACTGGACAACCAGGATCGGAAGATCATGCGCGAATTGCAGAAGAACGCGCGTCTGAGCAACGCCGAGCTCGCCGAACTGGTCGGCATGTCGACCACGGCGTGCTGGAATCGCACGCGTCAATTGGAAACGGAAGGGTATATCCGCGGCTACGTCGCGTTGCTCGATCAGCAGAAGCTCGGTTTCGCCGACGTGGTGCTGCTCGAAGTCACCCTCGACCGTCATGAAGACGACGCCCTCGCCCGCTTCGGCGCCGAACTGGCGATGCTGCCGGAAGTGCTGGAAGCGTATCTGGTATCGGGCGACTACGACTATCTGGTAAAGGTAGCGGTCGACGGTACGGCGGGCTACGAGCGCTTTCTGCGCGAGAAACTCTACAAAATCTCGGGCATCCGCCATAGCCGTTCGATGTTTGCCCTCCGCTGCATGAAGAGCATTCCGTCGATTGCGATCTGATCAGGCGATGCCGCCGAGCTTCAATGCATCGATGGTCATGTGCGCTCCGAGTGCAAGCAGAACAACGCCCATCGCCCAGCGCTGAGCCAGCAGGAATCCCGGACGACGGGAGAGGAACGTCGCCATGCTGCCGGAGCAGACCGCCACCAGGCCATTGACCGAGGCAAACGCGACAATCAGCAACGAGCCGAGCACAAGCGATTGCCTGAAAACGCTGCCGTCCTGGTAGTTGATGAATTGCGGCAGGAGTGACAGAAAGATCATCGCGAGTTTGGGATTCAACAGACTGGTCGTTGCGCCCATCGCCAGAAGCCGGCGAGGCCGTTCGCGAGGCAGAGCGCGAACCTCCAGCGGAGAACGGCCACCAGGCTTCACCGCCTGCCACGCCAGATAAAACAGATACGCAGCGCCCACCCCACCCAGAACGCTCGCTGCATAAGGCACGCTCAGGAACAGCGCCGTGATGCCGAACGCCGCGCCGAACATATAGAAGAGGTAGCCGAGCATGACGCCCGCAAGCGATATGAGCCCGGCCCTGCGCCCTTGCGCGATCGAGCGCGACATCACATAGACCATGTTCGGCCCTGGCGTCACAGCGAGCATGCCGCCGACCGCCAGAAATCCGTAAATCGATGCCGTACCGTGCATTTTCGTGGGCTCCCTTCGTCACATGCGCAGCGTTAGTGGCATCAGTATCGGTTCGATGCATACTCCAGTAAAACGAATTAAACTGAACTTATTGCTCAGATTTTCTGACGACCGTGAAAACCGATTAACGTGAAAAAACTCGATCTGGACGTGCTTGAAATGGTGGTGGCGGTCGCCGATACGGGATCGTTTGCTGGAGGTGCGCAGTCCGTGCACCGCTCGCCGTCGGCGGTGAGTATGCAGATCAAGGCGCTTGAAGATGCGCTAGGAAAGCCGCTCTTTGTGCGAAGCACCCGCAACGTCGCGATTACCGCGGAGGGCAGGACACTTCTGGACTATGGCCGTCGAATGCTTGCGATGCGGGAAGAAGCATGGGCCTCGGTGGTTCGTCCGGAGATAAAGGGCCGCGTCACCATTGGGGTGCCTGACGACTACGCCTCATCGTTGCTGCCCCCGGTTCTGGGGAAATTCGCGATTGCTCATCCACGTGTGGAGATTCGGGTAATCGGTCTGCCCAGCAATGCGCTCGTTCCATTGCTGAAAGACAACACGGTCGACCTGGCCTGTTTCACGAAAACAAGGGGCGTGGTGGGCGAATTCATCCGCTTCGAGCCGATGGTGTGGGCCGGGTCGCCCGCAAGAAAAGTGTGGAAGGAGCGTCCACTTCCCCTCGCCGTTTTCGAACACGGCAGTACGGCGCGCGCCTATGCCGTCAGCGCGCTACAGCGTGAAAACATCAAGTACCGGATGTCCTACGAAAGCCCGAGTTTGCTGGGCGTTATCAGTATGGTCGAAGCAGGGCTTGCGATAGCGCCCCTCGCACGATGCAGCGTACCGCCCCACCTCGTTCAGTTGTCGCAGAACGAAGGCTTGCCGCCACTGAACGAACTCGAAGTCATCCTTGCCCGCAGTGCGCGGTCCGCGCGACCACCCTGCGATTTTCTCGCGGAACAGATTCTGGCCGGGTTGAGGATCTGAGCCGGAATACGGCGCCTGCTCGAGCGCAGGACGTTGCCGCTGCGCCGGCTTAACCCATAGCGCAGCGGAATGGAACACCCACGTCTTCAGTGTTTATGGTGCAGCCAGTCCTTGATCGGATGCGCGTGCAGCCAGCGGGCCACCGGCTGATTATTCGGCTGGTCCTTGTGTTCACGCCTGTAGCGTGCCGTTGTAATTACCACGAGGCAGAGCACCACCACGATTCCTACTACAAAACTCATCATCGACTGGGTCATGGCAACCTCCTTTGAGGTCAGAACCATGCTTATATTTTAGGCGATCGGAGAAATAGCAACGCGCTCCAGCGCGGTTATCGGCCCGAGCCCCCTGATGACTTGCATCTGCGCTGCGTCTCGCACGAAGAGCGACCCCGCAAATCCCAGCGCATTCACCGAAATTCCCTCCACGCGCTCCGAGGAACGTGGCACGAGCAGCATCCATCGCGCGGTGATAAGCAGGTTGTATGACGCTGATTGGTGCAGTTCGCCATTCACCTCGATTGCGCGCAGGCCGACCGCTTCGAGCAACGCGTGGTAGCAATCGAGCGCCGCGTGTGCGGCTTGCGTCGAAGCGGCAAGTCCCCGTTCCAGATAGGCGAACGCATGCCGGAACGGCAGACCGGGCAATCTGCCAATCGAGCCTTCCATATCCGCGAACTCGAGAACAGACTCGATGGGAATCGGCGGACCTGATTCCGCGAGCGGCAGCGGCACGATCTGCAGATGTTTGTGATGTTGACTCGCGCCGGCTTGCGCACCGCCATTGTAGAAACCGAGGCCGTCGAATTCCGCCATACACGCGGCCCATGCAGCGAAATCAGCAAGATCGAGCAGTGCGTCCTGCGACTTGAAGCAACGGGTAACGATCAGCAGATGATGATCGATGACGTTGAATTTGTTCAGCAAAGCGAGGTGTGTGTCCGAGAGATCCGCCACAAAGAGGTCGGGATCATAAGGAAGGAACGGATTGAACGCATTGCGCGTTCCCCCCTTGCCGGTTTCGTTGTCTCCGGGCACCTGCCGCGCCTCTTCCTTGCGAGCGAGGCTTGAGACCTGGCGGATAAGAAAGCGTATGCCGCGATCTTCGATTAGCGTCTGGGTTGTCTCGATCGACCGCAGTGCGCCACAACGCAGCGCATGCTCAGTCTGGCGCAGGATGGCTGGCCATAGGGTGCCGGGTTGGAAATGCGGATGTTCCACGGTTCAGGCCAGAAAGATCACAAGACAGCGGCCCGCGGCGGAGGCCAGCGGGTTCCGGTTCGCCAGCTTTCGTCAGCCGGCGACCGCCTTCCACAATCAAGCCTAGTACGAACCCGCCATCAGTGAAAGCGCGGGTCGCGGGTGGCATCGTCATTGCCAGTGGGCACTGTGCAAGATGAGACGCATGACTGCGCATTGGCTGCACTAGAATGAATTTTCACGGTACTGGATCGTGCCGGCGAGTCCCGCCTCGCCAGTGCGAGTGAGATTCGTATTGGAGGAGAAAACAATGCCGACGTACCAATATCGTTGCGAGAAGTGCGGCGAGTTGTTCGAGCACGCTGAACATCTCGCTGAGCATGAGAGCGCTCATCCGCGCTGCCCGAAGTGCGGAAGCGAGACCTGTCAGCACGTACCGACGCCGTTTGTCGCCAAGACGTCCAGAAAGAGCTGAGTTCTCTTACCTCGCATCACTGGCGGCGTTCCATTTCCGCAAACGACGCGCGCGGCTGAAGTGCAAAGCCACGCGCAGGCGTAAGCATGTGCTCACGACATAACGCGCCGCCGGCCGTCCGGCTTCAACGCCTTTCAGCGCCTTTCAACCCCTGTCAGGCAGCAGGATTCGCTCGTCCACCTGACGAATGTCGGTGTGGCCGCAAAAGGCCATGGTGATGTCCAGTTCCTTCTGGATGATCTCCAGGCACCGTGTGACACCCGCTTCCCCCATGGCCCCCAGGCCGTAGAGGAAGCTGCGTCCGATCAGCGTGCCTTTCGCGCCGAGCGCAACGGCTTTCAGCACGTCCTGTCCGCTACGGATTCCGCCGTCCATCCACACTTCGATGCGCGAGCCGACCTCGCGTGCGATCTCGGGGAGTGCCGCGATCGACGAGGGCGCACCGTCGAGTTGACGCCCGCCGTGGTTGGAGACGATCAACGCGTCGGCGCCGCTGTCGGCGGCAAGGCGCGCATCTTCAGCATCCATGATGCCTTTCAGAATGAGCTTGCCGCCCCACTGCTTCTTGACCCATTCCACATCCGCCCAACTCAGCGTCGGATCGAACTGCTCGGCAGTCCACGAACCCAAAGACGAGAGATCGCCCACGCCCTTCGCATGACCGACGATATTGCCGAAGGTGCGCCGCGACGTGCCAAGCATGCCGAGGCACCAGCGCGGTTTGGTCGCGAGGTTGATGAGGTTCGCAGGCGTCAACCTTGGCGGCGCCGAGAGCCCGTTCTTGATGTCCTTGTGGCGCTGGCCGAGGATCTGCAGGTCCAGCGTCAGCATCAAGGCGCTACACCCTGCCGCGCGGGCACGCTCGATCAACCGCACGATGAAATCGCGGTCGCGCATCATGTAAAGCTGGAACCAGAACGGTTTAGTAGTCTGGGCCGCTACGTCCTCGATCGAACAGATGCTCATGGTGGACAAGGTGAACGGAACACCGAACTTCTCCGCCGCACGCGCAGCGAGGATTTCACCGTCGGCATGCTGCATGCCGGTCAACCCCGTCGGTGCGAGCGCCACCGGCATGCTGGCCGCCTGACCCACCATTTCCGTGTGCGTGGTGCGGCCCGCCATGTTGACCGCCACACGCTGGCGCAGCTTCAGGCGCTGGAAATCGCTTTCATTGGCGCGGTAGGTACTTTCGGTCCACGAGCCGCTGTCGGCGTAGTCGTAGAACATGCGCGGCACACGCCGTTGAGCGAGCACGCGTAAATCTTCGATGCAGGTGATGACAGGCACGGTTTCTCTCAGCGCAGGGAATAAGGGAACGAGTGTACGTTGTGAAGACCGTCACCCGGTATTCCGGTAATTCCTAAGGACAATTCAATCAGGCTTCACGCAAAGGCTTCTGGCACGCAGCCAGCACCGCGCCGGCGGCCAGCAGCAACGCGGAATAAACCAGCCCGCGAGCGAGACCGGCGCCATCCGAGACCCAGCCGATCACCATGGGCCCGACGATCTGTCCGAACGCGAACACGATCGTAAATGCGCTGATGCCCTTAGCCCAGTGACTGACCGGCAAATTGTGGCGCACGAACGCCGTGGTCGACGCGACGGCCGAGAGAAACGTCGCGCCGAACAACAGGCCGGAGACGAACGCCACCCACGGTTGCGTGAACAACGCGGGCAGCAGCGTCGCCACCGCGAGCAACGCGTTGAGTATCGCGAGTGCATGCCCGCCACGCATCCGGTCGAGCAGGCCGGACCACAGGCGCGCCGATACCACGGTCGCCACGCCGAGCAACAGGTAGAAGCCCGTCACCACCGCCGCGCTCATGCCCGCGTTGCGCAGCAGCGCGACAATGAACGTCATGTAGCCGATATAACCGACACCGAACAATCCATAACCCGCCAGTGCGGGGCTGAAACGCGGCCAACGCGGCGCGTCAGCGGTATCGGCAGCATGCGCGGCGGAAGACCCGACTGCATGGACGTTTTCGATTTTCCTCGCGGCGCCGACGGCAATCGCGGCAAATGCCGCGCACGCCGCCGCCAGCGCGAACCACGCAAACTGCCAGCCATGTGTGACATTGCGAATCGTCACGGGTACCAGCACCGACGAAGCGACGATGCCCCATCCGGTCCCGCCGTAATACAGGCCGAGCACCAGGCCCGCCTCGTGCGGCCTCGCAGACGCAAGCCGCGCCGCCAGCACGCCACCGCTGATGAAAATCGCCGCGCTGCTCACGCCGGTGATCACGCGCAACGCGAGCAGCGAATGCGTGTCGGCCAGCAAACCGCTAACGGCCATCAGAAGCGCCGTGGCCGCGCAGCCGGCGCCGAACAGCCCACCGGTCGACCAGCGGCGCGCGAGCCGCGGAAAGGCGAGCGCGCCCAGCAGATAGCCCAGCGCATTGGCGGTGTTCATCGCGCCAGCTTGCGCAAAGCTCCAGCCGAGGTCGAGTTTCATCGACGGCAACAGCAACGCGTACGCAAAGCGGGCAAGCCCTAGCGCGATCGCACTGCCTAACGACAGGCCGACGGCCAGCATCAAGGTGGGCAGGCGCTGCGCCGCTTCAGTGGGATAGGGGATCGGTGCGGTGTCTCGAGTTTTTGTTGGCATTGGCTAGCGTGGGTAGACAAGGATGCGGCAGGCCGGCTGCGGCATTTCGCCATCATAGCTGGGGGCGCCTTGCGCGGTTGACCGTTAGTTGCAGATCAGCGCCCGACGCTCGGCTACGAGGCTTTCGCGTCAGCCGCAACCTGTGCCAATCCGCGATGCAGTACTCTGTCCAATTCATTTTCTAAATGCGAATGATTTGCATTTACTAGGAAAATGCCCCATCATGAGGCCCATACCCTCAGCCGAATACCAAAATCATGACCACGCTCGACATCAGCCGTTCAGAAACCGAAAGCGAACGTACCGCCGCAGCACCTCAGTCCGCCGCCGGATCCAGGACGAGGGCCGCGCTTGACATGCTGCTGTCGCGTCAGTCTCACTGGCCGCTCACCGAGCCGGGGCCGGCTAACGCCGAACTCGATCTGATCTTCGACGCCGCCTTGCGCGCGCCCGATCACGGCAATCTGCGGCCATGGCGCTTCGTCACGATCCGCGGCGACGCACGCAACCAGCTCGGCGACGTGCTGGTCGACCTTGCCTGCGCCCGTTCGCCCGACGAGCCGCGCTCGGCGCATGCGCATCGACGCCAGAAGGCATTCGCGGCGCCGCTCGTGATCGCGCTCGGCGCGGCGCTCTCGGCCCATCCGAAAGTACCCGAAATCGAGCAATTGCTGGCGGTCGGCGCGGCCACGATGAACCTGTTGAATGCCGTCCATGCGCTCGGCTATGGCGGCTTCTGGGCCACCGGACCGGACTGCTATGAGCCCCGACTGCACGACGCGTTGGGCTTCGCCCCGAACGAGCGGCTACTGGGATTCCTGTTTGTCGGCACGCCGAAAACACCGGGTCAGGAACCGGCGCGTCCGGCACGCGGCGAACACGTACGCGAATGGCTGCCGGCGCAGCCCGCCACACCTTGAAGCACGCCCTGACGCAAACCCTGCGTCATCGCCTATCCGTCGCAAGCGACATGCGCTGGCCTGCGACGCGGCTCTCATCCGATCCGGCCGGCGCGACTCATTGGACCGTGTCCATTCAGGAGCATCGATGAACTTTCGCTCTCAATACAGCAGCCGTCCCGAACTGGTCGACGATCACGTCGCGGATAGCGCTGACGCGCCCGATCGCACAGTCCTCAGCGCAGTACGCACCTGGCTGCGGCCGGCTTGCGAAACGGCGCGCGGCGGCGTGCACTGGCGCGACATCCTGAGCGGCGTGGGGCTGCGGCAGGATGGCATCGAACATTTCGATCTGCTGATGCGTTCGCTGATGCACGTGTCCTATCGTCCGCTCGACATGCGATGCCGCTGCGCCAGCGATCTCGGCAAGGATGAAGCCGTGATTCTGCAAACCATCGCGCTGCTGCAAAAAACGCATAGCGGCGCTGCGTTGCGCATGCTGAACGAATGGCTGCCGGGGCCGGCCGTCAGTGGCGTGTTGAAGCTGATTCGCTGGTTTGCCATCGACCTGCTCGACGCTGGGATCGAGCTCGACGTGCAAGCGCGCCGTGTCACGTATATGCATTGAGGGACGAAGCGTATGCCGTTGGAACTCGCTTCTCTCGCTCCGTCGCGTGCGCGTGACAGTATCGGCTCGCAGGCGACGAATAGCGCAAACGCCTTGCAAGCTGCTCGACTCGTTCATCCAGAACAACCGGCTCAACCTGTTCGAACCGCACACGCTATTGCCGGTGCAGCCCTGCCGCAATTCGTCTCGCATGCACTAACGCGCCACTATCCGCGCAGCATCGCCGCGCCACGCGCGGGTGAGTTGCATCTGTGGCGGTTCCGTTGCGAATGGCTACCGGTGCCGGTGCAGGAAGGCGATGCGTGGCTGTCGAAGAGCGAGCGCGAACGCGCACGGCTTCATCCGAACTCGGCGCTGCGCAAACGCTTTATCAGCGCCCGCGTGGTGACGCGCTGGATCGTCGCGCATCTGTTCGACTGCGAACCGCACGCCGTCGATTTGCAGGACGACGGCAACGAGAAACTGCGCGCGCGCCATCCGCATGACGGTCGCGGCATCACGATCGATATTGCGTACGGCGGTATCTGGATCGTGATCGGCATTGCATCGGCAACGCTGGGCTTAAGCGTCGTCGTCCCCTCGCCTGGCGCCGCGCTCGACGACACCCCGGAAGGCGCACGCCGACGCGCCCGTTACGGCAGCTTGTGCAATGCGTTGCGCTATGCGCCCGTCGATATCGATCTGGATCTGCTGTCGAGCGAAGCCGCGTTCGGCGCATTCGATCTGGCCGGGCATGGCCGCTGGCATGTGCTCGATTTGCCGATGTCGGGCAAGATTCGCGCGGCGGTCGCGCTTGCGCAAGCCGTCACGCAAGTACATGCGATTGGATGGCCGAAGGCTATGGTGTTTGGCGAATCAGGCAAGTAGACACCTCGCGCGTCACGCACGCCTTCTATTGCACGAACGTTTTCGCCGACCACGCCACGCAGGCGAAATAGCCCGCTGGCGCCGCGATCCAGCGCGCGGCAAGCTCGCGCACGTCATCGGGAATCTGATTGCGCAGTATCACCTGCGCGCCGTCGCGCGGCAGCACCGTCAGATGCTGCAAGCCGCGTGTGATGCCTACGCCCGTTGTTTTGACGAGCGCTTCTTTCGCGACCCATGCGTCGTAAAACGCACTGACCTGCTGCGCGGCGTCCTGTTGCTCGATCCACGTTGTTTCGCTCGCGTCGAGCGTTAGCGATGTAATCGAACGCCAATCGAATTTATCACTGCATTGCTCGATGTCGACGCCGACACGCCGGGACGGCGACATCGCGATCAATCCATGCGCGCCTGAGTGCGAGACGTTGAAGTCGTATGCGTCGGAATCGGCGAGACGGGGACGGCGGTTCTCATCGAGCTTGAATCGGACGGCATGTGCCGCGATCCCGAGATGTCGCGCGAGTTGCTCGCGTAGCACCACGCGCACGGTGGCAAACCGCAGCGCGTCTTCGTGGCGGCGAAAGTTCGCCGCTCTGACGCGTTCTTCGTCGCTGAGCGGAGCGAAGACGGCATCATCCAACGACGTGTCGAAAGCAAAATCGACCCGCCACAACGAAACATCGGACGGACCGTTATGCTGCAATGAAACAGGTTCGATTGAATACATCGCGAAGGTTCGGACGCTAGGCGCGTGGATGCAAGGGACTATGCGCGACTCTACCCGATATGACGTTCAAACCGGTTCTATCTCTTGCCCCGAAGAGGGGATCGCGGAGAAGATGCGTTCACCGGTGGTGGCGGACTCCTCTTCTTTCGCGCCGCGCCAATCGCACCCGACCCGGCGGCCCGCAGGATGCGGCGGAAAGTGGGACATTCCATATGACTCGGTGCGGGGCAGACGGCAGCGTGCCGCAGGCCATCACGCATGGCGCTCAGTTTGCGGATCGTCCTGTCCAGTTCGTCCGCCTTGAGCATGAGCATCTGTCGATCGATGCGCGGCTGCCCGTCCGGCGTGAACATCAGCGCGATCTCGTCCAGCGAGAAACCCGCGGCACGCCCCAAGGCGATCAATGCCAACCGGTCCAGCACGCTGGCATCGAACAGACGGCGCAGCCCTCGCCTGCCGGTGGACGCAATCAACCCCTTCTCCTCGTAGAATCGCAGCGTCGATGCGGGAATACCGGATTGCTGCGCCACCTCGGCAATGTCTAGCGTGATCATTCCTTGACCTCAAGTCGACTTGAACTCGCATAGTGTAGCTTCCGCTCCCCGAGGGCAAACACAGGACAACGACCATGGATGCCAATCACCCGAACGCAAATACGCAGGCGGCGCTTTGGAACGGTAGCTCCGGACGCGCCTGGGTGGCGGCGCAGCAGGTGCTCGACCAGATGTTCAAGCCTTTCGAAGATTTGCTCGTCGACGGCATCGGCGCCGGGTCCGGGCCGCGTGTCCTCGACGTCGGCTGCGGTATGGGCAGCACGACACTGGCCGCGGCGCGACAGCTTGGTGCGAAGGGGCGTTGCGTCGGCGCCGATATTTCAGCACCGATGATCACCGCCGCTCGAACGCGCGCCGAACGGGAGCGCTCGACGGCAAGCTTCATCTGTGCGGACGCGCAGACCCACGCCTTCGAGCCCGCGAGCTTCGACAGGATCATGTCGCGCCTGGGCGTCATGTTCTTCGACGATCCGGTCGCCGCCTTCACGAACCTGCGGCGGGCCGCCAGCGACGGCGCCGAGCTGCGCTGCATCGTCTGGCGAAGTGCCGCGGACAATCCGTTCATGACCACCGCCGAGCGCGCCGCCGCGCCACTGCTGCCGGGTTTGCCGGTGCGCCAGCCGGGCGCGCCGGGACAGTTCGCTTTCGCGGACCCAGACAAGGTGTCGTCCATCCTCGAACAGAGCGCCTGGACCGGGATCGACATCCAGCCACTCGATGTGGACTGCACTTTGCCCAAAAGCGAATTGACCGATTACTTCACGCGGCTTGGTCCCGTCGGCTTGATCCTTCAAAACGCGGACGAACGGACCCGCGCGCAAGTGATCGAAACCGTCCGCGATGCCTTTGATCCCTACGTGCACGGCACCGAGGTTCGCTACACCGCCGCCTGCTGGATGGTCGGCGCTCGGGCGTCGGCCGCGTGAGCCGCGCCTTGGGAGGCAAGCCTCAGGTACGCTTCGCTTCCTTCGGCACGCCAATCAGCAACGCCACACCGCTGACAAACAGCAACGCGGTCAAGAGATACAACGCATTGTCCATGCTGCCGGTGTGCGTCTTGATCAGACCGATCACCCAAGGGCTGACAATCCCGCTCGTAATACCGATGCTGCTGATCAGCGCAATCCCGGCCGCCGCCGCAGTGCCGGACAGATAACCCGACGGTACGGTCCAGAAGATCGGCAACGCGGCAAAAATCAACACGGCGGCTACTGAAAGGATCGCGAGCATCGCCGCAAAGCTGCTCAAATGCAGTGTCAGCAGAGACAGCGCGATGCCCCCGCCGATTGTGCAAACCGCGAAGTGCCGACGCCGTTCACCACGACGATCCGAGTGGCGCGCAATCAGAATCAGGCCCACTGCGCCGATCGCATTCGGAATCACGGTGTACAGGCTGATCGCCAGCACGTCGTGAACACCGAAGTCGCGAATCATCAGTGGCATCCAGAAGTTCAACGTCAGCGAGGCGCAGGTGAGCGAAAAATAGATGAACGCGAACAGATAAACCCGCGGATTGCGCAGCGCCTGCACGACAGAGCGCGACGAATGTGCGTCGGACGAACCACGGCGATCTTCGTCGCGCTGCGCGATCAATTGCGCCTTCTCATCCGCGCTGAGCCACGTTGCGTGCTTCGGACCGTCGACCAGATAAAATGCGGCGAGCAAGCCGAGCACGATGGCCGGCGCACCTTCGATCACGAACATCCACTGCCAGCCGAACAGCCCCATCACGCCGCCCATATCGCGCATGATCCAGCCGGACATCAGGCCACCGAGCACCCCCGCTACGGCGACGCCCGCGAAGAAAATCGACAGCACCGCTGCGCGCCGCCGCGCCGGGTACCAGTAGGTCAGATACAGCACGATGCCGGGGAAGAAACCCGCTTCGAACACGCCCAGCATGAAACGCAGCACGTAGAAGTGCATGGGCTTCGACACCAGCATCATGCCGACCGATGCAATGCCCCACAACAGCATGATCCGCGTGAACGTGCGACGCGCGCCGAAGCGCGCCAGCAGCATGTTGCTCGGCACTTCGCACAGCACGTAGCCGATATAAAAGACCGCTGCGCCCAAACCGTACATGGCATCGCTGAAACCGAGGTCATGTTTCATCTGCAATTGCGCGAAACCGATATTAATCCGGTCGAGAAACGACACCACATAACAGAGGAATAGAAACGGAATGATCCGCTTCGAAACCTTGCGATATAACAGATCGTCGTGCGCAACGGCGGATGCGCCCAGCGCGGGGGCGAGGGATTGGCTCATCAGTTATCTCCAAACGTGAGGGTCCAGCGGACCCAGTGGGTCCGGCGTCTTGATGCGCCGCGTTTCTGTTTTCTACTGGAACGGAATGGCATGTGACGGCATAGGTGCGCCACTCGCCGTGGTGAATTGCGCGCGGCTCGAACGGCCACGCGTGTACAGCGTTCTTATTACTACCGCTTGCCGTAACTCATGTTCAGGCAGCCAGCGAATGCGTCTGTGCGCCTTGCGCCGAACCATCCGTCACGCCTTCACGTGCGTGCCGCATCGCTTCGAGCAGTATCACGTGATCGCCGATATGGTTGGCGAGCAACAGGATCAGTTGCGCATTGGCCGACTGGCTCTGCGCGTCGTCCAGATCGCGATGCATGTCGATCAGCGCCTCGTAGAAATCATCGGGGCGGGTGAGATTGGGTTGCGTGTTCAATGCCATGACTGTCTCCTGCTCTTTTCTTTTGCCGATGTGCTGGGTGTGCCCTACCCTCAGGCCGTGCCGTCCACGCGCAACGCCCGCTTCAACGCAGCTTCCACCAGGCTCACGTCGAGTTGCCGCTGGCGCGCGCAGACATGCTGATCCGGGCGGATCAAATAGAAGGTGCCCGGTTGACCGTCGTAACGTGCGGCTGCAAGACCGTCGACGTCGTACACCACCTTCGCGCCCGAGGCCGCCGCGACCTGCACATCGCCACTCGTCACCACGACGAGGTTCAGCGGAATCGGCCCGCTTCGCAATGCTTCCAGCGCAGCTTGCGTCGCCTGATCGAGGCCTTGCGCGCCGCAGAACAGCACGCCGGTGAATTGCTGGCCGAGTTGCTGCAGCAGCCAGGCCGGTTGCCCGGCCGCATGAACCGGCGCATCGACGCACGATGCCCCCGGCACCATCGGACCTTCGAAGCTGTCGCTGTCCAGTGTATTCAGCGGGGAATCACGCAGCACTGCCGGCACCGACAGGCGGCCGCTGTTCGTCAACTGACGCGCGAACGGATGATGCCGTGCGAGCTTCAGCACCGCGTCGCGGAACACGCGGCTCACCGGACTCTTCGGCGTAATGAAATCGGTCGAACGTGTGGAGTTGCGGATGTTTTCATCCGCGGCGAATTCGCGCTCGCTTGCATACGTGTCGAGCAAGGTGTCGGATGCTTTGCCTTCGAGCACCATCGCCAGTTTCCATGCGAGGTTCTCCGCGTCCTGCACGCCGCTATTCGCACCGCGCGCGCCGAACGGCGACACGCCGTGCGCGGAATCGCCCGCGAACAACACGTTGCCGTGCCGGAAGCGGTCCATGCGCAAACACGAAAACGTATAAACGCTCACCCATTCCAGCTCGAACTTCGCATCCTGCCCGAGCAACGCACGCACCCGCGGAATCACACGCTCCGGCGTTTTTTCCAGCACCGGATCGGCGTCCCAGCCCAACTGGAAATCGATCCGCCACACGTTATCCGGCTGACGATGCAGCAACACCGATTGATTCGGATGGAACGGCGGATCGAACCAGAACCACCGCTCGGTCGGAAACTCCGCTTCCATCTTCACGTCGGCGATCAGGAAGCGGTCTTTGAAGGTGACACCCTTGCTGTCGAGTCCCATCAGATTGCGCATCGGACTGCGCGAGCCGTCGGCGGCCACCACATAGCGGCCGCGTAGCGGGTACTGACCGTTGGGTGTATCGACGGTCAGCGTCACGCTGGCGTCCTGCGTGCCTGGCGTGCCGCTCTGCTGCACGCCAACCACTTTGCTTTTCCAGCGGATCTCGAGATTCGGCATCTCCTGCGCGCGCTCGAGCAGAAAGCCTTCGACGTAGTACTGCTGCAGGTTAATGAACGCGGGCCGATGATGACCCGCCTCAGGCTGCAGATTGAACGTGTACACCAGTTCATCTTTCAGGAACACCTTGCCGACATTCCAGCTAATGCCCTTGTCCACCATGCGCTGCCCGCAGCCGAGCCGGTCGAAGATATCGAGCGACCGCTTCGAAAAGCAGATCGCCCGCGAACCGGTGGACAACGAACAATCGTCGTCCACCAGCACGACCGGCACGCCCTGCTGCGCGATATCGATCGCGGTAGCGAGGCCCACCGGCCCCGCGCCGACCACGATCACGGGATAGGGCGCCTGATCCGCGCCGCTTGGCCCGCTTTGTTCGCGGCACGGCTGATAGTCGAACGACAGCGTCTGGTAGTTGATGCTCATCTTGTGTCTCCGTCCTTCTCTGCTCTGCTTGACGCTTTCCGGCGTTTCTATGCGGTGATCAGGTTTGTGATCGGGCTTCCAATCGGGCTTCCAATCGGGCCTCCAATCAGGCTTGCAGCGCGTCCCACATTTCCTTGTCGCGCTGCGCGGTCCAGATGCGCGGATGCGTGATGCCGCTCGCTTCGTCGAAGGCGCGCGAAACGTCGAACGGCAGGCAGTGTTCGTAGATAAACACCTGGCCGAATTTCGGGTCCATTGCCTTGCGCGTGTGCGCCATCGCGGCCTTCAGATCGAGCTTCTGTTCGACGGCTTCGCGACCTTGCTGCAGCAGCGTGGTGACGAAGTCTTTCGTGTAATCGAGGCCCTTGTCGACGTCTTGCGGTGTGGTCAATGCAGGACCGCGGCCCGGCACCAGTTTTTCGGCCTTCAACGCGCGCAGCGCTTCGAGCGTGGCCGGCCATTGTTCGAGTTGAGCGTCACCGCAATAGCAGGCTGCGTCGTATTCGACCAGATCGCCCGAGAACAGCACCTTTTGCGACGGCAGCCACACCACCGTGTCGCCCTTCGTATGGCCCGCGCCCAGATGCGCGATACGCACTTCGAGCTTGCCGAGGAACAGCGTCATTTCTTTTTCGAACACCAGCGTCGGCCACGTCAGGCCCGGCACCGTTTCGACGCCCGCGAACAGGCGCGGGAAGCGTTCGATTTCCGATTTCATGTCCGCTTCGCCGCGCTCGACGATCATCTCGTACGTGCCGCGGCTCGCGATCACTTCCTGCGCGCCTTCTTCGAAATACGCCGACGCGCCAAGCACGCGCACCGCGTGGTAGTGCGACAGCACGACGTATTTGATTGGCTTGTCGGTAACGCTGCGGATCTTGGCGATGAGGTCCTGCGCCATGGCCGGCGTGGCAGTGGTGTCGACGATCAGCACGCCGTCGTCGCCAATGATCACGCCCGAGTTCGGATCGCCTTCAGCGGTGTACGCGTAGGCGTTCTCGGACAGCTTGGTCCACGTGACTTTCTTGACTTCCAGGTCGGCCTGGGATGCGAATGCCTTTGCCATGCTTAGTCTCCCTCAAAAGTTGAATGTGAGGCGAGACGGCCGGCTGCGCGTGCGGATTTCAGATGCGCGGGCTGGCTGTATTGGGGGTTGTCTCGCCCCGTTTTGACTCTGTGACTGCACCGGTATGTCGGGGTGAATGCATCTTATGGCCGGACCTGTTTATTTGTCAATAACGAAATGTATCGCTATACGCAAATCCTGGAACGTCTAAGATGAAGACAGGACAGCGCGGGCTTTCGCGCAGGCCATCGGCTAACATGGACCCTTTTTACGGACGAGCGCGGGTGTGAGCAAAGCAGCGAAATCGGCCACCGGCAAAGGCGCGGGCGGCAGCGAGACGGCAGACGGCGGCAAAACGCAGCGCGGGATTCAGAGCGTTGAGGTGGGCGGCCGCGTGTTGCTGGCGCTCGCACAGGCCCGCAGTCCGCTCGCTTTGTCCGATCTCGCCAGCGCCGCGCAGATTGCCCCGGGGCAAGCGCACGCCTATCTGGTGAGCTTGAGCCGCCTGGGCCTGATCAAACGCGACGAATTGTCGGGCCGTTATGAGCCCGGTCCGCTGTCGTTGCGGCTTGGCTTGATGCATCTGGAGAACCAGCCGGCGTTTCGCGCCGCCGTGCCGCGTGTAGCGGCATTGGCTGAAGCCATTGGGTTTAGCGTCGCGATCTGTATTGCCGGGCCGCAAGGGCCGACCATCGTCCGCTATGAACATGCCGGCTTTCCGTTACATGTGAATCTGCATGTGGGGACGGTGATGTCGTTGCCGGCCACCTCGACCGGACGCGTGTTTTGCGCTTATCTGCCACGCGAGACGCTGGCGGGGATGTGGGCGAATCAGTCGGGCTCGCTGGATAGCGCCATGACGCCGTCTGACGAAAGCGCCGCGTTCGAGGCTGCTTTGATCGAGATTCGCGCACGCGCACTCGCATTCAGCGTCGATGCGCCGAGCCCGGGCATCAGCAGTTTGAGCGCGCCGGTGCTCGATGCCAACGGCCATTTGTGCCTCGCCTTGACCGTGATCGGCTCGACCGGCGCGATCGACGTCGCCGCCAATGGCCCGACGGCTCGCGCGCTGCTTGCCGCCGCTCATGACATCAGCGCTGAACTTGCGGCAGCGCCTTCCTTGTTTGCTTCCTCCGCATCGTGACTGATTCTCTCGACACCTCTTCTGCTGGAACCGCCGCCCCCGCCGATGCGAAACCGCAGCGCGGCATCCAGTCGCTCGATAGCACCGGTGAATTGCTTGGCGCGCTGGTTGCGGCCGCGCGTCCATTGAGCTTGCGCGACCTTGCGGCGGCGGCCGGCATGCCGCCGGCCAAAGCGTTTCCGCATCTGGTGAGTCTGCTCAAGATCGGCTTGCTCAATCGCGATGCGGCCGGTTGCTTCGAAGCCGGGCCTTTAGCGCTGGAGCTTGGCCTGATCGGCTTGCAGCGTTTGTCGCCGACGCGGGAAGCCGAGCCGGAAGTGGTCGAACTGGCCGCGTCGACGGGCATGAGCGTCGCAATGGCGGTGCTCGGTCCACTCGGGCCGACCGTCGTGCGGCTGGAGGAGTCGGCGCGGCCTCTGCACGTGAGCCTGCGGGTCGGCACGGTGCTGTCGCTGGTGAATACGGCGATTGGGCGAGTGTTCGCCGCTTATGTCGCGGACGATGTGCGCAATGGTCTGCTGGCGCAGGATCATTTGCGGCTGGCGGGGGCTGACGCGGCGGAGATTTTTGCTGGGACGGCGGACGGTCCAAGCGCCCTGGGTCGCAAAGACGTTGCACCAACGCTACCGCAGTTGACGAGCACCTACGCGCAACGGCTCACGCAAATTCGCACGGACGGTATCGACACCGCATTGAGCCGGCCGGTGCCGGGCATCAACACGCTGGCCGCGCCGGTGCTGGACCATACCGGCAGCATCTGTCTGGTGCTCGCGTTGATGGGGCCGACCGGCAGCTTCGACAGCGAGCTTGCGGGCGGCCCGGCGCAGACTCTGCTGGCGGCAACGCTGAGGTTGTCGCGGCGGTTTGGGTGCATGACGGTGGTGGGCGGGGTCTGAAAAGGCCGCTTCAACGAGGAAAAAATAATCGTTTTTTCTGAAAATTGTCACTTTGTAATCGTTTTGCGAGCCGAATAATCGAAACGATGTGCAAACGCCGTATAATCGTTTTTTTGGAAAACAGGCGTTTTGTAATCGTTTTGAGAGTCGAATAATCGAAACTCAGCGAAACAGAGTGTCCTCGCGCGCCCCAGCCACCCCAGCCACCCCAGATCGAAAATCATGCCGCAGATCGGTTATCAATGGCTCTCCAACACGTACGGTGTCGTACCGGTTCACCCTTTCGCTGTTCGTAGCGAAATCGGGCGGATCCGCTCCACGTCCACCGACGGGGACATTCGCCGGGAGGTTTACCCCGAACCTTACCGTCCGGCCGCCAGCCTGACCGATAACCTGACCTTTGCCTTCAGGTACGAGGGCATTCATCTGGAATTCCTCGCACGGCTCTATGCATTGCAAGCCGTGCGCCACGAACTGGAGGCATGGATCGTCCGCGAACCCACGGGCGCGTATGCTCGCCGCGCCTGCTTCTTCTATGAATGGTTAATGCCGGAGCCGTTGGACGCGCCAGGTCCCTCCCGGGGAAACTATGTCGATGCATTGAGTCCCGAAGACTTCATCGTAGGCACGCCGGTCAACAACACACGTTGGCGTGTGCGCGACAACCTGCCGGGAAATCGGGATTTCTGCCCAGTCATTCGACGTGTCGAAGCAATTCAGCGCGCCGAAGCTTACGACCTTGCCGGATCGCTGGCCGAACTGGAAGCGGCCTACGGCATCGATCTGATCTTGCGCAGCGCAGTCTGGCTGACGGTCAAAGAAAGCCGCGCGAGCTTCCTGATTGAACACGAGCAGAATAAAGAGGACCGAATCCGCCGCTTTGCTGCGGTCATGGAAAGCGAATGCGGACGGCATGCGAATCCGTTCGATGCTGAAACGCTCGATGTCTTGCAACGCGGCATCCTCGGGCAGTCAGCGCTGCGTTACGGTATCCGCCGCTCGCCGGTGTACGTTGGACATATCGCACGCTATCAGCCAGTAGTCGACTACATCGCGCCGCCTTGGGAACACATCGAAAGGATGCTCGCAGGGTTGAGCCGCTTCCTGGAACGTACCGCAGGGGGGGCGCCGATCGTACGTGCGGCCGCGGCATCGTTCGGCTTCGTCTATGTGCACCCCATGGCCGACGGCAATGGCCGCATTTCGCGCTTTCTGATCAACGACATTCTGCGTCGCGACGGCGCGGTCCCTGCGCCTATCATCCTGCCGGTGTCCGCAACCATCACTCATAGCACGCGCGATCGCGCCGCTTACGACAAAGTGCTCGAACGCTTTTCGCGTCCGCTGATGAAACACTATGCGGACCAGTACACGTTCGGCAAGACCGAGATCGCGCAAGACGGTGTCGAATACAACCTGCATTTTCAGGCCTATAACGACGCGCTGCCCGCCTGGCGCTACCCTGATCTGACCGCACACGTCATCTATCTTGCTGACGTGATCGACGTGACACTCATGCACGAAATGCGCGCCGAAGCGCGCTTTCTGCACGCCAACGACAAAGCACGACGCGCCATCAAGGAATTTCTCGAAGCGCCGGACAACGATCTGGACAGCATCATTCGCAGCGTCCGGCAAAACGATAACAGTGTGTCGAACAACTTACGCAAGCGCTATACGCTACTCAACGATCGGCCTGCGCTGAGTGCGCAAATCGTGCAAGCTATTACCGAAGCATTTTCAGACGAGAACGATCACTAGTCTCTCGCCGATGCAAAATCACTTGCTATCGCCCTCACCGCGCCGCGCCTTCACCTTCCGATAGCGCCACACGCCCACACCGATCGCCCCTGCGGCAATCAGCAATCCGATCAACGCCACACGTTTCCTATCGCGCCCTGCATCGCGCTTCACGTCGCGCCACGCCTGCGTATAAGTGAACGTCGCCGCGGCCCGGAAATCCGGTTTGGGGCACAGCGTGCCGAACGGGCCGCCGAAGTCCACATAAGCCCCCTCCTTGACATAGCGCTGATAAAAACCAAGCGCGCGCGACGGATCGTCGTTGCGCATCCAGTCCGTCCCGCGGCACAACACGGCGGCGAATGCCTGCGAACGCGGCGGCAGCCCATCCGCCGCTTTGCCGATGTAGTCGGCAGCGATGTCGCGGTAGTGAAACCGCGTCAGCGGTTTGCTCTCGCTGGCCGCATAGCGGTGCTTCTCGTCGGCGGTAACGAACGGTCCAGCCAGATCCACCTGCGCGCGCGCCGCCGGCGTGTCCGGCACCGCAGCCGCGCTGGCCGCGCCCGCATCTGCAGCGCGATTCAGACGCGGGGCAACAACGCCCGAGCGCCCCGATCCGCCTGCGAACGCACCGTCGACGTCGCGATAGTCCGGCCCTTGCTCGTAGCCCATCAGCTCCATGCCGTACTGCTTCGCGAGCGTCGCCGCGTCGAACCAGCCATGCGCGCGGTTGGTCTGCATCCACGCGTGCTGCGCCTCGTCGAGTGCGGCTGCATAGTCGCGCGCGAGCTTGCGAAGCTGCAATTGCTTGCGGGTCGTCTGCCCGCCTTCCCAACTGAAGGCGCTGTAGCGCGGATCGTTGTCGGCGGGGAAATACGGCAGCGCTTCGTCGATCCGGCCATCGCGCACGAGGCGGCGCGCGAGCAGATAACGCAAGGTATCGGCGTTGGTCTGGCGCAACGCGTAGTAGGCATCCGCGCCCGCATCGGACGCCGGCGTCGCAGGCACCGCCGATGCCGGTACGCGCGAGTCGACGAAGTGCTTCAGTTCGTCCGTGGTGAGCACGCGCTCGGCGATATAGGCCATGTCGCTGCCGTAGGCGACCTCGGAGACGGAGTCGTCAGACAGGCCCGTCTTGTCCTGTCGCGACGCCGCGTCGAACAGATAGCCGAGCGCTTCGACATATTGGCCGCGCGACAGCGTCAGCACCGCCTGCTCGCCCTTGATCAACAGCGCGCCGGCCGGTTCGATGCTCGAATCCGCGGTTGGGAACGCTTTGGAGGCCTGCGCATAGGCCTCTACGGCAGCCGCCGTATCGCCACGGCGCAAGGCGAGCTTTGCGCTCACCCAGCTTGCCAGTGCGCTGTGCTCACGCGCCACCAGCACAGTGGCGAAATCGTAGCGGCCGACTCGATAGGCGAGCGCGGCGAGGCGGTCGGCGCCCGCCACATGATCGATGCCCCGTTGCTGAATCGCCTCGACCAGCGACACCAACGCCGGGTTGGCTTTGATGCCCTTGTCGCCGCGGGCGGCATCGGCATAACCGGTCGGGCCGTAACTGTTGTCGTAGCCACCGTAGTAGTCGAACGCACTGTCCCGCTGATCGTTGACGATGTCGCCTTCACGCGCGAGCGCATACGCGACCAGCAGGCGCTGCGCGACCGGGTCGTCGATCAGTGAGGCGACCCGCGCGTTCCCCGCCAGGGCCCACGCAGCGATGAAGCGCATGGATTGCAAGCCGCTGTTGCCACCGCGTGCCGCCTGCTGCGCGTAAAGATTGATGGCCTGTTTGAGATTCGCCGGCGCGATCGACGCCGCGCAAGACGTGCTATTCAGGAAACTGCGGTAGTCGCATTGTTTGCCGGTTTTCTTGTCGTGCAGATAGGTGAGCGCTTCGTCGCCGAAGCTGGCCACGGCGAGCCCTTCGGGATCGGGCGCGCCGTTCGCCGCAAGCGCGCGCGGTTTTGCGTAGGCCGCCGGCAAGGCTGCCGTGAGGGCCGCGCAGGCGTCACCGCTCGTGCAGTCGTCCGCTCGTGCCTGGGCGATCGCCGCCAGTTCGGTCGCCGCGGCTACCGCGCGTGGGGCACCGGTCGACGCGGGCAATGCGAGGACCGCGTCGAGCCGGGTGGCCGCGCGGCCGAGTAGCGGTTCGCGTGCGTCGCAGTTGGTTTGGGCGGCTGGTGTGGTTGCTGCGTTGGTTGCGTTGGTTGCATCGGTTGCAGGCGCGGCGTCGGACGCGGCCGCCTCTGCGGCGGCTCCATTTGCGCCCGATGCAGCCGCATCCGGCGCTGCACTTGCCGTGCTCGTGCAGGCCGCCAGCGCGTGCGCAAAATCGACGTCCGCGGCGGCAAAGAGCCGCTGCGCCTCCGGCACGCCCGTTCCCATTGCGTAGGCGGCGTCGCCATCGGCGGCTTTGGCCATCGCGGTCAACGTTGCGATCTGTTCGGGCGAGAGACCCGCCAACACCGCCTTGGCAGGATCGACCGGCTGCTGTCCCGACGAAACATGTACGGCTTCAGGCGCCAGCAGATGGTCGCCCGGCTTCACGAGATGCAACACCTCGTACGCAAATGAATTATTCGGCGTGCCGGATAGCGTACCGGCGCGATTGTCGAGCAACTGCAGCGGGAAAAACGGTCCGCATGCGTGGACGATCACCGCGCCAGCCAACAACGCGAGCCCGCCACCCAGCGCAAGATATTTACGGTTCAACATGAACGGAGACCTTTTTGTTATCGACTTCGCCGCAGCGAAGCCAACCGATGTCGCGGCGCATGCCGGCGCGCAGCAAACCGGGTTGAACGCGGCGCAGCAGCATGCCGTGCGCGTCATAGTCGAGTGCGTAGCCGTTGATGCCGTCGGCGGCTTCGCATGAGGCATCGGTGCGTACGACAGCGGGTAACGGCGCGTCGGTATTGCCGCCGCTGACGAGCGCGACGTCGAAGAGCCCCGGCTGCTGCGTGCTTGGGCGCACGTCGGCGGCAATCGCGACCGTCAGCGGCGCGCGCGTGAGCACGGCACGCCAGGTGGCGAGGCTCCAGGCGCGTTCGTCGGCATCGGTGGGTAGGCGGAACCAGACGATGCCCTTGAGCCCAGGCAACGCATCACGCTCGATCCGCGTGACGAAAGCACTGATCTGTTCGGGCTGCGCGACGAGTTCATGCGAGACGCCTTGCGCGAGGCCGTTGGCGAGCAACATCGGCCGCTCGCTTTCGATGCCGGCCACGCGGCCGTCGTCGCCCCATGTCACGCGCGAACCGTAAGTCGGCAACGCGACGCGCCACGGACGCTGCGTGCGTTGTGCGAATTCGCGCAGCCAGGCGCGCGCCTGCGTCGGATCGAACAGGCCTTGCACCGGGTTCACGACGGCGTGCACCTGCAGGATGGATTCGTCGGCCTGGGACAGCAGCGTGTCGAGCGCCGGGCTGTCGAGCCAGGTGGGCAGCGCGGTGATCGTGAGTTTGACGGCGGGATCGAGTTGCGCACGTAACGCGGCGAGAAAGCGCGTATAGCCGGCGAGCCTGGACGTCGCGCAGTCGTGATCGATTTCGATGGCCGCGAGCGGGATACCGTGCTGCTTCCAGTCAGCGGCGAGCTTGACGATGCGCGCGACGGGCAGCGTGTTCAGATCGTCGAGTTGGCCGTCGATCCGGACAACCGCTGTTACAGGCGCGTGCGTTGCGGCGAGCGTCGTCCAATCGGGTGAAACGATGATCCAGTCATCCTTGCTGTCTTTTTCCGCGGCGAGCACATGCCAGGTCTGGATGAAGCCACGGCTTTGTTCAACCGCCGACGTGACGGACGGTGTCCATTTGCGTTGCCAGACGTAGGCGTCGTTCGACAGCGGTGCTGGCGGCTTGCTGCAGGCGCCAATGAGCGTCAGCGTCAACACCAGCAGCGACACGGCGCAAGCGGCGAGCGCGCCACGCACGCGCCGCCGCACCGTCGCTGTCCCGCCGTCATTCATAGTGCAAGGCTTTGACCACGCGGCAAGCGGTGGCGTCAGTGCTGCCATGCACGAGCAAGGGCTGGCACAGCAGGGCTGAAGCGATGAGCTTTTCCATTTTCCCTTCGGGTGTCGTTTAACAATGCGTTTTTAAAATACGCATTTGACAATGCGCGGTGCATTGACGGATTCGGCCAGTCCGGCGGATTTTATGGTGCGCGCGGTTCGTTGTAAAACGATGACGCGAAAACGATACCGTACTGTCAATATCGTGTTGACTCGGCCCCAAGGGCCAGCTTCATGATGCGAGTGGTCAGCAAACACAGAGGTGACTCATGCATTGTTCCACCCCCTATCTGAATGCCTCCGAAGCAGCGCGGCGGCTCGGTGTCTCGACCAAGGCCCTGCGGCTCTACGAGCAGCGCGGCCTGGTGACGCCGGCACGCACGGTCGCCGGGTACCGTACCTATGGTCCCAACGAGATGACTCGTGCGACGGAAATTGTGGCTCTGCGAGCGCTTGGCCTCAGCCTCGCCCAGGTCGCACAAGTGCTGGAAGGCGACCCTCACAGTCTGGAGCCCGCCCTCGCTGCCCACGAAGCAAAGCTTGAAGCGGGTATTCGCCAGCTTGTGGATACGATTGCCAAGGTCAGGCGGCTTCGGGCAGGTCTCGCCCAGGGTCGGGCGCCTGCCGACGGAGAACTGACGCGCCTGCTCAATCCTGGCGCTGCATCCGGCACGGCCTTCGACCTTCCGTGGCCATGGGGTGGCGAACGGTTCGAACTTCGCGAGATCCGGCCGCTGAACTACATCATCGGTCCGTTGGGAAGCGGTAAGACGCGGCTGGCGCTGTGCCTCGCGGAGAAGCTGCCGAATGCTGCGTTTCTCGGCCTCGACCGGATACAAGACGGCAATGCGGCGACCGTTGCCCGTATGGAAGCGGACGTGGCTCTCAAATCACGCGTGGATCAGACTCTGGCGTGGCTCATTGGCGAAGGCGCTGTGGAATCGGAAGCGCTCACCGCCTTGCTCGTCGGGCTGGAATCCGAAGGGCCGACCACCTTTGTCGTCGACATGGTGGAGCAGGGGCTGGATCAGGCCACGCAGGAAGCGTTGATCGTCCATTTGCGTCAACGCGCTAAAGCAGGCGGCCGCCCACTGTTTCTGATGACGCGCTCTTCCGCAATCCTGGATCTCGCCGCAATTGGACCCGATGAATCCATTATTCTGTGCCCGGCCAATCACAGTCCGCCCACGCTCGTCGCCGCTTATCCAGGCACGCCGGGATACGAGGCCGTTTCGACCTGTTTAGCTTCGCCGGAAGTTCGGGCGCGCACAGCGGGGATGATCGCCTGGCGGCCTGAAGCGGCCTGACGCCTCATGCACTTTTCACACACGCTTTACGCACTCGCCGCAGGGCTCCAGAAGCGGACCATCCAGGTCACTCCCCCGTCGACTCCGGCTCATGCGACGACAGGCGCGCCTTGGCGTGCCGCACCTTCTCAAGCGTCTTGGGCCCTGCCTTCAACGCGACGCCGATCGCCAGCGCATCCATGATGCACAGATGCACGAGCCGCGACACGCCAGGCGTATTCGGATCGATCGGACTCGGCACGCGCAGCAGCAACGGAATATCGACCAGCCAGGCCAGCCGCGAGCCGACATTGGTCAGCGCAATCGTCGTTGCACCGCGCTCCTTGGCAATCTGAATGCTTTCGTTCACTTCGACGCTGCGGCCCGAGTGCGAGATCGCGAACGCCACATCGCCCGGCTCCATCAGGCCCGCGTAAAGACGTTGCAGATGACCGTCGGTAAACGCGGTAGCCGCGATATCCAGCCGCAAGAACCTCAACGCCGCGTCTTGCGCGACGAGTCCCGACCCCGAGCCCACGCCGAAGAAAAAAACCCGCCCCGCGCTCGACAACGCCGCAATCGCGCTCTCGAACACCGCCGGGTCCAGCGCACCGCACGCGTGGGTAATCCCGTCGACGGCGGCTTCCCCCACTTTGTCCATCAAGGTGCGCGCATCGTCGTCACGCGCAACCGTTGTCGACGCATACGGCACGCCGCCCGCCACGCTCTGCGCCAATTGCATCTTGAAGTCGCGCAGACCATGCGCACCGATCGCGCGGCAAAAGCGCGTGACGGAAGGCTCGGACACGTCCGCGCGCTGCGCCAGTTCGGTGATGCTCGCGCGCATCGCAAAGTCGACGTCGCTCAGCACCATGTCGGCGACTTTGCGCTCGGCGGGCCGCAAATTGGCCAGTGCGCCGCGGATGTGGGGAATCAAGTTCGGTGCGGACACCCGGTGTTCCTTAAGGGTTAAATGAATCCGCGTCGCGTCGCAGCTTCAATCAGCTTGAATCAACCTCAAGCGGCAACACGCGGTTCAGACCAGCCTGCGTCCACTCTCCGTATCGAACAGATGAATATGCTCGGCCGGCAGGCGCAGCGTGACGCGCTGACCGGGCTCGACTTTCGAGCGCTGGCGAGTTGTCACGCACCACGTGCTGCCGCCTATTTTCCCGTACAAGTGGGTCTCGGCGCCAGTCGGCTCGACCACTTCGACTTCCATCGTGACGTCCGGCTTGTCGGCCATGGTTTCGATATGTTCGGGACGGACACCGAGCGTGACCTTCGCGCCGACCGCCGCCGACGCCGGGGTGCCTTCCAGCACGATCTCGCCACCGTCGGTGAGTTTCAACGCGAAACCTTGTCCTTCAGTGCGATTGACCAGCACGCCTTCCGCGAAATTCATCGACGGCGAGCCGAGGAAGCTTGCGACGAACAGATTTGCCGGATGGTCGTACAGCTCCAGCGGACGCCCAATCTGTTCGATCCGCCCCGCGTTCATCACGACGATGCGGTCGGCCATTGTCATTGCTTCGATCTGATCGTGCGTGACGTAGATCACCGTATTCTTCAGACGCTGATGCAGCGCCTTGATTTCCGTACGCATCTGCACGCGCAGTTTGGCGTCGAGATTGGACAGCGGTTCGTCGAACAGGAATAACGACGGCTCGCGCACCACCGCGCGGCCCATCGCCACCCGCTGACGCTGGCCGCCCGACAGCGCACGCGGCAAACGATCCAGATAACCGCCGAGATTCAGCATCTTCGCGGCGGCCTCGATCCGCGGCTTGAAACTCGCCGACGATTCCTTGCGAATCCGCGGCCCGAACGCGATGTTTTCGTAGACTGAAAGATGCGGATAGAGCGCGTAGCTCTGGAACACCATCGAGATATTGCGCTGTTGCGGCGCGAGCGTATTCGCGCGCGTGCCGCCGATCATCAGATCGCCGCCGCTGATTTCCTCGAGCCCCGCCACCATCCGCATCAGCGTGCTCTTGCCGCAACCCGACGGGCCGACCAGCACGACGAACTCGCCGTCATCGATGTCGAGATCGATGCCGTGCACCACTTGCGTGTCGCCATAGCGTTTGAAGATGCCGCTCAGTTGCACTGCTGCCATGCTGTCCTCATCGTGGTACTGCATCGTCTTGTTGCCCTGTTTCGCCGAACAGGGAACAGGCCGCGCTATCGGGTTAAAGCGGGGCAAATCAATTCAAAGCGATTCCAGCGTCAGTTCTTCCGCCATCAAGCGGTTGCCGGCCATCAGCCCACCATCGACCGGCAACGCGACGCCGGTAATCACACGTGCCATTGGCGAGGCGAGGAACGTCACCGCGTCGGCGATGTCGTCGGGCGTCGCGAAGTCGCGCAACGGGTACCACTTCTTCAGATCCTCGAAGACCTGCGGATTCTTGTCGACGCGCGCCTGCCACGCCTGCGTCTTCACTGTGCCCGGACAGACGATGTTCGCGCGGATGCCATAGCGGCCCAACTCGATCGCCAACGCCTTCGTGTAGCTGATGAGCCCCGCCTTCGCCGCGCTATATGCCGGATGCCCGAGCGCGGCCATGCCGTTCACCGAGCCGATCAGCACCAGCACGCCCTTCTGCCGTTCGATCATCGAGGCGCGCACCGCTTCCACCGTGTGATACGTGCCGTTCAGATTCAGATGAATGTCGCGCTGCCAACTGGCCGCATCGGTCGAGGCGAGCGTCATCCCGCTGGCCGCGCCCGCGTTGGCGACCAGCACGTCCACCGGACCGCGCGCCTTGACCGCAACGGCCACCGCCTGCTGCACTGCGGCAGCGTCGCCCAGGTCGACCGCGATCGGCGTGACATGCGCCTCGCCGAGCTGCGCCACCAGGGTGCGAAGCGCGGCCGCGTCGATATCGAGCGCCAGCACGGTGTCGCCCTGCTCCACGAAACGCTTGCACAACACGCTGCCAATCCCGCCGCAAGCGCCCGTCACCAACACCACACGATTCATGTCCGCCCTCGCTCCTCAACCACGTTCCAGCACCGGTTTAGCGTGTAAATTTCCTACAAACCCGGAGTCACGCAGTTGTCTAGTCATCCCGAAGATTGGGTATCCGCGACTTCGCATTACGCAGAATATCCCTGCTTTACAGCATCTTATGCACAAAACCCGCCAAGAAAAAATATGGCAGACCCTACGTGACAAGCTATTTTGCGTCATGTAGGATTTTTTCAAACAATTTCAACCAACGCGGCCGGCGACGGCAGCAGACCACCCCCACCATCTTTGGATGGGACCGGAGCAAGTGCTAAAGCGCTGACTCCGATCGACACAGGAGAGAGAGAAATGTCGTTGCATGCCCGTGCTTCCCTCGCGCTCGGCAAAGTTGCCGTGGCGCTCGCGTTTGCAGGTATCGCCGTCGCGGCTCACGCCGACACGGTCCGCGTGACGGTCGCGCATTACAGCGATGCGACCGCGCCGTACTTCGAAAAGATGGCCCGTAACTTCGAGAAGGCCAATCCCGGCACCACGATCAAGATCGAAGACGTGAACTGGGACACGCTGCAACAGAAACTGCAAACGGACATTTCCGGCGGCGCCAACGCCGATCTGGCGATTGTCGGTACGCGCTGGCTGCTCGACTTCGTCAAGGACGACGTGGCCGAGCCGCTCGACGGCTACATGGACGCCAGCTTCAAGGGCCGCTTTATCGGCCCGTTCCTCGCACCGGGCGAGATCAACGGCAAGGTGTACGGCCTGCCGATCGCCGCGTCCGCACGCGGGCTCTACTACAACAAGGATCTGCTGGCGAAAGTCGGCTACCCCGACGGCCCGAAAACGTGGAATGACGTGATCGATGCGTCGAAGAAACTGAAGGCGCAAGGCATTGCCGGCTTCGGTTTGCAAGGCAAGGAAATCGAAACCGACGTCTACTATTACTACGCGCTGTGGACCAATGGCGGCGACGTGGTCGGCAAGGACGGCAAGGCGGCGTTCAATTCGCCGGCCGGCATCAAGGCGGCTACGCTCTACAAGACGATGATCGACCAGGGCCTGACGCAGCCTGGCGTGACCGGCTACAGCCGTGAAGACGTGCAGAACCTGTTCAAGCAGGGCCGTGTGGCGATGATGATCTCCGCACCGTTCCTCGCCAAGCAGATCAAGAAGGAAGCACCGAACCTGAAGTACGGCATCGATCCGATCCCGATGGGCACGACGCACGCCACGTATGCGGTGACCGACTCAATCGTGATGTTCAAGAACTCGAAGGTGAAGAAGTCGGCCTGGAAGTTCCTCGACTATCTGTTCACGAAGGAACCGCGCGTCGAGTTCACGACGACCGAAGGTTTCCTGCCGACCACCAAGGCTGAGGCGACCGATCCGGCATTCAACGATCCGGACACCAAAGCTTTCGTCGCGCTGCTGCCGACGGCTCACTTCGCGCCGACTGTGACCGGTTGGGAAGACACCGCGAAGGCTGTGACCGATGCAATGCAATCGATCTACCTGGGCAAGGCAACGCCCGCCGACGCGTTGAATGCCGCGGCAACGCAGGCGAACAAGTCGCTCGGTAAGTGAAGCGCGTAGTCTCGTAGCGATTTGCTGAAATTTGCTGAACACCGAACGCGGGCCCCCGGTGCGCCGGCCGCGGGCGGGTCGGTTTTCAATGATGTAATTCACTATCCCTGTCTCTTATAA
>NZ_JAQQFL010000031.1:0-116811 GCF_046026025.1 Paraburkholderia fungorum | reverse complement strand
AGCATGGTGTTCGGTTTCGCGAGGCAAAGCGGCGGCCATACGTTGATCGACAGCGAAGTGGGACGCGGCACCACCGTCTCGCTGTTTTTCCCGCGCTGCTGCGAGCCGGAAACAGCGGAAACCGCCGATCAGACGGCCGCGCCGGTGGGCGGCGGCGAAACGATTCTGGTGGTCGAAGACGATGCGGATGTCCGCCTGACCGCCGTCGAAATGCTCGCGCAACTCGGCTACAAGGTGCTGACTGCATCCAGTGGCGACGCGGCGCTCGAATTCATCGACAGCGACGTGCCAATTGATCTGCTGTTTACCGACGTCGTGATGCCCGGCCAGGTGAAAAGCGTGGAACTCGCGCAGCGTGCGGCAGCGCGCTCGCCCACGGTGCCGACGCTTTTCACATCGGGCTATACGCGCGACGAAATCGTCCATCACGGCAAGCTCGACGCGGGTATCACGCTGCTCTCCAAGCCCTACCGGCGCGACGATCTCGCGCGCAAGGTGCGCAGCGTACTGAGCGCGGGCATCGCCAGCGTCAGCGATGGGCAGATCGCCGCTTGCGTGCCACGCGCGGTCTACGATCCGGCTCACGCAGGCGCGGCATCCGAAGCGTCCGATGCGCCCGAAAGCGTGCATGCGCAGGCACCCCAAGCCGGCACGTCGGCTCGCGTGCTGCTGGTCGAAGACGACGCCGATTCGCGCGAAGCACTCAGCGAACTGCTCGGCGCACTGGGACTGGACTGCACTGCGGTTGCAAGCGCCGAAGAAGCGCTGCCGCTGGTGCCCGCGCAACATTTCGACGTCCTGCTCACTGACCTGACGTTGCCCGGCATGTCCGGTGACAACCTGGCGCGCGCCGTGCTCGATCAACAGCCGGCCATCCGCGTGCTGCTGGTGTCGGGCTATGGCAAGAGCGCCGAGATCGGCGACACCATTCCCGGCGCACGGCTGCTCGGCAAGCCGCTCGATATTTCGCAGTTGCGGTGCGAACTCGCGGAGTGGCTCGATCACACGGAGGCAGCTTCCTGGCGAAGCGTCCTTCACGCAACCCCATAAGCCCTCCAATGGACATCCGCTGCGGCACCGCTGGCTGGACCGACAAGACACTGATCGCCTGCAAGCGCTTCTACCCGCGTGGCAGCAGCAGCGCGGAAGCGAGGCTGCGTTTTTACGCGTCGCAGTTTCCGCTCGTTGAAGTCGATTCGGCCTACTATGCAATGCCGTCGGCTACTCATTCGCAACTATGGAGCGAGCGCACGCCGGCAGAATTCACCTTCAACTTCAAGGCGTTTCGCCTCTTCACCGGCCATCAGACTTCGCCCGACGTGCTGCCCAAAGACATTGCGATGGCACTGCCGGCCGGTGTCCCCGGCCCGCGCAAGAAGAATGTCTACTACGGCGAACTCCCCGCTGAGATCATCGACGAGCTATGGCGGCGCTATCTGGACGCGCTCGACCCGCTGCGCGCGAGCGGCCGTCTCGGCGCGGTGCTGTTCCAGTTCGCGCCGTGGATCACCCGCTCGCCGGACGGTATCGCGCTCGTTGAAGCCTGCCGGGCACGCATGGCAGGCTACCTGATGGCCGCTGAATTTCGCAATCAATCCTGGTTCGACGATCAGCACGCGCAATGGACGCTCGACTTCCTGCGCGAACATAGCCTCGTTCATGTGATCGTCGACGCCCCGCCGGATGTGACGAACCGCGTGCACACCGTGTGGGAAGCGACGCATCCGCAACTCGCGATGGTGCGTCTGCATGGCCGCAATACGCAGACGTGGAGCGCGACGGTTGCGGCGAGCGCGGCCGATCGCTTCAACTACGACTATAGCGATGCGGAACTGAGCGAACTGGCGCCGTCGATCCGCACAATCGCGACGCGGGCGGGTCGTACGCACGTAATCTTCAACAACTGCTTCGAAGACCAGGGGCAGCGTAACGCGCTTTCGCTAATGACCATGCTCGGCGGACACGGCGTCTCGCCGTTCACTGCGCCCTGACGTAACGGTCGCGATACTTCTATTTGCCGTTACCATTCGTGGTGTGATCGAAATCTTTCAAAGAGGCGCTTATGCCGTTGATTCTACGTCGCGCGGAACTGAACGACGCTGAGGAACTGACAGGAATGTACCTGCGATCGCGCAACGAGTTGGCGTCCTACGCTCCACTCATTCACTCGGATGCATCAGTGCGTGATTGGCTCGCTAACGTACTCATTCCATCTGGCAATGTCACCGTAGCCGTAGACGACGGGACTATCGTTGGAATGGCGTCTCACTCGATTTCCGAAGGCATCGGCTGGCTTGACCAACTGTACATTTGCCCTCGTTTCAAGCGCCGCGGAATCGGCACGCTTCTTCTGGATTCCGTTAAAGCGCGAACTAACGGTGACTTGCAACTGTACACATTCCAGATGAACAGCGTTGCAATCGCTTTCTACGAACATCATGGGTTCGTCGCAGTTGGGTACGGTGACGGAAGTAACAACGAAGAGCAATGCCCCGACGTTCTTTATCGACTGACGCAGTGACGCGATCGCAGAGATTATCAAATCACTGCGATTGCCCACGCCGCGGTTGGTCCGCTTTCGGCGTTCGGGAAGGTCGGCTCCGCCCGCTTGCCAGACAACAAAATCCCTAATGGCTTTATTTAAGGGTTCCCCGTAAAATAGGTCACTTCGATAGCTTCGATAACTACTTCATCATGCATCGAATTGGATTCTTCGTTTGCCACGGCTACGATGCGCTCGATCTAGGTGGACCCCTTTCGGCTTTCAATCAGGTGGCCAGGGCCGCTGGTCATACCCCATATGATCTTCACGTAATCTCGCAACCTGGAGGACCCGTGCTTGGCAATGCGGGCCTTCCGATCGAGACAAAGCCAATCGGCAGGCGCAAGTTCGACACCGTCGTATTCGTGGGCGGCGATATCGAGCCGATGCAGACATCGGAGAACATCGCCGCTGCCAGGAAATTGGGCTCCAGAGCCTCGCGGGTGGCAAGCGTGTGTACGGGGGCGTTTTTGCTTGCCGAAACCGGTTTGCTGGACGGTCTGAGAGCAACGACGCATTGGCTGTACGCTGCTCAGTTGCAGTCGCGCTTCCCTCGCATCAGGGTCGAGAGCGATAGCATCTATCTGGCAGATGGCCGCATCTGGACGTCGGCCGGCATCGCCGCCGGAATAGACCTGGCGCTCGCTATGATTGAAAGAGATATGGGCGCGGAAATAGCGCGCGCTGTCGCGAGATATCTGGTCGTTCCGTATCGCCGACCGGGAGGTCAGTCCCAATTCTCCGCTATGTCGCAAATGGAGCCGGAGTCGGATCGTATCCGCATCGCTCTGAATTTTGCCAGAGAACATCTGGCTGAAGCGCTACCTGTCGAGCGACTCGCTGAGGCAGCAAGATTGAGTCTGCGACAATTCGGACGAGCATTTCGCCGGGAAACGGGTGAAACGCCAGCGAAGGCTGTCGAGCGCTTGCGTGTTGAAGCTGCGCGGCTGCGCCTGCAGGGTGGTAGCGAACCGATCGAACAGATTGCTCTGGCTGTGGGGTTCGCCGATCCGGAACGGATGCGAAGAGCCTTCGTCAAACTGCATGGACATCCGCCGCAATCGATCCGACGCGAAAGCAGATTGCACGGTGAGCGCTGATCGACGGCCGATCAGTAATCGTTGTACCAACGGGAAGCCTGGGCGGCGAGCCGTGTTTCACAGGATCTGATTCCGGCAGATCACGTCACTGCTGTCGAACCCGCCGCCCAGGAGACTTTCGCCGACACTTAACGAGCGTCAGGTTTCAGGGGGCGTAACTGTTCCAGATGTCGCGATGTAGCTTCCAGGCGCCGCCCTGCTTCAGGAAAACGAGGATCTGCTTACCGCGAAACTTGAGCTTTCCACTATGGTCACGGATTTCGGCATCCGAAACTTCAGTCACGATCCGATCATTACCGTAGAACTCGTAATTGCCGAAGGATACGGTGTCTGGCGTGGATCCGGAATATCCTTTGCTGAAGTATTCGGTGATCGCGCTGGGGCCCGTGACCCGCTCGCCTCCGGGCGGTAAGAGCGCACCATCTTCCGTATAGAGGCGACCTATCGCGTCATAATCACCTCGCCCGAAGGCTTGCGCCCATCGTGTGTTTTCGGCTTTGATTGCCGCTTCGGGCGGACGCTGGGAGCTACTCGCAGTTGCAGGTGCCGCAAAAGCGAAAAGGGAGAAGCAGGCTGCAAGGGCAGCAGCACAAAGACGAGTCTGTCGCATTTAATGATTTCCGATCCTGGCTTGAATTGGAGAGGACCGCACCGAATTGGGCGAATGGTGCAGACAATGCCGGTTGCGGCCTTCATTGAGGTCATTGGCGTCGGCTCGCGCACGACGCTGGAAGCGTTTCAGCGAACACCTGGAATTCGTGCGAGACCCTTCGATGCGCCGGGCAGTTCCTTGTCGACCATCGCGACGACTTCCGGCCGCGCGTCTCTGGGATGACCGGAATGGAACGGCGGAGCGGGATCATATTCGATCACGAGCTGCGTGAATTCGGCGGCCTGTTGACCGCGCAGTTTCGCGGCAACGCGGAGTGCGAAATCGATACCTGCCGTCACGCCGCCGCCGCTCATGAACCGGCCATTGTCGTCTTCTACGAAACGATCCGGAACGGGGATGGCACCATATTCGGACAGCTTATTAACGAAGGCCCAGTGGCAGGCGCTTCGCTTTCCCTTGAGAACGCCTGTTGCGGCGAGCACGAGCGATCCGTTGCAAACCGACGTAACGTGTTTGGCGCTTTGAGCCAGACGCCGGATCTGCGCTTGATACTCCGGGCGCATCGGCGCCGTCAAATCAGATCCGCCGGGAACCAGAATCACGTCTGTCTTCTCAATATCGGCCAGTCGTTCAGTCTTGCCATACACGACGCCAAATTCGAGTGTCACGTTGCCCCCATTGAGGCTCGCATAGCGAACGTTCGTATTCGGTAGCCGGTGAAAAATCTCGCTGGGGCCGGCGAAATCGAGAAGCGTACCGCCATCGTAATTGACGATCAAAATATCGAGGGGATCATTCGGGGCAAGTTCCCCGTCGCTGCCCGCCTGCGCAAAAGCGGGAGTGGCGCGGCCAAGCAGGCCCCCGCCTCCCAGGATGGCGCCGAGCGTGGCGACGCTTCCAAACTTGAGAACATCGCGGCGCGAGTGGCCTGCTCCGGTGAGTCGCTCGCCGGAGGCGTTGTTTTCGCTATTGTCGGTCAAGATAATTTCTCGTTGTACTTCGGCCCCCTCTCTGCGAGAGCATCCAGGGTAGGCCAGACTAAAGAACCACCACCACGAAAAACGTGGCGGGCGTGTGATCAAGATGTGAAAGAGCCGGAATGACGTGTAGGGCTCCGGAATCGGGAACCGAAGACTTAAAGCTGCGAGGCGCCGCCATCGACGACCAGTTCGGCGCCGACAACGTAGGAGGATTCATCGCTAGCGAGATAGAGCGCCGCGTAGGCAATGTCCTCGGCCTGGCCCATGTAGCCCACTGGAATAGCTTTGGCGAATTCGGCCTTACGGTCGCGAACCCACTCGTCGGACATGCCCCACTTGCTGATCAGGGGTGTGTCCATTGCGCCGGGAGCGATTGCGTTGAAGCGGATTTTGCGATCGAGAAACTCGTAGGACCAACTACGGGCAAGTGATCGTACGGCGGCCTTCGCCGCTGCAGTCAACGAGATACCATGCTTGCCGGTCTGCGCGACGAACGATGTATTGAGGATGACTGAGGAGCCCTCTCGCAAATCCGGCAACACCGCCTGGAGCGTGAACACCACGCCCTTGACGTTGATGTCCATGATCTCGTCATAGAGGGCCTCGTCAATGTCGTCGACTGCTGACGGGAAAGCTCGACCCGCGTTGGCGAACACGACGTCCAGGCCGCCGAACTTCTCTTTCACCTCAGCGGCAATCGCCCGCATGTCGTCGATCGAACGGACGTCGCCCTTGAGAACGAGCGCGTTCTCGCCGAGCTCGGCCTTCACACGCTCAAATACGGTATCGTCGCGACCCGTAACCGCTACACGGGCGCCTTCCGCAATGAAGAGCCTGGCGGTTGCAAGACCGATGCCACTTGTACCGCCCGTAATCAAAGCTGACTTGTTTTTAAGCCTCATCTCATGCTCCTTTCTCTGCTTCGCGATTGGTCAAGCCGAAGATTCAAGGGCAATCACGTTTGTGCGCTTGTCCCGGCTTGATGTCCTGGGCAAATTATGGAGCGCGATCCATATGGCGCAAAGGTCGTATATCCCTCAAAAAACGTCACACGATTGCGATCAAATAGCGGCTCAGGAGTGCGAATCCGCGTCGCTGCCGGGCAGACCCGTTTCTGCGTTTGGTCCGCGCCTAGTCCGGGATTGGCCGGCGAAATGCTGTCTGTGATGACGACGCTGGTCCGCGCCGAAACTTGCCGGATGGGTAACGCGGCGTCCTGGTCGATGCCGGTTCCGGTGGCTTTCGTTAGAATCTGTTTTCGATCCTCAGATTCGTCTATAACCGGAGACAAATGTGCCAGGCTTACTTCCCAATGTCGACCGCGAGGGACTCCTCGAATATTCCGTCGTTTACACCGACCGATCCATCAACCATATGTCGCAGCTTTTCCAGGGAGTCGTACGGGATATTTCCGTCGCCCTGAAAAAGGTCTACAACGCGCAGTCGGCCGTTGTCGTCCCGGGCAGCGGGACTTTCGGCATGGAAGCCGTCGCCCGGCAGTTCGCGACGGGCAGGAAGTGTCTGGTCATCCGCAATGGCTGGTTCAGTTTCCGCTGGTCGCAGATTTTCGACATGGGCGGCATTCCGTCTGAAGCGATTGTGTTAAAGGCGCGTCCGGTCGAACAAGGCAGGCAGGCCGCCTATGCACCGCCGCCGATTGAAGAAGTGGTCGCCGCGATCAGGGAAAACAAGCCGGATCTGGTCTTTGCCCCGCATGTCGAAACCGCATCCGGAATGATGCTGCCTGATGCCTATTTGCGCGCGGTGTCCGACGCTGTTCATGCCGTGGGCGGCATGTTTGTACTGGATTGCATCGCCTCCGGCACGATCTGGGTGGACATGCAGGCCACGGGCATCGATGTCCTGATCAGCGCGCCGCAAAAAGGATGGAGCGCATCACCCTGCTGCGCACTGGTCATGCTCAGCCCGCTCGCCCGCGAACGAATCGACGCAACCACCAGCACCAGTTTCGCCTGCGATCTTCGCAAGTGGCTGCAGGTTATGGAAGCCTACGAGAACGGCGGGTTCGCGTACCACGCCACGATGCCCACGGACGGTCTTGCGACCCTGCGCGACGTCATGAAGGAAACCGAGGCATATGGCTTCGACAAGGTGAAAGCGGAGCAGCTTGAACTCGGCGCGCGCGTTCGCTCACTCCTGGGCGCCAGGGGTTTCAAAAGCGTGGCGGCTGAAGGTTTTCAGGCTCCGGGCGTCGTGGTCAGCTATACGGACGATGACGGCATACGATCCGGCAAGAAATTTGCCGATGCCGGTTTGCAGATCGCGCCAGGGGTTCCCCTTCAATGCGACGAGCCCGCAGACTTCAAGACCTTCCGCATCGGATTATTTGGCCTCGACAAACTGCATGACGTCGAAGGCGCGGTCGCCAGGTTTACCAAGGCGTTGGACAGTATCCTTTAGCGCGTCTTTCCGGAGCAGGTGCGCATGGCTCGCCGTCCTCGCAGCCGCATCGGCAGGGGCGCTCCGGAACCTGCCGGAATAGCGATGGGCACGCTTCGGTCATGTCCGATGGTGGGACTGCTTCAGAGCCTGTTGCGGCCCTGGAAGCAGTCACATCTCGAGACGGGTTATCAGCTATCCGAGACCACTTGTGCGAAGGACCCAGGCACAGTGCAATTATTTCAAATGGCTGTTGCGCCAGTCACGCGGTGTCACGCCAAAGCGTGAGCTAAACCAGTTTGTAAACGACCCCTGCTGCGAATAACCTAGCAGTGCGGAAACCCGCCCGATGGGATAGCGTGGGTTGCTCATATACCGCACGGCAAGCTCGCCCCGGACTTCCTCGACCAGGCGCGAGAAGCTCGTATGCGCAAGTTCGAGTTGGCGCTGCATGGTGCGCACGCTCAAACGCAGATGGCGAGCAACCCGTTCGACGCTGGCCTGCTCGACGGGCAGCAACAGGTAGATCGCCTTGCGCACCTCCAGCGCGGTTGAATCGACGCCCGTCACGTTGAGTGAATCCGCGAGACTCTCGGCATATCGCACCAGTTCCGGGTCAGCTGCGGGATTCGGGTAGTCGAGATCGGCGCTCGCGCAGACGAACCCGTTGAAATCGCTGCCGAACTCCAACGGACAGCCGAAGAACCGTCGATGAAACGTGAGGTCTTTGGGTCCCTGATGAACGAAATGGACCGCGCGCGGTTTCCAGTGATCGCCGAGCAAGGCGCTGGAGTGGCGCCAGAGCACACCGACGGCGAGTTCGATCGCCTGATTCGTTGGAATTCCCGGTTCGACAACCAGTTCTTCGCGGATGGTAACCGTTTCACCCACGTCCTCGACGTACACAGCCAGAGCTTCGTTCAACAGATGCCGGTATTCGGCCGTGGCCAGCAACACCTCGCGCAGCGTGCGCTTGTGTGCGAGCAGGACATTGACCACGCCGGTACCGAACTTCTGCCGGGTTTCGGCCATCTGCAGCGCGAATGTCGGGCATGACGCCTTTTCGGCCGTCAGTTCCAGCAGGCGGCATGCGGCTGCCGCCGGAATGCGATCGTCCGGATTCGCAAGCGCTGCGGTATCGAGCCCGACCTGCTGTGCAAGCTCGATGGGGTTCAGTCCGACCCGACGCGTCACATCGAAATAGCCGCTCATGGCCACCGAGCGCACCATCGTTTCCATTGCTGTGCCTCCGCACCGTCTCGCAGACGGTGTCGCCGTCCCGGGTCATGAAATGCCTACCGCGCACACGTACTGGTGTTAACACGCAGTGGCATGAAATCCTAAAAAGATGGCGCCTAATCACAAAAGTGTAACGCAGGATTGCCGTATCGTGCGATCTCAACGGTTCATCATCTTCCGACCAGTTTTGATTCGGCTAGCCGTGCCGCATGCGTCGGAATACCGTCCCCCTATTGGAGAACACGATGCAATTCCTTGACGATTCGCTGCACCCCGAGAACCAGGACAAGGTTGTCATCACGACCGCTCCGTACGGCCCGGAATGGATGCCCGAAGACTTCCCAGAAGACATTCCGGTGACGATGGAAGAGCAGATCCAGAAGGCCGTCGATTGCTACAACGCTGGCGCGACCGTCCTGCACCTGCACGTGCGTGAACTGGATGGCAAGGGCTCCAAGCGCCTGTCGAAATTCAATGAACTCATCGCGGGTGTGCGCGCAGCCGTGCCGGACATGATCATCCAGGTCGGAGGGTCGATCTCGTTCGCACCGGAAGACGATGGCCAGGCCGCCAAGTGGCTGTCTGACGATACGCGTCACATGCTGGCCGATCTCGACCCGGCGCCCGATCAGGTAACGGTGGCGATCAACACCACCCAGATGAACATCATGGAGTTGCTCTATCCGGCGTATCTGGAAGGTACCTCGTTGTCCAATCCCGCGCTCATGGCCGCATATAGCGAAATGACGGTTCCGGCCGGCCCGGCATGGGTCGAGGAGCATCTGCGCCGCCTGCAGGCCGCGGGCATCCAGCCGCACTTCCAGCTCACGGGCATCCATGCGCTCGAGACACTCGATCGTCTCGTGCGCAAGGGTGCGTACAAGGGTCCGCTCAATCTGACATGGATCGGTATTGGCGGGGGCTTCGACGGCCCGAACCCGTTCAACTTTTTCAACTTCGTGCACCGTGCTCCGGACGGCTGCACGCTCACGGCCGAGTCGCTGCTCAAGAACGTATTGCCGTTCAACATGATGGCGTTGGCCATGGGCTTGCATCCCCGCTGCGGCATCGAAGACACGATCATCGACCAGCACGGCAACCGGATGACTTCGGTACAGCAGATCGAACAGTGCGTGCGCGTGGCGCGCGAACTGGGTCGCGAGATTGCTTCAGGGAAGGAAGCGCGCGACATCTACCGTATCGGTGTGCAATACGAGACGGTCGGCGAGACGCTCGCGGCCAATGGCATGGCACCGAATCGCAATGCCGGTGTGAAGAACCTGCCCTTGCGCGCGGCGTAAAGGATTGGAACGCGGCCGACGCTTCGCGGATGCCGCATTCCAGAGGTAGTGCCCCGAATTGCCGGGGGAAGGTTGCACGGTAACCACAAAGGCCCCTTTGCCTTGCAGGGCAACGGTGACCACCAACGAGCTGGACACGAAGGAGACGACTCATGTTCACGCACGCCGGGCCCGCGACGGCCGATGTTTCGACAACGCAAAAAGACGTGCGCGTGTACGCATGGGTGGTATTTGCCCTGACGGTCGGGTTGCTGCTTTCCGACTACATGTCGCGGCAGGTGTTGAACGCAGTGTTTCCAATGCTCAAGGCCACGTGGCATCTTTCCGACACCCGGCTGGGTTCGCTGAGCAGTGTGGTCGCGCTGATGGTCGGCGTGCTCACGTTTCCGCTGTCGGTGCTCGCCGACCGCTGGGGCCGCGTGAAGAGCATTGTCCTGATGGCGGCGATGTGGAGCCTCGCGACGCTCGGCTGTGCGCTCTCGACGAACTATAACGAAATGCTGTTCGCACGCGCCTTCGTGGGTATCGGTGAAGCCGCCTATGGCAGTGTCGGCATCGCGGTCGTCCTCAGCATCTTTCCGGCCCGGCTACGCTCCACGCTCACCGCCGCATTCATGGCCGGCGGAGCATTCGGTTCAGTGCTGGGCATGGCGCTTGGGGGGACAGTTGCGGCTCACCTTGGCTGGCGCGCGGCATTCGGCGCAATGGCGGCCTTGGGAATCGTGCTGCTGGTTATCTATCGGTTTGCCGTCACCGAAAAACGGCTGGCGCGGCTGCAACCCGCCAGTGTGATCCGGCAAACGCAGGGCCGCAGTGTATGCATGAGCTTCCGCGCGCTGATGAAAGGACTCTTTTCGACAAGGTCAGTTGTGTGCGCCTACGTCGGCAGCGGTATCCATCTGCTGGTCCCGGCAGCCGTATGGGCGTGGATGCCCAGCTTCCTGAATCGCTATTACGGCATGTCCACCGGCAAGGCGGCAATGAGCGCGGCAGTGTTCGTGCTGGCAACCGCTTTCGGCATGGTGGTGTGCGGAATTCTGACCGACCGGCTCAGCAAGCATGACCGGGAAAGGAAGTGGAGCACAGCCGTCACCTTCTGTCTGATCTGTTTCGTTTTGCTCACGATCGGTTTTCGGATGCCGGCGGGTCCGGCACAGCTCGTCGTGATTGGTGCAGGCATGTTCTTCAGCGCAGGCGCGACCGGCCCCTCGGGTGCCATGGTGGCGAATCTCACCCCGCCGTCGATCCACGCGTCGGCGTTTGCCACGCTGACACTTGCGAACAACCTGCTGGGACTGGCTCCTGCTGCCGTCCTGACGGGCATCGTGGCTGACCGGATCGGGCTGCTCGGCGCGTTGCAACTCGTACCGTTTGCCCCTCTCGCCGCGGCTATCGCCTTCTTCATTGGCAAGCGGAACTACGGCGTCGATGTCGATCGCGTGAATGCACTGCGCGAAGAGGCCGGCTAGTCACCCGCTGCGTTTCGACCAGGCAAGTGCGCCTGAGAGCGGAACGGACAGCCCCATCTCAAGCCGAATAAATTTGCAGTTCAAGTAAAGGATAGGTGAATCGATATGGCAAAAGCAGTGCGCTTCCATGAAACCGGCGGTCCCGAAGTTTTGCGTTACGAAACCGTTGAAGTGGGCGATCCCGGCCCCGGACAGGTTCGCTTGCGCCACGAGGCAGTGGGCCTGAATTTCGCCGACACCTACTTCCGTAGCGGCCTGTATCCCGTGCCGCTGCCCGCAGGCATGGGTGTCGAGGCTGCAGGTGTCGTCGAGGCAATCGGCTCCGAGGTGACCAACGTCGCCGTCGGCGATCGCGTGACGTACACCGGCTTTCTCAACACACTCGGCGCCTACAGCACCGAACGCCTGGTCCTGGCCGCGCCGCTCATCAAGCTGCCGGACGCGATCTCCTGCGAAACGGCCGCCGGCATGACGATGCGAGGCCTGACCTCGTCGTACCTGATGCGCCGCATTCACAATTTCAAGGCAGGTGACACCATCCTGCTGCATGCCGCCGCCGGCGGAGTCGGCCTGATTGTGTCGCAATGGGCGAAGCTGATGGGTATCACGGTGATCGGCACCGTTTCGAACGAGGCCAAGGGCGAAGTGGCCCGTGCGCACGGCTGCGACCACATCGTCTACTACAGCAGGGAAGACGTGGCGAAGCGCGTGCGCGAATTGACCAACGGCGTCGGCGTGGACGTCGTGTTCGACAGCGTCGGCAAGGATACCTTCGAGTCGTCGCTCGATTCCCTCAGGCGCCGTGGGTTGATGGTCTGCGTCGGCACGGCGTCTGGTCCGATTCCGCCGTTCAACCCACAGATTCTCGCAATGAAGGGCTCGCTCTACCTGACGCGCCCTGCGCTCGCGGACTATATCGCCGACCCCGCCGAAAAGGACGAACTCGCCGGCGAACTCTTCGGGCACGTCGCGGCGGGCCGAATCAAGATCGAACTCAATCAGCGTTACGCGCTGGAGGACGCGGCGCAGGCCCACCGTGACCTTGAATCGCGCAAGACGACCGGTTCGTCAGTCTTCGTCATCTGAGGAGAACGCCATGCGAGTCGAACAATTGACGTGCGCCATCGGCGCCGAACTGCTCGGCGTGAATCTTGCCGATGCCATTGAAGACGACGGCCTGTTTGCCGAGATCCGTGCGACGCTGCTCAAACACCGGGTGTTGTTCCTGCGCGACCAGGACATCTCGCGCGCCGAGCATGTTGCGTTTGCGCGCCGTTTCGGCGAACTGGAGGACCATCCTGTCGCCGGCAGCGACCCGGAACATCCGGGCCTTGTGCGCATTTACAAGAACCCGGAACAGCCTAACGACCGTTATGAAAACGCGTGGCACGCGGATGCTACCTGGCGCGAGGCGCCGCAGTTCGGCGCTGTGCTGCGCTGCGTGGAGTGCCCGCCGGTCGGCGGTGACACGATGTGGGCGAACATGGTCCTTGCCTACGAAAACCTGCCAGAGCACGTCAAGACCCAGATCGCCGACCTGCGCGCCCGCCACAGCATCGAGGCGAGCTTCGGCGCAGCGATGCCGATCGAAAAGCGCCTCGCTCTGAAGACGCAATTCCCCGACGCGGAGCACCCGGTTGTGCGCACGCACCCGGAGACCGGGGAGAAGGTGCTGTTCGTGAATGCCTTCACCACCCACTTCACCAACTACCACACACCGGCGCGGGTGCGCTTCGGACAGGACGCCAATCCGGGCGCGGGCGAGTTGCTGCGCCATCTCATCAGCCAGGCCTACATTCCGGAGTATCAGGTCCGCTGGCGCTGGAAATCCAACAGCATCGCGATCTGGGACAACCGCAGCACGCAGCACTATGCAGTAATGGACTACCAGCCGTGTCACCGCAAGATGGAGCGCGCCGGAATTGTCGGCGACAAGCCGTACTGATCAGGAATAAGACCGCTTAATGAGACCGCTCAATGAGACTCGCGATATGACACCAACCATCCTGATGGTGCCCGGCTTGCGCGATCACGTCGCAGAGCATTGGCAAACGTTGCTGGAGCAAAAGTTGCCCAAGGCGATCTCGGTGCCGCCGCTCGAACACGACAAACTCAGTTGCGCGGCACGCGTCGCGGCGCTCGATGCTGCACTCGAAAAAATCGATGGATCCGTGATTCTGGTTGCGCATAGCGCGGGCGTGATGATCACCGTGCATTGGGCCCAGCAGCACAGCCGCAAGATTCACGGCGCATTGCTTGCTGCTCCGGCCGACCTCGAGACGCCGTTGCCGGCAGGCTATCCGGACTTCGATGCACTCGCTCAGAATGGTTGGCAACCGATTCCACGAAAGCCGCTCCCGTTTCCGAGCATCGTCGGTGCGAGCCGCAACGATCCGCTCGCGCAGTTCGAACGTACCGCGGCGATGGCGAAAGATTGGGGCAGTCGCCTCGTCGATCTTGGCGAAGTCGCTCATCTGAACCCCGCTGCGGGGTTTGGTGAATGGCCGATGGCGGAGACACTGATCCGTGAACTCGTCTGATCAGCTACCGGTTGGCACGCTCGACGAACTCGGGCCGGGCCAGCGAAAACTGGTCTTCAGCAACGGCCGCGGTGTTGTGCTTTTTAACATCGAAGGCACGATCCACGCGATTGACGATTCCTGTCCCCACCAGGGGGCCTCAGTCGCAAACGGTCGGCTCGACGGGTGCGTGCTGAGCTGCCCCGCGCACGGCCTGCGGTTCGACCTACGCACCGGCTGCATGCCAGGCGCAGTTGGCTTGAGCCTGACGACTTTCCCGGTCCGGGTCATTGACGGACAGCTATTCGTCAGTCTCGAGGACCCTGCTGCCAGTCCCCCGCGGGAACAAGCGGCCGGACGATGACGACTTGTCGGCCTGAGATACCGACGCGGCAGTAACCCCGTTTCATTCGAGCAATAAACCATAAGCTGCCGGGCCCACCCGGCGCACCCCAAACCCGGCGGAGACACAATGAAATTCAAATCAGGTAGCCTGGCAGTGCTGATAGTTTTTTCGACGGCAGCCCATGCCCAGTCGTCGGTTACGCTCTATGGCGTACTCGACACTGGACTCCTCTATCAGAGCACATCGGCTGCAACGTTCCAGCCGGCCGCACACAACCTGGGACACGTATATCAACTCAAGGACGGCGGCATCTATTCCAGCTACTGGGGCTTGAAGGGAATCGAGGACATCGGCGGCGGCTACAAAATCACCTTCAAGCTGCAAGGCACATTCAACACCACGAACGGCAAGTCCGGGCTGTCCGACACACCGGGCACAACCGCGCTCTTCAACCAGTATGCGACGATCGGGGCAAGCGGGCCGTTTGGCACGTTCGACGCCGGCCGGCAGATCGTCCCGATGATCTACGCGATGGCGGAAACGGACGTACGCGGCGCGCAGTATTTCGGCAGCATCCTGACTGCATGGCTGGGCATCAATCAGGCGGCCGGCTGGCCCGGCACCAGCACGAATGCTCCGGTCGGCGCACTGTATGACAGCAACGCGCTGGTCTACACGTCGCCGAAATTCTATGGCGCAACGCTTGCGCTCGAGTTCGCGCCGGGCGGAGTCGCGGGACAGTTCCAGGGCGGCACGCGTGAGTCGGCTGTGCTCAAGTATTCGAATTACGGTCTGAATCTGTCCGCGGTGTACTACAACGGGCATGACACCAACCCCTATCCGCTCACTTATCCAGCGGCTCCGGCTGCACCGGCAACCGGCCTGGACAACAACCGCTTCTACTATTTCGGTGCGATGTACACGATCAGCGGCTTTTCGGTGTCCGCCTCGTACGCCATTGCCAGGAACCCGGCGAAGAGCAATAGCGCCGACTTCGAAATGGCGTCAGGCGGCCTTGGCTACCAGTTCAGTCCCGCGTTCAAGATCACGTCCGGCTACTACTACCTGAAAGACCGGAACAATTCAGCCAATCACTCGAGCGAGTTCGCCATAGGCGCGGAATACAACCTGTCTGCGAGGACCAAGGCATACGCGCAGGTTGGCTATGTCAACAACAAGGGGACGATGAATCAGACGATTATCTATGGCGCGCCGGTTGCGCCAGGAATGTCCACCACCGCGGCCATGGTTGGCATTCGCCATAGTTTCTGATTTCGTTATCCTCAAGAACCGGAGTAATCCATGAAAACAATTAAGGCACTCGAGTTGGCAATCGCCGCGTGGTTCGTTGTAGCGTCCACGGCGGTATGGTCCCAGGGCGGTAACGCGGTGAGCGCACCTACCGATGCGCAACGTGCTTCCACCATGGCGGCATCGGGCGCTGTGACTCCCGCAGGCAGGAAAGCTGACCGCGCCCTGCGCCGTAGGGTTTATGCCGCCATCGGGAAGGACAAGGAAATTAGCGCTGGAGAAATCAGCGTGGTCGCGAAAGACGGGGCGGTGACACTGAATGGCACGGTCGCCGAGGCTGCCCAGATCGGCACGGTCGGGGCGATCGCGAAGGGCGTTTCGGGCGTAACGTCGGTGACTAACAAGCTGACGGTGAAGAAACCGTTTGGTGGCATGTAAGCTGCCCAGGAACAGATATCTCTCATCGCCTGGTGCCTGGATTCCAGCCTGGGTTCCAGCCCGCTCCTCAGCCCGACTTGCGACCCAGTGCATTCACAAATGTCGCTAGAGGCACCTTCGTCGAGGCACCTTGCCCATTCCGGCCTTGAATTTCCCTGGTCGACCAGAACGCTCGTCAGAGGCCCAGTTTTCGTTCGCTCATCCACTTCACGATCGCCGGATCGCGATGCGAGAAGAAGCTGCTCGCGCCGGTCTCCAGCGTTGCGACGACCTGCATGTCTTCCCCGGACAACTCGAAGTCGAACACGGCCAGGTTTTCCAGCATCCGTTCTTTTCGCACGGACTTCGCAAGGGTAACGACGCCGCGCTGAACCAGCCATCGCAGCACGACTTGCCCCACGGTCTTGCCGTGGCGCGCGGCAATCGTCAGCAGCCGCTCGTTCTGGAACAGGTTGTTCCGTCCTTCAGCGAAGGGCGCCCAGGCCTCCGGCTGAACGCCAAGCTCGCGCATGAAATCGACGCTCCCGGCCTGCTGATGAAAGGGGTTGACCTCAATCTGATTGACAGCAGGCAAAACCTCATTGAAAGCCGTGATGTCCATCAGGCGATCCGGCTGGAAGTTGCTCAGTCCGATCGCACGCAGCTTGCCGGCGCGATGCGCCTCCTCCATCGCTCGCCACGCGCCGTGAACGTCTGAGAACGGCTGATGGATCAGGAACAGGTCGAGGTAATCGAGGCCGAGTCGCTTCAGCGACTGGTCGATGGCCATTCGGGCACGTTCATAGCCAGCATCCTCAACCCACAGCTTGCTGGTGACGAAAAGCTGGTCGCGGGGTACCCCGCAACGCTTGAGGCCACGCCCAGTCGCCTCCTCGTTCTTATAGGACGCAGCGGTGTCGATGAGGCGATAGCCGGCCTGCACCGCGTCCACGACGCAGCGTTCGCATTCCGCCTCGTCGGCGATCTGGAAAACGCCGTAGCCGAGGATCGGCATCTTCATCCCATTGTTCAGGGTCACGTGTTGCATGGTCTGTCCTTAGTGTTGAAAGCCGTTGGCGGTATGCAGGATGCACTCCCCGTTGCCGACGACGAGGGCGGTGGCCCGATGCCCATTACTTTAGGCGCCGCGGTTTCAAGCGACTAGTCGATTGCGTCTTGCACCAGTATCAAGCTCAGGTTGATACTGGATGGCCCACGCGACGCTTCCGTCCGTGCTTCAGCAGAAGAATCGACTATGCCCATCAACGATTTCAAGGCCATTGCAACATTCGGCAAAGCAGTGGAACTCGGCAGCATCCGGCAGGCGGCGCTGGCCCAGGGCGTCACGCCCCAGGCTGCCAGTCAGGCCATTGCGCAGTTGGAACAGCATCTGGGCGTCCGCCTGTTGCATCGGACAACGCGCAGCCTCGCCCTCACTGAGGAAGGTCAACGGTTCCTGGAGAACACGCAGCCCGCCCTGGCGGCGCTGGATAGGGCTCTGGCTCTCGCGCGCGAGTCCAAGGATGAGATCGCGGGGCCGCTGCGGATCGTTGGGCCGAAATCGTCGTTCGCCGCCATCCTCATGCCGCTGCTCGACGAGTTCTGCCTGGACTACCCCGGTATCCAGCCGGACGTCCAGCTTGATGACGGAATCGGCAACTGGGTGTTGGACCGGGTCGATGTCGGCTTCAGGATCGGCGCGTCGGCCAGCGAGGGCGTGATTGCCCGGCAACTCTTCCCGATCCAGATGATCGTGTGCGCGGCGCCCGGCTACCTGAAAGCGTACGGAGCCCCATCGACGCTTGCTGAGCTGGCGGCGCATCGCTGCAGCGTGTTCCGGCATTCGGCCACCGGCAAGGTGGCGCCCTGGTACTTGAGCGTGGATGGCAAGCTCGAATATCGGCAGATGTCCCCTGCGTTCGCGACGAACGACGCGGAGCTGGAGTTGCAAGCCGTGCTCTCGGGGCAAGTAATCGGTCAGCTCGCGAGCTTCTCGGCGGCGCCCCACATCCGGGCAGGACGACTGGTGCCGGTTCTCCTGCAGCACATGAGTGCGCACATCGGTTTGCACGTGTACTACGGAAGCCGGGCGGCACAGCCCAAGCGAGTCCGAGCGTTCCTGGACCTTGCCTTGGCTCGCCTGCTTGATTCCAGCGAATACGCGCTTACTGACAAAGAGCTGGCGCAGCTCAGGTCGCGATCGATGCGATCCAGCCGCGTTCGGTAATGCCCCCTGGTTCGTCAAGAATGAATCCTGCGCGCTCAAACTGAACGGCCGTTGCAACAGCAACGGGTCGACCGGCAGCGACGGGTCGCAAGCTGTCCTCTGTCGGCGGCACGGTCGCCAGGCGCGATCTGTAGACCAATAGCTTCGAAGATCAATAGCTTCGAAGATCAATAGCAGCGCAACGCGCGTTTGCCGATGACCATTCTGGGCACCCGTCTCGCCCTCTTCCGTAACCTCTTCGTCCCTCGCTTCACCCTCGATACCACGCCTTGACACCAAGACATCATGACGTCATGATGTCTCCTATGAACACGGACAGAAGCAACCAACTCCCTCTTTACGCACAGGTCGAAGCGGTACTCGCCGCGCGAATCGCAGACGGCACGTATTCACCCGGCACACAGTTGCCCAATGAAGCGAGCCTGCTGGCAAGTTTCAACGTCAGCCGCACCACGCTGCAAAAAACGGTGCAGAACCTGATTACGCGCGGCCTGATTGAAATCCGCCGCGGCAAAGGCACCTTCGTCACCCAGCCACGCCTCACCCAGCCGCTGACCGAATTGAGCGGCTTTGTCGAGGATATGCGTGCGCACGGCCGCCATCCGAGCGCGCGCCTGCTGGCCAGACGAATCGAAAACGCGAGCGAGGCCGTCGCGGCCAGGCTTGCGCTCGAACCGGGCACGCCCGTCGTCCACATTCAACGCGTGCGCATCGCCGACGGCACGCCGCTTTCGTTCGACGAAACCTGGCTGCCGCAAGACATCGGCGAAAAGATCGTCGAAAACGATCTCGAGGCGGAACCGATCTTTACGCTGCTCGAGGAGAAATACGGTATCGCGCTAATCGAGGCCGAATACCGGCTCGAAGCAATCGCTGCAGACGCGGCCGTGGCGCGGGCCCTCGAGGTCGACGCGGGCAGCCCGATTTTCCTGATCGAGCGAACCTCGTATAGCGGCGAAAATCGTCCGGTCGACTATGAAAAGCTGTATTACCGCGGCGATCAGATCCAGTTCACTACCCGTCTCGCCCGGCGCAAGCCGAACCGTCCATGACCGGCGCGCATGCGGCGGATCTGAGCTACGTCCTGTGGCTCTTCGCGGTGTCGCTTGGCGCAAGCGCGCTGGGCGGCATGCTCGGCATGGCAAGCGGCATTTTTATCGTACCCATCCTGACCATGTTCGGTCACCTCGACATTCACGTCGCGATTGGCGCCAGCATCGTTTCGGTGATCGCCTGTTCGTGCGGGGGCGCCGCGCCCTTCCTGCGCGGCCGCCTGACCAACATTCGTCTCGCCGTGGTTCTGGAAACCGCCACCACGCTGGGCGCATTGTCGGGCGTGCTGCTGAGCGGACTCATCCCGGTGCCGGTGCTGTTTTTCATTTTCGCCGTCGTTCTGCTGCTCTCCGCCCAGCAAATGCTCGCCCGGCGCGCCGATCCGATCGCGAGCCTCGGCGCGCACGCGGCGGGCGCACCGTCGTGGGGCGCGTCGTTGCAACTGGATTCGAGCTATCCGGACCGCGCGCTCGGACGCGACGTCGACTATCGTGTGCAACGCGTGCCCCTGGGCTTGTCCCTGATGTATGGGGCGGGTCTGATTTCGGCGCTGCTCGGCATCGGCAGCGGCGTGCTCAAGATTCCGGCAATGGATACGGCACTGCGCCTGCCGATCAAAGTCTCGTCCGCCACCTCCAATTTCATGATCGGCGTGACGGCAACGGCCAGCGCCGGTGCTTACTTCCTGCGCGGCGAGATCGTGGCTGCAATCGCCGGCCCGGTGGCATTGGGCTCGGTGGTTGGCGCGGTACTCGGCGCACGCGTTCTCACGCGCGTATCGGGCGACAAGCTGCGCGTGCTCTTTGTCGTAGTGCTTACGGTGCTCGCCGTGCAGATGCTGCTCGAAGCATTCGGCGTCCGGCTCGGCGGGGTGTCGGCATGAACCGCATCGTATCGACCGTGGGACGGCTCGAACACTGGCTCGCGAAGCTCCTGCATTGCGGCACATGGGTGGCAACGGGCATCATTGCGACCGGCCTTGCAATCAGCCTTCTGAGCAATCGCGAAAGCCCCCTCGAAAGCGCTCTGCCCGGCATGCCTGTTGTGACCGCCGGCATCGCGCTTTTCATCCTGTTACCGGTAATGCGGCTTATATTGATGTTAGGGATGTTCCTGCATCAACGCGACTACCGGTTTGGCGCGATTACCGCCTTCGTGCTGCTGATCGTCACTGCGGGATTGCTGGCCGGCGCGGCCTGATGTGCGCGGCGCGAACGACCCTGGGTATGATGCGAACGCGCGCCAGTCAGTGTGCGAATCATCGCCACGCGTTGGCATTACGCCGTGTTACTGCGCGTTGTTACCGCGCCTTGTCTTTACGTTTCGATTTGTAGTTGCAGCCGCGTCTTGCGCGGCACTTCTTCTAGCCACGAGAACCATCATGCCCGCCCAACACGACGAAGTTCCCACTGCCAGCGCCAAGCCGGACAAGGCAAAGCGCAAGGATCTGTCCATTATGTCGCGCAACCTTCTGATGGTTGCGGTCGGCGTGGTGGTCTTCGCGATCGTGGCGACGGTTGTACTCTACGGCCCGATTACGTACGGCGACGAGATTCCCAACTTCGGCATCATTCTGATGCTGACCGTGCCGGTTATCGCGGGCGTCGCGTTCCGGGTGGGACTGGACGCGTGGCTGGACAGGAAATGAGCGAGTTCGACTAAGGCGCGAGCGAGGGCGCCAGCGGCAACACCACCCACACTTCCAGCCCACCACCCTCGCGCGCATGAAACTGCAGGCCGCCGTGGTGCAGCCGCGCGATCCGCTCGACGATCGCAAGCCCCAGCCCGGTGCCGCCACTATGCGCGCGAGCATTGCGGCCACGCTGAAACGGCGCTTTCAACTGTTCCAGCTCCTCAGCGCGAAGCCCTTTGCCACGATCGCCAACCGCCACATACACCGCTTCGGCCGTGGCCCAACTCCGCACGGCGAGTCCGCTGCCACCATAGACGATCGCGTTCTGCATGAGGTTCATCAGGAGCCGCATCATACTGATCGGCCGATACGCGATGGCGGGCAAAACCGCGAGCGACAGTGCGAACTCATGGCCCAGCCCCGCGAAATCGCCGGCGAGCCTTTCGATCAACACATTGAGATCGCCAGGCTCGGCGGCTTCACGCTCGCCACTGCCCGCGTAATCCATGAATTGCTGCAAGATCGTCTCGATCTGGTCCAGATAAGACTCGGCGGCGACCACGAAACCGCTGTCGCTGCCGTCCGGCATCGCCATGGCCATCGAAAGCCGCAGCTTGGTGAGCGGTGTGCGGATGTCGTGTGAGATGCCCGCCAGCATCAGCGCGCGTGTCGCCTCGGCTTGCTGCAACGCATGCGTCATCTGATTGAATGCACTGCTTACGGTGGCGATCTCGGTTGGGCCGTCGGTCGGCAGCGGCGCAGGCGTTTCGCCGGCGCTCACGCGGCGCGCCGCGCGCGTCAATTGCCGGAGCGGCTGGTTGAGGTGGCGCTGGATCACGTAGCCGGTCAATGCCGCCAGTGCGCCCAACCCGAGCGACAGCAGGATCGCGACGTCGAGTCCGGCGCCTTGCGCGTCCTCCGGAATCGGCAGCGCGATCCAGTACGGCGCGTGCGGCGCATCGGCCGGCGCACGCATGCGAATCCACAGGCGTTGGCCGCCTTCGGACTGCCAGAGCGCGGGCATGTCGGCAGGCAGGTGCGCGCGCAAGCTGTCGAGAAACACGCTGCGCTGATAACTGCGATAGGCGCGCAATAAACTGGGCGCCGGCTCAACGGTGGCTTCGGCGGGAAGCTGCGCGCGAGCATCGAGGCGCGCGGTCAATTCGGCGCGCGCGTTCGGCGGCGTGGCTTGAAGCAGACCATCGAGCGTCGTCACATAGGTGGCGAACACCGCGCCCGCGCGCTCGACACGGGGCCGCTGCACGTAGTGCAGCAACACGCCGAGCGAACACACCTGGCTTAGCATCACCAGCACGATCAGCAGGACGATATTGCGCGCCAATAGCGTTCTTGGCAGCACCCGCTGCAGCCACGCGCGCGTCATGAGTCGACGTCCGCGACCAGCATGTAGCCGACGCCCCACACGGTCTTGATGAAGCGCGGTTTCGACGGGTCATCCTCGACGATCTGCCGCAGCCGCAGCACCTGGACGTCGATACTGCGATCGAGCGCATCGTGTTCACGCCCACGGGCGCGCGCGAGCAGATTGTCGCGGCTCACGGGCCGGTTCGGCGACGAAGCCAGCGCAACCAGCAGCAGCATCTGCGCCGAATGAATCTCCAGCAACGCTCCACCACGCGACAACTGCTGCTTGCCGACGTCGAGACTGAATTCGCCGAAACGCACGCTCTGCGACGTCACGGTGACATCGCCCGAGGCCATCTTCTGGCGGCGCAGCAGCGCATTGATCCGTGCCACCAGTTCACGCGGCAGGAAGGGTTTGGCGAGATAGTCGTCGGCGCCGGTTTCGAGGCCGGCCACCTTGTCGAGCGGATCGCCCTTGGCGGTCAGCATCAGGATCGGCAGCGTTTGCCCTTGCTCGCGCAACCGGGCGCAGATGGCAAGGCCGTCTTCTTCGCCGATCATCAGATCGAGCACCAGCAGGTCGAACGGCTCGCGCTCCAGATAACGGTCGAGACGCTTGCCGTCCTCCGCGACGCGCACGTCGAAACCGTGGCCGCGCAGGAAACGCTGCAGCATGTTGCGCAGTTCGGCTTCGTCGTCGAGCACGATAATCTTGGCGGGGCGTTCCATACGAAAGCTCCTCGATTCAAGCGCCAGGCGGTGCATGGCGCGCCGCGTGCCGTCCGGCCGGGCGCTGCATCCGCGCGTAGAACGACAGCATAAACGCCAATTCTACGATCCTGCCGATATCCGCGCGGCTCAGTGCGCTGCCCCGCGTTCCTGCATGAATGCCACGATCTGCGGCAGCGTGATGTAGCCCGCTTTCTGCGTGTCGATTTCATCGAAATGCTTCGCGACCATCGGCATGCCGGCAGCGGCCTGTTGTCTCGTGAGCTTGCCGTCGTTCGTGGTGTTGGCATTCGCAAAGCGCGTTTGCAGTTGTTGCGCCATGCGTTCCATGCGCTGGGGATTGCCTCCCTGCGGTGCGGCCGTTTGTGCCGTTTGGGCGAACGTGACGGTGGATGCGCAGCACAGCAGCACAACGGCGATCAACTTCTTCATGACTGACTCCTTCGATTGAGCCATCGTGCGTCGCCTGCAAACCGCCGCGATCCGTTCGATGACAGGCCGCATTCTTGGGCAAGCGCAGCCCGAAGGCAATTTCAGAATCATGTCGTCATATTTCATGGCTTCGTGACACAGGCGCGGCGGGCATGCGTTGCCTTTCCAACGCGGCACCCGCTTCGTGCACCGGCAGGCCTATCTCCTCGCCCACTTTCGCGCGACATGAAACGAAATAAGTTCGCGCTGCCGTTTCGAACGCCATTTGCGTATCTTTCGTCTGCCGGCGCCACACCCATCTTAAGCGCCTCAATGACCTCAAGGACCTCAAGCACGTCAGCGGTTCCGGCGGGTTCTCAAGCAATCCGAATCAGTCTCGTTGCTGGCTGACCGGAAGACGCGCCTGTGCCGTTCAAAATGCCTCAGGAGTATCAAGTGAGTATTCGTCTCGTCTGCGCCTCTACCTTCACCGCCATCGGTCTCGCCTGCTGGTCCACGGTGTTCGCCCGGGTGATCGTCGCCCTCCCCGCTACCGTGGTCTACGCACCGCCGCCACGCCCCGTCTATTACTACGGCTACACGCCGGTCAAACCAGTCTATGTGGTGGCGCCTCCGCCCGCTCCCGTTCCCGTGGCTGGCGCGAAATAAATCATGCAGAAGATTTGCCTCTTCCGAAGGCCGCCCTAACCGGACGGCGTCAACCCGTCAGACAAATACAGGCGTTTGAAAGCTCGATGTCAACTCAACATGGCGGCGTGCGGTACGGCGCTTGCTACTTACTTGTACGGCCATCAGGCGTGTCCATTGGTTAGACCGTTAGACCGTCAGACCTGTCTGTCCGGCAGCCGCCCTCCCGTCCGCGCCGTTCCGTTGCCCATTCATCTCTTCTTCAGGAACGATAGATGAGCTTTCAACAGATAGACAAAGAGATTGCCCATCTCGAACTCGTATTCGGGCAGATTTCCGCCAACGATCGCATTCCTTTGTCGTATTGGCGCCAGCGCTTGGTCTCGCTTCCTCAAACATCGCTGATGCCCTCACAGCGCGCACGCCTCGCGCGGCTCGACGTCGTGCTGCGCGCACTCGAACAGTCCGTGCGAACGCTGGTGGCCAAGCCACCCTTGCGTCCTACCGGGACCTAGATCAGGATCCGCGCGGCAAGCGCCAGCGCAAGGGCCGGCAGCATCACCACGATCCCCACTTTCAGGAACGTCATGAAGCTCACGTCCTCGCCCTCGCGGCGAATGGCGTTGAGCCAGAGGATGGTTGCAAGCGAGCCCGTGATCGACAGGTTCGGCCCCAGATCGACGCCAATCAGGAGCGCGTCGATCACCCGCTCCGGACTATGCGCCTGCATCACGGTCGAACTGGCGATCAGGCCCGCCGGCAAATTGTTCATCAGATTGCTGCCGATCGCGATGATGCCGCCCGCCCAGCCGGCGGTCGCGAACTCACTGTGCTGTGTCGCGTCTCGCAGCAGATTGACGAGCGTCTTGATGACGCCGGTTTGATCGAGCATTTCGACCAGCACGAACAAGGCGGCGACCAGCGGCAGCACGCTCCACGATATTTCCTGGATCATCGGCAGCGGTGATTTGCGCTCCTGGATCAGCACGACCGCGGCGGTTAGCGCACCGAGTATCGCGGTAGGCAGGCCGAGCGGGACATCGAAGGCGGAAACCGTCAGCAGCACGGCCGCCGTCACCGCAATACCCGCCAGCGCAACGCGCCCGCTCGACGACAGCACGAGCGGTTCGAGATCGGTCTCGCAGGTGCCGGCGAGCGCATCGCGCTGGGTCCAGCGCAACAGTGCATAGGTCGCGACAATCGACAGCAGCGAAGGCAGCGTGAAGCGCATCAGCCACGCACCGAGCGCGGGTGTGTGATTGCCGTAAAGCACGATATTGGCCGGGTTCGAAATCGGCAGCACGAAACTCGCGGCATTCGCGATGAATGCGCAGATGAAGAGCAAGGGCAACGGATCCGTCTTCGCTTTCCTGGCGGCGGCAAATACCGCCGGCGTGAGCACAACCGCGGTGGCGTCATTGGAAAGAAAAGCCGTGATGACCACACCGACCAGATAGACCAGCAAAAAGAGCTTTCGCGGCGAACCTTTGGCGTGGTTGACCGCGAACACGGCGACCCAGTCGAACAGGCCTTCGCGACGCCCGACTTCCGATAGCAGCATCATGCCGAACAGGAAGAGGTAGACGTCGGTGCCTTTGCCGACCGCCTCGATGGCCAGATCGACGGGAAGCAGGCCCAGCGATACGAGTAATAACGCGCCGGCGACGGCCCACACAGCCTCCGGCCATTTGAACGGACGGGTGATGACGCCCGCCGTGGCGGCGATGGCGATACCCCAGGATAGAAAGACGGAATTCACTGGCCAGGTCCTGATTCTGATTTCTGATTTCTGATTGCGCTCGAGCGCGGTAATGGAACTCGCTAATGGAGCGCAGCATAACCCATGACCACAGTGCGGCCGGGACCGGGGCGCAAGTGGCGTGCCACGCCATTCAGGCGGTCATGTGCATTTCTTCCCTCCCCATTAACGTCACGGCTGGAACAATCTGTTCTCTTCCGCCCGTCTATTCAGTTTTCATTGGCATCCCTACTATCCGCATTCACACGCGACATACCGCACGCGGTAAGCATCACGCGCATCACGAATAGCGAGCATGAATCCATGAAACCCCGCATGAAACCCCGTCCTTCAGACGTCGAGCATTACAGCGGCCCAGCCATCGCCTTGCACTGGCTGATTGCATTGCTGATCACCTGCGGGTTCTATATCGGCTGGATCATGACCGATATCCCCGGCTTTACGCCCACCAAGCTGAAGTACTTCTCGTGGCACAAGTGGATCGGCGTGACCGTCTTCGCGCTGGGCGTGGCCCGCGTGCTGTGGCGCGCCACTCACCGCGCGCCGGCGCTGGATAGCGCTACACCCACGTGGCAGAAGGCGGCAGCCCATCTCGTGCATGGCGTGCTCTACGTACTGATGCTGGCCATTCCGCTGTCCGGCTACTTCTATAGCTCCGCCGCGGGCATTCAGGTGGTGTACCTCGGCATCGTGCCGCTGCCCACCCTCATCGGCCCTGATCAGGCGCTCAAGGCAAGCCTGCGCACAGTCCACGTACTGCTCAACTACACGTTACTGACGCTCGTTGTCATGCATGTACTCGCGGCGCTCAAGCATCAATTTGTCGACCGCGACGGATTGCTGGCGCGGATGATTCCGTTCCTCAAATGAGTCATTGGCGGGTCACGGACGGGTCACAGGCGAGTCACAGGCGATTCGCTACAGCCCGTTGGCAATTTAATTCCCAGCAGCGTGCAATCGGCGCGCGCGGGTTCGATAGGATGCGTACCACTATGAAATCAAGCTTTTATCACTCCATTCTGGCCGGCGCCGCCGCCCTCTCGTTCTTCGGTGCGGGCCTCGCGCACGCCGATGTCGACACGAGCAAAAGCAGCGTCGTCGCCACGACCAAGCAGATGAACGTGCCGGTGGACGGCAAGTTCAAGAAGTTTTCGGCGCAGCTGAATTTCGATCCGGCCAAGCCGACCGCCGGCAGCGCCAACGTATCGATCGACACTGGCAGCTATGACCTCGGCGCGGACGATTACAACAAGCAGGCCCAAGGCAAGGAATGGTTCGATAGCGCAACCTATCCGGTCGCCACATTCGTCTCGAGTGCGATCGCGCCGGCCGGCGGCAATCAGTACAAGATCACCGGCAAGCTCACCATCAAAGGCAAATCGCAAACCGTCGTGGTGCCCGTCACGATCGCCAGCCAGGGCAACGCCCAGACCTTCGACGGCGCCTTGCCGATCAAACGCTCGCAGTTCGATGTCGGTACGGGCGAATGGAAAGACACGTCGGTTGTCGCCGACGAAGTCGTCATCAAATTTCACATCGTCGCTTCGAAGAAGTAACGGAATACACCCAAGCGTCGCAACACTTTCTGAAACCTGGAGAATCACTTGAAGAAACAACTTTTGCTCGCCGCGGGCGCGCTGGCCGCCGCTATGTCGTTCAACGCCATGGCCGCCGATACGTATCAGCTTGATCCCATGCACACCTACCCGAGCTTCGAAACCGACCACTTCGGCGGCCTGTCGATCTGGCGCGGCAAGTTCAAGAAGAGCAGCGGCACCGTGGTGCTGGATCGCGCGGCGAAGACCGGCACGGTGGACGTGACGATCGACATGAGCTCGATCGACATCGGTAACGACAAGCTCGACTCGGAACTGGTCACGGAGAAGTTCTTCGACGCCGCAAAGTATCCGAGCGCGACCTACAAGGGTACGCAGATCCGTTTCGACGGCGACAAGCCGGTGGAAGTGATCGGCACGCTGACCATGCACGGCGTCACCAAGCCGGTCAACCTGAAGATCGAATCGTTCAAGTGCATCATGAACCCGATGCTCAAGCGCGAAGTGTGCGGCACCGAATCGACTGCAACGTTCAATCGCGACGATTTCGGCGTCGACTTCGGCAAGACCTATGGCTTCAAGATGCAGACCACGCTGCATATTCAGGCTGAAGGCATCAAGCAGTAATCGCAAGCTCCGCGCAGTCTGCGTTAAGCGGCTGCGGCACCGGGTGGAGAACCCGCCACGTTGCCGCAGCCCGCTCCCCACACCAGGCTCTGTCTCCACTCGGCCGCCCGCGAGACAATGGTGGTCGTCCACGCTTTCCGCTTCACTTTCCGCTTTGCTCCTCGCCTGCGCATTCGACATCACCGCCGCGCCGACAGTCGATTCGTCCGAACAATTCCCGCGACTCGCCGAATAGCCCTTTAAAACAGCACTCGTCTGATCAATAGGCCGATTTCCGTCACCTGTTTGTCACGCGTGACAGGTCATTTCTTCCCGTTTCATCGCGCGCGAAAACTTGAGCGCGATGAGTTGCCATAACTCCCCGCTTTTCGCCGGTTTGAACCGCACGGTTAAACCTTAAAGTCGCCAGCACGGAATTAACCCCTTGTTGGAGACTCTGCGGTGAATCAGGTGAAAAGAGCGGCTCTGGTCGCGGCGATGGCGATGATGATGGCGAGTGCCACGCATGCGCAGGAAGTCTATGTACACGGCGGCACACTCGGCGCAGGGATTGGCGCCGCGCTGCCGTTGAACTCGTGGGCCGGCGTGCATGCGGAATTCGAAGGTCTCGGTTTCTCGCATTCGGTCAACGTCAGCGGGAACGATTACGACGGCCATCTCAAGCTGCTGCAAGGCGGCTTGTATCTCGATCTGTTCCCGTTTGCGTCGAGCGGTTTTCGCGTGACGGCCGGCGCGCTGATCAACGACGACGAACTGACGGCCCACGCAACACCGAACGCGCAAGGCAACTACAAGATCGGCAACGACTTCGTACCGGCCGTAGGCGCCGCGCCTTCAGTCACCGCCACCATGCCGCGCGTGATGCCTTACCTGGGTATCGGTTACGGCCACAAACCGGTTTCGAAAGGTTTTGGTCTGACGCTCGATCTCGGCGTGGCCTATGGCCGCCCACATACTTCGTACAGCGTGCCGCAAATCTATTCGGCCTTTACGACGCAAGCGAACATCGATCAGGAAGAACAGAACCTCAGCAACAAGCTGGAGCGCTACAAGCTGTATCCGGTGGTGCAGATTGGTGTGAGCTACCGGTTCTGACCCGGCACGCCGCCTGATTCGCCGGTAACGCGCCTTTAGCCCATCGGGCTAAAGGCTTTTTTCCGTTCCCGATTCGAGCGAGTCTTCACATTCGACGCACAAACAGGCTCGCCGCGCAGACGACCTCTTGTTATAATTCTCCCACCAACGCGAACAAAACATAACGCGCCTCTACACTGCGCCTCACACTGCGCGACAGGACCTCCATGCTGAAACCCGATCGCCTCCGCGCCCTCGCCGATGCGCTGGCCAAGCAGAGCGTCATGCGCCTGCGCGACGCCGCCAGCCTGCTGGACGTATCGGAGATGACTGTCCGGCGCGATATCGCAGGCAGTCCGGAACGATTCACGTATCTCGGCGGCTACATCGTCAGCGCGACTGACGTACCCAACACCGCCGGCTATTCGCTCGAAGAAGAGAAGGACCATTTCGCCCAGGCCAAGGCGGAAGCATCCGCGATCGCGGCAAAGCTCGTCGTCGACCACGAAACGATCTTCATCGATTGCGGCACGACGCTCACCACGCTTGCGCGCCTGATTCCGCTCGAGCGTCACGTCACCGTGGTCTGCTATTCGCTGAACGTGGCGGAGATTCTGCGGCGCAAGCCGAATGTGCGGATGATCCTGTTGGGCGGCGTCTACGTGCCGTCTTCCGATTCATTTTCGGGCGAAGAGAGCCTGGAGATGCTGCGCCGCATGGGCATCAACAAAGCGTTTATTTCCGCGGGCGGTGTCGATAACGCACGCGGCGTAACGTGCTGGAATTTTCACGAAGTCGCGCTCAAGCAGGCGGCCATGGCGAGCGCCGTCGAACGGCATCTGGTTGTGGACCAGAGCAAGTTCGGAGTCGTCAAGGCGGTACGCTTCTCGCAAGTCGACGACTTCGATTCCATCATCACCGAAAAAGGCCAGGAGCTTCGCAAGCGCAAATAAATGCGCGAGCGCCGCCCGGCATCGCGCCATCGAGCGGCCAGCGTAGCCGCCCTTCAGTTTTCAGCTTTTGCGCTGCAAGGCAAACAGCGTCCCGGCGATCAGAATGAACGCGCCGATAATCACCTTCTGCCAGGTACTCGGCACGCCAACCAGAATCAGCACGCTGTTGATCAGCGTGACCAGCACCACACCAAGCAACGTGCCGGCCACCGTACCCGTGCCGCCCGTAATGCGCGCGCCGCCCAGGATCACCGCGGCGATCACATCGAGTTCCGAGCCCACCAGATCGAACGGATTCGCGAGCCGGTTGTTCGATACATGCAGAATGCCCGCAATACCGGCAAGCATGCCGGTATAACCGAACACGAACAGATGGATCGCGCGCAGGTTGTAGCCGAGCCGCTCGGCGATCGCGAGGCTGCCGCCCATTGCATAGACACCGCGCCCCATCATGGTCCGGTTCAGCAGCCACCACGTCACACCGGCGGCCGCTACTAGCGCCAGCACAGAAATCGGCAACACGGCGCGCAGGCCTTCGCTGGTGTGATAGAAAAACAGCGGAATCCGGCCAAAATGATCCATGCTGTGCGGAATGTTCATGAAGAACGTCGTGCCGATGAACGTCAACAGCAGGCCGCGATACAGGTACTGCGTGCCGATCGTGACGATCAGCGAAGGCGCCTTCAAACGATGCACCAGCAGGCCGTTGATGAGACCGAGCAACACACCGCCCAGCGCGCCGGTGATCAGAATCAGCGCGAACGGCGCGTCCGGCCACCATGCGAACACCGCCTTCGTGATGCCGTACATCGTCAGCGCGGCGATGGCCGTGAATGAGACGTCGATACCGCCGGACGCGAGCACGACGAGCGTGCCCAGCGCGAAAAGCGACATCGTGGTGGCGGAATGCAGCAGATCGAATAGCGTCGCGAGTTGAAAGAAGCGCGGATTGATCGCGCCGACAATCACGCACGTCGCCGCGATCAAGGCGACGGTGAACCATTCGGGGTTGCGCGAGAGCCTGGCCCGCAAGGTGGGCGGCTTGACCTCGGGGGCGACTTCAACAACGCTCGGGGTGGTCATGGTCTGGTTCATGTGCGAGGGGATCCGCGAGTTCATGGGTATCGGGCTCCTTATGCCGCTTCTGAAAGCAGCGCGCGATACAGGTCGCCTTCGCTCAGCGTGTCGGCCTGATACTGGCTCGCCACACGTCCCTTCTTCATCATCAGGATACGGTCGCAGTTCTGCAGCAGCTCGGGCAGGTCGTCGCTGATCAGAATGATGCCAATGCCGCGTTGCGACAGGCGCTGCATGATGCGGTAGATGATGTCCTTCGATCCGACGTCGACGCCGACCGTCGGCCCATGCAGAATCAGCACGCGCGGATCGATCGCCAGCCAGCGGCCGATCAGCACGCGCTGCTGATTACCGCCCGAGAGCGACTGCACGGGTTTGTCGACCCCGGGCGTCGCGATCTGCAAATCCTTCACCGTCTGTTCCGCGAGTGCCTGCGCACGCGCGCGGTCGATCTGGCCAAACCGGTCTCTCAGGCTGGAGATCATGGCGGTGATCACGTTGTCGCGGATCGGTTTGTCGAGAAACAGCCCTTCGTTCAGGCGGTCTTCCGGCACGTAGCCAATGCGATGATGTTTCGCGTCCGAAGGCGTACGCAATGAAATCGCCTTACCGTCGAGCATTATCTGACCCGATTGCGCCGGGGCAACGCCCGCGAGTGCGCGTGCAAGTTCGTTGCGCCCCGAATCGAGCAGACCGGTGATGCCGAGAATCTCGCCGCCATGCAGCGTGAACGATACGTCGCTGAATTGGCCCGCGCGCGTGAAGCCGCGCACGTCGAGCACGACCTCCTGGCTAAACGCGCCTTCACGATAGCGTTCGTTCGACAGGTGGCGCCCCGTCATCAGTTCGCTGATCTGCGCTTTGGTGAATTGCGCGATCGGTCCCTGCGCCATTTTCTGACCGTCGCGCAGCACGATGACCTCGCCGCCGATGGCGTAACACTCGTCGAGCTTGTGGCTCACGAACAGCACCGTGACGCCTTGCGCACGCAGATTCGCGAGCACGGCGATCAGATTGTCGACTTCCTTTTGGGTAAGCGACGTGGTGGGCTCGTCCATGATGACGAACTTCGCCTCGCTGGCAATCGCGCGCGCAATCGCAACGAGCTGACGCGTGGCGAGCGGCAATTGCTCGATCAGGGTCGCCTGAAACTCAGCGTCGCCGGGCAGGCCCACCGCTTCCAGCGCGCGGGCCGCCGTGCGCGCGAGCGCGCGCCGGTCGAAGGTCCGCGCGAGCCGGCCTTCGTGCGTGGCCAGCTCGGCGGTGAGCGCGACGTTTTCCGCCACGTTCATGTTGGGCAGCAGCGAAAGATCCTGATAGACGGTCTCGATTCCCGCAGCCAGCGATTCCAGTGCGGAGAGCCGCGCATGCCGAACGCCTTCGATCACGAGCTCGCCTTCGTCGGGCGGCTGCGCACCGGAGATGATCTTGATGAGCGTGCTCTTGCCGCAGCCGTTCTCGCCGAGCAGGTGATAAATCTGACCGCGCTCGAACGACAGGCTCACCCCGCGCAACGCGTGCACGCCGGTGAAACGCTTGTGCACGCCGACAACCTGAAGAAACGGTTGTGAGGTACCGGACTGCTGCGGTGACGATACGTCTTGATTCATGATGGCGAGTCGCAAGTTAAGGTGTGCCCATGCGGGCACGCCTTGAAGGAAGCCCCCCCAAAGGGGGACGCCGTGACACATGAAGCAAAAGACTCAAGCCCGATCAGAACGGATACTGCTTGTAGTTCGATTTGTCGACGTTCACCCAGCCCTGGCCGCGCACGATAATCCCCTTGCCCGGCCCCTTGGCGACGGTGACTTTCGTGTAGCCCGGAATGCCGAGATCGGCGCCGTTCTCGACCGTCTTGCCATCGATCAGCATCTGCGCGACCTTATTCATTGCGATACCCGCAAGCTTGGGGTCCCAGAATGCGATGCCGTTGATCGCGCCGCTCTCGAGGAACTTGCCCGCTTCAGTCGGCAGGCCCGTGCCGTATACGCAGATCTTGCCCTGCATGCCAGCTTCTTCGACCGCACGGCCAATGCCGATCACGTCGAGCGAGGACGAGCCCTGGAAGCCCTTCAGGTCGGGATGCTTGCGCAGCACTTCCTTCGCGACTTCATAGGCGCGCTCGCCGTCGTTATTGGTTTCGAGTTTCGGTTCGACCAGATCCATCTTCGGATATTTGGCCTTGGCGTTGCCGATCCCGCCGTCGGCCCATTGCACCTGCGAGCGGCTGCCTAACGAACCGACCAGCGCCACCCACTTGCCGTCGTCGTGCATGCACGAGGCGAGACGCTCGTTCAGGCCGGCGCCGTAGGCGGTGTTGTCGAATGCTTCGATGTCGACCATCGTATTCTTCGCATTGTCGGCTTCATGCGTCACCACCTTGATACCGCGATCCATCGCCTTTTTCAGCGCGGGTTCGAGCGTCGGCGGATCGTAGGGCACCACGGCAATCGCGGTGACCTTCTTGGCGATCAGGTCTTCAATGATCTTCAGTTGCTGTGCCGCGTCCGCGCGGCCGGGACCGGTCTGATACGCGGTCACGCCCGGGTTGTCTTTCGCGAACTGCTTGACGCCGTCGTCCATCCGGTTGAACCAGTTGATACCGGTCACCTTGACGACCGTGACGATCGTCTCGTTGGTTGCCGCGTGCGCAGCGGCAATCACGCCCACCGTAAGAGCGCCTGCTGCGAGCGCAGCACCCAGTCGAGTCAATTTCATGCGATGTCTCCTTTATGGTTCGATGTCGCCCCGCTTCACCGTCACGGACAGCCAGGGCCCGTTGTCCGTCGCTACTGAAATCGTGTTGCGCGCGCGTCTGTTCCTGCGCGCTAACTTTTCGGCGCCGTGCCGGAACTCGCCGCACTGCTGCCACTGCCACTGCCACCACCACCGCCGCCGAAGCCGAAGATCGCGCGCACCCGCTCGCCGCCCGCGAACGCGAGCGACAGCAGCAACAGAAAACCCCATGCGCAATCGCCGAAAAACTGCGACACGCCCAGCAGGTTGAACAGACTCGAGAGAAACTGCAGCACGGTTGCCGCAAAAAACACGCAGATGATGCGGCCGTGACCACCGGCCGGATTCACGCCGCCCATCACCGCGATCAGAATGGCGATCAGCAGATAGGAGTTGCCGTAATCCCATTTCGCGCTGGACGTATGCGTCGCGCTGATCAGACCGGCGAGCGACGCCAGCACGCCGCACATCGCATAGGTCGTAATCAGCATCCGCGCGCGCGGAATGCCGGCATAGAACGCGGCTTTGGGATTGGTGCCCATCAGATAGAGGCGCAGGCCGAACGGGCTGCGTTTGAGCAACCACCCCAACACGATCACCGCGGCGATAAAGATGCAGAACGCGATCGGCACCTGAAACACGGTGCCGTTACCGATATTCGACAACGGGTCGACATAGTCGACGTGCACCGAAGCGCCATTGCTGAGCACCACCGCAAAACCCGTGAAGAGCAGTTGGGTGCCGAGCGTGCAGAGAATCGGCGTGAGCCGCAGGCGCGCGATCACCACGCCATTCAGAAGTCCGCCGAGCAGTCCCGTCACCACGACGATCACGCAGAAGAGCGCCGTGTAGAGCGCCGGCGAGTCGTCACCGCTCACGAAGCGCGGCACGACCAGCGCGGCGACCATCCCGGACAGGTTGGCGAGCCCCACGCCCGACAGGTCGATCCCGCCGTTGCCCGACACCATCGACAGCATGATCCCGAGCGCAAGCAGGCCAAGTTCGGGCAACTGGCCGCCCATCGACTGCAGATTGTCGATATCGACGAATTGCCCGCGCGAGAGCCACGTTGCGGCCAGCACGACGAGTACGTTGACGATCAGCAGAAAATTCAGTTGCCGGTCGCCGAACATTTTTTCAGTGGTAAACGAGGACTTCATGGCGGGCACGATCTCCTTGAGTCTTCGAATAGTCAGGACTGCGGTGAAGAAGCCGGGGACCGCTCGGCCGGCTGATTCAACACGCGATTCACCTCGTCGAGCGTCGGCATGGACGGCGCCGTGCCCGCTCGCGTGACGGAAATGCCCGCCAGCGCACAGCCAAAACGCAGCGCGGCAATCGCATCGTCGCCGCGTGCGAGCGCCGCCGCGAAACCGCCGGTGAAGCCGTCGCCCGCACCGGCGGTCTCCACCACGCGGCCGCAGCGATAGGCCGGCACGAGCACCGATTGGGTTGCCGAGTGCAGCAGCGCGCCGCTTTCCCCCAGCGTGACAATGACCGCGCCGACACCTTTGGCGAGCAGCACGTCGGCGGCGCGGCGCGCGTCGTCGGCATTCGCGATCGGCACACCGGTGAGTGCGGCGGCTTCGGTTTCGTTGGGGGTGATGTAGTCGCACAACGGGAAGATGTCGTCGTCGAGCGGCAACGCAGGCGCCGGATTGAACACGGTGACGACGCCGTGCCGGCGGGCCACCTCAAGGCCGCGGCGCGCCGCCGCGAGCGGCTGCTCGAGTTGTGTGACGAAGACGCGCGCGGTGGCGATGTCGGCTTCGATCGCATCGACGTCGGCTGCATTCATCGTGCCGGCCGCACCGGAGGCGACGATGATCGCGTTCATGCCGGTCGTGTCGTCGACGAAGATATGCGCCGCCCCGGTGGACACGCCCTCGATCACCGACGCGCGTGCCGTAATGCCTTCGGTGGCCCACGTTTTGCGCGCAATCTCGCCAAACGCGTCGTTGCCGATGCGCGTGCAGAACACCACGTCGGCGCCGGCGCGCGCTGCCGCCACCGCCTGATTCGAACCCTTGCCGCCGGGTCCCATCGCGAATGCCGTGCCGGCGATCGTCTCGCCGATCAGGGGCATACGCCCGGCGCGAAACGTCAGATCCGTGACATAGATGCCGAGAATGACGACACGCCCATTTCGTTGCGGCGACGTGTTCATTCGCGCGCCCCCTGAAAAAACCGCAAATCCAGATGCTTCAGCACGTTGTCTCCTCCATTTTCTGGTTGGCGTGCAATTGGTTCCGACACCCGGCGGGTCTGCCGGTCAGTCTCCGTACGGTATCCAGATGTTCTTCACCTGCACGGCCTGACGCAGAAACGGGCGGCCTTCGCTCGACCGGTCGGACCAGTCGAACGGGTGGCCGTAATCGACGAACGTCCGCTTCAGATTACCGGCCGATTCGCGCTCGACCAGCGTCGAATCCGCCGCATCGCCGAAACACCAGACCGCATCGACGTCATCATGTTTGGCAAGCGCGGGCAACAGCGCGCTACGCTCACCCGTCACGATATTCAGCACGCCGGCCGGCACATCCGAGGTCTCAGCCACCTGATAAAAATCGGTCACGGTGAGCGGGCACGCCACGCTCGGCAACACCACCACCCGGTTGCCCATGGCCAGCGCGGGCGCCACGAGCGAGACAAAGCCGAGCAACGGTGCTTCCTCCGGACAGGCGATGCCGATCACGCCGAGCGGCTCGTGCATCGCCAGCGCGACGCCGCGCAGTGGCGGCGTATGCACGGCGCCGTCGAACTTGTCGGCCCACGCCGCGTAAGTAAACAGACGCGCCACCGCGGCCTCGACTTCAGCATGTGCCGCCGCCTCCGTCGCGCCGTTTCTGATCACCAGTTGCCGCGCGAACTCATCCGCGCGAACGGCCAGGTTCTCCGCAAGATAGAACAGCACCTGGGCGCGGTTATGCGTACTCGCCTGCGACCATTTCTGCGCCGCGCGCGCCGCTTCGACCGCGTTGCGAATGTCCTTGCGATTGCCCTCGCCCACTTCGCCGACCAGAGCGCCATCCGGCGCGTGAACCGGCAACGAATAGCCGCTGTCCGGACGCACCTGCTTGCCGCCGATGAAAAGCTTCGCAGTACGGTCGATCAGTGTGACATTCGACAACGGCTCGCGCTCGCCGGAGCCTGCTGTCGGTTCGATGCGTTCAGCGCGCGTAGCCTGACGGACGGCAAGCTTGAGCCAGGCACGCGGTTTCAGATATTCGTAGATGCCCTCACGACCGCCTTCGCGACCATAGCCCGACTCGCGGTAGCCGCCGAAGCCGACCGCCGCATCGAACAGATTGGTTGCATTGATCCACACGACGCCGCAGGCAAGGCGCGGCGCGACATCGAGCGCCCGGCCGATGGTTTCGCTCCACACGCTCGCGGCGAGTCCGTAGCGCGAGTTATTGGCGAGCGCAATCGCTTCATCCGGCGTGCGAAAGCTCATGGTGACCAGCACCGGTCCGAAGATTTCTTCCTGCGCCAGAATGGAAGCCGGCGCCACGCCGGTGACGAGCGTGGGCGGATAAAAACAGCCGCCGGCGGGCATCGCCGTATCGGGCGACTGCCATACCGCACAGCCTTCGCGGCGGCCGGCTTCCACCAGTGACTGGATGCGCTCGAGCTGCACCGGATCGACGATCGCGCCGATATCGATACTCTTGTCGAGCGACGTGCCGACCCGCAGCGTTTCCATGCGGCGCTTCAGCTTCGCAATAAAGCGCGCTTCGATTCCCTCCTGCACGAGCAGGCGCGAACCCGCGCAACAGACCTGCCCCTGGTTGAACCAGATCGCGTCGACAACGCCCTCGACAGCACCGTCGAGATCCGCGTCGTCGAACACAATGAAGGGCGACTTGCCGCCGAGTTCGAGCGTCAGCGATTTGCCCGAACCCGCCGTGGCCGCGCGAATCAGGCGCCCCACTTCCGTCGACCCCGTGAAGGCGATCTTGTCCACTTGCGGATGCTCGACGAGCGCGGCACCGGTGCGGCCATCGCCCGTCACGACGTTCAGCACGCCTGCCGGCAAACCGGCCCGATGCGCAAGTTCGGCAAACAGCAACGCCGTGAGCGGCGTGTATTCAGCCGGCTTCAACACGACGCAATTGCCCATAGCGATCGCCGGCGCGATCTTCCACGCGAGCATCAGCAGCGGGAAATTCCACGGCACGATCTGGCCGACCACGCCGAGCGGCGCGTAATCGGCGAATTCGCTCTCCTGCAACTGCGCCCACCCCGCGTGATGCAGGAAATGCCGCGCGACCAGCGGCACGTCGATATCGCGCGTTTCGCGGATCGGCTTGCCGTTGTCGAGCGCTTCGAGCACGGCAAACAGGCGACTATGACGCTGCACCATGCGTGCGAGCGCATACAGGTGCCTAGCCCGCCCGGCACCGCCCAACGCGAGCCAGCCCGGCTGCGCGGCGCGCGCGGCGGCCACCGCCGCGTCGACATCGGCCGCGTCGCCCTGGGCGATTGCCGCGAGCCGCTCGCCGGTGGCGGGCGCGTGCGAGACGAAGCGCTCTCCGGCCGCCGGCTCATGCCATGCCCCGCCGATGAAATGCCCGAAGCCCGGCTCATGTTGCGCGAGCCAGGCGCGCGCGGGTTGATCGTCCTCGGGTGCGGGACCGTACTCCATCGATGAAAAATACTCGGCTACGCTCATGGGATCGGTCTTCTGTTCAGGCTACGGGATGACGGTTGAAAGCGGAGTAACGCCCGCTCACGTGATGTTCGAGCTGGCGTTCGATATCGGCCAGCAAGCTCGATGCGCCGATACGGAACAGCTCCGGTTCGAGCCACGGCCGGCCGAGCTCCTCCTTCATGAGGATCTGATAGGACAGCACGGACTTCGCGCCTGACACGCCGCCCGCCGGCTTGAAGCCGATCGGCACGCCGGTGCGCTCCTGGTACTCGCGGATCATGCGCACCATCACCAGCGAGACATCCAGCGTGGCGTTGACGCCTTCCTTGCCGGTCGACGTCTTGATGAAGTCGGCGCCGGCCATCATGCAGACCATCGAGGCGCGCGCCACATTGGAAAGCGTGCGGATGTCGCCGGTCGCCAGAATCGCCTTCAGATGCGCCGGGCCGCAGGCCGCGCGGAACTCGCGCACCTCGTCGTAGAGCGCCTGCCAGTTGCCGGTCAGCACGTATTCACGCGTGACGACAATGTCGATTTCCCGCGCACCGTCCGCGACCGATGCCTCGATCTCTTTCAGTTTCAGCGGATGCGGAATCAGTCCGGCCGGAAATCCCGTGGATACCGCGGCGACCGGAATGCCGCTGCCCTGCAGCGCATCCACCGCCGCCGCAACGAAACGGTGATAAACACAGACCGCGCCCGTGGTGATGCCATGCGGCGCGATACCGAGCGCTTCGAGCAGATCGGCTCGCACGGGTTGGCGCGCCTTGGCGCAAAGGCGGCGCACGCGCCCCTCGGTGTCGTCGCCGTTGAGCGTGGTGAGGTCGATACAGGTGACGGCCTTCAGCAGCCAGGCCGCCTGCGCATCTTTCTTGACGCTGCGGCGCGTTCCGAGCGTGGCCGTGCGCCGCTCGACCGCGGACTGGTTGACCCGCAAGCCGTCCAGCCAGGAGGCGTCGAACGGCAGGCCCGGATTACGAACCGGATGAACGAGCGGGCCGCCGCGCAGCGTAACGACCGAGGAAGAAAGCACAGGGGCTTCAGGCATAAGGCATCCGGAAATTTGACGCGGCGCACCACGGCCGCCGACAAGTTGTTCGCACTTATGCTACAACGATTGATAGAATTATCACAAGCTTTCCGATTCAATCATTACATAATCAGACGTCCAGCCGTACCTCAGGCTACAAATGTTATTGACGCACCATATTCATGATGCGAAGATAACAAAACGGTTTCGGCCATCAGCGCCGTACATACAAAGAGAAAGATTCCGCCGTATCGACGAAGGAGACGTGTCAGATGAGTGAGCCGGTTGCGGTCGCGGCCGCGTCATCGCCTCAGGTTCCATTGATCCGTGTTGCGGGCGTCACCAAACGGTTCGGTGGCGTGCAGGCGCTGCGCGGCGTCAGCCTCGACGTGTTGCCCGGCGAAGTCCACGCGTTGCTCGGCGAAAACGGCGCGGGCAAATCCACGCTGATCAAGATCCTCAGCGGCGTTCATGCCTATGACGACGGCATCATCGAGATTGCCGGCGAAAAAGTGGCATTCGATTCGCCGGCGCGCTCGCGTGAAGCAGGCGTTGCCGTGGTCTACCAGGATCTGAGCCTGGTCGAATCGCTGTCGGTCGGGGCCAATCTGATGCTGGGGCGCGAACCCCGCACCCGCCTCGGCTTCGTGAAAAACCGGCAACTCATGGCCACCGTCCGCGAATTCCTCCACTCGCACGGCATCCCGCTCGACCCGCGCACGCCGGTTGGCGCGTTGCCGTTCGCGTACCGGCAAATGACCGAAATCTGCAAGGCGCTGATGGGCGACGTGCGCGTGCTGATCCTCGACGAACCCACCTCGGCGCTGACGGGCGGCGAAGAGCAGATCCTGTTCGACGCGATTCGCGCGGTCACGGATCGGGGCGTCGGCGTGATCTATGTGACGCATCGTCTGAACGAGGTGTTCCGGATTTCTCAGCGCGTCACCGTGTTTCGTGACGGAGCCAATGCCGGCGTGTTCCAGACCGCCCACACCGATATGAAGCAACTGGTCGCGGCGATCGTCGGCCCCGGTCATGCCGCTTTGCAGGCACGCGAAAGGACGGCTGCCGGCATTGCCGGTGACGAACCCGGCGTCGGCCGGCAAACCCTGGCCACGTTCCATGCCGCCGCCGGACCCATGCTCAAGTTGTCGAACGTCAGCAACGACAGGCTTCGCCACGTCGACCTGTTGATTCGGCGCGGCGAGATTCACGGGCTCGCGGGATTGATCGGCAGCGGGCGCACGGAAATACTGCAGACCATCTTTGGCATTCGCAAGATCGAGGCGGGCGCCATTGTGATCGACGGTCAATCCCGCGCGCGTATGACGCCCGCTGAAGCCATCCGGCTCGGCGTGGCGCTGGTGCCCGAAGATCGCCATCTTGAAGGACTCGTCCTCGATCATTCGATCGAACGCAACCTGACCCTGCCGCGGCTGCCGCGATTCTCCCGGTGGGGCTGGCTGCGCAGCCAGGCGGCCGTCAACCAGGCGAAGCGCTCGATGAAGGAATTGAGCGTCAAGGCCCCCGGCTCGTCGACCGCGGTCAAGTTCCTGTCCGGCGGCAACCAGCAGAAGGTGGTCTTTGCGAAGTGGAATCACCCGCGTCCCAAGATCCTTCTGCTCGACGAACCGACGGTCGGCGTCGACGTCGGCGCACGCGAGGAGATCTACGGCGTGATCCAGGACGCCGCGCGCGCGGGCACCGGCGTGCTCGTCGTTTCCTCGGACCTCGATGAACTGTTGCGCCTGTGCGGCCGGATTTCGATCGTCGTGGACGGCTCGATCGTCAAGACCGTCGAGCGCGCCGACCTCGCCAACGCCGAGGCGCTCCATCACCTGATCCAGTTGTCCCGTTCTTCCATCGAGTCCCCCGCTGGGACGTCTTCCAGGGCGCATTCAACATGAACGATTCTGTCTCGCCGATGACGGCCGAACGGCAGGCATCGCCACCGCGCAAGAGCCGTATGCGGCGCATCGCGCAACTCCTGCTGCAAGGCGACCGGCCCTACGCGCTGTACGGCGCGTTCGCGATCCTGCTGGTGGTGTTCAGCTTCGCCTCGCCCTGGTTTCTCTCCATCGACAACTTCCTGAACATCGGCCGGCAAACCGCGCTCGTGTCGATCGTTGCTGTCGGCATGACTTTCGTGATCATCGCGCGGCAAATCGATCTGTCGGTGGGCTCGACGCTGGCGCTGTCGGGCATGTCCGCGGCGCTCGCCATGGCGTATGTCGGCGACAACTGGATCATCGGCGCGATTGCCGGGATCGGCACCGGCGCGCTTGTCGGCGCGATCAACGGGGTTGTGACCACGCGGTTGAACATCCCGTCGTTCCTGGTGACGCTCGGCACCTTGAGCGCGGCACGCGGACTCGCCCTGATGGTCACGACGACGAGACCCGAGATCATCACCAACGATTCGTTCATCGCGATCTTCGGCGAAGGCGACATTGCCGGTGTGCCGGTGCCGATCATCTGGACCGGGCTGACCGTGATCGCCGGCATCCTGCTGCTTCATTTCAGCGTGTTCGGCCGGCAGATCTATGCAGCCGGCGGCAATCCGACGGCGGCGCTCTACTCCGGGATCAACACGAGACGCGTGACCACGGTCGCCTTCGTGCTCACCGGCATGCTGGCCGGGCTCGCCGCGCTCGTGCTCTCCGCGCGCTCGCATGCGGCACGGCCCGACGTCGTGCAAGGCATGGAGCTCGATGTGATCGCCTCGGTGACGCTCGGCGGCTGCAGTCTGTTCGGCGGCCGCGGCTTCGTGCTCGGCACGCTGCTCGGCAGTCTCATCATCGGCACGCTCAATAACGGGCTGGTCCTGCTCGGCGTCAGTTCATCGCTGCAACTGGTGATCAAGGGGGCCATCATCGTCGCGGCTGTGGCCTTCACCAGGAAATGAGCCATGAAATAAGCCGGCAAGTGGCCCAGCAAGCGACGAAGGCATCTCAATCAAGCGTGAGCTCGCGTGCCCGCGCTGTTCGTGAATGGCAGGAGACGTAACACCAACATGAAGACCAACGGAGAAGAATCATGAAACATCGTCGTGGCTCAGGATACGTTCTACCCACTCTCATGGCGGCCGCCGCTGCCACCGTCATGGCGCTGGCAACGCCGGGCGCCTACGCGCAATGCGTGACCAGTCTGCCGGCCGGGTCGATCGGACCGAAGACGATTGTCGGGCAAGGGCCGAACGGCGAAAAAGCGGCCTCGGTGGAAGCCGTGAGGCTGAGCGACGCCGACATCGCCAAAATCAAGGCCGGCAAATTCAAGGTCGGCATTTCGATGCAGACCATGAATCTCGACTGGTCGCAACTGCAGGTGCAAGGCATCACGGATACGCTCAAGAAATACGGCGTGGAAGTGATCGGCACGGCATCGGCGGAATATCAGGTCGACAAGCAGATCGCGGATATCGAGAACACGATCCAGCGCCACCCGGACGGCATCATCTCGATTCCGGTCGACGGAACGGCCACGGCCGCCACCTACAAGAAGGTGTCCGAAGCCGGCATCAAACTCGTGTTCATGGACAACGTACCAACCGGCCTGAAGCATCCTGAGCAATACGCCTCGATGATTTCCGCCGACAGCGAAGGCAACGGCCAGATCGCGGCGAAGGTGCTCGCCTCGTGCGTGCCGCAAGGCGCCACCATCGGGCTCGTGAATTTCGGCGTGGACTACTTCAGCACGACGGAGCGCACCAAGGCCGTCAACGACTGGTTCAAGAAAAATCGGCCGGACATCAAGATCAAGCAGGTGGCCTTTACGGATCCCTCGAAGGTGGGGCAGATCGCGGGCGATTTCCTGACCGGTAATCCGGACGTCAAGGGACTGTTCGCCGTGTGGGATCAACCGGCGCTCGACACGCTGACGTCGATGCGGGCACAGGGGGTGAACATTCCCGTGACGACGGTCGACCTGGGCCTGCAATCCGCGATCGAGATTGCCAAAGGCGGACCGCTGAAGGCAACCGGCTCGCAACGGCCGTACGATCAGGGCGTGGCCGAGGCGATGGCGATGATGAAAGCGCTGATCGGCCAGACGCCGCCGGCGTGGATCGGCGTGCAGTCCCTGCCGGTGGTTCAGTCGAACGTGCTCGAGTCGTATAAGACTGTGTTCAAGAAGGACCCGCCGCCCCAGCTTGCGGACGCCTGCAAGAAAGCCAAACCGGCTTGCGGTTGACGTTGGCCGGCTGACACCTTGCCCGGGCGGAGCAAGGTACTATGACGGTTTGGCGTCGGGCGTGCAGCGCATCATGGCTCACACGTCCGGGCGCCCAACGCAGCAAGCCATGCCCTAGGGCAACGGCCGCGCGCATCGACTGTTCATCGACTGTGATGCTCGCGGCCCGCGCTGTCACCCCATCCGCCATCCATGAGTTCTGCAAGCCGCCGTATTGCGCATCTGGACATGGACGCGTTCTACGCGTCCGTTGAACTCTTGCGCTATCCCGAACTGCGCGGCACGCCGGTGGTGATCGGCGGCGGCCGCAACGGCGCGCCGCAAACGCTTGAAGACGGCAGCCGCCGCTTTGCGAAGCTGCGCGATTACGCGGGCCGCGGCGTGGTGACCACCTCCACTTACGAGGCCCGCGCGCTCGGCGTATTCTCCGCAATGGGCATGATGAAAGCCGCCGTGCTCGCGCCGGACGCGGTTCTGCTGCCCACCGATTTCGAGTCGTATCGTCACTACTCGCGTCTGTTCAAAGCGGCGGTGGCGACGTTCACGGACCGGATCGAAGACCGCGGCATCGACGAAATTTATATCGACCTCACCGGGTTGCCGGACGAGCCGCGCGAGATCGCCGCGCGCATCAAGCAGGCCGTCAATCAGGCAACCGGCCTCACCTGCTCGATTTGCGTCGCGCCGAACAAGCTGCTGGCGAAAATCGGCTCCGAACTCGGCAAACCCAACGGCCTCACGATTCTCACGCCCGCGGACGTGCCGTTGCGCGTATGGCCCTTGCCGGTGCGCAAGGTCAACGGAATCGGACCGAAGGCCGCGGAGAAACTCACCGCGCTCGGTCTCGCCACGGTCGGCGATCTCGCGGCTGCGGACGCGGGTCTGTTGCAGGACCACTTCGGGCGGAGTTATTCGGCCTGGCTCATGCAAGTCGCGCAAGGTTACGACGAGCGGCCGGTGGTGGTCGAATCGGAGCCGAAGTCGATGAGCCGCGAGACGACCTTCGAACGCGATCTGCATCCACGTCATGATCGCCCGGCCTTGTCCAGTTCGTTTACCGGCTTGTGCGTACGGGTGGCGGAAGACCTGGTGCGCAAGGGCTATGTGGGCCGTACCGTGGGCATCAAGCTGCGCTACGACGACTTCCGCACGGTCACGCGCGACCTGACGCTCGACGAACCGACGGCCGACGCCGCCGAAATCCGGCGCGCGGCAACCGAGTGTCTGCGGCGAGTGGAACTGAACCGCAAGCTGCGGCTGCTGGGCGTGCGCGTGAGCGCGTTGACGCCGGCCAACGCGCAAGTGGCGAAACCGCGCGTACCGGTTCAGGCCGATTTGCCTTTTTCCAGCGACGAGTAATCCACAGCGATTAACCCGCTGCGACCGCGGCCACACCGGCATTCGCGCGTGCCGCCGGGATGCTGGTTTCCACACTCGAGGCCGCAATCGAAAACGTGAACGTGTTGATCCCATTCGCGCTTTCCGCCGACACCGCGCCGCGATGCATTTCCGCAATGGCCTTCACGATCGCGAGACCGAGCCCGTGGTTTTCGCGGCTGTTGGTGCGGGACACTTCCGCGCGATAGAACCGGTCGAACAGGTGTTCGAGCACGCCCGGCTCGATCGGCTCACCCGGGTTGGCCACCGCAACGCGCACCTGATCCGCCGTGTTCGCGATCGTCACCGTGATCGCCGCGCCCGGCGCGCAGTGCTGGATCGCGTTCATCAGCAGATTCGTGCAGGCGCGGCCGAATAGCGAACGGTTCACGCGCGCCACCGCGTCGCCGCGCAACTGCGCATGCACGCACGCTTCTTCAAACGGAATCTCCAGAAACTCCAGCGTATGCGCGACTTCTCCGGCCAGCGACACTTCGACGAGGCCCGTCGCGCGCTCGCCCTGGTCAGCGCGGGCGAGGAACAGCATGTCGTTGATGATCGCGCGCATGCGTTCGAACTCTTCGAGATTCGATTGCAGCGTATGGCGCAAATCGTCGACCGAGCGATTGCGGGTCAACGCCACTTCGGTTTGACCGATCAGAATCGTCACCGGCGTGCGCAATTCGTGAGCGACATCCGCATTGAACGATTCGAGGCGGCCGTAGGCGCCGTCCAGACGTTCGAGCGCGCCGTTGAACGAGTTGGCCAGATCGTTCAATTCAAACGGCAGCGAGGCCGTATTCAGACGTTGCGAGCGGTTATTCGGGCTCACCGCGGACGCATCTCTCGTCAAGCGCGTCAACGGCGCAAGACCCAGCCGCGTGACCCAGTAACTCAGCAGCAGCACGGCGAGACTGCCCAACGCGGACAGTGCGGCGAGCGTCGAGCCGAACACGCGCATCGTGCGGGCGTTTGGCGAACAACTGGCGGCGGCCTGCAATTGCACGGGTGGGCGGGCGCCGTAAGCCGGTATCGTCACGTTGACGGTCAGCATATCCGCGCCGCCGCCGAGCGGCGAAATCTTCGCGTAGCCGCCCGCCCAATTCGATACGACCGGCCCCTCGACGGGCTTGCCATAGTGGAAATACGGATCGGCGCTCGACACCGCATAGACGGTGCTGCCGTCGCGCGGCGTCATGTCGGTGAGCTTTTCGCGGGCCATGCGCCATTTTTCGGGCGTCACCGAATGATAGACGATGATGCGCGCGATCTCGGCGCGAGCGTCGAGCGATTCGCGCAAATGGTGTTCGAGTTGCGTGCGCAACACCAGAAACAGACAGGTGCCCACCAGCGTGAACACGAGCAGCGCCACCAGCGCGAACATCAATGCCAGGCGGCGCGCAATAGAACGGTTCATGATTGTTCTGCCTCTTCACGTACTTCGAGCACGTAGCCCATGCCGCGCACGGTGTGCAGCAGCTTCGAGGAAAACGGGCCGTCGAGTTTGGCGCGCAGCCGCTTGATCGCGGTTTCGACCACGTTCGTATGGCTGTCGAAGTTGACGTCCCACACCAGTTCGGTAATCGCGGTCTTCGAGAGAATGTCGCCCTGGCGGCGCGCCAGCACGCTGAGCAACTGGAATTCCTTGGCGGTCAGATCGAGACGCACGCCGTCGCGGGTGGCGCGCCGGCCGATCAGATCGACGAACAGATCGCCCACGGAAATCAGCGTCGATTCCTGTGAGCGCGTGCGGCGTGCCAGGGCATGGAGCCGCTCGACCAGTTCGAGAAAGGAAAAGGGTTTGGTGAGGTAGTCGTCGGCGCCTTCGCGCAGGCCCCGCACACGGTCGTTCACATGATCGCGGGCCGTCAGCATGATGACCGGGGTCGACTTGCGCATGCGCAGCGCCTTGAGCACGCTGAAACCGTCGCGTTTGGGCAGCATCACGTCGAGGACGATCACGTCGTAATCGAATTCGGTAGCCAGATGCATGCCTTCCTCGCCGTCGAGCGCGACATCGACGACCCAGCCCTGCTCTGTCAAACCGGAGCGCAGGTAATCCACCACCTTGTGCTCGTCTTCAACGATCAGCAATTTCATGCGCGTCCCCTTGTGTCTGCATTATACGAAACGCCTCGTTTTACGCTTTTCCTGTCTGGCCGTGTCATCGTCGGGCGGCTCACTTCGCGGGAGCCATCGCCTCCTTCGTGGCCGTTGCGTTGGTTGCGTTGATTGCGTTGGTCGCGTTGGCTACGGTCGTTGCGTTCGCAACCTCCGCTGCATTCGCCGGGTTCGTTGCGCCGCCGGGCCGCTGGGCGCCCGCTACGTCCGTGCTCCCATCCCAGCCGCCGCCGAGCGCCTTCACCAGTGAAACCGACAGCGTCATCTGCTGGCCATGGATCTGTACATCCTGACGCTCGCTCGTGAGCAGCGACTGCTGCGCGGTAATCACGTCGAGATAGGCCACCAGGCCGCCCGAATAGCGGTCGTTGGCGAGCGCCAGCAGATGCTGCGCATCGGTCACGGCCTCGTGCGACTGCTTCGCCGCGCCGTCCAGCACCGACAGGCCCGTGATGCCGTCCTGCACCTGCTGGAATGCGGTAAGCACGGTTTGCCGGTAATTCGCCTCGCTCGCCTGGTAGCCTTCGCTCGCGAACTTTACGTTGGCCGCACGGCGGCCGCCGTCGAACAGCACCTGCCCCACCGTCGCGCCGAGCGTCCACATCAGCGTGGGCGCGCTCAGCAAGCTGGCGAACTGCGTGCTTTCCCAGCCGATGCCCGGCGTCAGTGTCAGGCTCGGAAAAAACGCCGCCTTGGCGACGCCGATCTGCGCGTTCGCCGCAGCCATTGCGCGTTCCGCCGATGCGATATCCGGGCGGCGTTGCAAAACGTCGCTAGGAAGTCCAAGCGGAATCGGCGGCACCTGCGTGTCGAGCACACGGGCTTCGATGGCGAACTGCGGCGCGGGCACGCCGACCAGCGCGGCAATCGCATGTTCTTGCTGCGCGCGTTGATTCAGCAGCAATTGCGCCTGCACGCGAGTCGAATCGAGCAGCGACTTCTGCTGCAGCACGTCGAGCCCGGACACCGAGCCGAGATCGTGCTCGGACGTGACGTAATCGAGCGCCTTCTGCTGCAGCTTCACCGATTGATTCAGCACGTCGATCTCGGCATCGAGTTCACGCAGCGAGAAATAGTCGGTGGCGAGATCGGTGGTGAGGACGAGCCGTGCGTTGGCGAGATCGTCGGCCGATTGCTGCGCGGAGGCCGCGGCGCCTTCCACCTCGCGACGTATCCGGCCAAATAGATCGGTGTCGTAGTTGATCGTCGGACCGAGTTGCACGTTGTTCTGCACCGTCGACGTGGTCGGCGTGGCGTAATTGGTCAGCGGGCGGTCCTTCGAAATCCGGAAGCGCGAACCGGTCGCGCCCAGATCGACTTCGGGAATCTGCTGCGCACGGGTGTTGGCGAGCGTCGCTCTGGCCTGCTCATAGTGCGCGCTTGCCGCGGCCAATGTCTGATTCTGCGCGAGCGCCTGGGTTTCCAGCGCGGCGAGTGTCGAATCGCCAAACGCGCTCCACCAGTCAGGCGTGATCGGTGCATGCGAAGGCGCCGCGACGCGCCAGTATGAATCGGTTTGCCAGCTCGGCGGCACCTCGGCTTGCGGCCGCTGATAATCCGGGCCGACCGTGCACGCGGCCAGCAAGGCCGCGCTCGCGGCGGCCGCAAACGCGCTGAGTGCCGCTCGTGACGTGCGTGTCGTTCGTGATGTGGGCGCCCGGTCAACGCTCGCCTGCTTCGCGATCACGACGCCCCCTTGCCGTTTTTCTGCGGCTGCGCGATCTGCACATGATCGCCGTCCGCGATCGAATCGCTCGGGTTGATGATGATCTTGTCGCTTGCCTCGATGCCGCTTTCGATTTCGAGCGATTGCCCCAGGTCCCGCGCGATCACGATCTTGCGCAACGTCACGGTACCCTTCTCATCGACCACCGCGAGCCGTGGACCTTCGGCGCGAAACAGCAAGGCATTGCCCGGCACCGTCAATTCCGCACGAGCCACCGCGGGCACCGCAACCTGTACATAGGCGCCTGGCCGCAGCGTGCCGTCGGGATTCGGCAAGGTCACTTCGATCTGCAGCGAGCGGGTCGGCACGTCGATCGCGCCGGAGACATGCGTGATCGTGCCGTGGAACTGCTGACCCGGCAATTCGGCCTGCGTCACCACCACCTTCTGTCCGACCGACACGTTCTGCGCGTAGGCCTGCGGCAGTTGCACATAGACGCGCAAAGGATCCGACTGCGCGAGCGCGAACAACGCGCGGCTCGTGCCGCTGCCCGCGTCGATCAGATCGCCGACGTCGACATTGCGCTGCGTGACCACGCCCGCAAACGGCGCGACGATGCGCTTGAACGATTCGAGTTGCTGCAGGCGTTTTACATTGGCATCGGCGGCGGCAAGATTGGCCACGTCTTGCGTGTAGGCGCTCTGCCGCTCGTCGAGTTCCTGCTGCGAGACCGCATCGCGTTGCCGCAGTTGCTGCCAGCGTTCCGCCGAGCTTTTGGCAAGGCCGAGACTCGAACTGGCTTGCTGACGCTGCGCCAGCGCCTGCGCGAGTTCCTGATCGATTTCCGGCGTATCCAGATCGGCGAGCAATTGGCCCTGCTTCACCCGTGCGCCGATATCGACGTACCAGTGCAGCAGATAGCCGGTGGAGCGCGCATAGATCGGCGACTCGACATAGCCGCGCAAGGTGCCCGGCAACAGGTTGTCGCCGCCACCGCCGCCCGTTTCCGCCGGGCTTATCACGTTCACGTACTGCGTGGCGTTCTGGGTCGTCGTTGCAACCACCGCGCGACTTTGCAGAACGTTCGCGATCACCGTGCGCAATGCACCCAGGGCGAGCAGCGCCAGCACGATCCAGACGGCGATTTTGGCGCGCTTCCACTCGCGATTGCGCGGTGGCAAGCTGTGGCCACCTTCGGTCTCTCGCGCCGGAATCGCCAGCGATGCATGAGTTTTTTCGGTCATCTCAGTCAGCCATCTCAGTCAGCCATCACAATCAGCCGTAAATTTCAGCTGTCAATTAACGTTACGCGGGCTTGCCATCACCGCCGTGATCCAACGTGGGGCCGTGGTCGCCGCCGTGCCCGCCCGTCGCATCCGTGTCGTCATCGTCGCGGTGGCGCCGCGCGAGACGGCTATGAATGCCCGCGAACACCACCGGCACGAAAAACAGCGTGGAGATCGTGGCAAACAGCAAGCCACCGATCACCGCACGGCCCAGCGGCGCGTTCTGCTCGGCGCCTTCACCGAGACCGAGCGCCATCGGAATCATGCCGATGATCATCGCGAACGCGGTCATCAACACCGGCCTGATCCGGCTTGCACCGGCTTCGAGCGCCGCGGTGAGCGGCGGCGCGCCGGCGGTGAGTCGCTGGCGCGCGAACGACACCATCAAAATACTGTTGGCGGTGGCGACGCCCATCGTCATGATCGCGCCGGTCAAGGCCGGTACGCTCAAATGCGTGCCAGTCAGGAACAGCATCCACACGATGCCTGCCAGTGCCGCCGGCAAGGCGCTGATGATGATCAGCGGATCGACCCACGACTGGAAGTTCACCACGATCAGCAGATACACCAGCACGATCGCCATCGCCACACCGAGACCCAGACCGAAGAACGAGCTGCGCATGGTCTGCACCTGGCCGCGCACCACAATCTGACTGCCGCGCGGCAGCGAGGCCCGCACGTTATCGACCAGCTTGTCGACCTGATTCGCGACGCTGCCCAGGTCGCGCTTCTCGACGCTCACATACAGATCGATGACCGGCCTGATGTTGTAGTGCGTGACGTCCGCGAACTGGGTGTGCGGCGAGACCTGCACCAGGTTGCCGAGCAGTTGCGTCGGCCCGTTGGCGGAACCTGAGACCGGTGTGCGCAACAGCTCGTCGATCGACGAAATCCGATACTGCGGAGTTTGCACCCCGACGCTGTATTCCACACCATTTTTGTCGTTGAACCAGAACCCCGGCGACGTCTGCGAACTGCCCGACAATGAAATGAGCACGTTTTGCGCCACATTGCTCGCGCTCAGATTGAGTTGCTGCAGGCGCGTGCGATCCATCTGAAGATTGATCACCGGTTCATCCAGTTTCTGCTGGATGTGTGTGTCGACGGTGCCGGGAATCATCCGTACCTGTTTCAGCAGCTTGCGTGCAATGTCGAAGTTGCCCTGCTGATCCGCACCGGAAATCTGCACATCGACCGCGGCAGGCAGGCCGAAGTTGAGAATCTGCGTGACGATGTCCGCCGGTTGAAAGAAGAACTCGACGCCCGGAAAACGCTTGGGCAGGATCGTGCGCAATGTGTCCATATAGCCTTGCGTCGGCTTGTGGTTCTCGTTCAGCGCTACCTGGATTTCGCCATCGAGCGTGCCGATCGTGCCCGCGTTGCTATACGAGAGGTTGATACCGCTATACGGCAAGCCGAGGTTATCGAGGATCGTGCCGAGTTCATCGGCCGGCACGACCTCGCGGATCACCTTCTCGACTTCGTCCGCGAGACGCGCGGTCTCCTCGATGCGCGTGCCGGTCGGCGCACGCATGTGCAGACGGATGTCGCCCGCGTCGACACTCGGGAAAAAGTCTTCGCCGAGCACGAAAACCAGGCCCATCGACACCACGCAGAAACCGAGGAACAGGCCGCCGAACCTGCCGCGGCGCACCAGCACGCTGCTGAGAATCACGATGTAGGCGGAGCGCATGCGCTCGAAGCCGTGATCGAAACGCAGATAGAGACGCCGGAACAGATTCGGTCTGGCGTTGGCGTTGGCTTTGGGCTTGTGCGCGTGGCCCATCAGCAGCATGGCCAGTGTGGGCACCAGCGTACGCGACAGAACGTACGAGGCCAGCATCGCGAACACGACGGCTTCCGCGAGCGGCACGAACAGATAACGCGCGACGCCGGTCAGGAAGAACATCGGCACGAACACGATACAGATACACAGCGTGGAGACCAGCGCCGGCACCGCGATTTCGCCGGCGCCGTCGAGAATCGCATCGTGCAGATTCGTACCCATATGCAGGTGCCGTTCGATGTTCTCGATCGTCACCGTCGCGTCGTCGACCAGAATCCCGACCGCTAGCGCGAGGCCGCCCAGCGTCATGATGTTGATGGTCTGGCCAAGCGCATGCAGTGCGATCAGCGAGGACAGAATCGACAGCGGGATCGAAATCGCGATGATGCAGGTGCTGCGCCAGTTACCGAGGAACAGCAGGATCATCGCCGCGGTCAGGGCGGCGGCGACCACCGCTTCGCGCACCACGCCCTGCACTGCCGCTTTCACGAACACGGACTGGTCGAACAAGGCCGTGATGCTCAGGTCCGGCGGCAACGCGGCGCGCGCGGTCGGCAGCAGGCCTTGCAGCGTATTGACGATCGACAGCGTCGACGCACTGCCGTTCTTCAGCACCGACATCAGCACGCCACGATGCCCGTCCTGCCGCACGATATTGGTCTGCGGCGAGAAACCGTCGCGCACGTGAGCCACTTCACGCAGATACGTCGTCGCGCCATTGAGCGTGCGCACCGGAATGTCGTTGAGACCGTCCACCGTGGCGGGCGAACCGTTCATGTTGATCGTGTATTCCCTCGGCCCGATCTTGGCCGTGCCGGTCGGCAGAATCAGGTTTTGCGCATTGAACGCGTTGACCACGTCCGAAGGCGTCAAGCCTTTTGCGAGCAAGGCGCGCGTGTCGAGGTCGACCGAAATCAGACGCGATTTGCCGCCGTACGGATAGGGCACGGCCGCGCCCGGGATCGTCACCAACTGCGGACGCAGGAAGTTCAGCGCGGTGTCGTTGAGCGCCTGCTCCGAGAGCTTCGGGCTCGACAAGCCGAGCTGGATCACCGGGATGCTGGACGCCGAATAACTGATCACGAGAGGCGGTGTCGCGCCCGGCGGCATCTGCTTGAGTTGTGCCTGCTCGACGGCCACCGTCTGCGCGATCGCGGTCTGGATGTTCGCGTTCGGCTGCAGGAACACCTTGAGAATCGTGATCCCCGCAAGCGACTGCGATTCGATGTGCTCGATGTCGTTGACCGTGGTGGTCAGACTGCGCTCGTTGACGGACGTGATGCGGTTGGCCATGTCCTCGGCCGACAAGCCCGTGTAACTCCAGATGATGCTGACCACCGGAATATTGATCTCCGGCAGCACGTCGACCGGCGTGGTCAACAGCACGAACGGCGTCGCCAGCAAGATCAGAATGGCCATCACGATGAACGTGTATGGCCGCTTAAGCGCAACGTTGACGATCCACATGAAACGCGCCTGAGAGAATGCCGATAAGGGATGGGTGAATCTGCAGCTATGCTAGATCGATAGCACCAACGCCTGCATGGCACCAAAATGGCGAAATTGTCAGGAAGGCTAATGTAAGGATAGACGATGCTTCAAACGTATGGGGCATCAGGAGGATGCAAACGTTTGAAGAGGGGGAGATGGGCGATTTTAAGGGGGCGATTAAAGGCATGTCTCACGCAAGTCCCGCTGAACTCATGCGAGCCATGCCTTTATATTTTATTGCGCAATACTAATACCTTACGGCCAGATTCGCGTCATACAACGCCTTGACGTTCGACTCGAACCCGGGTTAGCCGATCGCGGTCCACTTGCCGTACTTCGCAAGCTCACGCTCGTCAAAATTGAAGCCAAGGCCCGGCGTCTGGTGCAGCACGATGCGCCCATTCCTGTGGCCGAGCTGACGATCGATCAGGCGACGGAAATTGAGCACCTGGTCGTCCCAGAAGTACTCGACATAGCGCGCGTTAGGTGTGGCCGCAACCAATGGCGCGTGCACGTCATGGAACCAGTGCGGGCACATCACCACGCCATAGCTCGCGGCAGTCGCCGCGATCCGCCGCCATTCGCTGATGCCGCCGCACACCACCGCGTCGGTTTGCAGGATCGCAGCGCCCCCCTTGTCGAGCAACTCCTTGTGATACCAGCGGCCATAGCCGATTTCGCCGGTCGCCACCGGCACGCGCGTGAGCTTGGCAAGGCGCGCGTGGTTGTCGATATCGTCGGGGGAAAAGGGCTCCTCCACGAAGTACGGGTCGTATTGCTCGATCCGCCGCAGGTGCTGCAGCGCCTGAGTGGTGTCGGTCCAGCCGTTGTTGATGTCGATCATCAGTTCGACATCCGGGCCGATCGCTTCGCGCGCGGCGCGCACGCGCGCTTCTTCTTCGCGTGGCGACAGGCGCCCGCCCTTCATCTTCACCGCCTTGAAACCCATCTCGACGTAGCTCGCCATTTCCTCGCCGAGCATGCCCGCGGACTTGCCGTCGAGGTAGTAGCCGCCGCTCGCATACGCGGGCACGCTGTCGAGTTCGACCGCCCCGAGGTACTTGTGCAGCGGCACGTTGTGGCTGCGCGCATTCAGGTCCCACAACGCCGTATCGAGAATACTGATGGCGCGCATCACGGTGCCGGCACGGCCTTGCAGCAAGGCCTCCTGATACATCGCCTGCCACAGTCCCTCGACCGCATACGAATCCTTGCCGATCAGCACGGGCGCCAGCAATTGCTCCACGGCCACCCGCAGCAGCTCGCCGCCCGCACTGCCGATATAACAGAAGCCGATCCCTTCCACGCCATCGGTCGAGCGCACTTTCACCAGACCATAGTGACGCGTCGAGACCGTGCGAGTCGCAAATGACGTCACGCGATCGAGCGGCACAGCCGCCGCACAAACCGACACCGATTCAATCCTTGGCATTTCCACACTCCTCCAAATTTGCTGGCCGTCCGCGTCTGATGCGCGTTCGGTGAGATCGAAGTGTGATAGCCGCAAGGCGTCAAAAACAGTATCCTTTGGCTTCTTCAAAAGATAAAAATTCTATTCGATGGACTCGCGCTATCTGCAGAGCTTTGTCTATGTGGTCGAACTCGGATCGATTGCCGAAGCCGCGCGCAGACTCGATCTGACGCCCGCCGCGGTGGCGCAGCGCGTGAAAATGCTCGAACAGGAACTCGGCGCGAAGCTGGTGCGCCGTTCCGGCCGCACGGTCGGCACGACCGAGGCCGGCGAGCGCATTCTGGAACGCGCCCGCGCGGTGCTGCACGATATCCGCGACCTGAAATCCGACCTGAACGACGAATCCGTGCTCGCCGGTCAACTGCGGCTGGGCGGCACCCCCACCATGATGACGAGCCTGATTCCCGACGTGCTGGCCGGGCTGCTCGCGCGGCACCCGCAGATCGATATCTATCTGGAGCCGGGCAATTCGGTCGAGCTCTACCGCAAGGTGGTGAGCGGCGATCTCGATGCGGCGATGCTGGTGCAGCCGCTCTTCGATCTGCCGAAAAGCTGCGATTGGCACACCTTTCGTGAAGAACCGCTGGTGCTGCTCACGCCCGCGTCGATGGCGGTCGACGATCCACACGCCGTGCTGCAACGTGAGCCGTTCGTGCGCTACGACCGCAATGTGGTCGGCGGACAACTCGCCGACGGGTATTTGCGGCAGCACGGCATCCAGCCGCATCAGCGCTGCGAGCTCGACGGGCTCGATGCCATCGCGGTGATGGTGGACCGGGGCCTGGGTGTATCCCTGGTGCCGGACTGGTTGATGACGCGCTTTTCCGGGCTGTCGCTCGCGAAATGGCCGTTACCGCACGCGTTTCCGAAACGCGTGGTCGGTTTGTTGTGGGGGCGCTCGTCGGCGCGCATGCGGCTTGTCCACGCCTTCCTCAAGGCCGCGCAGGAACTGAATGCCGCGCCTCGCGAAACACAAAAATAATTAACGTTTGAAGCAAGCGGCTCGCGCTTCTTCGCTGTTCACGGTCACGCAATACTGCGTCGGCGCCTGAATGCCTTGCACTGGCCCTGGCCTGCCCGGCCTACCCGGCATTGCCATGCATTCAAGGACCCGACCTGACCTATACGAACAACGCAACATCGAAGGAGACACGCTCATGAGCACGCCCATGTCCGGCTTACGCGGCGTCCTGTCGCCGGTACTCACGCCGTTCAACGCCGACCGCTCGCCCTCGCCCGCCCGCTTCATCAACCATTGCCGCTGGCTGGAACGCCAGGGTGTAGGACTCGCCGTGTTCGGCACCAACTCGGAAGCGAACTCGCTCGCCGTCCGCGAAAAGCGCGCGCTGCTCGATGCGTTGCTCGACGCCGGCTTGCCGCCCGGACGGATGATGCCGGGCACCGGCGCCTGCGCGCTGCCCGATGCGATCGAACTCACACGCCATGCAGTGAGCAGCGGTTGCGCCGGGGTACTGATGCTGCCGCCGTTTTTCTACAAAGGCGTAAGCGACGAAGGGCTGTTTCGCGGCTTTGCCGAAGTCATCGAAGCAGTGGCCGATGCCCGCCTGCGCGTCTATCTGTATCACATCCCGCCGGTCGCCCAGATCGGTATCAGCTTCGGCCTGATCGAGCGTCTTCTCATGCGCTATCCCGGCGTGATCGCCGGCATCAAGGACAGTTCCGGCGACTGGAATCACACCGCCACGCTGCTCAAGGAGTTCCAGAACGCGGGCTTCGATGTCTTCGCCGGCACCGAGACGCTGTTGCTGCCGACCCTTCAGAATGGCGGCGCCGGTTGCATCACGGCGACCGGCAACGTCAACGCGGCCGCGATCGTGCGTCTTGCGCAAACATGGCGCGAGGCGGATGCCGCCGGCCAGCAACAACGGCTCAACGACACGCGCGCGATATTCCAGCGCTACCCGATCATCGCCGCGATGAAGGCCGCGATCGCCTGGCAATCGGGCGATCCGCAATGGGCCGCGCTGCGCGCGCCGCTAGTCGAACTCGACGACGCCCAGCAACATGACTTGCAAGAGGCGCTCACCCAGATCGGCTTCGAAATCGAAGACGCCGCAACGCTCGCGGCCGGCCGTCAGGAGATCAGCCCCGCCTAGTCATGGAAACGCGGCTCACCTGCCCTTACACTCTCACATCGTTCGCCCGCCCAAGCCTTCAAAACAATCAGCACGGCGGGCCAGGAGACAAGTCTTGCTAACCCAAACGTCCTACCCTGTCACGGCCGATGTGAATCCGGCCGATCAGCTATTCCGGCGCGTCGCGTGGCGCTTCATGCCGCTGCTGTTCGTCGGTTACGTGGTCGCTTATCTGGATCGCGTGAACGTCGGCTTTGCGAAACTGCAGATGCTCAACAGCCTGCATTTCAGTGAAGCGGCTTACGGCCTCGGCGCCGGCTTCTTCTTCATCGGCTACTTTCTGTTCGAAGTGCCGAGCAACCTGCTGCTGCATCGCCTCGGCGCGCGACGCTGGATCGCCCGCATCATGATTACGTGGGGACTGCTGTCGATGGTCACCGCCTGGGTACACACGCCCTTGATGTTCTATGTCGTGCGTTTTCTGCTCGGCGTTGCCGAGGCGGGCTTCTTCCCCGGCATGATCCTGTACCTCACTTACTGGTTCCCCTCGCACCGGCGCGGCAGGATGACCGCGCTGCTGATGGCCGGCATTCCCGTCTCCGGTTTGTTAGGCGGCCCGCTGTCCGGCTATCTGATGCACGCTTTCAACGGCGCGGGAGGACTCGAAGGGTGGCAGTGGCTGTTCATCGTCGAAGCGCTGCCGTCAATCGCGCTCGGCTTCGTCATCTATCGCTGGCTCGACGATCGCGTGGCCGACGCGAAGTGGCTCAGCAGCGAAGAAAAGCGCCTGATTCAGAACGAGATCGACGCCGACACCGTGGTGCGTACGCATAGCTCGGTGCGCGCGGTGTTCGGCTCGGCGCGCGTCTGGCTGCTGTGCCTCGTGCTGTTCGGCGTGGTGATGGGTTCCTACGCCATCGGTTTCTGGCAACCCACCATCATTCGCGGCACGGGAATCGACGATCCCTTGATGATCGGCCTGCTGACGATGATTCCCTACTCGGTGGCGCTGATCTCGATGATCACCGTCGGCCGTCACGCGGACCGCACGCGCGAGCGCCGCTGGCATATCGTCGTGCCCGCGCTGGTGGCGGCAAGCGGTTTCAGCCTGTGCGCGGCCAACGGTGACAGCTCGCTGCTGTCGATGATCGGGCTCACCCTGGCCGTTTCCGGCGTGGTCACCGCGCTGCCGATGTTCTGGGCGCTGCCCACCGCGTTTCTCGGCGGCAGCGGCGCGGCGGCGGGGATCGCGCTGATCAACTGCACCGGCAACCTGGCCGGCTTCATCAGTCCGACCGTGATCGGCTGGCTCAAGGGCTACACGCATACGCTGGCGTCGGGGCTCGTATTGACGGCCTGCACGCTGACGCTTTCCGCCGTGTTGATCCTGGTGTTCATTCCGGCCCGGCTGGTGAATCGCTGAACGTCGGCATGACGCAAATAAGGCCGGTCAACCGTGAGGGTCGACCGGCCTTATCCTTTCCAGGCGCCGGCGCGTGCCGCCGGCGTCCTTGCCCATGTCCCGGGCTTACTTCGCAAACAACGACGACATATCCGCAAACGCCTTGAATTCCAGCGCGTTACCCGACGGATCGAGGAAGAACATTGTCGCCTGTTCGCCGACCTCGCCCTTGAAACGCACATGCGGCTCGATGATGAAGTCGATGCCGGCCTGTTGCAGCTTGTCCGCGGCGGCCTGCCATTGCGCCATCGAGAGCACCGCGCCGAAGTGGCGCACCGGCACCGCGTCGCCGTCGACCTTGCTGGTGTGCCGGTGGCCGATTTCCTCAGGCGCGAGGTGCGCGACGATCTGATGGCCGTAGAAGTTGAAGTCGACCCAGTCCGGTGAGCTGCGCCCTTCCGGACAGCCGAGCAACTCGCCGTAGAACTCGCGTGCAGCGGCAAGACTATGCACAGGAAACGCCAGATGGAACGGCGGCAAAACGGTTTCGGCAACGCTCATGATGGGAAAACTCGCAGAGAGGAAAGTGGGATCGCGTGTCGGTCCATGAGGCGGACTATGAAGCGGTCTATGAAGCGGACTATGAAGCGGTCCATGAAGCAGCCCCTGAAGCCGCACGCGTGAGGCCAATTTTAACCATGACCAAAAATGGTGAAAAACGATATATATTTGACCTGACCAACACCAGAATCGATCAATCGACGATGCTCAGCGAACTCAAGACCTTTATCGCCGTCAGCCAGTACGGTACGTTTTCCGGCGCGGGTGCGCGCATCGGCCTGACGCAATCCGCCGTGAGCGCGCAGATGCAGCGGCTCGAAGAGGAACTCGGCTTCGCGCTGTTCGACCGCACGGGGCGCTCCGCCACACTCAACGACGCGGGCCGCGAAACGCTCGCGCTCGCCGAAGAAATGATGACGCTGTACGCACGGCTCTCGGAGCGCGGCGCGGGTGCGGCCGAAAGCGGCATGCTGCGGGTGGGCGCGATTGCATCCGCGCAAGTCTCGTTTCTCGCCGACGCGCTGGCCCGCTTTCGCGACGACCGCCCCGGCTGGCGGATTCGCGTCGTGCCCGGCGTGTCGCTGGGTTTGCTGGGCCAGGTGGACTCGGGCGAACTCGATCTCGCGGTGATCATCAAACCGCCCTTCGCGCTGCCGTCCGAACTGGAATGGCGCACGCTCGTCACCGAGCCGTTCGTGCTACTGGCGCCCAAAGCGCTCGCGCGTGGCAAGCGCTCCTGGCGCGAGCTGCTCAAAAGCGAGCCGTTCATCCGCTATGACCGTGGATCGTTCGGTGGCCGGCTGGTCGACCGCTTTCTGCGGCGCGCGCGGCTGAACGTGCATGACGTGATCGAGCTGGACGAGTTGCAGGGCATCGCGCAACTCGTCGCGCGCGGCATCGGCGTGGCGCTGATTCCGAATACGGCCGGACTCAGCAGGTGGCCCGCCAACGTGAAGGCCCTCGAACTCGGCGACGCGACGTTTCACCGTGAAATCGGGCTCGTGCAACGCCCACGGCATAGCCGGCAAGCGGTGGCGGGGGAGTTGGCGGATTGCATCGGCACAGCGGCGGGAGGGTGAATTGTTCCGGCCGGCCTGAGCGGACTGAATGACCTGAGCTACCTGAGCCGCCTGAGCCGCCCGGCACCCGGCACCCGGCACCCGCACGATTGTGCAGTTGCGGGGGCCCGCAACTGTATCTGTGCGATTCGCGCGCAGCCGGGCAGAATCGTTGGACTCATATCGCTCCGCGCGGCTCGGCCTGTACCCTCTCGAGCAGCGCGATTTGCCCGTCTCCAAGGTCACCCCGCCCATGACTGCCAGCACATTCCTCACCACCGATGTCCTGATCGCCTATAGCGCCTACTTCGTCGGTACGGCGAGTCCGGGGCCCAGCAATCTCGCGATCATGTCGCTTGCCATGAGCGCCGGCAGGAAATCCGCGCTGACCTTCGCGCTCGGCGTGGTGTCCGGTTCGTTCTTCTGGGCATTGCTGGCGTCGCTGGGTTTGTCGGCGGTACTCGCCACCTACTCGGAATGTCTGGTGGCGATCAAGATTGCCGGTGGACTGTATCTGCTGTGGCTCGGCTTCAAATCCGCGCGCTCCGCCTTGCGCGCAGAAGTGCTGCCCACGCAGACCACACGCGAAGGCGAACCGCTCAAGCGGCTCTATTTGCGCGGCCTGCTGCTACACCTCACCAATCCGAAAGCGATTCTCGTGTGGCTCTCGATCGTGTCGCTGGCCATGTCGCCGGCCGGCGGCACGTCACACACCGCGCCCGTGGTGCTCGGCTGCATGGTGATTGGCGTATCCGTGTTCAGCAGCTACGCGGTGCTGTTTTCAACCGCGTCCGCGCGGCGCATCTACGTCGCGATCCGCCGCTGGCTGGACGGCTCGCTCGCGATCATGTTCGGCATTGCCGGGATCAAGCTGCTGACGTCGAAAAGCTAGCCGGGCCTTCAGAGCGCGTCAGCTCTGCGATACTGTCACCTTGATGACGCGAGTAGACAGACGAACACAATGAGCGGTGGCAATGACCTGAATCCGGCAGCAACGCGCTCGCCATTTCAAAAGCGGCTTTATCTGGCAGGCGCCGTTGTGCTGCTCGGCAGTCTGATCGCCGCAGCGATCATCTATGCCATGGCGCCGCCGCCCGACAGCGCCGTCTCCATGTACAGCATTGCAGACCCGCGCTATCAGATCGAATTGCAGCGCATCGGCGGCACTGCGGAGGTGGTTATGGCGCAGCTTCACGAGTGGTTCGGCGGTCTTTGGCAGGGCACCGCGCTCGCGTATACGGTGGCCGTGCTCGGGGCGCTGCTCGCAGGTGCATGCTTTTTTATCGGCTACTTCTTCGCCGACGAAGAGCCCACCACCTGACGCGACCCGCCGCCTTCGGCCAAACAGGCGTTTACGACGCCTCCTTATAGGCCCTCGCTTACGACGCCTCTTTGCGCGTGCCCGGCTGCTCCACGCCCGCCACGCGCAGCGCCTCATGCAAGGTACTGAAGATGCGATTCGCGCCGACGATCGGCGTGATTCCATGCCGGTTCATATCCGAGTGCAGATACTGATTCACGCGCGCGAAGATCACGTCGACGCCGCTCTTCTTTAGCGTCTCGCACAATTCGCCGACCGAACGCGCCGCCGAATAATCGAGGTCGGTGATCGCGCCGGAGTCGATCACGAACCAGTGCACCGGGCTCGGCGCATGGTCGATCAGACCGCGGGTGTCGTCGATGAAAAAATGGTCGTTCGCGTAGAACAGATCGGAGCCGAAACGATAGACGATCAGCCCGGGCGCGGTCTGGAGTCCCGGCGCGGCCGGCACCGGCGCCCAGATACCGCCTTCGCTGGGCACGAGAATCATGGTATGTGGCCGGTAACTATGCCGCACGTGCCGCAGCAGCGATAACGCCACCGCCACCAGAATGCCGTGCTCGACACCGATCAGCACCACGGCCGCCGCGGTGAATAGGGCCAGCGTGAATTCACCGGGACTTTCGCGGCGAATCGAAAACAGCGTCTTCACATTGATCAAACCGACAGCGATCGTAAACACGATGCTGGCCAGAACACAGTGCGGCAGGTACTGCAAGAAACGGCTGAAAAACAGCAGCACCACGACCACCACCAGCGCGAATACGACCTGCGCCAACTGGCTGCGCGTACCGGCGCGATCGGCCATGGCGGTTTGCGTCGGACTGCCGTTCACCACGAACGCACCGGAAAACGCCGCCGCGGCATTGGCGGCGGCAATACCCAGCAGATCGGCATTGGTGTCGACGGTTTCGTGATAGCGCTCGGCGAACACACGGCTCGCGGCGGCGCTTTGCGCGACGATCATCACGAAGCAGGACGCCGCGACCGGCAGCAGATCGAGCAACTGCCGCCACGTGACCGAGGGCATCCGCAGCGGCGGCAATCCTCCGGCCACCGGCCCCAGAACAGCGATACCATGCGCCGCGAAACCGTAGACATCGCTCGCTGCGATACCCGCTACCACCGCGATCAACGGCACCGGCACACGTGGCAAAAAGCGCTTGCAAACCAGAATTGACGCCACGACCAGCACTGAAATAGCGAGCGTCGGCAGATTGATCTGCGCCGACTCGCGCACCACCGCCGCGAGTTGGCCGACGCTGGTCGCGGCATGCCCGGGGACGCCGAACATGTCGCCCAGCATGGCAATGCCGACCTGCACGCCGACGCCCGCGAGGAAGCCGACCAGCACCGTGCGAGAGAGAAAATCCGCGAGAAAACCGAGCTTGAAGATCCGCGCGATGAACAGGAGCGCGGCGGTGAGCAAAGCGACCATTCCGGCGAGCGCTGCATATTCGGCACTCGAAGCCGGCGCCATGGTCGAGAGCCGGCTCGCGAAAATGGTGGCGGTGGCGGAGTCGGCGGCCACCACGAGGTGCCGCGACGCGCCGAAGAACGCGAATGCGATAAGCGGCAGAAAGACGGTGTAAAGACCCGTAACGGCAGGCATGCCGGCAATGCGCGCGTAGCCGAGCACCTGCGGAATATCCATTGACGCCAGTTGCACGCCGGCCAGTGCATCGCGCGCCGCCGCAGCGCGGCTCAAAGGAAGAACGCCCTTCAGCACGCCAAGGCGTGTCGTGATAGTTGCCAGAAAATCTCGCATGCGCGATGGTGCCCCGAACTTAGGTTATCGCGCATCGTGCCGTGACTCGGCACATAAAGGCAAGGATTGAGGGCGTTGATCGGCGAAAGAAACGGGCTAAAGCCTGCTGAGTGACGCCAAACCCGGGCTCCAAACGCGGGCTTTGAACCCGAACGCCGAACGCCGCACTCGCCACTGAAAGCGGCCCACTTGGGGTTAACGCCTGAACTGCCCCGTCAGCGGATCCACATGCCGCGCGAAACCAAACAACGCGGCGATGCCGATCGGACAGGCGATGATGAACACGGCCAACATCTCGCACCCCGTAACAAATTGTTACCACCGAGTTTAAGCGATTGCGGTGCGAATTGAATGAGGGAAAACGCAAAACACTATTGCGGAGTATTACAACCTCGTTACGACCGCATGGCAGACGGCTTGCGAAAAATAGATCTGAAAATACGGCCCATCACGCCGACAGTCGAGCATTCGATACGACGCGCTATGATGCGCAAACGCTCACCTGCCTACAAACCGGTTACGCCATGTACACCTCAACTTTCATCTTCGCAACCGGGAAATTGGACGACCGCTTTCACCGGCTCGACGAGATCATCGCCACCGCCGCCAAGGCCATTCCCGGCTATCTCGGCGAAGAGGCGTGGGACAACGCCTCAACCGGACTGACGTCGAACGTGTACTACTGGGCGTCGCTCGACGCATTGCAGGCGTTGATGCAGCACCCCGCGCATCTGGAGGCGAAAGCAGCGCAGGCCAACTGGCTCGATGGCTACCAGGTGATCATCTCTGAAGTGCTGCGCACTTACGGCGACGCAGGGTTCGCGCATCCGGCCTCAGCCCACCAGGCGCACGAGACACGGGAAGCAAGGGAGGCACGCGTGCCACCGAAGGCACCATAAAAGTGCAACCGCCTTATTTCGCTTCCTTGAATAGCACGACGCCGGCGAAACTCAGCAGTCCACACGTCAGCACGTACCAGGCCGGGGCGTAAAAACTACCTGACACGCGCCACAACGCACTGACGATCAATTGCGCGAAGCCGCCAAAAATCGTCACGCCCAACGCGTAGATGATGCCCAGCGAGGTCGCCCGCACTTCCGGTTTGAAGGCTTCGAGAATCAGCACGAAACCCGCCGGACTCGAAAGCGTCATCAAGCCGATCAGTACGAATACGACCAGCACCACCGTATAGATCGACGGCCAGGTCCTGATCGCGTAGAACGCCGGCAGCAGCACGACCAGCGACACGACGGATGCCGCGTACAGCAAGGTCTTGCGACGCGGCATGCGGTCCGCGAGACGGCCGGCGAACGGCGAGCCGACCAGCAGCACGAGGCCTGCCGTGCAACCGGCCAGCAGCGACACCGCGGCAGGCATGCCCGTCGTCATGGTCAGGAACGACGGCAGGAAAAACACGATCACATACATCGACGAGGTACCGCCGATCACCAGCATCGTGCCTGCCACGATCTGCCGCCATTCGATGCGAGCCTTGTGCGAAGCCGCTTTCGCTGCATGCGCGGGCGGCAAGGTCTCGTCGAGATGCCGGCGCAGATAGAACCCGAGCGGGCCGATCAGCAACCCGATCAGAAAGGGCACGCGCCATCCCCATGCGAGCAAAGCCTCGTGCGACAGGCTGCGCGAAAGCGTCGCCGCCACCAGCGCGCCGACCAGCGCCGCGCCGCCCTGCGAGGCCATCTGCCAGCTCACCAGCGAACCGCGCCGCCCCGCGCTGCCCGACTCCATCAGCAAGGTGGTCGCCGCGCCCACTTCCCCGCCCGCCGAAAAGCCTTGCAGCAAACGCCCCAGCACGATGATCGCCGGCGCAGCCAGACCGATCGTCGCGTAAGTCGGCGCGAGGCCGATCATGCCGGTGCCGAGCGCCATCAGCGACACCGTGAGGACGAGGGCCTGCTTGCGGCCCGCGCGGTCGGCATAGGCGCCGATCACGATGCTGCCAAGCGGCCGCACGACAAAGCCAACGCCGAACGTCGCAAGCGACATCATCAGCGCGCCGACTTCGCTGCCAGCCGGAAAAAACAGTTTGCCGATCACCGCGGCGAAGAAGCTATAGACCGTAAAGTCAAAGAACTCGAGGCCATTGCCCAGCGCCGCGGCGAAGATGGTCCGGCGCGACGCGCGCTGCTCCGCTGCATGGCTCGCGACGGCACTTGCGGTGTGTTGGATTGCATTCATGGGGAACGGTGCGCCTAGAAGTTGTGATACATGCCCAGCGACATGGTGACCGGCGTCGTACCGAGTTCCGGCGCGCTGCTGCCGGGTTGCGTCGGCAGCGGATTATTGTTCAGCAGTACGGTGGAAATACCGTAGTTGCGGATGAAGCCGGCGCGCGCATACAACCCCGTGCGTTTGGAGAGGGTGTAGTCGTAGCCGAGCATCACGCCGAATGCCGAATCTTTTGCGGGGTTGTTTGCCGAGTCGTGCACACCGGACGTATCGCGATACACCACCGAAGCGCGAAACGCATTGCGCCCGACCGGCCAGATCGTGCCGAGCGTATAGACGCGCGCAATGCCGTCGTTGGCGAGCCTCGGCGCGTACTGGTTGAACGCGCCCGACAACACGATCTTGCCGGTGTCGACCACCACCCCGAGACCGTACAGATCGTTGCGCACGGTGCTCGTGGCGCCTGTGCCTGTCGTGCCCCACACCTGGTTGTAGGTGCCCGTCAGGTAGGTCGTGCCGTCGTACCACTGCAGCAGGGCGCCCTGCGCCGCCGCGGTAGGCGACTGCCCCGCCACGTTGCTCGGCGCGTACATCAGTTCCGTGCTGAAGCCCGCAAAGCTCGGCGACAGGTACGTGATCGCGTTGTTCACCCGCGCGGCCAGTTGCGTCGCGCCCGCGCCGAGATCGCTGTTGTAGCCGAAGCCCTTTGGTGTCTGCACGACGGCGGTGCCGAGCCATGTATAGGCCGAGTTGGTGCCCACCGTGCCGAACACATCGACGAAGAGCGGCAAGCCCGTGCCGATCTGCTTGCCGAACCGCACGCGGCCATACGTCGAGGAGTTCAGCCCTACCCATGCCTCGCGATTGAAGAATGACGTGCTGTCCTGCATGGCGCCGTTATTGGCCAGGAAACCGTTTTCCAGGTTGAATTCGGCGCGCAGACCGCCGCCCAGATCTTCCCGTCCGAAAAGGCCGAATTTCGAGGTCCATTCGCCGCCGCTCTGGGTTTGCACCAACGACTTGCCGCCCACGGTCTGATAGTTGATGCCCATATCGACCGAGCCGTACAACGCCACGCCTTCACGCAGGCTGCCGTTGAACTCCGGCAGTGCGCTCAGCAAGGTCATCTGATACGGCTCGGCGTGCGCCGTGCCTGTCCCGAGCGTCAGCAGTGCCGCGCTCATTGCGATGCATTTTTTCATGGGTCTCCCTACTCCTCATTTGCGATTGATATGCAATGCTCAGGACACGCTCAAACACCGCTCAGCGAGTCCGACGAAATAAGCGGCACCCCAGCTGAGCGCCGCGTCGTTGAAGTCGTATTCCGGGTTGTGGACCGCGCAACCGCCTTTCGAGTCGACGCCGTTGCCGAGCACCACATAGCAGCCCGGCACCACTTCGGTCATCCACGAGAAGTCTTCGCTGCCCATCACCGCATCGGGCATCAGCGTGTAGCCCTGCGGTCCCGCGAGCGCTTCGATCGTTTCGATCGCGAGGTCGGCCGCGCCGCGATGATTGACGAGTGGGCGCGAGATCGGGCGGTAGTCGACTTCCGCCGTGGCGCCGTAGGTTTGCGCCTGCAATTGCGCGATGCTGCGGATCCGCGCTTCGACCTTGTCGCGCGTGTCCGAATCGAGCGCGCGCACCGAAAGCTTCAACGTGGCGGTTTCGGGGATCACATTGGGTGCGGTGCCGGCGTGGATCGCGCCGACTGTCACCACGGCCGCGCGGGTCGGCTCGATGTTGCGCGCGACGATCGATTGCAAGGCCAGCACGATGTTGGCCGCCGCGACGATCGGATCGCAGCCCAACTGCGGCATCGCGCCATGGGTGCCCTTGCCGGTCACGGTGATCGTTACCGAATCGGACGACGCCATCATGCAGCCGTGGCGCAGCGCGAAGTGGCCGACCGGCAGGCCGGGCGCGTTATGCAACGCGAACACCTGGTCGCACGGAAAGCGCGTGAACAGGCCGTCCGCGATCATCTTCGAGGCGCCCCCCAAGCCCTCTTCCGCGGGTTGGAAGATCAGGTTCAGCGTGCCGTCGAATTCGCCTCGGGTCGCAAGGCGATGCGCGGCAGCCAGCAGGATCGCGGTGTGGCCGTCGTGGCCGCACGCGTGCATGGTCTGCGCGACGGTGCTCGCGTACGGCAGGCCGGTGGCTTCCTGGATCGGCAACGCGTCCATGTCGGCGCGCAGGCCCAGCGTGCGGCTCGACGCGCCGCGCCGCAACTGGCCGACCACGCCCGTACCGCCGACGCCCGTCGTCACCTCATAGCCCCATTCGGCGAGCTTGCGCGCGACCAGTTCGGCGGTGCGCGTTTCAGCGAAACCGAGTTCCGGATGCGCGTGGATGTCGTGACGAATCGAAATGAATTCGTGCTCGGTCTCGCGCAGTTCGGCGAGAAGCTGGGGAAAAGACTGCGTCATTCGTATGGCTCCGATTAAGCCGGCTGTCGTTTCGCAACCGTCGAAGCCAAGCGTAAAGATCCGGCCCGAAAACAAATAAGCACAAATTTTGATGTGCATAACTACCAGTGCTATATTCCGCATCATGAAAATTCATCATCTGCGGGCACTGGTCGCGATTGCCTCGACCGGCAGCATCAACGGTGCGGCCAAAGCGCTGTACGTGACGCAACCGGCCATCACGAAGGCCGTGCGGGAACTGGAGACGGAGTTCGGCGTGCGGCTGCTGGAGCGCAATCCGTGGGGCGTGGTGCCCACGGCAGAAGGCGCGGCGCTGGTGAGCCGGGCGCGCACCGTGGTGCGCGAGATGGAGCGCGCCGAGGAGGATATGGCGCATCTGAAGGGGCTGCGCGACGGCAGCCTGGTGATCGGCATCACGCCGATCGTCGGTACGACGGGGCTTGCCGAGGCCTTTGTCGAATTTCGCAAACGCTGGCCGATGGTGACGCTGGAGTTTCGCGAGCTGGGTTTCAACCAGTTGCACGAACAACTCCGCAATCGCACGCTGGATCTGGCGTTCGCCGCCTTCGCGCGACCGGTGGGCGATCTGGCGAGCGTGAAACGGATGGTCTCGTTCGAGACCGTGTTCGTGACGCGCGCGCAGAGTCCCTACGCGGACGCGGCGTCACTCGAAGCGGTGCAGGACGCCGAGTGGATTCACACCGACGTGACGGACAACTATCCGGGCTTTGTCCGGGCGATGTTCGAATCCGCCGGGCTCGCGCCACCCCGGCGCATCACGCGTTGCACGTCGTACGCGCTGTTTTATAGCCTGACGATCAGCACCGACGCGATCTTCGCGTGGACCACGCATTCGCTCGAAGAAACCTTGCTCGGGCAGAGCTTCGTGCGCCTCGCGCTGCCCGTCGCGCCACCGCCGTTGCAGCTGTATCTGCTGTCACCGCAGGAATCGCAGTTGACCCGGCCGGCGGAGTATTTCGTCCACTGCATCGAACAGGCAATCGGGCCATTGTTGAAGGGGGTGGTCGGGCAGAACGGCGCCACCCCTTATAATCCGGCATGACCCGAATCCCGCACTCTCTCCCCCGTCAAACGGCCGCACACGGCCGATCAGTCGCCCACCGCTCTTTGGCGGTCGCATGAAAACACCCAAACGTCTGCTCCCGCTGGTCGAGGAAGGCCTGATCGACGAAGTCATCTCGCAGTTGATGAGCGGCAAGGAAGCCACCGTCTACGTGGTCCGCAGCGGCGAATCCACGCGCTGCGCGAAAGTCTATAAGGACGCCAAACAGCGCAGTTTCCGCCAGGCCGCGTCCTATCAGCAGGGCCGCAAGGTCAAGAACAGCCGCCAGCAGCGCGCGATGGAAAAGGGCAGCCGCTACGGCCGCGAAGTGCAGGAACAGGCGTGGCAGAACGCCGAAGTCGATGCGCTGTTCCAGCTTGCCAATGCCGGCGTGCGCGTGCCGCAGCCGTTCATCTGCACGGACGGCGTGTTGCTGATGGAATTGGTGACCGATGCGGACGGCAACGTCGCGCCGCGTCTGAACGATGTCGAAATGACCGAGGCTCGCGCGCTCGAATTGCACGCGCTGCTGCTCAACCAGGTGGTGCGCATGTTGTGCGCCGGCATGATTCACGGCGACCTGTCCGAATACAACATCCTGCTCGCGACAGACGGCCCGGTGATCATCGACCTGCCGCAAGCCGTGAATGCCGCCGGCAATCTGGAAGCGCCGGCCATGCTGGAGCGCGACGTGAACAACCTCGCCACGTATTTCGGCCGCTTCGCGCCCGCGTTGCTCGACACGAGCTACGGCAAGGAAATCTGGTCGCTATACGAAGCGGGCGCCTTGCACGTGGATGCCGAGTTGACCGGCCGTGTCGAACTCGACACCACGCCGATCGATCTCGAAGGCGTGCTGCAGGAACTCGAAGACACCCGGCTCGACGAAGAAGCGCGCCTGCGCTACGAGCAGTCGCTGCGCAGCGGGACGTAAGCAGACCCGGCACTGCGCGTCAGCGCACCCGGCGCCTGCCCCACCGACTCGCGCATCGTCACGCTCACCGGGAACTCGCGGGTAATCTCCCACGAAGTCCGGTAGCACTGATTCACGAGCCAGCGTACGGCGTTCTGCGTCAACTCCGCCGTCGGGATGTGCACCGAGGTGAGACCCGGCGCGGCAAAGGCGGCCGAATAGTCATCGTCATAGCCGATCACCGAGACTTCGTCGGGTACGGCAATGCCTGCCTGATGGAAACGCGCCAGTGCGCTCACCGCCATCGTGTCGTTCGCGCAAAAGAGCCCCGTGAAGCGCTGCTTCGAATCGAGCAGCTTCTGTGCGGCCAGATAGCCGCCTTCCGGCGAGAAGTCCGACTCGATCAGCGTGACATCCTCGCGTGCGATGCCCTCGCGCAATAGTTCCGCAAAGAAGCCTTCGAGCCGGGTCTGATTGTCCGACGCGCTGAACGGGCCGGATATCACCGCGATATCCCGATGCCCGTGATCGAGCAGCGTGCGTGCCGCCAGTTCGCCGCCGCGTCGATGATCCGCGCAGAACGACGCCTCCGGCAACTGATCGAACGCGCGATTCAGAAACACCATCTTCGGGTGCATGCGATGCAGCATGTCCAGATCCTCGTCGTGCAGATCGTGGCTGATCACCACCACGCCGTCGCAATCGCGGCCGATCAGAAAGCGCACTGCCTCGATGGCCTGCTCGCGCGGCGACACTTCCCCGCAACCGGTCGCCACCACCACGTGACGACGCACCGCGCGCAGTTCGGTGTCGGTTTGCTTGAGAATCGTGCCGTAGTAGGAGCCGAAGAAGGTCGGCACGAAAATGCCGATCATGCCGAGCGACTGCGTGGCCATGGCCCGGCCGATCGACGACGGGCGGAAATTCAGCGCTTCGATTGCGGCCTTCACACGGGCGGCGGCATCGGCTGAAATGGGTCCCTTACCGGAAATGGCTCGCGACGCAGTCGACATCCCAACGCCCGCCAATGCCGCGACATCCTTGAGTGTTGCCACGCGGTTCTCCGTCAAACCTGTTGTATTGCGCGACGCCGCGTCCAGTCACAGACGCGCGCCACCCTCCTCGTCGAACAGCGAAATATGCGCGCCATCGAACGAGAACACCGCGGCATCCCCTATCGCCACCGGTGTCTTCGTCTGATCAATCGACGCAATTTGCACTCCATGATAGTCGAGCCAAATGACGCGGTGGTTGCCCATCGGCTCGACTAGCGAAATATTCGCGCGCTCGCTCATGGTCGTGCTCGAACCCTCGCCCACGCGCACGTCTTCGGCCCGTACGCCGAGCACACAAGACAGACGATCCGTTGGCAGGTTTCTGAAAGGATAGTTCGACACGTCGAGTCGCAAATGCGCGGTGCAGAAGTGCAGCGAACCCTCACGCACCTCGAGCGTGCCTTTGAGCAGATTCATCGCGGGCGAGCCCAGAAACGTCGCGACGAACAGATTGTTCGGCCGCGCATAGACTTCGGCGGGCGTGCCGAACTGCTGGATCACGCCGCCGCGCATCACCGCCATGCGCGTGGCGAGCGTCATGGCCTCCACCTGGTCGTGGGTCACGTAGATCATCGTCGCGCCCAGACGCTGGTGCAGTTGCTTGAGTTCGCGCCGCAATTCGGTGCGTAACTTGGCGTCGAGATTCGACAGCGGCTCATCGAACAGGAACACGTCGGCCTCGCGCACGATCGCACGGCCGATCGCCACGCGCTGGCGTTGTCCGCCGGAGAGCTGCGCGGGTTTGCGCTTGAGCAGCGGGCCGAGTTGCAGCATCTCGGAGGCCCGCGCGACGCGCCGTTCGATTTCCGCCTTCGGCGTGCCGTTGATACGTAACGCAAACGACAGATTGCGCTCGACACTCATGGTCGGATACAACGCGTACGACTGAAACACGAGCGCGATGCGGCGATCTTTCGGGTCGGCCCAGGTCATGTCTTCGCCCGCAATTTCGATGCTGCCGTCTGTCACATCGATCAGGCCCGCAATGCTGTGCAGCAAGGTGGATTTGCCGCAGCCAGAGGGTCCGAGCAGCACCACGAACTCCCCCGCGCGCACGTCGAGGTCGAGATTCTCGATCACCGTATTCGCGCCGAGTTCGATCTTCAGGTTGCGTACCGATACATTGGCCGGATTCGACAGGCCGGCCGCATCCGCCGGGTTGCCGAGGTTCACCACGTCTGCCGCGTCTGCTGCCATGTGCGTCATCGTATTTGCCACCGTAGTTGCCACCGCATTTGCCCTCGCATTTGCCCTCGCATTTGCCCTATTCATCGCGCATGCCATGCCTCAGAGCCCTAACCCTTGACGGCGCCCGACGCAATGCCGCGCACAAACCAGCGGCCCGAAACGAAGTAGACCGCAAGCGGCACCATGGAGGTGAGAATGGTCGCCGCCATATTGACGTTATAGAGCCGCTCGCCGGTCGTCGTGTTGATGATGTTGTTCAATTGCACCGTCATCGGCAGGTTTTTCGTGCCGGCGAACACCAGCCCGAGAATGAAGTCGTTCCAGATACCCGTCACCTGCATGATGACCGCGACGACGATGATCGGCGTGGACATCGGCAGCATCAGTTGCAGGAAGATGCGCCAGAAGCCGCCACCGTCGATGCGCGCGGCCTTGAACAGCTCCTGCGGAATCGACGTGTAATAGTTGCGAAACAGGAGCGTCATCACCGGCATGCCGAAGATGGTGTGAATCACCACGATGCCCGGCAGCGAACTGAACAGATGCACGCTCGCCAGCACCCGCACGAGCGGATAGACCATCACCTGCACAGGAATGAAGGCACCCATCAGCAGCACACCGAACAGCAAGCCGGCTCCACGCGGCCGCCAGAACGACAGCGCATAGCCGTTCACCGCGCCGATCGCGATCGACAACACCGTGCTGGGCACGACGATCCGCACCGAATTCCAGAAACCCACCTGAATACCGTTGCAATCGAGCCCGGTACAGGCGGATTGCCACGCGGCGCTCCATGCGTCGAGTGTGAAATGGGTGGGGAAAGCGAGCAGATTGCCGAGACGAATCTCGCTCATCGGTTTGACCGAGGTCACGAGCATCACGTACAACGGCAGCAGAAAGAACAAGGCGGCGGTGAGCAAAAATGCGTAGACGCCGAGACGCGCGGGCGTAAAAGTCCGGCGGCGCCGGCGGCCATGGCTCGGTTTGACGCCCTTCAGTGAAGGACTGAGCGTGTTCATCACACCTCCTTGCGCAACGCAGCGCGGCTGCGGGCATAGAAGAACGGCGCGAGAATCGCCAGCACCGTTGCCAGCAACACGATCGACGCTGCCGACGCGAGACCGATGTTCGCGCGGCCGAACAGGTAATCCATGATGAACTTCGCGGGCACTTCGCTCGCCGTGCCGGGACCGCCTTGTGTCATGGCGACCACCGCATCGTAAAGCTTCACCACCATCACGAAGAGCAGCACGAAGGCGGTGGACATGGAAGGCCCGAGCATCGGCACGACGATGCTCGCATACACGCGCCAACGCGGAATCCCGTCGATACGCGCGGCTTTCCAGAGTTCGTCGTCGATACCGCGCAAGCCCGCCAGCAGCAGCGCCATCACGAGGCCGGACGCCTGCCACACCGTCGCGATCACGATCGTGTAGATCACCCAGTCCTGATCGACGATCCAGTCGAAACGCGCATGCACGAAACCGAGCTTGTGCAACACGGCCTGCGCGCCCAGCTCGGGATTCAGAATCCACTGCCAGACCAGACCCGTGGCGACGAACGACATCGCGTACGGATAGAGAAACACCGTGCGCAACGCGCCTTCCGCCACCACCCGCTGATCGATGAAGATCGCCAGCAGCAAGCCGATCACCATGCACGCAACAATGAAGCACGCGCCGTAGATCACGATGTTTTGCAGCGACAGCAACCAGCGGTCGTTGTTAAACAGCCGCGTGTATTGCGTGAGGCCCGCGAAGTCGCCGGAAGGAAACGTGCGCGAATTGCTGAGCGACACGCGCGCAGTCCAGACCATCGTGCCGAGATACGCGCACACGACGGTCAGGACCATCGGCAGCAACGCCACCCATACCGCTATCGGCAAACGCTTCTTTAGCGGCTTTTTCAGCGGCCCTTTGCGATGACCTTTGCGATGAGTCGAGTCGGCGGCCGGCAGCTTGAGCGCGTGCATGACGGGCGCCTAGCTCTTCAACGCACTGGCAAACGCCTTCTGCGCATCCTCGACCGACTGGTTCTTGTTCCAGAAGTTCGTGATGACGTCGATCAACGCGCCTTGCGTGTCAGGCGAGAGCAGCATTTCCGGATTCGGCAACTGACGCGACTTGTCCTTCATGATCGCAATGCCCTCCTTCGCGCAGATGTCGAGACTGCTCGCGTCCACGTCGGGACGAATCGGAATCGAGCCTTTTTTCGCGCTGAATGCGACTTGCGCGGCCGGCGAGGTCATCACCGTGGCAAGCAGATTCTGCGCCTTGATGGCGTTGGCATTGTCCGTTTTCGGGAACACGAATACGTCGCCCGCGACCAGATACGGCGAATGTGGACCGAAACCCGGGAAGCAGCCGAAGTCCTTGCCGGCGGTCTGGTTGGCCGCAGAGAATTCTCCCTTGGCCCAGTCGCCCATGATCTGCACCCCCGCCTTGCCGGAAATCACCAGCGCGGTGGCGTCGTTCCAGTTGCGGCCGGGCGAACCCGGATCGACGAAGTCATGCAAGCGCTTGAACGACGCGAGCACCTTCTTGAACGCGTCGGACTTGACAGCGTTCTGGTCGCGATCGCGATACACCTTCAGATAGAGATCGGGACCGCCTACGTCGGCGAATACCGCATCGAACGTGATTTTTTCCTGCCACGGCTGACCGCCGAGCGCGAGCGGGATCACGCCCGCGGCTTTCAGTTTGGTGAGATCGGAGAGGAATTCGTCGTAGCTCTTCGGCTCGGCGGCAATGCCGGCCTTCTGGAATACCGGCTTCGAATAGAAGAACCAGGCCGGCATGTGAATATCGACCGGCGCGGCGTAGTAATGGCCTTTCACCCTGACGCTGTCGATGATCGACTGCGGGAACACGTTGTTCCAGTTTTCTTTCGCGGCAACGTCGTCGACGTTGTTCAGCAGGCCCTGGTCGATCAGGTCGTGAAACTGTTTGGACGTATTGAATTGCGCGGCGGTGGGTGGATCGCCGCCGACGATCCGGTTGATCGCGGTGGAGCGCGCCTGATCGGCGCCGGCCACCGCGTTGTCGATCCACTGGCCGCCGGCCTTGTTATACGCATCGGCGAACTGGCGGATCGCGGCCGATTCACCGCCCGAGGTCCACCAGTGAATCACGTTGGCTTTCAAGGGCTCAGCGGCATGCGCGACGGCGCCAACCAACGCCAGTGCCGTTGCCACACTCGCTGCGATCATTTTTTTGCTGTTCATTCCGTCTCCTGTCGACTTACAAACAAGCTCCATCTGCCCTTAAATCCGTGCCTTCCGCTCCTTCAAGAATTTCGCCACCAGCTCCGCACTGCGTTTGACCGTGCGCTTCTGCGTACTGTAATCGACATGCACGACGCCGAAGCGACGTTCATAACCAAACGCCCACTCGAAGTTATCCATCAACGACCACAGAAAATAGCCGCGAATATCCACACCGGCCTTGATCGCCTGATCGACCGCCGCGAGATGGCGCTTGAGGAACGAAATGCGCTGCGTGTCGTCGACGTGCCCGTCGATCACTTTGTCGTCCGAGGCCATGCCGTTTTCGGTGATATAGATCGGCGGCAGATTGTGATACGTACTCCTGAAACCGGTCAGGAGATCGCGCAAGCCATCGGGGTGCACCTCCCAACCCATCTGCGTACGCTCGACGCCTTCGAGCGGCACTTCCCGGAATCCATGGCCGCCGTCGCTCGCGACGTTCGTGCGGAAGTAATAGTTGATGCCGAGGAAATCGAGCGGTGCGGCAATGGTCTGCATGTCGCCGTCGAGCACCAGCGGCTCGGTACCCGGCCACAACTCGAACAGGTCGCGCGAATAAGCGCCCTTGAGCAGCGGATCGAGAATCCACGCGTTGTGCTGGACTTCGAACAGATGCGCCGCGCGCTGATCGGCGGCACTCCCGCTATTGGCCGTACCGCGGCCGATGTTGGCGACGATACCTTTCTGCGAGGCCGGATCGTTGGCGCGCAATACCGGAATCGCGAGGCCATGCGCGAGTAGCAGATGATGCATCGCCTGCGTCGCAAAACGTCCGTCGGCGAGACCCGGCGCGTGGTGGCCATTGCCGTAGCCAAGATAGGCCGAACACCACGGCTCGTTGAGCGTGGCCCATGCGTCGACCGTGCCGGCCAGTTCGCGGCTCATCAGATCGGCGTAGTCAACGAAACGGTAAGCGGTGTCGCGATTGAGCCAGCCGCCGCGATCCTCCAGATGCTGCGGCAAGTCCCAGTGATAGAGCGTCACGAAGGTCGTGACGCCCTTCTCTTTCAGGCGGTTCAGAAGGCGCTTGTAGAAGTCGAGCCCTTTGCGGTTGGGCACGCCTGCCGCGTCCATCACGCGCGGCCATGCAATCGAGAGCCGGTAGCCTTCAAGACCGAGCGAGACCAGCAAGTCGATGTCGGCTTCCCACCGGTGATAGTGATCGCAGGCAACCGCGCCGGTGTCGCCGGCCAGCACCTTGCCGGGCGTCGCCGAGAAGGTGTCCCAGATCGATGGCAGGCGACCGTCTTCGTTCACCGCGCCTTCGATCTGATACGAAGCCGTGGCGGCGCCAAGCAGGAAGTTTTTGCGCCACAACGCGGAGTCAGCGGACGGGCTGAAGGGATCGGCGAGTGGGTTGTCAGAAACGGCGGGGGACCGCGCGTCGGATACAGCGGATGCGTCGTTTGCCACGGATTCTCCTTCACTGAAGTCGTTGAACCGGGTACGGCGAAGCTTGATGCGGAAGTGGCTGGAAAGTGTCTGAAAGCTGAAGTGGAAGCGCTTCCACAGCGACCAGCGAACGATAGCAGTGGCGAATTCAACGCAGCAATCAGGGTTTGTCTGGAGGGCTGACTTGCATGCGCGGCGCTGTTATGCGTCGCGCATTGGGTGTTACCTGAACGTAAATCGACAGGCTGCTATGAAAGCTTATGGTGCGCAGGCAGATCCGACTCCTTGAACACGTACCGCAAATCTGCTCCACCAATGCGTTTCCCAGCTTCCATGATCATAAGACTGTCGCCCGGCTCCGGGTAAGCAACGAGCGGTTCGCCATCGAGACGGTCAATGTCGAATGAGTGAAGGACATAACCTGACTGTGTTTCCGCCACATAAGCATAGATAAGCACCGGTACGCCTTCGTCAATGGCGATCAAGTCACGCGCGAGAGTAGTGTAGCCGCCACCCGGCAATCTGATTTCATCATGACTGATAGCCAGGCAATACGGCACATTGACTTCGTGAACCGTACAGGTTTTGAGCTGGGCTTCCCACCTTTGGACGTAAGCACCATAAAAAGACTCGTTCACGGTAAGAAGAAACTCCAGTAGCCGGCGTTCGTGGCTCGCCAAAGGCCGTTGCATAACTGCTCCTCATGTTTTTCCATGACACGGCCACAACGGTTCACACGCTGAAATAGAACGCTCGTTGCCTGGACTGAATCAGCGCCGTCAGTCCGAGAGAACCGGGGCGCTGTCCGACGATTTAAAGCGAACTGCGCTGCGACAGTCAGGTGTTACGCTGACGGGCCATACGACACCACAAGTTATGAACGCGATCCGCCATATAGATGGCGCAAGTCTGCCCCACTGATCCTCTTGTTCCCCTCAACAATCATTAACCCGTCGCCTGCGTCTGGATAGGTAATTAGCGGCTCTCCATCAAGGCGATCGATATTGAAAGAGTCCAAGACCAAACCTGCCTGAGTGTCATGGACGATTGCATAGACAAGCACCGCTACCCCCTCATCGACGGCTATCAGTTCACGCGCGAGCGTGTGGGAATTTTCCCAGCCTTCATAGCTTTCCGCCTCGTGACTGATCGACAGACAATACGGAACATTGACTTCGCGAACTGTACAGTTTTGAATCTGATCCATCCAGCGAGGTGCATCTGCCTCGTACAAGGAAGCATTGACGGATATAAGAAACTCAATGAGTCGGCGCTCTTGCGGTTTTAAGGTTCGTTGCATAGTTCTTCCCTTCGACGCATTTACCGTGGTGGCCGGATCGAGCCAACGCGAACGACGTCCGCGGACAGTCGATGGGCTGAGTATCCGATCCGCATACCATCGACGGTTACGTAGAAAGTCTCCCCGTCGCCTACCGTCAACTTTGCACCGCTGTTTTCCGCGACGTCCTTGGTAATCGCTTCAATGACCGGCTGCCGGGGGATACTCTTTTCATCTAGGTGGCGGAACGTATGGTTGATCTGATTCGCGTCTCTGCCCCAGTTTATCTCGGACGTGTCCTTAACGACCGGTTTGCACTGCTCCTTGATGCGCTCGATCGTTTGCCGGGCTTTTTGCACACCCTGCCCGATGCCATAGCGGACTGCCGGGTTCTGCACCAGCCGCCACACAAACACGATGCCGCGAAGTATGCCGTCGGGCAAGCCTGCCGAGAAATGGCAACCACTGCACACGGTCGAAGTGCCGAGGAAGTTATCGCCCAGCAATCCCCGCGCGCCCTGGAGATTGGCGGGCGGTCCTATCGGGGATTCGCCGAAGTTATAGTTGTCGATCCACTGGTCAATCTCGCCGCTTGAGATCGCGATATCCGTCCCGTCGTTCAGGTCAAGAACGCTGCCGTTCTTTGCAACGGTACCGGTACGTGACACGACTTGGCCGTCTGGTGAATAGCCGAACCTGACCTTGAACACGCGCCGAATGCCACCGTTCGCCGGGCTCGCATATTCATTGAACTTGAAAAGATCAATGCGCCCGCGTTGGTCATAGCGAAGGTAAAAATCGCCAGTCGGGTTGTAGCCGTACAGAACACGATGGGCGGCGTCGCGCGAAATCATTTCCGTGGCTTCCGGAAGCTCCTGCTGGGCGATGATTGCAAAGACGTTCCCCGTTGCATCACGGGTGACTTTGTACTGCCCGACCAGTTGCCCGGCCTCATACATCTGCACGAACGAGAGCCGGTTGAACGCGTCATACACCATGCCGTAGGCACGCGTTGTGCCGTCTGATTTCGCCGCGTCGAATCCGCTTGCCCCCGTGCTATCCGCAGTGGGCGTTTCGCTCATACCGGTAGCATTGCCCCACGCGTCGTAGACGAACGACTGGATCACACCGGGCGACGCGATGGTCGCCGGATGCAGGCTCGTAGCATCGGCGTAACGGATTGTGGTTATCGACGTGCCGGACGCATTGTCGGCGGTGATCCGAACTGGCCGTCCGGCGTCGTCGTAGCTGTACGCGGTAGCACCGCTTGCGTCGGTATCTTTCAGCAGATTGCCCGAACCGTCCCACGTGAGATTGGTTACGCCATCGGCAGAACTGCTGGAAGTGGGCCGCAGCATGCCGCCGACTGAAGAGAAATTCAGTGTCGTCGTGCGCTTACTATCGGTAACGGAGGTCGCCCCTGTGCTGTAAGCGAACTGCACGTTGCGAGACGAGTCGGGATGGTTGACCGCCGTGGCGCGCCCTTGGGAATCGTAGCTCCACGTCGCAATGCGATTACCCGCCTCATCGATCTCGCCAGTCAGTGCATTCTTGAAGCGGGCGTCGTCGTAGACGTAGCGATGGGCATATCCGTCAGGCCAGGTGACCGAAGCCAGATTGCCATTCGCGTCATACCCGTACTGCGTCATGCGGCCCAAGGGATCGTTCAGGCGTGATAGACGGTTCCTGTCGTCATAATCGAGGCGAAGCGTGATGTCGTTGTTCGCGTCCGTGCCTGCTGCATGCTGCGTGATCGCGGTCAGCAGCCCTGAGCCGCCATAGGTCAGCGTTCGGACAAATCCTGTCTTCGTGCTCTCCGAACGCAGCACGCCTTGAGTCGAATACGATTCGACGGTATCGGTTTTGAGATCAGTCAGCGCCCATCCGGAGCCGGTCTGTGCCAGCGCAAGACCGGTAAAGCCCGCCGTGCGCCAGGTGCCGGCTGACCAGTTGAATGTGACGGGTTCACCGTTCTCGCGATACGCAAGCACTTTCGACGAGCTACCGCTGTTGGCGTTCGCGAGTCCCAGGTTGCGTTGCCAGCTATGAAACCAGACCGGTCCCATTGCCGTGGCGGAATTGCCAAGCGATTTGGATCGATAGGTTCGCGCGAACTGCATCGGAATGTCGTCCCCGCTGACAAAGTCCGCTTCAGTCAAGGTGACAGCGCCATTGCCCGGGTACACCGGGTCAGCGACTGGACAGCTCGCTTCTGGTTCTTCCGTAGTTGGTGTTGCGCACCACGCGTCGATAAGCGGGAAACTAAGGCAGTTGTAGTACTGCATGCCGCCTGGTACGCCGGCGTAAGCATCCCACCGGCAGGTGGGCGAGCCCGGTTTTGCGCCAGTTGCTGTCCACACCGCGTCGCAATCAGCCGCGTTGGCGCCAAACGCGACCATGAGCAGTATGAATGCGGCCAGCAGGCGGGCCGCCATGCTTGCTGAGCTACCAGCTACGCTTTTGTTTTTCATAGTCATCCTTATTAGTTGTACTTGTTTGAAGCCCAAGCACCCTATAAGGAGGATTCCAACCCCGCTATCCGACAATTCCTAAAATTACAAGATCAATGCGTCTACACAAAAACCGCCTTCAATGTGCTCGTCAAGGCTCGTAGGGAACCACGCACAAGTCTGTGAGCCGTTGCCGGATCACAGCGATGAAAACCAGAACGTCAGACGTGGAACGGCTGCACGCGGTCCGATCCGACGTGAGATATACCTGTATGAGGATGGATGGAGACGGACGGTCTGATCCGGGACAACTGGAAAGGGAAGACGGGGCGCATTGGCAGCAACCCAAAGGGATGTGTGTGTGGCGCGGCGAAGCGCCACCACCGACTGCTCAGAACGCCGTGAGAATCTCAATGCAAAGCATCGGGCACCGCGTTAAGTGCCCTGCACACGCACCATTAAGACTTCTGCGCTGGCAGATTAAACGCACCACCATCATAAGCTTCGCAATACGCTTTCCAGTCCGCATTCACCTGAGCCTCACACTGCGCCGCGAGTTCGATCAACGGCAAACGCCAGTCCTTGCGATTGCCGAAAGCGATCAACTCATCCGCAATCGACGAGTTTTGCCGACCGCCGCTGCGCAGTTGCCCCCATGCGCTCAATTCGGCCATGCTATTGATCACGGCTTCGAGCCGCGGCAGCTTGTCGTCCCAGGCGCTCAACGCCACGCGATCTTCCGAAGGCTGCAAGCTGCGCAGCACATACGAGCACTGATTGAAATCGACCGCGTGCAGGAACGCCTGCGAGACGGCCTGATTGCGCCGTTGAATTTCAACCACACGTTGCGCCTCGCTGTGCCATTTCGGCTGCGGCGTGCGCACATGCGGCGTCACCGAAGAAGGCAGCGCCTCTTTCAGATCGAGCAGATAGTTGCCGTCCGGCGAGCCCTTGCCTTCGACAAGAATCGCGTAGCGATCCACGCCCAGGCTGCCGGTGCCGGCAATCCGCCGGGCCACGTCGATGACGCGATAGAAGTCCGGATTGGGTTGACCGGCGGCGAACTCATGCAAGAACGCGGTGACGGTAGCCCGTGCCTCGTCGCTGACCGGCAGCGCTTTTTTGCCGTCCACTTTAAGCACGCGGGTTTTGCCCTTGAGCGTGGTGCGCCGGTCGAGATACGCGGCGCGCGTGCGGCTCGCCAGTGCGTCGAACAGATCGCGCACCATGCCGACGGAAGTCTCCGCTTCGATCCAGCGCGCTTTGCCGAAGGCGAGCGCCCCGCTATACGAGTCGACCGCCGTATGGCAGAGCGCGAGTGCCTGCGCGCGGCTCAGTTTGAGGTCGCTCGCGCCGACCAGCACGCTCGTGAGAAGCCGCACCAGTTCGTAAAGACTCGGCGCGAGGCAAGCTTCGTCGAAGTCGTTATTGTCGAAATAGATGAGGCGGTTGTCGCCCTTGTAGCTGCCGAAATTTTCCAGATGCATGTCGCCGCAAATCCACACCGGCGGTGCATCGTCGAGTACCTTATCGCGCGGCAGACGCGCGTAAAACAGATGACAGGTGCCACGCAGAAACACGAACGGCGAGCTACGCATGAGCTTGTATTTCATGGCGAGCCGTTCAGGATCGCGGCCGGTATTGAAGCTGGCGATGGTGTGTGCGATATCGGACATGGGTTTCTCTTTCATGCGGCTCGTTGCAGGGTCAGCACGGATTCAACTCGGGTTCAGTATGGGCTCAAGGCGCGCGGATCGAATCCGCGAGCGCATGGAGATTGAGCGGTTTCACGCGAATCACGCCGCCGCGCGGACTGTCGATATCGGCGACCAGCATGAACGACAGCGACACGATCATCGGAACGATCAGCAACAACCCGGCACCCGCTTTCAAACCGCGCGCGCCGTAGCCGACCAGCACGTTGGCGCACACGCCGATCAGCAGCATCAGCGCCCACGCCGCGTAGGGAATGCGATTCCACCACGCGGCCTGCGTGTAACCTTGCGTGTTGAGCACATCGTTCATTCCGGCGACCGCGAGCGCAATCACCGGTGTGGGCTGCGCGGCGGCGGCGTTCTTCACGGCTGACCACATTGCGTTCTGCAAACGTGACGTCTCGGCATTGACCCGGACGAGATCGCCACCGTCGCGCGTCGTATAGAACAGCACGCGCTCGTCGAGATAGATCTTCAGCAAGCCGCGCACGGTCGCCGCATCGGCGGGAGGCAACAGATCAGCGCGGACAAATTCGGTGCCGATTGCGTTCGCCTCTTCTTCCTCGTAGTTCTTGCGCTGATCGTAGCGGCCTACCGCCATCGAGAAAGTGAAGCCGATGATCAGCGCGAGCAGCGTTAGCGTGGCGGCCTGAATCACGCTGAAGTCGTCACGCACATCCTCGTCGATCTTTCTGAATCTGCGCAACACCGAGGCGCCGAGGCGCGCCGACAACCACATCGCCACGAAGGAAAAAATGAATACGAGTCCAGGATAGTCGAGCAGGCTTTGCATGGGCGAGCGTTTTTCTCATCAAAGTTCTGTTAGCGGGAACGCTTTGGGCGGTGATCAAACGTGCACTGCCACCGCATCATAAGAGACGCGGCGTGGATGGGGAAGCATGCACCGGAAACGAACGGCCGCAGGGTCGCGGGCAGCATGCCGACCGTCAGGAGCCTGTCATCAGATAGTAACGTCCGTCCGCACTGACATTGAAACCGAAACCGCATTCCATCGGAGAACCGTGTGTCCGAACGTCGAGCGTCTCCGGTGCGGAGAGCTTGAACTCGATCAGGCATTTGTCCGTGGGCTTGTCCGCTGTTTTGTCGTAAGGCGCCAGGTTAGTGATCCTCGCGGTGGCATCGAGCGGCGCATCGCCACCGCCATCGGTCATCGGCACGCGCGCCACACCGTCGTAAAAACGCACGTAGGCCGACAGGCTCCCCATGTTCGCACCAGGCTGACCGTCAGCGCCCACAGTGGGATACACGAAGTCGCCGTCGATCTTGTAGACACCGCGCCGCCCTTTCACCGGCTTCAGCTCGATGCTGTTCCACGCGCCGAAAAACATATAGCTGGCAAACCGCGCGCCGTTCGGCGGCACCCCGCTCACCACTGCTTTGCCTGCAATCGACTCGAGACGCTGACGCGCGGCCGCGACCGCACGGCCGAGCAACGCGTCGTTGGGATAGTCGTCGCCACGGCTCACTGCGGTCCGGTAGTACGCGCGTGCGTCCGGCAGCGCGCCCAGCTTCAGTTGCACGTCGCCCTGATGGACCAGCGCCATCGCCACGCGGGCCCGCGCCGAACTGGTGGCTTTCGGCGAGTTCTCCTCGCCCGCGTGCATGGCGGTGGCTTCGGCGAGCGCGGCTTCCATCTCGACCAGCGTTTGCGCCTCCTTGACGCGTCCGGCTTCGAGCGCGGCCACGCCCAACGCCGCGCATGACGCGTTCGTCCGGCACGGCACGTCTTTGCCTGCCAGCAGGTTGCGCCGATAAAGTTCGGCACGCGACGCGGCGGCTTCCGTTTGCGCCGCGACAAGCGCAGGCGTAAGCACCGCAATTGCGGCGGTGACAACAACGGCAGCGGCGGCGACGATGGTTTTGACGTTCATGAGCGAGAGAGGACGGTGGCAATGACGCGCTTCAAAGACTCGTATCAAAGACGCGTTTCAAGCAGCCGTATGCGCCACACGTTTTGAGGTGGGTTGCCACGGACGCTGGCCGTGATGCTGACAGAAAACCGCCGATTGCGCGAACCCTCGCGCCCCACCGAAGCGGGCACTCGATCGGGCGATTCAGCCGCAACGCCCGGCACGCGGCGCTCCGTGACATTCGAGCCTGCGCAGAAGCTGGCGTGGCGCGTGTTCGACATCTCATGCGACTCGCATCGAACCGCCTGCCATGCATGGGTCTTGCACGGGTCTCATCGGATTTTGCGCATCGGCAAGCGTTGGTTTGAAACAGTGCGCGCATGCGACGACGGCAAGACGGCCGTGACATGCATCGACCGCGCCGCCAGCATTCAGGCCAATCCTGCGGCCTGCGCTCCGAATTTCTTGCGATACGCGCCAGGGCTCGTCAAAGCGACGCGGCGGAAATGCCGTCGCAGCGACTCTTCGGAACCGAAGCCCGCGAGCTCCGCAACACGCACCATGGGCAACGGCGTGGAGGCTTCAAGCAATTCCCGCGCGATCGCCACGCGCTCACGCACCAGCCATTCGTAAGGCGCCATGCCGGTGGCGTCGTGAAACTGCCGCTGCAGCGTGCGTGGACTCATCGCCGCCCGTTCAGCCAGCGAGCGCAAGGTGTGCGGCAACGCGGGATGGCGGCGCACCCAGTCCATCAGTTTCGCGAGGCGCCCGCCTTCGTCTTGCGGCATCGGCCGCGGCACGAATTGCGCCTGACCGCCCTCGCGATGCGGCGCAACCACGAGCCGCTGTGCAACCCGGTTGGCGACCGCGCCGCCGTGGTCGCGCCGCACCAGATGCAGCAGCATGTCGAGCCCTGCCGCCGATCCCGCCGAGGTGATGATCTGCCCTTCGTCGACGTATAACGCATCCGGCTGCACGCGCAATTGTGGATAACGCTGCTGCAAGGCGTCGGCGTAGCGCCAATGGGTCGTCACCGTCTTACCGTCGAGCACACCCGCGGCGGCCAGCACGAACACGCCGGAGCAGATCGAACAGAGGCGTGCGCCACGCTCGTGAGCGGCGCGAATCTTCTTCAACAGCGGCTCGGGCGGCAATTCGCCGGCATCGCGCCAGCCGGGAATGACGATCGTGTCGGCGCGATCCAGCAGCTTGAGCGTGTAGGGCGCGGCAACGGTGATGCCGCCCGCGGCGCGGATCGGACCGGGTTCGCTCGCGCATACCGCGAAGCGGTACCAATCCACGCCGAGTTCGGGACGTTCGAGCGCGAACAGTTCGGTCACGCAGCCGAATTCGAACGTACAGAGCCGGTCGTAAGCCAGCGCGACGACAAGATGGTTTTGCATGGCGTGATGTTACCGGAGATTGACGATTACGCCACTTACCCGGCGCGTGCGGTGTCACGACAATGAAGGCTCCGGATTTGCTTCATCACGTCGTCACGCCCGCTGCCCCTCGCCGTCCTACAGGAACCTTTCCATGTCCAGTCACAACATGATCAACACCGCCGATCCCATCACCCCGGTCAACGCCGTCACCGCCATCCCTGCTGCCGATGGCGCCGCCGCCCTCGCCCACTTCCAGGCGTCGCTGCAATTCGAAACCGATTGCTCCGACGTGAGCGCGGCACTCGCCAGCGGCTCGCCCGGTTTCGTGCTGCTCGACGTGCGCGGGCCGGCGCTGTTCGAGCAAGGCCACGTGCCGGGCGCGCTCAACCTGCCGCACGGCAAGATCGTGGCGTCGAAGCTCGCCGCGTACCCGCAGGACACGCTCTTCGTCACCTACTGCGCGGGCCCGCACTGCAACGGCGCCGCGCGCGGCGCACTGCGTCTCGCGCAACTGGGGCGGCCCGTCAAACTGATGATCGGCGGCGTCACAGGCTGGCTCGACGAAGGGTTAACCTTGGCTTGAAGCACGGCCGGATTGCCGCCAATTAACCGCCAGGCCACAGCCAGACACGGGATGCTCAAACCCCGTCACTAACATATTGAAAATCAATTAAATAAACGCCGCGAACTGTCGATAACAAGTTCAGCCGCTTCCCTTTCGCGGTTGGACTTAACATGCAGAGCTCATACAATTTTTGGCTGGTTGCAATCTCGTTCCTCGTCGCGGCGCTAGCGTCCTACACGGCGCTCGATCTGACCGGCCGCATCTTCCTGCTGTCGTCGGCACGTCAGCGGCACGCGTGGCGCCTCGGCGGCGCCGCGGCGCTCGGTGTCGGTATCTGGTCGATGCACTTCATCGCGATGCTGGCCTTCTCGTTGCCGATTCCGCTCGGCTACGATTTCACGACGACCGCCTTGTCGCTTGGACTCGCGATCGGCGTGTCGTATCTGGCGCTGGTCGTGACGACCGACGCCCGCTTCACCCCGCTCAGGCTCGCGGCCGGCGGCGTGCTGATGGGTTGCGGCATTGCCGGCATGCACTACACCGGCATGGCGGCGCTGCAAATGGCGCCGGGCATCCACTACCGGCCGGCCTGGTTCGCCGGCTCGCTGGCGATCGCGATCGGCGCCTCGAGTGCCGCGCTGTGGATGGCGCGCGCACTCAGTAACGACGACGAACGCCACGTGGTGCGCAAACGTTTCGTTGCCGCGCTGGTGATGGGCGTGGCGATCAGCGGCATGCATTACACCGGCATGGCGGCCGCCGAGTTTCTGCCCGGTGCCGTGTGCGGCGCGGCCAAGGGTGTGAACGCCGAATGGCTGGCGACCTCGGTGATCCTGTTCACGTTCGCGATTCTGATCGTCACGCTGATGCTGTCGCGTTTCGATGCGCGCACCAGCTTTCTGATCGGCTCCGTGTCGAATCTGAACGGCCAGATCGTGCGGCTCGCCACGCTCGACACGCTGACCGGTCTGCCCAACCGCAGCACGCTCACCGAGCGCATCGAACGCGCGATCCATGGCGCGCGCCGGCAGCGCTCGCTGTTCGCCATCCTCTTCATGGATCTCGACGGCTTCAAGACCATCAACGATTCGCTCGGCCACTCGGCCGGCGACGAAGTGCTGTCCGCGTTCGCGCAGCGTCTTCTGTTATGCGTGCGTACGAGCGACACCGTCGCGCGTCTCGGCGGCGACGAATTCGTCGTGCTGTCCGAGAACCTGGATTCACGCGAAGATGCCGGCACGATCGCCGAAGGCGTGCTCGACCGCATGCGCCACGGCATCTGGACCGATTCGCAACCGCTGCAAGTGATGCCGAGCATCGGCATCGCGCTCTATCCCCACGACGGCGACACGGTCGACACGCTGCTCAAACATGCCGACGCGGCCATGTACGAAGCCAAGCGCGCGGGCCGCAGCACCTATCGTTTCTTCGAACAGAGCATGAATGAAGCCGCGACGCGCACGTTGCAGATTCAGAGCGCGCTGCATGAGGCGCTCGTCGCCGGCCATTTCTCGCTGCACTTCCAGCCGAAGTTCCACGGCAGCGGCGACTCGCTGGCGGGGGCCGAAGCGCTGATCCGCTTGCATCATCCGCAGCTTGGCGCGCTGGCGCCGCTCGAGTTCGTACCGATTGCCGAGCGCTCGGGCCAGATCGTGCAGATCGGCTACTGGGTCTTGCACGAAACCTGCCGGCAGATTCGCCGCTGGGTCGCACAAGGGCTGCCGTCGATGAAAGTGGCGATCAATCTGTCGCCGCGCCAGTTGTCGCAGCCGAACCTCGTCAAAACGATGATCGAGATCGTCGAGGCAGAAGGTGTGGAGTGCAAACAGATCATGTTCGAAATCACCGAAACCGTCGCGATGCAGGACGCAGCGAAAACCATCGAAATGATTCGCGAGTTCCAGGCAAGCGGCTTTGAAATCGCCATCGACGATTTCGGCACCGGCTATTCCAGCCTCGCCTACCTGCAACGTTTTCGCGTCAAGCAATTGAAGATCGACCGCTTCTTCACCAACGGGCTCGACGAGCACGGAGCGGAAGGCAGCGCGATCGTTTCTGCGATCATTGCACTCGCGCACTCGCTGGAGATGGATGTCGTGGCCGAAGGTGTGGAAACTGAATCGCAGTTCGACAAGCTCAAGTCGATGATGTGCGACGAGATGCAAGGCTTTCTGCTAGGCAAGCCGCTGAGCGCCGACGATTTCGGCGAATTGCTCCGTGAGAGGATGTTGGCCGTATGAACATCCGGATCCGTTCGAAACGCGCAGGGCTGCGCCGCGAAGGTGCCCGTCATGGCACGCCCCGCTGCGTGGCCCAGTTTTACCGATAAGCAGGAACAGACAGATTGGCGGCTGGAGATTTCATGAAAATTGACGTAGCGACGTTCCAAACGGTGTGGCTGATCATGTTTCTGTGCAGCGCCCTCATCACCACGGCGCTGTCGCGCATGTTTGCGCAAGTCGGCGCCTTCCGCTTCTGGGCCATCGCCTTTTATCTGCTGGCCACGGCGACGGCATGCTTCGCGTTGCATAAAATCTGGCCCAGCGAACTGCTGTTGCTGGCCACCGCGATGCTGGCATTGCAAAGCCGCATTCTGATCTGGGCGGGCACGCGCGAGCTGTTCGGCGCACCGGCGCCGTGGCGCGCCGGCCTCGTGGTCACTGCCGTGTTCGGCGTGCTGCACGGGAGCATGCTGGCATTGAACGCGCCGCTGCCCGTCCGCGCCACCTTGCTGGCTCTGTTTTTCGTGCCGTGCCGCGCGGCGACGCTGTATGAAGTGTGCCGTCGGCGCCGTCCGCATCTCGGACCGGCACGAATACTGGTGGCGATGGGCAGCATCATCGCGACGCTCAATGCCATCGTGCCGCTCGTGCTCGTCCTGCTCGACCGGGCCAACATGACGCTGCTCTACGGTAATCCTCGCACCACCTCGGTGCTTTACGCAGTCGTGTTCGCAGGTGATCTACTGCTGACCGTCGGCCTGATCGCGCTGGCCTTGCGCCAGTTGGTCACCGAACGCGACATGCTCGCCACACTCGACCGCGGCGCGCTGGAACATCTTGCAGGAGCAAGGGAAATGCGCGCGCTGCGCGATGCGCGCTTGCCGCGTGGCGATGTGCTCGGTCACGACACCTCCACGCAGCGCCAGTCACTGCCGGGAGCGATTTGACGCGGCATGCGGCCGGTTAGACGGGTGGGTTGGCCGCTTCGGTGCCGCTTCTTTGCAGCTTCTTTGCAGCTTCGTTGCCGCTTAGCCGGCCTTGCGTTCGTCGTGAGCGGTATCGGCCACCGAGACGAGCATCGGCGTCACCGCCTGTGCGGCTTCACGCTTGGCCAGCTTGCCGTCCACCGAGGCGCCGCAATCCATCCGCAACTGCTGGTAGTAGATGTTGCCGGTCACATGGGCATTGCTTTGCAATTCGACGAAGTGATCCGCGATCACGTCGCCGACGATCCGGCCGTTGACCACCACGTCGTAGCCATGCACGTTGCCCTCGATCGAACCGCGGTCGCTCAATACCAGCAGCGTCTGCGCGCCCGGCTCGCCGCTGACGTTGCCCTTCACGTGACCGTCCATGCGCAAACCGTCGCTGAACAGGAGGTCGCCCGTGATCCGCACGTCATGTGCAATGAGTGTGGCGAGCTTGGCCTGCCGGATGCCCGCGTGCTTTTTCTTGCTGAACATAAATACCTCATGAAAATGAAAATGTTCGTCGCGTGATGCCATCCGGGCGACGATCCGGACTGGTGTTGCAGGGTTGTTCTTGCAGGGTTGTCAGGTTGTTGCCGCGTCCGCAGCAGGCAGCGGTAATCAGCGGCGCGGCTCCGCCGGCTTCGCTTTGCTCTGGCCGCGCAGAAACTGCAGTTCGGCGTTCAATCGCGCGACGTCGGCGGCCGCGCTGTCCGCGGTTTTCTGCACCGCGGTGCGCGCTGCGGACTCCTGCGCCAGCGCAAGCCGCGTGCGGGTGAGTTCTCGCTGTTCGCTGTCTTCATCCACGGGCGCCACAGCGCATTGAACAGCCGGGGCGCCGGCGCGCTGCGCGTGCCATGCCGCAACGGCCGCCGCGCCGCCTGCCGCGCTGAGCGCACCCACCAGAACCCAGTGGGCCACGCGGAGTGCAAGCGGCCGCGCGGGCTGCAATGTATAGGCGCGGTGGGCCAGACTGCCCGCATCGCGGGAAAAACGTCGGTCAGCCATGTGGCGAGGGCGCGAACAGCGCGAGGTAGGCAGTAGGGTCGACCGGCGCGCCGTTGACCAGTACTTCGAAATGCAGATGCGGTCCGGTGGAGCGGCCGGTCGAGCCGACATCGGCGACATACTGACGCGGCAGCACCAGCTCGCCGGCATGTACGACGACGCGCGACGCGTGCCCATAGCGGGTCACGAGGCCGTTGCCGTGATCGATTTCGACGCAGTTACCATAGCCCGATTTCTCGCCGGCGAAGATCACCCGGCCGCCCGCCGCCGCCAGGATCGGCGTACCGGTTTTGGCGACCAGGTCGATGCCCGGATGAAAACTCAAACGGTGGGTGAACGGATCGGTGCGGTTGCCGAACGGCGAGCCGAAGCGCGCGCCGTCGGCGGGCATGCGGCCGGGGAAGGCGGCGTAGGCGATCGCATGGTCGGCGGTTTGTTGCTCGAGCGCGGACAGCGTCGCGGCGATGCAATCCAGTTGTTGCCGGGTCCGGCCGGCATCGGCATGACCGGCCGCTTGCGACATGACATCCGTACAGCGGCGCGGCGGCAAAGACGGGCCGCCTTCGCCATCGGTAGCGGACAGGTCGGGTTCAGAGGCGGCGCCCGCTGCAGCCGGGACAGCCAGCATGGCTGGCGCGCGCGGCGCCGGCCGCGGTGTATTCAGGCGTGCTTCGAAATCGCGCAACGCGCCGACCTGCATCGTCAGACGCGCGATGCGCGGCTCGATCTGCGCCACGGAGGCGTTCAGCTTGCCGAGCTGATCGATTGCGTAGTTGTGCTCCACACGATTCGCCGCCAGCTCGCCGGAGCCATCGTGCGCCGGCCAATGCATGCCGATCGCGATGCCCGCGGCGAGCGCCAGCGCTGCCGCGCCGAACGCCGTGGCCACCGCGATGGTCAGCGCGGTGCGGCGCGTCACGAAGCCAACCGAGCCGCTGGACAGCCGACTGCCGGCGCGAAACACGGAGGACATCAGCGGCCCCCGCCGCGCGCCACCGGGCACGCGCAAGGCCGCGCGCGAGCGGTGGCGCAATGCACATTCGGCACGCCCGGCGTGTTGAACGGGCCAGGCGCGCCAAGCGTGCTGAGCGTACTGAAGTGGGACCGGAAATCGGCGGACAAGACTGACTGCATGCGGCATCAACCGGACAACATCCCGGTGGCGATAGTGAACAAAGGGGGCCGATTATCGCCTGGCATTGTGACGCAACATCTCAAATACAAATGGCAGCAAGCGAATCCGCACACACGCTCACCATGCCGCCGCGCGCGGCGCTCCCGGATCAAGCCCTTCCAGTTCCATGAGCCGCGCGATCAGCGCATCGCCAGCGCGTGTCATCGGCATGCGCAAGCCGTCGCGTATCAGGCCTTGCGCGGCCAGCACCGCCTTCACCGGCGCCGGGTTCGGTTCGGCAAACAGCGCCTGGATCAACGGCGCGAGCTCATAAAAAATGCGCCGTCCTTCTTCGAGCCGGCCCGCTGACAAGGCGCGATAGAGCGCAACGAACCGCTCCGGACGCAGATGCGCCGAGGCCGCGATCGCCCCGCTCCCACCCAGACACAAGCTGTTGAAAATATTGATGTCCTCGCCGGTCAGCACCTGCAAGCGGCCGTCGCGAATCAGTGCGAGCGTGGTGTCGAGCGAACCGGCGCAATCCTTCACCGCCTGGATTCGTGGATGCGCGGCGAGCGTCAGGAGCGTGTCGAGTTCGAGCCGCACACCGGTTCGATAGGGAATGTCGTACAGCACGACAGGCTTGTCGCTCGCATCGGCAAGCGTCATGAAATGCCCGACGATGCCCGCCTGCGAAGGCCGGATGTAGTATGGCGCCGACATCAGCACGCCGGCTATCGGCAGTGCGTTCAATTGCTCGATGCGCGCCGCCATACTCGCCGTGTGGTTGCCCGACACACCGGCCAGCACCGGCAGCGCTTGCGCGTCCGCGCGGCGCGCAAGATGCGCTTCGTCGAGAATCGTCGACAGCACGGCGTCCTGCTCGGCGGGGTCGAGCGCGGACGGCTCGCCGGTCGTGCCGAGCGCGACCACGCCGGCCACGCCCGCGTCGGCATAGCGGCGCACCAGCGCGCGCAGTGCGGCGTGATCCACCTCGCCGTCGGCGAATGGGGTGATGAGCGGAACCCAGATACCCGAAAAAATAGACATGTCTTTACCTCGATGACGACCGTATCGATTCCGATCAGTGATGCGAGGGAGGAAAAACAGGGATTGCCGCAGGTGGGCGTTGACCGGCTGTTCCGTCGCAACATCTGACGGAACAGCGGCTCCGGTCAGATGAGCGGCTGTTTTTTGGCTTTGGCGCTAATGCTCGCGACATTGACAGCATGCGCGCGTGCCGCCACGACGCCCGCAAAAGCGAGACGTGCGATGGTTGACGGGCAGAGTCGGAGCGTTTGGCCGGAATGCATGACACGCAGTGTAACCGGGTCCGACCGGAGTTTGCAAAGCGGCCCGGCTAAAGATATCTGCCAAAGAGGTTCGCCAAACACGGTTGGCCAAACCGTTCCGCCAAACACTCACAAAATTGCTTGACTTCTGCGACAGGGAAACTAATATACGCACCGCGTACATAGCCGATACGCAGCCCTTTCCCGACAGGTGCCCGCATGAGCGTCCCACAACAAGCCTTCCTACGCGACGCGATGCGTCGCATGAACATGACCCGCGACACGTTTGCGAGCCGCATCGGCGTATCGCGCCGCGCGCTCGACACCTGGCTGCTACCCGACGATTCGCAGGAATCGCGCGCCATGCCGGAGATCGTGGAGCGTTTCGTGTCGGAAATCGTGGTGCATGGAGAGCCGGGCGAAAAGCATACGCAAAGCGTAGACTCGCAGTCGCTTGCCAGCCAGATGCTGTTCGAGGGCAAACCGCAACTGCTGTCGGTCGATCAGTTCTCGCGCGACTCGGTCGAGGCGCTGTTTCGCGTCGCCGACATCATGCAGCCGATCGCGCGGCGCCGGAAAATCTCCCGCGTGCTCGAAGGCGCGGTGCTCGGCAATCTGTTCTTCGAGGCCAGCACGCGAACTCGTGTGAGCTTCGGCGCGGCATTCTGCCGGCTCGGCGGCTCGGTGTGCGACACCACGGGTTTCACGTTTTCGTCGATGGCCAAGGGCGAGTCGATCTACGACACCAGCCGCGTGATGAGCGGCTATGTGGATGCGCTGGTCATCCGTCATCCTGAGCAAGGCTCGGTGGCCGAATTCGCGCGCGCCACCAACGTGCCGGTGATCAACGGCGGCGACGGCCCGGGCGAGCATCCGAGCCAGGCGCTGCTCGATCTGTACACGATCCAGCGCGAATTCTCGCGGCTCGGCAAGATTGTCGACGGGGCGCATATCGCGCTGGTCGGCGATCTGAAATACGGCCGCACGGTGCATTCGCTGGTCAAGCTGCTGGCGCTGTATCGCGGCATCAAGTTCACGCTGATCTCGCCGCCCATGCTCGAAATGCCGAGCTACATCATCGAGCAGATTTCGCGCAACGACCACGTGATCGAGCAGACTCATGACCTGACGGCCGGGTTGCGCGGCGCCGACGTGGTGTACGCCACCCGGATCCAGAAAGAGCGCTTCACCGACGAATCGTTCGAAGGCTATACGCCGGATTTCCAGATCAATCTGGCGCTGATGGACAGCGTATGCGGCGCCGACACGCTGATCATGCACCCACTGCCGCGCGACAGCCGGCCGGGCGCGAACGATCTGAGCGTCGATCTGAATCACGATTCGCGTCTCGCGATTTTCCGGCAAACCGACAACGGCATTCCGGTGCGGATGGCGATTTTCGCGGTGTTGCTGGGCGTCGAAAAACTGGTCCAGCATTCGATGCGCGACGCCGCCTGGCGCCCGCCCGTATATCTCGGTCCAGACGATGCGGTGTTTCACGGCATCGATTGATCAGGATTCCATGATTGAATTGAAAGACGGCCTTGCGGCTCACCCGCAAGGCCGTTTTAGCATGCGCACCACCCATCTTCAGTACCCACACGATTAAATCCAGACTAGACTGAATTCTTCAGTACCCTCCTTAACCGCAATATCAACAGTGCCAGTCGCCTTAAAAGCAGTCGCTTATTGCAGTGCGTCACGAATCGATTCGATTTCGGATTCACCAACATACGAACTGGACGACTCATCATGGCCGACACAAGCTATACGGCGCGCAAATCCGTCGCGGATATTGTCGCAAGCGCTGAGGGTGGTGAACATCATCTGTCGAAGTCGCTGGGCGCGCTCAGCATTACGGCAATGGGCATCGGCGCGATTATCGGCGCCGGCATCTTTGTTCTGACCGGCACGGCCGCGGCGCACTATGCGGGGCCGAGCATCATTCTTTCGTTTGTTCTCGGCGGGATTGCCTGCGCTTTTGTCGGACTTTGCTACTCCGAACTGGCCGCCATGCTGCCGGTCTGCGGCAGCAGTTATACCTACACGTATGCGACGCTCGGCGAACTATTCGCGTGGATCATCGGCTGGGATCTGATCCTCGAGTATGCAATGGGCGCGGCGACCGTTGCGGTCGGCTGGTCGGGCTACATTGTGAGCCTGCTGCATAACGTCGGGATTAGCATTCCACCCACCCTGGCGGCTGCGCCCGGCACCACGGTCACGCTCGCCGATGGCAGCACGGTGAGCGGGATCGTCAATTTGCCGGCGATCTTCATTATCGCCGCGCTAACCATCTTGCTTGTGCTCGGCACCAAGGAGTCGGCGCGGCTCAATAACATCATGGTGGCGATCAAGTTGACGGTGGTGTTGGCCTTCATCGTCATCGGCGCCTTCTTCGTGCATCCGGCCAACTGGCATCCGTTCATTCCGCAGAATACGGGCCAATTCGGCAATTTCGGCGCGAGTGGCATTCTCCGAGGATCGGCCGTCGTCTTCTTCGCTTTCATTGGCTTCGATGCGGTGTCCACCGCGGCCCAGGAGGCACGCAAGCCACAGATCGACATGCCGATCGGCATTCTGGGCTCGCTGGTGATCTGCACGGTGCTCTATATTGCGGTCGCCGGCGTGCTGACCGGACTGGTTCCGTACGCGGAGCTCAACGTCCCGGATCCGATCGCGAAAGGTGTCGACGTAATCGGTGTCACCTGGTTTTCCGTGCTCATCAAGATCGGCGCGCTGACTGGCCTCACGACCGTGATACTCGTGCTGCTGTATGGCCAGAGCCGCATTTTCTTCACGATGTCACAGGACGGCCTGCTGCCGCACCTGTTCGCACGCGTCCACCCGCGCCTGCAAACACCCCATCTGAGCCAGATGATGATCGGCACCATTGTCGCGATTGTGGCGGCGTTCACGCCGATCGATGTGTTAGGCGAAATGGTCAGCATCGGCACCCTGTTCGCGTTCATTCTCGTCTGCGGCGCCGTGATCTATCTGCGCCGCAGCGACGCGGACGCCTCCCGGCCGTTCCGCGCGCCGGGCGTGCCCGTGATCCCGGTTCTCGGGATTCTGTTTTGCCTGCTTCTGATGGCCGGGCTGCCGCTCGTCACGTGGTTACGGCTCTTCGTCTGGCTCGTCATCGGGCTCGTCATCTATTGGTTCTACGGCCGCAATCACTCGCGTCTTCGTCATCCGGAACGGGCTCCCGACTGAGACCCCAACCCGTCGTGGTCAGCCCCACGCATGTGGGGACTGGCCTTCCACGACGATGCATTGCGGGCCCGACATGCGGCCTGCGGCGTCGATGGCCGCTTCGAGCTGGGCGAACGGATAGGACTTCAGCTCGACCGCCTCGAGCGGAATCTGCCCGGACGCCACCAGCGAAACCAGCGCAAGATAGTCGGCGCGCGTGTACATGAAGTGGCCGATCAATTCCCAGTTGTTCAGCAGCATCTCCCGGTACGTAATCGGCAAATCCACTTGCATGCTGCCCATCAGCACGAGCCGGCCGCCACGGCGCAGGCTGCGTAATGCGGCGAGCGTCGCGTTCGCGTCGGTGGCCTGGCCGACCATATCGAACCCGAGGTCCACGCCGCCACCGCTTGCGGCACGAATCGCCGCTGTGTCTTGCGCGGCGTCGCCCGTCAACACGACGGGCACCACCCGCCCGCGGCCTTGCTCGACCAGCGCCTGCAGCGGTTCCGGGCGCCGGCCGAGTGCTACGACCTTGCTCGCGCCGAGTGCCAGTGCCGCAAGCACGGCCGCCGAACCGAAGTAACCGCCGGCGCCGTTGACCAACACCGTTTCGCCCGCCGACAGACGGCCGCGCCGCAAACCGCCGAACGGTACGGAGAATTTACCCAGCACCGCGAGACGCGCGGCGTCGATCTCTTCCAGCCCGTCGAGAGCGATCAGCGTCGAGGCCGGAAATTCGGCCAGTTCGCGCAATGTGCCGTGCGGAAACTCCGCCAGCAACGCGCCACTGTCGGCGCTGATAGCGGTGAGTCCCAGTAGCGCCTGCGCCGGTTCGCGCACCGTTTCGTCGGCAATCCAGTAGGGATTCACAGCAACCCGCTGACCGGCGCGAAACGCCACCACGCCCTCGCCGACCGCGACGATCCGGCCAACCCCATTGGTGCCGGGCGAAAACGGTGTCGGCGGATACGCGTAGGGCAACGTCCCTTCGACGTATTCACGCGTGTAACTGAGCAAGGGCACCGCCTCCATCCTCACCAGCACGGCATTGCGGCGCGGCTGCGGTTGCGTCACGTCGCGCAGGGCCAGCGGCTTGCCGGGTTCATCGAGCATCCAGGCTTTCATGTTGAGGTTCCTTCAGTTCGTTTCGGTGCTTGAACTGTAGTAGCGCGGTACGTATTCTAGAAATCAATTACTTATATGCGACCTATCAACATGATTGATCTGCGCGGCATCGATTTGAATTTGCTGGTTTCGCTCGACGCGCTGCTCGCCGAGTCCAATGTCACGCGCGCGGCCGAGCGGCTGCATCTGACGCAACCGGCCGTCTCCACGCAACTCGCGCGCTTACGGCAGATCTTCGGCGACCCACTGCTGCTACCCGCCGAAACCGGCCGTGGCATGACGCGCACGGCCCGGGCGCTGGAGTTGATGGAGCCGCTTCATACGGCGTTGAAGAATCTCGAAGCCGTGGTGCGCCACCAGTCCGCCTTCGATCCACTCACCGACACGCGGCGCTTCGTCATTGCCGCGCACGACAATGCCACCGCAGTACTCGGCATGCGTCTGATGGAGCTGCTGCCCGCCGTGGCGGGGCCGGGTGTGCGCGTGGCGTTCGTGATCGGCGATCAGCCCACCGCCGCGTCGCGGCTCGAAAGCGGCGAGATCGACCTGCTGCTCGGTTCCGACCGGATGATTCCGCCGTCGATGAAAGTCCGCCAGCTCTACGACGAGCACTTCGTGTTCGTGCAGCGCAAGGGCCACCCGCGCGGCATCGCCCCACTCGATCTCGACACCTACTGCGCGCTCGATCACGTGCTGGTGTCGACCAGCGGCGGCAGCTTTTACGGCTTCATGGACGAGCATCTCGACGAGCTCGGCCGCGAACGGCGCGTCGCGCTGTCGCTCCAGCACTTCGCGCTGGTGCCGGAGTTGCTGTCGAAAACCGACTATGTTTCGACGCTGCCGTCGCGCTTCGCGGCGCGCTACGCCGATCGGATCGATACCTTCACGCTGCCGTTCGACGCGCGCGGCTTCACGTTGTACGCAGGGTGGCATCCGCGCAATCAGGCCGATCCGGCGCTCGTGTGGCTGCGCGAGACACTGGCGGAATTGGCCGCACGGTAGGGCCTCTGGCGGATAGCGTCCGCCCTCAGCCGAGACGGGGCAAATCTCGCGCTGCACATACCGCTTACGCAACAGACAGAAAAACCACGCCCTCCGAAGTCGCCAAAGCCGCGCCTTCTCCCCCCATCTTCGCCGATCAGCACGCCAATTTCGTCTGACGGCCCATGCATTCGCTCCCACATTCCGAGATTTTATGTTGAGAACGCTTCTCAATTACAGACATATTGCATAGAATGCACGCCGAAAACACTTTGTAATAAACATGACATGTCCGGGTAAGGAACGCGTGATCTACCCGGCGATCAGCACTCAACAACGGGGATAAAAATGAAGTTGCGGTCCGATGAACCGAAGCTCGGCAAAATCAGCACGACGCTGTGCAGCATGTTGGCGGCCGGTCCCGCGCTCGCGCAGGGCACGCCCGGCACCACGCCGCCCGACAAGGACAGCCAGCTCGCGCCGATTGCCGTGCAAGGCCAACTGGACGACGGCTTCAAGACCGATCACTCGGCGTCGGTCAAATTCACGGCGCCGCTGGTGGATACGCCAAAGTCGGTGACCGTGATTCCGCAGGAGTTGATCAGGAGCACGGGCGCCTCGACGCTGACCGAAGCGCTGCGTACGGTGCCGGGCATCACCTTCGGCGCCGGCGAAGGCGGCAACCCGCTCGGCGACCGGCCGTTCATTCGCGGCTACGACGCGCAGGGCAGCACCTTCGTCGACGGCATGCGCGACATCGGCGCGACCACCCGTGAAGTGTTCAATATCGAAAGCGTCGAAGTGACCAAGGGTTCGGACGGCGCCTACGGTGGCCGCGGCGGCGCGGGCGGCAGCATCAACCTGATCACCAAGGCCCCGCATCTGGGCAATTCCGCCGACGGCAGCGCGGGTCTCGGCACCGACCGCTACCGCCGCTTCACCGCGGACGGCAACTGGCAAATGGCCGATCACGCGGCGTTCCGCCTGAACGTGATGAGCCACAACAACGACGTGCCCGGCCGCGACGCGGTCAACAACGAGCGCTGGGGCATCGCGCCGTCGTTCACCTACGGCCTCGGCACGCCGACCCGCGTCACGGCGAGCTACTACCATCTCTCGACCGACGACCTGCCCGACAGCGGTATTCCGTACTTCTATACAACCACCAACAAACCGGCCAACGTCGACACGATCTATCCGGCGAACGTGGACCGCCATAACTTTTACGGCCTGATCGACCGCGATTTCCGCAAGACGACCTCGGACGTCGGCACGGTGCGTATCGAACACGACATCAACAGCAATCTGACGATCCGCAACACCACGCGCTACACGAAGTCCACCCAGGACTACATCTGGACGCAGCCGGACGACAGCCAGGGCAACGTCGTCAACGGCATGGTGTGGCGCCGCGCGAATACGCGTGCCAGCGACGTCTACAGCCTCGCGAACCAGACCGAACTGTTCGGTGAGTTCAAGACCGGCTTCCTGAAGCACAGCTTCACGACCGGCCTCGAACTGTCGCGTGAAACCAGCGTGAACGACTCGTACACCGTGGCGGCCGCCACCGGCGCGATCTGCAAGACCAAGGGTATCGGCGCGGCGTCGGGCTATAACTGCACGAGCCTGTGGTCGCCGAATCCGAACGATCCGTGGGCCGGTTCGGTCAAGCAGACGAACGATCCGAGCGAGCAGCGCACCACCACCAAATCGCTGTATGCGTTCGATACGATCGAACTCACGAAGCGCTGGCAGGCCAACGTCGGCTTGCGCGTCGACGATTACTCGACTGATTTCCGCAACACGGTGGCCAACGGCGGTAAGCGCACCTCGCGCGACGACACGCTGTTCAACTACCAGTTCGGCCTCGTCTTCAAACCGGCGTCGAACGGCAGCGTGTATGCGTCGATCGCGACTTCGTCGACGCCGGCCGGCGCCCTGCTCGGTCAAGGCAGCGAAACGCAATCGCTGACGCCGGGCCGCGGCGGTGTCGGTGCGAACGCGGATCAACTCGCGCCGGAAAAGAACCGCAGCATTGAACTCGGCACCAAGTGGAACGTGCTGAACAACCAGCTCTCGCTGACGGGTGCGCTGTTCCAGATCGATACGACCAACGCCCGCGTCACGCTGCCTAACAACGAATACGCGATGGTCGGCAACAAGCGCGTGCAAGGCTTCGAATTCGGCGTAGCGGGCAAGTTGACCAACAAGTGGCAGGTGTTCGGCGGTTACACGTACATGAAGAGCCAGTTGCGCGACAACGGCAAGACCGCGTCGGACAACGGCCATCAGTTCCCGAACACGCCGAAGAACAGCATCAGCCTGTGGACCAACTACGACGTACTGCCGAAGTTCACGATCGGCGGCGGCGCGTTCTACATGTCGCAGGTGTACGGCGACACGGCGAATCTGCGCGCGGTGCCTTCGTACTGGCGCTTCGACGGTATGGCGACGTACCGGATCAACAAGAAGGTCGATCTGCAACTGAACGTGCAGAACATTTTCAACCGCACGTATTACGACCAGGCGTACCCGGCGCACTATGCGTCGATCGCAGCCGGCCGCTCCGCCTTCCTGACGCTCAACGCGCATTACTAAGCGCCGCACAATGGAACAGGTGACGCTGAAGGCGCTGGCGAGCGTATCGCATGACGAACTCGCCGCCATCCTCCGCGGGCCGCCCACCCACGCCGCCGCGTGGGTGGCGGCAGCCGCGCACAACGGCATCGTCGAAGCGCAGGCGGTGTACGGCCAGTATCTGCTCGACGGCCATGGCGTGGAGCGCAATGCCGAAGACGCGCTGACGTGGTTCAAGCACGCGGCCCGGCAGGATCATCCGATGGCGATGAACATGCTGGGCCGCTGCTACGAACACGGCTGGGGAACGCTCGCGTGCGCGCCGGTGGCCGTCTACTGGTACCGGCTCGCGGCGCGGACGGGGCTCGACTGGGGCATGTACAACTATGCGTCGGCGCTTGCGCTCGGCAATGGTGTGGAGTGCGATCGAGCGCAGGCGCTGCAGTGGTTCCGGCGCGCCGCCGACATGGGTCACGTAAAGTCGCTCAACTACATCGGCAGCTTTTACGAAGACGGCTGGGCCGTCGATGCCGACGCCGGCATCGCGTTCGACTATTACCGGCGCGCCGCGGTGGGCGGCGACTTTCGCGGCCAGTTCAACTATGCACGGCGGCTGGCCGCGCGTGGCGAGATCGACGCCGCGCTGGCGTGGCTGCGACGCGTGCCGGTGACGGCAACGGCGGCATTCGTCGAGAAAATGCGGACGTGGCTGGCCGCTTCGCCGGTGGCCGCGTTTCGTGCGCTGGCTGTGGAACTCAATGATGCGTTCAATGAAGAGCGCAATGAGGAGTTCAACAACGAGCTCAACGCAGACATCACCGAAGAGGCACGCGCATGATGCTGCATCTGCAAGGCGTGCTCAGTAAGCAACAGGTCGCGCAATCCCGCGAAATCCTCGACGCGGCGCAATGGATCGACGGCAATGCGACTTCCGGCGAACAGTCGGCGCACGCCAAGCGCAACCAGCAATTGGCCGAAGGCTCCCCGGCCGCGCGCGCGGTGGGCGATGCGATTCAGGACGCGCTCGGGCGCAATCCACGGTTCTTTTCCGCGGCGTTGCCGCTGAAAGTCTTTCCGCCGCTTTTTAACCGCTATGCCGGTGGCGACGGTTTCAGCACACACGTAGACAACGCGATCCGCCAATTGCGCGGCACCGACTTTCGCATCCGCAGCGATCTGTCGGCTACGCTCTTTCTCGCCGAACCGGAAACCTACGACGGCGGCGAACTCTGCATCGAAGACACTTACGGCGTGCATCGCTCGAAGCTGCCCGCCGGCGACATGGTGCTCTACCCCGCTTCTAGCCTGCATCACGTGAGCCCGGTAACGCGTGGCGTGCGGGTCGCGTCGTTCTTCTGGATTCAGAGCATGGTGCGCGACGACGGCGAACGCGCCATGCTGTTCCAACTCGACAACGACGTGCAGCGTCTCGCCGCCGAAAAAGGTTCGAACGATCCAACCGTGATCAGTCTCACCGGGATTTATCACAATCTGCTGCGGCGCTGGGCTGATGCCTGAGCCTGAGCCTGATTGCGCGGACTCCTCGTCCCGCGCAAAACAGTCTTTCGTTTTGCATCCAGAAAGAAGGCACGTCCGCGTATTTACTTTCCTGTTCGTTAAGCGCAACGTCAGTAGTTGACACTCGGTTACCCGCATGTCGCCGTGCCTGCATTGACCTTTCAATGGAGCCAGCAGACTGTCATGTCCACGAGAAACAAACCTGAAGATTCGGGCGACGAGCCCGACGTTACGCCACCCCAACCTTCGCGCCGCCGCTTTCTGCAGTCGGCTGCCGCGGCCGCCACGGTCGGCGTGGCACCGCATTTGCGCGCGCAAACTCAAACACCGGCCCCAACCGCGCCGCCTGCGGAAGTACATGTACCGGTGCCGCCCCGCCCGGTCACGCTGAGCGTCAACGGCCGCGCCTACACGTTGCAACTCGAACCGCGCGTGACCTTGCTCGATGCGCTGCGCGAGTACGCAGGCCTGATGGGCACGAAGAAAGGCTGTGACCGCGGACAGTGCGGCGCATGCACGGTGATCGCCGACGGCCGCCGCATCAATTCCTGCCTGACGCTCGCCGTGATGCACGAAGGAGAGAACATCACGACGGTTGAAGGACTCGTCAGCAACGACGTGCTGAGTCCATTGCAACGGGCCTTCATCGAACACGATGCATTCCAGTGCGGCTACTGTACGCCCGGGCAGTTGTGTTCCGCGACTGCCCTGCTGAACGAATTCCGCAACGGCACGGCCAGTGCCGTGACCCTCGATGTGCGCAGCCGTGCACCCCAACTTTCCGACGACGAAATCCGCGAACGCATGAGCGGCAACATTTGCCGCTGCGGCGCGTACGCCAATATCGTCGCGGCGGTGCGCGCCGTGCATGAGGGTGGCGCACAGAACAGTGCCGGCGCCGCCAGCAACAGCGACCATCACGACAGCAACGCCTGACGGAGCGACCAGCATGGATGCGATCTCTTACGAACGCGCCGGCGACGTCGCCGGCGCCGTGCGCGCAGTGCAGCAGCCAGGGGCGGTGTTCATCGGCGGCGGCACCAATCTGCTCGACCTGATGAAGGGCGGCGTGGCGCGGCCAATGCGCCTCATCGACATCACGCGCATCGGCGGGCTCGATACGGTCACTACGCTGCCGGATGGCGGCATCCGCATCGGCGCCCTGGTGCGCAATAGCGACGCGGCCAACCACGCGCTGGTGCGCGAACAATACCCGTTGCTGTCGCAGGCGCTTCTGGCCGGCGCTTCGTCGCAACTGCGCAATATGGCGACCGTGGGCGGCAATCTGATGCAGCGCACCCGCTGCGGTTACTTTTACGACACCGCCTTCACGCAGTGCAATAAGCGCATGCCAGGCAGCGGTTGCGCGGCGCTCGAGGGCCACAATCGCACGCAGGCGATTCTCGGCGCGAGTCCGCAATGCATCGCCGTGAACCCGTCGGATATGAGTGTGGCGCTCGCCGCGCTCGACGCCGTCGTGCGGGTTACCGGCCCCGCAGGCGAGCGGACGATTCCGTTTGCGGACTTTCACCGGCTTCCGGGCGAACGGCCCGATGTCGATACGACCTTGCAACCGGGCGAGCTGATTACGGCCGTCGATTTGCCACCGCCGCTGTTCAGCGCGAACTCGCACTATCTGAAAGTGCGTGACCGGGCCAGTTACGCATTCGCGCTGGTCTCGGTGGGCGCCGCGTTGCAGATGGACGGCGAGCACGTGAAAACCGCGCGCATCGCGTTGGGCGGCGTCGCGCACAAACCGTGGCGCGCAAGCGCGGCCGAGCAGATGCTCAACGGCCAGTCGCTCACGCAGGCGAGGTTGCATGACGCCGCGGCCGCCGCGTTACACGATGCGAGGCCGCAGCACGACAACGCGTTCAAGGTGCAGCTCGCGCAACGCGCGATCGTACGCGCGGTGAACCTGGCCGCGGGCCGCAGCGGAGGTGTCGTATGAATCTGATCGGTCAACCGCTCGACCGCATCGACGGCCTGCTGAAAGTCACTGGCGAAGCACGTTACGCCGCCGAGTTCCCCGAGGCGCGGCTGGCGCATGCTGTGCTGGTCACCAGCACGATTGCCAGCGGCACGATTACGTCGATCGACGCGAGCCGCGCGCAAGCGTTGCCCGGCGTGCTGCTCGTGATGACGTATCAGAACGCGCCGCGCCTGCCGAATGGCGGCAAGCCCGCGCTAGCGCCGCCGGCAGGCAGGCGCCTGTCGCTGCTGCAGGACAACCAGGTTCATTACAACAACGAGCCGGTCGCGGTGGTGGTCGCCGATACGCTCGAACATGCCACCGATGCCGCGCATCAACTGCGTATCACGTATCAGAGCAGCACCGCGGTACTCGATTTCACCCAGGCAAAGCCAAACGGACATGCGCCCGACAAACCGCAAGGCCGCACCACGGACACGCAGCGCGGTAGTTTCGAGGACGGGCTGCGCAGTGGCGCCGTCCACATCGACGCCGTCTACACGACACCGATCGAGCATCACAATCCGATGGAGCCGCACGCCACGATGGCGCGCTGGGACGGCCCGCAACTCACGCTCTACGACTCGACGCAAGGCGTCAGCAATGCGGCGCAGGCGGTCGCGAGAACCTTCGGTATGCCGGCGGGCGACGTGCGCGTGATTTCGCCGTTTATCGGCGGCGGCTTCGGTGGCAAGGGATCGTCGTGGTCGCACGTATCGTTGTGCGCGATGGCGGCGAAACAGACCGGGCGTCCGGTGCGTCTCGTGCTCGAGCGGCCGCAGATGTTCGGGTCGGTCGGCGCGCGGCCGCGCACCGAGCAGCATTTCACGCTTGCCGCGCGGCACGACGGCACACTGACGGCCATGCGTCACGATAGCGTGTCGAATACGTCGACAATCGAAGACTGGACCGAAACCTGCTGCATGGTCACACGCATGTTGTACGCGGTGCCCAATCAGGTCACGACGCACCGGATCGTGCCGATGAATCTCGGCACACCCACCTTCATGCGCGCGCCCGGCGAGACGACCGGTTCGTTCGCGCTCGAATCGGCCATGGACGAACTCGCGGTGGCGTTGAAGATGGACCCCCTCGCACTGCGCCTGAAGAATTACGCCGAAACCGATCCGCAGGAAAACAAGCCGTGGTCCGGCAAGTCCTTGCGCGAGTGCTATCAGATCGGCGCGGAGAAATTCGGCTGGTCGCGGCGCACCGGCGCGCCGCGCTCGATGCGCAACGGCAACACGCTGATCGGCATGGGCATGGCCACCGCCACCTATCCGGCCAACCGCAGCGAAGCCTCGGCCATCGCACGGATTCTGCCGGACGGCAGCGCCATGGTCGCTTCCGGCACCCAGGACCTGGGCACCGGCACCTATACGGTGATGACTCAGGTGGCCGCCGACGCCCTCGGCTTCGCGCCGGAGAACATCCACTTCGCACTCGGCGATTCGTCTCTGCCGAAAGCGCCTGGGTCGGGCGGCTCGCAATCGGCGGCGAGCGTTTCGCCCGCCGTGCGCGAGGCCGCCAGCGAGGTACGCAACCAGCTAATCGCCCTGGCACTCGCCGACGAAGCCTCGCCGGTACATGGCATCTCACCCGACGACATCACGGTTGAAAATGGCTGGGTCATGAGCCGCTCGCAGCCCACGAAGCGCGATCCGGCAGCGGCGATCATCGCGCGCTCAGGCGGCAAACCGATCGAAGCGACCGCGACGGTCAAACCCGGTGACGAGCGGCAGAAGTACTCGCTTCACTCGTTTGGCGCCGTGTTCGCCGAAGTGCATGTCGATGCGGACCTCGGCACGATTCGCGTGGCGCGTGTGGTCGGCGTGTATGACGTGGGGCGCGTGCTGAACCAGAAAACCGCGCGCAGCCAGATGTTGGGCGGCATCGTGTGGGGCGTGGGCGCGGCGCTCCAGGAAGACACCTTGCTCGATACGCGCTATGGCCGCTTCACCAACGCGAATCTCGCCGAGTACCACGTGCCGGTGAATGCCGACATCGGTTCGCTCGACATCACGTTCATCGACCGGCCGGATCCGTACGTCAACTCGCTCGGCGTGCGCGGCATCGGCGAAATCGGCATTACCGGCGTTCCGGCGGCCATCGCGAATGCGGTGTATCACGCGACCGGCGTGCGCGTGCGCGATCTGCCGGTGACGCTCGACAAGGTCATGGGGACGACACGCGCATAACGGCCCATGCATTGGCGCTTGCCTGCCGCTGCGTTGCATCGCACAATCGGGCACGTTCTTTCTATCGGTGCCCGTCCATGGCCTACGCCTCGCTTGCTACCGGCGTGTTGCTCGCCGCCGGCTTCGGCTCCCGCTTCGACCCGGACGGCCTGCACAACAAGCTCCTCGCGCAGATGCCCGACGGCACGCCCGTCGCGCACGAAGCGGCGCACCGGCTGCTACGGGTTGTCTCGCGTGTGCTGGCCGTGGTGCGGCCGGGCTCGGACGCGCTCGCGCGCCTCCTGAACGACGCCGGCTGCGACGTGGTATTCGCCGAGAGCGCCAAGCGTGGCATGGGCGCGAGTCTCGCCGCCGGCATCGAAGCCAGCGACGACGCCGAGGGCTGGATCGTCGCGCTGGCCGACATGCCGCGCATCGCCACCTCGACGATCGAAGCGGTGGCGCGTGCGCTCGACGGCGGCGCGTCGATCGTCGCGCCGTTTTATCAGGGGCAACGCGGCCATCCAGTCGGCTTCGGCATCGAGCATCGGGACGCCCTGATAGCACTCGACGGCGACACTGGCGCACGCGCGCTGTTGACCTCTCAACGGGTGATGCGGCTGGATTTCGACGACCCCGGGATTCTGCGGGACGTGGATACGCCGGAAGATCTGCGCAACGTTTAACGCGAGCGCGAGCGCGACCGCGCCGTGGACAAACCGGCGCGGGAATGAAATGGCTGAGCCCGAACGTCCGGGCTGATCACAAACCGGCTGACACCTGCACCTGCTGACGACACACTCTGAGAACGAGCTGCCGAAGCCAACGATGAACCGGGTCATTCTCCAAACGGGGATGCCACATCTGAGAAATCGTAAAACCATCCGTTGCGACAGGAAGCTCAAACGCGAAAACGGTGACGGATGTGGCGGGCTGCGTGTCCACAAAGGACGCCGGCAGGAGCGCGACCAGATCGGACGCGCGTGCCACCGCCAACGCGGCCGGAAAGCTGGGCACGATCGCTACGGTCGTTCCTTCCAACCCTAACCGGGCAATCGCGGCGTCGAGAGCGTCAATGACCTGACGACCGTGCGGAGCGACAACGCGGCCAAACGCTGCGTATTGCTCGATCGTCACCGCCTGTTTCAGGTCGAGCGGATGCCCCTTTCTGACCACCCCCATGAAGCGGTCTCGAAACAATGCCTGAACGCGTATCTCAGGCCCCATGTCCTCCAGAACACCAATCTCAAGATCGGCGGAGCCATTTCGCAGATATTCCGCGTTCTTTTCCTGCTTGGACGAAAAGTGCAAACGCACGAACGGCGCCAGTGCCGTCACTTCGGCAATCAAGGGAGCGCCGAGAGCTTCGACGAAAGCTTCATTGACGCGAATCGTCAGGGTTCGGCGCAACGTTGAAAAATCGGGTGCGGCGGGCGACGGACGCAGCAAGGAACGCGCCTCATGCACGAGATTCCGGGTTCGCTCGCGAATCTCTTCGGCATATGGCGTCAGCACCATCTGACGCCCGGCCCGCACGAGGAGTGGATCGCCAGTCTCGGCACGAAGGCGAGTCAGCGTGCGGCTCATGGCCGACGCACTTAGATGCAACGACCGGGCAGCGCGCGTCACGTTTTTCTCGGCAAGCAACGCATCGAGCGCGAAAAGAAGATTGAGGTCCGGTTCTGGCATTTTTTAATCGTCGTCGGCAGAGGTGAGGTAGGGCGTCTGATGCAGATATTAGTTGCATTCAGCGCAGCTTCCGCCATTCCCTGTGTATCGCTATATTGGTTTGACCAATTTACTTAAGAGGATCGCTCTCGTTACCTTCAGGTTCGGGAGCGGCTTCGCTTACCGGGAATGTCAATGCAAAACATACGCTCGCAGAAAACCGTTCTCCTTGTCGGCGCCTCCCGCGGCCTTGGATTCGCGATGGTCGAGGAGTATTTGAAGCGCGGCTACCAGGTCATCGCTACCGGGCGAACGGATTCGACCGAAAAGCTTCGGCAGCTCGCGCAAGCCTCCTCTGGTGCGCTCGAAGTAGAGACTGTCGATATCACGATTCCCGAGCAGGTCGCAGCGCTGCGCGCCCGCCTCGCGGACCGGCGCGTCGACGTGCTCTTTGTGAACGCAGGCGTCAAAAACGACGATGGCGAAACGATCGCGGAAGTCTCGACCGGGGAATTCGTGCGGGTGATGGTGACGAATTCGCTGAGTCCGATGAGAGTCATTGATGCGTTTCAAGACCTGGTCCCGCCGACTGGAACGATCGGCGTCATGTCTTCGGGGCAAGGCAGTCTCACGAATGCCACCAACGCGAATTACGACGTCTACCGGGGGAGCAAGGCCGCACTGAATATGTTCATGCGTACCTTCGCGGCGCGCAGCGCCGAATCTCCGCGCAGCCTCCTGCTGATGGCGCCTGGATGGGTCCAGACAGACATGGGGGGTCCTACGGCGCGCTTGACCATTGAAGAAAGCATTCCGAACCTGGTCAATACGATCGAGGCTTATGAAGGGCGCGCCGGCCTGCACTACCTTGACTATCTCGGACGGGTCGTTCCCTGGTGACGAGCCCTATAACGGAAAAGCCTGTCTGATTGCGGATAGGTCATCGCCCCTGCCTCTGCCCCGGTTGCAATGATGTGCGCCCATTGCGTGGGCGTGATCCGGCTGACTTGATCCAGGCCGGCGGTTTGGCGCATACTGTATATTCATACAGTATTTTGGCCGCATAGGTACGCGCATCACGGTGCGCGTATCCACGGCGCGTCAGCATGAAACACATTCCGATTGAACCGTCTTTCGCCGCATGGCGGCGCGCCGCGCGGGCGCTGTTGCGTCAAGCTGTCGAGCCGTCGCAGATCGAGTGGATTGAGTCTGAAGATGAAGCCGGGGCGCGAGGCGCGCTACCCACTGAGTCCGCACACCCCACTGCAAGCGCCTGCGGCACGGGAATCGCCGCCGGCCCGGCCCCAGCCCCAGCCCTCGCTACGCCCGCGATTCCCCGCGAACTGCTCGCCTGGCTGAAAACGGCAGCGTGCTTCCGCGCGCCGGATCGCTGGGCGCTGCTGTACCGCGTCCTATGGCGCTGGACGCGCGGCGAGCGCAACGTCCTCGATCCCGACGACCCCGACGGCGCGTTGCTGGATCAGCGCATCCGGACTATCGAGCGCGAAACCGAAGATCTGCTGACACTCACCTTCTTCAGACGGCGTGATCCGTCAATGGGGCCGCCCGAATTCGTCGGCTGGTACGAGCCGCATCATGACTTGCTGGAGCGTGCCGCCGCGCGGTTCGCCGAGCACATGGGCAATTCCACGTGGATGCTGGCCACGCCGCACGGCGCGGTGTTCTGGAACGGCATGCTGCTGCGCATCGAGCGGCCGGTCATGACGGAAAGCGAGCAAGCCGCGCCTGCCTTAGCGGCCGGCGCCATGACCGGCGAAGCCGTCACCAGCACGCCCACGGAAGCACTCTGGCTCGCGTACTACAGCAGCGCCTTCAATGCCCAGCCATCGCCGGTGCCGCTGCGCTACTGGAGAATGCCGCCCGCCGGTCCCCCGCTGCCCGCACACCTCGCGCGCGAGCGCAGTCGTCTCGGCGCGCAAAGCGCGGCCGTCACCGTGCCTCGCGCACCACCGGTCGAGTACTCGGCCGTGACGCCCCCCTTGCGGGAGCACACTGGCCCGCTCGCCACCTGCCGGCGCTGCGCGTTATGGCGCAACGCGAAACAGGCGGTTGCGGGCGCCGGACCCGCGCCTGCGGCGATCATGGTGATCGGCGAACAGCCGGGCGAGCACGAGAACCAGCACGGCGAGCCCTTCACCGGCCCGGCCGGTCAACTGCTGGACACCGTGCTGGCGCGCGCCGGACTGGAGCGTCAGGCGCTGTATCTGACGTATGCCGTCAAGCATTACAAATGGGAAACGCTCGACCAGCAGCGCGTCCATCGCACGCCCGTGTGGCGCGAAGTCGAGGCTTGCCAGTACTGGCTGGACAAGGAACTGGCGCGGGTCGCGCCGCGCGTCATCGTCGCACTCGGCGCGACGGCGCTGAAAACATTGACCGGCACGCACGTCAACCTGTCCGAATACCTCGGTCAAACCATCGCTCACGAGGGGCGTCTGATCGTGCCGACCTGGCATCCGTCGTATGCGCTAGGAATGGCCGACGCCACCTTGCGCGACGACATCGTGGCAACCATCGCGACGGCGTTCCGCCGTGCAGCGGCGCTGGCGAACGGCAACGTGCCCGTTGAAGGTGAGCAGGTTCGGGATACGCCGGATGCCTGACGGTGAGCCTCTACGGGAGGCCACCGCAGAATCGGCCCGGCCAGGCACGCGGTTTGCGGCGCTCACGCCGATTACACACGCCGCGCCAATTCCGCCTAAGCTGATGTGACGCCGCCGATCCGGCAAGTTTGTCGCGCGCAATATCGAAGCTTCGGATACGGCCCCGCACGTCTCGCAATCTCCACCTATTCCATGAGCGAAACCAGCCCACGCCTTTTCATCGTCTCGCCCCATTTCGACGACGCCGTCTTCAGTTGCGGCGCATTGCTCGCCGCCCATCCCGACGCCGCGGTCTGCACGGTGTTCGCGGCACCGCCCCAGCAGGAAATGCATACCGAATGGGATGAAAAGTCCGGGTTCACGAGCGCCCATCAGGCCATCCACGCCCGCACGCGCGAAGACAATCTTGCGCTCGAGGTACTCGACGCGATTCCGCTACGCATGTCGTTTCGCGACGGCCAATACATGGATTCGCCGTCGATCGCCCGACTGGCGGCGGCGCTTGAAGAGACCATCTACCGCACCACCGCGAATACGCTGCTCATGCCGCTCGGCCTGCGTCACGAGGATCACGTGCTCGTGTTCGAAGCCTGTTGCGAAATCCTGCCGCGCCTGTCGCACCTCACATGGTTCGCCTATGAGGAGGCGATTCATCGCCGCACGCCGGGTGTCGTGCAGGCACGCCTTGCCGACCTCGCGCAACGCGGCATCGTCGCCACCCCAGCCTATCCGAACGCGAACCACACGATTGATCTGCCACGGCGCATCCAGCTCAAACGCGAAGCGGTCAACGCTTACGAAAGCCAGTTGCGCGCTTTCGGTGCCGGCAACTATGACGACATTTTCGCCGCCGAACGCTACTGGCAATTGAGCGCGGGCCGTCGCAGGAAAAAGTAACGGGCGCCGCGTGCTGGATCGCCTACGCTAGAAGGAAACGACCGGTGGTTGCGCGGATTCGGGCGGACCTGCCGCCCGTGAGCCTTGAGCCATTTTTCAGGCACGCTTGCCGGTCCACCTGTTTGGCACGCTTTCAGCCCTCTTCCCGACTCAAAGAGGTGATGCAATGAGCTACGACATGCATACCAGCCCGATTCCCGATCCGAACGCCGATCCGAATCGGGACCCGGAAGCCGACCCGCTAGTGCCGCCGTCGCCGGGTCATCACACCGAGGAGCCGCAGCGGCCCGATGGACCGCCGGACAAAGATCCGGTGTGACGCCGCCGAGGGCTTGTCGCCAGGTTTCTCACCAGGCTTGTTACCGGACGCGCGACTGAAGGCGTGAGTGAACGCTCGCCTTAGCGTGTCAGCTCGGAAAAGCCTTGCAGGAGACGCTCGATGTCGGCGGCGTGGATATTGCCCATCGTCGAGATGCGGAACAGCTCGGCCGACAACCCACCCTGGCCGGCATAGATGACGAAACCACGTGCCTTCAGCGCGTCGTGCAGTTGCGGATACGACACGCCGTCCGGCAAGCGATACGCGCGCAGCACCACCGACGACTGCTCCGGCGGCAACACACTGCCGATGCCCCGCTCAGCCAGGCCCGCGCGCGCCTGCTCCGCGAGTGCTGCGTAACGCGCGTGACGCGCACGCCAGCCGCCTTCCTCGGCGAGTTCGCGCAGCGCTTCGACCAGCGCGTAGTACGCATGGACCGACGGCGTGAACGGCGTATTGCGCTGATCCTGCAAGCGCGCGAGGCGCCCGAGGTCCAGGTAATACGTGCGGCTCGCCGCCTGCGCCAGCGCCGCGCGCCGCACCAGCACGAACGACGCGCCCGGCACGCCATGCAGACACTTGTTCGCGGTCGCCGCCACGGCGTCGAGACTGGCGTCGGCGAAATCGATCGCTTCCGCGCCGAAGCTGCTCACGCCGTCCACCAGCAGACGCAGACCGCGTTCGCGGCACAGCGCGCCGAGCGCCTGCAGATCGTTCAGACGGCCCGTGGTGGTTTCGTGATGAATCACCGCGACGTGCGTGAACGCTTTGTCCGCGTCGAGGCGTTCGACGATCTTTGCCAGATCCGGCGCCTGCATCCAGTCGTGCTTCAGCGACTCGTGCGCGATGCCGTATTGCGTGGCGATCTGCGAAATACGCTCACCGTACACGCCGTTTTCCACGACCAGCAGCTTGCCGTTTTGCGGCACCAGCGCGGCGGTCATGCTTTCAACAGCGGCCGTACCGGAACCCGTCATCAGGACCGCTTGCCATTCGCTTGCGTCGAGACCGTACAGATCGACCAGACGTGTGCGCGCCTCTTCCTGCAAGTCGAAAAACTCGCTTTCGCGGTGGCACAGATCCGTTTGCAACAGGCTGTTGCGGACGCGTTCGGTGAGCGTCACCGGGCCGGGATTGAGCAGCAGCATGAGCGGACTCCTTAAGCGGCGCCGATGTGGCGCATCAGGCGCGTTTTCACATCGGGCGGGGTGATAGTGGGACGCGGCAGGCCATCGGGCGTGCCGCGGCGAATCGCCAGTCGCGCGAAGCGCGGACCATGGGGTGACGGCGCCGTTTCGAACAGCGCGTCGATCACATCGACGTCGTCGCTCTCAACCGCTGACGCGTAACCGCAAGCCGCGGCGACACCCGCGAACGACACTTGCGACGACACGGTTGCCTGACCACCGGTCGAGTCGTGTGCGCCGTTATCGAGCAGCACGTGCGTGAGATTCGACGGGCCGTACGCGCCGAGCGTCGCGAAGGCGCCCATGCGCATCAGCGCGGCGCCGTCGCCGTCGAGCGCGACCACGTGCAGATCCGGACGCGCGAGTGCCAGACCCAACGCGAACGGCGTCACGCAACCCATCGAGCCGACCATGTACAACTGGTTCGGACGGTCGTCGATGGCATAGAGCTCGCGCCCGCAAAAACCGGTCGACGCGAGCACCACCGTCGAGTCGAGCGGCGTGTGCGCGATGACTTTCTGCAGCGCCTCGTGACGCGAAGCCAATTCATTCGCCGCAACGTTTTTGAATTGCGAACGCGGCGCGGCCGGCACGCGGCGAGCGCTGGCCGCACCCTCTTTCAACTCGTACGGCGCCACGCTGCCCTTTTGCATCACGAGCGCGTACGGACGGCCGGTTTCATCCATATGGGCAATGGCGCGATCCAGCGCCGGGCCGATCGCGTCAGCCTCGGTCGGGAAGGTCTCCCACGGAATCTCCATCGCATCGAGCATCGCGGGCGTGACGGGACCCATCAGCGCGTGCTGCGGTTCGTCCGCGACGCCGGGTTGCCCGCGCCACGTCACGATCAGCAATTGCGGCAAACGGAAGGTCCACGTGAGCGAGGTCAACGGGCTCACCGCATTGCCGAGGCCGGAATTCTGCATCATGGTGATGCCGCGCCGGCCGTTCTGCGCACCGAGCGTGACGCCCGCGATCAACGCAACCGCATCGCCTTCATTGGCCGCCGAGACGTAATGCAGCGACTCATCCTGCAACACGTAGTTGATGAACGGCGTCAGATACGAGCACGGCACGCCTGCATACCAGTCGAAGCCACGCTCGCGAGCCGCCTCGACGAACTGTGCCGCCTCGATCATTGCGCGGCTCCGCTGGCTTCGTTCGTCTTGCCGCCGACCGCTGCCGCGAACGGCGCTTGTGCGTGTGCGAAATCGCCCGCACGGCGGAAGTCTTCGAGATCGTTCACACCGCGCCAGTGGCCGTGCACGTATTGCACTTCGATCGCTTCACCTGCTTCGATCAGCGCATTGAGCAGCGCGGGCATGTCGAGCGAATCGAAATCCGGGCGCGCCTGCAGTTTGCCGAGCACCGCTTGCAGACGCTCACGCCCTTCGCCGCGTACATTCAGCAGACCGACCCAGCGACCATGCGGTGTTTGCGAAGCGATGGCGGACGCTGCGTCCTGCCCGCTCGACACATGACGCAATGTGACCTTGCTGCCGAACAGACCGCGGTCGTCGCCCGCCGAACACCATGCGAAGTCGCGCACGCTGGCGTTTTCCGCATCGGTCAGCGACGAATCGACCACCACGCTGAACGCGGCTTCGCTCTCGACCAGATCGCGCAGGATATAGCTGCGGAACAGCAGATCGCCGTACGAGATGACCGTATCGCCCGCGAGCTTGTCGGCTGCGCAGGCGAGCGACGCCAGCTCGCCGGTTTGCGCGTGACGTTCGTTGACGACCAGCTTGATACCGGCCGTATCAATCGCATCGGCGCGATAACCGCCGACCACGGTGATGTCATTGACGCTCTGCTTCTTGAATGAATCGACGAGCCAGCGCAGGAGCGGCTTGCCCGCGATCGGCAGCATGACTTTCGGACGATCTTCGGTGACGGCTTCGAGCCCCTTGCCGCGGCTTGCCGCGAGCACGACGGCCGCACCGGCCGCGCGTCCGCTCGACAGATAGCGGTCTTCGGCTTCCGAGTATTCGTCGGCGTCTTGCAGGCGGAAGATTTCGTTGACGGCGGCGATGCTGTCTTCGACGTTGACGAGCGTTTCGCTCGAGTGAATTTCCTTGGCGACCGCCTGCATGGCCGAGGTTGCTGCGCGGATCAGATGATTGGCCCAGATGACCGTGCTGATGCCGGCCTCGCGGAACACTTCGGTGGGCGTGCTGTAGTACTTGGTCGGCACGATGACGAGCGGACCGCGGCCGGCCCATTCGCGCGCGAACTCGAGGATTTCGTCGGGACGCGAGAGCTTGCTGTGGATCAGGATCGCATCGGCGCCTGCTTGCCGATAGGCTTCCGCGCGACGCAGCGCTTCGTCCATGCCCCAGCCGGCGATCAGTGCTTCGACGCGCGCGACGATCGAGAAATTTTCATCCGACTGCGAGTCTTTACCGGCTTTGATCTTGCCGCAGAACTCGTCCATATCGGCGAGCGGTTGAGCTTCGCCGTTGATGAAGCTATTTGTTTTCGGGAATTGCTTGTCTTCGATACAGACGCCGGCGATGCCGCGTTGTTCGAGTTTGCGCACGAGGCGGCGCACGTTGTTGAAGTTACCGTAGCCGGTATCGCCATCGAGCAGGATGGGCAGATCGCTGGCATCGGCCATGAATTCGAGGTTATCGACGACTTGCGTCCAGCTGGCTTCGTTATTGTCGCGCACGCCGAATTGGGCGGAGATCGCGAGACCCGAACCCCAGATCGCCTTGAAGCCGGCTTCGCGGACGATACGGGCGGAGAGACCGTTGTGGGCCTCCATCATGAATTCGAGTTCGTTGCTGACGAGCATCTGGCGCAGACGTGCGCTACGGGAAACCGGGATAAATGCAGGTTCGCGGGCGTTCATTTTTTTTAACTCCTGGTGGCGGGCTTATTGGTGCTCTTTGGTGCTCTTTTTTTGCCCGGCTGGCGACTGGAAAATGGCGACTATAGCTGAAATCGTTTTTATTGGTAGTGAGGGTTGGGTTTGGTTTTTTTTGATGTTGTTGTTAAGTGTGGAAATGTGCTGTTTTTTTGCATTTCATGCTGCTCGGTTTTGGTTGGATTTTTTTGGCGTTGTGTGGAGGAATGTGAGGGGGCCCTGCGGGGCTTGGGGTTTGGCGGTTTTTTGTTTTTCTCTTCTATTTTGGTTTTATGGTTTTTTGGGAGTTTCATATTGGTGGGGTTTATTTGCTTTCTGCATTAATTGCGGTAATGGTCTATTAGCGTTGCCCCTGTGCGGGGCAGCACTTACTTTCTTTGCCGCCGCAAAGAAAGATAAGCAAAGAAAGCGGCTCAAACCGCTAACTCTTAAGCGGGGCCCCCGCACAGCCACGGTAGTGGTGCATCTGGAATCCGTGCCCCCGCACATTGAGCGTAAGCGACAAGGCAGTCATACCTCCCGCCTCGCACTACGTGCTCGCCGGAAAGGTTCATCAGGCAAACCCACGCCTCCCTTCGCGTAGCGGGACCATCAGTTTCGCCTCGCCAACGTGCGGAAAGCGCCATGTATTTTGCTATGGAATACTACCTAATTCCTGAAAAATGCGCGTGTAATTAAGACTGGTGAACGTGGGCGAGCAGCGCACAGGTAATGCAGACTACTGAGCGTGGATGGGCAGCACGCGGGTGATGAAGACTGCTGAGTGTCGGCGAACATCACTTGGGCAATGCAGACTGCTGAGCGCTGGCGAGCAACACACGGTTGGAGGAAATATCGCGAGGCGTTAGCAACGACATAGGGTTTAGTGAACTACCGCTACGGCGCGCGCAGCGCCGCCGGAGGTATGACTGCGTTGTCACAAGCGCCAAATGTGCGAGAGCACAGATTCCAGATGCACCACTACCGTGGCTGTGCGGGGGCTCCGCTTATGAGCTGGCGGTGTGAGCCGCTTTCTTTGCTTATCTTTCTTTGCG
>NZ_JAQQFL010000030.1:0-123823 GCF_046026025.1 Paraburkholderia fungorum | reverse complement strand
CGTTGAAGAGGATGGCAGCGTGCGCTGGCATCCGGTCGGTTGCGACAAATGCGGACAGTCGGGTTATGCGGGACGGCGCGGCGTGTACGAACTGCTGCTGATCGACGACGAGATCCGCTCGCTGGTTCACCGCAACGCATCCGATGCGGAAATTCTGGCATCGGGCCGTGCGCAGGGCATGCGTACGCTGCGCGAGGACTCGGACCGCTGGCTGGCGTCGGGGCTGACGTCGCTCGAAGAAGTGATCCGCGTAACGGGCGGAGCATAAGCGCATGCCGGCATTTCGTTTCGAAGCGATCGATGCGGCGGGCAAAGCGCAAAAAGGCGTGCTCGACGCGGACAGCGCGCGCGGCGCGCGGACCAATCTGCGTTCGCAAGGACTGACGCCGCTCGTCGTTGAACCGGCCGCGACGCGCACGCGTGGCGAGCGCAATCAGCGTCTGTCGCTGGGGCGGCGTTTGTCGCAGCGCGAGCAGGCGATTCTCACGCGGCAACTGGCGAGTCTGCTGATTGCCGGCTTGCCGCTCGACGAAGCGCTCTCGGTGCTGACCGAACAATCGGAGCGCGACTACATCCGCGAGCTGATGGCGTCGATTCGCGCCGAAGTGCTCGGCGGCCACTCGCTCGCGAATGCGCTGACGCAGCATCCCAAAGACTTCCCCGAGATCTATCGCGCGCTGGTCGCTGCCGGTGAACATACCGGCAAGCTCGGTTTGGTGCTCTCGCGCCTCGCCGACTACATCGAGCAACGCAACGCGCTCAAGCAGAAGATCGTACTCGCGTTCACCTACCCCGCGATCGTCACGCTGATCGCGTTCGGCATCGTCACGTTTCTGCTGAGCTACGTGGTGCCGCAAGTGGTGAATGTGTTCGCCAGCACCAAACAGCAATTGCCGATCCTCACCATCATGATGATGGCGTTATCCGGTTTCGTGAGGAACTGGTGGTGGGCGATGCTGATCGGCGTGGCCGTGCTGGTGTATCTGGTGCGCTCGGTCCTGAAGCAGCCGGGCCCGAGGCTCGCGTTCGACCGCTGGCTGCTCACCGCCCCGCTGCTCGGCAAACTCGTACGCGGCTATAACACGGTGCGTTTCGCCAGCACGCTCGGCATTCTGACGGCAGCGGGCGTGCCGATTCTGCGCGCGTTGCAGGCCGCCGCCGAAACGCTCAGCAACAACGCGATGCGCGAGAACATCGACGATGCGATCGTGCGTGTGCGCGAGGGTACGTCCCTGTCACGCGCGCTCGGCAATACGAAGACGTTTCCGCCGGTGCTGGTTCACCTGATCCGCTCGGGTGAAGCGACCGGCGACGTGACGACCATGCTCGACCGCGCGGCCGACGGCGAAGCACGTGAGCTGGAGCGGCGCACGATGTTCCTGACGAGCCTGCTCGAGCCGTTGCTGATTCTGGCGATGGGGGGCGTGGTGCTGGTGATCGTGCTGGCGGTGATGCTGCCGATCATCGAATTGAACAACCTGGTGCAGTAAGGCGCAGAAGTTTTTCGGTTAAGCGGTTGCAGCAGTGGACGTTGTAACCGGTGTGGTTGCAACCGCGGCGACAACCTCTGCTGCGACAGCGTGCCAACCCCGATGTGTCGAGCGCCGTTGCGACGCTCACGTACGGCAAGCCGCTTCAGCAAGCGCACAATCTGTTGAAGCGAGGCAGAACGCCTGGGTTAGCGCACGTAGATGGTGGGACCTGCCGGATTAGCCGGCAGGAATACTTCGGAATGCGCGCCATTGCGATCGATGATGATCGAGCGGGGGCGGACTTCGGAGAGTTTGGCGCCTTGCATGTGCGCGCTGCCGAGCGACACCGCGTGCGGCGGTTCACCGCCGACGCTGACGATGGCTGCGGCGCCTTCCTGCAAAGCGAGGATACCGAACAGATGCACGTCCTGGTTGGCGCTGCGGGTGAGCTGCCCGCCGAACAGCGTGGCGGCCTGTTCGGTCGAGACCTGCGCGTGCGCGGCGGCAGCAGGCAACGGCGCACCGGACGTGGTGGCGAGCGTGATGACCCAGTAGGTCAAGGTCGCGCAAAACACGGCGAACAGTGCGAGCGACACAAGGCGGATTTGAATGGCGTTCATGCGCATATTGTACGGACTATTGTGAAAATTGCGTTGGTGGAAAGTGCCCTTAACCTGGCGCTTCGCGCGGGCCCCGAGGAGAAGCGATCCCCCAAGGGGACCTCCTGTGGCGCGCAAAGTTGGGGCGGCCCGGCGTTTTCTCTCAACCCTTCAACTGCATGACATTAAAATGACCGGCCGGGCGTGTTCAATGGCACCCTGATTGGCTGACACGCGAATCCCGCCCGATCGAAAATTTCATCTGAAAAGAGGTAGCAAGCTATGCAACTGTCGACCACTCGACGTATTGAAATCGCGGGCCCGCGCAGCCGTCGTCAGCGCGGTTTCACGCTGATTGAAATCATGGTCGTGATCGCGATTCTGGGTATTCTGGCCGCGTTGATCGTGCCGAAAATCATGAGCCGTCCGGACGAAGCGCGCCGCGTGGCCGCCAAGCAGGACATCGGCACCGTGATGCAGGCGCTGAAACTCTATCGTCTCGACAACGGCCGCTATCCGACGCAGGAGCAAGGCCTGCGCGCGTTGATCGAAAAGCCGACCACTGACCCGGTGCCGAACAACTGGAAAGACGGCGGCTATCTCGAACGTTTGCCGAACGATCCGTGGGGCAATACCTATCAGTATCTGAATCCGGGCGTGCATGGCGAGATCGACGTGTTCAGCTATGGCGCGGACGGCAAACCGGGCGGCGAAGGCAACGACGCCGACATCGGTTCGTGGCAGTAGTCCCTGGCCGTTCAGTGATTCATTAAGCGCTATTGATTGTCAGGCGCGCCGGATCGCGTAGTTCGTTGGCGATCCACCGCGCGTCTTATCGACTCATTGTTTTTCTGATCTTTGGTTGATCGTTTGTGGCCGGCACTATGCGACTGTCCGCTTGCAAGTCCCCTGTGGACACTCCGTGTACGACGCTGCTGCCGGGCACGGCGTGCGTCGGCGCACCGAAGCGCGCGGCGGGTTTTACGCTGCTGGAAATGATGGTCGTGCTGGTGATCGCGGGCATTCTGGTATCTCTGACCGCGCTGACGATGACGCGCAACCCGCGCACTGATCTGAACGAAGAGGCGCAGCGTCTCGCGCTGCTGTTCGAATCGGCCGGCGACGAAGCGCAGGTACGCGCACGGCCGATCGCCTGGCAACCGCTCGACGGTGGTTTTCGTTTCGACCAGCGTACCGAAGACGGCTGGCGTCCGCTGCGTGACGACCTACTCGGGCCGCGCAACTGGGAGGGCGGCGTGACCGGCGTCACGATCAATTATCCCGGGTCGGATTCGCACCCGAGCCGTGTTGTGTTCGGTACCGAAGCGATCGACGTGCCGGTGCAGATCACGCTGTTTTCGGCGGCGGGGCGCGCGACGATTGTCGGCACCGGCAACGGCCGCTATGAGGTGCACTGAGATGCGTCGTTGCAGGAACATGGGCACTCGCGAGATGGTCCACAGCGCGCAGCGCGGTTTTACGATGATCGAAGTGCTGGTGGCGCTGGCGATCATTGCGATTGCGTTGGCCGCGTCCTTGCGCGCCGTGGGGAGTCTGGCGAGTGGCGAAGCCGATTTGCATCGACGGTTGCTGGCGGGATGGAGCGCGGACAACACGCTGGCGCAATTGCATCTGACGCATGGCTGGCCGAACGTCGGCTCCACGAGTTTTGACTGTTCGCAGGGCAATTTGCAGTTGATGTGTACAGAGAATGTGACGGCGACGCCGAATCCGGTGTTTCGTCGGGTGGAAGTGATGGTGACGATGCCTGGGCGTTCCGGCAATCTCGCCCAGATGGTCACGGTGGTCGCGAATGAAAACAACCGTTCGCTCTAAGCGCCGCGGCCGATCGGGCGCGCGTGGTTTCACGCTGATCGAGCTGCTGGTCGCGATTGCGATCATGGCGGTGATTGCCGTGCTGTCGTGGCGCGGGCTGGACCAGATCGTTCGTGGCCGGCAGACGATTACGAACGCGATGGAAGACGAGCGCGTTTTTGCGCAGCTATTCGACCAGATGCGGATCGACGCGCGTCAGGCCGTATCGGACGACGAGTCTGGGCAAGCCGCCGTGTCGATTAGCGGCAGCGTGCTGCAGATCGTGCGGCAGATTTTGTTGCCGGGGACGGCGCCGCGCTTGCAGGTGGTGAGGTATCGCGTGTCCGAGGGGCGTGTGATCCGGTATGCGTCACCGCCGCTGGGGAATGTGGGCGAGTTGCGTGGTGCGCTGCGCGGGGGCGAGGGAGATGGCTGGACGGCGGTGCCTTTGATGGGCGGCGTTGGGGCTATTTCGGCGCGTCTTTATGTGCCCAAGGTTGGTTGGACCACGCAGATGAAGGATGTGCAGAGTGCCATTACGGAGAACGATAATAATTTGAAGGTGCCCCAACTGGGGAATGCGCCGCTGCCGCGGTCGGTGACTGGGCTGGAAGTGAGTGTGGGGGCTAAGTCGTTGGCGCGGCCTGTTACGCGGGTTTTTCTCGTCGGAGAATGAGATGAGGTTTTTTTTGTTGTCTCCGCGACGCTCTGTGGTTCTGCGCTTCTGGCAGCGCTTTTGTTTGCGCTCTTCTCGTGTTGCTGGTCTTTCCTTGTTTTCTTCCGGTGTTGGCCTTTCCTTGCTTTGTTATCGGTTTATTAGCGTTCCCCCTGTGCGGGGGGGCACCTACTTTTCTTTGCCTGCCGCAAAGAAAAGTAGGCAAAAGAAAGCGGCTCAAACCGCTAATGCTAAGTGGGTCCCCTGGCTCGGAGGGGGCAGTGGTGCATCTGGAATCAGTGCTCCCGCACATTCAGCCCTGGTGACAAAGCCGTCATCCGCTCCGGCGGCGCTCCGCGCGCCGAACGGTACATCACAAACATTTGGTCGCTCCGGCGTAACGCGCTTTTCAGCCGTACGCACAAGTCCTGACGCGCCGGATTTTGCCCGGCAATTGATTGGGCACCTCGCCGATGCGAAGCCGACGGCCCCCCCTTCCCTCAACCGAAGCCATGGGTTTTCGAAGTGGACCCGTCCGGCGAGCGCGCAGCGCGAGGCGGGAGGTATGAGTGCTTTGTCACTTGCGGTTGGGGACATGGGGGCACGGATTCCAGATGCACCACTGCCTCCTCCAAGCCAGGGGACCCACTTAAGAGTTAGCGGTTTGAGCCGCTTTCTTTTGCCTACTTTTCTTTGCGGCAGGCAAAGAAAAGTAGGTGCCCCCCCGCACAGGGGGAACGCTAATAAACCGATAAGAAAGCAAGGAAAGGCCAACACCGGAAAGCAGGGAAAACCCAACCCCGAAAAAGCACAGACAAAAAACCAGCCACAGGCAAACCAGAGCGGCGCAGCCATCATCAGCGCCCTACTAGTAGTCGCGCTATCAGCGATCTTAGTATCGGGCATGCTCTGGCGCCAGCAAGTCCAAATCCGAAGGATAGAAAACCAACGCCTCCTATCCCAGGCGCAATGGATCGGACGAGGCGCGCTCGACTGGACGCGCCTGATCCTCCGCTCGGAGGGTGACACCTCAGCAGGCATCACCTACCTGGGTGGCCTATGGGGTGTCCCCATCGCCAAAACACGTCTGTCGGATTTCCTTGGACAAATTGGTGAAGTCAGAGCCGAACAAGGCCAGGCGACCTACCTGTCAGGTTCAATCGAAGACGCCCAGGCGAAATTCAACCTCCGCAATCTGGTCTCGAGCCCGGCCCCCGGCGTCATGCAACTGAACATGGAGCAGGTCGGCGCCTATCAGAACCTGCTCGTGTCGCTCGGTATGAACAGCCAACTGGCGAAAGCCACCGCCTTGCAGGTGCGCTCGAGTCTCGCGCAATCGGCGACCCGCTTCCAGACGGTCACCTCCCCCGCAGGCACGACGGCGACCCCGATTACCGCAGGCGGCGGCGCCATCGGCGGCAGCTTCACCGACAAACCCGGTATCGAAGACGGCGACGACAACGCGGCAGTCGCGCCGCTGCAAATGACGAGCGTCGATTCATTGCTCGATATTCCCGGTTATACACCGGAAATGATCGCGCGCTTGCGGCCGTTCGTCACCGTGCTGCCGACGGTGTCGCCGGTCAACATGAATACGGCCTCCGCCGAAGTCGTCGCCGCCATCGTGCCAGGGATGAGTCTGTCCGCCGCGCAAGCCTTCGTCGCGCGCCGGCAGACCGTGTTTTTCCATAATGTCGCCGACGTGCAGCTCGCGTTGCGCGGCGCAGGCGTACAGTCGGTCTCGATCGATCCGAATGAAATGGACGTCAACACGAGCTACTTTTTGATCCACGGCCGCGTGCAGCACGAACGCGCGGAAGTGGATCGCACGACCCTCGTCTATCGCGATGCTTTGACTCACACTACGCGTATCGTGCGGGTACAAGACCAACTATGAATAACGCCTTTCCCAGAGAGAGTGGCCTTTGAGCACGCTGATCGTTCTATTGCCGCCGCGTGATCCGGCGGTGCCGTCGCAGGAATGGCAACTGCCGGACTTGCCGTTCGTGCTGCTCGACAAATCGGGCCGGACCCAACGCGCGGGCCGTTCGGCCCTTGCGCTGCTGCCGCGCGCCTCGTCGACGGTGCTGATGGTCGCCGCCCGCGACCTGTTGATGATGCCCGCCAAGCTGCCCCCATTGCGCGGTCCGCGGCTGCGCCAGGCATTGCCGAATATCGTCGAGGATCAGTTGATCCAGGACCCGCAAACCTGTCATATCGCCGTCGATCCGCAACCGGTCGCAGGCGGCCGGCAGTTGCTCGCGATCATCGACCGCGGCTGGTTCCGCTTCATCTGCGAGGGCTTTGCCGCAGCCGGCCACCGCAGCGTGCGCGCCGTGCCGGTTACGCGCTGTCTGCCGCAGGCTGTCGCGCTCGATACACCCGCCGAAGTGGCGGAGATGGTCAATGCGGGCGAACCGGTGATGGCGGGCACCGCCAGCGTGGCGACGTCGCTGCCGGGTGTCGCGCCGGTGGTGGCGCCAGGAGTCGCTTCGGTCGTGCCAATGGTGGCGGCCGTACTCGGCGCCGTTACGCATACCTCACCCGCTTTGCTGCTCGAAGGCGCAGTCGAACGCGTGGTGGACAACGGTGCACCACGCGTCGAACTGGCTATCGCGCGCGGCGTGCAGGGCGAGGGGCTGGCGGTGCCGGCCAGCGCCGTGAACGCGACGCTCAGCGCGCTCGCCGGCGCTGCGGCGGTCTCGCTGTACATGCTGACGGAAGTGCCCGGCAATGAGCCGAGTCTCGCGGCAACCAGTCCGGCGAAACTCGCAGCCTATGTGCATGGAGCCAGCCCGTTGCCGTTCGAGCAACTCGCGCGCCGCGCACTGGCGTGCCGCTTCGATCTGTGTCAGTTCGAGTTTGCCTCGCAACCGTGGCGGCTCGACCGCGCGACGCTGCGGCGCCTGCGTCTGCCGGTCATGCTGGCGGTTGGCGCGCTGGTGATCGCGATTGTCGGCGCGAACGTGCAGTGGCTGATGCTCGCGCGTCAGCGCGACGCGATCAGCACGCAAATGACCGAGCTGTTTCTCAATACCTTCCCCAAGACGACGGTCGTGCTCGATGCGCCCGATCAGATGTCGCGCCAGTTGCAGCAGTTGCGGGTGGCGGCGGGTGAGCTTTCACCAGACGATTTCCTGTCGCTCGCCGATGGCCTCGCGCGTTCGCTGGCGCCGGTGCCGGTCAACGGCATCGCCGCACTCGACTATCACGACCGGCGGCTCGATGTGACCTTCAAGCCCGAGGTGAAACTCGATGCCGAGTTCGCCAGGCGTCTGTCGCGCAACGGCCTGACCGGCGCGATCGACAGCAATACCGGTAAGTGGACCATCAGGAACGGACAATGAAAGCTGAACTCGCCCAAAGCTGGGCTGGATTCTGGGACCAGCGCTCCGAGCGCGAAAAAACGCTGCTGGCGTGGGGTGGCGGGGTGCTGGCCGTGGTGATCGCGTGGTCGGTGCTGTGGGCGCCGGCGCAGGAGGGCCGCGCGCATCTGCGTGAGTCGCTGCCCACTCTGCAACGTCAGTTGGCGCAGATGACCGCGCAGTCGAATGAAGCGCGCCAGCTTTCCGCCGCGGCTCAAGGTGTCGCGCCGACCGGCGCGGCGCTGAAGGACGCGCTCAGCGCCTCGCTCAGCGATCATGGTCTGGCCGCGACCCAGGTGCAGGTGATCGGCAATGCGGTGCAGATCCAGATGAAGAATGCGTCGTTCCCCGCGTGGACGAGCTGGGTCGACGATGCGCGCAAGCAATTCAAGGTGCAGGTCGCCGAGGCACACGTGAGCGCCCTCAAGGAAGACGGTCAGGTGGATCTGACGGCATCGTTGCAGCCGTCTACCGCGAAATGACCGCGCCGTTACAGGATCTCGCATGACTTACTGGATGCGGCGCCTGCGCGTCGCGCTACCCTGGCTGGCGGTCGCGGTGTTCGCTAGCGCGGCCGTGATGCTCACGTTGTTGCCGGCCGCCTGGATTACGCCGCAGTTCGCCAAACAGACCCGTGGCCACGTCAATCTCGTCGATCCTGCCGGCTCGTTGTGGCACGGCTCGGCCACGCTGATGCTCGCCGCCGGTTCCGACATGAGTGCCGCGACCCTGCTGCCGGGGCGGATCGAATGGCGCACGGCGTTCTGGCCGCTCTTTACCGGTCGTGTGCGGATGATCATGCGGCACAGCGAAGCCATGCCCGACCCGATCACCGTCGACATCACCCCGCGCACCGCCACCGTGACGCCGGGTGCCATGGCGGTGCCGGCATCGCTCCTGAGCGGCCTCGGCGCGCCGTTCAACACCCTCGATCTGCAAGGCGACGTGCGCCTCGCATGGTCCGATTGGCGCAGCTTCAATCAGGAGGCGTTCGGCCAGTTGACCGTGACCCTGAACGACGTCAGTTCGCGTGTCTCGCTGGTCAAGCCGCTAGGCTCTTACCGGCTGCTGTTCCAGGCGCAGGGTGCGTCGTCCACGCTGGATCTGACCACCCTTAAGGGGCCGCTGATGCTGACCGGCAATGGCAGTGTGTCGTCAGCTTCGACGTCGTTTCAAGGGACGGCCAGCTCCGCGCCGGAAGCGCGCGACAACCTGGCCGGACTGCTGAATCTGTTGGGCCGGCCAAGCGGACCGGATAGCGTCGCGTTGACGTTTGTGCACTGAGATTCGGGTTGCAAAAAAAAGAGGCATGGCCGCATTTCGCGGCCATGCCTCTTTTGCGTTTCCTTAGCGCGTCACGCCGCTAATTGCTCTGCGCCGGTTGCGGCGCGGCGCCGTTTTGCGCCACAGGCGTGGCCGGCAACGGCGCGGGCGCCGCTACATCGCCCGTTTCGCGGTTCATTTGCGACGCTTCCCAGCCGCCGCCGAGCGCCTTCACAAGACCCACCGACGACACCATACGCTGCCCGGCGAGGCTTTCCAGTTTCTGCTCCGCGATGAAGGCGGTAGTTTGCGCAGTCAACACGTTGACGTAGCCGACCGTACCCGCCTTGTACTCGTTCGTGACGATGTCGAGCGCCTGACGCGCGGAATCCACGGCTTGCCGCTGCACGACGATTTCCTGTTCGAGGATGCGCTGCGAGGCGAGATTGTCTTCGACGTCCTGGAACGCCGCCAGAATCGTTTGACGGTAGGTGGCGACGTCCTGGTCGTAGACCGCACGGGCGGCTTCGGTCTTGGCTTCACGCAGGCCCGCGTCGAAGATCGTGGCGGCGAGCTGCGGGCCCAGCGTCCAGAAGCGCGACGGCAAGGTCAGCAACTGCGAGAACGCCGAACTCTGGAAGCCGCCGGTGGCCGACAGCGTGAGCGACGGGAAGAACGCGGCAATCGCCACGCCGATCTGTTCGTTCGCCGCCGCCGCCGTGCGCTCGGCCGCCGCGATATCCGGACGCCGTTCGAGCAGCGCCGACGGCATTTGCGCGGGCACGGCAGGTGGCGTGGCGGTTAGCGGCATCGGCGGAATCGAGAAGGTCGAGGCCGGTTCGCCGACCAGCACGGCGATCGCGTGCTCGTCTTGTGCGCGCTGCACGCCGTTGTCGATTGCGGCTGCCTGTGCCGATTGCAACTGCGTTTTCGCCTGGATGACGTCCGAACGTGCCGCGACGCCCACCGCGTACTGGTTCTGCGTGAGCTGCAACGAGCGCTGATAGGCCGCGACGGTGTCGTCGAGCAGCTTCTGGGTGGAGTCGAGCGCGCGCAGCGAGAAATAGGTTTGCGCGAGCGTGGCCTGAGCGGACAGGCGCGCATTCGCCAGATTGGCGGCGGCGCCCTGCTGGCCGGCTTTCTGTGAGTTGACCGAGCGCGTGACCGAACCCCACAGGTCCGGCTCCCAGCTTGCGTCGAGTTGCACGTTGTAGCTGTTGTTGACGCCGGAGCGGCTCGTGGTCGTCGCGCCGCTACTCGACGAGGAACCATAGCCGGAGCGCGTCACGCCCGCCGATGCCCCGACGGTTGGGAAATACGCCGCGCGAGCCTCGCCGACTAGCGCGCGTGCCTGCCGGTACGCGGCGGCATATTGCGCAATGGTCTGGTTCGACGTGTTCAGCTTGCCTTCGAGTGCGTTGAGTTGCGGGTCTTCGTAAATGGTCCACCAGTCGCCGCGGTCTTGCCGATCGGCCGGCTGGGCGACTTTCCAGCCGGGCGCGGCTTCCTTGTAGGACGCGGGGACTTCAGCCGCCGGCCGCTTGTAGTCGGGGCCGACCGCACAGCCAGCCAGCAGGGTGGCGAGAGCCGCAGCCACGGCGATAGTCAGGGCGCGGGGCGCAAGCGTCCGCGCGCGCGAGATTCGATCAAACTGCATGCAATGGATTCCTTCAGGACGCCGCAGCGCGGCCAATGGCGGCACTGCCAGCCGGGCGAGATCGTGGCTCTGCCGGAATGTTAGCGTATGGGGCCGCATGAACGCGGGAAACTGAAAGGGTAATGCGAGGGAAGGCGGAGGTGTGTTACTTAGGGTGTCGGGATGGTTACGTGCTGTTACCGGCCTGGTTGCCTCTGGCGACGCAGGCGCGCCGCACAGGCAACCAGGACCGGCTTTGCGGGAGGAGAATTAAACCCGCGAATCCGAAGACGTGGTCTGCCGGGCCAGCTTGCCGGCCGCAGCGCGGCACGGCGCATCACCTCTTGCGTGGCAGGCGGCCGCCGCGCTCCCGGCAAGGGCCGGAACGGCTTTCGCCGCGGCGATGACGCCCGCGCCCGCTGCCGGCAACCCTGCTGATCCCACTGATTCAGCTGCAGCAAGGCTTCGAGCCTCTTTCTGCACCCGCCGATGCTCGAACCACGCAAACACCGCGACTCCCACCGATCCACCAGGCAGTACAAACAGCACGGCGAACAGCGCCAGTTTCCACCAGCGATGCGGCCCTTGGAAGCTGCTCAGTGCGGAATCGGTCAGGGAGCGGCTCAAGCCGCCGAGGGTGTTTTTGAGGTACAGCATGAGGGAAATCCTTTTCGCACGGCGCCGGTGCGGCGTGCAGACAATCGGTCAGAACATGGTCTCGGGTGGCGCGGATCGCGCGTAACTCGTTGCCTATCATAATATTGACTATGCAATTAAATTTCAAGATACTTTGCTCGTTCACACGGGCGATGTTGTTTTTTGCGCTGTTCGCGCCCCGCGAAATCCAGTTTGACTTGTCTGCTTAGGCAGCTAGAATTCGTTCTGCTTGGCGATGTTCCCGGATACACGATGACTGACGGCCCCTACAAAGCGGACGAGATTCGACTCGAAGCGAGTCTTGGCTATTACCTGACGAAAGCGCGAAACGTGCTTGTCGAACGAACTGACCGCGCGGTCAAACCGTTAGGACTGACCGCTCAGCAGATCGGTGTGATTCTGATGTTGTCCTCGCAGCGCGCGAACACGCCGTTCGAGTTGTCGCGAGTCATGTCATACGACAGCGGATCGATGACGCGTTTGCTCGATCGCCTTGAAAAGAAAGGCTTTATCGTGCGCACACGTAGCGACGCCGACCGCCGGATGGTCAAGCTGGAACTGACGCCGCAGGGCCACGAAGCCGCGCGGCAATTGCCCAGTCTGGGCGCCGCTGTGCTGAACGAGCAGTTGCGTGGGTTTTCCGCTGCGGAGCACGCCACCCTGCTCAGCCTGCTCGGCCGTTTCATTGCGAACGGCATCGGTGAAGGCGCAAGCGGGTGTTGTGGACTGGAATCCACTCGGGAATTGCTGGAAGACTCACCCGAAGCGCCGTCGCCCGATCACGGCGAGCAGTAAACAGGAGGCGCTTTTGAACGCGCTGTTGTTTAAAAAAATGTCTGTCTGGGCAGAGGGTGATCCGGCATGTAAGCGCGCTGTTAGTTAGGTGCGATAAAGCTGCCGCGACAAGCTTTCCCCGCTGAGGAGAATCACACATGGCTGCTACGGCTCCCGCCGACGCCCTACCCGCCGCCGAACCCGCCCCGCTCAAAGGCGGGACGCTGGCATTGCTCACCGTCGGTCTTGCGCTCGGCACGTTCATGGAAGTGCTCGATACGTCGATTGCGAACGTCGCGGTGCCGACCATTTCCGGTAGCCTTGGCGTGGCGACCAGTCAGGGCACCTGGGTCATCTCATCCTATTCCGTGGCCTCGGCGATCGCGGTGCCGTTGACCGGCTGGCTCGCGCGGCGTGTCGGCGAGGTGCGGCTGTTCACCCTCTCCGTTCTGCTTTTCACGATCGCCTCGGCGCTGTGCGGCTTCGCGCACAACTTCGAATCGCTGATCGCGTTCCGGCTTTTGCAAGGACTGGTCTCCGGGCCGATGGTCCCGCTCTCGCAGACGATTCTGATGCGCTCATACCCACCGGAAAAGCGCGGGCTCGCGCTCGGTCTCTGGGCGATGACCGTGATCTGCGCGCCGATTTTCGGGCCTGTGATGGGTGGCTATATCACCGACAACTACACGTGGCCGTGGATCTTCTATATCAACGTGCCGATCGGGTTGTTTTCGGCGGTGTGCGCGTTCCTGTTGCTGCGCGGCCGTGAGACCAAGGTGACCAAACAGCGTATCGATGCGGTCGGCCTTGCCTTGCTCGTGATCGGCGTGTCGTGCTTGCAGATGGTGCTCGACCTGGGCAAGGATCGCGACTGGTTCAACTCGACGTTTATCGTCACGCTGGCCATTATCGCGGTGGTGTCGATCGCGTTCCTGCTGGTGTGGGAGATGACGGATAAGGAGCCCGTTGTCGATCTTTCGCTATTCAAGGATCGTAACTTTGCGCTCGGGGTGGTGATTATTTCGTTCGGGTTTATGGCGTTCTTCGGATCGGTGGTGATTTTCCCGCTGTGGCTGCAGACGGTGATGGGCTACACGGCGGGGATTGCCGGTCTCGCGACGGCGCCGGTCGGTATTCTTGCGCTGTTTCTGTCGCCGATGATCGGCAAGAATATGCATCGCCTGAATCTGCGCATGGTGGCGAGTTTTGCGTTCATCGTGTTTGCGTTCGTGTCGTTCTGGAACTCGACCTTTACGCTCGATGTCCCGTTCAATCATGTGATCTGGCCGCGGTTGGTGCAAGGCATTGGCGTTGCCTGTTTCTTTGTGCCGATGACGACCATTACGCTGTCCAGCGTGTCGGATGAGCGGCTTGCCAGTGCTTCCGGGTTGTCGAACTTCTTTCGAACTTTGTCAGGGGCGATTGGGACGGCTGTTAGTACGACTTACTGGGAAAATGACACGATTTATCATCATGCGATGCTGACCGATTCGGTTAATGTCTATTCGGCGAATACCAATGCTTATACGAATGCGTTGGCTGGTATCGGGCTTTCTGGGGATGGCCTCACCGCTCAGTTGAATCAGGTCGTCACCGCGCAGGCTTATATGATGGCCACTAATGATTTTTTTCGGATTTCCTGTGCGGGGTTTCTTGTGTTGGCTGTGCTTGTTTGGGTGACTAAACCCAGGAAGGGGGTTGGGCCTTCTATGGGGCATTGATGGTGTTTTTTTTGCCTGTGCGGGGCTTGGTTGTATGCCTACGGCGTTGGCCTTTCCTTGCTTTGTTATTGGTTTATTAGCGTTGCCCCTGTGCGGGGCGGCACCTACTTTTCTTTGCCTGCCGCAAAGAAAAGTAGGCAAAAGAAAGCGGCTTCACACCGCCAGCTCTTAAGCGGGTCCCCCGCGCAGCCGCGGTAGTGGTGCATCTGGAATCCGTGTCCTCGCGCATTCGGCGTGAGTGACACAGCAGTCATTCTTCCGGCGGCGCTGCGCGCGCCGATGCGTCGGTCTTGACGCCACTCGCTGCGGTTTTGCGAGTTTTTCCGTGTCGTGCTCGCAGTTTTTTCGCGAGCGTTTTCTCTCCCTCACTGCGTTGTCGCGTCCCCCGGGATCGATTGCCCCGATGCGTCCGGGTGCATCGCCGTTGGCGCCTGTTGCGATGGGCCTCCGCCGCTCTGCGGCGTGCCCGTTGCGATGCCTCGTACGTATTGCTTGAAATCGGCGCCCGCTTCCCATGGGTTTGGCTTGCAACCCATCGATCCATCGCAATGCGCCGCGAATCCAATCGTTGCCGTGCCGTCCGGGTTCAGTGCGCGCGTTATCTGGTACGCAAGCGCACGCTTGCCGCCGTCCGGGCCCGCAGTCTGGATCAATGTGTCGGTCGCAGATTCAATCTTGTACTTCGAATGGCCCGCTACCCACGTCTGCGCACGCTGCCACCAGACATCACACTCGGCTTTGGTCGAACACGTCAACGGCGTGGTCGCGATCTGCATGACGTCCGGATCAACCTGCCCCTGCGTCGAACATCCTCCTACCACCATCAGGCACAGTACGGCCAACAGATCCTTTTTCATCACGTTCAAGCCTCCCTCTCCAGAGCGTGTCGTGAAAGTTGGACCGCATTCCTGACAAGGTGTTTCATATGCGTCAGCGAATCGTCAAAACGTGTGGAGATTTTGCCGGCACACGCGGGTCGCTGGCATCGCTCCGCGTAGACGTTACCTGTGCGCAATGGAAAAACGACTCGCGAGGCCGCTTTCCGTGTCACAAATGAAAATGCCGTTCAGGACTAACTGAACGGCATGAGCCTCGGGACCGCTTTTCTTTCGACGCTGTCTGCTCGTTGCTCAGACGCTAAACCGGTTCAGTGTGTACGCCCGGTACGCGGCGACAAATGCGTCGAATGAACCCACCTCTTCCCGTTCCAGTTTGGCCTGCTCGGCAAGCGATTGCACGGCAAGGTCGGCGAATTCCCGGGTCTGCGCGGGATCCAGCGGACGTGAGCGGAAATAAGCGGCGTGCGCTTCGCTTTGGTCGAGACCGAACGCGAGGAAGCTTTGCTGCTTGTCGCGCATGGTCTGCAGCACGCGCGCAGACGGCGTCAGCGATGCATCCGCCAGTTTCGCGCGCTGAACCGCGACGGCGCGTGCATGTGCGTCGCCGCCGTGCAATGCGTCGAGCGTCGCGGCCGCCGCGTCGATCTGGACGAGCAGTTCGTTCGCCCAATCCGCCATTGCGATCGGGCTACCGTCGCGCGTCAGTTCGAGGCCCGGCTTGCGGCCCTCCATCGTCACGCGGCCGAAGTTCTGATTCGCCTCCGCATAGGCGTTCGGCGGCAGTGGTGCGCTGTCGTCGAGCGCACAGACCAGCAGGTAGGCGTCGAGGAAGCGTGACGTCTCCAGCGAAATACCGGTCGGCTCAAACGGATCGATGTCCATACAGCGCACTTCGACGTACTGCACGCCGCGCGCGGCCAGTGCGTGCAGCGGACGCTCGCCCGGGTACGTGACGCGTTTCGGGCGGATCGTCGAATAGAACTCGTTTTCGATCTGCAGCACGTTCGTATTGATCTGCACCCACTCGCCGTCGCGCTGTGTACCAATCGCTTCATACGCGGGATAAGGCTGGCTCACGGCCTTCGCGAGCGCGTCGAGGTAGCCCGGCAGCGTGTCGTAATCGGCGTGCAACGCGGCTTGTGCGGTGGTGTTCGAATAGCCAAGGTCGCTCATGCGCAAGCTGGTCGCATACGGGCGATACAGCGTGTCGGCGTCGAAAGTTTCGAGGGTGTGCTGGCGATCGCGCAAGAAGCGGCGATCCAGTGCCGGTGACGCGCCGAACAGGTACATCAGCAGCCAGTTGGTACGGCGGAAATTGCGGATCAGCGCGAGGTAGCGGTCGGACTGGAAATCGACGGCGGTTGCCGTGGATTGCTGGTCCGCATGCAAGGTCCGCCACACTTCTTCGTTCAGCGAATAGTTGTAGTGGATGCCCGCAATGCACTGCATGGTGCGCCCGTAACGGAGCGCGAGGCCAATGCGGTACACGTACTTCAGTTTGCCGATATTCGAGGTGCCGTAGTGCGCGATCGGAATGCCCTCGTCCGTGTCGGGCAGCAGCCCCGGCATCGAGTTATTCCACAAGATCTCGTCACCGAGTTCGGCGTAGACGAAACGATGCAGCGTATCGAGCTTCTCGAGCGTGAGCGCGACGTCGTGCTCGGCCGGCGTAATCAGTTCGAGCAACGCCTCGGAATAGTCGGTGGTGAGCGACGGATGCGTGAGCGCCGAACCGAGTGCGCGCGCATGCGGTGTCGTGGCAAGCTTGCCGTCGTGCGTGACGCGCAGGCTTTCCTTTTCGATGCCGCGCAGGCCGCGGATCAGCGCGTCGCGCTGCGGACCCGAGGTCAGCAGGGAGAGGCGTTGCGCTAACGCGTCGGTCGTGCGGGAAGGTGTCGTGTTTGGCATTGATGCGTGTCGGGCGTTGTCGGCCGCCATGTGCCGCTGCACTGCTTACGTGCAGCACTGCGCGGTTGACAACGTTCGGCGGAATTTTCGGGTAGCGGGCACTTTAACATCTCGCCACAACGGCTGCTTGAGGCCGCTTCGGCGGGCCTTCAGGCGACACAACCTGGCCTAATTTCAGGACAAATGGTTCGCCCTGCGCCCCACCAACCCTCACACTCCCCGACGGCCACACGGCCACACGGCCACACGGCCACACGGCCACACGGCCACACGGTCACGGCCTCAGCCGCCGCGCGCGGCCCCCGCCCGGTCCGCCACCTCGTTCCACAGATGCATCGCCGCATACGCGCGCCACGGCCGCCACGCGTCGGTGCGCGTGCGTTGCTGGGTGGGCCGTACGAGCGACGGGTCGCGCGCAGCGATCGACTGCATCAGCACGAGGTCCCATGCGGGCCAGGCGTCCGCGTCACGCCATACGCGCATCGCCACGTATTCGACTGTCCATGGGCCGATCCCAGGGAGTGCGAGCAACGCCGCGCGCAGGCTGTCGGCGTCGGCGACGTTGCTGTCGAGCGGCACCTCGCCCGACGCCACGGCGTGCGCGAAACCTTGCAACGCGGCTACGCGTTTACCCGGCATGCCGATCTTTTCCAGATCCACTGCGGCCAGTGCGGCCGGTGTCGGAAAGCGCCACGCGGTGTGCTCATGCGGATGACTTTCGATGCGCTCGCCGGCACGTTGCACCAATCGTCCGATGATGGTGGTCGCCGCCTTCACGCTGACCTGCTGCCCGACGATGGCGCGCACCACCAGTTCGAAGCCCGACCACGCGCCCGGCACGCGCAGACCGGGCACGGCCTCGATCAACGGCGCGAGCCATGGGTCGGCGGCCAGTTCGCGGCCGATCTTCTTCGGGTCGGCGCGCAGGTCGAACATCCTCGCGATGGGCGCGGCGAGCGCGTCGGCATGACGGCTCGCCGGGCCTTCGATGTTCGCGACGATACAGCGCTTGCGCGGATGCAGACGCACCGTCAGCGTGCCGCTATCGCCGGCCCAATCGATCGCGCGGCGATAGGCGCCGTCTTCGACCGCTTCGACGCCGGGCGTCGCGCGTCCGCCGAAAAAACGCAGCAGGCGCGGCCAGTCGAAGGGTGGTTTGAAAGGCAGTTCAAGGGTTGCGACGTCGTCAAGCGTGCTCACGCGGCGTGGTCCAGTTTAGGAGTGGCAGAGGTGGCAATAGCGGCCGCGCGCTCGCGGCGTTGGTTGGGTTCATCGAGCGCAACGTCGCCAGCGTGCCGGGCTTCGTTGTCGAGCAGCGCGGCCTTGCGCGGCAGGCCCCAGCGGTACCCCGCGAGCGCCCCGCCCTTTTGCAGCACGCGATGACATGGAATCGCCAGTGCGACCGGGTTCGTCGCGCACGCGCTCGCCACCGCGCGCACGGCGCGGGGTGAGCCGACCGCTTCCGCGATCTGCGAATAGCTGCGCGTCTCTCCGTAGGGAATGCGCCGCAGCGCGTTCCATACCCGTTGCCGGAACGCGGTGGCGGCGATATCCAGAGGCAGATCGAAGTCCTGCCGCGTGCCGCGCAGATAGGCGTCGATCTGCGCGATGAACGGTGCGAGCCGGGTTGCGTCTTCGACCAGCTCGGCGTTGGCGAACTCGCCGCGCAGATCGTCGGCGAGTATCGCGGCATCGTCGCCGAAACCGATTTTGCAGATGCCTTTGTCGGTGGCGGCAACCAGCACGAACCCGAGCGAGGTCGGTGCGCTGGCGTAACGCACGGTGAGGCCCGCGCCCTTGCGGCGGAACGCGGACGGCGCCATGCCCAATTCCGCCGAAGCGCTGTCGTACATTCGCGATGGCGAGCCGAAGCCGGCGTCGAGCGTGGCGCGCGTCACGTCTGACCCGCTTTGCAGTGCGTCGCGCAACGCGGCGCCGCGCTGCGCGGCCTGATATTGACGCGGCGACACGCCCACCACGCGCTTGAACAGACGCTGCAAGTGGAATGGGCTGACGTGCACGGCGTCGCTCAATTGCGCGAGCGTGAGCCGTTGCTGCGGATCGGCGTCCAGCGCGGCGCACGCGCGATTGACGATTTCCAGCTCGCGCGGCAGGCCGCCGGGCTGGCAACGCTTGCAATCGCGATAACCCGCGGCGCGTGCGGCGTTGGCGTCGGTGAAGAACGCGACATTTTCGCGGCGCGGCTGGCGCGACGCGCATGACGGGCGGCAGAACACGCCCGTCGTCTTGACGGCGTAGAAGAACGCGCCGTCGGCCTGCGGCGCGCGGCGGGTGACGGCGTCCCAACGCTCGGCGTCGGTGTCCCAGCGGGTGTCACCGGTGGCGGTTTCGCTGCCGGTATCGGTACGATTGCTGTGAATAGTGGGGTTCATGATGGTCCCGGAAAGGTGCTGTCGATGCTCACCAATGTAGGCCGCATGCGGACACACTACGCTCCGGTTCTTGCTCTGTCATTGCACTTCCTCGTAAGTGCCGGGCGCCCGCCAGGCGCTCGTTTCGCCTCAAACTGCGACAATTTGGCACGATACCGGGTTTTCCCTTAAAAAGTTATTGCGTCGCACCAACCCCATGTGTATATTAGTACTTGTCTCCTCCATGTCTCCTCCTGATATGGATTCAGCCCGCTCCACATAGAGCGGGCTTTTTTTCGTCTGATGTTTTCTGATCTGTCCCTCGCAGCCGGTTTATCACCGCGCTCGCTGCCCCTTCCGATCTCCTACACTGGTGGCTGTTCATCCGTTCTGCAAAGCAGCCAAGGGGGCATTCGACATGAAAATCCACATTCGCGAGATCGATCACATCGTCATTCGGGCGTCGAACGTTCCGGAGATGACGCGTTTTTATTGCGAAGTGCTCGGTTGCAGCCTCGAAAAGGAGCAACTCGACCTGGGTCTGACGCAATTGCGTGCGGGGCGTTCGCTGATCGACCTGTTGAAGGTCGGCGCGAAGCTCGATCATCCCGAGAACGGCGTGCCGGGTGCCGGGCGGAATATGGACCACGTGTGTTTGCGGGTCGACCCGTTCGACGCCGAGACGCTCAAGGCGCATCTGGCCGAACACGGCGCGCGGCCAGGCGAGGCGGCTTTGCGCTACGGCGCGGATGGGTTTGGGCAGTCGCTGTATCTGTTCGACCCGGAAGGCAATATGGTCGAACTCAAAGGGCCGCCCGAAGCGGCGCGTGCGACGTCGCTGTGACGGGCGTGGGTGCTGCCTCCCGGCCGGTACGGCAGGCCGGCGTCGAGCCAGATAGACGCGCACAGCCATAGTCAAACTCTGGCTGCCGGCGCGTGTTGGCGCGCGTCAACCTTGTCAGGCGTTGGCGGGCGCCTTCAATACCGTCCACTCGATCTTTACCGCATCGGCGTCGGCGCTGCCGAGCCATGCTTCGCCGTCCTGCACCGTGCATTGCAGACGCATGGTCCGTTCGGCGAGCGAGCCGAGCGCGGCGGCGACATCGTCGGCGAGCGTCCATACCGTCACATTGCGCATGCGTTCGACCTTGCCGCGCACCCCTTGCCACCAGATATCCGACGTGCGGCCGCCATAGGCGATCACGATCACGTCGTTCGAGCGGCCGCTTGCCTTGGCAATGCGCCGTTCATCCGGCTGGCCGACTTCGATCCAGGTTTCGATCGCGCCGGTCAGGTCCTTCTGCCAGAGATCCGGTTCGTCGACGTCCGACAAACCTTTACAGAATTCGAGGCGTTCCTGCGCGAACAGCGCGAACGCCGCGACGCGCACCATCATCCGTTCGTCGGTTTCCGACGGATGACGGGCGATCGTCAGCGAATGGTCGGCGTAGTAGTGCCGGTCCATGTTGGCGATCTGGAGTTCTGCTTTATAAATCGTCGATTTGAGAGCCATGCCGTTGCTAAACCAGGCGCTCACCCCGCCGGAGGCGGAGCGAACAGAAAAAGAATCGTCGACGGCGCGTTGCCGTGTTCGGTGTTTGGTGTACATCGTGTGATCCTCCCGAGCCGTAGGCCGGCTGCAATTGCGACTATCGCAATGGGAGAAGCATTTATCGCGCCACTGGCGGCTCGAAGGTGCTGCCGTAGACCTCGCCTGCGGCTTCCCGCAAGGCTTCGAGCACAATGAAGGCCGCCGGCGAAAGCAGGTGCGACTGGCGCGTGATGATACCGAATGTATCCATTCTGCACGGTAAATCGATCGGAACCTGCTTGAGAACACCGTACTGTTGGTACTGGCGCGCCACTTCATCGGGCAAAACCGCCAACATGTCGCTTTGGAGCAATAAGCTCGAAATTGCCAGAAAATTGTTCGTATTGACCACGTTTTGCGGCGGATTCAGCCCAATCTGCGAAAACATCAGATCAAAGCGATGACGCAACACACTGCCCGGCGGGTGCAAAACCCAGCTTGCGTTGACGATTCCGCGCAGTGTCAAACCTGTTTCATTTTCGAGAGGATGGCCGGGACGCGCCACCACGCACAACGGCTCGTCGGCCAGCGGTTCGTAGCGGATTTCGGCCTTGAACTGGTTTTGCCGTTCCAGGACCCGGCCGATCATGATGTCCAGTTCGCCCTCAGTCAGTCTCGGTAGCATGACATCTGACGTTTCGACTTCCGCCCAGATCTGCAACTGGGGATAACGCTCTTTCACGCGGGAAATGGCACGCGGCACCATCGTCGCAGCGGCCGCCGCGATCACGCCGATGCGCACCTGGCCGGCCAGACCGGCGCGCAGCGCCGAGATTTCGTCATGCGCATGGCTGAGGTTCGAGAGCACCATGCGCGCGTGACGGATCATCACCTCGCCATACAGCGTGGCGTGCATGCCGTGCGGCGTGCGGTCGAACAGACTCACCTCCAGCATGTCTTCGAGCTCTTTCAGGAGCCGCGATGCCGCGGGCTGGGTCATGCCGAGCACGTCGGCGGCGCGCCGGACGTTACCCTCCTCCTCCATTGCCGCGAGCAGCAGCAACTGACGTGTCTTGAGCCGCGCCCGCACGAACCAGTTCGAGTAGCTACGCGTCGTCATGGCCTGTTTCCTTATGCGGCTTGAAGCCGTCTGTCGGACGATTTGCCGTCGTGAAGTCTCCATGATGCCATATCGAAATTGATATCGGGATGGCTAAAAAAGGGATTGGAAAGTTATTGGGGCGACTCATACCATTCGTGGACTTTGTGAGCTTCCTCATGAATGTCCTGATGCGTGTCCTTAGGTGACGCCCTGCCCTCGATGAACCGCGATCCGCTCGTCCCGCTTGTTGCCAGCCCGTTTCGCCACTACATCAATGGCGGCTGGGAGACGGGCGCGACGACGGGCGTGTCGCTCAATCCTTCGGACCTGGATGAGCCAATCGGCGAGTACGTGCGGGCCGACGCGAGGCAGGCCGATATCGCGATCGAAGCGGCGAGCGCGGCGTTTCGCGAATGGTCACTCAGTTCGGCGCAGCGCCGCGCGGATGCGCTCGATACGATCGGCAGCGAGATGCTTGCGCGGCGCGACGAATTGGCCCGGCTGCTTGCGCGCGAAGTCGGCAAGACGCTGCCGGAAGCGCTGACCGAAGCAACGCGAGCCGGCCAGATTTTCAGGTTCTTCGCCGCCGAGGCAATTCGCGTGTCTGCCGAGCCCGGGGTGTCGGCGCGCGCCGGCGTCGAGATCGACATGACGCGCGAACCGCTCGGCGTCATCGGCATCATCGCGCCGTGGAGCGAGCCGCTGGCGATTGCCGCCATGAAGATCGGCGGCGCCCTCGCCCATGGCAATTGCGTGGTCTTTAAACCGGCCGAATCGGTGCCGGCTTGCGCGGCGGCGCTGGCCTCGATGGTGAGCCGCGCCGGTCTGCCGGCGGGCGTATTCAACCTCGTGATGGGCAGTGGCCGGCAGGTTGGCGCGCGGATTGCCGCGCATCCGTTAGTGGCGGCGATCAGCTTCACCGGTTCGACCGAAACCGGCACCCGTGTCCTGCAAGTTGCGGCGGCGAGACAGGCGCGCGTGCAGCTGGAAATGGGCGGCAAGAATCCGTTCGTGGTGCTGGCCGATGCCGACCTCGACGGCGCAGTCGACGCGGCGCTCAGCGGCGCTTATGGCTGCGCCGGCCAACGCAGCACGGCGGCGTCGAGGCTGATCGTCGAGCGTGCGGTGCTGGAGCCGTTCGTCGACGCGTTGCAGACGAAACTCGCCAAGCTCAGCGTCGATCACGCACTGAAGCACGGCACGGATATCGGCCCGCTCGCCAACGCCGCGCAGCTGGAGCGCAATCTCGACTACGTGCGCGCCGGTCAGCAGGAGGGCGCGCAGTTGCTGCACGGCGGCCGTCAGCTTGAACGCGCGACGCGGGGCTACTTTTTCGAACCGGCGCTCTTCATCGCCGAACCGGGGCACCGCATCGCGCGAGAAGAGATTTTCGGCCCGCTTGCCGTCGTGCTGAGCGCCGACGATTACGACCACGCCCTGCATCTCGCGAACGACACCACCTACGGTTTATGCGCCGGCATCTGTACGCGTTCGCTGAGCCGCGCGCGGCATTTCCGCCGTCACGCGCAGTGCGGCCTCGTCACGATCAATCTGCCGACGACGGCCGTCGAGCCTCAAGCGCCCGGCGGCGGTCGCAAGGCGTCCGCCTATGGCGCAACCGATGCCGCGTTCTGGACGGCCGTGAAAACGGCCTACGTCGCGGGGTGATGGCCATGAGACGTGCTTACGCGGTCACCTCTCCTACGGCTCAGTCCGCTGCCCGTTGCAGCGCCGTAGCTACCGTGTATCTCGCGGTTCGCCCGGCGGCGAATCTCACCGCTCAGCATGCCCTGCATGGCGAGTCGCCGGTTGCCGCGATTCGAGTTGCCCACATTCACGCTTATCCACGTTCCGGCTGACGCCGCCGTGCACCTTCGCTGCAAATAAACCAAACCAATGCAGCTTTTCAACCTCAGGAGACAAGTATGACCAGCAAGCTTCGCCGTTTGACGCTATCCGCGATCGCCGCCACGGCTCTCGCCGCACCCTTTGCCGCGCAATTCTCCGCGCACGCCGATCAGCCGCTCAAAGTCGGCTTCCTCGTGAAGATGCCGGAACAGGCCTGGTTCATCAACGAGCAGAAAGCCGCCACCGCGCTCGGTCAGAAGGACGGCTTCTCGGTGGTCAACATCGGCACGCCGGACGGTGAAAAAGTGCTGGCCGCGATCGACAACCTCGGTGCGCAAGGCGCGAAAGGTTTCGTGATCTGCGCGCCCGACGTGCGGCTCGGACCGGCGATTCAGGCGCGTGCGAAGCGCTACAACATGAAGTTCGTCACCGTCGACGACCAACTGGTCGACTCCACGGGCAAGCCGCTGCCGAACGTGCCGCATCTGGGCATGTCCGCGTTCAAGATCGGCAATCAGGTCGGCACGGCGATCTCTGAAGAGATGAAACGCCGCGGCTGGAAGCCGGAAGAAGTCGGCGCGTTGCGCATCACGAACTATGAATTGCCGACCGCCAAGCTGCGCACCGACGGCGCAACCGAAACCTTGTTGGCCGGCGGCTTCAAGAAGGAAAACATCTTCGACGCGCCGCAAAAGACCACGGATGACGAAGGCGGCTTCAACGCGTCATCGCCGGTGCTTGCTCAGCACCCGAACATCAAGAAGTGGGTGATCTTCGCGCTCAACGAGGAAAGCGTGCTGGGCGGCGTTCGCGCGACCGAACAACTGCACATCCCGGCGAGCGATGTGATCGGGGTCGGCATCAACGGTGCGGGCGAAGCGTTTGCCGAGTTCCAGAAGAAGGAACCGACGGGCTTCTACGGCACGATCGCCGTGAGCTCGACGATGCACGGCAAGGAGAGCACGGAAAACCTCGTCGAGTGGATCAAGGACGGCAAGCAGCCGCCGGCCGACACGCAAACCACCGGCAAGCTGATGGTGCGCGGCAACTGGCTGGACGTGCGTAAAGAGCTCGGCATTTAAGCGGTATTCGAGTCCGCACGCTGCGGGCCGTTTTTCGCGTTGAGGCTAAAGCTCATGCTAACGCTAACGCGAAATCGGCCCGTACAGGTTGTTCACCCGCAAGAGGCTTTCGATGACGGTTTCTCACACAGGCGAAACAGCGCTGCCCGCGCAGGCGCCCTCACCCACGCTGACGTCGGCTAACCCGTATCTGCAACTCGACGGCATCACCGTGCGCTTTCCCGGCGTGCTCGCGCTCGACCAGGTGTCGCTCGATGTGCGGCGTGGCGAAGTACACGGCTTGATGGGAGAGAACGGCGCCGGCAAGTCGACGCTGCTAAAAGTACTGTCCGGTGTGAATCAGCCGGCGGCGGGCACGTTGTCGCTCGATGGCGTCGAGCAACAGTTCATCACCACGAAGGCGGCCATCGCGGCGGGTGTCGCGATCATCTATCAGGAACTGCATCTGGTGCCCGAGCTGACGGTTGCGGAAAACCTGATGCTCGGTGCCCTTCCCAATCGATTCGGTCTGCTTGATGAAAAGGCGCTGATCGCACGCGCGGTGCGCGAGTTGGAAAGACTCGGCGAAAAGATCGACCCCGCGCAGCAGGTGAAAAATCTCTCGATCGGTCAGCGGCAGATGATCGAAATCGGCAAGGCGCTGATGCGCGATGCGCGCGTGATCGCGTTTGACGAACCAACCAGTTCGTTGTCGTCGCGCGAAACCCTGCAGCTATTCCGGATCATCCGCGCGCTGAAGGCCGAGGGCCGCGCGATTATCTACGTCACGCATCGGATGGATGAAGTGTACGAACTGTGCGACCGCGTGACGGTGTTTCGCGACGGCCGCCGCATCGATACGTTCGAAGCCGGCGAGGGACTCGATCGCGATCGCCTGATCAGTTGCATGGTGGGCCGTTCGATCGCGGACGTGTACGGCTATCGCTCACGCGAACTCGGCGGTGTCCGGCTCGAAGTCAGCGAATTGATGGGCCGCGGCTTACGCGAACCGGCTTCGTTCAGAGCTCGTAAAGGCGAAATCCTCGGCTTCTTCGGACTGGTCGGCGCGGGACGTTCCGAGTTGATGAAGCTCATCTACGGCGCGGTCAAACCGGCTGCCGGCGAGATCATGCTCAAAGGCAAGCGAGTGCGCTTCGCCACGCCGCGCGATGCCGTGCGTGCAGGCGTCGCACTGTGCCCCGAAGATCGCAAGCAGGAAGGCATCGTGTCGATCGCCTCCGTGTCCGACAACCTCAATATCAGTTGCCGCCGTCACTTCAGCCGCTTCAACGTGCTCAACGGCCGCAAGGAAGCGCAGATCGCCAAAGAGTTCATCGGCAAGCTCTCGATCAAGACGCGCAATGGTGACACGCCGATCGGCACCCTCTCTGGTGGCAATCAGCAGAAGGTGATTCTGTCGCGCTGGCTCGCTGAAGACATCGACGTGTTCCTGATGGACGAACCCACGCGCGGCATCGACGTCGGCGCGCGCAGCGAGATTTACGGTTTGCTGTATGGACTTGCCGAAGCGGGCCGCACGGTGATCGTCGTGTCGAGCGACCTGGCTGAAGTGATCGGCGTAGCGGATCGCGTGATCGTGATGAAGGAAGGTCGCATTGTCGGCGATCTGCCGAAAGCGCGGGCCACGCCCGATGCGTTGATCAAGCTCGCGCTGCCTCGTTAAGAACGCGGCACTTACCAGGCAACCGATGGCAACCGAACCGAATCGTGCCATTGAAAACGGAACAAACATTATGCACACACCCTCAACCGATTCTCCTACGTCAGCCGTCGCGCCCTCGGGCTTCAGCGCACGCGCCGCACGCACCTGGGACCTGATCAACAAGTCCGGCATCGTGATGGTGTTCATCATCCTGTTCGCGGCTTTGTCATTCACCGTGCCGGATTTTTTAAGCTCGCGAAATATCCAGGGCTTGCTGCTTTCCGTCACGCTGATCGGCTCGATCTCCGTGACGATGATGTTCGTACTCGCGTTGGGCGAAGTGGATCTGTCGGTGGCGTCGATCGTTGCGTTCGCGGGCGTGGTGGCGTCTACCTTGATCACCGCGACGCATAGCGTGACGCTCGGCATCGCTGCCGGCGTGCTCGCGGGTGGCGCGGTCGGGCTGGTCAACGGCGTGCTGGTCGCACGCTACAAGATCAATTCGCTGATTGTCACGCTCGCGATGATGGAGGTCGTGCGCGGCCTCGCCTACATCACGTCCAACGGCGACGCGGTGATGATTTCGGAGGAGCGTTTCTTCGACCTCGGCGGTGGCGCATTTCTCGGCATTTCGTATCCGATCTGGAGCAACATTGTCGGCTTCGTGCTGTTCGGTTTTCTGCTGAAGAAAACCGTGTTCGGCAAGAATGTGCTGGCCGTTGGTGGCAATAGCGAGGCCGCATTGCTCGCGGGCTTGCCCGTCACCCGAATCAAGATCACAGTATTCGTATTGCAGGGCCTCGTAACGGGTTTTGCAGGCGTGATGCTGGCATCGCGCATGAGTCTCGGCGACCCGAAAACATCGGTCGGTCTCGAACTCGGCGTGATCTCCGCATGCGTGCTCGGCGGCGTTTCGCTAACGGGCGGCGTCGCAACGATTTCCGGTGTGTTGGTCGGTGTGCTGATCATGGGCTCCGTGCAGGACGCAATGAGCCTGATGAACGTGCCGACCTTCTACCAATACCTGATTCGCGGCGGGATTCTGCTGCTCGCGGTGCTGTTCGATCAGTTCCGCCGCAGCAAGCGCGTGCACTGACGGGTATGCCCCCTCTCAACATGCTTGCCAAGAGGAGATTTCATGGCTGATTCCAACCAGACTAAGAAGCCGCTGCGCAGCCAGGCGTGGTTCGGTCTTAAGGACCGCGATGGTTTTCTGCATCGCTCATGGATGAAGAACCAGGGCATTCCACACGACGAATTCGACGGACGCCCCGTGATCGGCATCTGCAATACGTGGTCCGAACTGACGCCTTGCAACGCGCATTTTCGCGAGCTTGCCGAGTACGTGAAAAAAGGCGTACATGAAGCAGGCGGTTTGCCGCTCGAGTTTCCGGTGATGTCGCTCGGCGAGACCAATCTGCGGCCTACCGCGATGTTGTTTCGCAACCTCGCTTCGATGGACGTCGAGGAGTCGATTCGCGGCAATCCCATGGACGGCGTGATTCTGCTGGTCGGCTGTGACAAGACCACGCCCGCGCTGTTGATGGGCGCGGCGTCGTGCAATCTGCCGGCGCTCGCCGTCTCAGGTGGCCCGATGCTCAACGGACGGTTCCGTGGCAAGAACATCGGCTCCGGAACCGGTGTCTGGCAGATGTCCGAGGAAGTACGCGCCGGTACGATGACGCAGGAAGAATTCACCGAGGCCGAGTCGTGCATGAACCGCTCGCGTGGCCACTGCATGACGATGGGGACGGCGTCGACGATGGCCTCGATGGTCGAGTCGCTTGGCATGGGTTTGCCGCACAATGCGGCGATTCCGGCGGTCGATGCGCGCCGGCAAGTGCTCGCGCATCTGGCGGGCCGGCGCATCGTCGATATGGTTCGCGAGGACCTGACGATGGACAAGATCCTCACGCGCCAGGCGTTCGAAAACGCGATCCGCACCAATGCGGCGATCGGCGGCTCGACCAATGCGGTCGTGCATCTGATCGCGCTGGCCAAACGCATCGGCGTCGAGCTGTCGCTGGAGGACTGGGAGCTCGGCTCGGACGTACCGTGTCTGGTGAATCTGCAACCGTCGGGCGAATACCTGATGGAAGACTTTTACTACGCGGGCGGTTTGCCCGCCGTGCTCAAGCAACTCGGCGAGCAAGGGCTGCTGCATCGCGAAGCGCTGACGGTGAACGGCAAGACGATCTGGGACAACGTGCGCAACGCGCCGAATCATGACGAGAAGGTCATCACGACCTTCGCCGAGCCGTTCAAGCCGAAGGCCGGCATTGCGGTGCTCAAGGGCAATCTGGCGCCGAACGGCGCGGTGATCAAGCCGTCGGCCGCGACGCCGCAGTTGCTGAAGCATCGCGGCCGCGCGGTGGTGTTTGAGAATATCGAGGAATTGCACGCGAAGATCGACGACGATTCGCTCGACATCGACGAGCATTGCATCATGGTGCTCAAGGGGGCGGGGCCGAAAGGTTATCCGGGCTTTGCGGAAGTCGGCAACATGCCGCTGCCGAAGAAGGTGCTGCAAAAAGGCATCACGGATATGGTGCGCATTTCCGACGGACGCATGAGCGGCACCGCGTATGGTTCGGTGGTGCTGCACGTGTCGCCCGAAGCGGCCGCGGGCGGGCCGCTTGCGTTCGTGCAAACCGGCGACATGATCGAACTCGACGTGCAGGCGCGCCGTCTCCATCTGGACGTCACCGACGAAGAGCTCGCGCGCCGCCGTGCCGCGTGGCAGCCGCCTGCGCCGCCCGCGCGTGGTTACTACAAGCTCTACGTCGAACACGTGCTGCAAGCGGATCAGGGCGCGGATCTCGACTTTCTGGTCGGGTCGAGCGGCGCGCCAGTGCCGCGCGATTCGCATTGATCGCCGTTTGAACGGCTGGGCGTTTCTCCCTGCGCTTTGCGAGAAGGCGTATTGCCGATGCGGATCGAAAGCCCGCATCGGCTTTTTTTCGACTTCACACTTCACATGAGGGCAAACCGTGCGGAAATAAAAAATGGCTGGGCGCGTAATGCCCAGCCATTTTTTAACTCGCAGGTTCACCGCCCTCCCATTTTTAAAGTCGGCGGGCAGGCGTAGATTAAAACCCTATCAACGTCCGGCGTTTTGCCGGAGCGTTGGCGTTCAGCTTATTGCTTAATGAAACGATCGTTTGCCCAGAGGCCTTGCGTATCACTATTGGCGGCATTCACGAATTCGATATCATGACCGACCACGCGCACCACACGGAAACTCGAATTCTCCGGTGTGGAAACGCATTGATATCCGGAGAAGAATTCCTGCATCTTTTGCTGTTCGCCGGCTTGCGCATGCTGATCGGCGGCGTCGAGTTTATCTTTCGACAGACAACCATACGCGTTGGCCTTGAACTGAATGGTTTGCAGCGGCTTGACCATCGCGTCCTGCGCTTGAACAGAAGCGGCAGCCAAACCCGCAATGGCGAAAACAAGGGCGATTCGCGTTTTCATATTTTCCTCCGGTGCGGGCTGAATACTCAGGTTAGCTATGTATTTAACTTTAACGTCGAACCCGCACCTTGCACTTTAGGAGAACGCGAGAGAACGACAAGCACATCTTGTGTGCGGTCGCAACAGCGGCGAATTGTCGCACCACCTGTCGCACCTGCCTAAACCTTGTGCAACTGCTTAAACCGGGTGGATTGAAACGGATAACTAAAAGACGGGCAGGGCGCGCCGCTTTAACCAGTAAAGCTTTGCGGTACGTATTGGCGTAAACGAGAAGCACCAATTAAGTGATTTAATACAATTAGCGAGCGTGTTTGGTGCATTGCACACAAAGTCATTCGCCCGACTAATCAAAAATCACGAAATAACGGTGTGTGTACAGAAGATAAACGGTGCCAGGTGTACCAGGCGACGCCGCATGGCGTCGCTGGGGCATGCGTTGAGATCACTCAACCGTGCTGATCGGACTTGAAGAATTCGGACTGGAACATGCACATGCGTAATGCATTGTGATAGCGGCCGTTACCGAAAAACTCCTCGATGAGCTCGGCCTCGTGCCGGAAACCGCACTTCTCATAGACATGGATGGCAGCGGTATTCGATTTATCGACGATCAGATAGACCTTGCGCAGGTTCAGCACCGAAAACGCGTAGTCGACCGCGAGCTGCGTGGCGACGGTGGCGTAGCCGCGGCCCTGTGCGTGCGGCGCGATGATGATCTGAAACTCACCGCGCCGGTGGATATAGTCCAGCTCGATCAATTCGACGACGCCAACGGTTTGACCCGCATTGTCGATCGCCACGAAGCGGCGCTCGCGCAGATCGTGTACGTGCTGGTCGTACAACTGGGTCAGTTCAGAGAACGTTTCATAGGGCTCTTCGAACCAGTAACGCATGATCTTTGCGTTGTTGTTCACTTCGTGGACGAAGCGCAGATCGGTGCGCTCGAGCGGGCGCAAGGTGAGTTCGCTGCTGCGTTCGATAGTCATTGGATTCCCCTTGAGAATTATTGGTTTGAGCGCGCAAGCCCGAGGTGAGAACTGGGGCCGCGTTTCCTGTTAGTCCGGGCTCAGCGCGGGGAGTTCTTACAACGTCTGACGGCGGCGCAGACCGTTCTTGCAAGGCGTGAGGCGCCGCGCGGGTTCGGCGAGGGTGGGGTGGCGCATTGTCGCAGGCCGCTTTTCACGCGCTTATCGCAAATTTGTGAGGGGCCCGGCACCGTATGGGTACATGCCGTGCTCTACAATGAAATCATGCTCTTGCGATGGAGGCTACCGTGATCGAGCACTTGATACTAGGCGCCTTTCTGGTCATCCCGCTACTGATCGTCGCGTTTCTTTTCTCAGACGAATTGTGGCAGGAGCATCGGCATCTACACGAGATGCAGCCCATACCCGCGAAACCGCGGCGCATCGACTGGCGGCATCCGCTGCGCCGCGCGCGGCATCGGCATTGAGGCGATTGGACGCGCAAACAATCGGCAAATGACCCGCCAATGACCCGCAAATAAAAAAGCCTGCCGTTTCGGGCAGGCTAAAAAGAGATCCACACTCAATGCCTTGCGGGTACAAGGCAGACGCCAGTCTAGCCGTACAGCGAGCGCGGGTGGTTTCACCGGCCATTACACATATTACGGGGCGTGACCAGTCGCGTCGTCCTCGGCCTTTGCGGGGTCGGCAGGCGCGCGCCAGTGGTTGCGAATGCGCGTGGCCAGGGCTTCGAGCGTGGCCGCATCGGCGACATCCCGCGCATGCATGCGTAGTGCCTGTCCTTCCCAACGTGGGATCACGTGAAAATGCACGTGCGGCACTGTTTGCCCCGCCGCGGAGCCGTTGAACTGTCCGATGAACACGCCGTCAGGGCGCAAGGCCGCGCGAACGGCAATCGCGAGCTTCTGTGCCATGCGCATGCAGGCCACCGTCGAGGCGTCCGACAACTCGAAAATCTCAACCGCCGCTTCTTTCGGCACGACCAGCATGTGGCCGTCGGCTTGCGGCATCAAGTCCATGAAGGCCAGCGCGGCATCGCTTTCCGCCACTTTGATGCAGGGCAGTTCGCCGCGCAGAATCTTCGCGAAGGGATTGCTGTCGTCGTAGTTCATCACGCGTCCTTTGGGTTGCCGTACGGTTCAAGGTGGAGATGCTGTCAGCGATATTGTCCACCACCTCTGTTACAGCGCGCCGTATTTGTCCCTGTGCCCGGACCGGGCTGCCGGCAATCAGCTACTCACCGCCACCTGATTCTTGCCATCGCGTTTGGCCCGATACAGTCCGACGTCGGCGGCTTCGATCAATGTCGTCACCGGTTCGGTGGCGGACGGCACGATTGCCGCCGCGCCGATGCTGATCGTCACGACGCCGCTCGACGAACCGGCATGCGCAATGCCGAGTCCTTCGATTGCAAGGCGGATCTTTTCAGCAAGCAGGCGCAATCCGCCCGACGACGCACCCGGCAACACCACCGCAAATTCTTCGCCGCCAAATCGCGCCGCGAGATCGGGCGCGCGTCCCAGACACGATTCGATGGTTTGCGCGACGCGTTTGAGCACTTCGTCGCCGGCGACGTGCCCATAGGTGTCGTTGTAGGCCTTGAAGTTATCCACATCGATCATCAGAAAACCGAGGCCGGTGTTGTCGCGCGTGCCGCGACGCCATTCGGCGGCCAGGTACTGATCGAGGTAACGTCGATTCGACAAACCCGTCAAGCCGTCCGAATGCGTGAGCCGCTGCAGTTCCAGATTGGTCGCGAGCAACTGCTGTTGCGACTGGCGCAGGGCCCGATAGGCCTCGTCGCGCTGCAGCAGGTTCAGATACGAGCGCGAGTGATAGCGAATGCGCGCGATCAGCTCGATGCGATCCGGCAATTTCACGAGGTAGTCGTTCGCGCCGGCGGCGAAGGCCGCGCTCTTCACCAGCGGCTCCTCCTTGGTCGACAGCACGATGATCGGAATATCGCGGGTTGCCGGGTTCTGCCGGTATTGCCGCACGAGGGTGAGGCCGTCCGTGCCGGGCATGACGAGGTCTTGCAGGATCACCGTCGCGCGGGTTTCCTCCGCGCAGCGCAACGCCTCTTCAGGCGACGCACAGTAGTGAAAGTCGACGCTCCCTTCGTCGGCCAGCGCCTGCCGGACCGCCTCGGCGATGATCGCCTGATCGTCGACCAGCAACACCATGATTGGACATTCGGCCGCGGGAGGACTACCGAGGATGCGTGCTAACGCGTCGTCGATGGCGCTGTTGGGCGCGTCCTCCGCGTACCCCTGCGCGTTCGCGTCGTGTTCTGCGAGATCCGGCGCGGTGGCGTTCTGATGCGGTTTGGAAGTGTCCATGTTGGTCAGCCAGAATGAATGTCAGTGAGTCGTAGCGGGCTAATGTGTGGCTAGTGTGCGCTTGCCGGGCCGCTAGCGTGTGCCGACGGCGGTGGCGAGCGCGGCGGCGATACGGGGCAGGGGCAGAATCGCGACGGCGGCGTCGAGCGCCGCGGCCGCCTTCGGCATGCCGTACACGGCGCAGGTCGCCTCGTCCTGCGCAATCGTGTGGTAGCCCTTGGTGCGCATCGCCTTGAGCCCGATCGCGCCGTCGCGGCCCATGCCGGTCAGCAGCACGCCAATCGCGCGCGCCGGCCAGCGTGCCACCACGCTGTGAAAGAAAACGTCGACGGAAGGCCGGTAGGGCGTTTCGGCCGGCACCTTCGTATAGCCAAGCACGTTGGGCAATTTCAGGTGCAGATGATCGTCGGTGGCGGCGAGCAGGACGACGCCTGCTTGCGGCCGGTCGCCTTCACTTGCGATCCGCACCGGCAGCGCCGACTGCTGATTCAGCCAGTCGGCCATGCCGGCGGCGAATGCCGCGTCGACGTGCTGGACGATCACGACGGCCGCCGGGAAATCCTTCGGCAAACCGGCGAGCAGCGTGGCGAGCGCGGCCGGGCCGCCCGCCGAGGCGCCGATCGCAACCAGCGGGGTGTCGCGACTCGTCACGCTTTTCGGTTCCGCCGCCGCCGTGGCGCCCGGCGCGTTGCGCTCCGCGACCAGCGCGGCGATACGGTCGATCTTCGCGATCAGGGTGGCGATGCTCTTGTGCGCGTCCGGGCCGCTCAGTGAGGGCGTATCCACCGCATCGAGCGCGCCCGCGCCCATCGCTTCGTAGACGCGCCACGCATTCGCGCCCACGTCGACGGTCACGATCAGGATCGCGCACGGCGCTTTCGCCATGATGCGGCGCGTGGCTTCGATGCCGTCGACGTTCGGCATCACGAGATCCATCAGCACGATGTCGGGCCGCTGCGCGGTGCAGAAATCGACGGCCTGCTGGCCGTCCTGCGCGACCCACAACACCTCGTAGTCGTGGCGCGCGGCGAGTGCGCGGCGCAGCGCTTCGACGGCGAGGGGCAAGTCATTGACGATTCCGATTTTCATCCGTTTTACCCGTGCGTTTTACCTGTGCATTTAACCGTAAGCTTCGCCGATCAGATCGCGCACCGCGTCGAGCAATGCTTCGTCGTGGAAACTGCCTTTCGCCAGATAGTAATCCGCGCCCGCGTTCAGGCCGGCGCGGCGGTCCTCTTCTCGATCCTTGTACGAGACGATCATCACCGGCAGTGCCTGCAGGTGCGGATCGCGCTTGATGAGCGTGACGAGTTCGATGCCGTCCATTCTCGGCATGTCGATGTCGGTAATCACGAGGTCGAAGCGCTCGCTGCGCACCGCGTTCCAGCCGTCCATGCCGTCGACAGCGATCGTCACGTCGTAGCCCCGCGTGGCCAGCAGCTTGCGTTCGAGTTCGCGCACGGTGAGCGAATCGTCGACCACCAGCACGCGCCGCGTGACACGCCGGGCAGCGAGGGCCGCGCCGTGCTGCGTATGTTTCAGATCGCCGCCCGCCACCAGTTTTTCAACCGAGCGCAGCCAGTCGTCGACATCCGCGATCAGCACCGGGTCGCCGTTTTCCATCAGCGCGCCCGCGGTGATGTTCCTGATCTTGCCGAGACGCGGGTCGAGCGGCTGCACCACCAGCATCCGCTCGCCGAGAAAACGGTCGACCACCACGCCGTAGGTTGCTTCGCCGTCACCGATCACAACCAGGCTGACGAGCTCGGCTTCATTGGCGGGCGGCGCCGTGTCGAGAATTTGATGCGCGGTGACGACGCCGATGCGGTGGCCGTCGAAGGCAATGTGCTGATGACCTTCGAGCAATTCGATCTCGGCGCGGCTCACGTGCAGCGTGCGGTTCACATGCGCGAGCGGCACGGCGTACGGCTCGCCCGCGACTTCGACGAGCAGGCTGCGGATCACCGAGAGCGTGAGCGGCAACTGCAACTGCACGCGCGTGCCTGCGCGGGGTTCGTGCGTGATGCGCACCGCGCCGCGCACGCGCTTGACGACGTCGTACACCGCGTCGAGTCCAACGCCGCGGCCCGACACTTCGGTGACCTGATCGCGCAGCGAAAAGCCGGGCAGGAAGAGGAATTCGAGCAGTTCGGCTTCGGACAGACGCGCGGCGGTTTCAGCGCTCGCCAGTTTCTTGCGGACGATCGAGGCGCGCAATGCGTCGAGGTCGACGCCCGCGCCGTCGTCGGTGACGGTGATGAGCAGCGCGCCGGCAGTGTGACGCGCGTCGAGCGTGAGCGTGCCTTCTTCGGACTTGCCGTGCGCGACGCGCACCGCGGGCGCTTCAATACCGTGGTCGATCGCGTTGCGCAGCAGGTGGCCGAGCGGCGCTTCGAGCAGATCGAGGATGTCGCGGTCCACCTGAGTCGATTCGCCGATCAGTTGCCAGCGCACTTTCTTGCCGAGCGAACGCGCGACGTCGCGCACCATGCGCGCGAGACCGCCGGTGCCGTCGCCGAAGGGGCGCATCCGGCATTGCAGCGCGGCGTCGTAAAGCTGCTGCGACAGATGCGTGGAGCGGCGGTCGAAGCTCTCCAGATCGGCCAGACGCTCGGCGAGCAGATGCTGCGATTCCGCGGTGAGGCGGCGCAATTCTTCGAGCGCGGCGTGCGCGCGCGGGTCGAGCTTCAGGTCGGCGAGCGTTTCGTGCAACTGATCCAGCGCGCGTGAGCCATCGCGTTGGACGCGCTTGACGCGCAGCATCGATTGCGCGAAGGGTTTGAGCCAGCGCGATTCGACCAGCGATTCGCCGGACAAGGAGAGGAGCCGGTCGAGGTTGTCGGCGCGTACGCGCAGCATGCGGCCGGGGTCGGTTGTCGGGGCGCTTGCTTCGTTCGGGGTGGATGCGGTTGTGATCGACGATCCAGAGGCGCCTGAAGGCGCGACCGGGATTGCGGTGGCGGCCGCCGAGGCGCTTGAAGAAGCGAACGGGGTGCCAGAGGCGAGCGCGGACGCATGTGCAGACGTGCTGGCCGGTGCGGCTGAGGCGGGTGTCGCTTCGGCGCGCAGGGCGCTGGCCAGCAGGTTGAATGCGGCGTCAGCGTCATGGTCAGCGCCGGCGGATGCAGTTTGCGGGTTGGTGGCTACGCTGGGTGCAGATGCAGATCCGCCGACGCGGGCAGGACCCGCGGCAGGCGTCGTGGCGACCTGCGGCACAGCTTCCCGGCGCAATGCCGCGCCATGCGGCGCGACGCCCGTCATACGCGCTTGCAACGCTTCCACGCACGCACTCACCGCGTCACGCGCCGACTCGTCCTCGTCATTGCCGATGCGTGCAACGATATCGACACCGCGCAGCAACTCGTCGATCCAGGCGGCATCGAGCAACGCGCGCCCTTCCTGCGCCGCGACGAAGCAATCTTCCATGGCGTGCGCGAGTTCGACACCCACCTGCACGCCGACGATACGCGCCGCACCCTTCAGTGAATGCGCCGCGCGCATGCAGGCCTCGAGCGCGGCGGCATCGCGCGGTGTGCGCTCGAGGGCGAGCAGGCCGTCGTTGAGCACGCGTGCCTGGGTCCGCGCTTCTTCGCGGAAGAGATCGATCAGCGACGGGCGGCGCGGGTCGTCCGTCATCCGAGACTCCGGTTCAAGGTGTTGAACAACGCATCGGCGTCGAGCAGGCCGACTGTCACGCCGCGCCACGGGGCCACGGCGCGCGTATGCGCGGCGGCCGCGTGCGAGAGCGTCGCGGGCGGCGAGCAGAAAGTGGTGAGCGCGATCCGATGCACGCCGTCGACCTGGTCGACGGGCAACACCGCGTGCTCCTCGGCGCGCGACACCACCAGCAAACGCGGCAGATCGTGGCGCGACTGATCGTTGCCCGCGCTGGTGTCGGCCTCGAAACCGAGCAGATGCGCGAGCGACAGACACACCAGCAAGTCGCCCTGCACATTCACCACGCCCAGCACCGCGCGATGCTGCCGATGCGGCAACGTATGAATCGGCCGCGTCTGAACGATGCGTTTAAAGATCGGCGTGGGCAGCGCGAGCCATTCGCGGCCAATCCGGAAAATGAGGAACGATTCGCTTGCACCTTGCGGATCATGTCGCCGCTCCATCTGTTGCGCCGGCGTGTCGGCGTCATGCAGCGCGAGATCCACCAGCGGAATCGGACGCTCCAGCAATTTGGCGGCGGCTGCTTCGAACACGGGGCAATTCAGACAGCGCACGTAATCGACCAGCCGCTCGCACGACGAATCGCCGCGTACGCCAATGCGGTTCCAGCAATCGTCGAAGTTCACCGTGCGCTCTTCAACCACGTTGCGCTCCCTGCGCGCGCGACGCGCGTTCCATCAACAGACGCGCGCCGTTGCGATCGCCTTCGAGTTCGAGCAGCGTCGCCAGATGCGCGAGCGCCTCGGTGTGCTGCGGGTCGAGGTAGAGCGCCTTGCGATACTGGCCGCGTGCGAGGTTGGTATCGCCGCCGGCGTCGGCCAGCACGCCGAGCAGGTAGAACGCATCGGCATGCGGCGCGTGCTGTTCCAGATAAGCGTTGATCGCGTTCGCGGCTTCCGTCAGGCGGCCTGCATCGGCTAGTTCGCGCGCGGCTTGCAGCGTGTCACGAGCGGCGTTGGTCGGCAAGGTGACGTGCGGCTGCATCAGGTCGCCCGATGGCGACGCGGGCCTCAACGGATTGGCCGTGCGGCCCGGCATACCGTTAACCGGCAAGGGCGGCGGCATCGCTTGAGCTGGTGTCGCGTGAGGCTCCGCACCATTGAAGAACGGCTGCGGCGAACCCGTCTCGAGCGGCGTGCGCGCCACCGGATCGGGCCACGCGAAAGGCTCTGCCGAGAACACTTGCAGCGGCGCGAGCGCGGGCACTGGCGAATGCGTCATCGCGAGTGCCGCGGCGGTCGCGAGCGGCGCGGTGTGCCAGCCGTCGAATTGCGTTTCTGTGGGCGTGGCTCGGCGGAACGCGAACGCCAGCGGAATCTTTGCGGACTGCATACCGTAACGCATCAACAGCCCGGTTTCCGCGGGGCCGACGAAGAGCGTGCCGTTTTCGGCCAGCACGTTATTGAGCGCATGCAGGGCCGTTTGTTGTGCGTCGCGGTCGAAGTAAATCAGCACGTTGCGACAGAACACGAAGTCGTAGACGCCGAGCGCGGTGGCATCGAGTTGCATCAGGTTGGCGCGCGAAAACCGGACCGCGTCGACGATACGCGGCGCGAGACGCCAGCCGTCTTCGGTGCGCGTGAAGTGGGCGTCGCGAAACGGGAACGCATTGCCGCGAAACGAGTTGCGGGTGTAGACGGCGCGCTGCGCGAAGGCCAGCGAGCGCTCGCTGATGTCCATGGCGTCGATGCGCATCTGCGCCGCGTCGATACCGGTGTCGAGCAACGTCATCGCGATCGTGTACGGCTCTTCGCCGGTGGAGCAGGGCAGGCTCAGGATTCTCAGCGGCAACGCGGTGCCGCGCTCGTCAAGGCGTTCGTGCGCGAGACGCGCGAGCGCTTTGAACGCGTCGGCGTCGCGATAGAACCAGGTCTCCGGCACCACCACCGTTTCGACCAGCGCCTGCACCATGGCGGGCGACGCTTGCGCGGCTTCCCAGTAGTCGGTGAGCGTGGCGTCGGCGTGACCTTCCGCGCACCAGGCGGCGGCGCGTTGATCGACCGCGCGTTCGATCGCGCTATGACCGAGCGACGCCGCATCGAGCCCGATGGTTCGATGCAGCAGATCGGTGAAGCGTCGATAGAGCGGCGCGTTGTCGTGATGCGCGTTCATGCGTGCGCCTCGGGAAACAGCAGGGCTTTGACGTCGTCGGGCAGCAGATGCTCGACGCGAATCCATTGCACCAGACCGCCTGCTTCGCTCGCGACGGGACCCAGATAGCGCGCGTGCGGCATGTCGATGCCGGCATCCCGAAACGCGTCGGCGTCGAGGCGCAGGGTGCGCGTCGCGCCTTCCAGCAGGAGCGCGAGCAGGCGCACCGTGCCCGCATGCGGATAGCGCACCAGCACGACACGGGTCGACATCAACTGCGCGGCGGGGCGGCCGAGTGCGAGCGCCGGCAGATCGATCACCGGCAGCGGTGCGCCGTCATGTTCGAGCACACCCGCGACCCACGACGGCGCGCCGGGGATCGTCTTCGGCGGCGACTGCGGCGTGAGCGGCATCAGACGCTCCACCTGCGTCGCGTCGATCACGTAGCGTTCGCTATCGAGCGTGAAGAGGATGAAGAGCATCGGCGTAGGCTGGGTTGAGTGACGTACGGAGTGATCTGCTTCAGTGTGTGCCTGAATGAGCGCGCTGCCGCGCGTCAGGCCACCACCTTGAAGCGCGATACGCCAGTGCGCAGACTATTGGCGACATGCGTCAGGTCGTCGATCGCCTGGGTCGACTGGCGCAGCGATTCCGCCGTTTGCTGCGCGGCCTCCGAAAGCTGCGTCAGCGCCTGGGTAATCTGCTCGGCGCCGGTGGCTTGCGTCTGCATGCCTTCGTTGACCATCGAGAAGCGCGGCGCGAGCGCCTGCACCTGCTGGATGATCTGCGTGAGATGGCCGCCCACGTTCTGCACGTCGAGCATGCCGCGGCGCACTTCTTCGGAGAACTTGTCCATGCCCATCACGCCCGCCGCCACCGCCGACTGGATCTCCTTGACCATCTGTTCGATGTCGTAGGTCGCGACGGCGGTCTGATCCGCGAGGCGGCGAATTTCGGTTGCCACGACCGCGAAGCCGCGACCGTATTCACCGGCTTTTTCTGCTTCGATCGCCGCGTTCAGCGAGAGCAGGTTAGTCTGATCCGCGACCTTGGTGATGGTGGCGACGACCTGGTTGATGTTGCTGGCTTTCTCGTTGAGGATCGCGAGCTTCGCGTTGACCGAACCGGCCGCTTCCATCACGAGGCGCATGGTGTCTTCCATGCGGGCGAGACCAGCGTGACCGGTGCCGGCGAGCGCCGCCGATTGTCCGGCCACTTCGGAGACTTCATTCATCGTGCGCAGCAGATCGCGCGAGGTCGCGAAGATTTCGCGCGACGTGGCGCCGATCTCGGTGGTGGTCGCCGCGGTTTCGTTCGCGGTGGCTTGCTGTTCGCGCGAGGTCGCGGCGATTTCCGTCACCGAGGTGGTCACCTGGACCGCCGACTTCTGCGCCTGGCCGACCAGCGCGGTGAGCTCGTCGGTCATGCGGTTAAAGCCCGCTTCGAGCGCGCCGATTTCGTCCGCGCGATTCAGTTGCAGACGTTGCGTGAGGTCGCCCGTGCGCATGACATCGACAACTTGCAACACCTTCGCCATTGGCGTGGTGACCGCGCGCAGCAGCCAGTAACCGGCCAGTATGGCGGCGATGGCGGCGAGCAGCAGCATCACGAGCAGCACGATACGCGTCGTTTCGACCGACTTGCGGATGCTTTCAGCGGACTGGTCGGCATAGGTTTTGTTGTTCTCGACCAGCTTGCGCACCGAGAGGCGGCCCGTTTCCCAGACCGGCGTGAGCTGCTCGTTGAAGATATGCGCGGCGTTCTCTTTCGAAACCGACAGCGCGCCGATCAGCGACGCCTGGACCGGCAAATATTGCGTGTATTGCTGGCGGAAGTCATTGAAGAGATCGCGGTCTTCCTGACGGAAGATGGTGTTGCCGTAATCGCTGAGCAGCTTCTGAAGCGTTTGCTGTGTTTCGGTGAGCCGCGTGCTGTCGCGCTTCACGGCATCCGGACCCTCATCGACATAGATGAGGCGCTGCGTGACGGTGTAGTTCTCGAACCAGGCCGCGCGCATGGCGGTCGCGTAGTAGAGGCCGGGCATCGAGTCCTGCTGCTGGCTCTTCGCGTCGTGGTCGATGCCGCCGAGTTGCTCGAAAGTGACGATTGCCATTGTCAGCATCACGATCAGCACGATCCCGAAACTGCACAGAATCCGTTGCCGGATGGTCCATTGTTTCACGCGCACGCCCCTTAACTTTTTGGCTTGATTTCGACGCCGATGCCGGCTTGCGAGTCTCGGGGTCGAAGGATCGGAAAGCTTTACAGGTCGTCGGATTCGTCCGACGGGTCTGCGGCGAATTTTACATTGATCGTAGGAGCGGATGGCGGTCGACGTGGCGTCTTCCGACTAGGGGTTACACCCGTAATGCCCAGTTACCAACTGCAGCATCTATTTCCGCGCGCGCCGTACACAATCTGTTCCATGCCTGAACGGCGGGAGCGAAACATGAAAAAGATTGCAGTGGCGTTGTTGGTGGTGGGGAGCCTGAGCGTGGCGGGTCCGGCGTCGGCTCATGGCAATGGTGGCGACGTGGTCGGCGCGCTGATCGGCGGCGCCGTGCTGGGCGCCGTGGTGACGTCCGTGCTGAATCCGGCGCCTGTGGTCGCCTACCAGCAGCCGGTCTATGCGCAACCCGTGTATGCACAACCGGTGTATCAGCCCGCGCCGGTGTACGCGGGGGCGCCGCCGGGATACTGCTATGACCAGTACCAGCGCGCGTACGTCGCGTGCGGTGCGCCGCCGCCGGGACAGTATGGGTATCCGCAGCAGCCTCAGCCGGGCTGGTGAATGCACTGAAAAACGCACTGAACGGGCGCGTGCAGTCTCGATGCTCGCGCGCCACAGAGAAAAAGGCCGTCGCACTATGCGACGGCCTTGTCGTGTCGGGTGTCTCTACTCAGTGCTTGTGATGCAACCACTCCGCATAGTGCGTATCCAGCCAGCGCTCGAGGCGCTCGGGCTTCGTCTTATGGCGATAGTGTGACGCGGCCCAGATCACCGCACCAACCATCAGCATCACCAACGGTCCCAACAAGTACGCCATCAACGATTCAGACATCGGAGCCTCCGTCCCGGCTTTCATCCATGCTTCAGTTTAGGCGATGAACGGCGGGAAAAAAGGACGCTGTGAGGGGTTGGCTGGCAACGCGGCGGGATTGACGCGAATGGGCAGAGCGCGCGCGGGGCAGGGCGATTGAGAACCTAGTGAAAAGGATGATTTCCTTTTCTGGTTTTGGAATCTCGGCTAGGGTTTGTTTAGCTGTGTACCATTAGGTGTGCCGTTGGCCAATGGTGCGGTGAGCCGCGGCTACCGGTCTGGCGCCTGCCGTACTCAGCCGATCAGCCTTGCCGCCCGCTCTCGATCTGGGTGTCGACGAAATCCGCCCACAGTTGCAAGGTCCGGCGCTGCTCAGCGGCATATTCAGCGTGGCCGGCTCCGCACGGGGCGTTTTTGACCGTATGCGCCAGCGCATTTTCAATGGTGTCCGAAGGCTGACCCATCTCACGCAAATGGGTCGCGGCGGTGCGTCGAAAGTCGTGCAGGACGAAATGCTCCACGTCGAGTCCGAGCGATTTGACCGCCTGATTGAGCGTGCTCTTCGCGATCGGCCGATCGTCGCCCCTGACGCTCGGAAATACGAAATTGCGGCTGGTCTTTGTGTCCTGAAGCTCGCGCAGCAGGGCGACCGCCTGATGCGGGAGAAACACAGCATGGTCGCGGGCCTTGTTCATCCGCGCGGCGGGGATGGTCCAGCGCGCGGCGTTGAGGTTGAATTCGGACCAGGCCGCCTCGACGATGTCCGATTTCCGCACCATGGTCAGCACCAGCAGATGTAGCGCCAATTTCAACGGACGTCGGATGCTGGATGCGTAGATCGCCCGGAGCATGGCGCCGATTTCGTCTGGCGTGAGTACGCGGGTGCGGCTGTCCGGCGTCGCGATGAAGCGTGCCGGGATGAGCGCTGCCGGATTGGCCGTGGCGAGTTGCCGGGCGATCAGGTACTCATAGAGCCGCTTGACCGCGTTGCGCGTGTGCAGCGCCATCTTGGGTGAGCCACGGCTTTTGATCTGGTCGCATATCGCGCGGATGTCGTCGTCCGTTACGGCTTTGATCGGCTTGGCGCCAATCGCGGGGAGCACATCTTTTTCGAGCGCGCGCCGCGTGGTGCGCTGATATTCCGCCGACTTGCCCACCATCTCCGTCGCGAGATAGAGATCCGCGCCCTCGCGCAGTACCTCGACCTTGTCCTCAGCGCCGCGGTCGCGTCTCGCTGTCGCCACGGGCGAGACGCCGTTTGTCACCATCTCCGCGTACTTCTGCGCCTTGGCGCGCGCGACCCGCAGCGAAATCATCCGATAGTCGCCAATCGTGGCGAGCGGCTGGCGCTTGCCGTTCAGCGAATAGCGAAAGCGCCAGACCTTGGTGCCCGTGGTCATGATTTCGATGACGAGGCCGTTGCCGTCCGCGACGCAATACCGGGTGGCGCGCGGTTCAAGCGCGCGAATCTGTGCTTCGGTGAGAGGGGCGGCTAGTTTTGGCATGGCGGGTTGGTTGATACGGGGACGGCGCGGATTTTAAACCGGGCCTCCTTTGTGTACCAAAGAAATTCGCAAGTTTGGGTCAACAGATAGCGTTCCCGGTTGAGCGGGAAGATTACGTAAAATGGCTTGTCAGTCTTTTGAGGCAAGCCATTAATGGAAGTTAAAACAACCCTTCCTACTTACCGATACAAAACCGGCTGAAAATCACGCCGAGCAGGTCATCCGAGCTGAATTCCCCAGTAATCGAGTTCAGTTGATCCTGCGAGAGGCGCAACTCTTCCGCGAACAGATCCAGCGCCTGGGCGTTCTGATCGGCATGCGCCGCAGCGGTCGCCAGGTTTTCCTGGGCCGCGCGCAACGCAATCAGATGCCGCTCGCGCGCGAGGTACACGCTCTCCGCGCCCGCCTGCCAGCCGGCGATGCGCAGCAATTCCTCACGCAGCAATGCAACGCCGTCGCCCTGTTTCGCCGACAGCCGCACTTCGCTGAGATCGAGATCGGCATCCAGCGGTGTCACGGTGGGCGCGAGCCCGGTCAGGTCCGTCTTGTTTAGCACGCGCACCACCGGCACACCGCTCGGGAAGCGGCCCGCGATCGTTTCATCTTCAGCGGTCATGCCGGTTCGGGCATCGAGCAGATGCAGCACGACGTCCGCGCGCTCAATCTCGCTCCACGTGCGCGCAATGCCGATCTTCTCTACCTCGTCTTCCGTATCGCGCAAGCCGGCCGTATCGATCACATGCAGCGGAATGCCTTCGATCTGGATGGTTTGCGCGACCTTGTCGCGCGTCGTGCCGGCGATTGGCGTGACGATGGCCAACTCCGCGCCGGCGAGCGCGTTCAGCAGCGACGACTTGCCGACGTTCGGCTGCCCCGCCAGCACCACCGACAACCCCTCGCGCAGCAACGCGCCCTGGCGCGCTTCGCTCAGCACGTGCGCGAGGCGCTCGCGGATTCGCGTGAGCTTGCCGCGGGCGTCGGCGGCTTCGAGAAAGTCGATTTCTTCTTCCGGGAAATCGAGCGTCGCTTCGACCAGCATCCGCAACGTGATGACCTCTTCGACCAGCGCATGGATGTCGCGCGAAAACGCGCCGTCGAGCGAGCGGCCGGCCGAGCGTGCGGCGGCCTCGGTGCTGGCCTCGATCAGATCCGCGACGGCTTCCGCCTGCGCCAGATCCAGCTTGTCGTTGAGAAACGCACGCCGCGTGAATTCGCCCGGCTCGGCCAGACGCAGAGCGAACGCGCGGCCGGCGTCGATACAACGCTGCAGCACCAGTTGCAGCACGACCGGGCCGCCATGACCCTGCAACTCGAGCACATGCTCACCGGTGTAGGAGTGCGGCGCGGGGAAGTACAGCGCGATGCCGCGGTCGAGCGCGCTGCCGGCGCCGTCGAGGAAGGGCACGTAACTCGCATGCCGCGGCGCAAGCGCCTGGCCGGTGAGCGCTTGCATCAGCGGCTGCGCGGCGCTTTCTCCCGCGCGGCCGAACGAAATCCGCACGACCCCGATCCCGCCTCGGCCGGGCGCGGTGGCAATGGCGACGATCGGATCGGAATCGGTGGTGAGCATGGGAATGAGGCTATCAGAAGGGGGTGAATGCGGGATTGAATGCGCACGAGTGGGCGCCGGGCATTGTAACGCGGGCCTCCACCGGCTCTGGACCCGGACCGGATTCCTAGCGTGCCTCGATTTTAATCAGACAAATAGGGATTTATCTTAAATAAGCTAAGATAGCCTAAGACACATTTGCGACAGATGGGCGTGCCAGCATGCCCAAAACGCACACTGCAGAAGGAAAAGACGGGATTCGTTGAAATCGTGAAATGCGTTATTCGGTGGCGATTTCAGGCTAAAAATAGCTTATTTAGGCTATAAGGTAGCGTAACTGGTTGTCCACTGATTATGCGCCGAATTGCACAATCGGGCCCATGCCGACCTCCAAAGAAAAAGCAGCTTTCGCCAAACGGCTGAAAGACTCACTCCCCAACGACGTCCAGGGTGGGACCGATTTAGCCAGGGAATTCAATCTGCTCTACAGAAGCGGCCCTGCCGTCTCACCGCAAACCGCGCACAAATGGCTCGCGGGTACGACGATTCCAAAGCCCGATAAGTTGCAGGTTTTAGCGACGTGGCTGCAAAAAGACATTCACTGGTTGCATTACGGGCCCGCGTCATCCGGCAAGGCCAAGCCGCTTGGCCGTGGCGAGAAATATCCGATGACGCCGGAAACGGTCGAGTTGGTGACGCAGATGGCGAACCGGTTCGCGGGTTTGTCGCCGCGTCAACGCAATCTGGTGGAAGAACTGATCACTGAATTCGATGGCGGCGCGCAACAGGAAGCCGGCGCCGCGCCGGAAGGCACATCGAAAGATAAAGGCCCATCGGCCGAGTCATAAGGTCGAGTCATAAAAAAAGCCGCCCGGCGCAAACCGGGCGGCTTTTTTACGACCTGCTTCTGCTTCTGCCTGTCAGGCAGCGGGCGCTACCACCGCCCGCCTTAGGCAACGCATCGATCAGGCTGCTTTCGTCTTCGGCTTACCCATCATCCGCGTGATGTAGTACTGCTGGGCGATCGACAGCACGTTGTTCACCACGTAGTACAGCACCAGACCGGCCGGGAAGAAGAAGAACATGACCGAGAACGCGATCGGCATGAACATCATCATCTTGGCTTGAACCGGGTCGGGCGGCGTCGGGTTCAGCTTGGTCTGCAGGAACATCGAGACGGCCATCAGCACCGGCAGGATGAAGAACGGATCCTGTTGCGACAGATCGTGAATCCAGAGAATCCACGGCGCGCCGCGCATTTCAACCGACGACAGCAACACCCAGTACAGCGAGATGAACACCGGAATCTGAATCACGACCGGCAGACAGCCACCGAACGGATTGACCTTCTCGGTCTTGTACAGCTCCATCAGCGCCGAGTTCATCTTCTGCGGATCGCCCTTGAAGCGTTCGCGCAGCGCTTGCATACGCGGCGTGATCGCCTTCATGCGCGCCATCGACTTGTAGCTTGCAGCCGACAGCGGGAAGAACACGGCCTTGATCAGCAGCGTGAGCAGCACGATCGACCAGCCCCAGTTGCCGACATAGCTGTGGATCTTCTCGAGCAGCCAGAACAGCGGCTTTGCGATGATCGTGACCCAGCCATAGTCCTTCACCAGTTCCAGACCCGGTGCGATGCCTTCGAGCATGCGCTCTTCTTCCGGGCCGGCAAACAGGCGCGCGGACACATCAACCGATTGGCCCGGGGCGATGGTCGCCACCGGCTGCTTCACGCCGACGCGATACAGCGTCGGATCGATCTTCTCGACATAAATGTCGCGCTTCGCACCTTGCTGCGGAATCCACGCCGACGCGAAGTAATGCTGCACCATCGCGATCCAGCCGTTGTCGGCCGAATTGACGAAGTCTTCCTTGTTCTTGTCGATGTCGCTGAACGTCATCTTCTGGAAGTGGTGCTGGTCGGTGTAAACAGCCGGCCCAATGAACGTGTGCGAGAAGCGCGGCGTTTCCACCGGCTGGTCGTCGCGCACCAGTTCCATATAGACCGACGGCGTGACCGGCGCGGTCCCGACGTTCTCGATCTTCGTGTCGACGCCGATCACATAGCTGCCGCGCGTGAACGTGTAGGTCTTGATGACCTTCACGCCACCCTTCACCGGCGACTCGAGGCTGAGCTGGAACGACTTGGCGTCGCCCGTCAGATCGTGCGGCTGGTTCGGCACCGGCGTGAAGATGTCGGTGTGGTTCGGGAAATCGCCGCCGAGTAGACCGGTGCGCGCCAGATACGTATGGTTCGCGGTGCGGTCGAACAGGGTGATGACCAGATCGGGCGTCTTACCATCGCCTTGCTTGACGAGCGACAACTTCGACAGCGTGCCGCCGCGGGTGTCGATCTCGCCGTTATAGACGTCGGTGCTGAAGCTGATCAGTTGGCCCTGGGCCGCAGCAGCCGGCGCAGTGCCCGGCGCTGCTGCGTTGGTGGCCGGCAGATCGGCGGACTGGGTTCCCGGCGTCGTGGTTCCCGGAGCGGCGCTACCGACGGTCTTGGTCGGGTTGGCGCTCGGGAAGAACATCGACGGGCGTCCGTGGTCGCGTTGCCAGTTGTCGAACAGCATGACCGCTGACATGAAAAAGATGACCCATAGGACGGTGCGTTTGATATCCATGCGTTGTCTCAGTGTCGATGGAACGGCGCGTCAGCGCTTTTCAGAAGTGGGAGGCGGGACGAGATCGATGCCGCCCGCGGAAAACGGGTGGCAGCGGCAAATACGCCTGGCGGCGAGATAAGTCCCGCGCGCGGCGCCATGATACTGGATTGCTTCGCGCGCGTAATCAGAGCAGGAAGGGTAAAAACGGCACCGGTTGCCGAGCATGGGGCTCACAGCAACTTTGTAGAACCGCAGTAAAGCGATGAGTACCGTTTGCATGGCTGGTGCGGCCGGACGGCGCCGCGCAACGTGGAGTACCGGGTGACGCCCGCGCAGCCGGGCTGCACTGCGGGCGGTCACTTGAGCGTCATTCCGTCTTGGGCGCTTCCGCGGGCGGCGCTTCGCGACGGACAATTTCGCGCGCTGCCTTGTCGAGCAGTGCCTCTATCTCGCTGCGGCACAGCGCCCTCAACGGCGGCGACGAGGCGCTCGGCAAAGCCTTCTTGTCGAAGCGCGTGTGCAAACGCAGCAGCACATCCCAACCGCCGAATTCCGCGCGACGCAGCCGGAAGGCTTCACGCGCGATTCGACGTACCAGATTACGCGTGGCCGCGCGCGGCGCATACTTCTTGCCGATCACGAGACCTAAGCGAGCGTCATTGCCGGTGGGCCGGCCGTACACCACAAAGTGCGCGGTACGGCGCCACGGGCGCAAACGAAAAACGGATGAAAATTCATCCGTTTTCAGTAGCCTTGCGGCTTTGGGGAAGGCGGCTTGCGCTCGCAACGGACTCGAGCCCAGTTGCGGCGCCCCTGCCGCTCCCGCTTCGCCGCGGGCTTCGCTTATCACAGACAGAGCGCGCAATCCGCTCGCTGCCTTAGATGGCGAGGCGCTTGCGGCCCTTCGCGCGACGTGCGTTGATGACCTTGCGGCCACCTGCGGTCTTCATGCGAACGCGGAAGCCGTGGGTGCGCTTGCGACGGGTAACGGAAGGTTGGTAAGTACGTTTCATGTTGCTCTCACTTGATCGACTGATCGAAAATTAACCGCACGATCATCGCTGAAGCGGCAATGGCCGGAGGTTTACAGAATTGGTTTTCGCGGAACCCGCTATTTAAACCGGTTTTCTTTTGGCCGTCAATAGTTTAGCCAGGTTTGGCCTGTCCCCGAGAACAGTTCACAGGATGATCCGTCCCTGTGGATAACTCCCTTTCGCCGACGTTTTGGCGGTAGAATCTTGCCTTACTTCCCAAAAATCCTGCACGCCGCTCCGGCTCGCTTGCCCCGCAAACCCTTGTGGCACAAGCGCCCGGAGCCATTGCGCCTGGTTCGGCCTAGCTGCTCAGGGCCTTGTTGCGTAGACGCGACAGGGGCAGCGGCGAACCGCCGTGCATACATAACGACAGCAACTCGATGAACGATTTCTGGCAACACTGTTCCGCATTGCTGGAGCGTGAGCTTACGCCCCAGCAGTACGTGACGTGGATCAAACCGTTGGCCCCGGTCGCCTTCGACGCCGCTGCGAACACGCTTAGCATCGCCGCGCCGAATCGCTTCAAGCTCGACTGGGTCAAGAGCCAGTTCTCCGGCCGCATCGCGGATATGGCCCGCGATTTCTGGCACACCCCGGTCGACGTGCAATTTGTTCTGGACCCGAAAGCCGGCATGCGCGCCCCTGCGGCAGCGTCGTCGGCGCCGTCGCGTCCGTCTTCCGCTCCTGGCTCGATGGGTAACGGCCATGCGTCTGGCTCGAACAGTGGCGGTGCCGCCGTGGACGCGGCCGTCGGCGCCGTGCAAGCGTCGCAGGCCGCGCGCACCAACGGCGCGAACAACGCAATGGCGAACCTCAACGCGAACGCACGCGCCGCGGCCGACCAGAACGCGAACGCCCGCGCGGCCGCTGACGATGCCGCCGACCTCGATCTGCCCAGCCTCGACGCGAACGAAGCCGCGGCGGCACGCCGCACGTGGCGTCCGGGCCAAAGCGCCAGCTCGAACGGCAACGGCGATAACGACTCGATGTACGAGCGTTCGAAGCTCAACCCCGTGCTGACCTTCGACAACTTCGTGACCGGTAAGGCCAACCAGTTGGCGCGCGCCGCGGCGATTCAGGTCGCGGATAATCCCGGCATCTCGTACAACCCGCTGTTCCTGTACGGCGGCGTGGGCCTGGGCAAGACCCACCTGATCCACGCGATCGGCAACCAGCTTCTGATGGACAAGGCCGGCGCGCGGATTCGCTACATCCACGCGGAACAGTATGTGTCCGACGTGGTGAAGGCCTACCAGCGCAAGGCGTTCGACGACTTCAAGCGTTACTACCACTCGCTCGACCTGCTGCTGATCGACGATATTCAATTTTTCTCAGGCAAGTCCCGCACGCAAGAGGAATTCTTCTACGCGTTCGAGGCGCTGGTCGCGAACAAGGCGCAGGTGATCATCACCAGCGACACGTATCCGAAGGAAATCTCCGGCATCGACGACCGCCTGATCTCGCGCTTCGACTCCGGCCTGACGGTGGCGATCGAGCCGCCCGAGCTGGAAATGCGCGTCGCGATTCTGATGCGCAAGGCGCAATCCGAGTTCGTGAGCCTGAATGAAGACGTCGCGTTCTTCGTCGCCAAGCATCTGCGTTCGAACGTCCGCGAACTCGAAGGCGCGCTGCGCAAGATCCTCGCGTATTCGAAGTTCCACGGCCGCGAAATCACGATTGAAGTGACGAAAGAGGCGCTGAAAGACCTGCTGACGGTACAGAACCGGCAGATTTCGGTGGAAAACATCCAGAAGACCACGGCTGACTTCTACAGCATCAAGGTCGCGGATATGTATTCGAAGAAGCGTCCGGCGAACATCGCGCGGCCGCGCCAGATCGCGATGTATCTGGCGAAGGAACTGACGCAGAAGAGTTTGCCGGAAATCGGCGAGTTGTTTGGCGGGCGCGATCACACCACCGTGCTGCACGCGGTACGCAAGATTGCCGCCGAGCGCGGCACGGACGCGCAGCTGAACCACGAACTGCACGTGCTGGAGCAAACGCTGAAAGGTTGAGCAGGCCGAACGTAAAATTCGACCTGTTTATTTCGGAACTCGCCCCCATTTTAGTGGAGCGGTTCCGTTTTCAGGCACAATACAGGTTTAACCGCCCGGCGGCCGCGGGCGGAATTCACGCCGTGACAGGCGCTGCGTGGCGCCGGCGGGGAGCCGCGGCTGCGCGCTGTAAGGCTGGCAAGTCAGGCGTGCAGGCCGTCATATCAACGAAGGAACTCTATGCAACTGGTCAAGACCGAACGCGATAACCTCCTCAGGCCGCTGCAAACTGTGAGCGGCATCGTCGAACGCCGCCATACGTTGCCGATCCTCGCCAATTTGCTGATTACCAAGAACGGCCCGGACGTGTCGTTCCTGTCGACCGACCTCGAGTTGCAGATCACCACGCGTGCTGATTTCGGCGTGGGCGGCGATTCGGTCGCGACCACGGTGGCAGCAAGAAAGCTCCTCGACATTCTGCGCGCCATGCCCGACGGGCAAGTTACGCTGACCTTGAACGACAAGCGTTTGACCGTGCAATCCGGCAAGAGCCGCTTTGCGCTGCAAACGCTCGCGGCCGACGAGTTCCCGACCGTCGCTCAGGCTAAAGACTACGGCGCGAATCTGGTGGTTCCCCAGAAAACGTTCCGCCAGTTGCTCGGCATGGTCCATTTCTCGATGGCCCAGCAGGACATCCGCTACTACCTGAACGGCATGCTGCTGGTGGTGGACGGCGACCAGCTGATGGCAGTCGCAACCGACGGCCACCGCCTCGCGTTCTCGTCGATGAAGATCGAAGGCTCGTTCGCGCGCCAGGAAGTCATCATTCCGCGCAAGACGATTCTGGAATTGCAGCGTCTCCTGGAAGACATCGACGACACGCTGAAGATCGACATCGCGCCGACGCAGGTGAAGTTCACGTTCGGCCAGGTCGAACTGGTGTCGAAGCTGGTGGAAGGCAAATTCCCCGACTTCCAGCGCGTGATTCCGAAGTCGCATAAGAATCAGTTCTTGATCGGCCGTGAAGAACTGCAGCGCTCGCTGCAACGCGCCGCGATTCTGACGTCGGACAAATTCAAGGGCGTGCGCTGCATTATCGAGCCGGGCCAGTTGAAGATCATGTCGACCAACGCCGATCAGGAAGAGGCGCAGGAAGAACTGGAAATCGCATACGACGGCGACAGCGTCGATATCGGGTTCAACGTCACGTATCTGCTCGACGTGCTCGCGAACCTGAAGGTCGACATGTTGCAAGTGAGCCTTGGCGACGCCAGCTCCAGCGCGTTGATCACGATTCCCGAGAACGACGAATTCAAATACGTCGTGATGCCGATGCGCATCTAACGCGTCCAAAAATCAAGAAGACACCAAGGGGCGCAGTGCCCCTTTGGCGTTTTTATGGTGTTTTGAAAAGTCCCGAGCAGCAACCCAGCAGCAACGCAGAACCGGAAAAAATCCATGACTGAAACGAACAATTCGCAACCCGATAACAGCGGCTATGGCGCCTCGTCCATTCAGATCCTTGAAGGTCTGGAGGCGGTGCGCAAGCGGCCCGGGATGTATATCGGCGATACATCGGACGGCACCGGCCTGCATCACCTCGTATTCGAAGTGCTCGACAACTCGATCGACGAAGCGTTGGCCGGGTACTGTAACGACATCCAGGTGACCATCCACGCGGATAACTCGATTTCGATCACCGACAACGGCCGCGGTGTGCCGACCGGTCTCAAGATGGACGACAAGCACGATCCGAAGCGCAGCGCCGCTGAAATCGTGATGACCGAGTTGCACGCCGGCGGCAAGTTCGACCAGAACAGCTACAAGGTGTCCGGCGGCCTGCACGGCGTGGGCGTGTCGTGCGTGAACGCGCTGTCGTCGTGGCTGCGCCTTGTGGTGCGCCGTGACGGCAAGAAGCACTTCATGGAGTTCCATCGTGGCGTGCCGCAAAACCGCGTGATCGAAGAGATCGACGGCGTGGCTGTGTCGCCGATTCAGGTAATTGGCGACACCGAAAACCGCGGTACCGAAGTGCACTTCATGGCCGACGAAACGATCTTCGGCAATGTCGAATATCACTACGACATTCTGGCCAAGCGGATTCGCGAACTGTCGTTCCTGAATAACGGCGTGCGAATCAAGCTGAGCGATCTGCGCACGGGCAAGGAAGAAGATTTCGCGTTTGTGGGCGGCGTGAAGGGTTTTGTTGAGTACATCAACAAGAACAAGGCCGTGCTGCACCCGAACATTTTCTACGTGAGCGGCGAGAAGGACGGCATTGTCGTCGAAGTCGCGATGCAGTGGAACGACAGCTACAACGAAAACGTGCTGTGCTTCACGAACAACATTCCGCAGCGCGACGGCGGCTCGCACTTGACCGGTTTGCGTGCGGCGATGACGCGCGTGTTGAACAAGTACATCGTGGATCACGAAGTCGCGAAGAAAGCGAAGGTCGAGACGGCCGGTGACGACATGCGCGAAGGGCTCTCGTGCGTGCTGTCGGTGAAGGTGCCGGAGCCGAAGTTCAGCGCGCAGACCAAGGACAAGCTGGTGTCGTCGGAAGTGCGCGCGCCGGTGGAGGATGTGGTCGCGAAGGCGCTCGAAGAATTCCTGCTGGAAACGCCGAACGACGCGAAGATCATTTGCGGCAAGATTGTCGATGCGGCGCGGGCGCGCGATGCGGCTCGGAAGGCGCGTGAAATGACGCGTCGCAAGGGCTTGCTCGACGGCGTCGGCTTGCCTGGGAAGCTGGCGGATTGCCAGGAGAAAGACCCGGCGAAGTCGGAAATTTATATCGTCGAGGGCGACTCCGCAGGCGGCTCGGCGAAGCAGGGGCGTGACCGGAAGTTTCAGGCAATCTTGCCGCTGCGCGGCAAGGTGCTGAATGTGGAGAAGGCGCGCTATGACAAGCTGCTTTCTTCGGAACAACTTGTGACGCTGATTACGGCGTTGGGTTGCGGGATCGGCAAGGACGACTACAACCTCGACAAGCTGCGTTATCACCGCATCATCATCATGACCGATGCTGACGTGGACGGCGCGCACATCCGGACGCTGCTGCTGACGTTCTTCTATCGTCAGATGCCGGACATGATCGAGCGCGGGTTTATTTATATCGCCCAGCCGCCGCTGTACAAGATCAAGGCGGGTAAGGACGAGCGGTATCTGAAGGATGCGACCGAGCTGAACGCGCACATGCTCAAGCTGGCGCTGAATGGGTCGGAGCTGGTGCCGTCCGAGAATGCGACGCCGATCGCCGGCGATGCGTTGGGTGAGCTGGCGCGTTCGTATCTGTTGGCGCAAGGCGTGGTGGATCGGCTGAGCCGGTTGTACGACGCTGGCGCGCTTGAGGCGGTGATGGATGGGGTCGCGATCGATCTGTCTTCGGAGCAGGCGGCTGAGAGCTCGGCGAAGACGCTTGAGGCGAAGCTTCGGGACGATCCGTTGAAGCCTGAGGTGAAGGTGACGACGATGTATGACCCGGTGCGTGAGCTGCGCTCACTGCGTGTTTCGCGGACGCATCATGGTAATCAGAAGGTTTCGGTGCTGGATCAGGAGTTTCAGCTGACGGCGGATTATCAGCAGCTTTTGACGACGTCGGATACGTTTAAGGGGTTGATCGGCGCGGGTGCGATGATCAAGCGCGGCGAGCGGAGTATCGCGGTTACCGACTTCAAGAGCGCGATGCGGTGGTTGATTGCCGATGCTGAACGGAATGTTTCCAAGCAGCGATACAAAGGCCTGGGCGAGATGAATCCTGGGCAGCTTTGGGAGACTACGATGGATCCGACGGTGCGGCGCTTGCTGAGGGTGCAGATTGAGGATGCTATTGCGGCTGATGGGATCTTTACGACGCTCATGGGGGATGATGTGGAGCCGCGGCGGGCTTTCATTGAGTCGAATGCGTTGCGGGCGGGGAATATTGACGTTTGAGAGAATGTAGCGGGAACCATAAGCTGAGATTTTGGGACTTATCCACTGAAAATTTCATGATGGATGAGCTCCGATAGCTCAGTTTGGTGGCATCTAATTAAAGTCAAAGCCGCAAGAACGACGGCCACCTCATCGAGGTGGCCGTCGTTTTCTCATTCTGGGCAGCAATCAGGGGCTTTTCAGCCCGACTTCTGCTGTCTTCGCTCGTTGCGGGTCTCGTTTGCGCTTCAGCCAGTGTAGTGAAAGCGATTTTGCCAGCGAGAGCACCGGCCAACTCACGCACAGCGAACTCTTGGTCGCCGGAGCGTCGTAGTAAGAGTGGCTTTGGGGTCTCGTATCGCCATCACTGAACGGGGAACCCAGATAGCCACGGGGCCTCCAAATCTGATGTGTCGTGAATAATTTTCGATGAAAATCTAAAAAAGTACACTTGGGTGATAAAATCTCGAATCGAGTGAAAAAATTTCGAGTCCATGGCCAGTCTGGAACCCGTCGGTTACGAGCACCTGATTCGAACCTTTAACCTGCCTGTCCGGCCGCTCACGCACCCCTGCTTCATTAGCGGCTCAGTGAATCGGCGAGTACCTGCGCACAATGGCTTCTGGTTCCCACGCAACGTCGCTCTCGAATCGACGCCGGTGGGTCATCTTGAGTTCGCCCTGCGCCACGAGGGTGTGAACCTCGAAGTCATCGACGCCGTGTTCGAACACGCGCCCGACACAGAGCTCGTTCGCCGCCTCACAGAGTCGCCCAATGGGGCGCACATCCGTCGCGCCTGCTTCCTGTGGGAATGGCTAACCGGCAAAAGCCTCTCCGTCGAAGCCACACCGACAGGCCCATACGTCGACGCGCTTCCAAAAGACGAGTATTTCACTGCCGAACGCCCGGCGAACAACTCGAAGTTTCGCGTCCGGGATAACCTGCCAGGCACCTCTGCCTTCTGCCCACTCGTGCGTCGCTCGGCCCTACCCGAAAGCCCGACGCTCGATGAGCTTCTCAACGAAGCTTCCGAGACACTGGACAGCCTGACGGACCCGACGTTTTATGCCCGGGCTGTCAGCTACCTCTACCTGTCGGAGACGCGGAGCAGTTTCAGCATCGAACGAGAAAAACCCAGCGCGGACAAGGCTGAGCGGTTTGTTCAGGTCCTGGCCCACGCTGGCGAAGAGAAGCTGGTGACAGAGGACTGGCTGGTCGGGCTGCAAAACATCATCGTTCGCGAGGTGTTCAGTCAGGAGGCGTCCTATCGGACGAAGCAGAACTGGCTCGAGGATGGCACGCGCCGCGTCACATTCTTTCCGCCTCCGCCTGAAGACCTTCCGCAGGCGATGGCAGGCTGGGAGCATTTCATCAACGAAATCGGCCTTCGCTGCCCGAATACCCTGGTAAGAGCCGCGTGCGCCGCCTTCGGATTCGTCTACCTGCACCCCTTCCTGGATGGCAATGGCCGGATTCATCGCTTCATCATCCACCATGTGCTTAACGGCGCGCGACGCCTGCGTGGCGGAGCCATCGTTCCGGTTTCGGCCGTCATCCTTCGTCACGAAGCAGAATACGCTGACGTTCTCAAAGGCTTTTCGGTCCCAACCACCCGGTTGTGGGACTACGTGATGAGCGAGCCGGCTCCGCTAGTGACCCAGAATCCGGGAGGTCGCCCGTATCGTTTCTTTGACGCCAGTCGGGAAGTGCGTTTCCTGCACGAGATGCTGGTGGAGGCCATCCGGACAGAACTGCCGGAGAAGCTCAGCTGGCTCAGCGGTTACGACGAAGCTTTCAGGCAGCTGGACGCGGAATTCGACCTGAGTCAGTCGGACCTGTCGGCCCTCATTCGCATGGTGAAGTCCAACAATGGAAAGCTCTCGGCAAATAAGCGGAAGCAATACTATTACCTGCCCGAGAGCGTCATCGCTCGCATTGAGGAAGTGGTCACGGAGTCTTTTCCCGAGGCTACCGGCGGTTCAGTCGACGCCGCAGACACCGGCTCCCCTTGATTCGCAGGCCAACCCGCGACGCTTGCTGAGCGCACCCGAAAACCTGCATGTTTTTCGAGGAACAAGTGAAAATCCCTAGTATTGTGAAAATTTCACGACTGAAGAATGGATTTTTCGATGCCGGGAGAAAGAACTTGTGGCGCGGGAGGGATTTCGCGAATCGCTTCGGGGGCACCACGCGGCATTGACTAAGACGCCTGAGCGTATCGCCCGGCAGCCTGGCTTCACGGCGTGCGCGCACAGTCATAGAGGTTGTTCGTGGTACGTCGCGCACATGACTACATGGGCCCGCTCCCGATAGTAGCGCCATGTAGCGCTTATCTCCGTCAAATAGCGCTCGTCAGTTCCGGCTGCCTCAGCATTGACGTGAGCCTGAGGGACAAGTCCAACCCGCTGTATCCGTCTTTGATCTCAGAGGCCTTTAGGGCAAGGTAGGTCAGCGCGAACGAGGACTGTTGACCCCACGCCGTGCGAGGTCGCCATGCACTCGTCCGAACTGGCGGTATCTGAAGGATGCGACCGAGCTGAACGCGCACATGCTCAAGCTGGCGCTGAATGGGTCGGAGCTGGTGCCTTCCGAGAATGCGACGCCGATCGCTGGCGATGCGTTGCCAGTGGCAACGCTGGAACTGAAAAACCCGATGTCGGCCACGCGCTGGAACGTGGAGAACGCAAAGTACCAGTATCGGTTTGAACGTGACCCAAAGGAGCTGCTGTTCTCCTTCAAGCAGCGCTGCCTAGTACATTTCGCGGTGGATACCGAGTTAGTTTTCATGACCACCAAACTGGAAGGCAAAGACACGTTCTTCCTGCCCTTCAATCTTGGGCATGACCACGGAGCTGGCAACCCGCCAGTGGCTGGTGATGTGCGAACCACGTACCTTTGGCACAAGGCATTGACTCGCGACAGTCTGATGGACATCTTGGCGCGGTTCATTCACCTAGATGTAGAGGAAAAGACCGTGGTCACCGAGAAGGGGCTCAAGCGCCATCGCAAGGAGTCGATGATTTTCCCGCGTTACCACCAATTGGACGCGGTACGGACCCTGACCGACCACGCGCAAACGCACGGCTCGGGGCATAACTACTTGATCCAGCATTCCGCTGGTTCCGGTAAATCGAACTCCATTGCGTGGTTGGCGCACCGTCTCTCCAGTCTGCACGATGCGAGCAACGAGAAGATTTTTCATTCAGTCGTGGTGATCACTGACCGCCGTGTGCTCGACCAGCAGTTGCAGGACACCATCTTCCAATTCGAGCACAAGCTGGGCGTGGTGCAGAAGATCGACGAAAACACGCAGCAACTGGCGAAGGCACTCGCTGATGGCGTGCCTATTATCATTTCCACCATTCAGAAGTTCCCATTCATTACCCAAGCCATCCGCACGATGGAGGCCAACGGCAACGGCGTGGCCATCTCGACAGCGGGAAAGCGCTTCGCCGTCATCGTCGACGAGGCGCACAGTTCGCAAAGTGGTGAAACCGCGATGGAACTGCGCAAGATTTTGAACAAGGATGGCATTGAATCGGCCATCGCCGAGCAGCTACTCGACATGGACGACGATGCCTTAAGCGAGGAAGCAAAGAAGGCACTACTGCGCGAGCAACTCAAGCGAGCCAAGCAGCCCAACTTGAGTTTCTTCGCCTTCACGGCAACGCCGAAATTCAAGACGCTGGCGGTTTTCAACGAACCCGGCCGAGACGGCAAAGCGCCGTTCCACCACTACAGCATGCGGCAGGCCATCGAAGAGGGCTTCATTCACGACGTGCTGGCGCACTACACCTGCTATAAGCGCTACTACAAGCTGATCCAGAAGGTTGAGGCCGACCCCGAAGTGCCGCGCCGCAAGGCCGCACGTGCTCTTGCGCGATTCGTTGAATTTCACGACTACGAGATTGCGCAGAAGGTTGAAGTTATCGTTGAGCACTTCCGCACCCATACACGCCACAAGATTGGCGGCCGAGCCAAAGCGATGGTGGTGACCGGCTCGCGTGAACACGCAGTGCGCTACAAGCTGGGCTTTGACAACTACATCAAGGATAAAGGCTATACCGACGTGAAATCATTGGTGGCGTTTTCTGGCGAGATTAAGCTTAAGGAGTTCGCCGACAAGAAGTTCACCGAAATGACCATGAACAACGGCATCAAAGAATCGGAACTGCCGGAAAAGTTCAACACTGAGGAATATCAAGTCTTGCTGGTGGCAGAGAAATATCAGACGGGATTCGATCAACCCCTGTTGCACAGCATGTACGTCGACAAGCGCTTGTCTGGCATCCAGGCCGTTCAGACTCTGTCGCGGCTCAATCGAACGACGCGAGGCAAGACAGACACCTTCGTGCTCGACTTCGTCAACGAGCCAGCAGACATCTACACGGCCTTCAAACCATATTACGAGGCGACGGACAAAGGCGACGACACTGACCCGCAGCAACTCAATACACTGGCACACACACTGGCGGGATGGAAAATCTACAGCGATGCGGAAGTCAGTGCATGGTGCGAAATTTGGTTTCGCAACCGCCTCAATCCTACCGGCGGCGAGCACAAAAAATTGAATGGCCTGCTTGACTTTGCGATTGAGCGTTTCAAGAAGCTTGGGGAAGAGGATCAAAACCTGTTCAAGGGTCAGTTGGTCAGCTTCCGCAATCTGTACAGCTTCGTCTCTCAGATTGTGCCGTACCAAGACTCTGATCATGAGAAGCTATACACCTATGCCCGTTTCCTGCTGACCAAGCTGCCGCGCACAACGGACGACCGAACCGTTCAGGTCGACGATGAAGTCGAGCTTAAGTACTACCGCTTGCAAAAAATCAGCGAAGGAACAATCGACCTGAAGTCGGGCGAGCCTGGCGCGCTTGAGGGGCCGACCAATGTCGGCACTGGTCAAGCAGATGAGGACGTGCAGCTTTCGACCTTGGTTGGCAAGCTCAATGAGCGTTTCGGAACAGAGTTCACCCCAGCCGACCAGCTCTTTTTTGATCAAGTCCGCGAGACCGCTGTGGCCAACGAGCAGTTGCGGCAGGCGGTTATGGCCAACAGCATTGAAAATTTCGAGCCGGTTTTCAACAAGCTGCTTGAGAATTTACTTATAGAACGCATGGATGGCAACGAGGAAATTTTTGTTCGCCTGATGAATGATGAGGCTTTCAGAAACATCGCTGCCGGTCATCTAATGCGCGCCGTATATCAACAAGTCAGATCGGCCGGGAGCACATGAACTTGAGCCCCCTTCAATCATTGAACCCGAGTATGCTTTCGCGACTGGCGAGCGCGAAAGTGGATTTAGAAAATTGGCGACGTGGTAGCGTTAGGAGCAAGGAATTTACGCTCTGCCAGGCTCGTTGCCGGTGCGTTTTGGATTCAACAAAGCGTCGGCGATACGATTAGCGGGAATCAATCGGGCATGTCGGCAACTCGCCAATAAGCATTGCTACAGAGAACTAGGTATCGCGCACTTAGGTGAGCATGTGGACCGCTGAAATGTGGATCGGTGCCACCTTTGGTTTATCCCCCGCTTACTGCGGAGCTCGACGGAACATCAAAGGTGCCGAGCGATAATCTCGAATACAGACGATGATTAAGTAGTATCTGCATGATTACCCTCATTGATTCGTTTGTTGCAACGATTCGACCAGCATCGTCGAATTGAATATTCCAGCCCTCCTGCACGTTCACTTCCCGTAGACGCGCCATATATGCTTCGTCGGCATAGTGCCCCTTCTGCTGGATCACGGCCATTCTTCGCAAATGCATAGTGTTCGTTCCGACGTGTTCAATTAATGGGCGCATGTCGGCAAATCGCGCGATGAAAGCTGCATTCTGCTGCAATTCATCGAACGAATTTGCATATTCGATCTTGTAGCTCAGTATCGTCTCGAAAGCCCGTTTGTCCATGATGAACAAATCTTCATTGAAGACGATAAAGTCGAGCGACTTTGCAATAGTGAAGCTACGATCTTCGACGAGATCAAGCTGATTGGCGCGCATCACAACGTTTACGACGCTCAAGGCCTTCTTAGTCTTCCAGGCGTCTGTGATACGTTTAACGCAATAGATGACCTGATCGCCACTCCGAAGACGTATCAGGTACCCCGTGAGGTTCTGAAAATCCCTCTCACCGGCGATACGGTGCTCCTCTGCCGGCGCGCTCACAAGGCCAGCAAGATCTGAAAAGCACGTTTCATCCGTTTCGACGTGCAGACAGCTCACTTCATTGCGCTGCGCCGTGAGAGCGTAGTCATCTACTTCAGTATGGGAGAGAAGCGCGGTGTTCACTATCCGCCTCAATTCATCGGCGAGCGCATCGGTTACGTCGATTGATTTGGCACTGAAGCCGCCCGCTTGACGTTTTTTGAAAATCCACAACGACAGACTTGCTCCCCCGACGTCGAAGTTTTTGCAATCAGCGAATGCTTGTTCTTTGGTCATTTCTTATTTACCTTCGATAGCACATAAATCCCCTGGACTAGACAGGACTTCAATGTCAGATCGGGTACAACGTTGTCTCGAGACAGCGCACGCAGCGTTCGACGATTCCCCTCGATATTCGCTTGGATTTCGTAAAGTTGCCACCCGGCCGCCAACAGCAACGGATTCATTAGGATCTGGCCGGAACGGTAGGTGATGAGAAACAACCAGATCATAAATAGACCGAAGCCCACCACCTTTCCCGTGCTGCCAAGTTCCACGCCCATGAACGAAACAATATACGGAAAAGCATAGTTGATCAGGTCGTTGGGGATTGGCTTGCTTTCCTCAATCTTCATTTCTGTCGAACTATGCAGATGTCTCAGCAGCCACAAGAAAAAAATAAGGCTAACACCGCTGATTCCGATGAAAGTATAGGCTATCACCGGATGCGCTAGATGCGGAATACCGCATGCCTGCCAAAACTGCAAAGATTTGCAGAGAGGATTTGCCCAGACCTCATTCGGCAGATCTTGAACTGCAAGGATTAGTGCAAGAGGGAAATAGGAGCCCAAAAATAGCAACACCGCGGGAACTAACTTAATTTGCATCGTGGCCTCATCGATGCGAAACGACGCATCCGTCAGTATGAAAATTCTGTTCCTCTGGGGCTGCTGAGCCGAGGCTGTGCCGGCATGCCTTATGCGCAGCCGCTAGTTCGAGCGCAATTACATTCTTTGAATATACCTCAATGGCAGCATGATCACCTGCGATATGGGACGAGATCGCGGTACTTGAAAGATGCTCGATAGCCCATAGTGCCTTGTTAGACCAGTATTAAGGGGCCAGTGACGAAACAGGAAGGAAGAGCTCGGGTTCGAGCAAGACTACACTCGCAACCTGCATGCACCTCTGGAATATTTAACGAACCCGACGAGAGCCGGGTTCAGCGTACGACCCAAGTCAAACGGGCGTAATAACCAGCCGCCCCTTTTGTACTTCGACCTTGATCAGCGCACTAATCCCAAACCCCGCCTCCTCCAACCACCTCCCCGAAAGCCGAATCCAAGGCGCCGGCGGCAAGTCTGGAAAAAATTTGACATGATCCGGTGCGAACGTTTTCATCGGTCGCGGGCGTCTTTGTGACGAAATGGTCAAGATGCGTTGGGTTACAGCTGCAACTGCTTTATGATTGGCGTCAGCCATGATCAACTCCCTTTGTGAGCTGGTTGTGGTCAGCGGGTCGTGTGGGTGGCAGCCCATGCGTCCCGCGCTTCATCTCCTTCCTCGTCTCCTCGATGCTCGGCTCGGCGCTTTCGCGTCTTCTTCTACCCTCCAACGAGCCAATCTTTCAATGATGATTTATAAACATAGCGCGTCGCGCTATGTTATTAGGCATCCGATGTATTTTCCCGCATTGCTGGAGGTTGTGCAACAACGTCGAACGCTTGATGAGCAAAAAATTGAGTACACATTTTATCGCCATATTTGCGGCAGAATCGCCGTGACAGACGGTGCATGAGACCGAGCGTGTCGAAGCCTACCGACACTCGCGCGAACCAGCCGGGAAAGACGTCTGCGAACTACCAAGTAAAAATGCGCGATGTGTCATCGGCGCTGGAAGACGAACTCACAACCAACCTGGTTAATCCCGTTCGGTTGACACGCCCAAAGCGACGATTTCGGAATGCCTGCAGCAAGCCGCCCCGAATCGGGCCTTGCGTTCCACGGACGGCTGAAGTTTCCGAGCACGACGTCGGCCTGAAGCGTCCCGTCCTTGTTAGGATCGGACCAAGGCCAACAGAAGCCGGCCGCCAACCGGCCAGTCGCGCCCGCTTGCACCTTATCCTTGATCGCGTTTTCCAACGCTTCCGGAGACTGAAAAATCCGGAAATCGAAAGCGTCGTGATCGTTCCATTCGAAGCGCGGACTGTCATCGATGCCCAACATCGTGTTTATCCAGCGAACAAACGCATCGGAGCCGTTGCAGCGGAACTGTGTCTCGAGTTCGGATTCGTACACCGCGCACTTGTGCTTCTCCGCGTACTCCCGAATGTAGGCGACGGAGCCGATCTCGCCAGGGCGTACGACCTGATGATCGTCGATGAAAAATACCGAAACACGTGCGGCGGCGATCAACTCCTCCAGTTGTTTCAGACCGGATTTCTTGTTCGCCGGCGTGAAGCGGTTGCTGCTCACGTCTCGAATACGATGCGCTTCGTCAGTGACCAGTACGTCCACTGAATCAGCCTGAGCGTCTACGTAGCCGTTCGTGTACGTAAACAGTTCCTGACCTCGCGAACCAATGATCGTCCGCAGGGTTTCAGTGAACGCTTTGGAGCCGGTCACGTAGTGAGTCGAGTAGTGACTTGATAACAAACTCGCTACGAGGTTGACCGCCAGCACCGACTTGCCGGTGCCCGGGCCACCCTTGATGATGATGATCTGCTTCTGACGGTCATGCACCCCGCGACGCGCTGCGGTCATCACGGCGTCGAACGCCACCTGCTGCTCGTCAAGCAGCGTGTACTCCGGGTTGTTCTTGATCACGGACGCTACATAGTCCATCAGCTTCTTGCTAGGACGATAGCGATTTTCTTCCATGCGACTCAGCACTTCCAGACCGTCGCCGCCTCCAACCCGCTCCGCCAGAAACTTGACGAACTCGTCTACGTCGTCGGCGCTGAACGTCGGTGCCACCTCCAGCAACGCCGAGAATTTAGGCGCCCGGAGCGGATCAGCTGGCTGCGAATGGTAGTTGTGTAAATAGGCACACGCGGCGACTTCAATCGGAGTCTCGTCCGCGTAGCAAGCCTCATGATTGTCCCGAAGATAGGACGCGTATCGTGCTACCTGAGCCGAGGGATGCAGTACGTCGCGGACGCAACCATTAATGAACGTTGAGACTTCGTTGTCCCCCGCCGACTCCTCGCATGTCTGCCATTGCTTCAGCTCGATCGCTACGGCCGTCGGCGTTCCATCTTTCGCGAAGCCGCATAGCAAGCAGTCGATACGCTTCGAGTTCGTCGGCAGTTGAAATTCGAGCATGACGCCCTGGTTGGTCAACCCGGCGCGAAAGGTTGATTCTTAGTCTTGGTAGTCGGAGTACTTACGCGAATCTCCCCGGACTTTGTCGGCAGGATACTTCGTTCGATTGATATCCATTTTTTCCAAACAGGCCTGATAGAGGTCGACATCAAGCTTGTCTGCAAGGCGGACGAGGTATAGCAATACGTCTGCCATTTCGTGACGAATGGCGGTTTGCTTGCCATCGTCCAGTTCGCTCTTGTCTCCGGTGGTCAGCCACTGAAATGGTTCAAGTAGCTCACTTGCCTCGACGCATAAAGCCGTCGCCAGATTCCTTGGCGTGTGAAATCTGTCCCAGTCGCGCTCATCCGCAAACTGACGAACGAGGTCGCGCAAGCTAGCAAGGTCACTTTGCATTTCAAGGTCTCTTCGGGTGATGGCTCCCCCAGGCGGTGGGGGATGGCTGATCGGATTGGTCTTGCGAGGTGAAATAGGGCACTGGGGGTATGCCGGCTCGAGTGGGCCGCGTCGTCCTTGTCTCAATAAGAGGGGATGATATAAGACCGGGAGGGCTGATGCGTGCGCTATTCAGCGGGCCACGCTGCGCGAGACGCTGTTGCAGTTTCACAAGTCGCACGCGAATTTCATCCGGCAGCTGTGTCGTCGCGAGGGGCTGCGCGGCTCACGGCGGCGGGTAAGCTGGGACTACAAGGGCAACGGTGGCGCAGGCGTCGGAGACGAGCATCGCTGATCAGGGCCAAGCGGGCAACGACCTCGTGCAGCTGCTACGCAATGCGGCCATCGGCGTACGGGATCTGGCTGTGGGCAGATGGTTCGAATTGACGGGGCATCCGGAGGTAGACATGCACCCGGGATGCGACCATCGAAGCCCATCGTCGACGACCCTGAAATCACTCGCCGCCATAGTCGGTGTTATCAACCAGGGGAGCCAGACTTATCATCGCCGCGCTCGCTCAGGGTCGTAAAGGAAATAGTGCAGCCCATATTCGGCTGCAATTCTTGACGGCTTTACACCTTTGGAGGACTTTACCAGATCGATACTTTTCTCATTGGGCCAGCCGTAGCAGGCAAAAATGGCTTCGGCCAAATAAGAAAAGCGAGCCAGTTTCCGGTACGAAATGTAAAACAATCCCCAAAACGTCAATAGTACAAAAAAACCGCCAATCGCAATAAAACTTAATGTGTCAGCCCACCCGTCTTTGCCATTGCCATATAAAAATATCGCGGAAATTATGGAATAAATCACAAAAAAACACCAGAGCATCATTTTCATGATGCTTCTGTATTGGGCTGACCTCCCAGACGTCGCATGCGGATAGACCGCGACAACGCCGTCTTCAGGCCGTCTCAGTGAGTACACAAAGTACCGTCCTCTCGGTCTCTTCTCGACCGCGACTTCCACTTCGTCTCCGTTAAATACTGGCATCTTCCACAGCCAGCCTTCCATGTGTCTGTCGTCAAGATCGAATTCAACCCAGTCTGCCTCTTCCTCGGAGTTGGCCGACATGTTGAGCAAACCTGTTGCCGACGCGCTCATACCTAACAGAGCGGCGCTAGCCGCCGTTGCCTCCATGCGCTCGTGCTGTACCTGGCTCAGCACGAAATCCTGTTGTCGCCTTCGGATGCGGAGGTTGGAAATCGTTCCACGCAGCAATTCCATATCGCATGAGGTCTCTGTTGGAAATCATCATCGCCGCGCCTGCTCAGGGTCGTAAAGGAAATAATGCAGGCCGTATTCTGCTGCAATCCTTGACGGCGTTATCCCTTTGGACGACTTGACCAGATCGATACTTTTCTCATTCAACCAGCCATAGCAGGAAAAAATAGCCTCTGCTAAGTAAGAAAACCGAACCAGTTTTCTGTATGAAATATAAAAAAGCCCAAAAAAAGTCAGGAGCACAAAAAAACCGGCTACAACAACAAAACTAAGCATCGTAGCAAAGCTTACGTCCCCGCGGCTTGACAGCAGAAAAATGGAAATTACGCCGTAAATCCCCAAAAAACACCAAAACATCATTTTCATGATGCTGCTGAATCGAGCAGACCTCCCGGACGTCGCATGCGGATAAACGGCGACAACGCCATCTTCAGGCCGCCTCACGGAGTACACAAAGTACCGTCCCTTTGGCCCCTTCTCGACCACGACCTCGACCTCGTCCCCGTTAAACACCGGCATTTTCCAGAGCCAGCCTTCCATGTGTCTGTCGTCGAGATCGAATTCAACCCAGTCTGCTTCTTCCTCGGAATTGGCCGACATGTTGAGCAAACCGATTGCCGACGCGCTCATACCTAACAGAGCCGCCCCAGCCGCCGTTGCCTCCATGCGTTCGTGTTGTACCTGGTTCATCACGAAATCCTGTTGGCGCCTCCGGGTGCGGAGATTGGAAATCGTTCCACGCAGCAATTCCATATTGAATGAAGTGTCTGTTGTCATATCCCTTCCGATATCACCTTATCGAATTCCGTCTCTTGCTGCGACATATCTTTATACCGAGGAACATCATGATCTTTGATTCGCAGAGTAGCTTCTCGCCCAGTTCCGAAAGCACATCGCGAACACCACGCTTCCAGCGAGTCCGGCATCAAATGGTCGGCCAGGAACTGCAAAGCGGTCAGAAGGAGAGTAGCTTCAAAACTGAGAAGTGCTCCAACCACTTTAAGCGCAGCCATGGCTGCAAGTTTCTTCGTGACCGTTTCGACCGCCAGTACTATCACCCTATTTCCGGACCGAGCAGCCAGCCTCTTGAATATAGGCGCGGCGCTACTAATCGCATCGATGAGAATCGCGACGCCAGACAGTCCGCCAACCGCAGTCTTGATAGCCATAAACACCGCAATATCGTATTTGCCAGAAGCGACGTTCTTTTTGACATTGCAGGCGTCCAACCACGCCGCAGCAAAAACACCCACTCCAGACAAGAATCCTCCGGCCAACTTCCAACTCAATGCTCGAGCGGAGTTTTTAAGTGTGCCGTAGTACGGCGTCATCGTGATCGTAATAATTGCAGCACATAGCGAAGCACCGGATTTAACCAATTTCGACGTGGTCTCCTCATCCTTCGCACCCGCAAGCAAGTGCCAGAAATTCACCAGCTCGCATATCGCGGCAAACGCCGCAATGCGCCCCATTCTGAGTTCTTTCAGTGCGGTTTCATTCTTTTCATCTTTTAAGGTATTCCATACCTTGTAAAGCTCGTCCGTCGCGCCGTCACCGGTTGCCGCCGTACCCATCAATATCGTCTTCGCAGTACGCATGCGTTCAAGAATCTCAAGTCGGCTTTTCTTGGCGAATTGAGCTTCTTTTCGAACGATCGACAGCGCGTCCTCCACCGGAATCCCCGCACGCTGCAACAAAACGGTCTGGACGATTTTTTCTCCGACGAAGTCGCCCACCTGGTTGATACGAAATTTTTCAAAAATACGATCGCCGATGTTCATGACGAGCACATCCCTTCCCTCCGCCTTATATTTCGCGCCAAGCCAGGACAGTTTCTTGGGATCCTTTTCTAAAGCCAATTTCGAATATTGCTTGTATTGGTCGGCCAGTTTTTTAGCGTAACCGGCAACCGTGACGACAATGTTAGCCCCATCTGATTCAAGGGGTTTCGCCTTGTTTTCCTGCGCACTCGACAGCACTTTTGCAAGCTCCTCGCGTCCGGCCGGGTGGTTCATCGCCACTGCTCGCCAAACCAGACTGCTTTTTTCAACAGGATTCCATCGCGTAATCAGATCGTCGACAATGGCTTGACCCTTCGGAGTCGAAGCCAGTCCATCAATGGCCAGGCTCACTACTATTTCGAAGTCCAGACTATCGTTCAACTCCTCGCAGTAGTAGTCCTCGAGCGTGTCGAACAGAAGTTCGGCCTTAAGCCATTGTCCTACGTCGCTACTTCGAGTCTCCTGCAACTGATAAATCGCCTGCTGCAGCGTCGTATATTTATCCCTGAAGAATTCGATGTCTTTCCGTTTGAGACGCGCTTCGTAGTCGGACCATCCGAATGTCTGCATGTCCTTCACGTTGCGATCATGAAAACCAGGCTGAGCCTTCGCATAGGCTCGCGCGTCGTTCATGATGCTGTCGCGATAGTTTCCCACGTAGGACGCCGCCGAATTGGCGCTGCCGGCGGAACTGAGCTGCCCCGCCTGAATGATGCGAGTCTGATAGCTGCCTGGAATGTTGTTTGCCGCCATCCAGTCCATGTCGTCGTAATAGGCATTGATTTGCGCCGCACGTGACGGGTCCGCTCCAGCAAGTGCCTTGGCACGCTGCGCAGACAAGGCGGACTGAGCGCCAGGCTGGCCAAGTGGCGACATGTCGTGCGCCTGCTTAGCGAGGCCTTCCTGTGAAACAACCTCGTCTTTCTGGCGCGCATAGACGATTCGCTGGGCTTCATCGATATGATGCAGCGCCATCACTTGCATACCAAGTTCCTGCTTGGACGCATATCGATCCATCCACGACACCGGGTCATTACGATAACCGTTCAATTCGTGGATGTTGCCGACCGCGTCCCATAGGGCGAGCATCATCGGCGGATAATTTTGTTCGGCTCCACCGGCAGCGTTAGCGGCGCTTCCATCCTGACTAATGGTCCCAATGTGCTCCATCAACTTCACGAGTGATTGACTCGCGGAGGCCGGCGAAGCCTGCCGGATATACAGCGGATAGCGCGATACCTCCTGCTTGAGGAGATCTTCTTTGTAGCCCCCTTTGTCATCACTGAAGCGTTGCTTGTCGTCAAGCACGCTTAGGGTCCGTGCGTCGAATCCCGGCATGTATTCGATTACCTGGTCGATCGCCGAAGCCGTTGCCACTACCGCATGCCCGTGCGAGTCCTTACCGCTGCCAATCCACTTCGACGGTTCGATCCATTGCATTCGCTTGATACGCAGCGTTTCGTCCGCTTGGTATTTATTGAATGTTTGTGGATGCCACGCGAGCTCCGAAAATGCAACGAAGACTCGTCCCGTGCATTTCTCCGGGCGCTCAATCGCGATAAGGTCCATGGGTACAGCAATCGCACATTGCGCGCAGGCGGGATCCGTGACCGGGGTCGATGGCAACGGCAACAACTGTTTCCATAAACGACCGTCCTCGGTCACGTTGTAGGCTTCCCAATAATTCTTCCCGCGCGCGCCTACTTCGTAGAAAAGATAGAGCCAGCCTCCGCGCAAGGTCCGCACACCATATTGATGTTCTTGAAGTTCAATGCTGGTCACGCGATCGCCGGTTACGCCCGCAGGGATCTTCGCCTTCGCCGTCTTCGGCAGTGCGGTATAGCGGACCGGCAGAATCGGCAGGCCGGTCTTTTCGCAATTGGCACATTTTTGGTTGCTTGTCGCCATACGCTCTCTTCGTATCGGATTCGGGGCGTCCGCGGATGGGTCTAACGTGAAGCCGAGACGGCCAGCCGTTCATACCGGCCAGCTTTGCTGGATTTCGGCAATCTCGTCGGGATTCAATTCGCTAATAACTGCAGTGTGAAAACGTAGCTCCGCAGCGCGTTGATGACCGCATCAATTGCCGTTTTCGTCAGGCAGATCGTCCTCGCTTCCCGTAAGTCCCATTTCGCAGCGAACCGATTTACGCCCGCAGCATCGCGCGATACTACAAAACTTCAGATGAATCCGCTAGCTTGCTGAATATTCGCAATTTCAATTGACGTCTATTTACGCAGTTCATGTATGCGCGCTGCACTTTGATAAATTCTGTCAATTCAGTCTCCGACCGGTTTTCCGGCATGTTTCAAACAAAGAGAGTCGGACAGAACCACGCGTGGCGCATAAGCGCAAAAAGCGGCTCGCGGCGAGGCAATTGCATAGCAGACCGGTTAGTTGATATGCCTTTGCGGCACAACAGGGCGGTCTGTCGACCTGAACGCGCAAAGTAAAAAATTCCCTCACAACAGGAGTGCGGACTCCCGCCCTGCAATAACTACCGGTTTAACAATTGATTTTCCAGTTTGGATTGCAGCATTCGTCTTACTTTTTGTATTATCGCGCATAATGCTGCGCGAGCTTCGAGCGCTGTGTCACGTCATGCCATTCGCATATCGCATTCGAGACCAATGCGGATCAGCGTTTTGGCACACATTCGACGGGCCGCAATTGATGCATTTAACAGATTGGAATTGCATCCGGCTGCTTTTCAGAATTCCTGTTGGTTATCACTAGACCGAACGCAATAGCCGGATGGCCTTCCATCCACAAGAAAGCGAAAAACGAAAGGATTCGCGATGAGCACGCAAGACGGGATAAGCGCCATCACGGGCGGATTAATTCAGCAAGATCGCCTGCTTAAACTGGACACGCCGCTGGGGGCAAACGCGCTGGTGCCGCAGCGGGCCGTCGGCCGCTCGCGTATTGGCCGCCACTTCGAATTCACCATCGACGTGGTATCCACTTCGAGCAGCATCGAACTCAAGACCCTGATCGCGCAGCCGGTTACGCTGTGGATTCAGCAGACCGACAAATCCTATCTGCCCCACAACGGCTACGTGCACACCGCACGGCGTCTCGGATCGGATAGTGGACTCACGAGCTATCAATTGGGTTTCGCGTCGTGGATGCACTTCCTGAAGTTTCGCCGCGACCAGCGCATCTGGCAAGACAAGAGCGCTGATGAAATCGTCACTGACGTATTCAATACGCATCCCCAGGCTCAGGGGATGTTCCAGTTCGCCTTGTCGCAGCCGCTGCCGTCCCGTTCATATTGCCGTCAGGATGAAGACGACTGGAACTTCGTGCACCGCCTGCTGGAATCGGAAGGTCTGTTCGGTCTCTGGCAACAGGCGCAGGACGGCAAGTCGCATACGCTGGTGATCACGGACCGGTTAGCGACCGCAAAAACCATGTCTCCGGAAACGGTCAAGTTCTACCGGGCGGGGACAAATAGCGAGACTGACGCGCTGACGCAATGGTCAGGCACGCGCACCTTGCAGAGCACGACGCTCACCACGCGCACGTTCGACTATAAAAGTCCCTCCACCCAGTTCAACCCGAAAGGCACGAACGTCCCGACCATGCCTAATCAGGGCGCGCTGCCAGATCAGGCTGAAGTGTATGAATACACGGGCGCGTACACCTATCCGAAACAGGATCGTGGCGACCAGCTGTCCAAATTCCGGATGGAAGAATGGGAATCGCGCGCAAAGCGCTTCCATGGCGAGGGTGGATTGCGAGGCATCGACGCCGGACTGCGCTTTACGCTGAGCGGCCACCCGGATCACGATCTAGACGCGGCTGACCAGAAAGAATTCGCCGCGATCGAGACCGCTTGGGTGATTGAAAACAACTTGCCGATCGGCGGACCGACGGCTGGTTTTCCGAACGGCTTGCAAACGACTTTGTCGCAAGTGCGCGACAGCCACATGGGCGTGAGCACATTCAAGGTGCCGCACGCGGATGGCTCGGAAGGGTTTTATCGCGTGGAGATAGAGGCTCAGCGCACAACGGTCCCATATCGCAGCCCGTTTGAACATCAGAAACCGGAGACGCATCTCGAATCGGCGATCGTCGTGGGGCCGAGCGGTGAAGAGGTCTATACCGACGAGCTGAACCGCATCAAGGTGCAGTTCATCTGGGACCGCCTGAACAGTGGCGACGAGCAGGCTTCATGTTGGGTGCGCGCGGCACAAGCGGATACCGGAAATGGCTACGGCGGCGTTCATATGCCGCGAATCGGTGAAGAAGTGCTCATCGATCACATCGGTGGTGATTGCGACAGGCCCGTCGTCATATCGCGGCTCTATAACGGCGCAACGAAGCCCCAGTGGCATTCCAACGGCTTGTTGTCCGGCTACCGTTCCAAAGAATACGCCGGCACCGGCTACAACCAGATGGTGATGGACGACGCCACGGGGCAGAACCGCGTGCAGCTCTTTAGCAGCAGCGCGAATTCACAATTACACCTTGGTTATCTCGTGCAGCATACGGATAACAACCGTGGCGCGTTTCTCGGTAACGGCTTCGATCTGAAATCGGATGCCTACGGCGCAATCCGTGCGGGCCAAGGTTTGTACGTGTCGACCTACTCCGCCACAGTCAACCAGCCGCTCGATGTCAGCCAGGCGAACAAACAACTGGTCAGCGCGGAAAGCGTGGTCGAGATGCTGTCGGAGGCAAGTAGCGCGAATCAGGCGGAGAGTCTTGAGGACGGTCAGAACGCGCTGAAGAAGTTCACCGATGCCACGCAATACAGCACGTCTGGCAGCAGCGGCTCCGGCGGCCACACCGCAGGCGGTGGCACGGGCAACGCCAACGGTTTCTCGACACCGATCATGCTGGTGGCGAGTCCCGCCGGCCTGGGCCTGTCGACGCAGGACTCGACGCAGATCACGGCGAATCAGCACGTCAACATCGTAAGCGGGCAAAGTACCCACATCGCAACGGGCAAGTCTTTGCTCGCCAGCGTTTCGGAGAAAATCAGCCTCTTCGTGCAGAACGCCGGGATGAAGTTGTTCGCTGCCAAGGGCAAAGTCGAGATCAAGGCGCTAAGCGATGAGATGACACTTGCCGCACTCAAGGATTTCACGATCACAAGCAGCGAGGGCAAGCTCGTGCTGTCGGCCGACAAGGAGGTCTGGATCGGTGCCGGCGGATCGTATATCAAGATCACGCCTGACGGGATCGAGAACGGGACAACGGGCAAGATCCTCGAAAAATGCGCGGCGTGGGACAAACCTGGGCCCGCTTCGATGCGCATTCCGTCGCCTCTCACTAGCGTTGTGAAGGGTTGTTCGTGGAAGACCGCGTCGGCATCGGCGGACAGTGCGTCCAGCGTCATCCTGGATTGAGGCGACCATGGAATCGTTGAACTATCGCAATGCGAGCGCGCCGCGCGCCGGGACCACCGCCGATGCCGAGGCAGTTGAAGTTTCGACTATTGAGCGCACCGTGAGTGTGTTGAGGGCGTACTTTGGCCAACGTCCTGAGATGCATTGTCTGGTTGTGATCGACCCAAGTCGACTCGGTTTCCCGGAAAGTCTGGAACAAAAGATCCCTGTCTCCGAGCAGCCGCACGCGATCGTAACGGTCGCGCATGAGGCATTCCCTGACGAACACCGTCCCTATCTTGTCGAGCTCGATCTTTCAACGCCGGACGGCGTGGAATTGCTGGCGGAAACCGTACGCCTTGCATTCGAAGACCGGCATCCGGATTCTATAGCGCAAGGCCTCGGACAGCGCATCGGCGGTTGGCTGGCCAGCAACGGCTCGGCGGACGTCGTTGCCGCGCACTGGTCGCAACAAATATTGCAGGCGGATAACCGCGGGCGCCAGTGCGCATTGCGTTTTTACGACTCGCGCGCGCTCAGCCTGCTTTGGCCGATGTTGTCACCCGGTCAGCGACAAGCGCTATTAGGACCCGTGAGCGCGTGGCACGCATTGGATGCGTGCGGCAAGCCCTGTATTTACACGACTACTGATACATCACTAGCCGGCCTGACTCTAACCGATGCTCAGTGGCAGGCAACTCATCGTCACGGATTGATCAACCGGGCGCTTGGCCTGCATATGCAGGCCACGGAGCGGCAGCCCGATCCGCAAGAAGTCGAGGCCGCAGTCGCTAGCGCCGCTCGCGCGGAGCAGTACGGTTTAAGCGACCGCGATGACATCATCGCGTTCATCGGTCATGCGCTGGCTTGGCATCCGCAATTCGATCGGTATCCGACAGTCAGACAGGCACTGCAACAGAGGGCACCAGACGACTTTTATACGGCGGCTGTCAGCGAACTGTCTCCGGACGAGATAGCAGAGATCCAGCGCGGCAATTGGGTTAACGACAAATCACATTCGTCTGCGGCGCGGTAATCGACCTCAAACCATTTTCAGGCCGTCAGAGTACGAAAAGAGTGTATGGATTCGACCGAACAACACTGCGCTAATTGCAAAAAAACTGGCTTGGCCATCTTGCCGGTGCGCTATACCGTGCTCCCGAAAACCGTTGCTGCCAAGCTGCCGGACGGTATCAGCGGCACCGGTGTCACGACTATCGAGTTGCATGAGCATCACTACGGCTTGCGCACATTGCGTGAAGGCTGGTTATACTTGTTTTACGTCAATGGCGCGCGCGGCAGTAACTACTGGGAAGCGTACAAGGTCACACAAGATGGTCGTTTGTGGAAGCAAACGTTACCCCTCACGACCACGCCAACGACGCACCCCGCCTGTGCGCAAAAAAGCATTGCTGTGCCGATGGACCTGATTGCGATCGAACAGCCGGAGAAATGTACGGGTCGTGTTTATATCGCGTTTTCGGAAATCACGTGGCATAGCGATATCTTCAAGCAGTACACAGGCAATGAGACATTGCGAAATAAGCGCATGCAGTGGATCGAGCCGGCGAGATGGATCACCGGCAGCAAAGACGAAAACGGACATGCCGTGATTGCGACCGAGGCGAGCGTCGACGATGTCGTCGAATACATGCCCGGCTTAGATCCGAAATTGCTGGAACCGCAGCGGTTGCTTGAGCCGAAGAATGCAACGTTGAGCGATGAGACCGGGTACTACAAAGAAGATTGGGTGAAGAAGGAGGCGACGCGGTACCCGCTGCACGTCCGTCAAGCCACGCCTGTATCGGCGAGCGGCTCACTCGTTAAATTGATGAACAACGTGGGCGAGACCGAGACCGGCGAGCATCAACCGCCGATGATGCTCGCCTTGTGGGACGGTATTGGTAACGTTCATGAACTGAACGGATTCCGCAACGATCCGGCATCGTGGTTCGATCAGTACGTCACCGAGCGCGCCCTGCAGGTCACGGCGATGCACAACATCGACACCGCGCACAAGATCGTTCAGTCCCGCCAGGAGCAAGCGCTCAATAACCAGGAGAGCATGGCGAGGCAAGCGCATGAGATGACTCCTCTGGGTCGACCAGGGGCGCAGACGGCACTAGCCGCGCAGCGCGCGCAAGCGCTAGCCGGTGCGGACCCGGGGCGGGCGACGCAAATCAATGCCTATTACGATGATATGAACTGGATGGCTGCCAATAATATTCCGGGCAGCTATCAGACGCAGTTGATTCAGATGGGACGGATGAGCAGCGCGGGCAGTGCCAGCTCGACCGCGCCTTATACCAGTGCATACCGCGATGATGTCATGAACAAGGCACGCGCTTATGCCCAGGCGCGTCCCGGATTCCACGATCGGAACGTCAAGGACAGCACGGCACGTGCGTGGTCAGTGTACGAAGCTCGACTAAAGCGGGACGACATCGAGGCCTTCCGGAATAAATACGAAGACTTGCAGTCGACGGTTTATCAATTGCAGGAAACTCGCAGCGGTGACGTAGGGAAATGGGTCAATGCACCGCTGCTGCTAGCCGCGCTCGAAGACTGCCATCCTGGCGACACACATGATGCCTTGGTCTTCGAAACTATCGTTTCCGACGCGGTGGTCGGCCTGGCGTCTACCCCCAAGGGTAAGACAGTTGTGGACGGTTTGCTCACCCAATGGGACCCGACTCAACCCGGGAGCCTGATCTGGCGCGTCGTGGCAATGAATCAGATGGACGCCCGTCAGGAACTGGGCCAAGCACTGAAGGCGGCACAGGCGCATAAGGATACGCCGCTGGAAACAGGCTTCGAAACTTTCGCGTCGGTTGCGGCCTCCACCAAGAAGCTGGTTGGTTACTATAAAAATCTCTCTCAAACGGCGCTGGAAACAGACGCCAAGAAAATCACGCCGCTCGCAGGGCTATTGAATCGCCTGGGTGCGGATCAGTTCGGCATGAGCGTCGGTGACGCCATCTTTGCCAAGTTCAGGGTCAACCAGGTCGGTGACTTTGTTGGCGAAAAACTTATTCAGACAATTCTATTGCAGCGCGCCGGCGTGCCTTACGAGGACGCGATCGCATTGGTGCGCAAACAGGCTGAGCTGGAAAAATTGAGCCGACTCGATACCATCAAGCGTTTGGTGATGGCGCGTGCGGCTTTGCGCAGCCCTGTTCCTGAGGGAGCATCTAACGCAACCAAGGAGTTGTACGAAACCTGGGACAAGGTCAAGCTCGCTGACGATGGCAAAAAACCGCTTCTTATGGGGCGTATCGCCGTGGTGAGTGCACTGCTCGAAACGGTTAATTTCGTCCATCTTTTAGCAGGGGCGCAGGACAAAGACACCAAGCTCAAACTGATTCAATCGGGTGCATCGCTGTGCTCGTCACTCGTTACGATCAGCATGACACCGTACTACGCGGTGCTAAAAAACTCAGTGCGATCGCAGAGCTGGAAGCTCATTGGCGGTGGGCTGGGTAGCATGGGGACACTGATTTCCGCTTGGCTCGACGTTGAAAAAGCCGGAGAGGGTCGCGATAAAGGCCAGTACGACGCGGCAACTGTTCTCTACGTCAAGTTTGGATTGGGCACGCTCTCGGGCACGGCTATGCTGATTGACGCCATCAGTACGGCAGCCCCCTTGCTCAAAAAACTGGCGACACGTTATGGCACCGAGGTCGTCATGGCAGCGGTTGAGACCATAACTGAACGAGTGGCGATCGTGGCCGGCCTACGTGCGGTGGGTATGCTCATCGGCTGGGAGGCGACCATCGGCCTCCTGCTTCTCCAGGCGCTAGCGGATTGGCTTACGCCGGATGCATTGGAAGCATGGTGCTCGCGGTCAGCATTTGGTACAGGACGCGAGACTATCTTGCGGATCACGGATCATAGCGTTGCGCGCAGCACCGATGCTGCACAGCAAGACAAAGACTTTACTGACGCGATGACCAAGTAAGCTAAATCATGAAAAAAAACGAACCGCTTTTGCAGACCGTACTGTTACGCGGCACGATCGCCAACCTGCAGCGCTCGCGGCGCACTCACGATTTTGTGCTCACTCAAGTCCAGCAGAAAGCGGTGGGCGCAACCGCTGTCGGTGCGGCGGCGATGGGCATGGGTGCAGCCGGAATCGGCCTCGTGAATATGGCGTCTAACGCAGACGAAGAGGCCGACTGGGTCGAGTTTGAGTTGGACGGAAAGCAGATGCAAGGTTGGCTTTGGCTTTTGCCGATGCGCAACGGCGACGATGTGGAGGTTGTAGCCGAGAAGGTGGGAGAAAACCGATATGTTGTCTATTCGGTCAAGCGCGACGGCGATGACATCGTCGCCGTATACCCCCATGCTACGGCGGGGCGTAAGCAACACTACCGCAGCATGGCGAAAATCATGATCTGGGCTTTTGTGCTCATCAATGCGATCGGCGTGTTCGCGCTCCATAGGCCAGGTGATTTTGGCGAAAAATTCCTTTCGTTCGCGGCCTTTATGGGCGTCGCGATGTCGGCGACTTTCGTTGCGTTTGCGATTATCTTTTACCGGGTTACGCAAAAAATGATGGGCTTTGTTCGCCTCGCCGAAGCAATATTCCGGACTTATGGCTGGTCAGATGTGGAAAACATCAACCTGCGCAAGACTTCGCGTGAACACCGCGGCGCCAATACGCTCTCGAATTACGGTCGCTACTACTTTCGCTACAAGTAAGGCCTACGCTTTAGGCCCACCAGGTAGGTGCACTGCTTGACGAAAGTTTTTTAAACCAGCGCGGTAATTTTGAGGAAGCGATGAATACACATCTGGTTTGGTCACGTTTCACGGCAGAGAAGGGGGCAACTTCATGATGAATCTCATTCGCCTCAATGACGATACGGATCATGGCGGCAAGGTGATCACCGCTTCGCAGACCATGTGCTTCGACGGCCGGTTTGTTGCTCGCAAGGGCGACGAAGTCTCCTGTCCAAAGCACGAGGACGTGAAACCCAATGTCATCGTTGAAGGAGACGAATCGATGACAGACAACGGTGTACCGATCGCGCGCCATGGCGATCAGGCGACCTGCGGATGCAAGCTGATCTCGAGCCTCGTGTAAATACGGCGAGTCGGACTTGAGTCGGCAAGCATCGGGAAGCGACCCGTAGCGTAACCATTGAGTAGAGACCGCGCGGATGATCCGTGGTCATCGCGCCCACTATCCGAACAAGAGAAGTCAACATGGCAACAGCAGAACAAAAATGCGCTAACTGCGAAAAAACGGGTTTGCCGATCCTTCCGGTGCGCTACACCGTCCTTCCGCAGACGGTGAATGCGAAACTGCCGCCGGGAATTAGCGGCACGGGCGTAACCGACGTCGCTTTGACTACGCATCACTATGGTCTGCGCACCCTGCGCGAGGGCTGGCTGTACCTTTTCTACATCAAAGGCGCGCGCGGCAGCAATTATTGGGAAGCGTACAAAGTCACCGAGGATGGACGGCTTTGGAAACAGTCACTGCCTCTACCCACTACGCCGGTCACGCATCCGGCGTGCGCGCAGAAGAGCGTCGCTGTACCGATGGATATCATCGCTATCGAGCATCCCGAAAAGTGTACCGAGGTCTACTTTGCGTTCTCGCAACTGGCATGGCACGCCGATACGTTCAAGCTCTACGCCGGGGACATCGCGTTGCGCAAGCAGCGCATGCAATGTATCGAGCCCGCGAAATGGATCGCAGGCAGTAAGCCAGCACATGGCCACGCAGCAGTCGCGACCGCGCAGAATATCGACGATGTAATCGAATATATGCCGGGGTTCGATCCTAAGCTATTGCAGCCGGCTGATCGCCAACTCAGCGAGCTCGGCGGACGATTCCACCCAGACGTTATCAAGCAGGAAAGCACACGCTATCCGTTGCACATCCGCCAGGCCACTCCGGCATCGGCAGGCGAAGCGTTAGCCAAATTAATGGCTGGGGTTGGCGCAACGAAGGGCAATGAAAGTCATCCGCCTATGTTGTTGGCGCTTTGGGACGGCGTCGGCAACGTCCACGAACTGAACGATTTTCGTAACGACGCCGGCAGCATGCTGGCGATCTACACCCGCGAGCGAGCTATGGAGATCGATGCGATGCAGTCGATCGACTCTGCTGAGGTCGTCGTGCGCAGCGGCGCAGTGGCGTCGAAGAGCCGCTGGCGATCGGCGTGGCGGGCCGGGTGGGAGTCCATGTTGAACAACCCCGGTGCAATGGACGGGATTCCATCGATGCCCCTGTCGGCAGCAGATCAGGCCGCGTCGGATCAGCGTATCAGAGACGCCGGCAAGATCAGCCCGGCTGAAGCCAAGAAAATTGGCGACGAAGAATGGCCAAAGTATCGGGACAAGCTGATCCAGTCCAAACTCGCCGCATTTCGTCCCTGGTTTGCGGGTGTGCAGAGCACCGTGGCGAAACTTCAGGCCATGCGCACCGCCGACGTGGAGGCATGGCTCAAGGCACCTTTGTTCATAGCGACGTTGCACGATTACCACGAAAATAACGTCGATGACGGTAAGGCATTTGCGCACGTCGTATCGGATGCTGTCAGTGGCCTGCCCTCCGAGCCAACCGGCGAAAAGGTGGTGGAGGAGTTGGTTAACCATATGGATCCAACTGCGCCATCGAGTGTGGTTTGGCGAGCTTTTGCCTATAACCAGAAAGAACCGAAGGCCGAAATCAAAGAAGTATTGGCCCAGGCCGTTTCAAACAAATCGACGCGAATCGACTACCGTGAGATGGCTGAGAAGGTCAACAAATGTCTGGAGAAGCTGAAGACGTTTGTCGAGTTCCGCGAAAAAATGGGCGAGGTCAAAGAGCACAAGAATGCTGTCTCGGCCAGTGAGGCCGCGCTCAAAGCGCTGCACGCCGATCACTTGATCGTTGCAATGGGCAACGGTCTCTTCAAGTGGACATTGCTTGGGCAATTAGGTGATTGCGCCGGCGCCTTGACGATCCGCGGCCTCTTGATGTTACGCGTCGGAATGAATAAGGACGAGACGTTCGAACTGATCAGATACGCAGCAAAAGTCGAACCAGCGATGCGCACCAAGTTGCAAAATGGTTACCGGGCTCTGCGCGCAACTGGCCTTACTGCGACCGAAGCGCATGTCCAGGCGCTGCACAACCTCGCCGACGACGAAGCCGGCCAAGGGTACCGGGCAAAATGGGCAGCGGTGAAGCTCACTGAGGAAGGTAATGAATTGGCAGGTGGCGTTCGCATCGCGGGTACGCTCGCGGTGATCGAATTGCTCAGTTTCGGTTGTGGATTGGCCAAGGCTGACAAGACCGGCGAAGACTACGCCATGCTAGTGGCTGGCGGCTTTTCTTCGATGTCTGCGTGCTTGCAGGCCTCAACGAAGCTGATGGCCTCACTGGAGAGTGAAGCCGTCAAGACGCTCGCCAATCTCAAGGCGATTAGTGGATACTTTGGCGGCGCCTCGGCAATGATCGGTGCGGTTGTCGATTTTGGAAAAGGTCTCGATGAGAAGAAAAACAACAAGCTTGTCGGCAACCTCTATTTCGTAAAAAGCGCACTCGGTTTTGCCTCGACCGCCAGCAATGTTCTGACAGCGCTGACTTCGTCGGCGCCGCTGGTAGCAAGGGTGACTGGCGGACGCAGTGTCGTATTTCTTGGTAAGCTCAGCGCCAGCATGGCAGGTGCTAACGCCAGAACTGCGACACTTGCAGGCGTCGCAAGGGGTACCACCGCGGAGGCGGCGGCAGCACGTACTGCGGCGGCCGACGGCGCGGCTAGGGTCGCAATGACGACGGCGGCGGAAGAGGCGACTGTTGTCGTCACTGAGCGTGTAGCGTTGCTGGCGCTTGGCCGTGCTGTGTTATTCCTCGCCGGTTGGGAGGTCGCAGTTGTGATCACATTGGTCCAGGTGTTGATCTGGTACTTCTCGGATGACGATCTCCAGGTATGGTTTAGAAACTGCGCATTCGGAAACCAACAGCCGCACCCTGCATGGGATGGACCCAAACAGCATGAAGAGTACGAGAAAGCGCTCAAAGCACTTGGCTTCGCCTCTTCCGAGGGGGCTGAATGAAAGCTGAGATGACATCCGGATCGAGTGCCCAACTATTACGCGGACGGATCAGCAATTTGCGGCAGACGCGCCGAAGTCGGGACTTTTTATTTACGGCCGCGGATCGCAAGAAGATGGGAGCCGCGGCGATCGCCGCAGGGGTTGCTGGCCTGGGGGGAATTGCGGTCGGATTGAGTGGTATGGCAATGGACACCACTGAAGAGGCGGACCTACTTGAATTCAATTTAGATCAAAAGTGTATCCGAGCCTGGGTATGGACTTCCGTATTTAAGGACGGTGACGAAGTAGAGGTTGTCGCGGAGGAGATGGGCGACGAGTGGCAAGGTTATGGCGTGCGACGCATTGACGACAGGATCGTTGCGCTGTACCCGCATTGCAGTCGCGGTCGATATGCTCATTACAAGTCGACGTTTGGTTGGCTCGTCAAGATATACGGAGCTTTGTATGTTTTCATGTGGGTCCTTGGCATCGTCATGATGGCCCTGAGACGCGACACAGATTATTCCTCGTTCATCAGTTACATGCTGATGGGCGGTTTGTCTGGACTGCTGGTGTTTGGATTCATCGCGTTACGGATTTCGAGCAAGATGATGGGGTTTGTACGTCTCGCCGAAGGTATTTTTGACGGATTCGGCTGGAAAAACGTCAAGAGCATTGATCTCCCATCGATCACGAAGAAGGGCAAGCAGCCGGGCGACCCGGGACCATTGGGTGTGCTGTATTTCCGCTATTAACAGGCATTGATAAAGCATCGATGCAGTCGATATGCCCTGACCGGCGGACACGACGGAATGAATGTTGACGGATCAAGAAATTTAGGAGATTAAAATAATGAAATGGAGTGAGGCGTTAAAGAAGGCTCCCTATGCATTGCCGGCGCGGCTTTTTCTTGCGGCTCTGGTTGTAAGCGCAATCAACTTGATTGTGAGCGGGAATAAGTATATGTCCGCAGGCTCGCTGAACTGGCGCATGTCCGATCTAGTGCTGTTGTTTCTGATCGGAAGTACCACGTTTTTTCCTGTTTCATATTTATCCGCAGCCCGGATCCAGGCTGAGCGGCCGCCGCTTTCCGCAAGACGGCGCTACATGCTGATGTTCGGCTCACTCGTTGTCGCGATCATCGTGGCAGCGGTTATCAGATTGATTACTGTCTAAAAATGAGATCTAAATCGACGTTCCGCCTATGCATGGCACTGCTCATACTCTTGGCTGCGACTGCCGCGTGCTCAAAAATGACGCTGAAAGATACGATCGCGTGTCCTTCGGCTCAAGATGCAGCGGGTGCCTGGATCGATTATCAATCGACTATCTTCGGCACTTATCAGGCCTTGGCGGACAATTACGTCAACGGTAAGAAATGCAAAGTACTACAGTCGACCTCAGTTCACGCAGGCGACGAACAACTCATCACCCTGCAAGACGGCGAAGTAAAAGTGCTACATGTAACTGAACTGCCTGCCGACCTTGGGTTCCAGAAAAACGAAGCATATGTCGCGAAGAACTGGTTTCAATAGACATTAACTACCATACGGTTACGACCTCGACAGGCGTCACATGAGGGGCTCCGACCCTATCTCGAGCGTGGCGTCGGCCGAGTTCAATGGGAAGGGAGAGGCGGGGTACAGATATTCCGGTATGGGCGAACGACGATTTAAGGCTCATCTCCCCCGCTGCAATTTCTCAAGTGCCTCTTCCACCCACCCCAACCCAATCTTCTCCTGCTCCAGCCTCAAATTCTTGCGCAACCGGTTATTACGCAAGTCGTCATACAGCGCCTGTTCACCCGCCCAAGAATGGTGTCGTCAATAGGCGGAAAAGCCAGAAAATTTATCTCGTTCTCGGTGGTGAAAACGTGACTAACATCAGGGTGCAGTTGAGCAAAACTGCTGACGTCCAAAGTAACGTTCCGCTCGGTAGTCACTAGCGCCTTCTTCGCGTCCAGCATGCGGAATCGGATACGCAGCGGCTTGCCTCTCCGCACTCTATTTCATTAAGGCTGGCTAAGGATTTGCCGGCACCCTCGCCAAGCACTTGACCGCCTTAGTGTCAAGCGCGCCCATGATCGCCCGAATGACCGGCGGCCGTGGCGCAGTGTGGCTCGGCAAAGCAAATGCGGGTCTTGTTGGGGCGGCGGCGAGAACTGCGAAGTTGGCAACGGCCGCTGAGGAGGGTACGACGGCGCGCTGCGCGGGCGGCCGCAGCGAACGCAGTCGGCGGGGAAGCAGTGGGTGTGGCAGCCGGAGAAGTTGTAGTGGTGGTCGGGGAGCGCGGCGCATTACTGATGTTAGGTCGGGTTGCGCTCTTTATGGCGGGCTGGGAGATCGCTGTAGTCATTACGGTGATTCAAGTTCTGATCTGGTACTTCTCGGACAACGATTTGCAGACTTGGTTTGAGAAATCCACCTTCGGCAAGGCACCGAATAGCCCTCCATGGGAGGCTGGTAAGCAGCATGAGGAATTCGAAAAGGCGCTGAAGGGCGTTGGATTGCAGGCAAATGAGGGTTCGGAATGACTATTGAGACAACACCGCCGGGACAGTCGCAATTGCTGCGTGGACGCATCACCAATTTGCGCAAAACACGTCGCAATCAGGATTTCTTCTTCACCGAGTCTGATCGAAAAAAAATGGGCGCCACGGCCATTGCCGCGGGACTAGCCGGTTTGGGTGGCATTGCCGTTGGCTTAGGTAGCATGGCAATGGATACGACCGAAGAAGCAGATCTACTTGAGTTCGATCTGGACGGCAAACCCGTCAAAGCTTGGGTGTGGCTATCGGTTTTTGATGAAGGTGACGAGGTGGAAGTCGTCGCCGAGCAATGGGGCGACCATTGGCAAGGATATGGCATACGACGGATCAGCGATAAAATTGTGGCACTGCATCCGCATTGCAGCCGGGGCAGATATGCGCACTACAAAGCCTCGTTGAAATTGTGGCTGAAGGTCTGCCTGCCGCTACTCCTATTTATGTACATCTTGACCGGTGGAATAGCCTTCTTTGAATCGCTGGGCAATTGGGGCGGCATCGTCCAAATGTGGATTCTCGGCGGGGCCGGATTGATGGCGATATTGGGCGTTATTGCCTTCCGGATGTCGCGTAAGTTCATGGGTTTTGTTAGCCTTGCCGAAGGCATTTTCCAAGGCTTTGGTTGGAAGGACGTCAAGAACATTGATCTGCCGGCGATCGCCAAGAAAGGGAAAACACCAGGCGAACCGGGTGCGTTCGGCATTCTCTATTTTCGATACTGATGGCGTCAGACATGCCCCGTAGGACAAGCGGCGGCTTTAGTAAATGAATGCGCGACTAAGCTCGGTGAGCCGAAAAGTATCGACCCTCCGATACTCGCTGGAGGAGCGCCAATCGAAGGCGGCGGAGTTCGAACACAAAGCCGCGCTGCGACCTCCAATCCTGCTCGCACTTAGCGGTAACGGTGGATTGGCTGTAGGCAACATGGCGGTCAATTGCGGCATGTCGATCGCTAAAGGCAAGGCATATTGGGTCGAGTTCGACGTGGACGGACGAACGCTAAGAGGGTGGCTCGGCGGCGTATATTTCAAGGACGGCGATGCGGATGTCGTGAGAACACTTTGCCTAACTATGGAACGCGCTACTTCCGTTATAAATAACATGCTCGCCTTTGAATCTACGATGTCGACTGGATCATTCTTTTTGGCAGAGCACAGCTCTATCCTCATCCCAGCCAATCTCGTCAAAAATCCTCTTCAATTTGACACCTCGTGTCGCACTGGCCATCAACGCCTGAGCAACTCGCCCCGCCAAATGCGCCCGAAAATCTGAGTGCCTCTCGCGATTCTGTGAAGCCGGACCGTGCCGTACGCAATTCGTCAGCACTGCTTTCAAGGCTTCGAATGCGGGCCGCGCAAGATTCGGATGGCTGTTCACCACAACCCCAGCCAGATGCTGCCTCGCGCCACGACGCATCACGCGCGTCTTCCTGAGGTTGACAGCAAACCCTTCCTCAATAGCAATCGCAGCCACACGAATCTCAAGCCGCTCGGCCATCCGCGCCAGATTGTCCCGGCCGGAAAACGCCAGATCATCCGCATATCGCGTATACGTCGCACCTAAAGACCGCGCCAACCCAGCCAGCCTCAGATCCAACCGAAACGCACACAAATTCGCCAACGCCGGCGAAGTCGGCGCCCCTTGCGGCAAATGCCGATTCCGATACCGCTGCCGCTCCTGCCAATCGATCCTGTCCCGCACGTCCGGCGCCAGCAGCCAACCGCTCGGCACCCGATTGGTACACAGTGCAGTTACCGCCCGCGCAACCTCCAACGGATAACCCAAAGCTCGTATTGCGGAGTAAACGCGTCCCTCATGCACTGACGCAAAGAAATCCGTCAAATCGAAGCGAATCACAACCGCTTTCCCTGCATGTGGCGCCGCAAACGTAACCGTATTCCGCCCACGTCGAAAACCATGCACCGCATCGTGAGCAGGAACTCGATCGAGCAAACCGTGAAGCACTTTCCGCTGCAAAGCCCGCAATCGCGACTTAGGAACTTCGATAATCCGACACCGTCCGTCGCGTTTCTCGATCACCTTGTACGAATAGTGATGAAGCGGCGTCCCTGCATTCTGCGCCGGCACACGCCAGCGATCAGCAAACCAGTCCAGTTCGTCAGGCTCGATTTCCAGCCACGCGGCCAGATCACCGAGTGTTGGCAACTGCGGCAGCACCGCGCCGTGCAACCAACTGGGAGCTGCCTGCTGAACAGGCGGACGACGCAACACACGCAAAACCCTCGGCCGGTCCTCACCCCTCCAAGCCGCGACAAAGCCCGTGGTCTCAGCGATGATCTTTGACAGTTCTTTGCCCTCAACGCTATCCCACCGCGAGCTAAATCGCTTCGCAACCCGGCGAGCTAATCCATTCATCCAGTCCGCCGGCTCACCCAATACGAGCGTCATCCGCGCGACCATCGCTGTGGGCTCGGGCGGTCCGGCCAGCATGGCATCCGCGATCGCGTGAGTGACAAACTGCAGAGAAAATACTGGCATAGAACTAAGAGAGGAACAGGGGCGGGGCGGCCAGTCAACGCGTCTTGTGCTGCGTGAGCTCATTTGCGCAACGCGCAAGGCACGCTCATGCGACGAACTGCGGAGTCATTCTGATCCACGGGGTAGCCCCGTAGTGCCCGGAACGATTACGGCCCGAACCTTGGCAAGCTTGACCAGCCGTCCCGCGAGTCGAAGATAAGCGACACGCCTAAGTGTTGTCAACGCATTGGCAGTGCGAATCGATTTTTGCACCAAGGTGCAGCGGAAGCGCATCGCTTGATGCAGAAGACACTGCCGTCCATCGTTGACGTTGTGCTGCAGAAAGATCAGCAATAGGACAGGGTGCTATCCCACCATCACGGAGACGGTATCCGATAACCAAGAAAACAAATCCTGCTTCGACGTTGTGACAGCGATCAAATCTTTTCCAGCGCCGCCTCAACCCACCCGAAGTTGATCCTCTCCTGCTCCAGCCTTACATTCTTGCGCAAACGGTTATCGCGCAGATCGTCATATAGCGCCCGCTCGTCCCGCGTCAGACGTGGCAAATCCCGCAACGTCTGCTTGTCCTCCCGATCCCATTGCGACTGGAACGCTAACAGCGTTTCCCGGTCCATCAGAAACGATTCGACGTGATCAAACTGATGGCGCAGCTGATCGAGAATCGCGAACCCATGCGTATCGATATCTCCCCAGTAACAAATGCGTCGACGCGAAAGCCAGTTGGCGTTTGCGAGCATTTCAAAACCATATCCTGCGCCGAAGACCACCATGCTGTCGTCAACCGGCGGAAACGCCAGAAAATTAATCTCGTTCTCCGTGATAAAAATCCGGCTAACGTCGAGGTCCAGGCGAGCAAAACTGGCTGCGTCCAGTGTGATGTCCTGCTCGGTGCTGGCGGGATGAAATAGAGCCTTCTTCGTATCCAGCACGCGGAAGCGGATACGCAAGGGTTTTTCTCGCAATCCATATCGTGCCGCGAACTGGCTAAGACCGGATCGTGCGGGGTCGACCGAGTCCACGGGCAAAACACAATCCAGCAACTCGGCAAGCACACCACGATGTGCTTCAATGAATTTGGTGTGTACATCCGCGATATCGATCTGCCGCAGATACACCCCAGGCCGCGGATGCGCCTCCAGCCAAACGCACACGTCCACCAGCCGATCCCATACTTCAGCAAGTTCAAGAGCCCTCATCGGCCTTTTCGCAAGCCACCTAACGAGACGAGGCTCGCGAGCCCGTGTCACATCCAGAAGTGCTAAAAAGCGCGCCGCTTCGCGTTGTTTTCCAATGAAAGCGACCGCATCCTCGAATGAGTCGATCCACGCCTCCACAGGCAGCGCATTGGCGCCGAAAACCCGATGCCGAAACTCGCGTATCTCAAGGCGGTAATGTGCGATTGCCCTGAGCGAAGTACTCCATTGACGAATGTCCTCAAAGCGCTCTGTGATCTCGGCGGACGAAGGGCTTTTCAGCGCGAGACGCTTCGGAAACAACGACGCCCCCGTTGCAATGCCAGCGAGCAGATCACCTCGCTCCCAAAGCCTGCTGACCTGCATGCGGAGATCGGCTGGTGTAGTCCAACTCACGTTGCGCTCCGGCCTTTTTCCTCGCGGTACTCTTCGATCGACAGGTTGCGAAGCCTCGATTCGCGACCCTCCTTGTTGTCGACGAATCCAACGCTGGCAACAAACGGCTCGATGATATAAATCTTCTGCAGTGGAGTGACAATCAACAACTGCAGATTCAACTGGGCAAACAGCCGCAAACCGTATTGCGCGGACTCGTCAGATCCACGGCCAAACGCTTCGTCAATCACAACAAAGCGAAACGAGCGCGAGCGCACTGCACCCCACTCGAGACCGAACTGGTAAGCCAGGCTCGCGGCCAGGATCGTATAGGCGAGTTTTTCTTTTTGGCCGCCAGACTTGCCGCCCGAGTCGGAATAATGCTCGTGCTCGCTATCATCTTCGCGCCAGCGTTCGCTGGCGGCGAATACGAACCAGTTGCGTACATCGGTGACCTTGGCCGACCAGCGACGATCCTGCTCCGTCAACCCTTCGCGCCCGCGGAATCGCTCGATGATCTGTTTGACCTGCAGAAACTTGGCTTCGGAATACTGTACGTCCTCCGAACCTGTAAGTGTGCCTTCGGTACAAGAACGCAGATCACTCTGAAAGTCACGAATCTCGGCGTCCTGGCTGAACTGCGCTTCCAGAACAATATAGCGGCCGGCGTTATAGTCGATCTGCGTCAGCGACTCGTTGATCAACGCGATCCGCTCTCTGATCGTCTCGCGCTCACGAGCTAGTTGTGACTGGAAGTTGGCGACTTCACGAATGGTGTTTTCGTTGAGCAAATCCTTGAATCGCGCTTCGAAGCGCGGCAGATCGTCTGCTTTCAAGGTGTCCAGCATGAAGCGATATTCCGCGGCCGCTTCAATGGCGACATCCACTTCCTGCGTCTCGAGTGGGAAAGCCGTGCAGTACGCTCGCATGGCGTCGATGATCTTGTCGCGCTGGCGCGAAACCTTCTTTTCTTCAGCGTCGATGTTGTCCTGCAGCCATTTGCGCATATCGCTCTCGCGATTGTCGCAGGATTCGACAGTCAACTGATGCTTGCCGAGTACCTCGGACCACAACTCGGCGAGCCGGGCGAAGCAAACCGTATGAACGGCGTAACCTGGATCGTCAAGAATCGTCCGGGTATGTGTGTGTAGATCATTCGCAATACGCCGCCGTTCTTCCGTACGCGTGCGCTCCGCTTTGTGTCCGTCGAGTTGCGTCTCGATGTCGGCGAGCGCGGCGCTGACCTGAGTCAGACGCTGGGTCAATTCCTGCAACAGATCTGAGGCCGACTCCAGCCGTGCTTTCTCTTCGCGCAATCCGGCGATCTCTACCGCGACGGCATGCCAGTCGAGTTCGCGGTAGTCCGCATGCTCGTTGAGCAGCGAGAGCGCGTTCAGGCGTGCCTTCAATTCACTTTGCTCTGACTGAATCCTGCCGACCAGCGCGCCTAATTCGCTCAGTTGTGCCGCCAACTGCCCGGATTGCGCTTCGAGCGCCTGAATTTTCGCCGTATTGGTCCAACCCAGCACGTAGCGCCGACGGTCGTCCAGCCGATGGCGATCGTCTTTCTCATGCCGTTCGCCCGACCCCTTGATCTGACCGGCGCGTGTAATGGCGCGTGTTTCGCGGCGGAATTGCTCCTGGGTGTCGCAGCAGACAACATTGAAGCGCTGCGCCACTTCGTATTCGAGCCAGTCATAAAACGGCGAGTCGGGCTTCACCGAGAGCTTTCGGGCCAGTGAGTCGCGATGCAGTTCCGCGCGCTCGCGTCTTGCAGACTGCCGTACTCGAAAATAAACCAGCCGCCCTTTAAGGTGGGTCTTGTCGACCCATTCGGTAACAGCGGCGTAGTGTTCATCGGATACCAGAAGCGACAGGCCGAAACTGCGCAGCAAGCGCTCGGCGGCGCCTTCCCAATCGCGCTCGCCTTCGCGCACCTGTAGCAATTCACCGGCGAAGCTCAGATCTACTTCGGGTAGCGCGAGGGCATTGCACAGCGCAGTGCGCATCGCGATCTGTTCCGCCGGGATATTGCTGCGCCGGCTCTTCAGACTGTCGATCTCCGCCAACAGCGCGTCATGATCCTGTTTGCCTGCGCGAAAACTCACGCCGTGTTCGGTCAGATCGTTCTGCAGACGCGCTTCGTCCAACTGTGCGGTTTCGAGACGCTCGGCGAGACGCCGGCGTAGCGCAAGAAAGGCAGGTTCATCGTCGGGCACGGGCTCGCCGGCCACCTGCGCGAGATCGTCGAAGCGCTGCGCTTTCTGTTTGCGTCGGGTGCACTCTGCGTCCTTCGATTGAATCTCCCCCTCAAGCCGCTCCAGGCGGTCTCCACCATTTTCGGCAATATTGCGCCGCAGTTCGCCTTCCTCGATACGCTGAGCGGAGCGCATTGCGTCGAGTCGCTTGACATGCGCGTCCTGTCGCTCCCATTCCGCCGCGAGATTCTCAATTCGCCGGTCGAGCAAACCAGCCTTGAGGTCGGCGGCATACGATTTAAGGGCTTCCCGGTAGGCCCGCAGATCCTCGACCTGCGAAACAAGTAGCGCGTGCCGCTCACAATCCTCAACGAGCGGGTTCAGCCGTTCCATTTGTTTTTTGGCTTTTAACACCGCTTCGTGGGCGCGATTCAGGTCGTCGAAGTGTCCTATCAGCGCAGTCATACGCGGCGCGACATCGAACGGTTCGAGCATGTGACTACGGACAAAGTCCGTCAGATTACCCACCGACTTCATCGACACCGTTTGATGAAACAACTCCAGCGCTTGCTCGTTCTCGATCCCGAAGCGACGACGGAACCATGCGCCGTATGGCGGAAAACTGTCGAACACTTCTGCACCGAGCGCACGCAATTTTTTGCGTAGACCTGCAATGTCCGGTCCGAAGTCCGCAAAGTCTGCTGCGATCGAGAGCGCCCGCTCCGCGCCGACGAATAGCCGCGCCGGCTGGCCATGCGCGTCTTTCATCCAGAAGACCTGAGCGAGCGTGACAGTCTGGTCATAGCCGGCGTTGTGAAAGCGGCCCAGAATCACCGAATAGCTATTGTGGTCCCGCAAAGCCACGGGCTTGGCCGTGCCGCTAGTCTCGTTGCGTTCCGACTTGTAGTGGCCCAGCACATACGAACGCAGCGTGCGCTCCTTGTTGTCGGCGCCCGCCGCCTTGTTGTAGGCGATGCGGTGCGCCGGAACCAGCAACGTCGTCACGGCATCGACGAGTGTCGATTTGCCGGAGCCGATGTCGCCGGTCAACAGCGTGTTCTTGCCGTTGGTGCTCAGCGTCCACACCCGGCGGTCGAAGGTCCCCCAATTGAAGACCTCCAGTTGATGCAGGCGAAAACCGGACAGTGCGTCGTCCGCGACGAAATCGAGTCCGGGTAGTTGCATGTCAGTCATCGGTGTTCCTTGATGCTGCTGTGCCGAGTTGCGCTTGATAGACCGCGAGCCGTGCGTCGAAATCGGCGAGCCACTGGGCGTCGACAAACGCTTTGAGGATTCGCTGTACTTCGAAGGCGGCGGCCTGGCCTTCGCGCTTGCCCGCGGCTGGTTTCAGCTTGCGCAAGAAACCGAGTTCGACGATCTTGTTTATTTGCGTCTCGATCTGGTCAATCAGTTTAGCTTCGTTGCTGCCTGACGGTAGAAACACGCGAATCATTTCCACCATCTGCTCGCGCGTGAGAATGAGGCGAGTGTCTCCGCCGCCGGCGTCGGACTCGGCGAGCTTCTTGCGCAGCAATGCCAGCATCAGGCTCACCGGAAAAGACAACGGGCGTCTTGCTACAAGACGAGGCAACGCGGGCGAATCGTCATCGTCGTTTTCGGGGCGGGAGCGCAGGAACGCGTAGCCCTCTGCTTCGTCGAGCACCAACTCGAGATTCAACACCGTGACGTAATCCCTTACGCGCGCTTGTAAGTCGAGCAGGGCGCTCCATAGGACCGCATCCGCGTCCCGGTAAATCACGCCTTTAAGCAACGGAATCAGTAGGCTCGACAGATCGTGCGTCGAGGCCGCTGCGTCATGTTCCTGTTCCAACATCCTTATCTCACGAAAATAACGCGTGGCAGGCTTGCCTGCCGGGTCTGTTGTTCGCCGCTGTCCTTCCGGCTACGCCAGACGATTGTCTCACTGACCTGCTCGTCCACTACCGTGCTGAACGTGTCGCCGGCAAGTTGCAAGTAAGCGACCAGTTCGGCTAAACCTTGCTCCAGAGGCTGAGTGTCGCAAAGCTCGCGCAGCGTCACTTGCGGACGGTCCTGCAGAACATGACGGATATGCCATACCAGCCTGGCTTTGTCGACTACGATCTGGGAGTACAACGCCGCGGCGTCGATGTCGGCATCGCCGGCCTCGATGGTGATGGCAGCAATGCGCGGTTTGAGGCTCGGGGCATAGAGCGGACGCTCCATCGGCAGTTCGATCTCGGCCGCCGTGTCGGCAATAGTCATGATCTCCCCAGTGGGAGGCAGGTCTCGCAAGGCCAGCGCTTTCGCTTCCACGCCACGCAGGATATCCATGATGCGGCGGTTTTCGAGCCATGCCTGATCGTCGAGGAAGCGCCGCAACTGCTGTGATAGAAAGGCGACGGTGCGCTGGGTATGCTCACCCGCTTCCAGCCAGTCATAGTGAACTCGCCGTGTGCGCGCGTCGGGCTTCAGTTCCGCCACGGGGGGAAGCGCCAGCACGCGGTCGAGCATCAGGGTCAGTTCTTCCTGGCGACTGCTTGACATCAGAAAGTCCCAGAACGCCCTGAAGCTGCGCCCCTGATCTGAATCGGCGATCGCATCGCGCTCGCCCATGATTTCCTCCAGCAGTTCGCCTTTTGCTCCGTCCCACAAGGCAATACGTTCTCGTACCCGGCGATCGAGACCGCGAAAATTGTGTTCGACTTCGCGGAAATCGGTCAGCAGTTCACGTGCGATCGCCATGAACTGCTGGAAGCGATCTTTCAGTGCGGTATCGTCCAGAATTGAAATATCTCCGGCCTCTGCACGGGCGATTTCCGCATCGATCTCAGCGCGGCGTTTATGCAGTTCGGCAAGGCGTGTCGCCGGATCACTTTCGCTACCCTCACTCATCTGTTTGAGCAATTCGAACAAGGTGAGCAAACGCGATTCAGTACCGACGAAACTACGTTCCGTCAATGTGCCAAGCCACGCAATGGCCTTTTCCGTAGCGGGCGTGAGATCGAAATGCGGTTCGTCTGAACCTTGACGATAAAACTTGCGCAGCCAGCCTTTGTCGTTGGCGGCCCAGTCGTTCAGATAGTCGGACGCGGCTTTTGGAAAGACCGTGGGACCGAGCTGTTCGCGCAACGTATACAGCTCGTCTTCCAGCACTTCGGCCAGATCCGCTTGCGATATCACGCGTACATTAGGCGCCGTGAAAATACGATGCAGAAAGCTTGCAACAAGCGGCGCGTGGTCCGAGCGCAGCAGCCGCCATGCTGGATGGTTCTGGCGTAATGCGTCGAGTGTGGAATAGTCGAAGTTCATGGTGCGGCGGTGGGAAAGCGACAACAATCCGTGTCGCGAAAGGCGATGATAGTCTAGCTTTTTCGCCACCGATGCTTGGTGAGTCTCGACTTGCGACTACGTTGGAGACTGTGCCGCATAGGAAGCTGTCCACCTCGGCGTCGCTACCTCATCCCACTCAATCCGCTTGGAAAGGTCATCGCCCGCGAGAGACCGACGGTCCCAAGCGGTGAATATCATCACTATTCTCCGCTCATATTGCGGAGAATAATTTGTAGATACAGAGAAAGTGGATCATAATCTCCGCATGAAACGCGGAGATTGGTTATACATCTGGGAATCCCCCGAATGGCCCGGCTGGCGCTATGACCTGTCACGCCTTGCGGTTCCGCTCGCGGAAGTGTCCCGTGCTCAAGGGCTCCTGTTCGGGCGTCTTGCCGATGTGGGGTTGGCTTTGCGCAGCGAGGCCAGTCTTGTCGCGCTTACCGAAGACGTCGTCAAAACCAGTGAGATAGAAGGCGAACAGCTCAATGTCGCGTCGGTGCGTTCGTCGATAGCACGCAAGCTCGGCGTCGATATCGGTGCGCTCGCGCCGGTCGACCGCCACGTTGAAGGCGTCGTGGAGATGGTGCTCGACGCCACACTGAATTGCTCAGCTGGGATGTCGAAAGAACGCCTGTTTGGATGGCATGCCGCACTTTTTCCGACAGGGTTCAGCGGTATGTCGCGGATCAGCGTTGCCAATTGGCGCGATGATTCCAAAGGGCCGAAGCAAGTTGTTTCTGGTCCGATCGGGCGTCAGAAAGTCCACTTCGAGGCGCCGTCTGCGGCACAGCTGGAAACGGAGATGGATCGATTCATAGCATGGCTGAATACCGATACGGCCGATCAACCGGTGCTCAAGGCGGGGCTCGCTCACCTCTGGTTCGTTACGCTGCATCCTTTCGACGACGGCAACGGCCGCATTGCACGGGCCATTGGCGATCTGCTCCTCGCGCGCGCCGACGGTAGCCCGGAACGCTTCTACAGTTTGTCGGCACAGATCCAGCGCGAACGGAAAGACTATTACGACATTCTCGAGCGCACACAAAAAGGCACACTGGATATCACCGAGTGGCTGGCGTGGTTCCTCGGGGCTTTGCATCGCGCAGTCGATCAAGCCCAACTTACGCCAAACGTGGTGCTATCTAAGGCGCGTTTCTGGCAACACTGGGCGAGCACGCCGTTCAACGAACGGCAAGTCAAACTGTTGAGTCGTCTGCTTGACGGTTTTGACGGCAAATTGACCAGCAGCAAGTGGGCTGCGATTGCGAAGTGCTCACCCGATACCGCATTGCGCGACATCAGCGAACTCGTCGCATTCGGCGTGTTGAAAAAATCAGCAGCGGGGGGCCGCAGCACGTCGTACGAGTTAGCGGATTGAGCGCTGGATAAGTCACCCCACTTATCCACAGCCCCCTCTGGACAACTTTTGTACAAGCCACCTGACACGTTGTGGGTGAAACCTTGATAAATCCGCGACTCCGCCAGGTCGATCAAAAGTTTTCCCTGGCTCCTGCTTCCTGTCCGCGCGCGCTGCGCAGGGTTATGGATTCCGCAGCCCCTTGATCCGTAAACGAAGATTCAGGTTATCCACAGCCAGGTGCGATGCTTGTTAACTATTACTACGTATACATATACAAAGACTATAAAAACCAGAGAGGCATCCAGAAAGCACGCTGCGTAAACATGCACAAAGCAAGCAGAGCAAACACAACCCAACCAGATCCATCAAACCAACGGCAAGCAAATCTCGGTCAGGAGCTCAGCAGGCGCAGTCTCCTTCGGGCTATTCAAATACTCCTCGAACACCGGCGCGTCCGCGGCCTCGCGCCCCGACTGCACGAGCCATGTCCCATACAACCACTCGTAAGCCGCACGCATATCGCTATACGGTCCCTTGTGCCGCAGCACCGCGTACTCACCGCCTTTCACATGCGCCACCGAAACGGGTGGACTCACCGTCACCGAAGCCTGCACCGGATGCGGCAAAAGTACCCCGGCTTTCGAGCGCAATGCGTTCTCCTCCACCACCCCAGGATCGTCGTAGTAAATCCCGATCATGCGCATCTGCCCCGCGAGCAAATTGTGTTTCGCCAGCCAGCCGAACAAGCCGTCGAACGCTTTGCCGATCTGCATATACGGTCCCACGTGATCCACCGACAAAACCTCCATCGGTTCAACATGACGAATCGTCACTTCACGCATTGTCATTTGATCGTCTCCTGAAAGCGCCGGACGAAACCGGCTATGGGTCCCCTGCTTGCGGTACTGCGCCGGCGGAATGCCGAACACGGCGCGAAAGGTGCGCGAGAAAGACTGCAAACTGCTATAGCCCGAGCGCTCGGCAATGTCCGCGATCGGCATCGCGCCATTCGCCAGATATCCCGCCGCGCGATGCAGTCGCAAGCGACGCACGGTCGTCGCAACCGTCTCGCCATACATCGCCTGATAGATGCGATGCCAGTGATACGGCGACATGCAGGCAATTTCCGCCAGACGATCGATATCCAGCGGATCGTCGAGGTGATCGTAAATGTGGTCGAGCACGCGGCTCAGCCGAGTCTCGTAGCGCGCGCGATTGTCCGATGGGTTCATGAGTGAGTGGCTAACCACGAGAAGATTGCCGAAGCGATGTGGACAAAAGTACCACGTCCCCGTTTACCAAATCCTGCGAACTTCATTCCGCGCAGGCAAACGGAGTCAGGCACCCGCTGACACAAGCGTGCCCTGACTTTGCCGAATTTCGATAACACCTCGAATAATGGCTCACTACCATCGGCTGAAGCCTGTCCGCTCGTGCACCGCAAAGCCTTGCGGTGCCGGGCAAGCGGCAACCTCAGGAGCGCCCGATGAAGTCAGAATCCAGCAATCAGCACGTCGGTAAAATCACGCATCATGAGTTGAAGCAGACCCTCGGCACGTGGCAACTGTGGGGAATCGCGGTCGGTCTGGTCATTTCCGGCGAGTACTTCGGCTGGAGCTACGGCTGGGCCAGCGCCGGCACGCTCGGCTTCGTCATCACGGCGATTTTCATCGCGGCGATGTACACCACTTTCATTTTTAGTTTCACCGAACTCACCACATCGATTCCGCATGCGGGCGGTCCGTTCGCCTACGCGCGTCACGCCTTTGGCCCAACCGGCGGTTATCTGGCGGGCGCGGCGACTCTGGTCGAATTCGTCTTCGCACCCCCCGCCATTGCACTTGCGATCGGTGCGTATCTGCATGTGCAGTTCCCGGGTCTCGAACCGAAACACGCGGCAATGGGCGCGTATCTGATCTTCATGGCATTGAATATTGTCGGCGTGCAGATTGCCGCGGCTTTTGAATTGTGCGTGACGCTGCTCGCGATCTTCGAATTGCTGGTGTTCATGGGTGTCGTGTCGCCCGGCTTTCAATGGTCGAACTTCATGAAGGGCGGCTGGTCCGGCGCGGACACCTTCAGCATGGGTTCATTTCACGGCATGTTCGCGGCGATTCCGTTCGCCATCTGGTTTTTCCTCGCGATCGAAGGCGTGGCGATGGCTGCCGAAGAAACCAGGAATCCGAAGCGTTCGATTCCGATTGCCTACGTCGCCGGCATTCTGACCTTAGTGCTGCTCGCCATCGGCGTGATGGTGTTCGCAGGCGCCGCCGGCGACTGGACCAAGCTGGCGAACATCAACGATCCGTTGCCGCAAGCCATGAAGTTCATCGTCGGCGAACATAGCGGCTGGATGCATATGCTGGTGTGGCTCGGGCTGTTCGGTCTCGTCGCGTCGTTTCACGGCATCATCCTTGGGTACTCCCGTCAGATCTTCGCGCTGGCCCGTGCGGGCTATCTGCCGGAGTGGCTCTCCAAGGTGCATCCGCGCTTCAAGACGCCGCATCGCGCGATCATCGCGGGTGGCGTGATCGGCATCGCCGCGATCTATAGCGACGAATTGATCCAGTTCGGCGGTCAGACGCTGACGGCGAACATCGTGACGATGTCTGTTTTTGGCGCGATCGTGATGTACATCATCAGCATGTTGTCGCTGTTCAAGCTGCGCCGCTCGGACCCGAACATGGAGCGCCCGTTCCGCGCGCCGCTATTTCCGTACTTTCCGGCGTTCGCGCTGGTGGCCGCGGTGATTTGTCTGGCAACGATGGTGTATTTCAATTTCCTGGTGGCCATCGTGTTCGCGATCTTCCTCGCGCTCGGCTACGTCTACTTCCTGTTGACGCGCCATCAACGCGATGCGGCGCCATCCGACGTCCTTCTCGAAGAATGACAATCCGGACGCCAGCGTGACATAAAAGCGCTAAGCGTCCGCCCGCTCCACCGGATGCGTTTCGAGCCATGCGTTTTCATCGTCCTCGAAGAGTCGCGAGCGCGTCAGGAACCGCAGTCCACTCGGGCGTTCCAGGGAAAACATGCCGCCATTGCCCGGCACCACGTCGATGATCAATTGCGTGTGCTGCCAGTATTCGAATTGCGACTCGCTCATGTAGAACGGCACGCCGGCAATCGTGCCGAGTTTTACATCGGACGAACCGACCATGAACTCGCTCTGAGGGAACATCATCGGCGCGCTGCCGTCGCAGCATCCACCGGATTGGTGAAACAGTACGGCACCATGTTCGGCGCAAAGCTTGTCGATCAATTCGACCGCGGCAGGCGTGGCGATCACGCGGGCCACTTGCTTCTCGTCAGCCATCACATACCCTCACTGAAATAGAGCGAGCCGCGCAATGCGGCCCGCCCGGACAGAGTCGCTATGCTTAGAAGAAACCGAGCGGCTTGTCGCTATAGCTGACCAGCAGGTTCTTGGTTTGCTGATAGTGGTCGAGCATCATCTTGTGATTCTCGCGGCCGATGCCCGATTGCTTGTAGCCACCAAACGCGGCATGCGCGGGGTACGCGTGATAGCAGTTGGTCCACACGCGGCCCGCCTGGATCTGCCGGCCGAAGCGATAGGCGCGCGTGCCGTCGCGCGTCCATACACCGGCGCCCAGACCGTAGAGCGTATCGTTGGCGATCTCGAGCGCTTCGTCTTCGTTCTTGAAGGTCGTCACGGAAACGACCGGCCCGAAGATTTCTTCCTGGAAGATGCGCATCTTGTTGTGGCCGCGGAATACCGTCGGCTTCACGTAGTAGCCCTTGCTCAATTCGCCGCCGAGCGTATTGCGCTCACCGCCGATGAGACACTCGGCGCCTTCCTGCTTGCCAAGGTCGACGTACGAGAGGATTTTTTCGAGCTGTTCCTGCGAGGCCTGCGCGCCGATCATTGTCTTCGTGTCGAGCGGGTGGCCTTGCGTGATCGCGGCCACGCGCTTCAATGCGCGCTCCATGAAGCGGTCGTAGATCTTTTCGTCGACCAGCACGCGTGACGGACACGTACACACTTCGCCCTGATTCAGCGCGAACATCGTGAAGCCTTCGAGCGCCTTGTCGAAATAGCTGTCGTCCGCGTTCATCACGTCGGCGAAGAAAATATTCGGGCTTTTGCCGCCGAGTTCGAGCGTCACGGGAATGATGTTCTGGCTTGCGTACTGCATGATCAGGCGACCGGTCGTGGTCTCTCCGGTAAACGCGATCTTCGCGATGCGCTTGCTGGACGCGAGCGGTTTGCCGGCTTCGAGGCCAAACCCGTTCACCACGTTCAGCACGCCCGGCGGCAGTAAATCGTGGATCAGTTCGAGCAGCACGAGAATCGAAGCGGGCGTTTGTTCGGCCGGTTTGAGCACGACGCAATTGCCGGCAGCGAGGGCGGGCGCGAGCTTCCACACCGCCATCAGGATCGGGAAATTCCACGGGATGATCTGGCCGACCACGCCGAGCGGTTCGTGAAAGTGATAGGCGACGGTGTCGTGGTCGATCTCGGAGATCCCACCTTCCTGCGCACGCACAGCGCCGGCGAAATAGCGGAAATGATCGATGGCGAGCGGAATGTCGGCCGCCATTGTTTCGCGTAGCGGCTTGCCGTTGTCGATCGTTTCAGCCACGGCGATGCGTTGCAGATTCGCTTCCATCCGGTCGGCGATACGATTCAGGATGTTCGCGCGTTCGGCGGTCGACGTTTTGCCCCAAGCGGTCTTCGCGCGATGCGCGGCGTCGAGGGCGAGTTCGATATCGGCTTCACGTGAGCGTGGGATCGACGTAAACGGCTCGCCGGTGATCGGCGATACGTTGTCGAAGTACTCGCCGCCCACCGGCTTTACCCATTCGCCGCCGATGAAATTCGCATACTGTTTTTTGTACGGGAATTCGGTAGTCAGAAACTGCATCTCTGCGTGATTCATCTGTGTGCTCCTCACATGATTGAATGGGCTATATTCGGCGCGATATTTCGCTTGGCCGCGAGAGGCTATAGCCAGAACTGTGCCAATGCGCCGCGCGGGTGGGTCGTGCGTGCGCAGCAGGCACGCCCGCGAAGCGCGGGCGCGTGGCCTGGTTCACCATGCATGGGAATGAGCGTGTCGTTTCTGACCAGTGTGCTCATAGGCTGTTCAGGAATTGAACAGCCTATGAGCACCTGGGGAGGAGATCAAAGCAAAGGTGGGCAGCTTGAAATGCCCACGCGCGGGTGCCGGGCGTTTACTTGCGCAGGAGCCGTAGGCCGTTCGCCACCACCAGCAGGCTCGCGCCCACATCGGCGAACACGGCCATCCACATCGTGCCCAGACCCATCATCGTCAGTACGAGGAACACACTCTTGATGCCCAGCGCCAGCGTGATGTTCTGCACCAGCACCGAATGCGTCGCCTTCGACAGACGGATGAATTGCGGAATCTTGCGCAGATCGTCGTCCATCAGGGCGACGTCGGCGGTTTCGATCGCGGTGTCGGTGCCCATCGCGCCCATCGCAAAGCCGATATCGGCACGCGCGAGAGCGGGGGCGTCGTTGATGCCGTCGCCGACCATGCCGACCGTCGCGCCGTCTTTCGACCAGCCGTCCACCGCGTTCAGCTTGTCCTCGGGCAACTGATTGCCGCGCGCTTCATCGATACCGACTTGCTGCGCGATCGCGGCGGCCGTGTGCGGGTTGTCGCCGGTGAGCATGGCGGCGCGCACGCCGAGGCGCTGCAATTCGGCGATGGCCGCGCGGCTCGTGTCCTTCACCGTGTCGGCGACGGCAAACAGCGCGAGCACGCGTTCGGCATCCACCAGCATGACGACGGTTTTGCCTTGCCCCTCGAGCGCATCGAGCTTCGCTTCGAGCGACGCCGAGCAGCGTCCGAGCTCTTCGACCAGCCGATGATTGCCGAGCCAATACGGCAAGCCGTCGATTTCGCCGCGCACGCCGCGCCCTGCCAGTGCTTCGAAGGCATCGACCGTAGCGCTGGCGATGTTCTCGCTTTTCGCGGCTGTCGCGATGGCCATCGAAACCGGATGATCCGAGCGACCCGCAAGGCTCGCCGCGAGTGTTCTGCAACGAACCACGTCAACGTCGGCCAGCATCTCGAACTCGGTTTGCACGGGTTTGCCGTGCGTGATCGTGCCGGTTTTGTCGAGCGCGAGCCGGCTCAGCTTGCGGCCCTGTTCGAGGTAGGCGCCGCCTTTGATCAGAATGCCCTTGCGCGCGGCAGCCGCGAGGCCGCTGACGATCGTGACCGGCGTCGAGATCACCAGCGCGCACGGACAGGCGATCACCAGCATCACCAGCGCCTTGTAGACCCATTCGTGCCACTGTCCGCCGAACAGCAGCGGCGGCAACACCGCCACGGCGAGTGCGGCCGCGAACACGATGGGCGTATAGACGCGCGCGAACTGATCGACGAAACGCTGGGTCGGCGCCTTGGTGCCTTGCGCTTCTTCGACCGCGTGAATGATGCGCGCGAGCGTCGTGTTGCTGGCGGCGGCCGTGACGCGATAGTCGAACGAGCCGGCCTGGTTGATCGTGCCGGCGAACACCGCGTCGCCCACGGTCTTGTCGACCGGCAGGCTTTCGCCGGTGATCGGCGCCTGATCGACGCTCGAGCGGCCCGCGACGATTGCGCCGTCGAGCGCAATCCGCTCGCCCGGCTTCACGCGCACCACCGCGCCGAGCGCGATCGACTTGAGGTCCACGAGCCGCCAACTGCCGTCGGCTTGCTGCACGCTGGCCTGTTCGGGCGTGAGTTGCATCAGCCCCTGGATGGCATTGCGGGCGCGGTCGAGCGATTTCGCTTCGATCAGTTCGGCAATCGTGAAGAGCACCATCACCATCGCGGCTTCCGGCCACTGCTGCAGGACCAGTGCGCCGGTCACGGCAATGCTCATCAGTGCATTGATGTTCAGGTTGCCGTTGCGGATCGCGACCCAGCCCTTCCGGTACGTCGTGAGGCCGCAGGCGGCGATCGCGAGGATCGCCAGACCTGCCGCCACCCAGGTCGAGGCGCCAAGCCAGCTGGCGGCCTCTGAGCCCACCGCGGCAGCGCCGGCGAGCGCGAGTGGCCACCACGGCTTGGATGGCGCTTGAGGGGCGGCTGCCGCGCCCGGGTTCGCGTCTGCCAGCTCAGGTGTGAAGTCGAGCGAGCGGATCGCGGCGAGGATCGAGTCGAGGGCGTCCGGCGCGTGGACGACGGTCAACACGCGCTGCATCAGGTTGAAGTCCATGCTGCGCACCTGCGGCATGCGGCTGAATTTCTTGCGGATCAGCGCTTCTTCGGTCGGACAGTCCATCTGCATGATGCGGATCGCGGTGCGCAGGTCGTTGCCGACGGCTTCCGATTGCGGGAGCTTGAGCGGCACGGGGGCCGCGTGCGCCGTTCCACAGCAACCGGCCTCGGCGTGGCGGTGAGCTTGGTGGGCATGCGCATGGCCGTGGTCGTGGGCGCCGCTTCCGCCGTGCGCGTGATCGTCATGCCCTTCATGAGCATGCGCTTCGTGGCCGTGGCTGCAGCTGTCGCCGTGGGCATGATCAAGCTCGCGAGCATGCGCTTTGGCGCCATGACCGCAGCTTTCACCGTGCTCATGAGCGTGTTCGTGGTCCCGCGCCTGCGCGGGCGCGGCGTGGTCGTGACCGCAGCTTGCGCCATGCCCGTGGCTGTGAGCGTCGTCGTCCGGATGGTCGTGGGTATGCCCTTCGTGCCCGTGGGCACGGGCTTTGGCGTGTTCCGGGCGGTCTGCTTCGGCGAGGTCGGCGTGTGGCATGGGTGGCTTCCTGGTTCGATTTGTGGTCTAGTAAACACCTTGAAGCCACTACAAGGTCAAGGCCGCAATCCGGGAGGGTCCATGAAAATCGGCGAACTGGCGAAAATCGCCCATTGCACGACCGAAACCATCCGTTTCTACGAAAAAGAGGGCCTGTTGCCCGAAGCGGAGCGCACCGAGGCCAATTACCGCAGCTATACGGCAAGGCACGTCGAACGCCTGCGCTTTATCCGCAATTGCCGTGCGCTCGATATGACCCACGACGAAATCCGTGCGCTGCTGCGTCTGACAGACGCACCGGCGGACGGCTGCGGCAGCATCAATGCCTTGATCGACGAGCACATTGCGCACGTCGACACGCGTATCGAAGAACTGAAGCAACTGAAAGTGCAACTGACCACGCTGCGCGAGCAATGCCACGGCGAACAGGCCGTTGAAGACTGCGGCATCGTCCAGGGCCTCAACGAAATGGACGTGAGCGCAACGCGGGTGCGGCATACGCATCTGGGTTGAAGCGCTCCGCCCCTGCTGACGGCGGCGCCGACCATGGCAGTGACGGCATTCACGGCGGGGCCATTCATCCGGTCTGCCCAATAAACAATCGAATCCAGTTGGAGAATCAACGTGTTTACCTGTAGAAACCAGCCCTGCGGCGAGCAGTGGGAGATGTCGGACGTCGTCATCAAGAATGAAGGGCAGGGACTCCTGTTCCGTTGCCCGATGTGCGGCGCGCGCAATTACGTCGAACGTTTCGACGGGGAAGATGGCTCAGTGCTGTACGAGCAGATCGAAGGCCGTCCCGCCACCGGCCCGATGGCCGAGTAATCCCAGGCCTTCGGTCCCCTCAGCCTCTTCAGTCGATTGCGAGCCCTCACCTTATGAACACTCCCACTCAAGCCGGCGCGCCGTTTAGCCAGCTACCGTTACCGCCCGCCACACTCGCCAATCTGACGCAGCTCGGCTATGTCGAGATGACGCCGATTCAGGCCGCGAGCCTGCCGATCGCGCTGGCCGGCAACGATCTGATCGCCCAGGCGAAAACCGGCAGCGGCAAGACCGCGGCGTTTTCGCTGGCGCTGCTCAACCGCCTCGACGTGCGCAACTTCGCCGTGCAGGCGATGGTGCTGTGCCCGACACGCGAACTTGCCGACCAGGTCACGCAGGAAATCCGCCGTCTGGCGCGTGCCGAAGAAAACATCAAGGTGCTGACGCTGTGCGGCGGAACGCCGATGCGTCCGCAAACCGCCAGCCTCGAACACGGTGCGCACATTGTGGTCGGCACGCCGGGCCGGATCATGGATCACCTCGAGCGCGGCAGCCTGCCGTTGCAGTCGCTCAACACGCTGGTGCTCGACGAAGCCGACCGCATGCTCGACATGGGCTTCTTCGACGATATCGCGACTGTCGTGAAGCAATGCCCGAAAGAGCGGCAAACGCTGCTGTTTTCGGCCACGTACCCGGAAGGCATCGTCAAACTCAGCCAGCAATTCCTCCGTAATCCGAAGGAAGTGAAGCTTGCCGAGCGGCACGACAACACCAAGATTCGTCAGCGCTTCTATGAAGTCACCGAAGACCAGCGTCTGCATGCGGTCGGTCTGCTGCTGAACCACTATCGTCCGGTGAGCACGCTGGCGTTCTGCAACACCAAGCAGCAATGCCGCGATCTGCTCGATGTGCTGCGCGCGCAGGGGTTTCATGCGCTCGCGCTGCATGGCGAACTCGATCAGCGTGAACGCGATCAGGTGCTGATCCAGTTCGCGAACCGCAGTTGCTCGGTGCTGGTTGCCACCGACGTTGCCTCGCGCGGTCTCGACATCGCGGAGCTCGAAGCGGTGATCAACGTCGACGTCACACCGGATCCGGAAGTGCATGTGCACCGTATCGGCCGCACGGGTCGGGCCGATCAGGAAGGCTGGGCGTTGAGTCTCGCCAGCATGAACGAGATGGGCCGCGTGGGCAGTCTCGAACAGGCGCAAAAGCGTGAAGTCGAGTGGCACAAGCTGGCCGATCTGAAACCGGCGAGCAACGAACGTTTGCTGCCGCCGATGGAAACGCTGCAGATTCTCGGCGGCCGCAAGGAGAAGATTCGTCCGGGCGACGTGCTCGGCGCGCTGACCGGCGAAGCAGGTTTCGCCGGTGCGCAGATCGGCAAGATCAACGTGACCGAAATGTCGACCTATGTGGCCGTGGAGCGCAGCATCGCACGCGAAGCGTTGCGCAAGCTCAGCGCCGGCAAGGTGAAGGGCAAGAAGGTCAAAGTCCGCATGATGGACGACGCCTGATCGTCGATTAACTTGCTTTTGACGGCTGCGACCGCCTGGTCGCAGCCGAGTTGCTCTGCATCACCGCTGCGTATTACAACGCCGTATCACCGCCGTGCATCACATTACGTCATACCTCGGCGGTTCTACGCGCTCCCCGCGCAGCAGCATTTCTGGCGCTAAACCCCCGATTTCATTGCCTTAGCCCTCCCTGGCGCTGCATTGCGCGAGCCATGACGTAAACGCATGCCTCGCATGACAAAGTTTCGATTGTGAGCGTTCTTTGGCTGATGCCTAATTCATCAAACCGGATGGGACCGCCGCACCGTTGGCGGTCCGCGAATCCTCTGCCGGATGAAGAAAGGGAGAAAGCCTTATGCAGAGCGCCATGCAAGCCCGCTCAAAATTGCCTGACGTAGGCACGACGATTTTTACCGTGATCGGTCAACTGGCCGCGCAACACGACGCGCTGAACCTGTCGCAAGGCGCGCCGAATTTCGCGCCCGACGCGAAACTGGTCGACGGTGTCGCGCAAGCCATGCGCGCCGGTCATAACCAGTACGCGCCGATGGCCGGCATCGCCGCCCTGCGCGAAGCGCTCGCCGACAAGGTCGAGACGTTATACGGCGTGCGCTACGACCCGTCGAGCGAGGTCACCGTGATCGCCAGCGCCAGCGAAGGTCTGTATTCCACGATCAGCGCGCTGGTGCATCCTGGTGACGAAGTGATTTACTTCGAACCGTCGTTCGACAGCTATGGACCGATCGTTCGCCTGCAAGGCGCGACGCCGGTCCCGATCAAACTGTCGCTCGCCGATTTTCGCGTAGATTGGGACGAGGTCGCCGCCGCGATCACGCCGAAGACGCGCATGATCATCATCAACACGCCGCACAATCCGACCGCAACCGTGTTCAGCGAGGCGGACGTCGCGCGCCTGAAGGCCGTGACGCGCAATACCGATATCGTGATTCTGGCCGACGAAGTTTATGAACACGTGGTGTTCGACGGCGCCAAACACCAGAGCATGGCGTGCGACTCCGAACTCGCGGAGCGTAGCGTGATCGTTTCTTCGTTCGGCAAGTCGTATCACGTCACTGGTTGGCGCGTCGGCTATTGCCTCGCACCTGCCGCGCTCATGGAAGAAATTCGCAAAGTCCATCAGTTCATGGTGTTTTCTGCCGATACACCGATGCAGTACGCGTTCGTCGATGCGCTCGCCAATCGCGAGAGCTATCTCGGCCTGTCCGCGTTCTATCAGAAGAAGCGCGATCTGCTCACGCACGCGCTGCGCGATTCGCGCTTCGAGTTGTTGCCGAGCGAAGGCAGCTTCTTCATGCTGGCGCGTTTTCGCGGTTTCTCGGACGAAAGCGATAGCGATTTCGTGCTGCGCCTGATTCGCGATGCGCGCGTCGCGACGATTCCGCTGTCGGCGTTCTATACCGACGGCACGGATTCCGGCCTGATTCGCCTGAGCTTCTCGAAGGACGACGCGACCTTGATCGAAGGCGCGCGGCGTTTGTGTGAAATCTGATTACCGAAGGAAAAGGGACCTGTTATGAAATTGCTCAAGCCTCTATTGGCGCTGGCCTGCGCATTCGCGTCGATTGCCGCGTCGTCGGCCGCGCTCGCCGCCGACACATCGACGCTGCGTTTCGGACTCGAGGCGCAGTATCCGCCGTTCGAATCGAAAGGGCCGAACGGTGAGCTGCAAGGTCTCGACGTCGACGTCGGCAATGCCGTCTGCGCCGCCGCGCATATGACGTGCAAATGGGTCGAGACTTCGTTCGACGGCCTGATTCCCGCGCTGCAGGGCCGCAAGTTCGACGCGATCAATTCGGCGATGAACGCTACCGAGCAGCGCCGTCAGGCGATCGATTTCACCACCGTCGTGTATCGCGTGCCGACGCAACTGATCGCGAAACGCGACAGCGGTTTGCTGCCGACGCCGGCCTCGTTGAAGGGCAAACGCGTTGGCGTGTTGCAGGCGTCGATTCAGGAAACCTTTGCGAAGACGCATTGGGAACCGGCTGGCGTGACGGTCGTGCCGTATCAGGATCAGAATCAGGTGTACACGGATCTGGTGGCGGGCCGGCTCGATGCCACGCTCGTTCTCGCGCCGGCGGGACAGACGGGTTTTCTGTCGAAGCCTGGCGGCAAGGACTACGCGTTCGTCGGCCAGCCGGTGCGCGACGACAAGATCCTCGGCAGCGGCATCGCATACGGGATTCGCAAAGGCGACACCGCGCTGCGCGATCAACTGAACGCGGCGATCGCCAAGGTCCAGACCGACGGTACGGTGAAGACGCTGGCGGCCAAGTATCTCGGCAATATCGACGTGAGCGCGAAGTAACTGACTGCGCGACTGACCGCGTTACTGACCTTGCGCGGCGGGCGCCGCATTGCGATTCTGACGATCGACGCCGCGAAACTCGTTCTCGGCGTCGATCATGCGGCGCTTGAGCATCGGCACATTGTTCACCACCCGCAAGGTGGTGCGCATCGCGCTCAACGCCATGCGCCCGACCACCGGCCGATGCAGCGCGCCACTCGCATCGAACTGCTTGCGCGATTCCGCGACCGCGTGAAAGCCATAGCGGCGCATTTCCTCCTCATAACCCGCGACCGCGTCGTGACCCGACAGCTTGCTCTGCTGCGCATCGGCCAGACGCGAGGCGAGTAGCGCGGCATCGCGCAACGCGGTGTTCGCACCCACGCCGCGGCCCGGTGTCATCAGATGCACCGCATCGCCCAGTACCGTGACATTGCTGGTCGGCCATGGGTTGAGCGGAACCGACGTGCGCACATCGACGCTGAAGACCGTGGACGGATCCGATGCGCGAATCAGCGCGCGCAGATTAGGATGCCAGCCGTCGGTGATCTGCGTCGCGAGCGCGAGTAACGCAGCTTGTCCAAGCGATTTGGGATCGGCCGGCAAGTTGTGCAATGCGCCCCAGACGCCCCACATCAGATAGTCGCGCGTGTTGTCGTAAAGCAATCCGGGCCAACGCGTGAGCAGCGCGGCGTCGTTGTTGCCGATGCCTTCCTTCATGCCGCTGCCGTCCGCGCGCCATGGAAATTCCATCACGTGCACGATGCCGCCGTAACCCTTCGGCGCGTTGATCAGCGTAATGCCGTCGAGCACCTTGGGCGGCAGCAGCGCGCGTGACGCTTCATCCATCGGCACCTTTGCGCCGACGCTCACGATGCCGGTGTTTTCCAACCGCGCGTGCGGTAGCAATTGGCGGCGCACCTTTGAGCGCGCGCCGTCCGCGCCGACCAGCAGATCCGCCGTGACGTGCGTGCCGTCCGCGAAATGGGCGGTGACGCTGCCGTCGGCATGCTGTTCGTACGACGTGAACGTCTTGTCGAAATGCACGTGCGCTTCGAGACCGGTGAGCAGCACTTGCCTCAGCGTCATCCGGCTGACCGATTTGCCGCCGCTCATCGATTCGTCTTCGAGCGGTACCGTGAGCAGTTCGGTCATTCGTTCGGTCAGGATGTTGAAGTGGCCGGGCGTGCGTGCGCAGGTCGCGAGGAACGTCGCATAAAGTTCTGGCGGCAGACAGGCTTCCAGCGACGCCAGCCCGTGCGGATTGATCCCGACCCGATAGCCCTGCAAACCGTCCGCGCGCGTGCGATCGCGTTCGTAGACATTCACGTTGATGCCGGCGCGCTTCAAGCCGTGCGCAAGGCAGAGGCCGCCAGTGCCCGCTCCGATCACGATCACTTCCATGGGTTCACGACTCATGACTTCGTCCCCTTCTTTGCGGCAGGTTGGGTCGGCCGGTACCTGGTTTCGCCGGCCGGCAGTATGAAACGTTGAGCGATTTCTTCAAGCCATTCCGGGCTCCAGGTCAGCGTGCCGGCTTTCAGATCCGCCACCACGCTGCGAACCCAGTCCAACTCGACCACCAGTTGCGCACGCATCAGTTCGCCTTCGAGCAGGAAAAGCCGCGGTATCTGTATCTCGGTGGCCTGGGCCGTGGCCTCGTCGAACCGGATCAATTCCCGTTCGAGTGCGCCGATGCGGGTGACGAGTTGACGGCACACGTCGTCAGGCGAGAGCAGCGGCAGGAATGAGAGCGCGGCCGGAAAGGCCGGGAAATCGCGGGCGGGCTGCGCGAGCTGTTCGCGCAGCCACAGACGGCCGGTGTCGCGGCCGGCCTCGGTAATTTCATAGACCGTGCGTTCCGGAAACGCGCCGTCGCGTTCCGTTTCGCGGATGGCGATCAGATCGCCGCGCAGCAGGCGATCGATTGTCTGGTACAGGCTGTTGCGCTGACCGACGTTGATGACCTCGTCCTTGCCGCGTGCCTTGATGAGCTGCTGCATCCGGTACGGATGCATCGGCGCTTCAGTCAGCATGGCGAGAACAGCGAGGGCAAGCGGAGAGTGACGGACCATGAGCGGAGTGGGCATAAACTAGTCTTTGTGTATCTAGTCATAATATAACTATATTTTAGGGATTGGCAAGCGTGAAGTGCTGAAATTTCTGCGGTCGCGATGTTTCGGGCGCTGGTCTGCGCTGGATTGCACCGTTACGATGTGGTTCGCGCTGCCGTGCATAGGCACAGGCGAGAAAGCTGCGATGAGACAAAGCGCATGACCGAGGAGCGAGCGATGAGTAGCGGGATGAACGGCTGGAGTGACTCAGGCAACGCAGGCGACACAGTCGACTCAGCGGCGACGTCTGCTGCGCAGACTGCCGCACCGAAGTTCTGGCGCGATGAAGCGTTGCCGTTCATCGAGGCGCGTTCTATCGACGATGGCCGCGAGGTTTGCTATGCCAAACACTCGCATGAGACGTTTTCGATCGGCGCCGTCACCGGCGGGCAGAGCGTGTACGTGAATCGCCACGCAAGTGAATGGATCGGCGCGGGTGCGGTGGTGATGATGAATCCGGACGACGTGCACGCGTGCAACCCGGTTGCCGACGAGCGCTGGTCGTATCGGATGCTGCACGTCGAGGTTGATTGGCTCACGGGGCTGCAACACGACCTGGGTTTCAGCGACAACCACGCGTTTCGCGCTTTCTCGCAGACCATGACGGCGGACCCGGCGTTGTTCGACGGATTGAACCGTCTATACGCAATCCTCGTCGACGATGAAAGCGAGCCCATGCGTAAGGAAAGCGCGACGGTCGCGTTCTTCTCGGAAGTACAACAGAAGCTGAATCCGGCACCCTTGCCGGATGACGGCACAAGTGCCCAACTCGCGCGCGCCGCGGAATTCATCGCCGAAAACTGCACGCGTCCGTTGAAGCTGGAGGATGTCTGCAAAGCGGCCGATCTGTCCGCATCACACCTGATCCGGGCGTTCAAACGGCGTTATGGCATGACGCCGCATGCGTATCTGATCAACCGGCGCATCCAGTACAGCCGCGCGCAACTCCGGCGCGGCTACCCGATAGCGGACGTGGCGCTCGATGCGGGCTTTGCCGATCAGGCGCATTTGCAGCGGACCTTCAAGCGGCTGGTCGCGGCAACGCCCGGGCAATATCGCAGTTGAATTGCGCACAGGTGTTCCGCGGTCCGTGTCACGCTATCAGCAGATACAACGCGCTTGCCGCGAGCAAAGCCGCCATCGCCCGATTGAATACCCTCACGCGACTCGGCTCCTGCAAGTATCGACGCAGGAAGGTGCCGGCATACGCCCAACTGGCAATCGACAGATAGCACACCACGAAGTACACGATGGCGAATTGCCAGACGAGCCGGCCGTCGCCATCGGCCGCGTAGGCGCCCATGCCGGCCAGTGACGCGAGCCAGGCTTTCGGATTAAACCATTGCATCGCCGCACCGTAGGCGAAGGATGGTCCGCGAGTGGTCTTGTCCGCGCCGAGCTTGCCGTCATCGACGGCGAGTTTGAAGGCCATATAAAACAGAAACCCAACGCCGGCCCATTTGACGATGTCGATCAGATTGGGGAAATGCGCGAGCAATTCATGCAGGCCCAGACCGATGAGCAGCAGCAACACCGTGAACCCGACGGTCGCGCCGGTCACATGCCGCATGCTCGCGGTGAATCCATGCTGTGCGCCGGCGCTGAGCGCGACGACATTGACCGGACCAGGAGAAATCGACGCGGCCAGCGCGAAGGCGGCCATGGAGAGTAAGACGGTCATCTGATGCCTCGATACGTGAGTGCGCGGGATTGGCGACGCTCAACGGTATCGGGCAGTGGGGCGGGGTGTATTGAAGGAAATGACCTTCCGGGGTGACGCAGTCATGCAGGAGCCGAGGCGATCATGGCTCCTGCCGCTCGAAATTGGACGCCTGTGCTTACGGAATGAAGCTTCAGTGAAGCGTCGCCGCAGCGCCGCAGCACTTCTTGAATTTCTTGCCGCTGCCGCAAGGACACGGGTCGTTGCGGCCGACCTTGGGTTCGGTGCGCTGGGTCGTGGCGGCTAGCGTCCGCTCATGGACGGCCTGGCGGTAAGGAAGCCAGAAACGATAGATCGCGGCGACGCTGGCGGGAATCTGTTTGGTGAGGGCTTCATCCTGTTCTGGCGTGCCGATCAGCTCCTCCTCTTCCCGCGTGAGATCCCGTGCGCCCATCAAACGTATCGGACGCAGCCATTCCCGGCCTTGCTCGCTGTCGAACAGCGCTTGCCAATCCGCCCGAACGAGCGTGAGACCTTGCATGAAGCCCACTGCCCATGCTTCGCCGTCGATGAATTCGCGGCCGCTCTCGTCAATGCTGACGAAGCCAAACACCGGTTCGAACTCATCGGGGTCATCTTCCAGGCAGAGAATGATGCCGTTCATGTTCCGCAAGATCAGCCCAAGAATGTGCTGCGCCTGATCCATTGTTTCGAAGGCAGGAGTGTCATTCTCGCTGGGGCCCCACACGCCTGGCAGCCAGTAACTGGGCGGCATGGTAGTCGGGCCAATGGCCATTGCGGTTAAATAACCGTCGAGCCCCTCGATCGTCAGTGTCTCGTCCGACGTTATGTCGGACACCAGAAACTCGTCGAGTTCGTCGAATTCTTCTTCGGTGAGCGGCGTAGCCAGATCAGCGGGGTTGAGTTTTGATTTGGACATGGTGACGCTCCGGCGCTTCGAATCTCGGGTCCCGATGGCATGTCGGGGGAATGCGGTGCCGGCTTGCTCACACGGCACGGCCGCCGCAAAGCAAAAAGCCCAGTCGCAAGGACCGGGCTTTTTACTGAATTTCTTGGTGGGGCGTGACAGATTCGAACTGTCGACCTACGGATTAAGAGTCCGCTGCTCTACCAGCTGAGCTAACGCCCCAAACAGAAGCGAAATTATGCAGTAACTTTCCGAGATTGCCAAGCCCCTTTAGCAGATTTCTTAAAAAATCTGAGAGAGGCGGCCCGGCACCGGCGGTTGGCTGCCGTCAGGCACCGGAAAGGCGCATGGCTCACCGTCCCGGTATCATGTCGCGGACACCTGCCGCTCGAAGCCTCGCGCGGCGTCCGACCGGGGACCGCCATGGATGACAAAGAGATTAACGAGTTGCTCGACCGCATCCTCGCACCCTGGGTCCGTGCGCTCACGCTGACCCCGGTCAAGGTCGACGACGAAAGCGCGACTTTGCGCCTGCCGTTTTCCGGTGGGCTGCGTCATTCGGGTGGCGTGATCTGCGGCCAGGTCTTTATGGCAGCCGCCGACACGGCGATGATCGTCGCCATCTCAGCCGCGCTCGGCGGCTTCAAACCGATGAGCACCGTGTCGCTCAACATCAGTTTCATGCGCGCGGTCCGCAATGGCGACGTGCTGATCACCGCGCGCGTGCTGCGCATGGGCCGCAATCTGGTGTTCGGCGAAGTCGAATTATTCGACGAAGCCGGCAATATGGCCGTCCACGCCACCACCACCTACGCGCTGCTCGACTGAGACCCCAAAGCGAGCCCGCGAGCCGTATTAGAGGAAAAAGCCAAGATGTTCGATCAGGTTGTATTCGCCGGCGGCGGCAATCGCTGCTGGTGGCAGGCGGGTTTCTGGGACGTGGTGCAGCCGGAACTGGCCATCCGTCCGCGCGTCATCGCCGGCATTTCGGCCGGCGCCGCCACCGCGTGCATGCTCTACACGCGCGATTCCGACTGGGTCATGCGCTATTACCAAGACGCGTTGCGCCACAACACCCGCAACGCCTACTGGGGCAACCTGCTGCGCGGCGAATCGGTTTTTCCGCACTACCGGATCTACCGACAGGCGCTGCTCGACATCTACAGCGACAAATTCTCCACGCTCGCCGACGCACCCGAAATCCGCATCGGCGTATCGCATCTGCCGCGCTGGCTCGGCGCGCGAAGCGCGGTCGCCGCGGGTCTGATTGCGTACAACATCGAGAAATACGTGCGCAAAACCTTGCATCCGACGCTGGGTCAGACGCTCGGCTTTCATCCGGAATTCGTGCGCGCGCAGGATTGCGCGACGGTCGAGGACCTTGCCGATCTGATTCTGCAATCCTCGAGTACCCCGCCGTTCACACCGGTTTTACGGCGCAATGGCCGCCCGGTGCTGGATGGCGGAATGGTCGATAACGTGCCGGTCGGCGCGCTCGACGCCGAGGCGCCCGGCAACGTGCTGGTGATGGTCACGCGTCTTTATCCGCGGCCGCAGATGTTCGTCGTGCCGCACGGCGTGCAGCAACGGCTCTATGTGCAGCCATCGCGCAAGGTACCTATTTCGGCGTGGGATTACACGAGCCCGTCGCAGATGGTGCACGCGTACAACCTCGGCCGCACCGACGGCGAGGTCTTTCTGGAACGCATCCCCGCTCTGCTGGAAGCCGGCGCGCACGAAGCGCGCTGAGGTGCGCTTCGTGCGGTGAGCAACGGCGGTTGGCGCTGAAGCTTAACGCCGGCGCCCGCCCTGCAACGCTTCCGGATTTGCCACGCTGGCGGTGTCGCCGGCGTCGAAAGCCAGAATGTTCTGGAACGCCGCGGTGAAATACAACTCGTAGCTCTCGCGCTCCACGTAGCCAATGTGCGGCGTGCAGATCACATTCTCCATACGCAGCAGGCTGTAGCCCTGCAAAATCGGCTCGCTTTCGTAGACATCGATCGCGACCATGCCCGGACGGTTGTGCGACAGCGCATTCACCAGCGCATTTTCGTCGAGCAATTCAGCCCGGCTCGTGTTCACGAGCAATGCGGTTGGCTTCATCCGCATCAGGTCTTCCTGCTTGACGATGCCGCGCGTGTCGTCATGCAGACGCAGATGCAGGGACAGCACGTCGCTCTGCTCGAACAGCGCCTCGCGGCTCTCGGCCACGCCATATCCGTCTGCACGCGCCGCTTCGCGCGAATGCTCGCGGCCCCAGATCAGCACGTTCATGCCGAACGCCTTGCCGTATCCGGCAAGCAAGCGGCCGATCTTGCCGTAACCCCAAATTCCCAGTGTCTGGCCGCGCAATACCTGGCCCAAACCGAAGTTCGGCGGCAGCGCCGATGTCTTCAATCCGGACTGCTGCCAGGCCCCTTGCTTAAGGTTTGCTACGTATTGCGGAATCCGCCGTTGAGCCGCCATGATGAGTGCCCACGTCAGCTCGGCCGGCGCGATCGGCGAGCCGCTGCCTTCCAGCACGGCGATGCCGCGCTCGGTACAGGCCGCCAGATCGATATGGCTGGAGACTTTGCCAGTCTGACTGATCATGCGCAAACGCGGCAACTTGTCGAGTAGTTGCGAGCTGATGCGGGTGCGTTCGCGAATCAGGACGAGGGCGTCGACTTCGGAAAGACGGCTCGCCAACTGGCCGAGACCGCGAACCGTGTTGTTGAAAACCTTGACCTCATGGTCGGCCAGCAGTTGAAAGCAGTCGAGCTTGCGGACGGCGTCCTGGTAATCGTCGAGGATGGCAATCTTCATGGTATGTGTCTTGCGGCGCACCATAGCGGTGCGGAACGGAGTGTTATGCTGACTGTCCCACCATGTGACCCAGGTCACATGCCGGTCTGGCTGAATGCCTTACTGTAGAAGTTGCCGCGAAGAACGGCAGCGCCACGGCAAGGCCGATTGACATCGTTTTTAACAGTTTGTTGCGTGTTGAGGCAAGCCGCTTTACAGACGGTTGCAGACAACCGTCGGCAAAACCGTTTATCGGCGCCTCCGTGCAACAGGCTGTGTGGCCCACGATGACCTGCACAATAACGCGTCGGTTTGTAGAAATGTCGGCGCGATGAATTGAACGCCTCTCGCATGCAGCGTCGCTGGGCTTGTACCGTTTTTCTATTGCTTTCAAAACGGAGACAAGTCGATGAATCATCCCTCATTCGAAGGACAGCCCAATGTCGAGGTGTCCGCAGGGGCGCCTACGTGGGTCAAACACCGGAAACTGATCGACTGGGTCCAGCGCGTTGCCGCCCTGACCAAGCCCGATCGGATCGTCTGGTGTGACGGTTCGCAGGAAGAATACAACCGCCTGTGCGCCCAGATGGTCGAAGCCGGCACCCTCAAAAAGCTCAATCCCGCCAAACGTCCCAATTCCTATCTGGCCTGGTCCGATCCGTCAGATGTTGCGCGTGTCGAAGATCGCACGTTCATCTGCTCAAAGCGTCGTGAAGATGCCGGGCCGACCAACAACTGGATCGAACCGGCTGAGATGCGTTCGAAGCTCGATGGCCTGTTCGACGGCGCGATGCGCGGCCGCACCATGTACGTGGTGCCGTTTTCGATGGGCCCGCTCGGTTCGCCGATCGCGCACATTGGCGTCGAGCTGAGCGACAGCCCGTACGTGGCGACCAACATGCGCATCATGACGCGCATGGGCCGCAAGGTGTACGACGTGCTGGGCGAAGACGGCGAGTTCGTGCCGTGCGTACATTCGGTCGGCGCACCGCTCGCGGCGGGCGCGAAAGACGTGCCGTGGCCGTGCAACGACACCAAATACATCGTCCATTTCCCCGAAGCGCGCGAAATCTGGAGCTACGGCTCGGGCTACGGCGGCAATGCGCTGCTCGGCAAGAAGTGCTTCGCGCTGCGCATCGCGTCCACCATGGGCCGTGCCGAAGGCTGGCTCGCCGAGCACATGCTGATTCTCGGCGTGACGTCGCCGGAAGGTCGCAAGCATCACGTCGCGGCGGCATTTCCGTCGGCTTGCGGCAAGACTAACTTCGCGATGTTGATTCCGCCGGAAGGCCTGAACGGCTGGAAAATCTCCACGATCGGCGACGACATCGCCTGGATCAAGCCGGGTAAGGACGGCCGTCTGTACGCGATCAATCCGGAGGCGGGCTATTTCGGCGTCGCACCCGGCACGAGCGAAAAGACCAACTTCAACGCGATGGCCACGCTGAAGGAAAACGTCATTTTCACGAACGTCGCGCTGACCGACGACGGCGACGTCTGGTGGGAAGGCATGACCGACGTGCCACCCGCGCATCTGATCGACTGGCAGGGCAAGGACTGGACGCCGGCGAACGCCAAGGAGAGCGGGCAGAAGGCCGCGCACCCCAACGCGCGCTTCACGGCGCCAGCCTCGCAATGTCCGTCGATCGACGCCGACTGGGAGAACCCGGCGGGTGTCGCAATCGACGCGTTCATCTTTGGCGGCCGCCGCTCAACCACGGTGCCGCTCGTCACAGAAGCACGCAACTGGGTCGAAGGCGTGTACATGGCGGCGACCATGGGCTCGGAAACAACCGCGGCGGCGGCGGGGCAGCAAGGCGTCGTGCGCCGCGATCCGTTCGCGATGCTGCCGTTCTGCGGTTACAACATGAGCGACTATTTCGGACACTGGCTGAAAACCGGCGAGCGTCTTGAGCAACTGAGCGCGAAGCTGCCCAAAATCTTCTGCGTCAACTGGTTCCGCAAGGGTCCGGACGGCAAGTTCGTCTGGCCGGGCTTTGGCGAGAACATGCGTGTGTTGAGCTGGATGGTCGGGCGCATTGAAGGCCAGGCGCAAGGCGAAGAACATGCATTCGGCGTGTCGCCGCACTACGAAGACATCGACTGGAGTGGCCTCGATTTCAGCCGTGAGCAATTTGATCAGGTGATCTCGGTCGACGATGCTGCGTGGCGTAACGAACTCGAACTGCATGCCGCCCTGTTTGACACATTGCAGCAAGGTCTGCCGCCGGCTTTGACCGAGGCAAAACGCGCCCTCGAGGGAAAACTCGCAGCTTGAATACGTGAGTATTCACTTCGTATGAAAACCGCCTTCGGGCGGTTTTTCTTTACCATGTCGACGCTGGAACGTGATCTTTTCTGATTTCGCGGCGCTGGATCGTCCTTTGCATCTGTTCGAACAAAAAAGACAGTGCAAGCTGCGGTGCAGCAAATTGTTTCCATTTTTGGAACAATCGCGGTTCAGACCCCACACTTGGGAGCACAGTGGCACAAATATCGACAATATTTCCGCTTTGACGGGCAACTTCTGCACGATTTCGCGAGTCGTAGGAGAATTCCAAGTTCGCTTCACTGGTTTTCACTAATTGTCAGGAAGCTGTAACACGGCAGGAGTTGTCCTATGGATCATTTGCAGTCGATGCGAGTTTTCGTCAAAGTGGCGGATCTCGGCAGTTTTGCCCGCGCTGCGAGCGCGATGGATATTTCCAACGCAGTTGCCACCCGTCACGTTGCCGATCTCGAAGGCCGCCTTGGTACGCGGCTGCTCAATCGCACAACCCGCAGCTTGTCTCTGACCGAATCCGGCCAGGTTTATCTCGAGCGTGCGCGCCAGATTCTCGACGAACTGGAAGACGTCGAGCAGATGGTGGTCGCGCGCAATCACGAACCCGTCGGCACGTTGCGAATCGTCGCACCGGTCGTATTCGGGTTGCATAACCTTGCGCCCGTGCTGCAGACGTACGCTGAGCGCTATCCGAAAGTCATTCCCGATGTCACGCTGGTCGACCGTCAGGTCGATCTGGTGGAAGAAGGTTTCGACGTGGGCGTGGTGGTCACGCGGCAGATGCGCAGCGCGAGCATTGTCACGCGGCGTTTGACTACCGGTTGCATGACGGTGTGCGCGACGCCCGCGTATCTTGAAAAGCACGGCACGCCCACCCGTCCCGAGCATCTGCTCGAGCATCCGTGCCTGAGTTTGCCGTCCGAATATTGGGGCGACGAGCGTGTCTTCACGGGCTCGGAGGGCGAGGTGCGCGTGCGTCCGTCTAACGTGATCGTGGCCAACAACACGGAAATGCTGCGGCAGTTCGCCTTGCTCGGCATGGGTATCGCGATTCTGCCGAGCTATCTGATTGGCCGTGACATGACGCGCGGCAGGCTCGTGCGTTTGCTCGGCGATTTCCGTTTGCCGCAGGTCGAGATCAACATCGCGTATCCGAGCCGCCGTCACTTGCCGGCCAAGGTGCGTACGTTCATCGATCATCTGGTTGAGCATTTCAGCCAGACGCCGAACAGCCTGCTCGGCGAACAGTGGATCAAGGACGGCCTTGAGAGGCCTGCCACGTCCGCCGCGCTCGATTCCGCGAACCACATGCCGCCGGAAGCGTTCGATGGCGCTGAGCCGCTGTCACGGCTGCTGGATAGCGAGTTATCGCCGATGCCGAAGACGTTGGCAAAGACGACGAATCGTCCGCGGCCCACCGCTCTGTCGCCGCTGTAACAATTCGAGCGATCGCCGTCGGCTGCGTTTGAGGTTAGCGCGGTCCGGTCGGCAAACAAAAAGGCGCAGTCACGGAAGTGACTGCGCCTTTTTTCCTGGCTGTATCAGAACTGGCCGGAAGCTGAATACGCTTGCGGCCGCCTGCTGAAATGACGAGCCGGCGAATTACGAGCCGGTCTTGCGCGCAGCCGTTTTCCTCGCCGGTGCTTTCTTGGCCGCTGCGGTCTTTGCAGCAGTCTTGGTCGCCGGCGCTTTCTTCGCTGCTGCCTTCTTGGCGGCGGGCACCGTCTTTACTGCAACGGCTGTATCTTCGTCGTCCGACTCCGGCGCTGCCTTGGCTGCCGTCTTGGCCGCCGCAGTCTTCGCAGCTGTCTTGGCCGACGGCTCTTTTTTCTCGAATTCGAAGCCGATCTTGCCGTCGTTCTGCTTGACGAGGAAAGCCTTGAAGTTGCGGCCGGTGCGCGACGACTTGAAATTCGTCAGCAGGTCGGTGCGTCCTTCTTCAAGCAACTTCGCCATCTGCTCGCGCGCGATTTCCTGCTGCAGAATCACCTTGCCCGAGCGGAAGTCGCACGTCTTCGGATTGGCAACCGAGTTCTCGCAAACATAGCTCATGCCGTGCTCAAACACGCGCCCCTTGCACTTCGGGCACGCGCCGACCGCTTGCTGGTCGGAGAAGTCAGGCGGTTCACCGTCTTCGCCGCCCGAATCCTGACCGAAGTCGAACTCGAGCTTGTAGTTCTTGATCTCGTCATCCAGCGAGAGCTTCAGGATCGCGGAGAACGGGCGGCCCATCTTGCTGCGGAAACCCGACAGCGGTCCGATCGTCTTGTTCTGCAACAGCTCTTCAACTTCCGGAATTTCGAACTGACGGCCACCCGGAATCTTCGAGATCGAGAACTCGCACTTCGAGCACGCGAAGCGCCGGTAGTTTTCCTTTACCTGACCGCCGCAATTCGGACACGGCGTCTGCAACGTCGCGTAATCGCCCGGGATCGTGTCGGAATCGTACTCTTTCGCGCGCTTGACGATGGTCTGCGTCATGCGGGCGATTTCCTGCATGAACGCGTCGCGCGGCAGGTTGCCACGCTCCATCTGCGAGAGCTTGTATTCCCACTCGCCGGTCAATTCCGGCGCGGTCAATTCCTTCACGCCGAGACCACGCAACAGCGTCATCAGCTGGAAAGCCTTGGCTGTCGGAATCAGATCGCGGCCTTCGCGGATCAGATACTTTTCGCCGAGCAGCCCTTCGATAATGGCGGCGCGCGTGGCCGGCGTGCCAAGACCCTTGGCCGCCATGGCTTCGCGCAATTCGTCGTCTTCGACGAGTTTGCCCGCGCCTTCCATGGCCGACAGCAAGGTCGCTTCGTTGTAGCGTGCGGGTGGTTTCGTCACCAGTTGCTGGGCGGCGATCTTGTCAGTCTTGACCTTCTCGTCCTTCTGCACCGGCACGAGGTTCGCATCTTCGCCGCTGATTTCGCGGCCATAGACCTGCAACCAGCCCGGTTCGACCAGCACCTTGCCTTCAGTCTTGAAGTGATGACCGACCACTTCCGTGATCCGCGTCGTCACGCGATATTCGGCGGCGGGGAAGAACACCGACAGGAAGCGCTTCACCACCAGGTCGTAGAGCTTCTGTTCCGGCTCGGACAGATTCTTCGGCGCTTGCGCCGTTGGGATGATTGCGAAGTGGTCGCTGATCTTCGAATTGTCGAAGATGCGCTTGTTCGGTTTCACCCAGCCCTTGTCCAACACCTGCTTGGCATACGGGAGATAGTTGTTGCTCTCCTTGAGCATGCCCAGTGTTTCTTTGACCGTATCCATATAGTCTTCCGGCAACGCGCGCGCGTCGGTCCGGGGATAGGTCAGCACCTTGTGCTTTTCATACAGCGCTTGAGCCAGGCCCAGCGTGTTCTTCGCCGAGAAGCCGAAGCGGCCGTTGGCTTCACGCTGCAAGCTGGTCAGGTCGAACAGCGCCGGCGACAGTTGCGTGGACGGCTTCGATTCTTCCGTCACCGTGCCGATCTGGCCACGGCAGGCAGCGACGATCGTCTCAGCCGCGGGCAGCGCCCACAGACGCGAATCGCGCTTTTCAGGATCGAACTCGTCGCGCTTGAATTTCGGATCGAACCAGCGGCCTTCGTAGAAGCCGCCCGCACAGACGAAGTCGGCCTTCACTTCCCAATAGTCACGCGGCACGAAGCGGCGGATCTTTTCTTCGCGCTCGACGACGATCGACAGCGTCGGCGTCTGCACTCGCCCGACCGTGGTCAGGAAGAAGCCGCCGCCCTTGCTGTTGAACGCGGTCATGGCACGCGTACCGTTGATGCCGACCAGCCAGTCCGCTTCCGAGCGGCAGCGCGCCGCATCGGCGAGCGGTTGCATTTCTTCGTCGCTACGCAGACGGGCAAAGCCGTCGCGGATCGAACCGGCTGTCATCGACTGAAGCCACAGGCGTTGCACCGGCTGCTTGGCTTTCGCGTGCTGCGCGATCAGGCGGAAAATCAGCTCGCCCTCGCGCCCCGCGTCACATGCGTTGATCAGGCGGTCGATGTCTTTACGCTTGAGCAGCTTGGTCAGCACCTTCAGGCGCGACTCGCTCTTGGCGATCGGATTCAGATCGAAATGCGGCGGAATGACGGGCAAGTTGGCGAAGCTCCACTTGCCGCGTTTGACTTCATAGTCTTCGGGCGCGGCAATTTCCAGCAAGTGGCCGACTGCCGAGGAAAGGACGTAGTCGTCGCTCTCGTAGTATTCGTCATGCTTGGTAAAGCCGCCCAAAGCCCGCGCGATGTCGTTCGCGACGGAAGGCTTTTCGGCGATGATCAGTGCTTTGGACATGACTCGATGTGAGGTTGGTAGATCCGGGTTGATGGCCTTGAGTGCGCTTTAACCAGCGCGACCCTCGTTTGCGACCTTTGCGACCCAATAACGACCGCTTTATAGCACACGGCGCGAGCGCGGCGTGTCAAGTGCCATAAAAAGCGCGCCATGATAATTGCGCGCTCGGTAACCGGGCGAGCGACGGAAAACGCGCCGTGTACCGCTCGCAACGCCCGTGCCGCAAGGTTTAGCGGCCGGCAGCCACATTCACGCGACGGCCAGCGCGGGCCGCAGTTTGGGCGCGCCGCTGATGCCCGGTACAGCCGTCAGGTCAGACAACATCCGCTCCACAATCGCGGCCTGAGGCAAAACCGTGCCAAAAAAACGTGTCGTTACTGAGTCTTCGATCAGGATGGTCGGGAAATTCTCGACATCCAGATCGTCGAAGCGGTCCGCATGGGTTTCGATGTCGATCCATGCAAAGCAGATATCCGGATGTTTATCCGCCAACCGGTTGAAGGCTTCCCGGTAGTCACGGCAAGTCCCGCACCACTCCGCGCACAGGCAGGCTACGAACAGCGTGTCGGGTTCGTTGACGCGCTCGGCAATCCGGTCTTGGTCGGTGTCGAGATTCAGCGCGGGCATGGTGGTTCCTTGCGTACTTTTGTCAGGTGCTTTGGCGCGAATGTAGCATGGCCGATCCCAAATCGCGGTCAACCCTGGTCAATGCGGGGTCAGCCGCGGGTCGCCCGCGTGAAGCGGCCGCCGGGCAGCGCGGTGACCTGGCCGGCGAGTTCAAGTTGCAGCAGCGTGTTTTGCAATGCTGCGTCCCCCATCTCGGTGCGGGTGGCAAGAATTTCAAGCGTGGCGGGGGCGTGACCCAGTGCGTCGAGGAGTTGTAGCGCCTCCGCGCTCATGGCCGGGCACGGCTCTACTGGCGACGCGGGCGCCGTATCTGACTCCCGATGGAGCGCCGCTGCGTGCACCGTCGCCAATTCTTGCCGAACTCCTTCCGGCGCAGATGTTTTTGGCGATTCCGGCGTGCCAGCGTTCCAAAGAACCGCCTGCTGGGCGGCGGCCTTCGCGGCTACTGGCTTGCCGAAACCCAGCTCTTCCAGCACCTCATCGGGCGTTTCCACCAGCTTGGCGCCCTGCTTGATGATTCGATGACAGCCGCGCGACAACGGTGCATGGATCGAGCCGGGCAAAGCGAAGATATCGCGCCCCATTTCATTGGCGAGCCGTGCCGTGATCAGCGAGCCCGAGCGCATTGCAGCTTCGACGATCACAACCCCGCTGACGAGGCCGGCGATCAGGCGGTTACGCTGCGGGAAATTGGCGGCGCGCGCCGGCGTGCCTAGCGGCCATTCCGAAAGGATTGCGCCTTGCGCCGCGATCTGCCGTGCCAGCGCATGATGCGCCGCCGGGTACACGAGGTCGGCACCGGTGCCGATCACCGCCACAGTGCCGCCGACACCTTCCAGCCCGCCCCGATGCGCTGCACCGTCGATACCCAGCGCCAGCCCCGACACGATCGTGACGCCGGCTTGTGAAAGCTCACGCGCGAAGCGCTCAGCGTCTTCAGCGCCTTGCGGTGTCGCGCTGCGACTGCCTACCATGGCGACTGCTTTCGTGTGCAACAGATTCAGCCGACCCTTTATATATAGTAGTGGCGGCGGATCGGTCATGGTCAGTAACGCGGGCGGGTAGGCAGGATCGTCGAGGGTCACCACATGGTTGCCTGGTAGCTCGCGCCATGCGATGACTGCGTCGAGTTGCGCGTCGAAGTCTGGGATAGGCGGTGCCAGCACGGCGCGCGCTGCAGTTTCGCCCGCGATCTCGGCAAGTGCCTCGAGCGGTTGATTGAAAATCGCTGCCGGCAGTCCAAAAGCGCCCAGCAGTAAGCGCAGCGCGGCGGGTTTCAGCCCCGGCGCGAGCGCAAGCCGCAGCCATGCGGCGAGTTCAATATGGGTTGCGGGCAAGGTATGCATTGAACGTCGATCCTCCTGCAGGGCCAGCGGGCAGGCGGGCGCCATGCTAAAATTTTCATCATCCGAAAAAACTGCAGCGCCGCGCCCACCCGCGCGGGCCCGTCGTCTAGCGCACGTGGCGCGTTGAATCGAACCGGTTCGACACCCTCTATCGTCTGCGTAACGCGATGCGCCCACAACCTGGCCGAATGGCCAACGCTAGCCTTCCACCGGGCAGCGGCGCCTATAAAACACACTCAAGATCATGGCTTTACTGAACATTCTCAATTACCCGGACAAGCGGCTGCACAAGATTGCGAAGCCGGTCGAAGTCGTCAACGACCGCATTCGCCGGCTCGTCGCCGACATGGCCGAAACGATGTACGCCGCACCCGGCGTCGGCCTCGCAGCGACCCAGGTGGACGTGCACGAACGCGTGGTTGTGATCGACGTGTCGGAAACGCACGACGAACTGCTCGCTTTCATCAACCCGGAAATCATCTGGTCGAGCAACGAAAAGAAGCTTTCGGAAGAGGGCTGCCTCTCGGTGCCGGGCATTTACGACAACGTCGAGCGCGCCGAGAAAGTGCGCGTGCGGGCGCTGAACGAGAAGGGTGAAACCTTCGAGATGGATTGCGAAGAGCTGCTGGCCGTGTGCATCCAGCACGAGATGGATCACTTGATGGGCCGCGTGTTCGTCGAGTACCTGTCGTCGCTGAAACAGACGCGCATCAAGAGCAAGATGAAGAAGCTCGCCCACGCGATGTAATGCGCGCCCACCTCGCCTACCGCACCCGCTCATGAGTCATTCGTTGCGCGTCATCTTTGCCGGTACGCCGGAGTTCGCCGCGGCCGCATTGGCCGCGATTCACGGCGCCGGTTTTCCGGTGCCGCTCGTCTTGACCCGGCAAGATCAACCCGCCGGACGCGGGATGAAGTTGCAGGCGAGCCCGGTCAAGCGCTACGCGCAGGAACACGGGATTGCCGTCGCGCAGCCGCCTTCGCTGCGCCGCGCCGGCAAATATCCGGCCAAAGCCGCCGCTGCGATCGACCAATTGCATGCCACGCCGCACGACGTGATGGTGGTGGCCGCCTATGGTCTGATCCTGCCGCAGGAAGTGCTCGATATTCCGCCGCTGGGCTGCATCAACATTCACGCATCATTGTTGCCGCGCTGGGGCGGCGCCCCCCCCCCTAAACCCACCCAACAACGTGCGGCACCCAAAAAAACAAAAA